>CALCQO010000024.1 GCA_937894675.1 uncultured Clostridia bacterium
GACAGGAGACGACGGTAACGGCGGCAACCCACAAACCAACGCCAAACCCGACACCAAACCCAACCCCCATTCCCACACCCAGCCCCACCCCCAAACCCTCTGTCTGGGTTAACAACACAGCCTGCTCGGAAGGCCTGCGCGTGCGGGACTTGTTTCCCGAGCTGGGCAACAAATGGTACATGCTCACCCCCATTGACCTGTCTGAGGAGGGGGAACAGTCCTACCGCCTCATCGCCTCCAACTCCAAGGTCATCGGCCGGGTAACCGCCAAGGTGGCCGGAGACAGCCTGGTTGTTTCCTACCTTCTGGACACTGGGAGCGCGGTCATCAAGGAAGAACGTCTGGACATACTTCCATCCCTCGACGAGGACAGCGTGAACGCCTATCTTTCAAACCTTGAGCAGCCGGATAAGGAAAGCCCTTATCAATTTGATACGCCCATCAGCATCAAGGAGGACCTGGGAGGTAAAAGTCCGCAGACGCTGGGCATTCTGCTCCGCCTGGACTACCGCCCCCAGGGGCATGGTGTTCTGCCCTTTAACAGCCATGACGCTGATCTGGACAGCGGTTCGCCTTTGACGAAAGAGCTACTGAAACTGCTGGAGGATATGGGCGATTGACGGGGCTGAAGAAATTCGTCAGTCTGTGAAAAGACAGCAAACCAATAAGAAAGCCGGGCATTGCCCGGCTTTCTTGCTGACTTTTACCAATATCTCTCTGCCGCTTTGCGCTGCTGCAGCACATACCAGATGAACAGGATCAGGGGCAGCAGGGTGAGGGCGGTGGTTACCAGGGGGCTGTCACCCCCGTACATGCCCTGCAGGATGACCGCGCCGCTGAGCGCAAGCAGCCCTACGCCCAGGGCCAGCAGGCGGGGCAGCATGAAGGCGAGAAAGCCGGGTACTTCCTTGCAGGCGGCGGCCTCCTTGCCGCCGGGCAGCAGCAGTTTGTTGTCCTGCAGGGTGCCCGATTTTTTGATGGTGAAATAAGAGTAGATGGCGTACAGCCCCACGCCCAGAAACAGGACGATGAGCATCAGGTCCATGGAGTCGGCGATTTGCATGGCTCAGGCTTTCCTGCGCAGCTTGATCATGTCCAGGGCTACGGCGAAAATAATCAGCACGCCGGTGGTTACGTCCAGGATGTAGGGGTCTATCTGGAAGGCGGTGCCGGCGTTGGTAATCAGCACCATCAGCACCGTGCCAAGCAGGGTGCCCGTTACCGCCCCCCGGCCGCCGGCCAGGGACGCGCCGCCGATGACCGCCGCGGCGATAGCGCTCATATCGTAGCCCTCGCCTGTGCCGGGCTGGGCCATGCCCACCCGGGCGGCCAGCATGATGGCGGCGATGCCGTACAGAAGCCCTGCGAAGGAGTAGACCATGTAGAACATTTTGCGCACCTTGATGCCGCTGAGCTTGGCCACCTCGATGCCCGAGCCGATGACGTACAGGTTGCGCCCGAAGATGGTGTAGCGCAGGATGATAATCACCATCAGCGCCACCGTCAGCCAGATGAGGGCCAGATGGGGGATGAAGTCGAACAGCTTGCCCGTGCCGATGTTCAGGATGCGGGCGTCGGTGTAGGTAACGTTCAGCCCGCCGCACAGGAGTTTGACAATGCCCCGGATGACCGTCTGCATGCCCAGGGTGGCAATCATGGCGGGCACTTTCAGATCAAAGATGATGACGCCGTTGATAAAGCCGCACAATACCGCCACCGCGACGCAGGCGCCGATGGTCAGCCCGAAGGGGGTGTCGGTGCGGGTCTGCAGCAAGGCCATCACCATGCAGCCCAGGCCGGCCACGGCGCCGCCGGAAATATCAATGCCGCCGCTGATGATGACGATGGTCTGCGCCACGGCCATCACGCCCACGATGGAGCCCTGCTTGGTCAGGTTGGTCAGGTTGTAGTTGCTGGTAAAGTTTCGGGTAAACAAGCCTGCCAGCGTGAACAGGATGAGGATAATGATGCCCAGGGTAAACTCTGTCCTCTTATAAAACTGCCCCAGGGGGTTGCGCCGCGCGCTTGCCATGTTTTTCTGCATCTTCTACGCTCCTTATTCTTGGATGGAGGCTTTGCGGAGGACCTCTTCTTCCGTCAGGTTCTTCAGTTCTTCCTTGCTGAATTCCGCGGTGATGCCGCCCTGGGCCATCACAATCAGGCGGTCGGACAGGCCCATCACCTCCGGCAGGTAGGAAGAAATCAGGATGATGCCCCGGCCCTGGGCGGTGAGGCGCTCAATCAGCTTGTAAATCTCCTGCTTGGCGCCCACGTCAATGCCCACGGTGGGCTCGTCAAATATCAGGATGTCCGGGTCGCGGCAGAGGATTTTGGCGATGACCACCTTCTGCTGGTTGCCGCCGGACAGATTGCCCACCTCTTGCTCGATGGAGGGGGTTTTCACATTCACATCCCTGGAGTATTCCTCCGCCCGCCGGGTTTCCTTGCGCAGGTTGATGAACCCGCCGCGGCTGATCATATCCAGGGAACTCATGTTGATGTTGTGCTTGATGGACAGCCCCAGGGCGCAGCCGTCGGCCCGGCGGTCCTCCGTCAGAAAGCCGATGCCCTTCTGCAGGGCCTCGGTGGGGTTCTTGATGTCCACCTTCTTGCCGTGCAGGTAGATATCCCCCGTCAGGCGCTTGTCCACCCCGGTCAAAGCGCGCATGATTTCGCTGCGCCCCGCGCCTACCAGCCCCACAAAGCCCAGAATTTCCCCCCGGCGCAGGGTAAAGCTGATGTCGTGGAAGTTGCTGCTGTCGGAAAAATTCTCCACCCGCAGCAATTCGTCGCCGGGCTCAAAATGCTCGATGTTGTAGATGTCGCTCATCTCGCGCCCCACCATCATGGCAATCAGCTTGTCCTTGCTGACCTGAGAAATCGGCAGGGTATCCACATAGGTGCCGTCCTTTAATACCGTGACGGAGTCGCAGATATCCATGATTTCTTCCAGGCGGTGGGAAATGTAGATGATGCTCACGCCCCGCTGCTTCAGTTCCCTGATGAAGCGGAACAATATCTCCACCTTGTCGTTTTCCAGCAGAGCCGTGGGCTCGTCGAGAATCACAAGGTTAATGTCCTCGTTAATGGAAATCTTGCTGATGGTCACCATGGCCTGCATGGCGATGGGCAGCTCCCGTATTTTGGCGCTGGGGTCCACGTTCATCTCGAACTTGTCGATGATTTTCTGGCTTTCCTCCATCATCTTGCGCCAGTCCACAAACAGCCCCTTCTTGGGGGGATTGCCTAAAAAGTAGTTTTCCGCGATGCTCAAATCCGGCGCGATGGTAACATGCTGGTAGTTGGCGAACACGCCCCGGCTCTGGGCTTCCACGGCGCTGTTGTTGGCAACCCACTGGCCGTTGTGCAGCATGGTGATGCTGCCCTTGTCCAATTGCTCCACCCCCATGATGCACTTGATCAGGGTGGACTTGCCCGCGCCGTTTTCCCCGCACAGGGCGCGCACCTCGCCCTTTTTGATGGTAAGACTTACATCGTTCAGGGCCGTTACGCCGGGGTAAAACTTGCTGACATGTTCAACTTTTAAAATGGTATCCTGCAAAACTTCACCACATTTCGTGTAGGTATAAGGCCTCCCGGTACGGTTCTGGCGGCGCGGGGCCGCCAGAACCGCTTCTCCCCGGGGGAGATCAGTCCGTATCTCTTCCTTCCGGCTGGTTTACTGGGCCAATTGCGGGTTCATGATGAACTCGATTTCCGGGCTGTCGATGTTTTCCAGGGTCACGATGACGGGCGGGCAGTTGACCTGCTTGACTTCCTCGGGGTTCTTGCCGTCCTTCAGGGTGCGGATGGCGTTCTCCATCACTTTGTAGCCCTGGTCGTAGGCGTTCTGCACGATGATCGCGGACAGGTAGCCGTCGCGCAGGGCCTGGATTTCGATGTCGTCAGAGTCGACGCCCACGGACACGAAGTTGTCCTTCAGGTCGGCGGCGCGCACGGCGTTGGCCACGCCGTCGGCGGTGATGTTGTTGCCAGAGTACATACCGATCAAATCAGAGCCGTAGGAGGAAATGATGTTCTCGGCGTTGGTCTGGGATTTTTCCACCACGTTGTTGTTGTAGTAGGTTTCCGTCAGGGTGAGGCTGGGGGCGTTGGCGGCCATGTAGTCGCGGAACGCCTGGATGCGGTGGTTGAGGGCTTCGTTTTCCACGTTCATGTTGATGCCGATAACGCCCTTGTCCAGCGCCATGCCCTTTTCTTCCATGGCTTTCAGGAAGGCCTGGCCGGCCAATTCGCCGATGGTGTCGTTGGAGCAGTAGTAGAACTGGTTGTAGGTTTCCTGGTGGGCGCCGTCATCGCCTACGCCCAGGCCGCAGTTGACGAAGTTGAGCACGATGCCCTGCTGGGTGGCTTCCCGGGCCTTGGGCACGGTGGAGTCGATGGACAGGGTGGCTGTCACGATGGCGTGGGGCTGCTGGGCAATGGCGTTTTCAAAGGCCGTGATGTACTTTTCCGTTTCCTGCTCTTCGGCGGGGCCAACAACGGAGTAGTTCACCGTAATGCCCAGTTCCTTTTCCAGATCGGCCTTGGCCTGCAGAATGCCGACTTCGACCTGGCTCCAGAAAGCGGAGGCGGTAGAGGGGGTCAGATAGATGATGTCGTAGGATTCCGCCGCGGACGCGGGGAGGGCGAAAAGGGACAGGGCCATCACGGTGGCAAGGACGAGGGTTAGAAACTTTTTCATGGTTTTCCTCCTTTATTTCTTGAAATTGCGCGTACGCAATATCATTCTTCCTTACAGCACACCCTTTTGCAGGATGATGCATCCGTAGGGCTTGGTTTCGCTGGTGCATACGGTAATGTAGGCTTTGCCTGCCTTCTCGTAGAACTTGGTGCGCTCGATTTCGCCCACGCATTTGACGTCGTAGCCGTTGGCCTCCACCGCTTCCTTCACCCCGTCCCACACGGGGGAGGACTCCAGCACAATGCCCGAATCCTTATCGGGCACCATGTACTGGATGGGGTGCTTTTCATACTCCACATCCAGGGGCACCAATTTCAGGATGGCGTCCACCATCTGGGCGGCGCCGACACCCTTGGCCTGCACGCTGACAGCGTGGGGGGATTTGGTGATGGGCGGGTAGAAATGGTCGGCGATGACAATCAGATCGCCATGGCCGGTGTCCGCCAGGGCTTTGAGCAGGTCTGACCCAATGATATCCGGTATTCCTCTAAGCATATGTTCCTCCTGTTACGCGCGTTCTTTCACGAACGCGTCAATCTCTTCCCTTGTGGGCATGGACGGGGTGGTGCCCAGCTTCTGCACCGACAGGGCGGCGACAGCGTTGGCAAAGGCGGCGGCATCCCGCAGGCTTTTGCCCTCGGCCAGGCCGGCCACCAGGCCGCCGTTGAAGGCGTCCCCCGCGCCGGTGGTGTCAATGGCGTTGACCTTGTAGGCGGGGATGATTTCGGAATGACCCTTGGTGTTCAGGTACACCCCCTGGCTGCCCATGGTAATCAGCACATTTTCCACGCCCTTGTTAAAGAGCACCTGGGCGGCCTTGTCGGCGCTGGCCAGGTCGGTTACCTTGACGCCTGTTAAGCCCTCGGCCTCCACCTCGTTGGGGGTGACCAGGTAGGCGCCCTTGATAAAATCGTCGGATACGCTCTGGTAGGGGGCGGTGTTGATGATGACCTTCACCCCGTTGGCCCGGGCCAGGGCGGCAGCCTTCTCGTTGGCGTCCTGGTTGACTTCCAATTGCAGCAACAGGTAGGCCGACTCCTTGATGCGCTCTTCCACCGAGGCGATGTCTTGCTCTGTGATGGTGGCGCAGGCCCCCGGCACAATCACAATCATGTTCTGGCTGGTGTTTTCATCCACCATAATCAAAGCGATGCCGGTATGGGCCTCGGGGTGATAGAACAAATAATCCTTGGGCATACCCACCAGGTCCATGGCGTCGGTGGCCACCTGGGCCATGGTGTCCCGCCCCAGCTTGGTGGCCATGGCCACATCGCCCCCCGCCTTGTGGGCGGCGATGGCCTGGTTGAAGCCCTTGCCGCCGGCGCCCTGCTTGAACAGGCTGCCCTTTACCGTTTCCCCGGGCACGGGCAGATGGGGCGTCCTGCCCATCAAGTCCACCACGAAGCTGCCGAATACCGTGATTTTTTCTTTCATGCTGCTGTCCTCGCTTGTCATCAGTAGCCTGTGTCGTTGGCCGGGGTGCCCTGGGCCTGCAGCAGCTTCACAATGCGGCTGGTGCCAAGGCGGGTCGCCCCCAGGGACACAAATTTCTCGGCGTCCTCCAGCGAGGAAATGCCCCCCGCCGCCTTGATGCGCACCTTGGGGCTCACATGCTTGGCAAACAGTGCCACATCCTCAAACGTGGCGCCGGCTGTGGAAAAGCCGGTGGAGGTCTTGATAAAGTCGGCCCCGGCGTCGGTGACGGCCTTGCACATGGCAATCTTTTCCTCGTCCGTCAGCAGGCAGGTTTCGATGATAACCTTCAGAATCTTGTCCCCCACCACTTCTTTGAGGGCTTTGATTTCGTTGGTCACATACTGCAAATCCCCGGCCTTGAGCATGCCGATGTTGATCACCATGTCGATTTCCCCGGCGCCGTTGTCCAGCGCTTCCCTGGTTTCAAAGGCTTTGGAGGCGGTGGTGCTGTTGCCGTTGGGAAAACCCACCACTGTGCAGACCACCATCTTGCCCTGCACATAGTCGTGGGCCTGCTTGACATAGCAGGGGGGAATGCAGACGGAAGCGGTTTTGAACGCCATGGCCTCGTCGCACAGGGTGCGGATATCCTGCCAGGTGGCGCCCTGCTTTAATTGGGTATGGTCCACCATGGAACACAGTTCTTGCGGTGTCATGTTTTACCTCCTGATATGGTCGGATGCCAGAAAACGCCGGTATGCAAATAGAGGTTCCATCCTGTACTGTCCCGCGGTTTCCTGGTCGGTTGTTATGTACCTTGTACTCAATGGCATTATAAGAAAGGGTTTTTGACATGTCAATATGAAACTATTTATTTGTCATAGTATTTGCCATGAAGTTTCATATTCAATTTTCGTTTTTTCTATTTAATAGAAGGCGCGGTTTCTTCCCCAGGCGGGTTTTTCCCGCGGTTTTCGGGGTACACCTCCGAGCCGTACAGGCGCAGCGTGGTGTCAAAGCTGACCCTTTTGGCGATATGAAAATCCTTGCGCTTGCTGGCGGACATTTTTTCCAGCATCAGCTGGGCGCACTCGTGGCCCATCAATTCGGTGGGTTCGGCCAACTCCGAGATACCGCCCAGGGGGTTGATATGGAAGGGGGTCAGCGAGCCGTAGGATAAAAAGGCGATGTCCCCGGGGATGGCCATTCCCGCCTCCCGGATGGCCTGCAGGGCGCCGATGGACATCAGGTTGTTGGAGGAAAACACCGCCGTCACCTTGGGGTGTTCCTTCAGCAGCTGCCGGGTCAGGGTATAGCCGCTCTCCGTCTTAAAATCGCCGTACAGGATATACTCCTGCCTCACGGCGATGTCATGGGCTTTCAGCGCGTCCATATACCCCACCATCCGGTCCAGCCCGGGCTTGGAGGTGATGGGCCCGGCCACGATGGCGATGCGCTCATGGCCGTTCTCAATCAGTTTGTTGACGGCGTTGTAGGCGCCGTCGTAGCTGTTCTGGAACACGCCGCTCAGGCCGATGCCCTTCACGTCCCTGTCCAGCATGATGACCGGGGTGCCCTTTTCGTGCAGTTCCTTCAAAAAAGCGCTGTTGTAGGACGCGTTCTCCGAGGCGGGGGCGATGATGATGCCGCTGATGTTCAATTGCCTCAGCATGTTCAGGCTGCGGATTTCCCGGTTGGGATCCTCATTGATGTCGCACAGCACCGTATCCACCCCCCGCTGCTCGAACACCGCGGTAATGGCCCGCAGAATCTGCTGGAAAAAGGGGTTCTGAATATCGGGCACCACAATGCCCACCACCGCTCCGTGGGAGGCGGAGGATACCCGCTTCTTATACGCCCGTGGGGTGTAGCCCCGCTCCCTGGCGATGGACAGCACCGCCGCCCGGGTTTCCTCCTTCACATACCCGTCTCCCCGGAACACCCGGGATACGGTGGTGGGGGAAACCTTGGCCAGCTCTGCGATTTTAGTGATGGATAGTTTGTCCTTCATGGGTGCTCCTTGTTCTTGGGTTGCTTCTTCTGCAGGGGTGCCGCCGTGTTTACCAGTACGCGCCGCTGGGGCTGCGCACCGAAACTTCCCCCGCCAGCAGGGTGATATGCTCCCGGGGTTCGCCCGCTGACAGGCTGTCCATTTCCACCACCAGGGCGCCGCTGTCCAGCACGTTGGTTGCGATGCCCGTCCGTTGCTGCCCCTGCCAGGGGAAGGCGACCTGTTTGCCCAGGGTCAGGCACCGTTGGCGGTACTCCTCCATATGCCCGGGCATCAGAGGGTAGCCTTGCAGCAGTTCTTCGTGGATTTTTTTGGCCAGTTCCAGGGGGGTGATGGGGGAGATGTCCTCAAACAGCGCGCCTGCCTTGCCTTGCAGGCTGCCGCTTAGCCCAAGGGGGCTGAGGTTTACGCCGATGCCCACCACCGTCTTTGGTTTCTCCAGCTGCATCAGCCCCTCGGCCAGTATGCCGCCCGCCTTCAAGCCGTCCTTCATGCAGTCGTTTACCCATTTGATCCGCAGCGGGATGCCGCGCAGGCTGTCCGCCGCCCGGCACACCGCCACCCCGGCCAGGGTGGTAATCTGGCCGATTTTATCCGCCGGGGCGTCCAGCACCACGCTCATATACAGCCCGCCCGGGGGCGACTCAAAGCCCCGGCCCGTCCGGCCCCGGCCGGACAGTTGGGTTTTGGCCATCACCAATGCGCCGTGGGGCGCGCCTTCCCTTGCCCATTCCAGCGCCAGGCGGTTGGTGGAATCCGCCTGTTCATACAGGCGCGCGGGGGAGTGGTGAAAGGTAAGGGGCTCGAATGTTTGCATGTTGCCTCCGGGGGAGAGAGTCTAAAAAGGTGCGTGCTGTTTTGTTAGTTGTCGCGTGAATCGCAAAAAGGCGCTTCGCTGTTTTTGCTTACGTTTTTTATGGGGCGCTGCCCCATACCCTGCCAAAGGGGGTGACCCCCTTTGGAATCCGCAATAGGGGTACGCCGTTTGCATTGACAGCCATCCTTGTCCCCTGTACAATGAATAAAAATGCAGGGAGGCGTAGCATGCGTACAGCTTTGATTACCGGCGGATCCCGGGGCATCGGCGAAGGCATGGTGCGCCTTTTTTCCTCCCGAGGCTACCGGGTCATGTTCAGTTACCATCAGGCCGCCGATCAGGCGGCCCATCTCCAGGCCGAGACCGGCGCCATCCCCTTCCAGGCGGATTTACGTTTGCCTGAGGGCAACAGCGCCCTGGCCCGGGAAGCCCTGCGCCAATTATGCCATGTGGACGCCCTCATCGTCAACGCGGGCACCGCCTGGTCGGGGCTCTTAACCGACATGCCTCTGACAGAATGGGACAGCCTGATGTCCCTGCACCTGACCAGCCCCTTCCTGCTGCTCAAGGATCTTTTGCCCGCCATGCGGTCCCGGGGCGAGGGCAGCGTGGTGTTCATTTCCTCCATGTGGGGGCGCCAGGGCGCCGCCTGCGAGGCCGCCTATTCCGCCTGCAAGGCGGGGCAGATTGCCCTTGTCCAGGCCCTCGCCCGGGAGGAGGGCTCCTGCGGCATCCGCGTCAACGCCCTATGCCCCGGCGTCATCGACACCGACATGCTGCATACCTATACCCTTCCCGAGCGGGAAACCCTCAAAGAGTCTACCCCCCTGGGCCGTCTGGGACTGCCCCAGGATGTGGCCCAGGCCGCTTTCTTCCTCTGCTCCCCTGAGGCGTCCTTTATCACCGGCCAGGCGCTGAACGTGGACGGGGGCTTTATCACCACCTGAATACGGGAGGTATCCATGTTCAACTCGGCTGCTTTTCTCACCTATGCCGTCATCACCGCGGCCACCCCCGGGCCCAACAACATCATGTCCATGTCCAACGGCAGCCGCTACGGCTTCCGCAAGGCCCTGCCATTCAACCTGGGCATCGGCGTCGGATTTTCCGCGGTGATGCTGCTGTGCACCGCCTTCGCGAGCCTCCTGCGCTCCATCCTGCCCGCCATCAAGACCCCCATGCTCATCCTCGGCGCATGCTACATGCTGTACCTGGCGTGGAAAACCTGGAAAAGTGACGGCGAAATCGACGAGGATCATTCCCGCACCGGCTTTCTCCAGGGGATGACCCTGCAGTTCATCAACGCCAAGATCATCCTCTACGGCATCCTGTCCATGGAGGCGTACATCCTGCCCCACTACGCCGGGCAAGCCTTGCCCCTGACCCTCTTTGCCCTGCTGCTGGCTTTTATCGGCTTTTCCTTCACCCTGCTCTGGTCGGCCTTTGGCTCCTTCTTCCGCCTGCTCTTTTCCAGGCACCGCAAAGCGGTCAACGGCATCATGGCGCTTTTGCTTGTCTACTGCGCCGTGTCCCTCTTCCTCTGATTCCCGTTTTCCCGCCGTTTTATTGACGCAAATCAGTGTATTCCCGCCCCATGCGGGGTATACTGTACATGGACCTCGCGAGAGGTTTTCTCTATGCAGTAACGAACCAAAGGAGTTTTTATGTTGGATTTCACCCCCATCACCCTCGCTGACCGCGAAACCATGTCCGCCCTGCTGCAAAAAGGCCACCGGGGCGCCCTGGAGTACAATTTCACCAGCAACTTTATCTGGCGCAACATCTACCACCTGCACAAGGCGCAGATGGATGGTTTTCTGGTGGTGCGCGCGGGGGAAGGGGCAGACATCAGCTACATTTTTCCCTCCGGCGACGGGGATGTAAAGCCCATCATCGACGCCCTGATCGCCCGCCACAAGCAGCTGGGCACGCCGCTTTTATTCAACACCGTCCTCAACCAGGACAAGGAGACCCTGGAAGCCCTCTACCCCGGGCAGTTTGAATTCACCTCCCTTAGGGACGCCTACGACTATGTCTATTCCGCCGAGAGCCTGCGCACCCTGACGGGCAAGAAGCTGGCCGCCAAGCGCAATCACATCAACCGTTTCGTGGAGAACAACCCCGATTGGGCCTACGAGCCCATCACCCTGGATAACCTGGCGGATGTACGGGAGATGAGCCGGGAATGGTGCCGCATCGCCGGCTGCCGCGACAACGAGGAGCTCTACGACGAAAGCTGCGCCGTGGAGCAGGCCTTTAAAAACTATGAGGCCCTGGGGCTGGAAGGCGGCCTCATCCGCATGGACGGACGCATTGTGGCCTTTGCCATGGGCGAGCCCCTCAACGAGGAAACCTATGTGGTGCACATCGAAAAGGCCTTCTACGACATCCAGGGCGCCTACCAGATTATCAACCGGGAGTTTGCCCGCCACCGCACCGAAAACTTTGTATACATCAACCGCGAGGACGACACCGGCGACGAGGGCCTGCGCAAGGCCAAGCTCAGCTACAACCCCGCCTTCCTGGTGGAAAAAAGCAGCGCCCGATGGAAGGGCTGATTCGCTTCGCCGCCCCGGGGGACACCCCGGCGCTGAAAGCCCTCTGGCAGCAGGCGTTTGACGATACCCCCGAGGGCACCCTGTTCTACTTCGCCCGCCGCCACAAGCCGGAAAACACCCTGCTCTACGCCCGGGGGGACGAGCCCCTGGCCATGCTGACCATGCTGCCCATCACCCTGGATTTTGCCGGCCGGCAGCTGCCCGGGCGCTACCTGTTTGCTGTGGCCACCCGTGAGGATGCCCGGGGCCGGGGGCTGAGCACCCAATTGCTTGAGGCCGCCCACCGGCACATGGAGGGGCAGGGCGTCGCCGCCAGCGTACTGGCGCCGGCCCAGGCGTCCCTCTTTGCCTTTTATGAAAAGCGGGGGTACCAGACCCACTTTTACGCCGACACAATCACCGTGCCCGCGGGAGATATCCCCCCCTACGCCGGGCAGGCCCGGGAGCTGACCGCCCAGGACTACCTGGCCCTGCGGGACAGCGCCTTTTCCGCCAGCAGTCTCTTTGTACGCTGGGATGAGGCCGCCCTCCAGTATGTATTGGCCAGCACCCGTCTCTACGGCGGGCTGGGGCTGTACGCCCAGGATGGGGACACGCGGGGCTGCGCCTTGTGCGAGCCCCTGGAGGATGGCCGGGTGCGGGTGACGGACATGGCGCTGGAGGGCATGATGCCCCTGCACCTGCTTGCCGCCCTGCACCAGCGATTGAACGCCCGGGCATACGAGCTGCGCGTGGGGGAAGGCCTCTGGCCCGGCGCCCGGCGCCAGCCCCTGGGCATGCTCTGCCCCCTGCGCCCCCTGCCGGACACCCAGGGCGCGCCGCCCTACCTGGCACTGATCAAAGATTAAGGAGGCCTCTATGCGCCGCAAAGACAGGGAAGTCACCGACAAAAACCAGATACTGGACATCATCGCCCGCTGCCCCGTGGGCCGGGTGGTCTTCACCGACAGTCAAGGCGCCTTCATCGTGCCCGTGCACATGGGCTATCAGTGGGAGGAGAAGCTGACCCTCTATTTCCACAGCGCGCCCGAGGGGCGAAAGATGTCCGCCCTCACTGCCCACCCCCAGGTGTTCTTTGAGATGGACATTCATCATGGCCTGCAGGAAAGCGCTAACGCATGTGGGTATTCCGCCTATTTCGAGTCCGTCATGGGCACGGGGCAGGCGTCCCTGGTGACGGAAACGGAGGAAAAGAAGAAAGCCCTCAACCTGCTGATGCGCTGCCAGACAGGCAAGGACTTTGTGTTTGCCGACAAGGATGTGGAGCGCGTCGCCGTGGTGAAGATCGTGGCCGACAGCGTAACGGCCAAGCGGCGGCTGAAGGAGGATTGAGGGGGGATAGATAAGCCCTCTTTGATGAATAAACGCCTGCACCCGGGATGGGGTGCAGGCGTTTTGGGTTGGGGTCGATGTTGCGTGGGGTTTTGGTTGTTGCGTTGTCAGGCGCAAAATACGCTTTGCTGTTTTGCTTGCGGGTTTTCTGCGGGGTTTCACCCCGCACCCCACCAAAGGGCATGATGCCCTTTGGAATCCGCAGCCGGGGGCTTAAAAGCTCAATCCTCTTAGCGTCCTTGCCAGGAACGCCTGCGTCCGGGCGTTCTTAGGCGCCGAGAACAGTTCCCTTGGCGGGGCGTCCTCCACCACCAGGCCGTCATCCATAAACACCACCCGGTCGGCGGCGTCGGCGGCAAAGGCCATCTCATGGGTCACGATCATCATCGTTAAACTGCCCTTCAGCGACCGCATCACGCTGAGCACCTCATCCACCATCTCCGGGTCCAGGGCGCTGGTAGGCTCATCAAACAGCAGCACCTCCGGCTCCATGCACAGCGCCCGGGCGATTGCCGCGCGCTGTTTCTGCCCGCCGGAAATCTGCTCCGGCCTTGCGTCCCGAAAGGGCAGCATGCCCACCTTCTCCAGATACCCCAGTGCCTTCTCCCGCGCTTCTTCCTTGCCGCGCCCCAGCACCTTGCGCTGGCCGGCCATGCAGTTATCCAGCACCGTCATATTATTAAACAGGTTGAACTGCTGGAACACCATGCCCACCTTGGCGTGCAGCCGGGCGGGGGGCATGTCGTATACATCGGTATCATGGAAATAAATATGTCCGCCGCTAGGCTCTTCCAGCAGGTTCACGCACCTTAGCAGCGTGGACTTGCCCGACCCCGACGGGCCGATGATGCACACCGCTTCGCCCTTTTCCACACCCAGGGAAATGCCCTTGAGCACATCGTTCTCCCCAAAGCGCTTGGTCAGGCCTTCAATCCGGAGTATCTGCGCCATCCCTCATCCCTGCCTTTCCACTTTGATTTCCGCCGCCGAGCTGGACTGGGAGCCGTACACCGTATAGTTTTTATGCCCTGACAGCTTTTTTTCCACCAGGCGCAGCAGGCGGGTAGTGGTAAAGGTAAGGATAAAGTAAATCACCGCGGTGATAAAGAACACCTCAAAATACCGGTAGAAGGTGCCCGCGGCGGACTTGGAGGTGAAGTACAACTCCGTCACCGAAATCACGTTCAGCACGCTGGAATCCTTGATGTTCACCACAAACTCGTTGCCCACCGAGGGAAGGATGTTGCGGATGGCCTGGGGCAGCACCACCTGGGTCATGCTCTGCCAGTGGGACATGCCCACCGCCGTGGCCGCTTCCTTCTGCCCCTTGTCCACCGACAGGATGCCGCCGCGTACAATCTCCGCCATGTAGGCGCCGGTATTCACCGACACCACCAGGAAGGCGGCCGTCAGGGCGGGGATGTCCAGCCCCATGTACTGCATGGCGCCGTAATAGACCACCATGGCCTGCACAATCATGGGGGTGCCGCGGAAGATTTCGATATACGCCGTCATCAGGAACTTGGCCAGCGTCAGCAGTCCCTTTTTCAGCCCGCTGGCCCGGGGCGACAGCGCCAGGGTGCGCACAATGCCCACCAATAGGCCAATCAGAAAGCCCAGGGTGGTGCCCACCAGGGCGATGAGCATGGTAACCCCGGCGCCCTGCAGGAACAGGCTGCCGTACTGGTTCACCAGATAAACAATCCAGCCGGAAAATGTAGTGGGCAATGTTACCTCCAAGAATGGGTCAAGGGCTGAAAGCCCTTGTCCGGGGGTGCGGGGGGCGGACAGCCCCCCGCATCAGAAAGGGAAAGGGCGCCTTGGGGAAAGCGCTTTTTTCAACAAGCGCCTTCCCCAAACCCCATCCCGAAAAACTTTACAACACGCAAGCAAAGACAGCGAAGCGTCTCTTTGCGTCAAACGCGTCAAGGCAATAAAGCGCAGAGCGCTTTATCCCTCACTCGCTCAGGGGCTGGTTGGCGATGGCCTGTTCCATCATCTGCTCCCGGGTTTCCGTATCCAGGTCGGCCAGGGCTTCATTCACCTGGGCCAGCAAGGCGCTGCCCTTCTGCAGGCCCACGGCGATGGTGGTATCCGCAGGGTCGCACACAAAGCCCTTGCCCTCATCAAACATCACATACGCCAAATCCGGGTTGGAAGCGGCGGCGGATACAGCGCCGGGCTGCTCGCTGACATAGCCGTCGATGCGGCCGGAGGACAGCGCCACGATCATCGCCGGGAAGGTTTCCATGGCGGTCTGCTGCTGTACGCCCTCAATCTGGTTGATGACGGTGTAATGGAAGGTGTTCAATTGCCCGGTAATCTTGGCGCCGGCAAAGTCCTTCAATTCCTTGGCGTTGGCGAAGGCGCCGTCCTTTTTCACTACCACCACCAGGTTGCTCTCGTAGTAGGGGTCGGAGAAATCGATGACCAGCTTGCGCTCCTGGGTGGGGCTCATGCCGGCGATGATGGCGTCAATCTTGCCGCTGGTCAGCGCGGGGGGCAGGCCGTCCCACTCGGTCTTGACGATTTCCAATTCCATGCCCAATTTTTCGGCGATGTACTTGGCCACCTGTACATCGTAGCCGTCGGCGTAACTGCCGTCGGGCAGTTTTACCGCGGTTTCGCTTTCCGCCGACTGGGTCCAGTTAAAGGGCGCGTAGTTGCACTCCATGCCCACTTTCAGGGTGGCGGCGCTGGCCATAACAGGCAGCGCCATCATCAGTACCAGGGCCCATACCAATACCTTCTTCATTCCTTTTTCCTCCCAATAAAAAATTCGGCGTGCGCTATGCCTTGCCGCCGAATACATTCAGCCAAAGCAGATAGCGCTCCACAGGTTTCCCCGTGACAGTCGCCGGCATCTTCTCCCGGCGCCCAACGCCCAGGCTCCGCGACCTGGTTGTTTCGGTGGTTCCCCTTTCCTTAAAGGTCTCTGCCCTGCGGGGGCTCGCTCTAAGTACTCTTGTCTCCACGCCTCTATCCCTTGCCAGAGGATATGAAATTACCTGCATCATACCATAATACAACCCCCCGTCAATATGATTTATCAAAGGGTACCGAAAAGAAACAATGGGGTGAAAATACCATATCTATGGTATAAACAACAGGAGAGAGTATGGATAGCATGATGATTTTTGCCTTATGAAACCTTTCTTGTTGTGCTTTCGTCTAACAGGTTGAAGGGAGTGAGAGCATGCACTTAGCCCAGACAGCACAGGAATCGAAGGATATTCACTTTGAAAATATGATGGAAAACTATGGTGATATTCTGCTGAGAATGTGCTTTATGCAGTTGCAGGATGGTGAGATGGCGCGGGACGCTGTGCAGGAAACCTTCCTGAAAGCCTATAAAAAGTGGAACAGCTTCAAAAAACAGAGCAGTGAATTAACTTGGTTGACCAGCATTGCCATCAATACCTGCCGCGATATACGCAGGACAGCCTGGTTCCGGAACCGTGGGAAAACAATCAAGCTGGAGGACGCCCGGGAGCCTGCTTACACACAGGCATTTGAGGATGACACAGTATTACAGGCGGTGGCAGCATTGCCGGAAAAGTATCGGCTGGCCATTCTGCTTTACTACTATCAGGACATGCGACAGGAGGACATCTCAGCAACCTTGAAAGTGCCAATCAATACGGTAAAAACCTGGTTGCGACGCGGGAAAGAATTGTTGCGAACCCAGTTGGAAGGATGGTTTGAAGCATGAAAAATTCATTCAAGCATAGGATGGACACAACCCTTTCTGACCTGTCCTGGAGAAAAGCGGATACCCAGGAAACACTCGGGATGATGAAAGGAGAAATACACGTGAAAAAGCGCATAACCTTTGGTATGGCGGTAGCTATTGCTCTCTTGTTAGCCACCATGGCGTTTGCCGTTGCTGAAATCATCCGTTTCAGCGTAAAGGATTATCAGAAATTGGAGGGGGAAGCACAGCAGCATATTACGACCATTGGACAGGACATGAAAACAAAGGATGTTACCATTCATTTAACCGATGCCGTCTTTAACGGGCAGGAACTGTACGTTACCTTTGAGGCAGAGCCTGTTTCCGGCGAACCGGTGTACCTGGTGCCCTTCTTAACAGCTTCAAGCGAGGGGAACGCCTTACAACCCCATGTGTTTGGCAGCCGCGGCATGGAGTTTCACCGGGGGTTCTGGGTGCCGGAAAAGATAGATAGCGGTACACAAGGTAAATATGCCTTTGATGTGCGCTTGAATCAGGCCGTTCACGAGCCTGTGGAATGGGAATTACGCTTTGCGGAGTTAAAACCGCTGTGGCCGACGGTGGAGGATACCTCCGGCTATTCAGATGACAGCGATAACAGCATTGATTACGAAGTGTGGGAAAAGCAGTTCGCGACGGCGTATCAGAATAAACAAATCATGCTGGTACATGGAAACAGCATCATGATGTTTGAAGAGTTGTTGCCAGAAGGGGACGATTTAGCAAAGCGCTTGGTCGCTTCCGGAGCCTTTGAAGAAAATGGGCAGCTGAAAGCGGCATGGACAAGCCCCAAAGTGGAAACATTGACCCATGTCGCTGGGCAAACAATTCAGGAAGATGGCTTTCATGTGGCGGTAGACAAACTGGATGTTTCCTTCATGAGCATTGACTATCGCTTTACCGTTACTGTAACGGATGAAGCCAAGGGTTTGTCCTTGATAAAGGAGGATGGCTTCCCGATTTTCTACGATATTACGGCGGAAGGTACGCAGCTGCGCTATGTAGAAACAGAAGAAAAGGTATCAAAAGACACGAACAGCGTAACGTACAGCGGCGTGGTGAACTATAGCGGCGAAGCCCCTGCCAGCGTGCAGTTGAAGCCCTATGTATACAACCAGGAAGGAAACAAAGACTATCTTGACCATGGCGCGTTCAGCATCAACATCCGGTAAAGACTGCTTGACGTAACAAATACAATGCTCAGGAGGAACCATGAAGAGGAAGGCTCTGCGCTCTCTAATTTATCGCCGGTACTTTGCTTAAGTCCTGTTATGGCAGTAGTTCGTCCGGGGATGATACCTTATTCCAAGACCGCAACAAAACAGGCAGAGTTCTTCCTGACATCCACAGGCGCCCTGGCTTTCCAGATGGAAGGCCAGGCGTCTGCCTGGGAGGGAGTAATAGGATAAACATAAGGGAAAGTCTTGCATCTGTACACCGCCTTACCAATGAATCCGCCGCCATCAGCGTCACGCGGCCGGGGGCGCGCAGCTGTCCGGACAGGCAAACATTGGATAATTTCCTTGCCAAACAGGGAGAAAATGCGTAAGCGGCGCATTTGTCACCCCCTTTGGGGTATGCTATAATATCCTTTGATATTTCTTTGGTTAGGAGAGGGACATGGACCTTCAGCAGATCAATTCACCCGAGGATGTAAAGCGCCTGACGCCCCGGGAGGTGCAGGCGCTTTTGCCGCTGCTGCGCCAGCGCATCACCCAGGTGGTGTCGCAAAACGGCGGGCATCTGGCCAGCAACCTGGGCGTGGTGGAATTGAGCGTGGCGCTGCACCGCGTGTTTGACGCGCCGGAGGATAAAATCATATTCGACGTGGGGCACCAGTGCTACGCCCACAAGCTGCTGACCGGCCGGGGCGAGCGCTTTGAAACCCTGCGCACCTTCTGCGGCATCAGCGGCTTTCCCAAGTGCGAGGAGAGCGAGTACGACGCCTACGAAACAGGGCACGCTTCCACCGCCCTGTCCGCGGCGCTGGGCATGGCCCGGGCGCGGGATCTGCAGGGCGGCAAGGGGCATGTGATTGCCGTGGTGGGCGACGGCGCCTTCACCGGCGGCATGTGCTACGAAGCCCTCAACGACGCGGGCAGCGACAAGACCCGCTTAATTGCCATCCTCAATGACAACCAGATGAGCATTTCCCCCAATGTGGGCGCGCTGAGCGGGTACCTGAACTACATGCGCACCAGCAAGGGCTGGCTGGACGCCAAGAAGGCCATCGCCCTGTTTTTGCGCAAGGTTCCCCTGGCGGGGGAATGGCTGTACGGCGCCATGCAGGGGCTGAAGAACCATATCCGCAACATTTTTATCCAGGATACCTTTTTTTCCGCCATGGGCTTTCGCTACATTGGCCCAATCGACGGCCAGGACGAGCCCCTGCTGGAAAAAATGCTGGCCCGGGCCAAGCGCCTGCAGGAGCCGGTGCTGCTGCATGTGGTTACCACCAAGGGATCGGGCTACGCCCCGGCGGAGGTAGCGCCCGACAAAATGCACGGCACCCCGCCCTTCCAGATTGAGAACGGCCAGCCCAAAAAGAAATCCTCTGCCCTGTCCTTTGGCGCGGCGGCGGGGGAAACCCTGGTGGAACTGGCGGAAAAGGACGAGCGCATCGTGGCGGTGGCCGCCGCCATGGCCGACAGCACCGGGCTGGGGGGCTTTCAGAAGCGTTTCCCCAAGCGGTTGTTTGATGTGGGCATCGCTGAGGAGCACGCCGTCACCCTGGCGGCGGGCATGGCCCGGGGCGGCCTGCGCCCGGTGGTGGCCATCTATGATACCTTCATGCAGCGCGCCTGCGACCAGATGATAGTGGACGTCTGCCTGCAGAACCTGCCCGTTGTCTTTCTGATGGACAGGGCGGCCATCGGCGGCGAGGACGGCCCCACCCACCACGGGGTGTTCGGCAACGCCTGGCTGCGGCCCATCCCCAACCTGACACTGCTCTACCCCCGCAGCGCCCAGGAATTGGAGCACATGCTGCGCTTTGCCCTGAAGCATGACGGCCCTGTCGCCATCCGCTACCCCAAGGCGGAGGGCAGGCGCCAGCCGGAGTATCCCTGCCTGGGCTTTACCCCCGGGCAATGGGAGGTGCTGGAGGAGGGCAGGGACTTTAGCCTGATCGCCATGGGCACCATGGTGGACGAGGCCCTCACCATGCGGGACATGCTGAAAAAGGAAGGCTATGCCTGCGAGGTGGTCAACGCCTCCTCCCAGAAGCCTGTGGACAGGGAGTATCTCAAGCGCCTCACCGCCCGGGGCATCCCCTACGCGGTTTTGGAGGAGCAGCAGCTCATCGGCGGCCTGGGCGCGGGCATTGCCCAGCTGTGCGCCCAGCAGGGATGGAACCTGCCCCTGCGCCAGTTTGGCATAGAGGACGCCTTTGTCACCCACGGCAGCCATGACGAACTGCTCAAGCACCTGGGGCTGGACGCCGCCAGCATGGCGGATACCCTTGTGTCCCTGTTGAAAGGCCAGCATGAAGCGCAGGGCTGATGTGCACCTGGCCGCCCAGGGGCTTGCCCCCAGCCGGGAGAAGGCCCAGGCGCTGATTATGGCCGGGCGGGTTTACCTGCAGGAGGTCAAAATCCTCAAGCCCTCGGACATGGTGGAGGAAGAGGCTGTGCTGACCATCCGGGGCGAGGAGCAGCCCTTCGCCAGCCGGGGCGGGCACAAGCTGGAGAAGGCCATGGAGGCCTTCCAGGCGGATGTCCGCGGCCTTGTCTGCATGGACATCGGCGCCGCCGCCGGGGGCTTTACCGATGTGCTGCTGCGCCATGGCGCCAGGCATGTGTACGCGGTGGACGTGGGCTACGGCCAGATGGACTGGGCTTTGCGCAATGACGCGCGGGTTACCGTGATGGAGCGCACCAACGCCCGGGGGCTGACCCCGGCGCAGGTGCCCCTTGGCCCCACCCTGACGGTGATGGACGTGTCTTTTATCTCCATCAAGCTCCTGCTGTCGGTATTGGCCGGCATCATGGGGGAGGAGGGGCGCTTTCTCACCCTCATCAAGCCCCAGTTCGAGGCCGGCCGCGGCCAGGTGGGCAAGCACGGCGTGGTGCGGGAAGCCGCCACCCACCAAAGGGTGCTGCGGGAGGTCTGCGATTTCTGCCTCACCATGGGCTGGGGCGTGCGCGCCCTGAGCTTTTCGCCCATCAAAGGCCCCAAGGGCAATATTGAGTTTTTGGCCGATATCCGCTTTGGCACCCAGGACGCTGTGGGCGATGATATCGTAGTAGAAGTGGTGCGACAGGCCCACGACAGCCTGGACTGAGCAGGCATCAGAAAGGGAGGGACCCCTTCATGAAGGATGAGAAACGAACCAGGAAGGAGCAGCTGCTGTCCAAGGAATTGGCGCAGCAGGTGCTGAACCTGGATTTAAGCCGCGAATTGACCGCCGAGCAGGTGGACACCCTGTTCCCCCCGCTGAACGCCTTCAACCAGATTGTGTACGATTTTGTCATCAAGTACCACAAGTACCTGTTCCGCTCCCGCTCCTACTTTGAAAAGTACACCTTCACCATGGTGGAGGTGCATGTTTTGCAGGATATCGGCAATGCCCCGGGCATTACCGCCGGGGAATTGGCCGTCAAGTGGGACCGCACCGCCGCCTCCATGTCCCAGATTATCCGCAAGCTGGAGGGCCAGGGGCTGCTGAGCCGGGAGGCGGACGAGAAGGACAGGAAATATTTCCACCTGTTTTTAACCCCTGCCGGCCGCGAGGTGGACGATGCCCACCGCCGCTTTGACATCCGCTCCATCATCGGCACCAACCAGAAGCTGCTGGAGCAGTTCACGGTAGAGGAAATCCTCTCCTGCCGGGATGTTTTGGCGGCGTATGGGGAGTTGATTGATCAGGAAAAGTAGGGGGAGCGCGCTTACAAATCCCGCAAACGCAGGTTCCGTTGGAACCCGCTTCCTTCGTCACGGGCGGGTGCCCGGCTCGGTCACTTACCTGTAGTAAGCTCCCTCGCCGTTCCCCTTCGTTCCTCGGCTTGCGGGTTTTTGAACGCGCTCCTGGGGCGAGCTTGATTATTAGGAAATGGCGAAACGCCGATGGAGGGAGATTTGTAGACAGGGTGGAACCAATGCAGATGAAAATTTTGGGGAAGAAGAACGACATTGCGCTGATTCCAGCTGATGGGGTAATTATCCGGGATGTCCAGACAGCGCTGGATTTGATTGCCACGGTGCAGTATGAAACCCACTGCGACAAACTGATTCTGGATAAATCAAGCCTGGTGGAAGATTTCTTTGTTCTCAGCACCGGCATCGCGGGCGACATTTTGCAGAAGTTTATCAACTACCGGAAAAGGGTTGCCATTGTGGGGGATTATTCTGCCTATACCAGCAAGCCTTTGAAAGACTTTATCCGGGAAAGCAACCGGGGGAACAGCATTTATTTTGTGGACAGTCTGGAGGAAGCGCTGCTGAAGTTGGATGAGCCGGGCAGAGAAATGTGATTCGTTATTTAGTGGATAGTAAAACGCCGCGGGAGAAATCCGGCGGCGTTTGGGTTATTGGTTTTTAGTGCGTTATCTTTTGGGTGGGGTAGAGTCCATCGCAAAATTCGCTTCGCTGTTTTGCTTGCGTTTGTCTAATGGGGCTTTGCCCCAAACCCCACCAAAGGGGGTGACTTCCACAATTCAGCATGGTCGTCCCCAGCCTCCCGATGGTCGGCCGGGTACTCCCTGCTTCATTGGACTTCCATTCGCCTTCATCCGCCACTGGCGGCGGCTCATTCCGTCCCTTTGGAATCCGCAATAGGGGTTACATTCCGTAGCGTTCTTTGAGGCCCTGCTTCAGCCTCGCCAGGTTTTCCTTCAGTTTGGCGGCGGGCAGGCCCACATTCAGGCGGAAGTGTTTTTCGCCGCCGGGGCCGAAGAAGTTGCCGTCGGACACGAAGAAGTCGCAATCCGTCATAAACTGGAAGAACTCCTCATGCGCAACGCCCATCCCCGAAAAGTCCACCCACACCAGGAAGCTGGCGTCAGGCGCCATGGCCTGAATCCTGGGCGCGTAGGGGGCAAAGAAGTCCAGCACCGTTTTGTGGTTCTCCGCGATTACCCGGGTTACCGCGTCCCGCCAGGGCAGCGCGTCCCGGTAGGCGGCGGCGGTGCCCACCATGCCCATCACATTGGCCCGCTCGATGCCCGCGTACAGGTTATCCCTTTCATACGCGTCCCGCAGTTCCTTGTCCTTGATGAACACATTGGCGCATTGCAGCGCCTGGATATTGAATGTCTTGCCCGCCGAGGTGCACAGGATGGCCTTGCCGGCATACTCGCTTACCGTATTGAACACCGTATGCGCGTGCCCGTCCATCACGATATCGCTATGGATTTCGTCCGACGCCACATGCACCTGGTACTTTTCGCAGATATCGGCCAGCCGGGTCAGCTCCTCCCTCGTCCACACCCGTCCTGAGGGGTTATGGGGGCTGCACAGCAGAAAGAGTTTGTTATTCTCCTCCCTGCACAGCTGCTCGAAGCAGGCAAAGTCAATCTCCAGCCGATTGTTCACCACCCGCATCGGGCAGATGGCGGCCTTGCGCCCCTGGCCTTCCGTTACGTCAAAGAAGGGGCCGTAGATGGGGGTCAGCAGAATCACGCCCTCCCCGGGCTTGGTCAGCGTGCGCACGGCGGAAGCCAGGGCGGGCACCACCCCGGGGGTGGTGAAGATCCATTCCTTCTGCGCCTGGTAGCCATGTTCCTTCTGATAAAAGTCAACCACCGCGCCCAGGTAGTCATTGGTGGGGCGGGAGTAGCCCAGCAGTTCCATGGCGGGGTACTTTTCCAGCGCCGCCACGATTTCCGGGGCGGTCATAAAGTCCATATCCGCCACCGTCATGGGCACTACGCCCTCTTTCACATCGGGCTTGCGGGCAAGCATCTGCACCCATTTGCTGGCCTTGGTGCGTTTTCGGTCGTAATAGGAAGTAAAGTCGTATGCGCTCATGATATCCTCTCTTGCTGCCGGGCGAGCCCGGCTGCCATGTCCCGTTGCTGCTGCGTCCATCCCATGATACCACCGGTATGGACGAACAGGATGTTTTCTTTGTCTTGCAGGATGCCGTGATCCATTTCCTCCAGCATCCCCAGGAAGGCTTTGCCCGTATAGCAGGGGTCCAGCACGATGCCTTCCAGCTGGGCGATGTCCATATACCGGGCGATCTCTTCCCGGGTTGCTTGGGCGTACCCCAGCCCCACATACCCATCCAGGATGGTGATGCTCTCCCTGCTGGTTTCGACCCCCATGCCTTTCAGAATCTCCTGGATCTGGCCCTGGAAGTGTCCGCTGTCGTTGGACACGGCGAAGCCCGCGATCAATTTTTCACCGCCGCTTTGGGCGTTGCCCTGCCACAGCCCGGCGTAGCTGCCGCCCGAGCCCACCGCGATGCACACGGCGTCAAAGGCCGTTTGGTTTGCCTTCTCCCAGGCGATGATTTCGTTCCACGCTTCCAGATACCCCAGGGCGCCGATGGGGGTGGAGGCGCCCACGGGGATCAGGTAGGGCTTTTTGCCCTCCCGCCGCAGGGCGTCGGCCACCTTTTCCATGGCGCCGGGGTATTCTTCCGTTTGGTCAATCAGGTGCACCTTGGCGCCCAGCATGGTATCCAGGAACAGGTTGCCCTCAAAGGCCTGGGCCTCCCCCCGCAGCACGGTGTGGCAGGCAAGCCCCAGGCGGGCGCAGGCGGCGCTGGTCGCCCGGCAGTGGTTGGACTGGATGCCGCCGCAGGTGACGACGGCATCGCAGCCCTGGCGGATGGCATCAGCCAGCACAAACTCCAGCTTGCGGATTTTGTTGCCCGAGTATTCCGTGCCCGAGTAATCATCCCGCTTGATGTGCAGGTTTTTGCCATGCGCTTCGCTCAGCCTTGGCATATGCTGGATGGGGGTAGGCAGGTTGCCCAGTAAAATTCGATGGGTCATCTTACGCTTCCCTGGCGGGGACGATGTGCTTTTTAATCCAGTCCTTGCCTTCCACCAGGCGGGTTACCATCATGGAGGCGATGGTGTCGCCCGAGGAGTTGGCCATGGTGGCCGGGGGGTCTACCAGGAAGCCAATCATGGCGATGATGGGAAAGGCTTCGGGCGGGAAGTTGAACATGCTCACAATCAGCATCTCGCCCACCAGACCGCCGCCGGGCACGCCGGAGAGCACAAAGGCGCTCAGGATGGCCACCACGAAGGACATGGCGAAGGTGCCAACCCCCGTAAAGGGCATGCCGAAGATGCCGTAGAGGAAGCTGATTTTCAGGATGGAGGAAATCACCGACCCGTCCATGTGCATGGTGGCGCCCATGGGCAGCACGATGTCGGACACGTCATCGGGCACGCCGATGTTCTCGCAGGCCTTTTTGTTCACCGGGATGGTGGCCACCGAGGACTGGGTGGCAAAGGCGGTGATGGCGGGGCTGAAGATGTTTTTCAGCATCCGGCTCAGGCCTTCCTTGCCGCCGGCCCAGTAGGCGTACACGGGGAACATGATGCCCACATAGATGAACACCAGGGGGTAGTAAATCAGCAGCGCCCGGCCGTAGTCGCCAATCAATTGCGGCCCGAACTCGCCGATGAGGGCGGCAAAGTAGGCGCCCAGGCCGATGGGGGCGAACTTCATGATGAAGTCCACCAGTTTCATGATTACGTCGTTTAAATTGTTCAGCAGCTTGCCTACGGCGCTTTCCTTGCCCCCGCTCATGGACACGGCCAGGCCAAAGAGGATGGCGAACACGATCAGCGGCAGCATGTTGCGGCGGCTGAGCAGCTCGGGAAAGTCGGACACGGTGAGGGAGGAGACAATCAGCTCCCCGGCTGTCTTGGGGGTGCCCATCTGGGCGGAGGCGTCCATCACGATATTGGCGCCCTGGGCCGGGGGGAACACGGTGACGGTAACCAGCACAAAGATGGCAGCAATGGCGCCGGTAAAGATAAAGACTGCTACGGTGGAGCCCAGTATTTTGCCCAGGCGCTTCATGTCCACCATGTTGCCCACCGCCATGGCGATGGAAACAAACACCAGCGGCACCACGATGGTGAACATCAGGTTCAGGAAGATGTCGCCCAGCGGCTTTACCACCGCGGCTTTTTCGCCGAAAATGAGACCGGCGATGGCGCCCAGGGCGATACCGCCCAGCAGGATGAGGGAGAACCACTTGGAAAAGAATGATTTCTTAGCCATACTCTAACCCCTTTCAATCAGCGCTTATAGTTAATGAGGTTAACTATTAAGCGATTTACTTAACGGCAGATTACAGGATGTCCGCCTGTTTGTCAATACCATTTTTATCAAAATTGGCAGCAAATCGCTTTTTCTGTACAAATCCAACACGGTGTGCTAAAATAATAAAACCACAACTGAATCACAGGAGGCAACTGCCATGAAGAAATCCGCTGTTTATACGCTGATCGCTGTATTAATTGTCAGCATTGTGCTGTGCGGTGTGCTGTTTTTCGATCGGCAAAGCACCCAGGCGCGCCTGAAGGACGCCGACAGCCGCGTGGCTGCCCTGGAAACAGAAAATAAACAATTGTCGGACGCTGTCACCAAACTCCAGGGGGAGCAGACCAAGTGGCAGGAGGAAAAGGTGCTGGTGGGCAAGTCCATCGGCTCGGTGAAAAGCGTGCTGATTGATTCCCTGTCCGATCTGGACAAGGTATCCACCTCCATCGGCCTGGTGACGGATATCTCCGCCCAGCCCAAGGAATCCGAAGCCCCCAAGGCGACGGAAGCCCCCAAGACTACCCTCGCCCCCAAGGCGACAGACGCCCCTAAAACCGTAGAAAAGACCGATGCCCCCAAGGGAACGGACGCCCCCAAGGCAACGGATGCGCCCAAGACAACCGATGCCAAGGATTCCCCCACCCCCATGCCGGAAAAAGTGCCGGCCGAAGCCCCCAAGGCCACCCCTACCCCTAAGAAGTAATCCGTTAGACTTTCACGGGTACCTCCTTTCTTGCCCTGCGCCCCCGCTGTTTTGCGGGGGCGCTTTTGCCGCCCCGGCATCCTAATGAATGCCGGGGCGGGCGCGGGCGGCCAGGCTTTGCTCTTTTCATTTCCCCCTGTTTTCTGGTATACTTCCCCTCATCGCGCGGGCAAACCCCGCCAAGGAGGAAGCATGGACGAGAAACAGCTGCACCGGACATCCCTGCTGATGCTGCTGATGATTTCACTCATCTGGGGCGCGGGGTACCTGGGGGTGCAGGGGGCGCTGGATTCCGGGCTGCCCACCCCCGCCATCCTGGCGGGCCGCTTTCTGCTGGGCGCCATGCTGATTGGCTTCATCCAGCGCAGGGAGCTGAAGGCGGGACAAAGCCTGCTGCGGGGCGCCCTGGGCGGGGTGATGATTTACTTCGGCTTCTATTTCCAGACTTTGGGCCAGGCCCAGACGGGCATCGCCGGCGCCGCCTTTTTAACCGCCACCAATGTGGTGATGATTCCCTTCCTCCACTGGGCGGTGTCCCGGGTGAAGCCCCCCAACAAGGTGTTTGTCTTAAGCGCCCTCACCATGCTGGGGGTGGCGCTGCTCAGCTACGCCCCGGGGGAAAGCTTCTCCATGGGGGCGGGGGAGGGCATGCTGCTGCTGGGGGCCTTCCTGTTTGCCGGGCACATGGTGTACCTGGGGTACGCCGTGCGCAAGGGCGACCCGGGCTCCATCACCTTCTGGCAGCTATTGTCGGCGGGGCTGGTGGGGGTGTTTTTCCTGGTTGTTCAGCGGCCGCCCCTCACCTTGGAGATGGCGCAGAAGGGCTCCCTGTCGGTGCTCTACATCGGCATCATGGCCACCGGCCTGTGCTACTATCTGCAGGCCAAGGCGCAGAAGCATGTATCCCCCTCCCAGACGGGCATCGTGCTGTCCCTGGAGGGGGTGTTCGGCGCCCTGTTCTCCATCCTGGCGGGCATGGAAGCCCTGAAAGTCTCCGTGCTGCTGGGCGGCGCCCTGATTACCCTGTCGGTCATCCTGATGGAAATCAAGCCCCGCAGGGCATAAACGGGGTGTGATATAGCATATAACCCCATGACGCGCGCCGTTGGACGCGCTTTTTTCATTTATGATATAATATCCCCCAGAAAACATACCTAAGAGAATTGATGCCTGCCCCATTGAAAGGAGCAAAGCCATGAGTGAAAGCAAGCCTGAGAAGTTTACACCGGAAATTATCGGCGGTTTAAAGGGAGACTTGCTGCGTGTGCCCCTGGTGATTTCGGAATGTTCCGGCATCCGCATCGATGGACGGCGCGTGAAGTCCATCGTGTTTACCACCGATTTATCCATTATCCTCAACAACAACGCCGACGCCATTCTGGCGGTGTACCCCTTCACCCCCCATCCGGCCATCTTCCGCGCCATTACGGGGGTGGCCAGCGTGCCGGTGCTGGCGGGGGTGGGCGGCGGCACCACCACCGGGGTGCGGGCGGCCCAGATGGCTACCTTCGCCGAGGCCCACGGCTGCGTGGGCGTGGTGGTTAACGCCCCCACCACCCTGGACACCATCCGCATGCTGGACAAGGTGGTCATCTGCCCCATCATCTGCACCGTGGTGTCCGAGTACATGGACATCGAGGCCCGCCTGGAGGCTGGGGTGAACATCTTCAACGTGTCCGGCGGGGCGGGCACCGCCAAACTGGTGCGCAGCCTGCGGGCCAGGTACCCGGAACTGCCCATCATCGCCACCGGCGGCCCCACGGAGGACATCATCCGGGAGACCATCGACGCGGGCGCCAACGCCATCACCTGGACGCCCCCCACCTCAGCGGAGCTGTTCAAGGCCAAGATGATCAAATACCGGGAGAAGGAGCGTGTGCAGTTCGAGGAAGACCACCTCCTGCACTGAAGCGTCCCATAGCAAAACCCCCTTTCCACTGTCAGCGGAAAGGGGGTTTTCTCGTTGCTTACGCGTCCAGCCTGTCGGGTAAGCGCTTTTTCAGCAGGTTGATGAGGGGCACGCCCAGCATGTAGCACACGGCGGCTTCCCCCAGGGCGACGGTGCCCACCGTCAGCCAGAAGGGCAGGTTCAGCACCACCGACAGGGTGGCGCCCACAATCAGCCCGTTAAGCAGCACCGGCATGAAGGCGGCCAGCCACCAGTGTTTGCGGAAGAAACGGGTGAGGATGGCGGCCAGCAAAGTGGCCAGGCTGCCAAAGAGGATGTCCTGCCAGGGCGCGCCTCCCAGGAGGTTGCCCAGCAGGCACCCAAGGAACAGCCCGGGTACGCTGGCAAAAGACACCATGGGCAAAAGGGTCAGCGCTTCGGCTGCCCGAAACTGCACAGCTCCAAAGCTGATGGGCGCCAGCAGCAGGGTGAGCGCCGCGTACAGCGCCGCGATGATGCCGCTGAGCACCAGGTCGCGCACAGTGAAGGTGAATTTGCCAAACAGTTTGTTTTGCTGGACGGTCATATGCTCTCCTCTGACGCTTACAGGTGCCAGATGTTGTTGTTGTACTCGGTAATGGTGCGGTCGCTGGAGAAGAAGCCCGAGTGGGCGGTGTTGATGACCGCCTTGCGCAGCCAGGCGTCCTTGTCCTGGAAATCCTTATTGATGCGGCGCTGGGCCATGGAGTAGCTGCCAAAGTCCTTCAGCACAAAGAAGTTATCGGGGCGGCCGCCGCGGGAGCCGAACAGCAGGTCGTGGTACAGCCCCTGGATAACGGCGGGGTTGTCGGGGAACAGGGTGCCGTCGATCATCTGGCTCATGGCCTTGCGGATTTCCGCGTTGGCCTCAAAGATGTTCACCGGGGCGTAGGTGCCCTCCCGGTACAGGTTGGCCACCGTATCGGCGCGCATGCCGAAGATGTAGATGTTTTCCTCGCCCACCTGCTCGTAGATTTCCACGTTGGCGCCGTCCATGGTGCCGATGGTGACCGCGCCGTTCATCATGAACTTCATGTTGCCCGTGCCGCTGGCTTCCTTGCCGGCGGTGGACAGCTGCTCGCTCAGATCCGCGGCGGGGATCAGCGCCTCGGCGTAGCTGACGTCGTAATTCTCCAGGAACACGATGCGCAGCATCTTGGACGCACGGGGGGACTGGTCAATCAGCCGGGCGATGGCCAGGATGAAGCGGATAATCATCTTGGCTTTCATGTAGCCGGGGCTGGCCTTGGCGCCAAACACGAAGGTGCGCGGCTCCATGGTGTAGGTGGGATCATCCATGATGCGGTTGTACAGCACCAGGATGTGCAGGGCGTTGAGCATCTGGCGCTTGTACTCGTGCAAGCGCTTTACCTGCACATCCAGCATAAAGTCGGGGTCGATGGTGGCGCCCTGGCGCTCCTTGAGTACCTTGTTGAAGATTTCCTTATTGTGCTGCTTGATTTCCTGGAACTTCTCCCGGAAGGCGGCGTCGTCTGCAAAGGGAGCCAGCTCCGAGAGCAATTCGGGCTGCCGCTGCCACTTATCGCCGATGGCGTCGGTAATCAGCGCCGTCAAGCGGGGGTTGCAGGCCATCAGCCACCTGCGGTGGGTGATGCCGTTGGTGATGGCGCTGAACTTTTCGGGGGTCAGCTTATAGTAATCCCGGAAGGTGTCGTCCTTCAGAATCTGCCCGTGCAGCTGGCTGACGCCGTTTACCGAGTAGCTGCCGTACACACACAGGTTGGCCATATGCACATGGTTGTACGCCAGGATGGACATGTGGGCAATGCGGTCCCACTGGCCGGGGAAGGCGTTCCACAGCCTTTCGCCCATGCGGCGGTTGATTTCTTCCAGAATCATGTAGATGCGGGGAATATGGCGCTGCACCAGGTCCTGGGGCCATTTTTCCAGGGCCTCGGGCATGACGGTGTGGTTGGTGTACGCCATGCAGCGGGTGGTGATGGCCCAGGCTTCGTCCCAGCCCAGGCCTTCCTTATCCATCAGTACGCGCATGAGCTCGGGGATGGCGAAGCCCGGATGGGTGTCGTTGATGTGGAATACCACCTTATCGGGCAGCTTGCTCAAGTCCTTGCCGTAGCGGCGCTTGAAATCCTTCACCGCGTACTGCACCGAGGCGCTGACCAGGAAATAGCTCTGGCTCAGGCGCAGCACCTTGCCCTCGTAGTGGTTATCCTCCGGGTAGAGGATTTTGGAGATCACCGCGGCCAGGTCCTGCTCCCGGGTGGCGTTCTGGTAGTCGCCGTTGGAAAAGGCGCTCAAGTCCAGGCTGCTCTTGCTGCGGGCGCGCCACATGCGCAGGCTGTTGACGGTGTCGTTGTCATAGCCCACCACCGGCATGTCGTAGGGCACGGCTTCCACGGTGCGGGCGTCCTGGAGGGTAAAATACTTGCGGCCGTCGATTTCGCTCTCGACCACGCGCCCCTCGAACTGCACGTCGCAGGCGTCCTCCATGTTGACCATTTCCCAGACGTTGCCGTTTTGCAGCCAGTCGTCCGTCATCTCCACCTGCTGGCCGCCCGTCAGTTTCTGGCGGAACAGGCCGTACTCATACCGGATGGTGCAGCCCATGGCGGGCAGCGACAGGCTGGCCAGGCTGTCCATAAAGCAGGCGGCCAGGCGGCCCAGGCCGCCGTTGCCAAGGCCGGGGTCGGGCTCCTGCCCGACGATGTCCTCCCAGGCGATGCCCAGCTCCGTCAGCGCTTTGGTGAAGGCGTCGGTTAAACACATATTCAAAGTGTTGGTAAAAAGGCTGCGGCCCAGCAAAAACTCGATGGAGAGGTAGTAAACCCGCTTGCGGTTTTCCTTCTGGTCCTTTTCCCGCGCTTCGGTCCACTTTTCCATGATCTGGTCGCGCATGGTGGATGCGACAGCGTTGTAAATCTGCTGCTTGGTGGCGTTTTCCAGGGTGCGTCCATTATATCGCTGAAGCTTTCCGATAATGGATTGCTTGATACTTTGGATGGTGGCGGCTGTGTCCTGAACCTGCTGTTTCAAAGGGCGTACCTCCGTTCATGTACATTGGGAAACCGCGCACAGTATATCATTTTTTATAGGGGCAGGCAAGGTAAAGGGCGGGGGCGGGCGGCGGCGGCTTTCCGCCCAAATCCGGGCAGCGGCTATGAAACCCGCGGTTTTGTGGTATAATCTTCCTGCGGCGCTGCCGCGACAACAACAGGAAAGAAGGAAAACATCATGAAGAGATTCGTAGGGCTATTGCTTATCCTGATGCTGCTGCTGGGCAGTGCCTCCGCGCAAATGACGGCGGAAAAAGTATACGAGGTCAACTCCGGCGAGTTCCTCAAGGGCACCGGCCTGATGGCCTTCCGCAACGAAGCCTTCGGCCTGGCGGGCATCATGGCCCCCGACGGCACCGAGGTTGTGCCGGCGGAATACCTGGATTTACGGGTGGACAACACCTTTGGCTATATCGCCGCCGCTAAGGAAGACCGCCTCAACGGCAAGGGCATGATTGATGCCCAGGGCAATGTCCTCATCCCCTTTGAATACGGCGAGCTGGATGTCATCAGCCGGGACTGGGTGATGGCGCTGACCCTGAAGGAAGCCACCAAGGACCACTATGATTATCAGGCGCTCTTTGGCGGCTACGGCAGCGGCTACTACCTGATTGACACCCGCACCTTCTACTACATGCCCACGCTGAAGGCGGTGGGCACCATGCCCCGGGACGGGTTCGACTCGGTCAACGGCTACCCCGGCTTCCTGGTCATCGAGGACATCCAGGGCGTCAACACCGTGTATGACGAGAACTTCCAGGTGCTGGGCACCGCTGAAAAATCCTACTACGGCTATGTGTACCTGAAAAACGGCGACAACTGGGATGTCAAGCGCGCCGGGGACGGCAAGCTGCTGTTCTCCACCCCCTACCAGGTGAACCAGTACATGGCGGGGGAAGAGCTTTTCAAGGTCAGCGTTCAGGGCAAAAACGGCCTGATTGATTTGCAGGGCAATGTGATTGTGGAGCCCAAGTACGCCACCCTCTACGGCCTGGCGGGGGAGCACATCGCCGCCAAGCTGGAGCAGGAGGGCAAGATTGGCCTGCTCAATAGCAAGGGCGAGGAGCTGACCGATTTTGTCTACGACGAAGTGATTGCTACCTACAAGCGCGGCCTCTCCGGCGGCATGGAGCGGGTGACCATGGTAAACGGCTACGCCCCTGTGAACAAGGGCGATATGATTGGCTTTATTGATGAGACGGGCAAGGAAACCGTTGCCCCTACCTACCCCAAGGACAGCGTGGAAATCAGCGCCAACACGCTGCTGATTGCCGGGGCGGACGGTAAGAAGACCCTGGTAGCCGCCGACGGCACCGTGACCGAGCTTTCCTACCCCACCGTGACCCGCATATACGACGGTATGTCCGGCCGCCTGTACGCCGTCAAGAATGAGGCGGGGCAGGTAGGCGTTGTGGACTGGCACGGCAACCTGATTGTGCCCCTTGGCGACTATGCCGACTACAGCTGCAAGACCTCCCTGGACGGCAGCATGCTGATGATCCGCAACAACACCACCCGCATGACGGAAGTGTATAAAATACAGTAAACCTGCCTATCAAATCATTACAGAGCCCGCGGAAACGCGGGCTCCGTTTTTATTGATTATGACGAGGGCTGTGTTTCTTCATGTTGTCCCTCTCACCGCAAAAAGGCGCTGCGCTGTTTTTGCTGCGGGTTTGCGGTGGGGCATCGCCCCACACCCCACCAAGGGGAATGATTCCCCTTGGAACCCGCAATATCTGATAAATGATAACGCTTTGTTTTGCGCAGACCTGGGGGATATGGTAAAATTACCCCCAAAGGGAGGGAAACATCCATGCTTACGCTCATCTGCGGCCGGGTCAAACGGCTTTGGCCCTGCGTTCTGGAGGAAGTCCGCCAGGCGATGGCCGAAGGCCGCCCCTGCGCGGTGCTGGTGCCCGAGCAATACACCCTCCAGGCGGAGCGGGACCTGATCCGGGACTTAAACCTCCCCGGTTTATTGGACATCAGCGTGCTGTCCCCCTCCCGGCTGCAGCAGCGCGTCTTTGATACCGCCGGCGCCAACGAGCGGGTGCGGCTGGACCAGAAGGGGCGGCGCGTCGCCGTGGCCCGGGCCCTTGGCGCCGCGAAGGATAACCTTGCCTACTACCGCCGCGCGGCGGACAAGATGGGCTTTATCACCGGCCTTGGGGACATTCTGGCCTCCTTCAAGGAGGAGGGCGTTACCCCCGATGAACTGGAGCAGGCCGCCGGCAAGGCGGGCGACGCGGTGACCGCCCTCAAGCTCAAGGACATGGCCCTGGTCATGCGCGCCTACGAGGACATCCTGGCCGGGCGTTTCGCCGACCAGGCGGACGTGCTGGCGGACATGCTGGCCCGCCTGCCCGCTAGCGGGCTCACCCGGGACGCCTCTGTTATCGTCTACGGTTTTGACATGCTCACCGCCCCCCTTCGCCAGACCGTCCGGGCGCTGGCTACCGCCTCCCCCCGGGTGCAGGTGCTGATGGTGACAGGCGCCCAGGGAGACCCGGACAGCGAGGCCTTCGCCCCGGTGCTCTCCAGCGTGAACCGCCTGTTGGCCGAGGCCAGGGAAGAAGGCATCCCCTGCGAGCTGCGTTTTCAGCCGCCCACGCCCCTGAACGCGCCGGAGGACATCGGGCATCTGGAACAGCATTTCCTGGCCTTCAAGCGCCCGCCTTATCAGGGGGACGCCCGCAGCGTGCGGCTGCTGGCCGCCCCCACCCCCTACGCCGAGGCGGAGTACGCCGCCCAGCAGGTAAAGCAGGCTTTGCTAACCGGCACGCCGCCGGAAAAAATCCTGGTGCTCATGGGCAGTCTGCAGCAGTACGGCAGCCTGGTGTACAGCCGCCTGCAGGCTTACGGCGTGCCCGCCTACCTGGCCATGAAGCGCCCCGTCATCACCCACGGCGCGGTGCGCCTGGTGCTGGGCGCCCTGCGCAGCGTAACCGCCGCCTACCAGACAGAAGCGGTGGAGGAAGTGATGCTCTCCGGCTTTTCGCCCCTCACCCAGCGGGAGGGCTGGCTGCTGCGCGCTTACGCCCGGGCCTACGGCATCAAGGGCAAGCAGTGGCTGTCCCCCTTTGACCGGGGCGGCGAGGGGGAGCGCGCCCAGGCGGAAGAGTTTCGGCTGCGCCTGATTGGCCCCCTGCGGCATCTGCACGCGTCTGTCAAGGAAGCGCGGGACGCCGCCCAGTCCATCGAGGGGGTGCTCGCCTTCCTGGAGGAAGTGGGCGCCTACGAAGCCATGGAGCGCCTGGAAGCGGATTTGATGGAGCGGGACATGCTCTCCGAAGCCTCCCAGAGCCGCCAGGTGTGGAAAAAGCTGATGGAAACCTTCGAGCAGATGCACCTGCTTTTGGGGGGCGAGCGCATCCCCATGGGCCGCTTTGCCCTGTGGCTGGAAGCCGCCCTGCAGGAGACGGAGGTCTCCGCCCTGCCCCCCCGCAGCGGCTGTGTGCAGCTGGGCGAAATCGGCAACCTGCTGCCCCACGACCCCCATGTGGTGCTGATGCTGGGGCTCAACGACGGGCTGATCGCCGCCTCCGAGGATGTACTTCTCAACGACCGGGAGCAGGAGCGCGCCGCCCAGGGTCTGGGCAAACAGCTGGGCCTGTCCGCCCGGGAGAAGGAACGTCTGCGCCTGTTGGACATCTGGAAAGCCCTCTCTTCGCCCACGGACAAGCTGCTGCTCAGTTTTTCTTTGGCCGAGGAAAACGGCACGGTGCTGCGGCCTCTGTCTCAATTAAAGGCCATCCGCGCCTTGCTGCCGGGGCTCACCCAGGAGGGCGGCGCCTTTTTCGCCGCCCAGGCTGCCCTGCCCCTGGCCCCCGCCCCGGCGCTGAGCCGCCTGGCCAGCCTGATGCGGGAGGAGGCCCTGCCGGAAACCTGGCAGGAGGCTTGGGCATTCCTCGCCGAAAACGAGGAATGGAAAACCAGGGCGGACATGGTGCTGCGCGCCGCCCGGGGGGACAAACTGCCCGAGCGGCTGCCCCAGGCTGACGCCCGCGCCTTGTACGACTGGGACAGCCTGTCCGCCTCCCGCATGGAATCCCACGCCAAATGCCCTTTCCTGCACTTTGTGGAATACGGCCTGCGCCCCCAGAAGGCCAAGGAGTGGAAGGTGGAGCGCCTGGACAGGGGCAGCTTCTACCACCAGGCCATGGAGGAGTTTTCCTATCTGGCCGCCCGCCACGGCGCCTGGCCGGACATCGACCGCCAGCAGTGCGAAAAGCTGATGGATCAAGCCCTCGCGCCCCTGACCGCTGCCTGGGACAACCTGCCCTACGGGGATTCCCCCCGGGCGAAGGCGTCCTCCAAACGGTATGTGGAAGCCTGCCGCCGCATGGCCTGGACGCTGACCAAGGGCATGCAGCAATCCCTCTTCCGGGTTCAGGAGGCGGAACTGTCCTTTGGCGAGGCCGGCGGGCTGCAGCCAATTGTGCTTACGCTGCCCGACGGCAGCCTGGTGCGGGTGACGGGCAAAATTGACCGGGTGGACAAGGGCGAGATGGACGGCCGGCAGTACCTGCGCATTGTGGATTACAAGAGCGGCAAAAGCTATTTTGACCCCACCGATGTCTACGCGGGGCTCCAACTGCAGCTGCTCATCTACATGGACGCCCTGCTGGAGCAGTTTCCGGATGCTGTGCCCGCCGGGCTTTTCTATCAGAAGGTGGAGGATCCCCTGCTGAAAAAGGAGGAGGACATCTCCGAGGAGGCGGCGGAAAGCGAGGTCACCAAGGAACTGCGCCTGAAGGGAATTGCCCTTAATGACGCCGACATCTTCCGCATGATGGACGGGGGCGACCCGCCCATCACCCTGGCGAAAATGTTCAAGCCAAACGGCGAGCCCTACGCCAACGCCCCCCTGGTAACCCGGGAGGAACTTAACAACCTGCTGGCCTTCGCCCGCCGCCGGGCGGCGGACATTGCCCACAGCATCCGCAAGGGGCACATCCAGGCGGCCCCTGTCACCGACAAGCAGGGCAGCGGTCCCTGCGCCTACTGCGAGTACGCGGGCATCTGCCGCCGCGACCCCATGACCAGCGCCCGGATGAACCGGGTGAAGCAGAAAATGAAGCTGCGGGAACTGATCGAAGAAACAGGCAAAGGACAGTAGCGCCTGGGCCTTATCGCCCCGTCCGCCTTGTCTGGCGCTTTGCCCCGGTGGTACAATAGGAAAAAGAAAAGAGGGATTTTTTATGGAGATTGAACGTTATCAAGTCAAAGAAAACCAGAAAGTAAAATTGGAAGATTTTTCCACCAAGCGGGATGCGAAGGTAGACCGGGACGAGGTGGAGCGCAAGTGGATGCCAGGCAACATCGCCAAAATGGCGGAGCTGCAGGAAAAGCTCTATGCCGAGAACACCACCTCCCTGCTGATCGTGTTCCAGGCCATGGACGCCGCCGGCAAGGACGGCGCCATCAAGCATGTGATGAAGGGCTTCAACCCCCAGGGGGTGCAGGTGGCCAGCTTCAAGGTGCCCTCCAGCGAGGAGAACGACCACGACTATCTGTGGCGCATCCACCGCCAGGTGCCCCGCCGGGGCGAAATCGGCATCTTCAACCGCTCCCACTACGAGGATGTGCTGGTTTCCCGCGTGCACGACCTGGTGGTCAAGTCCCAGCTGCCCCCGGAGCTGATTACCGAGGATATCTGGCAGCAGCGCTACCGCCAGATCCGCGATTACGAGCGGTATCTGACGGAAAACGGCACCGTCATCCTGAAGTTCTTCCTGCATGTCTCCAAGGACGAGCAGAAGGAGCGGCTGCTGGAGCGCATCAACGACCCGGAGAAGAACTGGAAGTTCTCCCCCTCGGACACCCATGAGCGCACCTATTGGGACAAATACATGCAGGCCTACGAGCACATGCTGTCGGAAACATCCACCGAAAAGGCCCCCTGGTATGTGCTGCCCGCCGACAACAAGTGGTACACCCGCTTCCTGGTGTCCGAAATCATCCTGCAGAAGATGAAGGAAATCGATCCCCAGTTCCCCACCCTGCCCAAGGAAGTGGCGGCGGAAATGGACAACATCCGCAAAATCCTGGAAGAAGAGGCGTAAGGGCGTGTACAGCGGCTTTGCGCCGGGAGGCTGGGCGGGGGACACCCATCTGCCCTACATCCCCTGGGAGGCGGAGGTATTCTTTGACGGCAAACCCGAGGAGCGGGCGCTGTACGGCGCCTTCGCCGCCTGGTTTGCCGGCTTGGTGCCGCCCTGCCGTATGCAGGTGCACAAGACCCAGATCAGTTTCTACTTGAAAACCGGTTTCTGCTTTGTCTCCATGCCCTACAGCCGCAGGAAGGGATGGCCCAAACACTGCCTGGTTGTCAGCCTTGGCCTGAAGCGGGATTTGGACAGCCCCCGGCTGATTGCCAAAGCCCACCCCACCCTCAAGCGGTGGACCTGCCATACCCTGTTGTGGGAGGAAAGCCAGCTGGATGAGGAACTGGCCGGATGGGTTCAGGAAGCGGCAAGGGAGGCGGAGGGATAATGCATTTACTCTTTGTGGGGGACACCCACGGCACCCAGCATCTGGACAAGATTAAAAACATGCTGCCCCAGCTGGACATAGGCCCCCGGGACGCCATCATCCACTGCGGCGACATCGGCGTGGCTTGGATGGGGGAGGAGGACGACGCCCTGCGCTTCTGGCGCTCCCTTCCCTGCCGGGTGCTGGTGTGCCTTGGCAACCACGAGAACTTTGCCTGGGTGCGGCGCCAGCCCCTGGTTACCCGCCACGGCTGCCAGGGCTACTGGCTGGGGGGCGAGGTGTTCGCGCCCCTGCCAGGGGAAACGGCGCGCCTGGGGGGCAAGAGCCTGTGGTTCTACCCCGGCGGTTATTCCATCGATTTTGCCTTCCGCCGCCCCGGCTTTTCCATCTATAACGACGAACTGCTGCCCACCACTCAGGCAAACGCCATCATCGACCGCTTCCTGCGCCGTAAAGGGGCGGACTATATTATCAGCCACGACGGGCCCCGTTCCTTCATCACCCGCAACTTCGGCTTTCCCATCGGCCCCCCTTCCCGGGACTACTGGAACCTGATGGGGGAGGAGGAGGGCGCCCGCGCCCACCCCGCCTTTGTGCTGGACGCCATCGCCCAACGGGAGGACAAGTTTGGCCGCTGGTACTTTGGCCACCACCACCGGGACGCGGCGGAGGGCAGCATGCGCTGCCTGTGGAACCAGGCGGTGCTGGAGGATACCCTGACAGGCGGCATCGACGTGGTGGACCTGCCAATCGCCATGGCTTGATGTTTCCCTAGAAAAGAGCATGAAAAAACCGGCTCCGTGTAAGCGGAGCCGGTTTTTTGCTGTTCAGTAGCCCAGTTCTTCCCCAATCAGTATCACCTTGATGCGGCCGGGGATGGAGGAGCGGCGGGTGATGACAATCTGGCTGCACAGGGTATCGGGAACCAAACAGTCGCTGCATCTGCCCGACACGGCGCAGGGGGTTTTTCTGTCAAGGCGCAGGGCGTTGGGCGGGGTGGCCATGTTGTGGGCGCGCTGCAGGGCGCTTTCCCGATCGGGGGCCAGCTTGTTCATGCCCGCCAGGATGATTACCTGCCGGGGCCCGAAGCATAAAAAGGCGACCCGATTGCCCCGGTTGTCGATGTTGACAAGTTCCCCGTCCAAAGTGATGGCGTTGGTGCCCATGAAGAAGGTATCGCAGCCAATGACCTGGGCGTACAGAGCGCGCTGCTCCTCGGGCGTCTTTGGGAGTTCCCGGTCAATCAGCTGGTAGGGGCCTTTGTGCAGGGCGTCCATCAACCCCGTTTCCTTTACCGTCATCGAGCCGCCCCAGGCCACCGCGGCGCCCGCTTCCATCAGGGACAAGGCTTTGGCCACCGCCTCCTGGCGGGTGGGGCAGTAATATCCCTCCATCTGCCGCTTCTTCAGGTTTTTTTATGACGGTTGCCGCCGCGTTTTCGAAATACCGCTCTTTGGGCTGCATGGCTTCCTCCCCTTATAGAACAATCTCCAGCTCCACCGGGCAATGGTCGCTGCCCAGGATCTGGTCGTGGATTTTGGCATCCTTCACCTTGCCCCGGATGTCATCGGACACCACAAAGTAGTCGATGCGCCAGCCGGTGTTGTTAGCCCGGGCGTTGCCAAAGTAGGACCACCATGTGTACTGGATTTTATCGGGGTACTTCTCGCGGAAGGTGTCCACAAAGCCCGCGCCCAATAGTTCGGTCATCTTGCCCCGTTCCTCGTAGGAAAAGCCGGGGTTGCCAATATTGGAGCGGGCGTTCTTGATGTCGATTTCCTGATGGGCCACATTCAAATCCCCGCAGTAGATGACGGGCTTTTCCTGTTTCAGCCCGCTCAGGTAGGCGCGCATGTCGTCCTCAAAGCCCATGCGGTAGTCGATGCGCTTGAGCCCTGGCTGGGCGTTGGGCACATAGCAGTTCACCAGCACAAATTTCGGGTAGTGCAGCGCCATCACCCGGCCCTCGTCGTTGTGGCCGTCGCCTATGCCAAGCACGATGCGATCGGGCGCTTCCCTGCAGAACACGGCGGTGCCCGAGTAGCCTTTCTTCACGGCGCTGTGATAGAAGGCGTAGTAGCCCTCGGGGGCGAAGTCCGCCTGGCCTTCCTGCATCTTGGTTTCCTGCAGGCAGAAAAAATCCGCGTCCAGGGCGTGGAAATGCTCCTCAAAGTTCTTTTTCAGCACGGCGCGGAAGCCGTTGACATTCCAGGAAATCAGTCTCATATCATTCTCCTTGCGGTGTTTCTGCATGCAGCTGCCTGTGGAGCCCTATGGCGATAAAGATGGCGCACAGCGCCACAGCGCCGCTGAGCAGCAGCGGCAGGACGCGGTTCATTTTGCTCAGCCAACCGGACAGAAGGCCGAAGGGGGCGGACACCATCGGGCACAGCATAAAGGCGAAGCTGAGCATGCGGGCGCGCTCCTCTTCCTCCAGGGTGCTGGTTAGCAATGTGTTGGTTAAGGGAATCAGGATGGACAGCGCCAGCGCTTCCATCAGGGTGCCGATGACCAAGGGGCCCATGGCCTTGGCGGGCAGCAGGGCGTACATCAGGTTCACCGCCACATACAGCATCAAAGACATCAGCAGCGGGTTGCGGTAGCGGTCCAGGCGCAGCCGGGGGGAGATGAAAAAAGCGCAGGCCAGCATCACCATGGAGCGCAATGTGCTGAACAGGGACAGGGTTTCATCGGGGATCAGCAGCCTGTCCGTCACGAACAGAGGCCAGAAGTTGTCGTTGACGTTCTTGATAATCAGATAGCAGGCCATCAGCGCCATGCTGAGCAGGATGCGGCGGTTTTTCAGCATGCGGCCCAGCAGGTCTTGGCTGTCCCACAGCCGTTTGAGTACGCTGATGTCTCTGGTTTCAGCCATGCGCCGCTTGGCGATGGTGGTGTCGTAGCTGCGGGTGTAAAGCAGAATGTTCTTGGCCACCATGGACACAAACATCACCAGGTACAGCGCCCGCATAGTGGGCACGACGGTGAATTTTTTCACGAACAGATAGGCGATGGGCGCCACGAACCCCGACAGCAGGGTGGCGATATTGGTCAGGGAGTACAGGTGCAGCAGGTGATCCCGCTGGGCGTCCTCCACCAGGATCAATGTGTAGCTGACATTGCTGATGCGCCACATGCCGTTGAGCAGCGCGGCGGGCACAAACCACCAGAAGTTCTGGGCGAAGGCCCAGATGAGGGAGGGCACCGCCCAGCAGGCCATGTCAAAGAGGAACAGGCTTTTACGGCGGCTCAGCTTGTCCGCCACCACCCCGCCAAAGAGGGAGGAAACCATCTGGGACAAGAGCCCCAGGGTGGTGATGATGCCCACTTCAAACGGGGACATGCCCAGGGCCGCCATGTAGATGGCCACAAAGGGGGTGAACAGGCTGGAGGGGATGCCGAAAAAGGGCTCCGTCAGCAGCGCGATGCGCTGGTTGCCCCGCACCTGGAACAGGGTGTCAAGAAGTGGGTTGGAAAAACGCCGTTTTGTATTCAATTTCTACCTTACATAAATACGTCGTACGCCATCTTGGCAATCAGCAGACCCAGCACCACAATCAGCAGCGCCCGAATGATTTTGGAGCCCTTCTTGATGGCCAGATTGCTGCCCAGGTAGTTGCCCAGGATGCCGAAGGCCGCCGCGGGCAGCGCCAGGGAGTAGAGCACCTTGCCCTGGGAAATCAGGCTGACCAGCGCCCCCACATTGCTGCCCAGGTTGACAAGCCGCGCGGCGCCGGCGGCGTTCAATGCCTCCATGCCGATGAGGGACACAAACAGCAGCTGCAAAAAGGTGCCCGTGCCCGGGCCTACCAGCCCGTCGTAGATGCCCACCACCAGGCCGATGCAGAAACAGGTGATGATCATGTACTTTTCCGGCACCCGCTGTTTGGGGGTGAGGGCGTCCTTGTTCATCAGCACAAACACGGCGATGATGGGCAGGGCGATGAGCACGGCGATGCGCACCGTCTGCTCGGGGATGACGGTAAACAGATGGGCGCCCATCCAGCTGCCCGGCAGGGAGCCTGCCAGGGCGGCCAGCCCCAGCTTCCAGGGGATGTACTGCTTGCGGGCGTAGTTGCCTGTGGCTACCGCGGTGCCCCAGAAAGCGCCCATTTTGTTGGTGCCCGCCGCCAGCCAGGGGGGCAGCCCCGCGGCGTAGTAGGCGGGCAGGGAAATCAGCCCGCCGCCGCCGGCGATGGAGTCGATAAACCCGGCCAGAAAAACCATGGCGCATACGAATACATAGGTCCAGAAGCTCAGTTCCATGCTCAGCACCGTCTTTCCTGTAATCGGTTTTCATTTTAGCATAGCCACAGGGGGGAAACAAGCGCAGGGGCGAGGAATACGCGGCAGATGAGAATCGTGGAAAATGAAAGCAAACCCTTGCGTTGGGAATGGATTAGCAGTATAATGGCAATAAATTAGCTGATAATTAGCAGAAGAATGGCAGATGTTTGGCGATTGATTGGCAGGAGGATGGCATGGAAAAGCTGATAGAGAGTTTCATTTCCCGGTATTTGCCCAGGGAGGACGTGGTGCACCGTCTGCCGCTAAGCGTGCCCATCGCGGCCTTCTGGCCTAAGCTCGCGGCAGCCAGAAGGGAGCGGGCGGTAGAACTGCCCCTGCAGGAGCAAAACGGAAACAACTTCTGGTTTGTGCTCAGCCCTTCCATCGAGCGGCAGGTGGACACAATCAGCGCCGCGGCCCGGCGGGAGTGGCTGCTTTCCCCTTTTCTCAGCGAGCAGTTAATGGAGAATGCCGTCATTGATGAAGCGGTGTATTCCAGCATGATTGAAGGCGCCTTTACTTCCCGCCAGCAGGCGGAAAAGCTGCTGCGGGGCAGCAATGCGCCTGCCAACAAATCGGAGCAGATGGTAAAAAACAACTACGACGCCCTTACCTGGGTGCTGAGCCACCTGGAGGAAGAAATCACGGCGGATACGCTGATTCAAATCGCCGCGATCCTGACAAAGGACGCGTCGGACGCGCCGGTCACGGGCTTTCGCGAAGGCCCGGTGTATGTTGTGGGCAGGGAGGGGCTGATTTATACCCCGCCGGAAAGCGCCGCTGTGCCCGGGATGGTGGACAGCCTGCTGGCCTTCATTAGGCAAAGCAGCCTGCATCCGGTGCTGAAGGCTTCCATTGTCCACTTCTACTTTGTATATGCTCATCCCTTTGAGGATGGCAACGGGCGCACCGCCCGGGCGCTGAGCCTGATGCTGCTGCTGCAGGAAGGATTTGATGTTTTCCGCACCTTTTCAATCTCCGGCATCGTTGCCAAGGAGCGCGGCCGGTACTACAAGGCCATCCGCGATGTGGAAGAAGGGGAGGGGGATATGACCTACTTTATCGACCGCTACAGCGACATGCTGTCCCGCGCCGTGCAGGGGATGGAGCACCAGGTTCGCTACCACCTGATGGCGCAGCAGCGCGTGGAAGAACTGGACAAGTTGGGCGTGCTCAACGAGCGGCAGCTGAAAGGCGCCCAGTGGCTCCTGGGGCAGGAGAAGGGGCAGATTACCGTGGACGCCTGGAAGAAGAAGTACCGCACCGCCACGGAAACTGCCCGGCAGGATTTGCTGCTGTTGACAGAAGCAGGGCTTTTATCCCGGCGCATGGAAGGGCGCAGGGCAATATTTGACATCCTTCGTTAAAGGAAGAAGTTTACCTGATTTTTACAAAAACACCCTCCGATTTTTACATCGCAAAGGTATGCTGAGCATGTATTAATCAAGGAGGATTTTAGGAATGAAGAAATTGTTTGTACTGGCTGTCGCCGCGGTGATGATGCTCACCGGCGCCGCCGCCCTGGCCGAGTTTAACCCGTCTAACGACATTGCCGTCGTATCCCGTGAAGAAGGCAGCGGCACCCGCGGCGCCTTCATCGAGCTTACCGGCATCCTGACCAAGGACGCCGAGGGCAAGGAAATGGACAACACCACCCTGGAAGCCGACTTTGTCAACGGCACGTCCCTGGTGATGACCACCGTCGGCCAGAACGAGTACGCCATCGGCTACGCTTCCCTGGCATCTGTCGAAGGCAATGACACCGTGAAGGCCCTGAAAGTGGGCGGCGTGGTTCCTTCCACCGAAGACATCTTAAACGGCTCCTACGCCGTGGCCCGCCCCTTCAACGTGGTCACCAAGGGTGAACTGACGGACGAAGTGGCCAAGGATTTCATGGCGTATATCCTCAGCAAGGAAGGCCAGGAAGTGGTTTCCGCCAACGGCCTGGTGCCCGTTTCCAACGACACCACCCCCAGCTACGAAGCCAAGAACCTGTCTGGCAAAATCACAGTGGGCGGCTCCACCTCCGTGGCGCCTGTCATGGAAAAGCTGATTGAAGCCTACAAAGCCCTTAATGCCAATGTGGAAATCGACCTGCAGTCCACCGGCTCCAGCGCCGGCGTCACCAACGCCCTTAACGGCACCTACACCATCGGCATGGCCTCCCGCGCTTTGAAGGATTCCGAAATCGCGGACGGCGCCGCGGGCACCGTGCTGGCCATGGACGGCATCGCGATTATCGTGAACCCCGCCAACCCCATCGAAGACATCGAACTGGAGCAGGTTCGCCAGATCTTCGTTGGCGAAGTGACCAGCTGGGACGCGCTGAGCAAGTAATCAGATATGCAGCATCGGAAAAATCTTTCCGAAGGACTCATGCGGGGGCTGTTCCTGGCCTCCGCATGCGTCTGCATTTTGGCGGTCGGCGTCATCTGCGCGTTTTTGTTTGCCAACGGCCTGCCCTTCTTTACGAAGTACAGCGCCTGGGACTTTCTGACCGGCACCACCTGGCGGCCGCTGCAGGAAGTATTCGGCATCCTGCCCATGATCGTCGGCTCCTTCTATGTAACCATCGGGGCGCTGCTGCTCGGCGCACCCATCGGCGTTTTCACCGCCATCCTCATGGCGCGCTTCGCGTCCAAGCGCATTGTCAAAATCATGAAGCCCTGCGTGGCGCTGCTGGCGGGCATCCCCTCGGTAGTGTACGGCTTTTTCGGCCTGATGCTGCTGGTGCCCACCTTCCGGCAGACCTTTGGCGGCAACGGCAAGAGCGCCCTGGTCGCCAGCACCCTGCTGGCCATCATGATTCTGCCCACCATCATCCAGACGGCGGAGGCGGCCATCAACGCGGTGCCCAACTCCTACTACGAGGGCAGCCTGGCGCTGGGCGCCTCCCATGAAAGCAGCGTGTTCCGCGCCGTAGTGCCCGCCGCCCGCCCCGGCATTGTGTCGGGCATCGTGCTGGCTATCGGCCGCGCCATTGGCGAAACCACCGCCATCATCATGGTGGCGGGCAACAACCCCCGCATGCCCCAGGGTTTGCTCAAGGGCCTTCGCACCATGACGGTGAACGTGCTGATGGAAATGGGCTACGCTGCCGACCTGCATGCCGAGGCGCTGATCGCTACCGGCGTGGTGCTGTTCATCATCATCATGGCCATCAACTTTCTCTTCTCCTTTGTCAACAGAAGGAGGGTGCTGCAATGACAAACTCCCTGCAAAAAGGCCAGGGAGGCAGGTACCTTGGCTCCCGCATCCTCAAAGCCCTGTGCTATCTGGCGGGGCTGATTACCATGGGCAGCCTGGCGCTGATTGTGGTGTACATCTGCGTCAAGGGCATCCCCTACCTAACCCCCGAATTGTTCGCCCTTGAGTACAACAGCGACAATGTGTCCATGTTCCACGCCATCGTCAACACCCTGTCCATGACGGCGCTGGCGCTGCTGTTCTCCGTGCCTGTGGGGGTGGGCGGGGGCATCTATCTGGCGGAATACGCTAAGCCCGGCAGCAAGCTGGTTAAGCTGGTGCGGGTCACGGCGGAAACCCTGTCGGGCATCCCCTCTATTATCTACGGCCTCTTTGGCATGATGGCCTTCGTGACGGCTATGCGCCTTGGCAACTCCCTGATTTCCGGGGCGCTGACCCTGGCCATCATGACGCTGCCCCTCATCCTCCGCCAGACGGAGGAAAGCCTGCTGTCCGTGCCCATGAGCTACCGGGAAGGCAGCTACGGCCTGGGGGCGGGCAAGCTGCGCACCACGGTGCGCATCGTGCTGCCGGTAGCCACCCCGGGCATTCTGGCGGCGGTGCTGCTGTCCATCGGGCGCATCGCGGGGGAAACGGCGGCGCTGATTTTTACCTCGGGCACCGTGGCGCGCATCGCCGACAACCTGGGCGCCTCGGGGCGCACCCTGGCGGTGCACCTGTATGTATTGCAGCAGGAGGGCCTGCATGTCAACCAGGCCTTCGCCGTGGCGGTGGTGCTGCTGGTGGTGGTCATCATCATGAACGCCGTGTCCAGCGCCGTCGCCCGAAAACTAACCAGAAAAGGGTAAAGGAATGAGCATACTCGAACAAAAAGGCCATGTAACGGCGGAAACCTTCCATACCGAGGACATCAAGTTTGATATCCAGAACATGGATTTGTACTACACCGCCTTTCACGCGCTGAAAAACATCAACATGGAAATCCCCAGGGGGCATGTCACCGCCCTGATCGGGCCTTCGGGCTGCGGCAAGTCCACCCTGCTCAAGTCCCTCAACCGGATGAACGATTTGATTCCCGGCTGCCGCATCACCGGCAGCATCCGCCTGGAGGGGCAGGATATCTACGCTTCCTCCACCGATGTCAACCTGCTGCGCAAGCGGGTGGGCATGGTGTTCCAGAAGCCCAACCCCTTCCCCATGTCCATCTATGACAACATCGCCTACGGCCCCCGCACCCACGGCGTGCGCAGCCGGGCGAAACTTGATGAGATTGTGGAAAAATCCCTCCGGGGCGCCGCCCTGTTTGATGAGGTGAAGGACGATTTGAAGAAGAGCGCCATGGCCATCTCCGGCGGCCAGCAGCAGCGCCTGTGCATCGCCCGGTGCCTGGCCATCGACCCGGATGTCATCCTGATGGACGAGCCCACCAGCGCCCTGGACCCCATCTCCACCTCAAGGATAGAAGACCTTGTTCTGGAAATGAAAAAAGACTATACTATTATTATTGTTACGCATAATATGCAGCAGGCGGCCCGCATCAGCGACATCACGGCGTTTTTCCTGCTAGGCGAGATGATCGAGATGTCCCCCACGGAGCGGCTCTTCAGCACACCCCAGGACAAGAGGACAGAAAACTACATCACAGGGAGGTTCGGCTAATGCGCACCCGTTTTGATGAACAGCTCAATGTGCTCAACCGGGAGATGATCCAGATGGGCAGCATGATCGAGCAGGCGATAGAGCAGGTTTGCGAGGTGCTCAAGACCCACGACCTGGAAGCGGCCCGTCTTTTGGTCGCCAGGGACAATGAGATCGACCGCAAGGAGCGGGACATCGAGGCCCTGTGCCTGCGCCTGATTTTAATGCAGCAGCCTGTGGCTAGGGATCTGCGGCTGATTTCCTCGGCGCTGAAAATGATTACCGACATGGAACGCATTGGCGATCAGGCCAGCGACATCGCCGAAATCATCACCATGCCCGTGGACGGGGAGGTGCTGGAAAAGCCCGAGCACCTGCAGGCCATGGGCGAGGAAGCCACCCGCATGGTGCACAAGGCGGTGGACGCCTATGTGGCCCGGGATGTGGAACTGGCCCGGGAAGTGATGAACGATGACGACATCGTGGACGACCTGTTCGTGCGCACCAAGGTAGAGCTTTTCGATTTAATGAAGAAACGCGGCGAGCACGGCATGCAGCTGCTGGATACCCTGATGATTGCCAAATACTTCGAGCGCATCGCCGACCACGCCGTCAACATCGCCGAATGGGTGGAATACGCGGTGACCGCCCGCTACAAAGGAGAGACGCTGTGATCATCTACTCGGTGGAGGATGACCAGAGCATCCGCGAATTGGTTATCTACGCCCTCAAACAATCGGGCTACGAGGCGGAGGGCTTTGCCGAGGGCGGCGCCTTCCGCAAGGCCATGCAGGAAAGGGTGCCCGACCTGGTGCTGCTGGACCAGATGCTGCCCGGGGTGGACGGGGAAACCCTGCTGCTGGAAATGCGGGGCAACCCCGCGACAAGGCAGGTGCCTGTCATCATGCTCACCGCCAAGGGGGAGGAGATGGACAAGGTGCGGGCGCTGGACCACGGCGCCGACGATTACCTGGTCAAGCCCTTCGGGGTGATGGAGCTCATCAGCCGCATCAAGGCGGTGATGCGCCGCGCCGAGCCTGCCGAGAAACCCCGCCAGCTGGCCTACGGCCAGGTGGAGATGGATCTGGACCGGCACACCGTATCGGCGGGGGGCGCCCCCGTAACGCTGACCAATAAGGAGTTTGAGCTGCTGCGCTGCCTGATGCAGAGCCCGGAGATTGTTTTTTCCCGGGAAAAGCTGCTGGATGTGGTGTGGGATGTGGCATACTACGGCGATACCCGCACGGTGGATGCCCATGTGCGCTCCCTCCGGCAAAAACTGGGGGAGCATGCCGTGCTGATTGAAACGGTGCGCGGGGTGGGCTACCGCCTGGGCGGACAGAAGGCGGACAAAGCCAAATGAAAAGACGGATTTTTTGGGGCACCGCGGGGCTTGCCCTGCTGCTGTCCCTGCTGATAGTCATCTTCATCAGCGCGGCCACCGGCCGGCAGATGCGCAGCCAATTGGCGCAAAACCTGCTGGGCAGCGCGGAAAAGCTGGCGGCCGCCATGGATAAGGGAGAAGCGGAAGCAGTGGTGCGCTCCGCTTACCTGGACGCCCGAACCACCTGGGTGTCCCCCGAGGGGGTGGTGCTTTATGACAGCACCGGCGATACCCAGGCCATGGACAACCACATCGACCGCGCGGAAATCACCGACGCACTGCAAAAGGGCAAGGGCACGGCGGTGCGCCATTCGGACACCCTGCGCCTGGACATGGTGTACGCGGCGGTGCGCCTTGATGACGGCAGCATCCTGCGCCTGGCGGCGCCCGAGCGCAACGCCCAGAAGCTGGCGGACAACCTGCGCCTGCAGCTGCTGCTGGGGCTGCTTCTGGTGGCGCTGGCGGCGTTCTTCCTTTCCGGGCATTTCACCCGGCTGCTGGTGCGCCCCATCAATAAAATCGACATGCAAAACCCGGTGGACACCTGTCCTTACGAGGAATTGCTGCCCCTGGCGCGGCGCATCTCCGGCCAGCAGAGCGAGCTGAACGCCCAGGTAGCACTGCTCAAAGCCCACCAGCAAGAGACGGAAACCATCATCAACGCCATGAGCGAGGGCTTTGTCATCCTGGACATGCAGCTGAACATCCTGTCCATCAACCGCAGCGCTTGCCGCCTGTTTGGCACCACCGCTCAGGAAGCCCTGGGCAAGCCCCTGCCCGCCATCAACCGGCAGAAGGAAATCATGCAGCTGGTGCTGGATCTGGACAAGCGCCGGGAAGGCGACGCCCAGTTTACCCTGGGCAGCCGCACCTACCTGATGACCGCCAACGTGGTAGATGACAGGGAGCGGGGTATCGTGCTGCTGGTGAGCGACATCACCGACAAGGTGGAGGGGGAGAACATGCGCAAGCGCTTCTCCGCCAATGTGTCCCACGAACTGCGCACGCCGCTGACCACCATCTGCGGCTATGCCGAGATGCTGGACTCGGGCATGGTAAAGCCCGAGGACCAGGCGGACTTTGTCCACCGCATCAACCGGGAAAGCAAGCGCATGCTGACCCTGGTGGAGGACATCCTGAAATTGAGCCGCATGGACGAAGGCTTTGCCGGCGGCCATCGGGAGCCCGTCAGCCTGCTGTACCTGGCGAAAACCACGGCGGAAGCCCTGGAAAGCGCCGCCCGCGCCAAGGAAGTCACCATCGAGGTTACGGGGGAGGACACCAAGGTGACGGGGGATACCACCCTGCTGTCCGAGCTTGTGTTCAACCTGATGGACAACGCCGTCAAGTACAATAAAAACGGCGGCAGCGTGACGGTGCGGGTACATCGGGGTGAAGGAGAAACGGTGCTGACCGTCAGCGACACAGGCATCGGCATCGAGGACAGGCACCAGGACAAAATCTTCGAGCGTTTCTACCGCACCGACAAGAGCCGCTCCAAGGATACCGGCGGCACCGGCCTTGGCCTATCCATCGTCAAGCACGCGGCGGAATACCACCACGCCCGCCTGCAGGTGCAAAGCAAGCCCGGCGAAGGCACCGCCATGTCCGTCATCTTCCCCGACGATGCCTTCCGTATAACAACGCTGAAGGGGTAGGGTACATAAACCATCAAAGGCACACGCCGTTTTCGGGGCGTGTGCTTTTTTATTCCTTAATAAAAATTGTTGACAATTAATTGTTGACAATTATTGAAGGTTACTATACACTGTGTTTGGAAGATAATCGATAATAGCCGCACATACAATCATATAGAAAGGTTGAACGCTGATGTCAGAAGCCAATCAGGAGTTTTATTCATTTTCGGCAAACAATTTAAGGGGCAACTCAGTTTTTCATGTGGTGAACCGGCTGCGCCTCAGCCTGCTGACGGGGGAATACCCCAAAGGCACGAAAATTCGGGAGATTCCCCTGGCCGAGCAATACGGCGTATCCAGGGGTACCGTGCGTACAGCGCTTCAGAAACTGGAAAGCGAAGGGCTTGTTTTGCGTCTGTCCAACGGCCGGCGCATCAGCCAGGGGTTCGACCTGCGGCAGATTAAGGATCTATATGAAGTGCGCAGGATGCTGGAACTCAAGGCCGCGGAGACCATTCTGAAGTTTCCTGAATTGACCCGTCACAAAACCCTCACATCCCTGGCGTCCCTGGCCCGCAGAACCAACCGAACCCAGAGCGGCGATCGGGTGCTGTCCGTGGAGGAGCGCATCGAACGCGACGCGGATCTGCACCGCTTCATCGTGGTGGCCAGCGGCAACTATTCCCTGCTGCAGTGCTGGAAATCCATCGAGGCGGTGATGTGGACCATTCTACATATCAACGCGACTCTTAGTGATCCGCAGAAGCATTTTGCCATATACAAAGGCCATGATAATATCGTGGATTTACTGTTCAAAGGGGACGACCGGGTGCTGAAGGCATTGGGAGAGCACATAGACTTGTCGGAAAATTTAATTACTGACTTTTTACTGCAACTTCATCAAAACACGCTTGATTTTTCCGAAGGGAGGGAAAAACCGCCAAGAATGATATCCCGGGCCTATGTTCAAAAGATATACAGAAAGAAAGGGTGACAGTATGAAATTTTGGAAATGGCTTGATACCAAGTTTGAAGAGACATTTATGGCCATCTCCCTCTGGGCGATTGTTGCCGTCATGGGAGCGCAGGTTATTATGCGCTATCTCTTTGGCAATTCTCTTTCCTGGTCGGAGGAAATCAGCCGCTATTTCTTCATTTGGTTTACCTTCCTTGGCATCAGCTATGCCGTGCGCAACAACTCCCATATCCGCATCGATATTCTTGAGTCGACCTTCCCCAAGCTGAAAAAGCCCATGGAGATTATCGGCGACATCTTTTTCTTCGCGTTCTGCGTGTACATGATTCGTCCATCGATTACAACCCTGCAGGGTCTGTACAGAACCTGGCAGACCAGCCCGGCAATGGAAATCCCCATGTTCTTTGTGTACCTGTCCCTGCTGGTCGGGTTCATTCTCGCCATCCTGCGGCTGCTGCAGAAGTACTACATGATGATCTTCAACAAAAAGGACATCGCGGAAGAACTGCACGCACAAACGGAAGAAACCATCGAAGTGCTCGACGTGATGAAGGAGGAAAACTAAATGGTAGGCAGTGTATTTCTTGTATTCTTCGTCACATTGGCGGTAGGCGTGCCCATCGGCATCGCGGTAGGCATCACCTCCCTTTCCGCCTCCATTTTCGATCCGATGCTGCCGGCCAACGCGGCCTATGTGTTCCGCAACATGGTGACAGCCCTGGACTCCTATTCCCTATTGGCGGTACCCCTGTTCATCCTTTCGGGCAACCTGATGGCCAAGGGCGGTATCTCCAAGAAACTGTTTAACTTCTTCGCTTACTTTGTGGGTAACAAGACAGCCGGCCTGCCCATGGCTGCCATCATTACCTGCCTGTTCTACGGTGCTATCTCCGGCTCCGGCCCCGCCACGGTGGCGGCTGTAGGCGCCATGACCATCCCGCTGCTGGTGCAGCTTGGCTACAACAAAGACTTTGTTGTCGCCATGGTGGCCACCTCCGGCGGCCTGGGCGTTATCATTCCGCCCTCCATTCCCTTTATCATCTACGGTCTGTCCTCCGGCGAATCGGTAGGCGCCTTGTTCATCGCCGGCGTGCTGCCTGGCATCCTCATCGGCCTGTGCCTGATGCTCTACGCTTACTACTACTGCAAAAAGCATGGCGAAGACAAGGCCAAGCTGCAGGAGAACTACGACAGCCTGCGTTCCATGGGCTTCTTTGGCATCCTCAAGGACAGCTTCTGGGCGCTGCTTACCCCCGTCATCATCCTGGGCGGTATCTACGGCGGCATCGTAACCCCCACGGAAGCGGCCAATATCTCGGTTATCTATGCTTTGATCATCAGCCTGTTTGTGTACAAATCCATCTCCTTTAAACAACTGGCGGATATCATGCGCGATACCATCCGCTCGGCAGCGCCCGTGCTGCTGGTGGTTTCCACCGCCACAGTCTTCGGCCGTGTGCTGACGCTGATGCAGGCTCCCCAGCAGATTGCCGCGACCATCACCTCCGCCATTTCCTCGCCCATCGTCATCATGCTGGTTATCAACCTCTTCCTGCTGATTGTTGGCATGATCATGGAAACCCTGGCGGCCATCCTGATTCTGACCCCCATCTTCCTGCCCATTATCACCCATCTGGGTATCCACCCCATCCACTTTGGCGTCATCATGGTGGTCAACCTGGCCATCGGCTTTGTTACCCCGCCGGTGGGTATGAACCTGTATGTGGCCAGCTCCATGTCTGATATCCCCGTCATGCGCATCGCCAAGCATGCGATTCCCTTCATCATCGCCTTCCTGATTGCGCTGATGATCATCACCTTCGTGCCCCAGGTCAGCCTGCTGCTCATCAGCTGAGGCGGCCTTGTATAAATTGTTTCTCAAGAGCCACGACGAAAAGGAGGATTCTCATGATTCACAACACATTGAAGCGCAAACTGAAAGAAGGCAAGGCGTGCATCGGCACCTTCCTGGTAACCGGGTCCCCGGACCTGGTGGAAATCTGCGGTCTGGCAGGGTTTGACTTTGTCGTCATCGACGGCGAGCATGGCCCCACCGGCCCCGAGAACGCCGTCAACATGATCCGCGCCGCGGAAAACCGCGGCACCACCCCCATCGTGCGCATTCCCAACCGCCTGGAGAGCAGCGTGCTTCACTTCTTTGACGTGGGCGCCCACGGCATCCAGGTACCCCAGATCAACAACGCCGAAGCGGCCAAGGAACTGGTTGCCCGCGGCAAGTACGAGCCTGTGGGTATGCGCGGTGTGGCTTTCCCCCGGGCAGCGGATTACGGCCTGTGCGACATCTCCAAGTATTTCGCCCATGAGAACGAAGAAACCATGATTATCACCCACTGCGAGAACAAGGTGGGCCTGGAGAACCTGGAAGAAATCTGCCAGATTCCCGAGATCGACGTCATCTTCCTTGGCCCGTACGATATGTCCCAGTCCATGGGCGTCACCGGTCAGGTGACCCATCCCCTGGTAGAGGACGCTGCCAAGCGCGTAATCGAAATCACCCGCAAGTACAATAAAGCGGCGGGTGTTTTCGCCGGCACCGGCGAAATCGCCAGGAAACGCGCTGACCAGGGCTTCCAGTACATCACCATCGGCATGGACGTCACCCTCTTTGGTGGCAAGTGCGTGCAGGAAGCCAAAGCGTTCCGCGGCTGAGAACCCAACATTGACACAAGGAGGATACTATGCCTAAATTTGTAGTTCTGGATACCTGGCACCTGCCCGGGGCACGGTACGAAATCGAAAAAGACATGCTGGAAGAAGCGGGTTTTGAAGTGGTCATCGGCTCCTACCACACCGATGATGAAGTGGTCGAGGCCGCCAAGGACGCCGACGCGATTGGTCTGATCTACCATCAGATGACCCCCGAACTCCTCGACCGCCTGCCCAAGTGCAAGGTGCTTGTACGCTACGGCATCGGCTATGATTCCATCAACGTGGAAGCCGCCAGCGAGCGGGGCATCGTGGTCTGCAACCTGCCTGACTATTGCCAGGTGGACGTGGCCACCCATACCATCGCCCTGCTGCTGGATACCTGCCGCAAGATTACCTACCTGGACCGCCATGTGCGCACCGGCGGCTGGGACGGCACCGCGGGCTACAAAATCCACCGCATTGAAAACCTGGTCATCGGCCTCTTCGGCTTTGGCAGCATTGCCCGCACCATGGTGAAACTGCTTGCCGGCTTCAACCCCACCATCATCGCCTACGACCCCTATGCCCCCGACTCCCTCTTTGAGGAATTCGGCGTGAAGCGGGTCACCATGGATGAACTGTGGGCACAGTCCGATGTCATCTCCGTGCACACCCCCCTGACGCCCGAAACCAAGTTCGCCATCAACAAGGACACCATCGCCAAGATGAAGGACGGCGTCATCATCCTCAACACCGCCCGCGGCCCCATCATCAAATTGGATGACCTGCTGGAAGGCCTCAAATCCGGCAAGGTTGTGGCAGCCGGTCTGGACGTGGTGGAAACCGAGCCCATCAAGGATCCCAACGCGGAGCTGTATAAGTATGACACCCTGATTGTCAACCCCCACAGCGCTTTTAACTCCGTGGAAGCGGAGTACGACCAGCATGCCAAGGTGGCCCAGTCTGCCATCGACGTTGTGGTGAAGAAAATCATTCCCTATAACGCAGTCAATAAAAAGGCTGTCACCAAAGTAAAGGAATAAAGGAGAAACTGTATGAAGAAGCTTTTGGTTGTTATCGCGCTGCTTTTAAGCGTGACCATGCTGACCGCCTGCGGCAGCAAAGCCCCCGCCCCCACCGCGGCTCCCGCCCCTGTTGTCGAGGAAAAGCCCGCTGAGGCGGCCGCCACCGACGCGGCGGAAGCTCCCGCCACGGAAGCTACTGCCGCGCCTGCCGCTGATGTCAAGCAGGGCGAGTTCCTGATTACCCTGGCCCATGCCACCGCGGAAACCACCTCCATTCAGGCGGGTTCACTGAAATTCAAGGAGTATGTGGAGAAGGAATCTGGCGGCCGCATCAAGGTTAACATCTATCCCAACGCCCAGTTGGGCGGCGACCGGGAAACCATCGAAGGCACCCAGGCCGGCCAGATTACCATGATGGCCTCCTCCAACGCTGTACAGGTGAACTTCGTTCCCTCCGCTGTCATTTTTGACCTTCCCTTCATCTATCCCGACATTGAGACCGCCCGCAAGGTGCTCTCTGACGAAGCGTTCACCAAGGCCATCGCGGCCCAGTATGCCAAGGGCGGCCTGCACTATGTCGGCGCTTCCGACCAGGGCTTCCGTACCCTGACCGCCAACAAGGAAGTCCATTTGCCTGCTGACATGAACGGCGTTACCCTGCGCACCATGGAGAACAAGTATCACATGGCTCTCTGGCGCGATATCGGCGCCAATCCCACCCCCCTGGCTTTCAACGAGCTGTACACCGCTTTGCAGCAGGGCACGGCTGACGGCCAGGAGAACCCCATCGAGTTGATTCATTCCCAGAAGTTCTACGAGCAGCAGAAGTACGTTGTCTACACCAACCACATCCTGCAGACCATCGTCTGGATCATGAACGAAGGCTTCTACACCAGCCTGCCCGAAGACATGAAAGCCATTGTGGACGAAGGCTCCAAACTGGCCATTGGCTACGCCAACCAGTTCCAGGATGAAAACGTGGCCGGCTATATCAAAACCATTGGCGACTATGGTGTAAACTTTATCGAACTGACCCCCGAAGAGCGCCAGGCGTTTGCCGATGCCGCCAAGCCCGTCTGGGAAATGGTCGAGAAGGACTGCAATCCTGAAGTTTACAGCGCCTACATGACTGCTGTCAAAGCAGCGGAAGAATCCGAGTAATCAAACGTGAATAGTGCTCTTGAGAGCATTCTGAGCCCGATTCCCATCCCTGGGATGGGGGTGGTTCGCCAAGGCTTTGACAGGCAAAGCCTTGGCGATATCTCTTCCCATGTACAGGCGCAATGTGAACAGCCTTGGGTGAAGGAATGCATCAAACCGGATTCGCGTATCGGCATTACTGTCGGCAGCCGCGGCATTACCGGCCTGCTGGATACCGTAGCGGCCCTGTGCCGGGAAATCAAGCGCCGGGGGGCGCACCCCATCATTCTGCCCAGCATGGGCAGCCATGGCGGGGCCACCGCGCAGGGGCAAATCAAGGTGCTGGAGGAGCTGGGCATCACGGAAACTTCCACCGGCGCGCAGATTCTATCGGGCATGGATGTGGAAAACCTGAATGAAGGCGAAGGCATCCCGGCCTATTATGACAAGATTGCTCTGACGCTGGACGGCGTCATCGTGCTCAACCGCGTCAAGGCGCACACCGACCTGGAAGGGGAGGTGGAGAGCGGCCTGCAAAAAATCATCGCGGTAGGCCTTGGCAACCACCTGGGCGCCCTGGTGGTGCACGAGCAGGGCCTGAACAGGGCGGTGCCCAGGGTACAGTCCATCGCGGGCAAAGCCCTGGAAAAGGGCAATATCCTCTTTGGCGTGGGCATCATCGAAAACGCCTACGACCAGGTGCATGACATCGTCTTTGTCCCCAGAGATGAAATTCTGCGGCAGGAGCCGGAACTGCTCAGCCGTTCCAAAGCCCTGCTGCCCGCCTTCCATTTCAACGACATCGATGTGCTGATTGTGGACTGGATTGGCAAGAATATTTCCGGCGACGGCATGGACCCCAACATCATCGGCCGCAGCATGATCGGACAGAAGAACAAGAACATCCGCATCAACCAGATTGTCACCCTGGCGCTGACAGCGGCCAGCAAGGGCAGCGGCGTGGGGGTGGGGCTCAGCGACGTAACCACCCGCCGCATGGCGGACGCGCTGGACTTTGACGCCATGTACATCAATACCATCACCGCCATTGCCCTGCGGGGCGCCCATCTGCCCATCGTGATGGATAACGACCGCGCGGCCATCCAGGTGGGGCTCAAAGCGGCCACCTGCGGGGAGGACCCCCTGAAAGCCCGGGTGGTGCGCATCAAGGACTCCCTGCACATGGGAGAAATCTGGGTTTCCCCGGCCATTTTCGAGGAAATTGCCGTCCAGCCCAACATCCAGGTCGTCCGGGAACCATCACCAATGGTGTTTGATAGCAAGGGCAACCTGGAATTATTGTAGAAAGCATGCGTGAATAACGAAAAACAGCCGCGGCAAAGACCGTGGCTGTTTTTCGTTTTGGCTGTCTCCCTTACACCTTCTCCTCCAGCATCGGGTACCCGCGCACCACGATGTAGGCGTAGGGGGCCATGCCGGGGCGGGCGGGGTCGCGGAACACCAGGTGGTGGGGGGCGGAGATGGCCTGAAAGGCGGCGTGCATCACCTTTCGGGGGCCGTAGGCGCGCATCCGTCCCAGGTAGTCCCGGGCCAGCGCCAGCAGCTGCTCCCTGTCCGGGGGATGGCCGGCGGCCTGCTCGTAGCTTTGGCGGTAGAGGCGGCGCATCAGGCGGATGAAGGACTGCACCGTACCCTCGGCCATGTCAATCAGGGAGGTCTGGGCAAAATCCTTCAGAATGGCGGATGCCTCTGTTTCCTCCAGGTAGCTTAGGGCATAGACCAGTGCTGTGCCGTGCAGCAGGGACTGGGCGGTATCGGTCAATTGGGAAAAACTGTCCAGCTGCTCCATGAAGAAGGGGTCGTCCGCCAGGCCCATGTAGCACATCTCCCGCAGGGCACGGTCCGCCGGGTAAACAAAGCTTCGGCCCATGTGGCCCGTCAGGCCGACGCGGGCGAACAAATCGTCGCTGTTGCTCACCAGCATCACGGGCAGCTGGCGGCAGGGGTAGCCCGCGTCGCACACCGAGGGGGCGGCGAAGCCATAGCCGCTGAGGTTCTCGGGCAGCACCCCCTGCTCCATCAAGTGGTTGATCCACAGCTGCACCACGGCGCCCCCCTGGCTGTGCCCGGCGGCGAACAGATAAAAGGGGCTGTCCGGACGCTTCATGCTGTCGATGATGTCCGGCAGGGTCAGGCTGTCCAGCCCCAGGGCGCTGGCGGCGGCGGGAAAGGTCATATTGGGCGCGTTGGCGGCGAACTGGCGCATGATGCTTTCAAACCCGGCGTGCAGCCCGTCCTGATGGCTGAAGTTAAAGTTGGGCACCCAGTCCACCAGGCGTTTGCCTGTGCCGGCAAACCCGATGGCCACCACCCACCTGTTATTGGGCGCCTTGTGCAGCATCACCACCGCCCGGCCGGTGTCGCTTTCCCACACCTGCTTCACCATCGCCCGGGCGGAGAGCAGCATGCCCGACGCGTCCTTCAGGCGCTGGGCGACAGCCTCCGTCCACAGGTTGCTGATATTGCGCCGGAAGGACTGATCCTCCTCCGCCGCGCGCAGGCCTTTGAGCAGGCGGCGGTCAATCTGCATGGTCATGTCTGTCCAGCCCGCGTCCAGGAAGGGACGCAGTTGAAAATCATACGCCGCGGCGGCCAATTCCAGCGCGAAGCGCCCCGCCTCCCGGGAATAGCCCCTGAGGGGAGAGTCAAACAGCGGCGCCACATCCTCCAGATCCACCTGGGTATACACCCCGTAAGTCGGCATATCATCCCTCCTTGCTAGAGTATTTTATCACGGGCATTGCGGGCGGACAAGCAAAGGCAGGCAAAGATTCCGTAAAGAAAACAAACAGGCTGCCCCCATAGGGGCAGCCTGTGAAAAATGGTTTCTCAGTGGTCGTCGGCAGCCGACAGCTGCTCAGTCTTAACCAGGGTGCCCGCCGCGTCATAGTGCTCGGCGATCATCTGTCCGCCTTCGGAGCGGGTGACGATGGAGCTTACCTCCACATGCTGGGCGTCATACTCCACTGTGCGGGTCACCCCCTCGGGGGTGGTGGTGCGCATGGTGGAACGGATGACCTCGCCCCGGGGGCTGAAGTAGGTTTCCACATAGGGGCCGTCCTCGCTGACAAAGTACATCATAAACTCCAGCAGCTTGCCCTGGGCGTCGTAGGTGTCCCGCCGCCCGTTTGTCTCCAGGGAATAGCCCAGCAGAGCGCCGCTATTGTCAAAATCCTCCAGCCGCACCACGCCCTGGCCGCCGCTGGTGACCACCCGGGAGGACTGCAGGGCGCCGCTTGGGTCATAGGTATTCTGGGTGTTGACGGCGGTGCCCCCCGACGCCATGTGGGAGGATACCATGCGCCCGGCGGCGTCAAACTCCTGGGTGGTTTCCTTGCCGTCCACCATGCGGTAGAGGGTGTAGCCCGCCAGGGTGCCGCCCGCGTCCAGGCTGTCGGTGCGCAGGGTGCCGTCCTCCAGTGTGGTAAACACCTTGCTGGCCTGCAGGGCGTCGCCGTTATAGTATTCGGTGCGCAGGGCGTTGCCCTCCTGCTTGTCCTTTTCCGTCGCGTAGTAGCTGATTTCGGCGTACCCGCCGCCATACTCCGTTTTCTGGGAAACCTCCGCCGCCTGGGCAGCCAGGGAGAGGGACAGCAGCAGCGTCAGGCATATCATCAAGCGTTTCATAGCATACCTCCTGTGGATGATTCGCTGCCATTGTCCTCCATTCCCGGTTGCTTGTCAATGAACGGGGTGTAAATCTTGGGGAGGAGCGATTCGGCGGGATGCCCTTTTCCAAAGGTGCGCGCTTACGCTTCTTCCTGCGCCCATTTCCTGGGCAGGGTGATGCTAAGGGCATCCGCGTCCGGCGCATTCATGCCCCGGGCGGCCATCCAGCCGCAGGTCAGCCTGGCCCTTTCCCGCAGGCCCTGGATGAACCACCGCTCCTTGATGCGGGTTTTCTGGTCCAGGCAGAACAGCTTGTAGCGGATGGCGATGCCCGACAGGTTGCCCGCGAAGCGGTCGTCATCCAGGTCGGGGGTCATGGAAAACTTGTGGATATCGTCCTTGAGGGCTTTGCGCAGCACGTCGATGTCCTTTTCGTTGGGGTTTTTCACCAGCCACTCCGCCTTGGAGTCGGCGTCGGGCAGGGACAGGGTGCGCTCCTGCCGGAGCAGCGCCGCCGCCTGCAGGGGGCTGTCCGGGGCGTCGCTTGTGCCCAGCCCCATCACCCCGGTCAGCACCAGCATGGCGTCGGCGAACTGCCCCCGGTCGTTCAGGCGGTCGGAGGCCAGCAGGTCGTAGGCGTCCACCAGGGGCAGCACATCCTCAAAGTCCCCCTGGGCATCGGCGTTGTTCCAGTACTCCACCATGGGCACCCCATCAAACCCGTGGGGGCGGCGGCTTAGCGGCGCGCGCAGATCCCGCTCCCCGCCGCTTTGGAAGGTAAGTTCCTCGCTGTCGGTATAGACACGCACTTCCTCCCCCGAGAGCAGCACGCCCATCAGCGGCCGGCGCTCCACGGTGTCGTCGCGCACCACAAAGGCGTTCACCGGGTCCAGGGCGGACACCCGGGGCAGCGCTTCCTGCCAGTGCAGGCTGACGCCCCGGCCGTACACCGCCTGCTGCAAGGCCAGGTCCATATCCAGGGCGTCATCGCAGCAGCGCCGGTACATGGCGGCAAGCGCCTTGGCTTCCTCGGGGTTATCCGGGCTTTCATACTTCGCGCCTTCCCCCAGCATGTACCCGGCGGACATCTGGGCGATGTACTTGGGAAACCCATGGGGCAGCCGGGCGTTGGGCAGCCCTGGCCTGCGGGTGCGCGCCAGCACGTCGTGCCTGCCCTGGCTGTATCGCCGCAGTTTCTGCAGCCTGGGCCGCTGCTGATGGAACTGTTCCAGGGCCTCCCGCAGCCCCTCGCCGCTTGCCCCGCGGCTGTTTGGCAGTGTAATCATGTAGTAGCCTCCTTTCGCTTTGGCATCAGGCTACCCCTTTTGAAACTGCCCCATGCTGACAATCGCCCTGGCGGGACAAAAGGCGCCGGATGGGCGGAAACCCTGCATTTCTCTCGTTTTTTCCGCTCCCCATCCTTGTACGCGCAACCCCGCGCCGATATAATGAACAAACTACCGTTTGAAGGAGGAAGCCATGCCCAATTTCTCATTGCCGGACAGCGTATTTGCCGAGGCTGCCCGGCAGTTCCCCACCCCGTTCTACCTGTACGATGAAGGGGGCATCCGTTCTACCGTCCGCGCGCTGCGCAAGGCCTTTGCCTGGAACAAGGGCTTCAAGGAATACTACGCCGTCAAGGCGCTGCCCAACCCCCGCATCCTGTCCATCATGCTGGAGGAAGGCTGCGGGCTGGACTGCTCCTCCGAGTGCGAGCTGCTGCTGGCTGAGCGCGTGGGCGCCAAGGGGGAGGACATCATGTTTTCCGCCAACGCCATGCCCCCCCACGAATTCGCCATGGCGCGCGAGATGAACGCCATCATCAACCTGGACGACATCAGCGACATTGAAACCCTGAAAAATTACGGCGGCATCCCCGAAACCGTCTGCCTGCGTTTTAACCCTGGCGGCGTGTTCGGCGGCGACAACGACATCATGGGTGTGCCGGGGGATTCCAAGTACGGCTTCACCCCCCGGCAGATTCTGGAGGGGCTGGATATCTTAAAAGGCCTGGGGGTAACCGGCTTTGGCATCCATGGGTTCCTGGCCAGCAACACCCGGGACGCCGCCTACTACCCCCGCCTGGCCGCCCTGCTGCTGGACACGGCGCTGGACGCCTCCCGTAAATCCGGGCTGCCCCTGCGCTTCATCAACCTCTCCGGCGGCATCGGCATCCCCTACCTGCCGGATGAACAGCCCGCCGATATCGACCTCATCGGCGAGGGGGTGCGCAAGGCCTACCGGAAAGCCCTGGGGGAGCGGGACGATGTGGCCATCTATACCGAGCTTGGCCGGTACATGACCGGGCCCCACGGCTGGCTGGTTACCAGGGCCATGCACCTGAAGGACATTCATAAGCAGTTCCTGGGGGTGGACGCCTGCGCCTCCAACCTGATGCGCCCGGCCATGTACGGCGCCTACCATCACATATCCGTGCTAGGCAAGCGGGAAGCACCCCATGATACCCTGTACGATGTCACCGGCGCCCTGTGCGAAAACAACGACAAGTTCGCCGTGGACCGCCTGCTGCCCAAGGTGGAGATGGGGGATATCCTGCTGATTCACGACGGGGGCGCCCACGGGTTCGCCATGGGCTACCAGTACAACGGCCGCCTGCGCAGCGCCGAGGTGCTCTACCGGCAGGACGGGCAGTACCAGCTGATCCGCCGGGCCGAGACGCCGGAGGATTATTTCGCCACCCTGCTGTAAAAACCCAGGCTTTTCCACGCCCTTCCCTTCGTTGCCATCGGCTTGACGGCATGGTATACTGCCTAATGGATACCATCAAAATACCCATCCCCATCCCCAACCGGAAGGAGAATACTATGCGCTTTCGTGTGCTGACTGCCCTGATTCTGTGCGCCATGCTGGTGTCTGCCCTGGGGGCAGGCGCCGCCGCTACCGACGCCCCCGTGGAAACGGCCGCTGCCGCTTCCCCGGAAACGACAGCCGCACCCGAGGCTGCCCCGGCAGCCACCCCGGCAGCCACCCCCGGTTTGCTATCGCCCCTGGTGGCGCGCAAGCTGCCGCTGCTGGGCGGCGGTCCGGCTTTTGACCCGGCCAATTTTACCGATAAAATGCACTACGAGGATGACAGCATCCGCGTATCCATCGAAACCACCAAAGCTTTTGAGTCCACCTGCTTTGTGGTGAAGGTGGAAATCGGCGACGCTTCCCAGATGCGCACCGAAACCGCCGCCCAGAGCTGGAAATACCGCCGGGCTATGCCGGGGGACAAATTGTCCGCCCGGGTGAACGCGGTGGTGGCCATCAACGGCGACTACTACAGCTACATCGGCGGGGGCTACATGTACCGCGGGGGGGAATTGTACCGCGAGCGGCCCGATCCCCTTCGGGACATCCTGTTCATCGACGAGGCGGGGGATTTCCACATCGTGTCCCTAGCCACCATGGAGGCCATCGCCCCCGTGCTGGAAAAGAAAATCATCGATTCCTTCAACTTTGGCCCCGGCCTCATCATCAATGGGGAAAAGGGCACCAACATGCGGGAATACAACAACGGCTTTGACAAGCTGCGCCAGCGCGTGGCCATCGGCCAGGCCGGGCACCTGACATACTACCTGTTTGTTACCGAGGGGCGCTCCGACGGCTCCCGGGGGATGACCATGACCGAGTTCCAGGAGTTTGTCAGCGGCTACCCCGTCATCAACTGCTACAACCTGGACGGTGGCAACTCCGCCCATCTGCTGGTGAACCACGAGCGCATCAACGCCGTGGGCTTCCGGGATGTGCGGGACATCAACGACATCATCTACTTTGTCAGCACGGAAGGATACGAGGATGCCGGACATTGAGCTCTTCTTCTCCACCCCCCATCCGGACTATTACCTGATTGCCCTGGGCGTCAGCGCGCTGCTGTGCGCCCTGTGGTTTGTGCGCCGGGCGGCTAAAAAGGGCGTGTCCCTCGCCGCCTCCCTGACAGCCCTTGGGCTGGGCGCGCTGCTGGGCGCTTTGGCGGCGCGGGCCCTCTACCTATTGGTAGAGGTGGGGGACACCCAGCTGATGGCGGAAATGTTCTTCGTCCCCGAGGACGTGCGGGAGTTTGGCTTTGCCGGCGCGCTGCTGGGCATGCTGCTGGGCGGCTGCCTGGCGGAAAAAATGTTCAAGGCAAAGGGGCTGCTCAATGCCCTGGCCGCTCCGGGGCTCATGATGATTGCCCTTGCGCGCCTGGCGGAGTGCTTTGTGCCCTTTGGCAGCGGCAAGTACATGGAGGCCGGCGCCCTGCAGTTTTTCCCCCTGTCCATGCCCGACGGCTATGGGGAGTGGATGCTCTCCGTCTGGCTGCTGGAAGCGCTGTGGGCGCTGGGCAGCCTTTTCTACCTGCTGAAGCGTAAAAACGCGCCCTCCCCGGCAGACATGCTGCTGGCCCTTACCCTGTACCACGGGGGGCAGATTTATCTGGAAAGCCTGCGGGCGGAGTCCCTCAGCTATGGTTTTATCCGGGTGTCCCAGCTGCTGGCGGCGGTTATGCTCTTCTTGGTGCTGCTGCGCTGCGCGGGGCAGCTGCGGGAGCGCAAGAATGATTTGGGCAAGCGCATAGGCATGTACCTGGTGTGCGTGGCGCTCTACATCGCGGCGGAGTTTGCCCTGGACAGGCTGACCTGGCCGGACATTATTGTGCGCCTGTTGATGGTGCCGCTTACCCTGTTTGTTCTCTGGACGGTGCTGGGCGCTGTGTTCGCTGTGGAAAAACAGCGGCTGGCGTCTGGAAAGGAGGAATCATGAAGTTTCAACCCGCGAGGCTGTTCGCCCTTCTGCTGGCGCTGACGCTGCTCTTTCCCGCTGCCCTGGCCGCCCCGGCGGAAACCGCCTACTACGGCGTGCCCCTGCAGGAGGGGGTTACCTTTGTGGATTTTACGGGCATAACCGACATTGATCCCGCCCAGGTGCGGGACATGCTGGCCAAGTACCCCACCATCACCAAGATTGACATGTACGAAGCCAAGCTGTCCACCCAGGACATGCTCTCTTTGTTTGAGGAGTTCCGCCAGGTGGACTTTGGCTTTACCCTGAAGATTGCCGAGCATACCATCCGCACCGATGTGACGGCCTTCTCCACCCTGCATTCCAAGTACGACCCCCGCCACAACACCCAGCAGCTGTCGGCGCTGCGCATGTGCCGGCACCTAAAGGCGCTGGACATCGGCCACAACGAGGTGGACAACATCGACTGGCTGGCGGACTTGCCCAACATCCGCATCCTGATTATCGCCCTGAACAAGATTACCGATATTTCGGTGCTCAGCAACCTGAAGGATTTGGAGTACCTGGAGATGTTCACCAATAAGATTGTGGACATCAGCCCCCTGCTGGCATGTGAAAAGCTGCTGGACTTGAACATCGGCTTCAACCGCATCGAGGACATCAGCCCCTTGTATGAAATGAAGCAGCTGGAGCGGCTGTGGATGTACTCCCACCGCTACATCAACCAGGACACTACCACCCCGGAAATCCGCCAGGCGCTTAAGGACGCGCTGCCCAACTGCCAGTTCAACTTCCACAACTACCCCACCCTGGCGGGCTGGCGGGAGCATCAGCGCTACTATGTGCTCTACGAAGTGTTCAAGAAGGGCGTCTGGCTGCCCTGGGATGCCCAGGTGCCCGTCATCAAGCAGAAGTGAGGGACAACATGCCGCAGGATTCTTTTATGGACCGTTTCGAGGCCGCCGGCGTCATCCGCCGGGGGCATTTCATGCGCACCAGCGGCCGGCACACCGATGTGTACGTCCAGTGCGCCCGGCTGTTTGAGCACTCCCAGCAGGCGGAGGAAGTCTGCCGCACGCTGGCGGAGCGCTTCCGCCAGTCGGGGGCGCAGCTGGTGATGGGCGCCGCCATCGGCGGCCTGCTGCCCGGCTACGAGGTGGCCCGGGCGCTGGGGCTGCCCTTCATCTACTGCGAGCGTAAGGACGGCGCCATGACGCTGCGCCGGGGCTTTGCCATCCCCCCTGGCGCCAAGGTGCTGATTATCGAGGACGAGGTAACCACCGGCGCCAGCGTGCGGGAGATGATGGAAATCGTCCGTGCCCTGGGCGGGGAAACCGTGGGCGTGGGCTGCCTGGTGGATAAGTCCTTCGGCAAGGTGCCCATTGATGTGCCTTACGAGCATCTGGTGTCCATCCAGGTGCTCAGTCACCGGGAGGGGCAGTGCCCCCTGTGCGCCCAGGGCTTGGCGCTGGATAGGGTGTAGTATGAGCCAGAAAGAGAAAAAAAGCTGGAAGAATTATCTGCCCGTAATCCTGGGCATGGTGATGGGGCTGGGCGCCGGTGTGGCGTCGGGCATCCTGTTCGCCGGCGGCATCCAGGCCAGCGACGGCAAAGACCTGGTGGTGGTGCTGTTCATGTCCCTGCTGTCAGCCATCGCCGCCTTTTTCCTGCAGGTGTTCTTCCACGAGTCGGGGCATCTGATTTTCGGCCTGCTGACAGGGTACCGCTTTGTTTCGTTCCGCATCGGCCATCTGATGTTTGTGCGCCAGGACGGGGTGATGAACATCCGCCGCATGTCCATTACGGGCACGGGCGGGCAGTGCCTGATGGCGCCGCCGGAGCCCTATTCGCCCGCCATGCCCACCCAGCTGTATAACTACGGCGGGGTCATCATGAATGTGCTGGTGGCGCTACTGGCGGGGCTGGAAGCGGCGCGCGCCAGCGGCGTGTGGCAGATTTTCTGCGTCATGCTGGCGGTGGTCGGGCTGTTTTTCGCGCTGCTCAACGGCGTCCCCATGCAGACCGGCCTGCTGGATAACGACGGCAGGAACGCCATGCACCTGCGCAAGGATCAGAAGAACGTGCGCGCCTTCTGGATTCAGCTGAAGGTGAACGAGGAAATGGTCAAGGGCAGGCGCTTGAAGGACCTGCCCCAGGAATGGTTTGAGGAGATTGCCCCGGTGGACAACATCCTGGTGGGTACCCAGGCCGCCATGCGAGTGGAACGGGAGATGGACGCGGGGCGCTACGAGGAAGCCCGGGTATTGGCGGAAGCGCTGCTGAAGAGCGGGCGGGAGATGGGCGGATATCTGACGTTCGTCAATAAGTGCAATCTGGCGTATTTGTACCTGACCCAGGAAACGCCGGATGTTGCCAGAGCCCGGGGGCTGGTGGATAAGGGGTATTTGAAGGTGCAGCGTCAGATGATGAAACAGCCCGCGACGCTTCGGACGATGTATGCCTATCGGCTGATTGCTGAGAAGGATCAGATGGGCGCCGAGGAGGCTATGGTGCGCTTTGACCTGCTGGCCAGAACCTACCCCATCCAAAGCGAGATTGAGATGGAGCGGGAGCTGCTGGCCAGGGTGGACGCGGCTGCAGAACAGATTAAGACATTGCCATTAAAAACAGGGAAAGCATAAATACTGCGGGTTCCAAGGGGAATCATTCCCCTTGGTGGGTCTGGGCAAAGCCCAGAAGAAAATCGAGAGCAAAACAGCGCAGCGAATTTTGCGGTTTATGCGTGTAAGACAATAGGATGAGAAAAACAAAGGGACTGTCCCAAAGAGGCAGTCCCTTTAACTTGTCGATTTCATGTGATTTCTCAGAATCAAAAACAGACAGCGGATTTTGCGGCGGGACAGAATAAAAGAAGAGAAAAGACGACTTGTTATATTGGCGTATTCAGGACGAATCAAGTATCTGATGCGCCAGGTTCCGCTTGTTTTAATGGAAAAGCCTCCAGGTGTTTGTTGGCGTATTGCACCATTGCATTTTCGAAGTTCAGGGATTCCCAGAGCTTCTCAAAGGTTTTGTTAAACGCGTCAAAGGGGTAACGGTTGCATTGATCGATATACACCTGGTGATTATCGCGAGGGAGGCTGTCGAACTCCTCCGGGTTAATCTGGTGCTCAGATAAAAAAGCCTCATAGAGATCAGCCATGGGGAACATGCCGATTTCCCGCAGGCTGGCGGACACCCGCGGGATGTAGTCTGAACGGCAGTTCATAAAGAACTGGCATAAACCGCCGTTCAAAATTTCCATTTCAAAGATAGCCGCGATGTGCAATGCCTGAGAGGACAGGGGCAGCGCGTCAAACTGGGGGTCGCTGCCTGGGCCGGTCGTTAAGCCTAAGATTGCGTAGTAAAGGTCTTCGTCGTCACCGGTACCGTAGTTTGTGAAGGGCATGACTTTATCCTTTCTTTCGTACAAGAAGGGCTGCAACCCGTGATTGCAGCCCTTTGTGGTAATCTTGCGTTGGTTTTCTATCGCCCGCCTGATGCCGCAAAAAGGCGCTTCGCTGTTTTTGCTCGCGTTTTTTTACGCTGCGCGTGGGGCGCACTGTGGGCTGTGGCGGGGGATTTCATCCCCCGCGCCCCCTGACAAGGGATTTCATCCCTTGACCCATCCTCAGCGGTAGATGATTTCCTCGCGGCGGGGGCCGTTGGAGAGGATCTTGATGGGCGTCTCAATACGCTTCTCAATAAACTCCACATAGTTGCGGCAGTTTTCCGGCAGGTCCACATAGCGTTTCACCTGGCTGATGTCTTCCTTCCAGCCGGGCAGCACCTCATACACCGGCACCACCTTCTTCAGCGTGGGCGTGGTGGGGAAGCGGGTGCTTACCTGGCCGCCCACCTCATACCCGACGCAAACCTTAATCTCATCCATATACGCCAGCACGTCCAGGTTGGTCATGGCGCACTGGGTCGCGCCCTGCACCATGCAGCCGTAGCGCGTGGCCACCGCGTCAAACCAGCCCACATCCCGGGGGCGGCCCGTCTTGGCGCCGTACTCCCCGGCGTCGCCGCCGCGCTTGCGCAGTTCCTCCGCTTCCTCGCCCTCCATCTTGGTGGGGAACACCCCCGTGCCCACCGAGCTGGAGTACGCCTTGGTAACGGCGATGACTTCCTGAATCGCCCAGGGCGGCACGCCCGCGCCGATGGTGGCATACCCCGCCAGGGGGCTGGAGGAGGTGGTATAGGGGAAGATGCCGTGGTCGGGGTCGCGCAGAGCGCCCAGCTGGCCTTCCAGCAGGATGCTCTTGCCCGCCTTCACCGCCTCGTGCATCAGCACATTGGTGTCGCACACCATATGCTTGATGGCCTGGCCCAGGGCGAAGTACTTCTCGGTATACTCGTCCACGTCCAGCAGCGGCTTATGGTACAGATGCTCCATCAGCACATTCTTCTTCACAAAGGAGGCCGTCAGCCGCTCCCGCAGCATGTCCTTATCCCGAAGATGGCACACCTGCACGCCCACCTTGGCGGCTTTATCGCTGTAAAAAGGCGCGATGCCCGACTTGGTGGAGCCGAACTTCCGGTCGCTCAGCCTTTCTTCCTCGTAGGTGTCCAGCAGGATATGGCAGTTCATCAGGATCTGGGCGCGGCTGGATACCTTCAAAATCGGTTCCGGCACGCCCCGCTTATGCACTTCCTCCAGCTCCTTCAGCAGCGCCTCGATGTCCAGCGCCACCCCCGGGCCGATCACATTCTCCACGCCCTTGTTGCAGATGCCGCTGGGCAGCAGGTGCAGGGCGAACTTGCCGTACTCGTTGATGATGGTATGTCCCGCGTTGGCGCCGCCCTGAAAGCGGATGACGATGTCGCTGTCCTTGGCCAGCACGTCCGTTAGCTTGCCCTTGCCCTCGTCTCCCCAGTTGGCACCCACGATTGCGCGAACCATAATATCCCCCTCTTATGTTTGTTTTACTTGCTCAGCATGTTCAGAATTCTGCCCGATGCCTGCTGCGCCGTCTCCCGGCTGCCAAAGGCGGTCAGGCGGAAATAGCCTTCCCCGCAGGGGCCGAAGCCCGCCCCCGGCGTGCCCACCACATGGGCGTTTCGCAGCAGATAATCAAAGAAATCCCAGCTCTTCATATTGTCCGGCGTTTTCATCCAGATGTAGGGGGCGTGCACCCCGCCGTACACCGTCAGCCCGCCCTGCTTTAGGGCGTCCAGTATCACCCGGGCATTGTCCAGGTAGTATCGGATGGTTTCTTCCGTTTCTTTCCTGCCCTGCTCGTCATACACCGCGGCGGCGGCCACCTGCACCGGGTAGGACACGCCGTTGTTCTTGCTGCCCGTGCGCCGCTTCCACAGGGCGTTGAGGGAAACCTCTTTGCCCGAATTGTCCCTGCCCGTTACCTGGTGGGGCACCACCGTATAGGCGCAGCGCACCCCGGTAAAGCCCGCGGTCTTGGAGAAGGAGCAGCACTCGATGGCCACTTCCTTCGCCCCCTCGATCTCGTAGATGGAGCGGGGGATATCCTCATCGGTGATAAATGCCTTGTAGGCCGCGTCGTAGATAATCAGGGCGTTATTCTCCCTGGCCCAGTCCACAAAGGGCTTCAGCTGCGCCTTGGTCAGCACGGTGCCCGTCGGGTTATTGGGGTAGCACAGGTACAGCACGTCCACCTTTTCCTCGGGCAGGGGCGGCACAAAGCCGTTCTCCGCCGTGGAGGGCAGGTAGACCGCGTTGCACCACCGCCCGTTTTCAAAGGTGCCCAGCCGCCCCGCCATGGCGTTGGAATCCACATACACTGGGTACACCGGGTCGGTGAAGGCGATGCGGCAGTCCTTGTCAAACAGTTCCTGGATGGCGGCGGCGTCCGTTTTGGCGCCGTCGGAAATAAAAATCTCGCTGTCCTGAAGGGCGATGCCCCGGGCGGCGTAGTCGTTTTTGTTGATGGCATCAATCAGAAAATGGTAGCCCTCGCCCGGCGGGTAGCCCCGGAAGCCCTCCGCAGTCGCCATGTCCCGGGCGGCGCTGGCAAACTTCTCCGCCACATAGGGGGACAGGGGGCGCGTCACGTCGCCAATGCCAAGGCGCAGGATGTCCGCCTTCGGGTTTTCCTGCTCAAACGTCTTGATGCGGCTGGCAATCTCCTGGAACAGGTAGCTGCCGGGCAGGGAGGAAATATGGCTGTTGATTTTCATGGCCCCTCCTTACGCGAAAGGCTCCAGCCACTCGCCGTCAAACACATAGGCGGCGGGCCCGGCCTGGTAGACATGGTTATCCTCGGCGTTCCAGCAAAGCTCCAGGTTGCCGCCGGTCAGTTTCACCTGGGCGGTGCGGTCGCTCATGCCGCAGAGCACCGCCGCCACCAAAGCGGCGGACGCGCCGGTGCCGCAGGCCAGGGTTTCCCCGGCGCCCCGCTCCCACACCCGCATCTGCAGTACATCCCTTCGGATGACGCGCACAAACTCCACATTGGTGCGGCGGGGGAAGAGGGGATGGTTCTCAAACATGGGGCCCAGGGTGGCCAGGTCGATAACCTCCGGGTCGCGGACAAACACCACGCAGTGGGGGTTGCCCATGTTCACGCAGGTGATAAACCAGGTCTGCCCCAATATCTGCAGGCGGTGGCGCAGCACGATTTCCCCGGGCAAATCCACCATGATGTTGCGGGGGTTCAGCTCCGGCGTGCCCATGTCCACCCGGATGCGGGAGACGCGGTTGTTTTCCACCGTCAACTGCAATTGGCGGATGCCCGCCTTGGTTTCCAGGGTCAGATCCTTTTTCTCGGTCATGCCCCGCTCGTACACATACTTGCCGATGCAGCGCGCCGCGTTGCCGCACATTTCCGCTTCCGAACCGTCGGCGTTGAAGATGCGCATGCCAAAGTCCGCCGTGTCGGAGGGCTCAATGAGCACCAGCCCGTCCGCGCCGATGCCAAAGTGCGGCTTGCTCATCACAATGGCCTGCCGGGATGGGTTGGGCACGACCTCTTCAAAACAGTTGACGAAGACGTAGTCGTTGCCGATACCGTGCATTTTGGTAAATCGCATGGTGGACTCCTTTCGTTACATCTTTTCGGGGGTTTCCACCCCGATGAGGGCAAGCCCGGCGCGGATGACCTGCCGGGTGGCGTCGGTGAGCATCAGGCGGGCTTTGGCGGAAGAATCCTCGTCCGCCAGAATCCGGTGTTCGTAGTAGAACTTGTTGTAAGCCTTGGCGATTTCCGTTACCGCGCGGGTTACCACATAGGGCTCGTTGCGGTTCATGGCTTCCTTCACGCTGTCGGGGAAGCGGGACAGCAATAGCAGCAGCTGGCGTGCTTCCTCGTTGTTAAGGGCATTATAGTCGGGCTGGGCATCCACATGGGCACCCTTTTTCAGCACGCTCATGCACCGGGCGTAGGTGTACTGCACATAGGGGCCCGTTTCGCCGTCAAAGTTCAGCGCCCTGTCCCACCAGAAGTCGATGTCCTTGATGCGGTTGTTGAACAGGGTGGTAAAAATCACCGCGCCGATGCCCACCTGGCGGGCCACCGTCTGCTTGTCCTGGATGCCGGGGCTTTTTTCCTCCAGCACCTGGTAGGCCTTTTCCACCGCCTTGGTAAGCAAATCATCCAAGTGGATCACATTGCCCTTGCGGGTGGACAGCGCCTCCCCCTCGTAGGACACCATGCCGAAAGCCACATGCTCCATCTCGTCCCTGGCCCAGGCATAGCCCATCTTTTCCAGCACGGCGAAGAGCTGGCGGAAATGCAAATCCTGCTGGTAGGCAACCACGTACAGGCATTTGCTGAAATCATAGGTTTTCTTGCGGTACAGCGCCGCCGCCAGATCCCTGGTGGCGTACAGGGTGGCGCCGTCGGATTTAAGAATCAGGCAGGGGGGCATTTTTTCTTCTTCCAGGTCCACCACCCAGGCGCCGTCGGACTCCTCCAGGAGGCCTTTGTCCCGCAGCTCCTGGATGACCGGCTCCATCTTGTCGTTGAAGAAGGCCTCCCCGTCGTAGCTGTCAAAATCGATGTTCAATACATCGTAGACTTTCTTCGCGTCCTTGAGGGTCATCTCTTTGAAGGTATTGAAGATGCCCAGGGCTTCCTCGTCGCCGTCCTCAATTTTCTTAAACCAGGCGCGGCCCTCATCCTCCAGGGCGGGGTTGGTTTCCGCCTCCTGGTGGAAGCGCACATACAAATCGCTCAGCGCCTGCACGCCGCCGGTTTTCACCATCTCCTCATTACCCCAGTGCTTGTAGGCGGCAATCATCTTGCCAAACTGGGTGCCCCAGTCGCCCAGGTGGTTGATGCGCACGGCGTTCCATCCCAAATAGGAATAAATGCGCGCCAGGGCGGCGCCGATGACCGTGGTGGACAAATGACCGATATGGAAGCGCTTGGCGATGTTGATGGAGGAAAAGTCGATGCACACCGTCTTGCCCTTGCCCTCATCGCTGGCGCCCCAGCGGCCATCCGCCGACAGTACGCTGGCGAGCACCTGGGAAGCGAAGGCGGTGCGGTTGAAAAAGAAATTCAAATACCCGCCCTGGGTTCTGGCTTCAGCCACCTGGGGGGCGTTGATATGCTTCTGCAGGGTATCCGCGATCTGCGGCGGCCCCATGCGCAGGGCTTTGGACAGGCGGAAACAGGGGAAAGCGTAGTCTCCCATGGCGCTGTCCGGCGGTATTTCCAGCAGGCCCGCGATATCCCCGGGCACCTGTGCCTGGGGGAAGGCTTGCCTGATGGCATCCTCCACCAATCCGGCGATGATTTCCCTTGCGTCCATACTACCCTCTCCTCCTTGAAAACATAAAGTATCATATCATAACAGCCCCCCTTGCGCAACATTCCGCCTGTTGCGGCATCTGTGTTTTCCCTGCGTTTTGCGCTGGCGCGGGCAGGGGGCGCTATGGTATACTCGCGGCATATACAACACATCGTTTCAGGAGGAATCATGCCGAAGATTACCTTTATGGGCGCCGGCTCCACGGTGTTCGCCAAGAACGTGCTGGGCGACTGCCTGCTGACCCCCGCGCTGGAAAGCAGCACCATCGCCCTGTACGACATCGACGAAAGACGCCTGAGCGACAGCAGGCTGACGCTGGAGAGCATCAACAACAACCTGGGCGGCAAAGCCCGCATCGAAAGCTACCTGGGGACAGACGCGCGCCGGGACGCCCTGCGAGGCGCCCACTACGTGGTGAACGCCATCCAAGTGGGGCTGTACGACCCCTGCACCATCACCGATTTTGAGGTGCCCCAAAAGTACGGCCTGCGCCAGACCATCGGGGACACCCTGGGCATCGGCGGCATTTTCCGCGCCCTGCGCACCATCCCCGTGCTGGAGGATTTTGCCAGGGATATGCGGGAGTGCTGCCCCGACGCCTGGTTCCTCAACTACACCAACCCCATGGCCATGCTGACCGGGTACATGCAGCGCTACACCGGGGTAAAAACGGTGGGCCTGTGCCACAGCGTGCAGGTGTGCGTGCCCCATCTGTTCAAACACCTGGACATGCCTTATGACGAGCAGGTGCAGTGGGACATCGCCGGCATCAACCACCAGGCCTGGCTGCTGAAGGTAAGCCGGAATGGGGAGGATTTGTACCCCGAAATCAAGCGCCGCGCTTTTGCCGTTACCGACAAGCACAACGACATGGTGCGCTTTGAAATCATGAAGCGCTTTGGCTACTACATCACCGAGTCCAGCGAGCACAACGCCGAGTACATGCCCTGGTTTATCAAGGACAAGTACCCGGAGCTGATTGACCGCTTCAACATCCCCCTGGACGAATACCCCCGCCGATGCCTGCGCCAGATGCGGGAGTGGGACGACAGGCGGCGGGAGTTGACCCAGGACCCCCATCTGAGCCATACCCGCACCCACGAGTACGGCAGCTACATCATGGAAGCCATGGAAACCAACCGCCCCTACAAAATCGGCGGCAATGTGCTCAACACCGGTCTCATTGACAATTTGCCCCGGGAAGCCTGTGTGGAGGTGCCCTGCCTGGTGGACAGCAGCGGCATCACCCCCTGCTATGTGGGCAGCCTGCCGCCCCAGTGCGCGGCCCTCAACCGCACCAATGTGAACGTGCAGCTGCTGACCATCGAGGCGGCGGTGACACGCAGGAAGGAGCATATCTACCAGGCGGCGCTGCTGGATCCCCACTGCGCCAGCGAGCTGTCCATCGACGACACCATCGCCTTGTGCGACGAACTGATAGAAGCCCACGGCAGCTGGCTGCCCGCGTATCAATGATGAGAAAAGCATACCTGCTGCTGCTTCTTCTATTTCTGCTGCCCTGTGCCGCCCACGCCCAGGAGGCCAAGGACATCACCCACCAGAGCAAAATCCTGGTGCAGGGGGGCAAGAAAAGCCGGGAACCCATGACCGACCGCAAGTACATGACCAGCTGGGTGGGTAAGGACCAGGACGAGGTGGACATCACCATCAAGCTGCCGGAGGGGGAAACAGGCGGCGGGCTGTACATCTGCTGGGGCGTTCGCCCCGAAAGCTGGACGCTGTATCATGATACACAGATCGCCGCCCGCAGCGGCGGGAACGGCTTTGCCCACGAATTTGTCCCCTTTGAGGGGGACAGTGTGCGGCTGTCCATGCGCACCCCGCCGGGGGTGCGGCCTTCCATTGTGGAGATGTTTGTCCTCTCCCGGGGGGAGACGCCCGCCTGGGTGCAGCGCTGGCAGCCCACCCAGGAGAAGGCGGACCTGCTGGTGCTGGTGGCCCACCCCGATGATGAACTGCTGTTCATGGGCGGCAGCATCCCCTACTACCTGCATGACAGGCAAAAAAGCGTGGTGGTCTGCTACATGACCTGCGCCAACACCATGCGCCAGAGCGAGATGCTCAACGGCCTGTGGGCCATGGGGGTGCGCCACTACCCTGTGATTGGTGCGTTCCCCGACTCGGGCGCCAAGAATATAGAGAAGATGCTGGCCAAATGGGGCGGCGACAAGGCACGGGCCTACGCGGTGGAACTCTACCGCAGATTCCAGCCCCAGGTGGTAATCAGCCATGACGTGAAGGGCGAGTACGGGCACTACGCCCACATGGTGTGCGCCCAATTGGCCCAGTACGCCGCGGAAAACGCCGGCAAAGAAGAAATCTTCCCGGAGAGCGCCCGGCAGTACGGCGTTTGGCAGGCGTCCAAACTGTACCTGCACCTGTACCCGGACAACCCCATCCGCATGGATTGGAACCAGTCCCTCTCCTCCTTGGGGGGCAAAACGCCCCTGGAAGTCGCGGAACTGGGCTACGCCCAGCACCGTTCCCAGCGGGCGCAGCACAAAATGGGCATGGACAAGAACTATGATTCCTCCCTTTTCGGCCTGGCCTACACCCTGGTGGGGCTGGACGATAGGGGAAACGACTTTTTCGAGAACGTCCCGCCCCGGGCGGAGGTGATGAAATAATACCCGCTTTGGGGTGCAAAATGGTGGAAAACGCGCCGGATATGACGAAAGTTTGCATAAATCCTGTACCGCGATTGCAAAAATATCCGGTATGGCGTATACTTCATTTACCAATTCATGAAGGAGGCATCCCATGAAAAAAATTCTGGCACTGGTTATGATTCTGACCCTGATGCTGCCCGTTTTGGCGCTGGGCGAGACAGAGTACGCCGGCACGGTCAAAATCGGCGTGTACGAGCCCGCGTCCGGCGACAATGGCGCCGGCGGCAAGCAGGAAACCCTGGGCGTTGAGTACGCCAACTTCGTCGCCCCCACGGTAGAGTTGTCCGACGGCGTCTACAAGGTAGAGCTGGTCATCGTGGACAACCAGTCCTCCACCGACAAGGCGCCCACCGCCGCCCAGAGCCTGGTCTCCGCGGACAGCGCCATGGTGCTGGGCTCCTACGGCTCCGCCGTGTCCATCGCCGCCGCTGACATTTTTGATGCCGCCGGCGTTGTGGCCGTGGGCCTTAGCTGCACCAACCCCCAGGTAACCCTGGGCAACCCCCTGTACTACCGCATCTGCTACCTGGATCCCTTCCAGGGCACCGTCCTTGCCAGCTACGCCATGGATGAGTTCGGCGCCAAGAAAGCCTACACCCTGGCCAACCTGGGCAACGACTACGATGTGGGCCTGGCCACCTTCTTCACCGAAGCCTTCAAGGGCAAGGGCGGCGAAGTGACCGGCGAAACCTTCCCCGAGGGCACCAGCGACTTTACTGCCTATCTGACCAACGCGGTCAACGCGGGCGCCGAAGTCATCTTTGCCCCCACCTCCACCACCTATGCCGCGCAGATCATCAGCCAGGCGGCTGCCGCGGGCATCACCACCCCCATCATGGCGGGCGACACCTGGGATTCTTCCGTTATCCTGGACGCTGCCAAGGGCACGGATGTGAAGGTCTCCGTTACCACCTTCTTTGACGAGAGCGATACCTCCGGCGCCGCGCAGGAGTTTGTCAAGGGCTTTAAGGAATGGCTCAACGCCAACCCCGACAAGATGACCGACAACGGCGGCAACGACATCGTGGCGGCTGTGACCGCCCTTGGCTATGACGGCTACATGGTTGCCCTGGAAGCCCTGAAGGCTGCCGACTCCATCGAGCGCGACGACATCGCCGAAGTGATGGCGGGCGTCACCTACGAAGGCGTCACCGGCAACATCCAGTTCGACGAGAACGGCGACGCCGTGCGCGACCAGGCCTTCATCAAGGCCACCAACAACGCCGACGCCAGCTGGACATTCGTCAAGGTACAGGGCATCGAGTAAGCCCTGGGCTCTACCCCTCCCATAGGAGAAAGCAATAACAAGGGGGCCGGACGCGCTTCGGTCCCCTTGTTCCAAATCTGGAAACTCTTGAGGTAGAAAATGACCGACTTTATCTCGGCAAACCTGCCCTACCTGCTGGGCGGCATCTCGGTAGGCGGGCAGTACGCGCTGATTTCCATTGGCTACACCATGGTGTATGGCATCCTGCGCCTGATTAACTTCGCCCACGGCGACATCTTTACCGTGGCGGGGTTTTTTATGGTGTATATGAGTGCCACCATGCCCCTGTATATTTCCCTGCCGCTGACCATCGTGCTGACGGTAGCCCTGGGCTTTGGGGTGGAGCGGGTGGCCTACAAGCCCCTGCGCCAGGCGCCCCGCATGTCCGTGATGATTTCGGCCATCGGCGTCAGCTATCTTTTGCAGAACCTGATGTGGTATGTGACGGGCGGCCTGGCCAAGCAGTACCCCACCGTGCCCTTTATTTCGGGCACCGTCACGGTGTACACCGCCACCACCAAGATGGTCACTTTGGTGACCCCCATTTTAACTTTCGTGCTGGTGCTGGCCCTGGTGCAGCTGATCAACCACACCAAGATCGGCATGGCCATGCGCGCGGTGAGCAAGGATTTTGAGACCGCCAAGCTCATGGGCATCAAGATTGACCGGGTCATCTCCGTCACCTTCATCATCGGCTCCTTCCTGGCGGCGGTGGGCTCCATTTTGTACTTTACCAACTACACCGCCGTCACCCCCACCGTGGGCGCCATGCCGGGGCTGAAAGCCTTTGTGGCTGCCGTGTTCGGCGGCATCGGCTCCATTCCCGGGGCGGTCATCGGGGCGTTTATCATCGGTATCAGCGAGAACATCATCAAGGCGCTGGGGCTTACCACCTTTTCGGATGCCTTTACCTTCGCGCTGCTGATTTTTATTCTCATCTTCAAGCCCAGCGGTCTCTTTGGCGAAGATGACAACGAGAAGGTGTGATATGAAGATGAAACGTGTCATCGGAATTTTGCTGATAGCGGCGGCCATCGCGCTGCTGGCGGTTACCCTGTCGGCGGAGGGCATGCTGGACGAACTGCTCCAGGGCATGGACCCCCAGAACCTGGCCGCCCAGGACGCCAAGATGCTCAAAGCCCGGGATCGGGTGTTGGACAGCTTTGCCGAGAACGATCGGGAAAAAACCCTGCGCAACCTGGACAAATATCTGGAAAACTATGAGGAGGTGCTGACCATCTCCTCCGCCGCCCGCATGGAGGTGTTTGCCTACCGCAGAAGCCCCGTGCTGCTGGCGGCCGCTGCCTTCCTGCTGGTGCTGGGCGCCGCGCTGATTGTGCAGTCGCTGCCCGGGCGGCAGAAGCTGCACCAGGTATCCACCTACGCCATTTTAATCGCCGCCCTCTACGCGGGGGTGTACATCGCCGAGAACCTGGCGGGGGCTTCCTCCATGCTGGTGATGGTGCTCAAGAAGGGCGTCATCTACGCGCTGATTGCCGTCAGCATGAACCTGCTAAACGGCTTTACGGGGCTTTTCTCCCTGGGCCAGGCGGGCTTTATGCTGGTGGGCGCCTATACCTATGCCATCTTCTCCATCCCCGTGGCGGACAGGGCCCAGGTGTACCAGTACTACGCCGGCGGCATTGTGCAGTTTCAGCTGCCGGTGCTGGTGGCCATCCTGCTGGGGGGCATCGCGGCGGCGTTCTTCGCCTGGCTGGTGGGCATGCCCGTGCTGCGCTTAAAGAGCGACTACCTGGCCATCGCCACCCTGGGCTTTGCCGAGATTATCCGCGCGGTGTTCCAGTACGACGGCTTTGGCCCGGTTACCAACGGCTCCAATCTGCTGCGCCGCTTCCCCACCTTTGACACGGTGCTGTATCCCTTCGCCGTGGTGGGGGTGTGCATACTGCTCATTGTGCTGCTGATTCATTCCACCTACGGGCGCGCCTTCAAGGCCATCCGGGATGATGAGGTGGCGGCGGAAGCCATGGGCATCAACCTCTTCCAGCATAAGCAGCAGGCCTTTGTCATCAGCAGCTTTTTCGCCGGCATCGGCGGCGCGCTGCTGGCGATGTACCAGACCACGGTGCAGGCCAGCGCCTTCAAGGCGTCCATGACTTATGAGATTTTGCTGATTGTGGTGATCGGCGGCATGGGTTCGGTGTCGGGCTCGGTGCTGGCCAGCTTCCTGTTTGTGGCCTCCAGCGAGTGGTGGCTGCGCTTCCTTGACAGCCCCATGACCATCGGCTCCTTCCAGGTGCCCCTGCTGCGCTCGGGCTTTCGGATGGTGGTGTTCTCCATCGTCATCATGCTGGTGGTGCTTCGGTACCGCCAGGGCATCATGGGGGATCGGGAGCTGAACCTGGGCCTGTTCAAACCAAGAAGGAAGCAGGAGGAAAAGCATGGCTGAGCATGTGCTGGAACTGAACGATATCACCATGCAGTTTGGCGGCGTCGTAGCCGTCAACAACCTGAGCATGTATGTGGACAAGGACGAGATTGTCGCCCTCATCGGCCCCAACGGCGCCGGCAAGACCACGGCGTTCAACTGTGTCACCGGGGTGTACCGTCCCACCAACGGCATGGTGCGCTACCAGGGTGAAAAGCTGGTGGCCAACCATCCCACGGGCAAGATGAAAAACCTGTACGCCGGGGAGAATAAAGAGAAATATGTCTCCGAAACCCTGGTGCGCACGCCGGATAAGATAACCAAGATGGGCATCGCCCGCACCTTCCAGAACATCCGCCTGTTCAAAACCCAGACGGTGCTGGAAAATGTGCTGATCGCCACCCACCTGCACCGCACCAGCAATTTGCTGACGGCTACCCTGCGCCTGAACGCGGCGGAGGAAAAGCGCATGCGGGAGAAGGCTATGTTCCTGTTGGATCAGGTGGGACTGGCGGAGGAGAAGGACGAGAAGGCTACCAGCCTTCCCTACGGGCGGCAAAGGCGGCTGGAGATTGCCCGGGCTCTGGCCACCGACCCCAAACTGCTGCTGCTGGACGAGCCGGCGGCGGGCATGAACCCCCAGGAGACGGACGAGCTGGCGGCGTTTATCCGGAGAATCCGGCAGGATTTTCAATTGACCATCTTTTTGATTGAGCATCACATGGATCTGGTGATGGATATCTCCGACCGCATCTATGTGATTGACTTTGGCCGGCTGATCGCCACCGGCCTGCCCGATGAGGTGCAGGATAACCCGGACGTGATACAGGCTTATCTGGGGGTGGACGAGGAATGAGCATGCTGGAAGTCAACAACCTGCAGGTGCGCTACGGCGGCATCAAGGCGTTGAAGGGTATTTCCTTCAAGGTGGAAAAGGGGCAGATTGTCACCCTCATCGGCGCCAACGGCGCGGGCAAGAGCACCACGCTGCGCACCATCGCGGGGCTGGTGTCCCCGGCGGGGGGCACGGTGGTGTACGAGGGGGAGGATATCACCGGCAAGGACGCCCAGAAGATTGTGGAAAAGGGCATCTCCATGGTGCCTGAGGGGCGGCGGGTGTTCCCCAACCTGACGGTGTTGGAGAACCTGAAAATCGGCGCGTACCTGCGCAAGGACGCGGCGGGCATTCTGGAAACGGCGGACTATGTGTACGAGATGTTCCCCCGGCTGAAGGAGCGCTCCTGGCAGATGGCGGGCACCCTGTCGGGGGGCGAGCAGCAGATGCTGGCGGTGGGCAGGGCGCTGATGGCAAGGCCTAAGATAATGATGATGGACGAGCCGTCGCTGGGCCTTGCGCCCCTGGTGGTGCGTGATATTTTTGAGATTATCAAGCGCGTCGCCCAGGAGGGCATCACCGTGCTGCTGATTGAGCAGAACGCCAATGCCGCCCTGCGCGCGGCGGACTATGGGTATGTGATGGAAACGGGCCTGATTACCCTGGAGGGCACCGGCGCCGAGCTGCTGGATAACCCCCAGGTGCGGGACGCGTACCTGGGCCAGGCGCGGAAGAAGAGAAAGAAACCCGCGGAACTCACGGATTTATCGGAATAATTGCGGGTTCCCAAAGGGGAATCATTCCCCTTTGGTGGGGCGCGGGGCAAAGCCCCGCGTGCACCATGTAAGCAAAAACAGCGAAGCGCCTTTTTGCGGTTGAAGCGGATTGACAGAGAGAACGGATCAGTTTGTTTAACAGAAATACGCCCTACCTGAAAAGGAAGCGGCGTATTTTTCTTTATTATCTCTAAAATTTTCAAACAGATAACGTGTGAGAAACACCACGCTGCTATGGGATGACCGCAAAAAAACCTCTAAATGCATACCATTGCCTTAACCGCGCGGGTACCACTTGTTTATCATTCTACCCTGCGCATCGATACATTTCAGAACATCATCAGAAAAACTTCCTATAAAAGAGAATATTTCGACTATAAATGGAAAAACTATTGAATTATGAAAATGTTTCGATTATAATCAGGAAAAAGGGGGGGGTCATGCGCTTGTTTGTACGTCAAGCCTATCTGGACCAGCTGGTGATGCATCTGGGGAATGATTTTGTCAAAGTCCTCACCGGCGTCCGGCGCTCCGGAAAGTCGTCCATGCTGCTGCTGCTGAAACAGCATTTAATCGCGCATGGAGCTCAGGAAAGTCAGTTCGTTGAAGTGAACTACGAAAAGTTTTCCTCTGCGGCGCTGAAAGACCCCGCCGCCCTGCACAATTATGTGGCATCGCGCGCGGTTCATCAACAACAGATGTACCTGTTCATTGATGAAGTGCAGGAGCTACCGGACTGGGCACGGGTTATCAACAGCATACGGGTCAGTTTCCCCTGCGATGTCTACGTAACAGGCTCCAATTCCACCATGTTTTCCGGCGAACATCTCACCTATTTGTCCGGCAGATATGTCGAAATCAAGATATATCCTTTATCATTCAGGGAATTTCTTGCGTTTAGAAACTATGAGGAAAGCCGTGCGGAAGAATATTTCAATGACTACTTGCGGGTCGGCTCTTTCCCGGCGATTGGGCTGACAGAGAACAACCAGCTGATTGATGCCATTCTGTCGGGGCTGTTCGATTCAATCTTCAGCAGGGATATCATTCTGCGGGGGAACATTAGGGATGAGGGCACCTTTTTCAAGGTGGCTAAGTATGTGTTTGAAAATATCGGCAACCAAACATCCGCCAACGGCATTAAAAACACCATGATATCAAACGGGCATAAAATCACGTCCGATACGGTGGACAACTACCTGAAGCTGATGTGCGATGCGCACATGCTGTATCAATGCGAGAGGTATGACATCCGGGGAAAGGAAAGGCTTAAAACAAACGGGAAATACTATGTGGTCGATACGGGGCTGAGAAACAAACTACTGGGCTATAAAAACAACAATACAGGGCATGTGGTGGAGAACATTGTGTACCTGCAGCTTCTTAGGATGGGCTACACCCTGTATGTCGGGAAAAACGCGTCCAGGGAAGTTGATTTTATCGCCACAAAATCAAATCAAACCATGTATGTGCAGGTCGCGCTCACCGCGCTGAATACGCAGACGCATGCAAGGGAGATTGCGTCTCTGAGCACCATCAACGACCAGTATCCCAAATATCTGGTGACCATGGACAAGCTGGATTTATCTCAAGACGGCATCCGCCATGTGAACCTGTTTGATCTGCTGCTGGAGCGTGTGGATTTTTCTGCTTAAGGGAGAAATAGATATCCATGGGGCTTTGCCACAGACCCCACCGCGTCGCCGTGCCCTGCACTGCTTTTCCGATATGCAAGCATATCGGAGGCATTCGTTTCGGGACGGCTCCTTTTCCTTGAATGCAGGCTTTCAAAGATGAGAAACGGGGTTCCCCGATTCCCCGCACAAAACGCCCCCAGGCTTCCGCCTGGGGGCGCGCGAGTGTTTACCTATTCTCTACCGTCTTACTGAGCGACGGTGGTGTACATGAAGTACTTGTAGCCCAGGGGGATGGAGTAGAAGCCATCAACCTTTTCGCTGATCATGTACAGGTCGGTGTAGTAGTACACAGGGATGAGGCAGCCGGTTTCCATCAGCATGTCTTCGGCCAGATGCATCATGGCGAAGCGCGCTTCGTTATCGGTGCTGGCTTTGACGGCGCTGATGAGCACATCATAGGTCTCGGCCCAGGTGCCGTTCTCCACCTTGGTCTCCAGACCGAAGGGGGTCAGGTCCAGGTTGTACATGGCCAGTTCCGCGTGGGCGCCCTTGCCGAACTGCACGTCGTTGTTGCCCGAGCCGCTGGTCCACATATCCAGGAAGGAGATGGGATCATTGTAGTCGCCGATCCAGCCGTTGCGGGCCACTTCGTAGTTGCCCTCTTTGCGGGTGTTCAGGAAGGTGTTCCACTCCTGGTTGGTCAGGTTCATGCCCACGCCCACACCGGCGAACACGCTCTGCAGGTACTCGGCGATGGCCTTGTGGCCTTCGGAGGTGTTGTAGAGGTATTCCATGGTGGGGAAGTTGGTGAACATGCCGGTGGCTTCGTCATAGGTGTAGTACTTCTTCAGGATTTCCATGGCGGCTTCGAAGTTGCCTTCGTAGGCATCCTCGGCCACGTTGTAATAGCCGTCGAATTCCTCGCTATGGCCGGCGTTCTGGTAGAATTCGGTGCCGTCAGCGTCGGTGAGGCCCATGGCCACGAAGCTGGAAGCGGGGGTCTGGCCGCCCTGGGCGATGTCGTTCACAACATAGTTGCGGTCGAACAGCAGGGCGAGGGCCTTGCGCACTTCGGCGTTGGCCTTCTCCAGCTCGACGCCCGTCAGGGTGGAGTCGGCGGGCAGCAGGTTCTTGTTGACGTTCATGTTCACATAGTAGGTGCCCAGCTGACCGGCGATGACAAACTCGTTGGGATACTCGGTCTTCAGGGCGGCGATTTCGGAGGTGGGAACGTCGTCAATCAGCAGCCAGGTGCCGTTCTTGAAGTTGGCCAGCATGTTGTTGGAGTCATCAGACAGGTAGAACTTCAGTTCTTCCATGGTCACCTTGTCGGCGTCATGGTAGTTGGCGTTCTTGGTCAGGGTGATGACACTGTTGTGCTCCCAGCCGGTCATGGTGTAGGGGCCGTTGCCCACATAGGTGGAAGGATCGGTGGCCCAGGCTTCGTTGCCCACCACGTCTTCACGCACGGGGAAGTATACCGGGAAGGCCAGCAGCTCGTTCCAGTAGGAAGCGGCGTTGTTGATGGTGACTTCCAGGGTCTTGTCGTCCTTGGCGGAGACAGCCAGATCCGGCGTGCCGTAGCCCTTGACGATTTCGAACATGTAGCCGTAGTCGGCGCCCAGCTCGGTGGAGGCGGCGCGCTTCCAGGCAAACTCGAAGTCCTTGGCGGTCAGGGGCTGGCCGTCAGACCATACCAGGCCGTCCTTGAGGGTGTAGGTGTAGGTAACGCTGCCGTCTTCGTTGGCAACGCCTTCGGGCAGTTCCACCGCCGCGTCGGGGGCGATCACAAATTTGCCCTCGGCATCCTGCGTCCAGGCGGCAAGGCCGGAGAACAGGTGCACGATCATGGTGGCGCCATCCACCGCGGAGTTGAGGGCGGGATCCAGCGTGTCCGGTTCAGACGAGAGGCTGACGGCCAGGCTGGACTGGGCGCTGGCGAAGGCTGTCATGGACAGCAACATGGCCAGTGTCATTACCAGGGCGAGCAGTTTCTTCATGTGGGTTCCTCCTAAAGTTATTTTCTTTCTAAATGCGCGGTGCGCATATCGAAACGAGGGGGGGGTTAGGATATTTCCTTCAGCCGGTGGCAGGCCACGAAATGGTCGGTCTCTACCTCCTCAAAGGGGGGCATGGACTGGGCGCACACTTCCTTGGCGTAGGGGCAGCGGGTGCGGAAGGGGCAGCCGCTGGGCGCGTTCAGGGGGCTGGGAATATCGCCGGTCAGCACTATCCGCTTGTGGGCCCGGGCCGCCCGCGGGTCGGGCAGGGGAACTGCCGATAAAAGCGAGCGGGAGTAGGGGTGCAGCGGACGGTTGTAGATTTCGTCGGCACTTGCCAACTCTACCATTTTACCCAGATACATCACCGCTATGCGGTCGGAGATGTGGCGCACCACCAATAAATCATGGGCGATGAACAGGTATGTCAGATCCAGCTTGTCCTGCAGGTCGTCAAACATGTTGATCACCTGGGCCTGGATGGACACGTCCAGCGCCGAGACGGGCTCGTCGCAGACGATAAACTCGGGGTTAACCGCCAGGGAGCGGGCGATGCCGATGCGCTGGCGCTGGCCGCCGGAAAACTCGTGGGCATAGCGGGAGGCGTGCTCGCTGTTGAGGCCTACATAGCCCATCAGCTCCAGTACCCTGTCCTGGCGCTCCTGCTTGGTTTTGTACATGTGGTGGATGTCCAGGGGCTCGGCCACGATGTCGCTGACCGTCATGCGCGGGTTCAGGGACGAGTAGGGATCCTGGAACACCATGGTGGCTTTCTTGCGCAGCTCGGTGATGTCGTCCTTGGTGACCACCTGCTTACCGTTGTACCAGATTTCACCGCCCGTGGGCTCGTACAGGTGCAACAGGGTGCGGCCCACCGTGGTCTTGCCGCAGCCCGACTCGCCCACCAGGCCCAAGGTTTCCCCCTTGCGGATGGCGAAGGACACGTCGTCCACCGCTTTTAAGGGCTTGGTGCGGAAAAAGCCCATGTTGATATCAAAATACTGTTTCAGACCCTTGACTTCCACAAGGGGCGCGGCGCCTTCATGCATGCTGTGATTCCTCCTGGCTGTCTGCGGCGCCTTCCAGCTGTTCTTTCACATTCATCCAGCATTCCGCGTAGTGGTACTCGTTGATAATCATCCGGCTTGGCGGCTGGGTGAGGCAGATTTTCATCGCCTTCTCGCACCGGGGGGCAAAGGGGCAGCCCTTGGGCATGTTCAACAGGTCGATGGGGGTGCCGGTGATGGGCTGCAGCCGCTGGCCGTTGTTGTCCGCCGTGGGGATGGAGCGCATCAGGCCTTTGGTGTACTCGTGGCGGGGGTTGTAGAATACCTCGTCCGCCGTGCCCTGCTCGCAGATGGAGCCGGCGTACATCACGATGACCTCGTCGCACATCTGGGCTACCACGCCCAAATCGTGGGTGATTAAAATAATGGCCATGCCCAGCTTCTTCTGCAGATCCTGCATCAGTTCCAGGATCTGGGCCTGGATGGTGACGTCCAGCGCCGTGGTGGGCTCGTCGGCAATCAATATGTCCGGTTCGCACGCCAGGGCCATGGCGATCATCACCCGCTGGCGCATGCCGCCGGACAGCTCAAAGGGATACTGCTGCAGGCGCTTCTCCGGCTCGTTCACGTTGACCAGGCGCAGCATTTCCAGCGCCCGCTCCCGCGCCTGCTTTTTGTTGCGGGGGGTATGCAGCATGATGCCTTCCATCAGCTGGTGGCCTACGGTGTAGGTGGGGTTCAGGCTGGTCATGGGGTCCTGGAATATGATGGACACCTTGTTGCCCCGGATGCCGTGCATGGTTTTTTCGTCGGCGCCTACAATTTCCTGCCCGTCCAGCTTAATGCTGCCGCCCACAATCTTGCCCGTGGGCGCCAGGATGCGCATGATGGAGTAGGCGGTCACCGATTTGCCCGAGCCCGACTCGCCCACAATGCCCAGCACCTTGCCCCTGTCCAGCTGGAAGGAGATGCCGTTCACGGCTTTTACCTCGCCCGCGTCGGTAAAGAAGGAGGTGCGCAGGTCGTTTACTTCAAGTAGCGTCATGCTGTCTCTCCTTTACGCGTTCAGCTTGGGGTCGAAGGCATCGCGCAGGCCGTCGCCAAACAGGTTCAGCGACAGCACGATCAGGCAGATGACCAGTGCGGGAATAATCAGGCGGTAGGTGTAGGAAGAAATGCCGTTCAAGGCGTCCGACGCCAGCGACCCCAGGGAGGGCATGGGCGCGTTGACCCCCAGCCCCAGGAAGGATAAAAAGCTCTCGGTAAAGATGGCGTTGGGAATCTGCAGCGCCGTGGAAATGATGATGACGCTGATGCTGTTGGGCAAAAGGTGCTTGGTGATAATCCACTTGCCCTTGGCGCCGGCGACCTGGCTGGCCAGCACATACTCCTGCTTGCGCAGGGAGAGCAGCTGCCCGCGGATAAGCCGGGCCATGCTGACCCAGTAGAGCATGGCGAACACGATGAACATGCTGATGATGTTGGAGCCGATTTTCTCCAGCACCGTGCCCTGCACATTGAGCACCTGCCCCATGACCACGGCCAGCAGAATGATGACCAGCATGTCGGGCAGGGAGTAGATGATGTCCACGATGCGCATGATCAGCAGGTCCACCTTGCCGCCGAAGTAGCCGGCGATGGAACCGATGGTCATGCCGATAATCAACACGATGATGCTGGCGAAAAAGCCCACCGCCAGGGAAATGCGGGTGCCGTACACCACGCGGATGAAGTAATCCCGCCCGTGGGCGTCGGTGCCGAACACATGGGGGAAGACCTTCTCCCCGGCTTCGATTTTCTTCAGTTCCGTCTTGCCGTACTCAAAGGGCGCCAGGTTGTTGTAGCTGCTGTCCACCGGGCGGCCGGGGCGCACGCCCAGCATTTTTTCGTAGGAGTAGGGCCACACCGACGGCAGGATGATGGAGGCCAGGGTAACCAGCACAATCATAATCAAGCTGAAGGTGGCCACCTTGTTTTTCAGCAGGCGCTTGACGCCGTCCCGAAAGAAGGTGGAGGAGGGGCGCAGCTGGGTAATCTGCTCCTTTTCCGCCTCGGACGCGGGCAGAAAGGCGTCAGGGTCCTGCTGCAGGCTGAAGGGTTTATTGGGTGAGAACATTCTGGGCTTCTCCTTTATTCAAACTCGATGCGGGGGTCGACCACCTTGTAGAGGATGTCGCTGACCAGGTTGAGGATGACAATCAGCGAGGCCAGGAAGATGGTGGTGCCCATGATCATGGTGTAGTCGCGGTTGGTGATGCTGGAGACGAACTACCGCCCGATGCCAGGCACGGCAAAAATCTGCTCCACCACCATGGAGCCTGTCAGGATGAAGGCCAGCATGGGCCCGAAGTAGGTGATGACAGGGATGAGGGCGTTCTTGAGGGCGTGGCCGAAAATGATGTTGCGGCCCGCCACGCCCTTGGCCCGGGCGGTGCGGATATAATCCTGCCCCAGCACATCCAGCATGGACGAGCGGGTCAGCCGGGTAATGTAGGCCATGGGGTACAAGGCCAGGGTAATCACCGGCAGAATCAGCCCCGCGCTGGTGGAGCCGTTGGCGGGCAGCAATCGCAGCTGCACGGAAAACACAATCAGCAGGAAAGAACCCATGATGAAGGAAGGCATGGACACAAAGGCGGTGGTGATGACCATGATGGTCTTGTCCACCAGCTTGTTGCGCCGCAGCGCGGCCACCGCGCCCAGCACAATGCCCACCGCGGCGGCGGATACCGCGGCGATGGCGCCCAGCTTGGCGGAGGTTTTCATGCCGTCCATGATGACATTGATAACGCTGCGCCCCCGCTGCTTTAAGGAGGGGCCGAAGTCGAACTGGGTGAGGATGCCCTGTAAATAGGTGGTGTATTGCTCCCACAGGGGTTTGTCCAGGCCGTACTTAGCTTCCAGGGCGGCCTGGGCTTCCTTGGAGATGGCCTTTTCACTCATGAAAGGGCCGCCGGGCACGGCGTGCATCACAAAGAATGTGATGGTGATCACAATCCATATGGTAACGATGGCGAGCAGGACGCGCTTCATCAGGTAGAAGGCCATTTTTGCGTTCATTGATTTTCCATCCAATCTTCTTTCCGTTTCCTTAGGACACCGGGCGTGTCCCTGGCAATTTTCCGAAACGGTACATTTATGTATGTTATATTATCTGGCAAAACTATGCAAGGGCACAGCGCAAATTTATCAGAATGTGATAGGAAGAATCCACCCTGTTGGCTGGTTTTTCCCCGAAAAAAGCGGGACGGCGCAAAAGGAAAAAGAAAAACAGAAAAAAACCGAAGCCCGGATGGGATGAATCCTTCGCCCCGGGGGCTTGCGTGCGGCGGCGGGAGGGGCTATAATAGGAGAACAAGTGTTCTTGTAAAAGGAGGGGGACCATGGCCAAACGGACCTATGTCAAAGTGCTGGCGGAGACGGACCCCGAGGGGGTCATCACCCCCCGGGCGCTGACGTTCCACGACAAGTTGTACGAAATCGACCGGGTGCTGGCGCCGCCCACCCCCGCCGCGGCCTTCAACGCCGGGGGCAGGGGCATGCGCTACCGCGTCCGCATCCGGGGCAAGGAAAGCTACCTGTTTATGGAGCAGGAGAGCCTGCGCTGGTTTGTGGAAGAGAAGGAATACCCCGGGGAAAAGCTGGATTTGAACGCCCGGACGGCCTTTGCCTACCAGACCATCAACTACGGCCTGCTGCAGGAGTAATGTTCCGGGCGGGAAAATGTTTTCGCGGGGTGAGACAAAACGGCGCGGCCAAGCGTCTATTCTATAGAAGGGTCTGCATAGGGGTACTTCCCCCTTTGGCGCGGGCCCTTGGCCGGGCTTTGCCCGCGGAAGGAGAGATAGATGAAGAAATACCGTGTTTTCATCCTGTGCCTGGCAGCGCTACTGGTGCTGCACGCCTTTGCCCTGGGGCTGGTTTTGCCCCAAAGGGCGGCCCAGATGCTGCCCCTTCAGGAAGGGGGCGCTGCCTATATCCCCTTCGTTGGCAACGGGGAAAAGGTCAATGCCCTTTGTCTGGTGGACGAGGAGGGGCAGGAGGTCTGGCGCCGCGCCATCGAACCGGTGTTCCTGCCCTGGGTGGGGCTGCACCGCCTCAGCGACGGCTCCTTTGTGGTGCTGGGCAGTCAGGGGGATTTGCATAATTTGGTGATGCAGTTCATCACCCCCCAGGGCGAAATGAAGCGGTCCATTACCTTTCAGAACTTGTTGATGCCCCTTTTGCAGGGGGGCGATTTCTTCTACGGCACCCTGCCGGGGCAGCCTGCCCAGGTGATGCGCATGGATTTGGAGAGCAATGCCCAACCCCTGCCTTCCCCCGGGGTGGAGGGCAGCCTGCGTTGGACGGAGCCCTGCGGCGAGGGCTTTCTTCTCTGGGCGTCCCGGGTCGTGCAGCCCCATCAGGATGCGGACAAGCAGGTGGTGGAGGACAGCCTGTACCTGATGAACCCCCAGGGGGAAGCGCTGCGGGTGACCCGCGCGGCCCATCAGGGCTTCTTTGGCGGCATGGACTATGCCGCCGTCCCCAACCGCCTGGGCGGCTTTACCTATGTGCGCCAGGGGGAGAAGCACAACAGCAAGTACCTGGTGTGCGCCCAGGGGGATCAGATCCTCTGGCAGCGGCCTTTGCGGGGGATGTTCATACCATGACCATCAGCCTGTTGGAGGAGTCCGCGGCGGGCTACACCCTGTGGGGCTACGCCGCCCGGCAGCCCGGGGGCGAAGAAAAAGTGGTGTTCCGCCTGGAAACCGACAGCCAGGGGGTGCTGCTGTCCGCTGCCGCCCGGCAGAGCGATGGGGTGCCGGTGATAGGCAAGGGCGGGGAAATTATGATCCAAACCCGCTGGGGGGATGCCCCGTCCCTGGTTGCCTTTGACAGTTTGCCCAAGGCGGAGGTGGCATTCGGCCAGCCGTAAGGCGGCCAAACCACCGAACAAAAAGGCGCCAAACCGACGACCGAAAAGCCGCCAAATCGCCGATTGATATTCGGCCAAATCGCCGAACGAAAATGCGCCAAATCGCCGAAAAGGGTTGAAAAAGCAATGTTTCTGTTATGATTTTTAAAGACAACAACAGCTGACATCGCTAACGCAAAGCCCTCCCTATGCTGCCCTTATGGACAACGGGGAGGGTTTGTTTGTGAACGAGGAACTTGTTCCCTTTGATTATCTAATGAGAGAGGCGCAAAATACGCTGCGCTGTTTTGCTTACGTATTACGATGGGGTTTCACCCCATACCCCACCAAAGGAAATGATTTCCTTTGGAAACCTCAATTTTGGATTCCTATCCGTTCCTGCGCACCACGTCGTACATCATGATGGCGGCGGCCACCGCGGCGTTCAGGCTTTCGGCGCCGCCGGGCATGGGCAGTTTCAGGCGGTGGGTAGCCATTGCCTGGGTTTCCTCATCCAGTCCCTGGCCCTCATTGCCAATCAGCAGGCACAAATCACCCTGCACAGGGGCGCGGGCAAAGAAGTCCTCCCCCTGCAAGTCCCCCGCCAGAAAGGCGCAGCCCGCAAGGGGCGCAAGGGCAGCAGCAAGGGATGCGCAGCGGTACACCGGCACGCGGAACACAGCGCCCATGGAGGCGCGCAGCGCCTTGGGGGAAAAGGGATCGGCGGACTTTTCATCCATCACCAGCCCGGTAAACCCCGCCGCATCCATGGTGCGCCAGATGGTGCCTGCATTGCCCGGGTCCTGCACGCCGTTAAGCGCCACCAGGCGGCCGCCCAGGCTGCCCAGTTCCTGCTGGGCGGGGATGGGACACACCGCCAGGATGCCCTGGGGGGTTTTCGCGTCGCACACCTTCTGCAGCACATGGGGCGGCATCAGGTATACGGGCACAGGGGTGTTCAGGTATTTCTCATACTGTTCCTGCCGCTCCTCGTCCACCAGCAGCGCCTGGGCGGCACCGGCCTGCAGGGCTTCCCCGGCCAGGTGCTCCCCTTCCGCCAGAAAAAGGCCCTGCTGCCTGCGTCCGCTTGCGGTACGCAGGGCAGCCCAGGCCTTGATTTGCGGGTTTTGCAGGCTGGACAGCCGCATTACAGAAGCTGCGCCGTGCGGGGCAGGCTATGCAGCAATGGCTCCAGCGCTTTCAATTCCTTCTGGAAAAAGACAGCGTGGGGCAGCAGGATGGAGGAGGCGGCGTAGTCCAGCGCCGTGGCGATGCCGCCTTCCAGCAGGTTGGAGGCGATGAGCATATACTCCAGCGCCATCCTGCGCAGCACCAGGGGGATGGGGCTGCCCTGGACAGCCATGGCTTCCCCGGCGCTGGAAATCAGGTTCGCGGCGTCCTCGGGCAGTTCCGCCGCCGCTACTTCCTGCAGACGCTGCAGGATACTCGGCAGGCTGACAGGGGCTTCCCTGGCGGCCTCTTTTTTCACCGTGGGTTTGCCTGGCTTCAGCGTGCACACCGGCCAGGGGCTGGCGATATACGCTTTGCCAAAGGGCTTCATTTCGCTGGCCATGATCAGGGATTTATAGGGGGCTTCATCCCGCTGGCCGCGGGAGAGCATCGCGAAGGCGAAGCTGTCGCCGCCGGGCAGGAAGGTAATCTCTTCCTCATCCAAGGCGCTGACGGTCTGGGCGCCTAGAGCGTTGGCCACGGCGCGCGCCGCCAGCATACTGTCGCACACGGCGCCGGTATTGATCTGTACCTGGGGGCATAGGGCAATCATGATCAGCAGATGCTTGGCGTCATTCAGATTGGCGCTGAAGCCCGCGTCCTGCAGGCGCTTGAGAATGCGCTCCGCCAGGGTGGCGATGTCCACATCCTCGCCTACCTGCTTGGTCAGCAGCCGCACGGGGCCGCCCAGCTGCTCCAATTCCCCGATGAGGGCCTGCCGCTCGCTGAGCAGCGCCTGCAGCTGGGTTTCCAGCTCCGCCAGAGAGGCCTGCGCCTGCGCCGCTCGGGCGCCGGTTTCTTCCAGGGCGGCCTTGCTCTTTTTATCGGCGCTGGCCAGCGCTTCCTGCAGCAGCTGTTCCTTGCTTTCCTTCAGCTGATCCAATTGCATAATCAGCGCCAGGCGCTCGGCTTCCAAATCCTGCAGCTGCCCGTTCATGGCGGCGACCACCCTGTTGTCCTCCTTGCTGGTTACCGCGTGGGACAAAAGGGAGGGGGCGGCGGGCAGGCTGAGCAGGTATTCCACCACCTGCTGCTGAGCGTCCGGGTGGTGCCAGAGGATGTCCAGGCTGTGCTTGAACACATCCACGGGGCTGTCCACCTTATGCAGCTGGGACACATCCTGCATCTCGGCGCCGGGGGCTTCCAGGGGGAATTCCCTGGTCATGCGGTCCACCACGGCGTTCAGGTGGTTGTGGGCGCGCTTGGGCGCCTGCTTTTTTGCGGCGACCCGGAAAATGGGCGTGCCCGTCAGCTTGGGGGGCGTCTTGGGCGGGGGCAGGCGGAAGGCCGTCTCCTCCCGGATTACATTGCCAAGCTCGGGCAGTTCCTCGTCCATCATCTGGATTTTTTCCTTGGCCGAGGGCTCCTCCTGGGGCAAAATGGGCGCGAGGGGCCAGTAGAACAGCCGCTCCTGCCCGTTGGGCAGGGAGATGGAAAACAGCCGCGCGCTGTCGGGGCGCAGGGCGCTTAGAGCCCCGCAGATCGAGCCGTCGGCGGTATAGTAAGGGCCTTCAATGCGGCCGCCCTCCCGCAGGTAGCAGCAGGGGGTCATGCACAGGTTGACGGGGGCGTCGGGCTTGCCGGCGAGCACCTCAAACACCAGGTCCTCGGGCAGCTGCTGCACGGCGTTGGAATAGATGATGAACTGGTGCACCTCGCCCCGGGCGGGGGCGTAGTTGCGGTTGGGGCGGATTTTGTTGGCGTCGTCGGGGAAGTCCCGCAGGTTGATCAGGCACATATCCCCCAGGGTGCGCATACGTTCCTTGAAGGTATACTGCTCGTTCTTGTCAGGTACAATACGGATGAACCCCGTGTCCTGATAGGCGTCAATGCTGCTCTGGGGCACCGGGCCGGATTCTGCCAGCAGGGGACGCACATGAAAAAGACCGCGCTGCGTGTTGTCCTCCTCTAAAAATGCCAGAATCAAATTGCCTGAGAAATCCATAGAGGCTCCTTTCAGTATAAAAATAATCGAGTTTAGTCAATTTCTATTCTATGCCTTTATTTCCGCCTTCGTCAAGGAATATTGGGCGATTTTACAAACAGAAAGGGCTTTTCAAACCCTTTTATGGGACTAAAACCGCCCGCAAGGGCATTTGTTTGACATTAGAGGGTGCGGGATGTAAAATGACCGGGAATAAACACAAGGAGAACAAGGATGGGCAGAAACCTGGAGGAACAGCGCCGGGAGCTGAACGGCATCATTTACTATAACCGCGGCACCGTGCAGGGGGAGGATGGCAGCCGCTACGACCGCTTTGCCATCCGCACCCACTTTGTCGAGGTGGGGGAGAGCCATGTCGCCCTGGTGGAAAAGTATGTGCTTCCTTTATATCAGCAGGGGGATGTGCTGTCCTTCGGTGCCAAGGTGATGGCCATGTGCACCGGCAATGTCCACCGCAGGGAGGATGTCAAGCCCGGCTTCTTCGCCAACCTCATGTGGCGTTTTGCCGCCAACAACTCCACCGGCATCGGCATGCACGAGCCCCACAAGCTGCAATTGGTTATCAACCAGGTAGGCCTGCCCCGGGTGCTGCTGGCCGCCTTTTTGTCCGCCGTCACCAAGCCCTTTGGCGTCAAAGGCGTATTTTACAAGGTGTGCGGCAAGGATGTGGGCGGCATCGACGGTTTCTACCACCGCAGCGATTTCGCCGTCTACCACGACCTGGCCCTGGTGAACAACGATAACGGCAACGAATTGTGCAACGAGATCCACGAGATGACCGGCGTGCCCACCATCTTAATGGACGCAAACGATTTTGACCGCAATGTCATCGGCATCAGCGACGGATTCCCCCTGACCAATCAGGAGATCCAAGACGCGATGCAGGATAATCCCTCTGGACAAGGCGACGAACTAACCCCACTTATTTTGATACGTCCTTTGTAAGGCGCGCGTTGAAAAATCCCGCCATGCTGCGTCACTGAAACTGCCCGGGCTCGGTCACTTACGTAACGGTAAGCTCCCTCGCCCGGGCAGTTTCGTTCCTTGCCTTGCGGGTTTTTTAACGCGCTCTTGGGTAAATATCCGATAGATACTGTGTTATTTATTGCCTCTTGTAAGGGCTCTTGGGTGAATATTCGATAAATGCATTCTTTCATTGTCAAACGCCGCGGTGCTTCGCACTGGCGGCGTTTCTCCTTGAAAAATGGTAGGTTTTTAAGGGGTGGGGCGCGGGGAGGGGAAAGTTTTGCAAAAATTTCCCCTCCCCGAAAAACCCCCTGCTTCCTACACCTCCGCTTCCATCACGCTGAAGGTGCGGGCTACGCTGAACCCCGCCCGCTCGTAGATTTTGCGGGCGTGGTTGGTGTCGCCGGTGAACAGGGTGGAGAAGGCGGCGCCTACCTGGATGAACTCCTGCATCAATAGGTTAAAGAGGATGGTGGCGATGCCTTTTTTCTCGTAGAGGGGGTCAGTGCAGATGCCGGTGAACCAGCCGCGGCCGCCGGGCTGTTTGTCCACCGGGCCGGTGAAGGCGACGAAATGGCCGGGGACGGTGGCGGCCAGGATGGGCCGGGGGGCGGGGGAGGCAAGCTCGTCCTGGAGCACCTTGCGCCAGTATTCGCTTTTCACGCGGTCGCACATGGTGTCAAACTCGTAGTGCCAGGCGGGGTCGTAACGGCCGGCGGTGATGCCCTCCTGGGCCAGGCGCTCAAGGCGCTGGGGCATGTCAGCCAGGGGCATGTATTGGGATAGGTTCAGGTACATGGCTACTTCCCGGTGCAGTTCCTGAAAGCCGCGGGCAAGCAGGAAGGGATAGCCGGGGCACAGGGTGTCCATGCCCGGGGCGTTGTTGTGGTCGTGCTGGGGGGTGCCCGGAATCAGCCAGGCCAGCTTGATGGGGTTGTCGCCGGAAATGGCGATGCGCTGTTTGCCCATGGCGGCAAGGCGCTGCCGGAAGGCGCTGAGAAGAGCGGTGCCTATGCCCTGATGGCGGTGGGCAGGGTCGACAAACAGGGCGGTGAGGAAGGCGGGGGTATTGGCGAAGGTTTCCCCGGGCAGGTATTGCTTCTTGATGTTTCCAATGAGAAAGCCCTGGGGGACATCCTCCTTCAGGGCTACCAGCAGCAAATCCGGGCAGGCGGCGGGGCTGTCCAGGAAAAGGGCGCGGAAGGCGGCTTCTTGAAGCGGCTTGTAGACCACCTCGCCGGAAAGGACGCTGCTGTTCCAGAGTTGGGTGATTCGCGGGATGTCCGCGGGCTGGACGGGGCGTATCTGCATGGAAGGCCTCCTGATGGATTTGTGATAGGGAAAATATAGCATCGGCGGCGGGCCGCGTCAACGCAAAAAGAGCCGCCTGGGAAGGCGGCTCTTAAAGGTTTCGCGAAAGGGTAAACCTTACTGCGCCAGGGCGGCGTCAGCGAGCAGGTTCAGGTAGCCCACGGTGTCAACCAGGGTGGCGCCGGAGACGGCGTCAACGGGCTTGCCTGCTTCCTGGGCGGCGGCGAAGTCTTTGACTTCCTGGCCGGTCTTGCCCACCACATAGGCTTCGATGGCGGCGTAGCCTTCGCTGAGGAGCTTTGTGGCCTGGGCCTTGTCAGCCATGTTCTTGGAGTAGGCTTCGTCGTTCACTTTCTTGGAGGCCAGGGGCGCTTCAGCCTTGGCGTAGTTGGCGCCAAAGCCCTTGTCGGAGTTGGGCACGCCCACGCCGGCGAAATACTGGAACTCGTCGATGGAGGCGGCAAGGATCTTGCCATCTTCCAGGGCGACAACGGCGTCGCCGAAGCTGCGCTCGCCATGGGGGGCGCCCTGCACGGCTTTAAGCACTACATTGGCGGTATCGGCAACAACGCCCTTAACCACCATGTCTTCGCTCTTAGCGACATCAACGATCAGCTGCAGGTAGCCCACGGTGTCCACCAGGGTGGCGCCGGAAACGGCGTCAACGGGCTTGCCGGGCTCGGAAGCCTTGATGACTTCTTCCAGCTCAGCGGCGGTCTTGCCGACGGCAAACGCTTCGATGGCGGCATAGCCTTCGCTCAGGAGCTTGGTGGCCTGGGCCTTGTCAGCCATGTTCTTGGAGTAGACGGCGTCGTTGACGCGCTTGGAAATCAGCACCATGCCTTCTTTGGCGCCGGCGGCAAAGCCCTTGTCAGAGTTGGGCACGGGGGTGAGGCCTTCGGCGGGGGCCATGTACTGGAACTCGTCGATGGTGACGGCGACAATCTTGTCACCAGCGGTCAAAACAGCGGCGCGGGCAAAGCTGCGCTCGCCATGGGGGGCGCCGTATCCGCGGTGCAGCACTACTTCGGTTTCAGCGGCGGCAAAGCCAACGGAGGCAACCAGCAGCACCAGGGCTGCCAGCAGGGCGATGATTGAGGTTTTCTTCATGGAAATACGTCCTCCCGAAAAATAAAATCTGTCGATTGCGACGGGCTTAGTATACCCCGAAGGCGGGGCGGGGGTAAAGGGGACACGGCAGATTTTACATGCCCTTTCCACAGGGTGGGACGGATTGCGCCCGGCAATTCTTTCTTTTCATCGAAAGCATTTGGCAGTATAATGACAAAGATATTTTCCTAAGGAGGCCAGTATGCGAATTGTTATCGTCGGGGCGGGCAAGGTCGGCGCCGTGCTGTGCAGCGATTTAAGCCGGGAAGGCCACGAGATTACCCTGATTGAGCAAAAGGAAGACCGCCTGCAGAACATGATGGAGCAGTTTGAGATCCTGGGCGTGCAGGGCAACGGCGCTTTTTATGATGTGCAGATGGAAGCCGCGGTGGACAAGGCGGACATGTTTATTTCCGTCACCCCCATGGATGAAGTGAACATCATCTCCTGCGTCATCGCCAAGAAGCTGGGCGCCCAGCACGCCATCGCCCGGGTGCGCACCCCCGAGCACGCCGCCCACATGGGCTTTGTGCGGGATAACCTGGGCATCACCCGCATGATTAACCCGGATCTGGAAGCCGCCCAGGAAATCTACCGCATGATCCGCTACCCCTCCGCCCTGTCGGTGGAGCCCTTCGCCGGCAACCGCATCAACCTGGTGGAACTGCTGGTTACCCCCGACGCTGTGCTGCACGGCATGGACCTGGCGGGGCTGCGCCGCAAGTTCCAAAGCCTGCTGGTGTGCATGGTGGTCCGGGGGGATGAAACCATCATCCCCAAGGGCGATACCCGCCTGATGGACGGCGACCGGGTGTTCATCATCGGCAAGCCCCAGGACATGGGTACCCTCTACCGCCAGATGGGCACGGTGGACCGCATCCGCAGCGTACTGATCGTCGGCGGCGGGCGCATCTGCCGCTACCTGCTGGAGCTGCTTCGGGAATGGAAGCTGGACATCAAGGTCATCGAGAGCAACCCGGATACGGCCGAGGACATGGCCGTCGCATTCCCCGAGGTCTCCGTCATCCATGGCGACGGCACCGACCAGGGCATGCTGGACACCGAGAACATCCAGGGCTACGACTGCGTGGTCAGCCTGACAGGCATCGACGAGGAGAACATCCTGGTCTCCATGTTCGCCGCCTCCCGCAAGGTACCCCGCAACATCACCAAGGTTAACCGCACCAATTTGCTGGACATGCTCAAGGGCATGGGGCTGCAGAGCGTGATTACCCCGGCGGACATCGTCACCACCAACATCCTCAGGGTGGTGCGGGCCATCTCCAACTCCGAGGGCAGCAAGGTGGAGGCCCTCTACCGCCTGAAGGGCTCCAGCGCCGAGGTGATGCTCTTCCGCCTGCCGGACAACCCCGGCCTGGTGGGCAAGCCCATCAGGGAGCTGGATTTAAAGCCCGGCACCCTGATTGCCGCCATCCTCCACGGCCAGCAGCTCACCATCCCCACCGGCAGCGACGTGATGCAGGCGGGGCAGCATGTGCTGGTGGTTTCCTCCAAGGGCGCCTGGGACGACATCGAGGAGATACTGGAGTAAATGAACATTTCCATTGTCCGCTATGTAACGGGGCGCATCCTGATGCTGCTGGGGCTGCTGATGCTCTTTCCCCTGGCGGTGTCCTTTATCTATCAGGAAGAAGCCATCTATAAGCTCGGTTTCGCCGCGGCCATCGGCGCGGCGCTGGTATTGGGCCTGCTGCTGTCCCTCAAAAAACCCTCTTCCCACCGCTTTTACACCCGGGAGGGCATGGTGATCTGCGCGCTAACCTGGGTGCTGCTTAGCCTGATTGGGGCGCTGCCCCTGCGCCTGAGCGGCGAGTACCCCACCATGATCGACGCTTTTTTTGAAATCAGCTCGGGCTTTACCACCACCGGCGCCTCGGTAGCCACCAATGTGGAAGGCCTGCAGCACTCCACCATCTTCTGGCGCTCCTTTACCCACTTAATCGGCGGCATGGGGGTGCTGGTGTTTGTGCTGGCCTTGCTGCCCACCACCGACGCCGACAATGTGCACATCATGAAGGCGGAGGTGCCCGGCCCCGCCTTTGGCAAACTGGTGTCCAGCCTGCGCACCACCGCCCGCATCCTGTATTTGATGTACATGTCCATGACGGCGGTGCTGGTGGCCCTGCTGGTGATGGCGGGCATGCCCCTGTTCGACTCCCTCTGCCACGCCTTCGGCGCCGCGGGCACGGGGGGCTTTGGCATCAAAAACACCTCGGTGCTCTGGTACAATTCCGCCGCGGTGGACTATATCCTGGGCGTGGGGATGATTGTCTTTGGCGTCAACTTCAACCTCTACTACCTGCTGCTGCTTCGGAAGGTGCGCGACTTTGTGGACGATGAGGAATTGAAGGCCTACCTGCTGATTATCGCGGCGGCGGTGGTCATCATCTGTCTGGACGTCCACTCCCTGTACGAAAACTACGGCATGATGGTGCGGGACGTGTTCTTTACTGTGTCCTCCATCATCACCACCACCGGCTACTCCACGGTGGACTTTGGCAAGTGGCCGGTGCTCTCCCATGTGATTCTGCTGCTGCTGATGTTCTCGGGCGCCATGGCAGGCTCCACCGCGGGGGGCCTGAAGGTTTCCCGGGTGGTCATCTACAGCAAGACCGCCCGGGCGGAGCTGCGCCGCCAGCGGGAGCCGGGGCGCATTGTGCCCGTCATGTTCAATAAAAAGCCCCTCTCCCGGGAAGCCCAGCGCTCCCTCTTTGGCTATCTGTGCATCTACCTGGGGGCGTTCCTGTTTTTCCTGTTGGTGGTCTCCTTTGACGCGCCGGACTTTCTCTCCTCCTTCTCCGCCGTGGCCGCCACCTTCAACAACATCGGCCCCGGCCTGAGCGTGGTAGGCCCCACCGGCAGCTACGCTTCCTTCAGCCTCTTTACCAAGCTGCTCCTGTCCTTCTGCATGATTGCCGGGCGCTTGGAAATCTGGCCGATAATAATCCTCTTTTCCCGAAAGACCTGGCGCAAAGTTTAGCCAGCGCGTTGAAAAATCCCGCCATGCTGCGTCACTGAAACCGTCCGGGCTCGGTCACTTACCTTTGTGTAAGCTCCCTCGCCCGGGCGGTTTCGTTCCTTGCCTTGCGGGTTTTTGAACGCGCTGGGGGCTCCGGGGTAGGGGGGGATGGAATCCCGCCTGTTTGCCCGCGTGGTGTTGGGAGTTGTGATTGGATACAAGAAAACCCGCCGGACGGCGGGTTTTTCGTGATGCCCATGCTTTACTCGTTGGTGGCTGCCTTCTGCTGCAGGCTGTCCTTCAGGTCCTCGGCTTTGTTGGCCACGGTGTCCATGGCGTCGTTGACTTTCTGGCTGATGTCCCGGCCGGTGAAGCGGTAGCGGCAGCCGAAGAACAGGCTGATGATGAGGGCGGGGATGGTGATCCAGAAGACGAGCATCAGCAGCACCAGCACGGTGAGGGGCAGGGTGAGGACGATGCGGTCGTTGCGGCGCACTTCCAGGGCGTTGCGGTTGCCTTTTTCCACCAGGTTGGTGATGAAGTTGGTGATGTTCTGCAGAATGTTGCTCATGTTATCTTGCTCCTTCTTGGGGGCGCCGGCCCCTTCCTGTTGGGTTTGCTTTTTGGTTTCCTGTTTGGGGGTTTCCACCTTGCCCTGGTTCTCCAGGTGGACGATGGCTTCCAGCAGGTCCCAGTCGCTGGCTTCCAGGGCGGCCTTGGCTTCCTCGTAGGTGACGTTGGCTTTCTCGCGCAGTTTCTCGGTCATTTCAAAATGGTCCATGGTGTTCCTCCTTCAATCGGGTGCTGCCCGCTTGTTTCTTTGATGGGCTCAGTATAGCGGGCGCAAATTAAGTAAAAAGGGGAAAGATATTAGAGGAACATTAGAATCAACGCAAAATTTCTTAAAGCGGGGAACGTGGTTATTGTCGGGATTCGCCATGAAAAACGGGGCTTTGACGGAAAAACCGCCAAAGCCCCGCCGCGAAGCAGCCTGTTTTCTTTACTTTTGTTCGTCCATGTACCGCAGTGTAACTGCGCCCATGGCCTTGGCGGCAAGGAGCATGCTGTCCTCGTTGATGTCAAACTGGGGGTGATGGTGGGGAAAGCTTTGCCCCGCGGGCCGCGCGCCGACATAGAAAAAGCAGCAGGGCAGCGCCTGGGTGTAGTAAGCAAAGTCCTCCGACGGCGGCAGGGGGCCGCAGTCCAGCACATGGTGCACGCCGGGAATCTGAGCGCCGCGGATGGCGTCCACCGCCAGCAGGGTCAGTTTCTCATCATTCATCAGCACGGGGTAATCGTTTTTGTAATCTAAGTCAATTTGGCAGGAGTAGGCGGTGGCCAGCCCCTGGCAGACTTTGCGCACCTCCTCCTCCATCAGCTTCTTGGTATACTCCGACATGCACCGCACATCGCCTTCCAGTTCCACAGCGTCCTTGATAATGTTGAACTGCCCCTTGCCGTCAAAGGAGCCGATGGTAATCACCCCCGGCTCAAAGGGGTTTAAGCGCCGGCTGATGATGGTCTGCAGAGACACCACCAGATGGCTGGCAATCACGATGGCGTCGTTGGCCTCGTGGGGGGAGGAGCCATGGCCGCCCTTGCCCTGCACGCGGATGGTAAACCGAGCCCGGGCTTGCTGGGTGGCGCCTACATGGTAGCAGATGCTGCCGTAGTCCATCTGGCTCATCACATGGCAGCCCAGCACATTGTCCACGCCGTTTAGAACGCCGTCCCGCATCATCAGGGAAGCGCCCCCGGGGGGCATTTCCTCGGCGGGCTGGTGGATGATGACCACCTTGCCCTTCAGTTCGTCCTTCAGTTCCATCAGGCAGTCGGCCAGCGTCAGCAGATAGGCGGTGTGGGCGTCGTGGCCGCAGGCGTGCATGACCCCTTCGTTTTGGGAGGCAAAGGGCAGACCTGTTTCTTCGGCAACGGGCAGGGCGTCAAAGTCGGCGCGCAGCGCCAGGGTTTTGCCCGGCTTGCCCGAGTCGATGGTTACTTTGACGCCGTTGCCGCCTATGCCTGATTCCACCCGCGCGTCCTTGCCCTGGTAGTGGCTCAGGATGTATTGGCTTGTCTGGGTTTCCTGGTAGGACAGCTCCGGGTGCTGGTGCAGCCAGCGGCGGTGGGCGAACATCTCTCCCTTTTTTTGCTCCAGCAGGGCGAACAGTTTGTCTTGCGGCATGGCAATCCCTCCTTAACTCCCATTATACACCCAAAGGGGGGCGAAAACATGGCGTATCTTTACACTTTCCGGGCAAAGGGCTATACTTTTCGGTGAATACACGGTTTTTAACCGGGCAGCAGGGGGAAGGCCATGGAACTTATGATATTCATCCTGGAAATAATTGGGACGGTGGCGTTTTCCATCTCCGGCGCGGTGGCGGCCATGGACAGCGACATGGACCTGCTGGGCATCGCCGTGCTGGGCATGACCACCGCGGTGGGCGGCGGCATCGTGCGGGACATCGTGCTGGGGGCGACGCCCCCCAACGCCTTCCGCCAGCCCGTCTTTTTGCTGATTTCCCTGGCGACCATTGTCCTGCTGCTCATCGGGGTGCAGTTGTGGAAAAACTCCGACCGGCTGCCCAATATCATTAGCCCCCACTTGATCGGCCTGGTGAACGCCTCGGACGCCATCGGCCTGGGGGCTTTCACCATGACGGGCGCCAATGTGGCCATCAACATGGGCTACGGCGAGGGGATGCTGCTGGTGGTTTTTGTCGCCATGCTCACCGGGGTGGGCGGGGGCGTGATGCGGGACCTGTTCACCATGAAAAAGCCCTACATCTTCATGAAGCATATCTACGCCTTCGCGTCCCTGATTGGCGCGGTGATGTATTTCATCCTGCGCCACCACATCAACGCCAACCTGGCCATGGCCCTGTCGGCGGGCGCCATCGTGCTGATTCGCTACATTTCCGCCCGGTATAACCTGAGCCTGCCCAAGTTCAATTTCCGCGCCCAGTAGAGGCGGGGCTGTTGATTGCCAAGGGAAAACCAGGGGCGCGCCGCGATGGCACGCCCCTGGTTTATTGATGGGAAGTGTTTTACCTGCCGATGCGCACCCGATTGATAAAGCCGCGCAGGGCCTGGCCGGTGACATCCGTTTCGATATAGGCCCAGTGGTCGTTATCCGCCAGGAAGCCCAGCAGCGTTACCGTTGTTCCCGGGGGGATGGTGGTAATCCACTTGCGCTGGGTGCCGATGACCGGGTCGTCCGTCAGATAAGCGGTGCTGACCACCTTGACCGGCTCGCGCAAAAGGGACAGTTCGGGCACGCTGATGCCCGCGGGGATGGCGGATTTATTGATAAACCCGATGCGGTACTTGCCCTCGCCGAACTGGTAGCCCATCATGACCCAGTTACCCTCGGTGCCGTACCAGCGGCATTTGCCGCCGCTGACGGAGGCATTGGCGTTGACCCGGTGGAACCACTCGCCAGGGCCGGTGTACACGGGGTAGCTGCCCGAGAGGGAAGCCACCTGGTGCAGGGGCAGCATGCCCGTCGCGCCCGAGGGGGGCGGGGCCGCCGTGGGCTGCGCGGGCGGGTTGGTGGGCTGGGGCACCGAGCCCGAAGGCCAGTAGGTGAAGGTGATGGTGCCGGGGGTGGTGGTGCCGTTGGCGTTCACATACACATCCATCCGGTCGCTGCCGATGAGCACAAAGCCCTGGGGCATGCGGCTGTGGTTGGCGTAAATGGTGTGGCTGCCCTGGCCGACCCGTACTGCCTCGCTGAAGTACAGGCTGCCCGCGTTGTCCATGTAGTTCACCGTCACCACGCCGCTGACGGGGGTGGAATAGGTGAACACCACGCTGGAGGGGTTGGCGATGCCGCCAGGGGACACATACACCGCCACAGAGCGGCTGGACTGCAGCACCAGCCCGGGCGCCTTGGCGTCGTTGGCGTACACGGTGTTGCTGCCCGGGTTGCAGGTAACATAATCAGTGGCCAGGGTGCGCCCGTCGGAGGAGCGGTAGTAGACCGGCACGCTCACGGCGATGTTCTGGGGAGCCTGCTGGTACAAAAAGGTGATGGCGGAGGGGCTGGCCACCCCCTGGGGGCTGACATACACCGAGGTGCTGCGCCCCGAGTACAGCCGGTACCCGGCGGGCACCCGGCCGTCATTGGCGGAAATGGTGGTGTACCCCGGCGCGCAGGTCAGATAATCGGTATACAGCCAGGTGCCGCCGGTGGTCATGTAGTTGACGGTTACCACCGCGCTGGCGGGGGTCTGGGTGCTGGCCACGCTGCGCACGCTTAAAAAGGTGACGGAGGAAGGGTTGGCTACCAGCCCGGCGGATACGGACACCACCGCGTCCCGGGCGCCCACCAGGGTATAGCCCGAAGGCAGCAGGCTGCTGTTGGCGGTAATCAGGTGGCTGCCGGGGCGGAAGTCCGCGTAGCTGGTGTACAGCACGCTGCCGTAGATGTCCTTGTACTCAATCAGCACCCGGGCGGTGTTGGAAACGGGCGCCGTGGTGCTGGCGCTCTGGCCGGCGTAGATGAACAGCACCCCGGAGGGGGTGGCTACCCCGCTCTGGCTGACATTCACCACCACGCGGCTGGCGCTCTGCAGGGTATAGCCCGCGGGCACATAGCGGTTGTTGGCGTAAATCTCGTTTAGGCCAAGGCGTACCGGGTAATAATCGGTATACAGAAGCCTTCCGTCGGTGGTGCGGTAGTACACAGGCACCGTGCCGGTCTGCACATTGGCGTCCAGGCGCGCCAGGTTGGTGGATATAAAGCCGATGCGCCCGTCATTCAGCTGGATTTCATACCAGTCCCCCACGATGGACAGGCAGGGATAGCTGCTGCCCGGAGGCACCGTGGTAAAAATGGCATAGTTCATGCCGGCGCCTTCCCGCACATTCACCCGCCCGGAGGACGTAATGGTAACCGTGCCGATGCTGCCCGTGCCGTCCGCCAGGGCGGGGGCATACGCCGCGGCGATGGTCAGCACCAGCGCCAGGCTAAGCAGCGATACAAAAAATCTTTTCACCGTGTTCACCTCTTTTGCATTGAAGGAATCTTTCTTCCATTCTACTATATGAAACGTGAAAAACGAAGGTTTTCTTGCAGGCGGGGTAAAATATCCCAAAGGTTTTCACCTGTCTGCCCTCCGCTTTTCACGGCGCCCGGGTTATGTTATCATTTTAACCAACAACCGCAAGGAGAAACAACATGCTGCCCATCGTCGCCCTGGTTTATGATTTTGACCATACCCTCTCTAAAGGGGATATGCAGGACTTTGCCTTTATCCCCTCTTTGGGGATGACCCCGGAAGCCTTCTGGCAGAAAACCGCCCATACGGCGCTGGAAAACGGGATGGATTCCATCCTGGCCTCCATGTACCAGATGCTGGAGGAAACCCGCAAGCGGGGCAAGGCCATGACGAGGGAGTACCTGATGTCCCTGGGGCAGAGCGTGCAGTATTACCCCGGCGTGGCGGACTGGTTCGAGCATGTCAACAGCTACGCCCTGTCCCTGGGGCTGAAGGCGGAGCATTACATCGTGTCCGCCGGCATGGCGGAAATCATCGAGGGCACGCCCATCGCCGGGGCGTTCGCCCGCATCTATGCCTGCCGCTACCGCTACAACGAGCAGGGCGTGGCGGACTGGCCCGCCCAGAGCGTCAACTACACGGGCAAAACCCAGTTCCTCTCCCGCATCAGCAAGGGCGTGACGGAACTGACCAACGAGGCGGCGGTCAACGCCGCCATGCCCGACCACGAGCGCCGGGTGCCCTTCACCCGGATGATGTTTATTGGCGACGGCATGACGGATGTGCCCGCCATGCGCTATACAAGAATCAACGGCGGCCGGGCGGTGGCCGTCTATACCAAGGAGGATGTGGCGGCGACCCTGCTGCGCGGCGGCCGGGTGGACTATACCGCCCCGGCGGACTACCGGGCGGGCTCGCTGCTGGACAGCTATGTGCGCCGGTGGCTGATGGAAGTGGCGGAGGGCATCCAATGATCAAACCAAACTTTCAAACCCGGATGGAGGAAATGCTGGCAGGCTTTCGAGAAAAGCCCCGCCTGCTGCTGCATGTGTGCTGCGCGCCCTGCTCCTCCTCGGTGCTGGAGCGCCTTGCGCCTTCCGCCCATGTGACCGCTTTTTTTGACAACCCCAATTTGGATTCCCAGCAGGAGTACGACCGCCGCGCCCAGGAAGAGCAGCGCTTCGCCCGGCAAAGCGGCCTGGCCCAGGTTGTGGTGATGCCCTACGACCCTGACGCCTTTCTGGAAGCCGCCGCGGGGCTGGAGGACGCCCCCGAGGGGGGCGAGCGGTGCCGGGCCTGCTTCCGGCTGCGTTTGGCCCGGGCGGCGCAATACGCCAAGGAGCAGGGCTTTGACCTGTTCACTACCACCCTCACCGTGAGCCCCTTAAAAAACGCCGCTATGCTCAACGCCATCGGGCAGGAGATGGGGGAAAAGTACGGCATCCCCTTCCTGCCCTCTGACTTCAAGAAAAAAGAGGGCTATAAACGCTCCACCCAGCTGTCCAAAGAGTATGACCTGTACCGCCAGGACTACTGCGGGTGCGTGTTTTCCAAAAACGAGCGGGATAAGCGGGTGCGGGCCCAGCTTGAAAAGGCTGCGGAAGGGGAGCAGGCATGAGCATACAGTATCAGCCCATCGACGAAACCTGCCTGGAGGCCGTCAAAGATTTGTACCGACAGCACCAGTGGGCCGCGTACCTGGGGGATGATGACAAGCTGCGGCGCGCGCTGCGAAACTCCAGCTATCTGCTGGGGGCTTTTGACGGGGCAACCCTGGCGGGCTTTGTGCGCTGCGTGGGGGATGGGGAGCATGTGGTCTTGGTGCAGGATTTGATTGTGGCCAAAGCCTATCAACGCCGGGGCATCGGCGCGGCTTTGCTGCAAAAAGCGTCGGAGAGGTACCGGCATGTCCGCGCCCTGTACATCGTGACGGATTTGCAGGACGCCGACAGCAACGCCTTCTACCGCGCCCAGGGCTGGCGCACCCTGCAGGATGTTTCCTGCGTGGGCTATCTCCGATAGAGACTGAGAATGATATGAATACTACCAAAATGATATATTTGAAATGAGTTTGTATTAAAGTTTTTCGGGATGGGGAATGGGGAAGGGGCTTTTTTCAAAAAGCCCCTTCCCCATAAAAATCCCAAAATATCTACCTCACCACTTATTATGCACCTTCTCGGCAAAGCCAATCAGGTTGTTGATTTGCAGTACCCGGCCGGTGTCCAGTTTGACGGTGCCGGAGAAGCGGCCGAAAATCTGGTGCTGGTTGCTGCGCAGCAGGAGGAGGTTGGTGTCCGCCGCCCGGTCGATGATGGGCTGGAAGGCCAGGCGCACCCGGTCGCGGTTGTCGGTGATGGTCCAGGGCGCCAGGTAATCCTCCCTGCCGTTGACCATGGTGATGTGGAACTGGACATCTTCTAATTTGTGGGCGACCCCGTCGTAGAAGAGCATGTTTTCGGTGGCGGCGGTGGTGTCGCCAAAGCCGTAGCCGAAATTGAAGCCGAAGCGAAGGCCTTCCACAACGCCCGAGGCGCTGCTCCAGTACCAGGTGTTGTTATAGGTCCACACCCCCCGGCCCCAGTCCAATACGCCAAAGGATGCGGCGGGGGAGAAGAGGTACTCCTTCTCGTCGTAGATAACGCGGCCGTCGGCGGGCATGCAGTTGATTTTCTGGTTGTAGTAAAAAGCGGTGGCTTTCTCAGGGAAGGGGGTGGCGATGACCATGCTGTCCTGGGGCGGGTTGTGCAGGATGATGTCAAAAAGCAGGGGCTTCCCGGGGCCGCCAAAGTCGTACATGTGGCCGTAGAGGTGGCGCTTGTCATGATCGGTGCGGAAGGTCATTTCGTAGCGCTTGCCGATGCCCCGCAGGGTGCCGGCGGAGGAGTCGGGGGGCAGGGCGCGCTTGCCCCGAGGGAAGGGCAGCATGCGGGATACGGTGCGCTGGCTGGGCGCGGAAAAATCCAGCAGGCTGATGGAGTCCAGCCCCATGTAGCCATTGTCCGCCATGGTTAGCGCCAGGGCGCAGTAGTCGTTGGCAACCAGGTAGTAGTCCCATTCCTTGATTTTCAGGGGGCTGGCCTTGATGGCCTGGCGGTCATAGTGCTTAATCAGGCGGTGGGCATACCCCGCTTCCATTAACTCGCCCCTGTCGCTGAGCAATGGGCCGGGCTGCAGCATCCTGTGTTGCATGTTTCCTCCTGATGGGCGCCCTGGTGGGGGCGTGTCCCAATTTGATGACAATTTCTTTGCGAAATTATAACAAATAGAAACATAGATGTCAACAATTTGTGGCGAAAGTGGGGACGAAGGCAATTTCCGCCGGGAAGCGGGGGATATGGTATACTGGAAACAGCAAGACAACCCGTGGAAGGAGGCTTTGTATGCTCTCACATGCGTTGATGCTGCCCCACCCGCCCATGATTGTGCCGGCGGTGGGCAAAGGCAGCGAGAAACAGATTCAAAAAACGACGGACGCCTACCGCCAGGCCGCCCGGTTTCTGAAGGATAGCCGGCCGGAAGCGCTGGTCATCATCTCCCCCCACGCGGCTTTGTACGCGGATTACTTCCGCCTGTCCCCGGGGGAGGGCGCCCAGGGCAGCTTCCGCGGCTTCGGCATACCCAATGTAAGCTTCTCGGTCGCCTACGACCAGGCGCTGGGCAAGGCCATCGCTAAGACCGCCGGGCAAATGGGCCTGCCCGCCGGGTTTGAGGGCAGGGGCGAGGAGAAACTGGATCATGGCACCATGGTGCCCCTGTACTTCCTTCGGGAAGCGGGGCTGGAAGTGCCCATCGTGCGCATGGGCTTCAGCGGGCTGAGCTTTGCCAGCCACTACCGCATGGGCATGGCCATCGCCCGGGCGGCGGAGGGGCTGGGCAGGCGCGTCGGCCTGGTGGCCAGCGGCGATCTGTCCCATTACCTGAAGGAGGACGGCCCCTACGGCCTGCGACCGGAAGGGGCGGTATACGACGCGCAAATCATGGACATCATGGGCCGCGCCGCCTTTGACGAGCTGCTGAGTTTACCCCCCGGGCTGTGCGACACGGCGGGGGAGTGCGGCCAGCGCAGCTTTCTGATGCTGGCAGGCGCTCTGGACGGGCGCAAGGTGGACGCCCAGGCGCTGAGCTATGAAGGGGTTACCGGGGTGGGCTACGGCGTGTGCGTCTTCGCGGCGGGAGAGCCGGATGAAAGCCGCCATTTTCTGGAGAATCAGCAACGGGAGTTGGCGAGTCAGCGGGCAAGTGAGAGCCTGCCCGTGCGCCTGGCCCGCGCCTCCTTTGAAACCTATGTGAAAACGGGCAAAATAATGAAACTGCCCGGGGACTTGCCCCAGGAATGGACAGCCCGGCAAGCGGGGGTGTTTGTGTCGCTGCATAAGGAGGGGGAGCTGCGGGGGTGCATCGGCACCATCAGCCCCACCACCGGCAGCATCGCCGAGGAGATTGTGCAAAACGCCGTGTCCGCCGCCGCGCGCGACCCCCGCTTTCCGCCCGTGGAGGAAGAAGAGCTGGACGCCATCCAGTGCTCGGTGGACGTGCTGGGTCAAGCGGAGGACATAGACAGCCAGGACATGCTGGATGTAAAGAAGTACGGCGTTATCGTGTCCAGCCGGGGGCGGCGGGGCCTGCTGCTGCCCAACCTGGAGGGGGTGGACACGGTGGAAGAGCAGGTGGACATCGCCCGGCGCAAAGCGGGCATCCGCCCGGGGGAATCGGTTTCCCTGCAGCGCTTTGAAGTGGTGCGCTATACATGAACTGCCCCTACTGTCCCCACCATTGCGCCCTGAAGGAAGGGCAGGTCGGCCTGTGCGGCGCCAGATGGAACCAGGGAAGAGAGAGCCTGCCCGTCAAACCCTGGGCCGTCAGCTCCCTGGCGCTGGATCCGGTGGAAAAGAAACCCCTGTACCATTTTTATCCGGGCAAAACCATCCTGTCCGTGGGCGGGGTGGGCTGCAACATGCGCTGCTTTTTCTGCCAGAACCACGAGATTTCCATGGCAACCGCCCAGGGGGCGGACACCCGGGATATATCCCCCCGGCAGCTTCGGGACATGGCGCTCAGCCTGGTGCCCCGGGGCAATATCGGTGTTGCCTTTACCTATAACGAGCCCATGGTGAACTTTGAGCTGATCCGAGATACGAGCGCCCTGCTAAGGGAAGCGGGCTTGAAAACCGCTATCATCACCAACGGCTGCTTTACTCTGGATGCCCTGGGGCAGGTGCTGCCGGTGGCGGACGCATTCAACATCGACCTTAAGGGCTTTACCCCCGCCTGGTACCGCCGCCTGGGGGGCGACTTGGAAACGGTGAAAACCTTCATCCGGGAGGCGGCTCAAAGAGCCCATGTGGAGATCACCACCCTGATTGTTCCCGGGGAAAACGACGGGGAGGCGGAGATGGACGCCCTGGCCGCCTGGCTTGCCTCGTTGGACAGCAGCATCCCCCTGCACCTGAGCCGCTGCTTCCCCCGCTACCATGCCTCTTTTCCCCCCACCCCAAGGGACACCATGGAAAAACTGCGGGATATCGCGGAAAAGCACCTGTCCTATGTGTATCTGGGCAATATGTGAATCAGATAAAAGCACACCCCTCCCGTTACGCGAACGGGAGGGGTAATTTATTGTATGATTTACGCTATCTGCTGTAGGAAAAGGTCAGCTTCACCCGGCTGGCCACCACCAGGCTGATGGCGTGGTGGATGACTTCCCCCTGCTTGTCCATGACGGACTTGTTGATAAAATACAGGGGCTCGCCCACGGAGCACTGCAGGATGTCGGCTTCCTCCGGCCGGATGAGGGTGTAGGAAACCTCCTTGTCAATGGCGTGGATGATGCAGTGGTAGCGTTCCGCCAGCCGCTGGTAGGTGGAGTCGCTGTCCTGCAGATCGTCAATCAATTCGGGGAAACGCTCCTGGCTGTAAAGGGCGCGGTCGAGCATGATGGGGATGCCGTCCAGGGTCAGGATGCGCATCAGCTCCTGGATGGGGCTGCCGGGCTTGACGCCCAGCCACAGAGCCTCCTTCTGGGTGGCATGGCCAAAGCGCTTGCTGATGATGCGGGTCTGGGTAAAGCCCATGCTGTGGGCGGCGAACCCGCCGAAGCCGTCCAGGGCCATAGCGTACATGCTGACCTTGCTGGACAGGATAAAGGTGCCCTTGCCTTGCTTGCGCTCCACCTTGCCAAGGTCAGCCAGCTCCTGCACGGCCTTGCGCGCCGTGATGCGGCTGACGCCGAACATGCCGCAGATTTCCTGCTCGGTGGGCAGCTTGTCGCCTTCCCGGAAATGCCCTTCGTTGATGGCGGCCAGAAAATGGTTGGTAATCTGGCTGTACAGGGGAATGGAAGAAACGCTGTCCAATTTAAAGGACAGCATATCCGTGGGGGTATCAAGTGCCAAATGGTCTCCCATAGCCGAAGCCTCCGTTTTGGCCACAGGTAATCGCGGCGCTCTGCGCGGCTTTGTCCAGGCTTTCCTCGGGGGAAAGTCCCTGGTAGAAGGCTGTCAGGAATCCGGCGATAAAGCTGTCCCCGGCGCCCATGGTATCCACCACATGGGCTTTCTTGATGCCCTGCTCGTAGCGCTTGCCGTTGATGGCAAACAGCGCGCCGCGGGAGCCAAGGGTAATGCCGACAACCTCCGTGCCGTATCCTGCCGCAGCGGCAATCAGCTGATCCACCTGTGCGTCAGTTAAATCCGAACCGCTGAAAAAGCCAAAGCGGACATAGGGGCATACCCTGGCGAGCAGCGCCTCCCCATGCTGGTCGGAAAAGTCGTAGGAGACGTCGCACTTCCCCTTTAGCTTAGGCAGTTCGTAATCCAAATTAGAGTAACACGATGTATGGCAAACGTCAAATGTTTCTATATAGGCAATGTCTTCCTGGGTCAGTTTGATGCCCACCAGGTGCTGCACGGTGTTCTTGGGGCTGAATACAAAGCGACGGTCCCCGTGTTCGTCCAGCTTCACCTGGGGGCAGCCGGAAATGCCCGCCATGTACCGGCTGTGCTCGTAGGTTATGTCCTCCCGGCCCAGCGCCCACTGGATATGCAGCGCCTGCTTGTCGGTGCCGAACACCCCGATGTAGGCGACTTCGTCAAAGCCGTTGCGCCGGCAGCCCACCGCCACATTGACGGCGTTGCCGCCGGGGTAGTAAATCTGCTCGTCCATGTAGTGGTCGGCGACATTGTCGCCAATGGCTATCATTCGTCTCATGCTTGGTTATCCTTTCACTGCGCCTGACGCGAGGCCCCGGATGAACTGCTTCTGCATCAGGATAAATACGATAATCATGGGCAGGGCGGAGATGGTCAGGCCCGCGAAGAGCAGGGAATAATCCGTGTTCAAAGCGTCCCGGAAGACCATCAGGCCTGAGGGGATGGTTTTGAGCGCCCTGGAATCAATGAAAATGATGGAGAACAGGAACTCGTTCCAGGCGTAGTAGGCAATCAGGATGGCCGCTGTCAGCAGAATGGGTTTGGAGATGGGCAGGTAGATGTGCAGCAGCGTCTGGAAAGAGGTGCACCCGTCTATGGTGGCTGATTCGTACATCTCCTTGGGGATGGACAGGAAGTAGGAGCGGATCAGCATCAGGGTGATGGACATGCGGAAGGCCGCGTAGGGCAGGATCATCGCCCAGTAGGTGTCATGGATGCGCAGGTCCTGAATTACCCGGTACAGGGGAATCAGCGCCACCTGGGCCGAGAACATCATGCCCCCCATGCCCAGCAGGAAAATCAGGTTCTTGCCCGGGAAATCATAGCGCACCATGCCGAAGGCGGCAAGGACGGCGACGCTCAGCGTCAGGGCGATGGTGGACAGGGTAACCAGCACCGAGTTGATGAAATAGTCCGAAATGCCCATCTGCCAGGCTTTGGTGTAGTTCTGAAACTGGAACGCCGCGGGCAGCCCCCAGATGTTGCGGAAAAACTCCCGCTCGGTTTTCAGGCTGGAGAGCACCATCCAGATCAGCGGATAGAGAATCATCACGAAGTACACCAGCAGCAGAATCAGTATCAGGATGGTGCCCGGCGTCCACTTGTAGCGGGCGTTGGTTTTCTTAAAGCTGCCCGGCTGGTAGTTGGCCTTGGTTGTCATCTCAGTCCACCTCCCCTGTTTTGATGAATACCTTCTGTACAACGGTCAGCAGGATGCAGATGAGGAACATCAGGATGGCGATGGTGGACGCGTAGCCCATGCGGTCCTGGGTAAAGGCCATGTCGTACATGTATACCGACAGGGTGGTGGAGGAGTTGCCCGGGCCGCCGCGGGTGAGGATGTACACGTCGTTGAACACAAGGAACGCGCCGGAAACGGTGGTTACCATCAGCACAAAGAACATTTCCTTCACCCGGGGTACGGTGATATGGAAGAAACGCTGGAGCCGGTTGGCGCCGTCAATCTCAGCGGCCTCGTACAGCTCGGCGGGTATTTTCTGAATGTCAACGATGAACAGCATGGTGGTATATCCCATGGAATGCCACTGGGACATAAAGATGGCGCAGAAAATGGCGGTGCTGGAGCGGCCGATCCATCCGGTGCGCACATTGCTGCCGAACAAACTTAAAAAGGAATTGAGCAGGCCTCTTGGGGCGTATATCTGGGTAAAGAGCATGGCCACAACGGTCATGGAAATCAGCACGGGAAGGAAGTAGATGGTGCGCAGCATGCCCGAGACCCGGCGGAACAACTGGTCTTCCAGCACCGCCGCGATGCCAAGCGCCAGGAATACCTGAAAGAAGATGGAAATCAGGCAGTACAGCAGGTTGTTCACCAGGGCTGTGCGGATGACGGGGTCGGAAAACAGCAGGCGGACATTGTCCAGCCCTACATACGCGTGTTCCAGGGAAAAGGCGGAAAAATTGTGCAGGGTATAATAAAAGTTCACGAAGATGGGATAGTAGATAAAGGTGCCCATCAACACCACCATCGGCAGCACGTACAGGTACGCGGCATATGGTATCCGGCGGGGTTTGCCTGTGAGAACCTTGCCCGAGCGGGATAGAGACATATCAATCACCCTTACTTTGTACGTTCACCCCCTCCGCCCGAGAGCGGAGGGGGCGTTATGGCGGGGTTTCTTACTTCTGTTTGGCCTGTACCAGGGCAGCCTGCACGTCTTCCATAACCTGCTCGGCTGTCTTGTCGCCCGTCAGCAGCAGCTGACCGCCCTTCATGAAGGCAGAGGCGACGGTGGCATCCACGGCATTATCCTGCCACAGGGTGGTGTCGGAGGCTTTCTTAATCAGTTCCACAGCTTCCAACTGCATGGGGGAGGAGATGCTCTCTTCGTTCACGGCGCCTTCCACGCAGGAGAGTTCGCCGGTCATCTTGGTCATCAGCGCGCCGTTCTCGGGGTTGATGAAGAAACGGACGAAGGCGGCGGCTTCTTCGGGGTACTTGGTCTCAGAGGAGATCATCATGCCCTCGGGGGCGCCTTCCAGCTCGTTGGGGTCGCCTTTGCCATCGGGCAGGGCGGGCATGTCGAAGAAGGAATACTCGAACTCGGCGCCGTCGGCGACGTACTTGATTTCGGCAAGCTGCATCAGGCACAGTACGCTCTGCTCGTCGATGAACTCGTTGCGGGCATAGGTATGGTCAACCGAGTTGGGGTCGGGGTTCATGTACTTGGACAGATCCTTGAACACGTTCAGGGTGTCGATGTAGCCCTGATCGGTGAAGTCGCCTTCCAGGGCGTAGTCCTTGGCGACAACGGCGGGATCCACCATGCGCTGCACCATGGCGCCCAGGTAGTGGCTCACGGCCCACTCGGCGGAGAAGCCGGCGGAGATGGGATACTCATGGCCGGCGGCCTGCAGGGCATCCAGCACGGCGATGAACTCTTCCCAGGTGTCCGGAGGGGTCAGGCCCAGCTCGTCAAAGACGGTCTTGTTGTAGTAGAACACCTTGCCGTCCATGGACCACGGAATGCCGTACTGCTTTCCGTCGTACTGGAAGGGGCCCCACTGGCTGTCCACAATCAGGTCAGCCCACTCGGGGTTGGCGGCAATCATGTCGTCCAGGGGCATCACACGGCCGGATTTGACCAGGTTGGCGCCAAAGGAGCCCGACCAGGACATGAACACGTCCGGAATGTCAGAGGAGCCGACCAGCACGCGGATTTTCTCCTTGTAGCTGTCGTTGAGGACGGGGTCAATCAACACGATGTCGATGTTGGGGTTGGCCTCTTCAAACTTGCGGATGACTTCATCCATGTAGGGGCCTTTGGGTTCGTTGGGCCAGCGGTGGAAGAAGCGCAGGGTGACCTTCTCTTCCGCGGCGGCGGGCAGCACGGCCATAGACAGCAGCACAGCCAGTACCAGGGCAAAAGACAGCAGCTTTTTCATGGGGTTCCTCCTTATTTTTCTAAGGCCGTCGACGGCCTTTGGAATCAGTACTCCATTCGCCACATGTACCGGCGCACGCTGAGGGGATGGCCGCGGAAATCGGCGATGGCATCGGCATACTGGCGGGTGACGGGGGTAAGCAGGATGGCCGCGAAGTAGCTCTGCAGGTCTTCCTGGATGCCGCCCATGTCAAACTCCTGGGTATCCACCACGGTGACTTCCTTGGAATATTTTTTGGCAAACGAAAGGGCGCGCTCGTCCAGGTAGCGGGTTTTGCCCCGGCTCATGAACACCAGGAAGGGCACGTCATAATCGGTGATTTCGAAGGGACCGTGGAAGAACTCGCCCGAATGGATGGAGCTGGAGTGAATCCACTGCATTTCCATCAGCAGGCAGATGGCGAAGGAATAGGCTTCCGAATAGTACTCGCCCGAGGCCATGGTGTAGATGATGGGGCTGCGCTTGTACTTTTCGCCCCATTCCAGGGCGCGCTCGGCGAACTTCTTGCGGTTGGCGGGCACCAGGGTTTCCATCTCGTCGATGTTCCTAATGGCGCGCTCGTACTTTTCATTGGGGTTCAGGGCGTTGAGGATGCCGAACACCAGGCGGTACAGCATGGCGCTCTTGCCGTAGGCGGGGTTGCAGTCGCCCCACAGGTAGCTGACGCCGTGGGTGGCGGCCTGCCACAGCTCGGAGTCAATCTTGTTGGACAGGCAGATGGTCACGCAGCCCAGGTCCTTGGCGGTCTGGGTCGCCTGCACGGTTTCGGGGGTGTTGCCCGAATGGGAGCAGGTCAGCACCAGGGAGTCCTTGGTGAACTGCTTGGGTTTGCGGTAATTAAACTCGTTGGCTGTCAGCACATAGGCGGGCAGGTCGCTCTCCACATCGAAGATATACTGGGCAGGGCCAAAGGACGCTTTGGAACCGCCGCAGGCGATCATATACACCGCGTTGAATTTCTTTCCTTTGACAGCGGCAACCGCCTGCTCCACCTGTTGCAGTTGCATCTCGTGAACTTGTTTCTCCTCCATATTGGCCACCTCGTGTATGTATTTTACATAACGTATCAAGACGTTATATAATGCTATAGACATATCATACACGATTTCAGGGGGCTGTCAAGGGCGTTTATGCGCATAAACAAGGTTTTTTCGTATATCCGGAAAAATTTTTTACACGTCCCAAATCTCCCGCAGCAGGGCGACGGCGGGCTCCAGCTCCTCGTCCCGCAGGCCGGCAAAGCCCATCACCACTGTGGAGGGCAGGGGGGGCACCCGGTGGCAGTATTCGCTTAGCCCGTGCAGGCGCAGGCCGCGGCGCTGGGCGCGTGCCACCAATTCCCGCTCGCTTTTTTGGGGGATGGTCAGCAGAAAGTGCAGCCCGGCCTCCTCCCCCTGCACGCGGGCTTGGGGGATGGTGAGCAGCAGGTCGCACAGTTTTTTGCAGCGCTTGGTATAGGCGCTGCCCGCCCTGCGCAGGTGGCGGGCGAAATGGCCGCCGGCAATCAGGCGGTGCAGGGTCTGCTGGTCAAAGCGGGAGACGGTGTCGCCCCCTTGCCGGAAAAGCTGCCGCCAGGCGTCCATCAGGTCGGGGGGCAGCACCATGTAGGCGATGCGCATGGAGGGGGCAAGGCTGCGGCTGAAGGTGCCGATGTAGATGACCCGGTTGCCGCAGCCCAGGCCCTGCAGGGCGGGCAGCGGTCGGCTGGTGTGGCGGAACTCGCTGTCGTAATCATCCTCGATGATGTAGCCCCCGGTCTGCTGCGCCCAGTCCAGCAGGGCGGTTCTGCGGCCGATGGGCATGCTCAGCCCCAGGGGGAACTGGTGGGAGGGGGTCACATACACCAGCTTGGCCTTGGCCTGATACAGGGCGTCGGGGCGGATGCCCTGCTCGTCCAGGGGCAGGGGCAGCACCCTGGCTTTGTGGCGCTGGGCCAGGCGGTAGGCCCCCTGGTAGCCGGGATCTTCCGCCGCCACGCTGACCCCGCCGGGCAGCAGGCAGAACAGCACATATAATAGGTAATCCACCCCCGCGCCGATGAGCAGGCTGTCCCGGGTGCAGCGCACCCCACGGTACTGGTAGAGGAACTTGGCCAGGCTGTCCCGCAGCTCCTCGTCCCCCTGGGCGTCGCCCTTTTCCAGCAGGCGGGGGGTGTCCCGCAGGGTCTCGCGGAACAGGCGGCTCCAGGTGCGGAAGGGAAACAGGCTCTGATCCACCGCGGAGGTGGAAAAATCAAAGGGCGGCAGGGGCAGGGGCGCGGGCATTGGGGCATCGGCAGGGGCAGCGGCGGGCGGGGACAGGGGCATCACCCCCTGCACAAAAAACCCCCGCTTGGCCTCGGCGCGGATGTACCCCTCGCTTTGCAGCAGGCTGTAAGCGCTTTCCACCGTGCTCATGCTGATTTTCAGGTGCTTTACCAGCGCCCGCTTGGAGGGCAGGCGGGTATCCTCCTTCAGATTGCCCCGGTGAATTTCCCCGGCGATGTGCCGGTACAGCTGCTTGTACAGGGGGGTCGCGTCCCGCTGGAAGGACAGGGTGATGTCCTGCATAATCTGACCCCCTTCATTATTCAAAAACTGGGTATTTACATCGGTCCAGATACGGGTATCATAGGGGTATCATCAAGAATTGTCAACGGGAGGGTCAGATATGGCAGCCAAGCGCAACAGGGTATACGCTATCGCATTCATCGGGGTGATGAGCGCGGTGGTCTTTGTGTCCAATTATTTCTCCATCCCCGTGGCGTCCTCCCGCATCCACCTGGCCAACGCCGTCTGTCTGCTGGCGGGCATGCTCTTTGGCGGTCTGCAGGGGGGGCTGGCGGCAGGCCTTGGCTCGGCGCTGTTTGATATCACCTTCCCCGCCTACGCCGCCGAGGCGTGGATAACCTTTCTCAATAAAGGGCTCATGGCCTTGGTGTGCGGGCTGATTGTCCACCACGGCATGGCCTTGGGGGAGAAGAAGCGCCTGCGCCTGGTGCTGGGCGCCCTGGCTGGGGCTGTGCTGTATATCGGGCTGTATATGCTCAAGAGCTATGTGCAGATGTCCCTGCTGGGCATGGAACGCGACGCCCTGCTGATTAAAATGGGCGAAAAGCTGTTGGCCTCCCTGGTGAACGGCACCTTCGCCGTCATCGCTGCGCCCCTTTTGTACACCGCCCTGCATCCCGCCCTGGTGAAGGCAGGGATGTATCGAGAAATCACGGTTAAGTAGCGCGTTGATTTGCGGGTTCCAAGGGACATCATGTCCCTTATCAGGTCTGGGCAAAGCCAAGTCAGCCCTAGCAAAAAGCGAAGCGAGTTTTTGCGACGGACGCCGCACGAAATAATCTCAATTTCGGCATCTTCCTTTTTCGCCGCATATTTGCGGCGTATTTTTCATGTAGAAATATTCGGCATTATGTCGTCTAATAGGTGAAAGGAGGCGAAGGGTTTGGAAGAAGCAAACCGGGGGTGCACCCCCGAGGAAACAATCGAAGCGTTGATGCGGAGCCATTCCACAGCCATCCTGCGCACCTGCTATGTGATGCTCAGGGATGCTCATCTGGCTGAGGATGCCATGCAGGAAACCTATGTGAAGGCATACAAAGCCCTGTCCTCCTTCCGGGGGGACAGCCGGACGGAAACCTGGCTGATGCGCATCGCCATCAACACCTGCAAGGATATGCTGCGGGGGCGATGGTTCCGCTTTGTCGACCGCCGAAAAGCGCTGGAGGATCTTCCGGAAGCCTCCGTGCCCTTTGAGGCAAACGACGATACCCTGATTAAGGAAGTGATGGCGCTGCCGAGCAAATACCGCGCCGCCATCTTGATGACCTACTATTGGAATCTGCCCGCCACAGAAGCGGCGGAAGCGCTGGGCATCGCGCCTTCCACCCTGTATGTGTATGTAAGCCGGGCCAGAAAAATGCTGAAGACGAGATTGGAGGGGTGGTACGATGAAGCCTGAGAATAACCTGCGCGCGGCCATGGATCGCCGCCTGTCCGCCCTTCATGGTACAGACCAGCATGTGCGGCATGTGCTGCGCGTGGCGAAAGGAGAACAACCTGTGAAAGCGAAAAAAAGAGTTTCCGCGGCACTAATATTTGCCATCATCGCCCTGGTGGGGGTGGCGGTGGCGGCGACGCTGTCGCCCACCATTGATTGGGTGAATGAAATGTTTGGCAACAAGAGCGCAGAGGTGCTCACCAGGGGCAATGTGATGGATATCAGCCAAAACCGTACGGTAGGAGAGGTACAGTACCGCTGGGTAGATACCGTGCTGGCAAAGACCTTTGAAGAAGCGGAGGCGGAGGAAGATGCGGCGCCGCCGCCTGGCGCAAATGTCATTAGCTTGGAGGGAACCCAGGTGTTGTATGGAACCGTGGAAATCACGCCGGTTGAAGGCGCAAATGTGGTGCTGATACCGGAGGATTACCGCATCAGCGACCCTGCGGGCTACAATCTCTTCCTGGGGGAGCAAGCGTCTGAGGACGCGCCTTCCTTCCTGGATATGGCTGTTCAGAAAGACGCGAAAATTCTGCTGGCCAAAGCGGTGCCCCACGGCATCCTGTTGGATGGCAAACTGTATGAAGGCTATGAGGTGGGATACGACTACCGCACCAACAAGGATGGCAGCATCACTTATCATTATATGATTTACGGCGTGCCGGAGGGACTGACAGAATACAGCATTCAGATGTTTGTATCCAACTGGGAGATTACCCGTGAAGGCCAATGGCTGCGCGGCGAGAAGGACGAACAGGGGAATGACACGAAAAACACCTGGCTGAAAGAAGAATGGGTGGTAACCGTTAAACCGGAGAGCAAGAAATAAGAAAGAGGCTGGGCACCTTCGGGTGCTCAGCTTTTATGTGACATCATGAAAAAGAGAATGCTATTATGCGCCATTCTATGCACCCTGCTGCTGGCAAATGCTTTGGCGCAAAAGGAGGAGTTCCTTGTGGTGATGCCTGAAGGGTACAGGGAAGGCGGTTCGCTTCCCACCCTTCGCGCGGAGTTGGCAGATTACTTCTCTTTTGTCCAAGCTCATTGGTTCAATCCTGAACCTCCCGGTACGCCGGAAAATTGGGGCAACAAACGTAACCGGCACCATCACTATACCTATGCTGACGGCGCTACGCTGGACATCGCAGAGGGAGGGCTGTTGATTTATCGGGCGGAGAGCCGTCTTGTGCAGCTGTTGTACACCCTGGGCGGCATGGCGCATAACTGGGCGGGATGGTACGATGGCATGGAATCCTCGTTGGAAAAGGAAACTTTGTTCTGCGGTACACTGGCGCAAGCCCAGGCTGCGGCAGAAGCGCTGCTGGCCAGACTCCGGTTTTCCGGGCAGTTGGTATACGCGCTGGACATGAGCGTTGCACGCATACATGTATTGGGGGAAAAGTACAATGCCCTTTTGCGGGAAGGAAATCCGGATCACCAGGCAATTTATGAGTATGATGGGGTTACCTTGGAAGATGAGTGCTTCTACCTCGTCTATCAGGGACGAATTGGTAATGTCCCTGTCAACAACCAGGGCATACACCTGAACAATTCCCAGGATGTCGTGGGCGGTATGTTTGTTGGTTTGATCTATGGGAAGGGTGGGATAAAGCTGGCGAACGTCAACAGCACCTACCTTGCCGGAGCGATGGTTGAGCAAAATGAACTGTTAACAAGCGGACAAGCTCTCGGGGTGTTCCAATCCTCCTTCCGGGCGGTGCAAAAGGGGCACTGCAAAGGCATCCTGCGGGCAGAGCTGCTGTATGCGCCTTGGCGAAAAGTTGGTGGGAAAGACCTGGTGCTGCTGCCCTGCTGGCGCATCACCTACCTGCACAGCAGTGATGATGAAAATGCGCCTTATTATCACCCATTGCCAATGGATGCCTATCTATCCGCAGTGGATGGGAAGATACTGAATTGATTCGGATAATTCATCCAGTGTGTATGTTAGGCGTAGAAAACCCAATATGGGAAAGCCGGACACCCCCATCGGTGTCCGGCTCATTTTTTATCTCCGGTATTCTGCCAACCTCTTACCGGTTGGCCATGTGGATATGGTAGGAAAAGAACAGCACGATGGCCAGCAGAATCAAGCCGACAATGGCGACGATGAAGATACCCGCCGCCTTTTCCAGCCGGGAGGGGGCTTTTATCTGGTGAAACGCAGGCTGTTCGTTTGCCGGGGGCGGCGGCACCTGGAGGATTTTCAGGTACTCCTCGGTAGCGCCTGCGGCGCGCAGCAAATCCTCGTTCTGGGCGCCTTCCCGGTAGACGTTCACGCCGCCTATCATGGAGGGGTAGGCCTGCTGCACCGGCTTGCCGTCCCTGTCGTAGGTGGTGGTGCCCCCCAACAGATTGGGGTGGGAAAGCCCGGCGTCCCTTCCCTTGTCGTCGTAATGCCGGGCGCCGCCCAGCAGGCTTGGGTAGGAAGCGCCGGTTTTATTGCCCTTTTCATCGTAATGGTTGTACCCGCCCAATATATTGGGGAGGGAATCGCCGACTCTTTTACCATTTTCGTCGTAATGCACCATGCCGCCCAGCAGACCGGGGCGGGAGTACCCTTTCTTGGCGGCCATGGCGCACCTCCTTGCTCAAGCGGCGGGATAAGAGTCAGAAGTTCAACTGATGCAGATGTTCCTCGGTGTACACGGGCAAACTGCTGCCCAGGCAGAGGGCGGCGAACAGGCCGTTGCCTTCCTTCAGTGTGCCGCTGAAGCTGCCGTCGTACACCCGACCCAGCCCGCAGGAAGGGCTGCGCGCCTTCAGGATGGCGGCTTTACACCCTGTCAAATGAGCGATGTCCAGCGCCATCTTGGCGCCCCTTGTAAAAGCCTGTGTCACATCCTGCCCCAGGGTGTTGATGACCCGGCCATCCGGCTGCAGCTCCGCCGGGGGGCGGGGGGTGGGCAGACCACCCAGCTGCTCGGGGCACACTGGGATCAGGGTATGCTTGTTGGCCAAGGCCAGCACGTTGGGGTGCCCCTTGCCCTGGCCGTCATAGCGGGTGCACAGCCCCAGCAGACAGGCGCTGACTAGGATGTTCACGCGATGGTCAGGGCGATTTCCATCATCTGGGTGAATGTTTCCCGCACCTGCTGGGGGGTGAGGCTTTCGCCGGTAAAGGGGTTGTCGGAAATCTGCAGCAGGGTCAGCGCCTTTTTGCCGCTGGCGGCGGCGTTCAGGTACAGGCCGTAGGTTTCCATTTCCACAGCCAGCACGTTCAGCTTCTGCAGTTTATCCAGGGGGCTGTCGGCGTTGTAAAAAATATCGGTGGAGAACACCGGGCCCACCATGGTGTGCATGCCCATCTTCTCCGCCTCGTCAGCGGCGGCGCGCAGCATGCCGTAGTCGGCGCAGGGGGCCAACATGCCGCTTAAGCCGAACTGGCTGCCGTAGCTGGAATTGCTGTAGGCGCTCATGGCGATGACCAGATCCCGCACCTTCAATTGGGGGCTGATCATCCCGGCGGAACCCACCCGGATAATCTGCTCCACCCCGTAGTTGTTGTAGAGCTCGTGGCTGTAGATGCCGATGGAGGGGATGCCCATGCCGCTGCCCATCACCGATACCTTTTTTCCCTTGTACAGCCCTGTGTACCCCTGGATGCCCCGCACATTGTTCACCAGCACGGCGTCCTGAAGGTAGGTTTCAGCGATAAACTTGGCGCGCAGAGGGTCGCCGGGCATCAGAACGGTGCGGGCGAAAGCGTCCTGGTTGGCGGAATTATGCAGGGTGGACATGGATATTCCTCCTTATGTTTTCTATCTTGATTATACAAAGGGACGCCCCCGCCCGTCAAGGGCAGGGGCGGTTGCGGGACAGGGGTTACTCCCCCTTCATCTCCACCGCGCTCTTCTGGTGCTTTAGAATGTCCATGCATAATGTGACGGATTCGCCGATGGCTTTCTCCATGTCCTCCCGGGGCAGGCCCAGAGGCTCGCAGCCCGCGGCGGGGTCGATGTAGGCGTTGCGCGTCATCAGTTCCCCCAGCACATCATAGTCCAGCCCTGTCTCCAGCCCCCTCCGCTTCAGGCGGGCTTTGCGGGCTTTGGCGCCCAGGGTAAACAGCCCCTTGGAAATGGTGACGACCCGGCGCTTGGGATATCCCATGTACTTGTGGAAGATGCCCAGCATCTCCTGCCAGGTCATGTTGACGCAGCCCAGGGGCCAGGCTTTGGCGCTCCTGGATCTATGCAGCGCCTCCGCCATGGCGTGGCCTACCTGGCGGGTGGTCACCATGGCGCTGCCCCCCGCTGGGTAGAAGGTGGCAAAGGGCATGGCGCGGATGATGTCCACCAGGAACATCCACACGGGCTTGCGCCCCGGCTGGGCGCCGAACACATAGGGAATCTGCAGGATGGCCACATGAAAATCCGTGTCGGCGAAGGAAAAGGCCATCTCTTCCTGGTCCAGGCGGCTTTGGATGTAGGGGTGCCTGCGCCCCAGTTCCATATCCGGCCATTGTTTGGCGAAGTGGCTGAAGTAGGAGCCGCAGATGACGGTGTGCTTTACCCCCTGCTCCTTGGCGATGCGCAGCAGGCGCCTGAGGGGGGTGATGTTGTATTTTTCGAACATATTGTAGATGGGGGGCGGCCCTTCCAGGCGCTCGTCCACCCCGGCGGCGAATACCAGCCCCTCGCAGCCCTTCAGGTGCCCGGCCAACTCCTTGTCGGGCATGTGCATGTAGTTGCCAAAGACAATGTCTATCTCCGGCGGCAGCACGGCGCCCTGGGGCACCGGGGGCAATGCCAGGGCTTTCACCTTGTCTCCCCTGGCGATCATGGCCTTGGCGCCCTCGCTGCCCAGCAGCCCCGTGCCGCCGATGAGTAATACCTGCATGGTAGAAAAGTCCTCCCTTGTTGATACAACAATATACCACGGGAAACCGCCCTGTGACGATTGGCAAAGCCATAGGCGCAATTATATTGAAGATTCAAACAAAAAAGGCTGCCTAAGCAGCCTTTTGAAAAGTGGAGGAATTACTTTTCCTTCTTAAAGCACAGGAACCAGTCCAGGCAGTACTTGTCCTCGTCCTTGCTCTCCATGCGTTCCTTGGCGGCGCCGCAGGAGCCGGGGGAGGGCATGATGACATCCTCGCCGGGCCGCCAGTCGGCGGGGGTGGCGATTTTTTCGGCATCCGCCTTCTGCAGGGCAATCACGATGCGCTTGATTTCGTCAAAGTTGCGCCCGGTGGAAGCGGGGTAGTACAGGATGGTGCGGATAACGCCCTCGGGGTCAATCACAAACACGGCGCGCACAGCGGCGGTTTTGTTGCCCGTGCCCGGGTGCACCATGCCGTACTTGCTGGAAACGCTCATGCTCAAGTCCTCAATCAGGGGGAACTTGACTTCCATGTTCTTGTAGCCCTTCCACTCCAATTCCTGGATGCGGCGCAGCCAGGCGATATGCGCGTGGATGGAGTCGATGGACAGACCCACCAGCTGGGTGTTCATGGCCTCAAACTCATCGGCCATGGAGGCGAAAGTCATAAACTCGGTGGTGCAAACGGGGGTAAAGTCCGCCGGGTGGGAGAACAGAATCACCCACTTGCCCTTAAAATCCTGCGGGAAGTTGATGGGGCCCTGGGTGGTGTTGGCGTGAAACTCCGGCGCCTTGTCTCCAATCAGCGGCAGGCGGTTTTCAACAGTGTTGACGGTATTTTCCATAGTAATTCCTCCTCAATAAGTAGTCATGGGTAAAAGAACAACTCTCTTTAGAATCATTCTACCCAAGAATCCGGAAGGTAAACAAAAGAAAAATCCATTGAAATACACTATGCAAAAAGACAGATCAGCAAGCTCTTTTTCTACCAATCGCAGTAATCATATGGATGCCCTCATGGGCAGCGCCATATCGTGAAAAGAGCCGCCGCATATTCCCATATGTGAAAAAGAGAATATTGAAAGCCAGACAGGGATTGAGAAAATCGCTTGTCGGTAAGAGGAACACTAAATACGACCGATAACGCGTATTTGTGCGCGGCGGAATTTTCGCTACTGAGGAAGATAGCGTTTTTCTGAGCTCTTGAAATGAAAAAACGAGGGACGCGTTTTCACGCATCCCTCGCCGTAGAACCAATATCTTATGAAAGCTCCGCCTCCAGGCGCACGGCTTTGCCGATGAACACGGCGTCGCTCAGGTTGATGATATCGCTTTCAAACTGCTGGTCGTAGGTTTGCAGCATCACCTGGAATCGGGGCATGTCCTTGATCATGCGCAGGATTTTGCCGTGCTTGGTGTCCAGCAGCATCAGCGCGCCGTCCTGGGACATGGTCTGGGGCACGATGAGCACAATGTCCCCCTTGTGCACCCGGAAGCCCCGCAGGGCGTTGTCGGGGGCCATGTAATAAAAAACCTTGTCGGCTGGGGCGCCTTCAATCTTTCCCTTTTCCACGGGCAGCAGCCGGTGGCCCACTTCCTTCATGGCGGCGTTGTATACCGGCACCCTGCGCAGAACGGAGCTGAGGGCGTCCAGCCAGATGGAGCCGTCCACCTTGTCGTTGTCGCCGCCCGTTTCTTCCTTGGGGGAGGCTTTGGCGGGGGCGCGGCGCTGGATGTCGGGCACGGCGGACTGCAAATCCACCGTGGCAGCGATATCGTCCAGGGAAAAGGCGGCTTCGGTTTCCTGGGTGATGCCCATTTTCTGCAGGATGCGGCGCGCCTGGTCGTCGGCGATGATGCGCTTGCCGCTCTCCACCTCCTGCAGGTATTTGTCGCTGACCCCGGCCAGGCGGGCCACCTGTTTGTGGGTCATTCCCCGGCGGGTGCGTTCCAGTTTCAGTAAATCTCCCAGTCTTGACATAGGCGCTCCTTTTTATAAAGCATTGGTACTATCTTCCGTCAGGTGGAGGCTTTTGTCAATGCCAACCTTGCCCCCGGGGGGCGGGCAGGGTATAATGGACAAAAATCCCGGGAGGCAATGGATGAAACGACTGTTGACATGGCTATTGATTGGCTTGTGCCTGATTCTACCCGTCCTTGCGCAGGAGGCGCCCCAGTGGTTTGAAGACCAGGGGGTGCTGCGCCTTGCGGTCAAGGGGGAGGCGCTGCTGGCCCTGTCCCCGGACAAGAAGGGGGACATCCGGGTGTCTGCCCGGGGCGCCCTGAACAGGGAGGATATCCCCCTGTACGCCATGGTCTGGACGCTGGAAGGCATGGCCTTTGACGGCGTAACGGACGAGCGCGCCGCCCGGGAAGGGCTGGACGCCCTGTTTTCTTGGTATCCGGCGCCTCAGTTTGTATTGGGGGAGGAAGGGCTGTCCCTGCTGTCCCCCCTGCCGGTGGTGCTAAAGGAAGGCGTATGGAATCAGGCGGCGGTCACCCTAACGATAGGCGAAACCGCCGGGGAAACCCACGCCCTGCCCGCACTGGGGGCACAGACGCCCTATACCCCGCCGGTCAGCCAGCCCTACATGGGGTATGTAACCATCGAAACCTCTTGCAATGTGCGCAGCCAAGCCAGCGCCACCAGCGAGCGGGTAGCCCGGGTAGGGGAAAAGACGGTGCTGCCCTGCCTGGGAGAAAAGGACAATTGGTACCATGTGCAATTGCTGGACGGCAGCCAGGGGTATGTATCCAAAAACCTAAGCCGCCTGGACGCTTTGCCCGGGCTGCAGGAAGCCAGGCAGCAGATTTTGAAGAATGAGTTAACCGGCGCCCAGCGCAGCCTGGAAGTGCTGGGCAGCCCCTTCGCCGCCGCCACCACCCAGCAATTGGCTGCCTGGAACCAGGCCCAGGGCCTGCTGCGCCAGGGAAAATACCCCCAGGCCAGGGAAGGTTTTCTAGCCCTGGGCACCTTTGGCGGTGCGGAGCGGCTGGCGGAGGAACTCAAGGACATCCAGCCCTTCCCCAAGAGCGGCGTGCTCACCCAGCGCAAGCAGGGAGGGGATTGCGAAATCCTCATCAAAGCCCCCCGGGAAGGGAATGCCTACTATGTAAAAATCACCCCCGCGGGGGAGGATGCGCCGCTGGTCACCCTCTTTATCCACCCGCTGGAGCGGGCCCGGGTCAAGGTGCCTGCGGGCAGGTATCAATTCAGCTACGCCACCGGAAGCGTCTGGCAGGGGGAGGAGAAAGCCTTCGGCCCCGGCGGCACCTACGCCAAAGCTCGGGAGGATATTGCCTTTCCCGCGCCCGGCTACCGGGCCACCCTGATCCTCAGCCCCCTTGCCGAGGAAATCAACATGCCCCACGACCGCCTGGAGGCGGAGGGATTCTAAGAAAAGCTTAACCCCGGCAACAAATTTTTGGAGCTGCCGAATAGAGAAAGATTCTCCCCTGCACACATTTCGTTTTTTGGCTCGCGCGGGGGAGAATGATGATATAATGCCCAGGGACAAATGTTACCGATTTGGAGGATAATACTTTGAATATCAAATTAAAATCATGGGGTATTGTACTGGTTTTCCTGGCGCTGCTGGCGGGCTCCTACCTGGGGTATCTGCGGTTTCAGCCGCCAAAGGCAGCCCTGGTGGAGGAGCGGGCGGTTGCCCTGGAGGAAGCCAAGGCGGAGCCGGATTTCCAGCTGATGCTCAGCGATTTGAGAACCATGAGCCATCAGGTGCACAGCGTGGATACCCCGGCCATTCATGAGGTGCACAGGTATCTGGTTGAGCGCCTGACCGCCCTTGGCTACACGCCGGTGGAGGAGCGCTACAGCCTGACCATGGAGGAAATTCTCGCCATCGAGCAGGATAGGGTGGTGTTCCGGGGGCGGCCCATGGAAGCGACGGAGCAATCCATCCGGGAGAAGAGCGGCATAGGCGACAAACCCACCATGAACCTCAACAACATCACCGTGCTGATTCCCGCGGAAAACGCGCAAGAAACCATCATCATCATGGCCCACACCGACTCGGTGAAGATGGGGCCGGGCACCTTTGACGATACGGTATCCGTTGCCGCCATGCTGGAAAGCCTGCGCCTCCTGAAGGGGGTGACCCCCCAGCGCGATATGCTGTTCCTGTTTACCGACGGGGAGGAGTAGGGCTTGCTGGGCGCCTTCAAGTACCTGGAGGATCACCCGGAGATGAAGGAGAAAACCGCCCTGGTGCTGAACCTGGAAGCCCGGGGCAACCACGGCGCCCTGATTATGTTTGAGACCAGCAAAAACAACCTGGCCATGGTAAGAACGCTCAACGAGGCGGTGCGGCGCCCCGTCAGCACCTCCATCGCCACCGCCGTGTACCGCACCATGAAGAATGACACCGACCTGACCCCCTTCTTTATGAAGGACATGCCCGGCATGAACTTTGCCGCCATCGAGAACGCCAGGGTATACCACACCCCCCAGGACAACTACCAGACCTTCTCCCGTGACAGCGCCAGGATGTACCTGGACATGGTAACATCCCTGGCCCGGTACTTCGCCACGGCGGAAACCATCCAGGTGCAAAGCGGCGAGGAAGGGGTATTCTTCCCCCTGCTGGGGGACAAGCTGGTGGTGCTGCCCCAGGGCACCGCCAACCTCTTTTCCTGGCTGGCGGGGGTGCTGGCCCTTGGGCTGGCGGCGTTCTATATCCTGAAAAAGAAAGCCAGGCTGAGCCGTGTGCTGCTGAGCCTGGGCGTCTACCTGCTTGCCCTGGTGATTACCTATTTCGCGGGGATGGGCTTTGTGGAAGGGGTGCATGCCCTGCATCACTTTGAGCAGGGGCAGAGCATGGTTGGCTCTTCCCTGAGCACCCCCCTCTTCCTGGTGATGGCGCTGGTCGCGGGCGGCCTGTGTTTCTGGCTGATGAAGCGCCGCAAAAAGGCCGCGTCGCCCCTGGAAAATGCCCTGGGCGCCCTGCTGCTGCCTGCCCTTTTGTGCCTGGCGGTTCCCTTCCTGTTTCCCGCGGGCAGCTACCTGTTCTCTGGGATGACCTGCCTGGCGCTGCTGGCCCTTTTGCTGTGCCGCCTTCTGCCCAAGGGACGCGTCCTGTGGGCCATGGCCGCGGGCTTTGCGGCCATGCTGGTTATCGCCCCCATTGGCTACCTGGTGTATGTGGCCCTCACCTTCTACAGTGCCCACCTGGCGGTGGTGCTGCTGATGCTGCCTGTGCTGACCATGGGGGCCGTGGCGGGGATGGAGGAAGCAGAAAAGGTGTGAAAAGGGGAGGTGCGATACACCGTCCAATCGCTTGAAAAAACAGATAATAACAATCCTGCTCTTGCGTTCCCCGCGCTTTCATGTATCATGGAAAGCGGGGTGCCGCGGATTGTTTTGCTGAAGCGGCGCACCGGAAAAACGAGTTCGGAGTGAGCAATATGTCCAAAATGCCTGTTCTGTTCGTAGGGCACGGGTCGCCCATGAACGCGGTGGAAGAGAACCGCTATACCAATACCTGGAAGGAAATTGCGGCCGGCATGCCCAGGCCCGCTTGTATCCTGTGCGTGTCCGCCCACTGGTATACCCGGGGCACCCGTATCATGGCCCAGGACAAGCCGAAAACCATCCATGACATGTACGGCTTTCCTGACGCGCTGTACCAGATTTTTTACCCCGCTCCGGGGTCGCCCGCAACGGCTTTGGCGGCTAAATCCCTGATTAGCCGGGAGACAGCCCTGGACGATTCCTGGGGCATTGATCATGGCGCTTGGTCGGTGCTGGTGCACATGTACCCGGGGAGGGACATCCCCGTGTTCCAACTCAGCGTGGACGCCCTGGCGCCGCCGGAAACCCATTACCAGATTGGCCGGGAGCTTGCCCCGCTGCGCAAGGAGGGCGTGCTGATCCTGGGCAGCGGCAATGTGGTGCACAACCTGCGCATGGTGGACTGGCACATGGAAGGCCAGGGCTTTGACTGGGCTCATCAGTTTGACGATTTCATCCGGCAGAGCATCCTGACAGGCCAGCATGACAGCGTTGTAAACTACCAGGCCAAGGAAGATACGGCGCGCCTGGCGGTGCCCACCCCGGATCATTTCTACCCCCTGCTCTACCCCCTGGGGGCGGCGGAGGAAGGGGAAACAGTGCGGGTATTCAACTCCCATTGCGAAATGGGCTCCCTGTCCATGACGGGGTATTTGTGGGGGAACTGAAACCTTAGCGGCAGGCTGACCACGCTGGTTGGATGTGTGGTTAGAGGTAATAGTAATATAGAAGCGGAGCGTTCTTTTGGAAAGGCGCTCCGCTTCTTGGGTATTGTTGGTATTTTCCCGCCCTTTTGTTTGCATCCCCTTCAAACTTCGGCTATACTGTGGGGCGCATCAATGAGTTTGGAGGAGAGAACATGAACACGCAAAAGAACGGCCTGACCATCGCCAACCCCAGCCCCCTGGGCCTGCTTGGGTTCGGCATGACCACCCTGCTGCTGAATCTGCACAACGCCGACATCATCCCCCTGTCTATCGTGATTGTCGCCATGGGCTTTGCCCTGGGCGGCGCGGCGCAGATTATTGCCGGCATCATGGAGTTTTTCAAGAACAACACCTTTGGCGCTACCGCCTTTACCGCCTACGGCTTTTTCTGGTGGTCGCTGATTGTTATCTGGATCAACCCCTTCGCGGGCATCCAGCCCGCCGACGCCATCAGCATGGGCTGGTACCTGCTGGTGTGGGGCATCTTCACCCTGCTGATGTTTGTGGGCACCCTGCGGCTGAACAAGGGCCTTCAGGTGGTGTTCCTCAGCCTTGCGGCGCTGTTCTTCCTGCTGGCGGCGGGAGACTTTACCGGCAATGCCGCCATTTCCCGCGTCGGCGGCTGGGTGGGCATCTTCTGCGGCTCGGCGGCCATCTACTGCAGCCTGGCCCAGGTAATCAACGAAGTGTACGGCGAGAAAAAGCTGCCCCTGTAACCTGGCGGGATTCCCCCAAGGGGTGGGTCATCCTGATCGCCGCCTTTGCGCTGTCCGGGGTCATCTTCGCCGGCATCGGCTGCCTGGTCAGCAAATACATTCTGAAAAATGTTCCGGAAAAGCAATAGCGCCATCAAAGAACGCGCCTCCCTGTTGGCAACAGCCAGCGTAGGGGGCGCGTTTTTATGTTGATGTTTTCTGTCATGCCAATCTGCGAGGCACAGGGGAAAGCTCTGCCCAAGGGGCGCTTTAGCCCAGCTTGTCTACCAGCACATCCAGCGCTTCCAGGTAGCCCTGGAAGTGTTTGCCCGTGATGGTTTTCACGCACACGGGGGAAATATAGGAATGCTGCCGGAAGCTTTCCCGGCTGGCGATGTCGCTCAAATGCACCTCCACCGTAGGCAGCCCCACGGCCTTCAGCGCGTCCAATATGGCGATGGAAGTATGGGTGTAGGCGGCGGGGTTGATGATGATGCCGTCGTATACCCCCAGCGCCTGCTGAATTTTTTCCACGATGGCGCCTTCATGGTTGGACTGGTAAAAGTCGCACATGACGCCCTTTTTCCGGGCATGTTCACGCAGCATGCCTTCCAGTTCCTCCAGGGTGCCCTTGCCGTAGATGTCCGGCTCCCGCACCCCCAGCATGTTCAGGTTGGGGCCGTTGATGACCAATACCTTCATAGCCAATCCTCCTGGATTTGTCGGGCGGTGTCCCGCCAGTCGCGGTTGTGGTAGGTGCCTTCCGCCCATTCCTTGTACAGGGGCTGGCGGCGGGCGTAGAGTTCCTCCACCCCCATGGCCTGGCTCAGCGGCCGCCCCCGGCTGGCCAGCAGGGCCAAATCCCGCTGAATCCACAGCACCCGGCTGTTCTGGCGCAAGAGGGGCAGGTTTTCTGGTACCGTCACAATGCCCCCGCCGGTTGCGATGATAACGCCCGACTGCTTGGCGGCCTCCGCCAGGGCCAGGGTTTCCTTTTCGCGGAAGGCGGCCTCCCCCTCTTGTTCGATGATGTCCCGGGGGTGGGCGCCTTGCATGGTCTGCACCAGGTCGTCTGTGTCCAGCACCTGCCGCCCGCCGAGGCGGGCCAGTTCGTTGGCCACCTTGGATTTGCCGCAGCCCGGCATGCCGATGAGGGCGATGTTCATTGTGCCCTTGAGGATTTCCTCCGCCATCATGGGGGTGATGTCCGTATCGTCCCGCTGGCCCCACAGCCGGGCGGCTTCCTGGGCCTGGGCGGCCAGCATGAGCAGGCCCCCGCGGCAGGGGATGCCCAATGCCTCCGCGTCCAGCAGCAGCCGAGTGCGGTGGGGGTTGTAAATCAGATCCAGCACCAAGGTCAGGCGGTCAAAGCCTGTAAGGGAAAGGGGCGAGGCGTCCACCTGGGGGTACATGCCCACCGGCGTGGTGTTCACCAGCAGCGCCGCGTCCCGGTGCCTGTCCAGGTTGCCGTAATGGTTCTCTCCCCCCCGGGAGATGACCACGGGGATGATGCCCTGGTCTGTCAATACCTTCTGCACCGTTTTGGAGGCGCCGCCGCTGCCCAGCACCAGGGCTTTCTGCCCCGTAAAAGAGGAAGCGTCACCCAGCAGCTGCTCAAAGCCGTAGCAATCGGTGTTGTCCCCATACAGGCTGCCGTCCTGACGGCGGATTACGGTATTCACGCTGCCGATGGCGGCCGCCCTTTCGCTGATGCCGGTAAGGTAGGGCATCACCGCCTGCTTGTAGGGGATGGTCACATTGAAGCCCTGCAGGGTGTTGTTCTCCAGAAAGCCGGGCAGTTCCCCGGGTGTTAGGGGATACAGGCGGTAATCATACGCCCCCAGCATGCTGTGGAGCATGGGGGAGAAGCTGTGGCCCAGGCGCTCCCCGATGAGGCCGTAGGCCATTACACGACCTCCGTATAGCTGCCCAGATAGCGGAACTCGGAGCACATGCTGCGGATGTCGGCGAACAGGCGGGTAAATTCCTCCCCGTAAACGGAGGTATCCAGGTCGAAGTAGAACATAAACTCAAAATCGCTGCCGGCCAGGGGGCGGCTTTCCAGTTTGTTCAAATTGATGCCCAGCGCCCAGAAGCGCCCCAGGGCCATGTACAGGCTGCCCGGGCGGTGGGGCAGCACCATCATCATGCTGGTCTTGTCCGCCCCGGGGTAGATTTCCAGCTTCCTGGAGATGCAGATAAAGCGGGTGAAATTGCTGCCCGAATCCTGCACCGAGGCCTTGATGATGTCCAAATCGTACAGTTCGGCGCACTGGCGGGAGGACAGCGCCGCCACATCCTGGCGGCCGGACTCGAACACCGCCTTGGCGGCCAGGGCGGTATTTTCCACCGCCGTCACCTTCACATTGCCCAGGGATTTGATGAACCCCTCGCACTGGGTCAGCGCCTGCTCGTGGGAGATGATTTCCTTGATGTCCTTCAGCTGCACGCCTCGGTTGGCCAGCAGGCAGTGGTCGATTTTCAGCCGGGTGGAGCGCACAACATAGAAATTGTGCTGCATCATCAAATCGTAGATGCGGTTCACCGAGCCCGCGGTGCTGTTCTCCAGCGGCAGCACCCCGTACTGGCACAGCCCCTGGTCGATGGCGCTGAATACCCCGTCAAAGGAGGAAAAGTGCATGATGTTGGGGGTTTTGAACAGCTTTTCCGCCGCGCTTTGGGAGTTGGCGCCTTCCACCCCCTGGTAGGCGACCAGCGCCTTCTGGGGGAAGAGGGGAGGCGTGTTCTTCACCGCGTCCTGTATTTTCATCAGCAGCGCCGCGTCCTCGGGGGACTGCTGGCGCTGGGCGGTGCGGCTTAACTCGAACAGCATGCCGTAAAGGCGCTCGGTATATCCCCGCATGGCGGGCTCAGCCAGTTGGCTGACTTCCTGCAGCTTGTCCCGCTCCCGGGCGGGGTCGTACACGGGCAGGCCGTTCTGCTTTTTATAGGCGGCGATGTCGCTGGCCACCTGCATGCGCTGGCCAAACAGGCGCACCAGTTCCTGGTCGATGGTATCAATCTGCTGGCGGTAGTCCTTCAAATCCATGGGGTTCCCTCCTTACAATGGTCAAGATAGGCGTCCAGGACGCACAGGGCGGTTACGGCTTCCACCACGGGCACCGCCCGGGGCACAATGCAGGGGTCGTGGCGGCCTTTCACAGCCAGCACGGCGTTTTCGTTTTTGTCAAGATCCACCGTGTCCTGCTCCATATACACCGAGGAAGTGGGCTTGAAGGCGCAGCGGAAGATCAGCGGCATGCCGGTGGTGATGCCCCCCAAAATGCCCCCGTGGTTGTTGGAGGCGGTTACCACCTTGCCCCCCTCCAGGCGGAAGGGGTCGTTGTGCTGGCTGCCCAGCATGGCGGCGGCGGCAAAGCCGGTGCCAAACTCGATGCCCTTCACCGCCGGGATGCCGAAGATGGCGGCGGCGATGCGGTTTTCCATCCCCTCAAACATGCTTTCCCCAAGGCCCACAGGCAGGCCGGTCGCGGCGCATTCAATAATGCCCCCTACCGAATCCCCCGCCATGCGGGCCTTTTCGATGGCGTCCGCCATCTGCTGCCCCGCCTCCTGGCTGATTACGCTTAAAAACCCGGGCTGTATCTGGCCGACTTGGGGGGCCATGGGGTCAAAGGGGGTGTCGGCAATATCAGCGACGCGCTGGATGTGGGCGGCGATGCGGATGCCCTTGGCTTTCAGCATCTGCAGGGCGATGCCCCCGGCGATGCACAGGGGCGCCGTCAGGCGGCCGGAAAAATGCCCCCCGCCGGACTTGTCCTGGTAGCCGTGGTACTTGATATGGGCGGGGTAGTCGGCGTGGCCGGGCCGGGGCAGCACCTTCAAATTGGCGTAATCCCCGGGGCGGGCGTCAAAGTTGCGGATCAGGGCGCTCAGGGGCGCGCCGCAGGTTTTGCCCTCATACAGGCCGGAGAGGATTTCCACCTTGTCCTTTTCCTGGCGGCGGGTGGTCAGGCTGCTCTGCCCTGGCGCGCGGCGGCGCAAAAAGGCCTGCAACTGGTGAATGTCCAGCGCAAAGCCGGGGGGCAGGCCGTCCACCACCGCGCCAATGGCGGGGGAGTGGGATTGGCCGAATACGCTGACATGGATGTTCTTTCCAAAGTATGAGCCCATGGTCCCTCCTTATGTGTCCAGGCGCAGGGATGCGAAGTCCGCGAAGAAATGGGGGTAGGATTTGCCCACCGCCTCATGGTTGGTGATGGTGATGTCCCCGGTGGCCAGCACACTCAGGCAGGCGGCCATCATGGCGATGCGGTGGTCGTGGAAGGAATCGCATGCCCCGCCATGTACCTGGCCTGTGCCGCGGATAACCAGGCGGTCCTCTTCCTCATCCACCGGAACGCCCAATATCCCCAGGGTATGGGCAATGGCATGGCTGCGGTCGCTTTCCTTCATGCGCAGGCGGCGGGTGCCCGTCAGGACGCTGGTGCCTTTCGCGCCGGCGCACAAAAGGGCCATCGCGGGGGCCAAATCCGGGGTGTGGGTAATGTCGATGTCAGCCGCATGCAAAGGAGCGGGCTGGATGGAAATGGCATCGTCCGCCGCTTCCACCCGGGCGCCGAAGAAGCGCAGCATGTCCACAATGGCCTTGTCCCCCTGGGGGGAGGAAAGGCTCAGCCCCGTCACAGTTAGGGGCTGCTGCCCGGCGGCGGCGGCGCACAGCCAGAAGGCGGCGTTGGACCAGTCCCCCTCGGCGGCGGCCGTCCCAGGGGAATGATAGGCTTGGCCGTCCGACAGGGCGTACCCTCCGGGGCTTACCTCCACCTGAATGCCGTACTGCGCCATGGCCGATAGGGTGATGTCCACATACCCCCGGGACTGAAGGGGGGTGGTTAATGTCAGGGTGGTTGGCCCCATCAGGGGGGCGGCCAGCAGCAGCCCGCTGACATACTGGGAGGAAATGTCCCCCGGCAGCTGAAAATCCCCGCCGGACAGCCTGCCCTGCGCTGTCAGCAGCGCGGTGCCCTTGCCGGAAAAGGCCATGCCATGTTGCTCCAATTCATCCAGCAGCTCGTCCATGGGGCGGCTGGGCAGACGGCCCGCCAGGGAAAACCGGGGGTTCACCCCCAGGGCGCAGGCCACTGGCAGCAAAAACCGGTAGGTGGAGCCGCTCTCGCCCGCCTCCAACAAGGGGTTGTGGGAGGGGGCGCGGGGGGTTACCACGAAGCCCTCCTCAGTCCTTTCCACATGGGCGCACAGGGCGTTCAGGCACTGGGCGGTGCGCAGGATGTCCTCCGAGGGGGCGGGGCAATGGATAACGGTCGCCTTGTCAGCCAGCGCCGCCCCAATCAGCAGACGGTGGGCATGGGCCTTGGCGGGGATGGCGGGCACGGTGCCGCGCAGTTTGCCGGGGGCAATCCTCATAGGCTGTACCCCGCGCGCAGCATGTCCCGCGCCCTGTCCATGGACACCTTTTCCAGGTAGCATTGCCCGATGCCCTTGATGAGCACCAGGGTGATGCCCCCGTCCATGCGCTTTTTGTCCTGCCCCATGGCCTGCCAGACCGCTTCTTCCGGGTACGCAGGCTGGGTGGGCAGGCCGCAGGCGGCGATTTTGTCTATCAATTGCCGGCAGGCTTCATCATCCAGCAGCCCTTCCTTGGCGCAGGCGCGTGCCATCAGCGCCATGCCCATGGCCACCGCCTGGCCGTGGGGCAGGGTGTAGCCGCTCAGCTTTTCCATGGCGTGGCCGAAGGTGTGGCCGAAGTTCAGCAGCTGGCGCACCCCGAAATCCCGCTCGTCCTGGCCGACGATGTCCTGCTTGATGGCTACGCACCGGGCGATGACGCTGTCGGCGGCTGTTTCCTCAAAGGGCAGCTGGTCAAACAGTTCCTTATCGCACAGCGCCCCGTACTTGATCACCTCCGCCATGCCGTCGGTGCGTACGCTGGGGGGCAGGGTTTGCAGGGTGCCGGGGTCTATCAGCACCAGGTGGGGCTGGTAGAAGGCGCCCACCAGGTTTTTGCCCTCGGGCAGATCAATGGCGGTTTTGCCCCCCACCGAGGAATCCACCATGGCCAGCAGGGTGGTGGGAATCTGCACCAGCTTCACCCCCCGAAGCCAGGTGGCGGCGGCAAACCCGGCGATATCCCCCACCACGCCACCTCCCAGGGCCACCACCGTGTCCGACCGGGTGATGCCGCTGCCGCTTAAAAAACGCAGGATGTCCCCGTAGGTGGCCATGGTTTTGGAGGCCTCCCCCGGGGGGAAGGCGTGAGCGGACACGTCAAACCCCGCCTGGGCCAGGCTGTCCCTGAGGGCGCAGCCGTAGAGGGCGTACACCGTTTCATCGCTGATGATGGCGGCTTTGCCCTTCAGGCACTTTTCTCTCATGGTTTCCCCCGCGGCCTTCAGCAGCCCCCGGGCGATGCGGATGTCGTTCATTCCTGCTCTCCGTCAATTTCTTCCTTGCAGGCGCGCCCCTCCTGCAGCAGGGCGCGCAGGGCGGCAGCGTCCTGGTTATCAAGGGCGTCCCGGTACTTTTGCAATTGCTCTACCAGCCCATCAATTTCCTGGGCCAGGTGCGCCCGGTTTTCTAGAAACAGGGGCGTCCACATGTCGGGGTTCAGCCAGGCCACCCGGGTTAAATCCCGGTAGGAACCGGCGGACAGCCCCCGATGCCCCTTGGCGGTAGGGCTTTTCACATAGGCGTTGGACACCACATGAGCCAGCTGGCTGGTAAAGGCGATCAGCCGGTCGTGCTCCTTGGCGGTGGTGACGGAAATCTCCTTGAACCCGGCGGGCTTGAGCATGTCCTGCACCTTTTCCAGCAGGGCGATGTCGTCATAGCGGGGCGGCACAATGACCATGGTGGCGCCCTGGAACAAATCCTCCCGGCTGGCCTTGAAGCCGGAGAACTGGGTGCCCGCCATGGGGTGGCCCCCCAGGAAGGTAAAGCCGTACTCTTTGGCCAGGGCGAAGCCCGCTTCGCACACCTTTTCCTTGGTGCCGCAGCAGTCAATCAAAAAGGCGTCCTGGCGCAGGCGGGGCGCCGCTTCCCGCATATACGCGATGGCGGCGTCGGGGTACAGGGCCACCAGTACCAGGTCGCACTGGGGCAATGTGTCCGGGGTCAGTTCCCCCGCGAGCACCCCGGCCACCTGGGCAAAGCCCACCACGGCCTGGTTCATATCTATGCCCAGCACCCTATGCCCGGCGGCGTGGTACGCCCTGGCCAGGGAGCCGCCGATAAGCCCCAGGCCGGCGATGCCCACCGTCATCACGAAATCGCCTCCCGGATTTTTTCGATGCGCTTGGTTAAGTCGGCGAACTGCGCCGGGGTCAGGGACTGGGCGCCGTCGGAGAGGGCATGCTCCGGGTCGTTGTGCACCTCGATCATCAACCCGTCCGCGCCCGAGGCGGCGGCCGCCAGCGCCATGGAAGGCACCATGCGGGCGATGCCCGTGCCGTGGCTGGGGTCTACGATGACGGGCAGGTGGCTCAATTCGTGCAGCATGGGCACGGCGGACACGTCCAGGGTGTTGCGGGTGTAGGTTTCAAAGGTGCGGATGCCCCGCTCGCACAGCACGACCTTTTCGTTGCCGCCGCTCATGACGTACTCGGCGCTCATTAGCAGTTCCTTCAATGTGCTGGCCAGGCCCCGCTTAATCAGGATTACCTTGTCGGTGCGCCCCAGCTCCTTGAGCAGATCAAAGTTCTGCATGTTGCGCGCGCCTACCTGGATGATGTCCACATCCTCAAACAGGGGCAGGTCGTTGATGTTCATGATTTCCGTCACGATGCCAAGGCCTGTCTCCTTTTTCGCCAGGCTCAGCAGCCGCATGCCTTCCCCGTGCAGGCCCTGGAAATCATAGGGGGAGGTGCGGGGCTTGAAGGCGCCGCCCCGGAACAGGGTGGCTCCGGCTTCCTTGACGCCCCGCGCGACGGACAGAATCTGCTCCTCATTCTCCACCGAGCAGGGCCCGGCGATAATCTGGAAATGACCGCCGCCGATCTTCTGCCCAGCCGCCTCGATGATGGTGGGCTGGGCGTGGAACTTGCGGTTGGCGTTCTTGAAGGGCTCGGTAATGCGCTTCACCGAGTCGATGATGGACAGGCTCTCCAGCAGGTTGATATCCACCTTGCTGGTGTCGCCGATCAATCCGATGATGGTGGTGTATTCCCCCTGGGAAATATGCACATCAAGCCCCATTGTCTTAAACCACTGGCACAGGTTGTCCCGCTGCTCGGTGGTGGTGCCCTGTTTCATTATCGCGATCATAGTTTTCTCCTTCCGATTTCAACAAAAAGCCGCACAGTTTGTGGTTCTGTGCGGCTGGGAATACGTTTTGCTTCGTTACGCTTTGCTTGCAGCACAAACCACTTTTACATCAAAGTAAAAGTAAAAGTAGCCGGCAAACGCGCTGTGCTGAAGGCTGTTCATAACAATCCTTTCCCCGGCGCCTGTTCATCAGACGCTTCTGATTGCAATATACCACCGTTTTTCAATCTCTGTCAATCGGAGATATGTTTCCTCTCTGTTTTCTCGAACCATAAATCCGAAAATGTTGTATACCCGCGCATTTGTGCTATCTTTGACGGAAGAATCTCCCTTGACAATCTGGAATGTATAAGCATACAATATGGATAAGGGATTTCGCTTTGCGAAGTCGACAAACGAATACAGGAGGAAACCCTATGAAGAGATTATTATCCGTTCTTTTGGCGTTGATGATGCTGCTGTCCATGACCAGCGTCATGGCGGAAGCCACCAACTCCAACCAGCTGTCTGACCCCCGCGTGCGTCAGGCGCTGACCCATGCCATCGATGTGCAGGCCATTATTGACAGCCTCATGGCCAGCAAGTCCACCGCCGCCATCACCATGGCACCCCCCGGGGAATGGCGTTCCCCCAACGTGAAAGCCTATGAGTACAACCCCGATAAAGCCAGGGAACTGCTGAAGGAAGCGGGCTGGGATTCCAACCGCGTTCTGGACGTTGTGTACTACTACGGCGACCAGATGACCGTCGACCTGCTGACCGCCATCCAGGCCTACTGGGCGGAAGTGGGCGTGCAGATGAACATGCGCAAACTGGAAGGCGACCTGGCCAGCCAGCTGTGGGTGCCCCCGTCTGACCCGGTCAACGGCCCTTCCGCTGTGGAGTGGGATATCGCCTACGCGGCTGTGGCCGCCCTGTCTATGGGCGACTATTATGACCGCTACCAGGGCGGGTATTCCTCCAACAGCTACAACCCCACCGATGCCAAGATGGACGAGCTGATTGCCGCCACCAACGCCACCGCTGATGTGGAGAAGCAGATTGCCGCCTATCATGCCCTGGAAGAGTATGAGAACGAAATCCAGCTGAACATCCCCCTGTATCATCAGCCGGTATACATCGTGCAGAGCAAGAACCTCGACCGCGGCGGCGCCCCCTACGGCAATGACCAGTTCATCTATAACTGGGACATCGTCAACTGGGACATCGCCCCGGATGCCTCCGGCAAAAAGGTGCTGCGCACCAACGGCGGCCCCGCCGAGTTCTTCGAGACCCCCTTCTTCAACCCCGGCTTCATCATGAGCCAGAAGGTGCTATTTGACCGTCTCATCATCGCCGATGAGAACCTTACCCCCAAATTCCCAGGCCTGGCCAGCGAGTATTCCCTCAGCGAAGACGGCCTCACCCTGGAAATGACGCTGCGCGAGGGCATCAAGTGGCATGACGGCGAAGCCATCACCCCCGAGGATATCCGCGGCTCTGTGGAACTGGCCACCAAGGCCCAGACCAACCCTGTCATCCTTACCACCTTCAAAGCCCTGGAAGGCTACGAAGAGTATGCCGCCGGCACGGCTGATCACATCAGCGGCATCACCAACGAAGGCAACAAGATGACATTCAAATTTGCCAAAATCAACCCCAACATCCTGCTGGCCTTCACCCAGTTCGCCCCCCTGCCCATGAAGTATTTCGAGGGCGTGGAGCCCACCCTGATCCAGCAGGCCGACTACTGGCAGAAGCCCGTCGGCTCCGGCCCCTTCAAGCTGACGGAAGTCAAAATGGGCGAGTATGCCCTGTATGTGCCCTTTGAGGAGTACTACGGCGGCAAAGCCAAGATCGACGAAATCCGCATGTATCCCAGCGGCGAATCCGACCCCAACCTGGTGAAGAACGCGGCCGCCGGTCAGGTGGACTATGCCTACACCAAGTCTGTCGAAGACGTGTTGGCCCTGGAAGGCATGGACAACATGGTGGTCACCCCCGTTGAAGTGCGCTACACCCGTGTGCTGTACGTCAACAAGTTCCCCCATCAATAACAGACTCTGATAAACGGAGGGCTGGGTTTCAACGCCCAGCCCTCCTTGACTTTCCATAAGGAGGGCAGAGGATATGCTTTCGTACACCATCCGGCGTGTGCTGACCCTCATTCCCATGCTGCTGATTATCAGTTTTCTGATTTTTCTTGGCATGGAACTGATGCCTGGCGACGCTGTCAGTTACATGGTCAGCCCCGAGCAGCTGGCCAACATGAGCCCCGAAAAAATGCAGGAAATGCGCGAAGCCCTGGGGCTGACCCAGCCTTTTCTTGTGCGCTATTTTAACTGGCTCTTCGGCCTGTTTAGGGGCGATTTCGGCTACAGCCTGACCAACGGCCAGCCCATCGTGGACATCCTGAAGGCCAAGCTGCCCGCCACATTCGAACTGTCCTTCTACGCGCTGCTGATTTCCACCATATTGGGCAATGTGCTGGGCATTTTAAGCGCGGTTAAGCGCGGCGGCAAATCCGACAACGTGCTGACGGTGCTGGGCATGGTGGGTGTCTCCATCCCCGAGTTTTTCTTCGGCCTGGTTATGCTGCTGATTTTTGCCATCAACCTGAAATGGCTGCCCATCGGCGGGCGTACCATGCCCGAGTACACCAGTTACTGGCAGCAGTTCCGCCATGTAATCATGCCCGCCTCGGTATTGGGCATCTCCATGACTGCGGGCGTCATGCGCTACTCCCGCTCCTCAATGCTGGACGCAATGAACAAGGACTTTTTAAAGACCGCCCGCTCCAAAGGCCTGCCCAAGTGGCGCATCTATCTGCTGCACGGCTTCCGCGTGGCGCTGACCCCCGTGGTAGTGCTGATTGGCTTCCGCCTGCCCATGCTCATTGGCGGCTCGGTGGTTATCGAGCAGATTTTCCAGTGGCCAGGCATCGGCGACGCCTTTGTGGCTGCCGTGCGCGGCAGCAATTATCCACTGGTTATGATGATTGCTTTGCTGTCGGTTACCATGGTGCTGCTGGCATCCCTGCTGGTTGACATTTTAACAGCGCTCATTGACCCGCGCGTACGTCTAGAATAGGAGGGGAGAGAATGAATCAGGAATACATCCCCAAGGGGCGCGCCAAGACGCTGGCCCGCAAAATGGACAAGATTGACGCCGCTTCCCAGAAGCCGGCGAAAAAGAAATGGATCCAGAACCGCATGCTGCGCAAGATGCTGTCCAACCGCCTGTCGGTAATTGGCCTGGTCATCTTTCTGGTAATTCTCTTCAGCAGCATATTCGCTTCCATCCTCTCCCCCTACCCGCCGGGGCAAATCAGCCTCAAGGACACCCTGCAGCCCCCCAGCATGAAGCACCTGTTCGGCACAGACCGCCTGGGGCGCGATGTGCTTTCCCGTGTGATGCACGGCGGCCAGGTTTCCATCCTGGTAGGTCTTGGATCCGCCTTGGGCGCGGCTCTGGTGGGCGTGCTGCTGGGCGCGTACTTTGGCTATAAGGGCGGCTGGATGGACAGCCTGGTCATGCGCATCAGCGAGGTGTTCATGTCCTTCCCCCAGATTATCCTGGTGCTGCTGCTGGTATCCATTACCGGGCAGAGCCTGGCCAACCTGCTGATTATTTTCATCCTTACCGGCTGGGGCAGCGTCTACCGCATGACCCGCGCCAAGATGCTCTCCATCCGCGAGGAAGAATACGTCCAGGCCCTCCGGGCTTTCGGGCTCAGCGACTTTGTTATCTGCTTTAAGCACATGCTGCCCAACGCCATCGGCCCCATCGCCGTCAACATCACTCTATCCACCGCCATGTTCATCCTGCAGGAAACCTCCTTGTCTTTCCTGGGCCTGGGTGTGCCGGTGCAGATTGCCACCTGGGGCAATATCATCAACGTGGCCAACAACCTGAGTATCCTGCAGAGCAACTGGTGGATCTGGCTGCCGGTTGGCCTTGTGATTTCCCTCTTCGTGCTGAGCATCAACTTCATCGGCGATGGCTTGCGCGATTCTACCGACCCCACCCAGATGGGTTAAGAAAGGAGCGGACCATGGACAAAGACATCGTATTGGAAGTCAAAAACTTGTCGGTCAGCTTCTATACCGACCAGCGCAAGAATACCGCCATCCGTGACGTCAGCTTCACCGCCCGCCGGGGCAAGACCCTGTGCGTGGTGGGCGAGTCGGGCTGCGGCAAGAGCGTGTCGGCATCGGCCATCATGCGCCTGTTGCCCGAACTGTCCCGCATTGAGAGCGGCGAAATCAACTACTACGGCCGGGGCGAGCCCATCCGCATGGACAAACTGGACCCCGACGGCGAACTCATCCGCCAGATACGCGGCGGCGACATCGCTATGATTTTCCAGGATCCCATGACGGCGCTGAACCCGGTGTACACCATTGGCTATCAGATTTCTGAAAACCTTTTGGAACACAACAAGGGCATGAAGAAAAGTGAGGCGCTGGACAAATCGGTGCAGTTGCTCAAAGCCATGGGCATCCCCATGCCCGAGCAGCGGGTGAACGAGTACCCCCATCAGTTTTCCGGCGGCATGCGCCAGCGCGCCATGATTGCCATGGCTATGGCCTGCAACCCCCAGCTGCTGCTGGCGGACGAGCCCACCACGGCGCTGGACGTTACGGTGCAGGCGCAGATATTCGAGCTGATGGCGGATTTGAAAACCAACTACAACGCCGCTGTCATCCTCATCACCCATGACATGGGCGTGGTGACGGAGCTGGCGGACAATGTATCCGTCATGTACATGGGCTATGTGGTGGAGGAAGGCAGTGTGGATGAGGTTCTGCGCACCCCGGCACACCCCTACACCAAGGCGCTGCTCAGCTCCATCCCCGTATTGGGGCGCGGCCGCAACCAGGATCTGCAGCCCATCCGCGGCGCCACCCCCGACCCCTTCCACCGGCCGCCTGGCTGCCAGTTCGAGCCCCGGTGCGATTATGCCGCCCCCCAGTGCACCCAGGCCATGCCCGAAAGGGAGCATGTGGACGGCGAGCATTACGTGCGCTGCTTCCGCTACAAGGAGGTGCTCAAGAATGAGTGATACCAGAATCCCCCTGGTAAAAATCAAGGATGCCCAGACCTATTTCCCTGTCCGCAAGGGGGTCATGCGCAAAACCGTGGGCTATGTAAAGGCCGTGGACGGCATTGACCTGACGGTATATAAAGGCGAAACCCTGGGTCTGGTGGGGGAGTCGGGCTGCGGTAAAACCACATTGGGCAAAAGCATTCTGCAGCTGATTCCCGCTACCGGCGGTACCTTCGAGTATAATTTCGACGGAGAGTTCAAGGATCTGCGCCAGCTGCCCCGGGAAGAGATTGACGAGGCGCGCAAACGCATTCAGATTGTGTTCCAGGATCCCCACTCCTCCCTGAACCCGTCCTTCACTGTCTTTGGCTCCCTCCAGGATCCCCTGAAGCGCTTTGGCGTCAGGTCCAAGGAGGAGCGGCGCAAGATTGTGGGCGACCTACTGGAAGCCGTCAACATGCCCCGGGACTATATGGACCGCTTCCCTCACGAGTTTTCCGGCGGCCAGCGTCAGCGCATCGGCATCGCCCGGGCGCTGAGTGTCAAGCCCGAACTGATTATCTGCGATGAGGCTGTCTCCGCCCTGGACGTATCCATCCAGGCCCAGGTGCTGCAGCTGCTGAAAAAACTGCAGAAGGAGCGGGGGCTCACCTATATCTTCATCACCCACGACTTAAGCGTGGTGGAGTACATCTCCGACCGCATCGCGGTGATGTACCTGGGACGCATTGTGGAACTGGCTGATGCCGACATCCTCTACGCCCACGCCGCCCACCCCTATACCCAGGCGCTGCTCTCAGCCATCCCCGTAGCGGATCTGGACCATAAAAAGAGCCGCGTGGTACTGGAGGGCGATGTGCCCAGCCCCGTCAACCCGCCGCCTGGCTGCCCCTTCCATCCCAGGTGTTCCTTTAGGGGAGAAAGATGCGACAAGGAAATCCCTAAACTCAAGCGCTATATCAGGGACGGGCGGGAGCATTACATCGCCTGCCACCTGATGGATACAGAACCTGAAGCGTAAACCATAAAAGAAGAAGGAGAAACCAAAATGCCAAAATTCCCTGTGAAAAACATCAAGGGCGTCATCCCCGCCATGCTGACCCCCTTCAAAGAGGACGAGTCCCTGGATCTGGATGCCGCCCGCAAACTGACCCGCTACCTGTGCGACAAGGATATCGGCGGCCTGTACCTGACCGGCTCCACCGGTGAAGGCTTCCTGATGACGGGGGAGGAGCGCAAGGCCTTTGTGGAAACCGTGGTTGACGAGGCAGGGGGCAAGGTGCCCATCATCGTCCATGTAGGAGCCATCAGCACCAAGGCCTCCGAGGACATGGCGCGCCACGCCATGCAGGCGGGAGCCGACGCCATTTCCTCCGTGCCCCCCATCTACTGGAAGTTCAGCGATGACGAGGTGGCTAAATACTACGAAGACCTGGTGCAGGCTTCCGGCCTGCCCATGATTGTCTACAACATCGCCCTGGCGGGGCTTGTGTCCTTTGACATGCTGCTGCGCCTTGGCTCCATCCAAGGCGTCGAAGGCGTCAAGTATACTTCCTCTACCCTCTACGATGTGCTGCGCATCAAGGAAAAGCTGGGTGACGACTTCATGGTCTACTCCGGCTCGGACGAACTGGCCATTTCCGGCATCGCCTTTGGGGCGGACGGTCTGATCGGCTCCACCTACAATGTGCTGGCGCCTCTGTTTATCGGCATCTGGAATCTGGCCAAGAACGGCGATATGGAATCCGCCCGCAAGGTACAGCAGACGGCCAACCGCTTCATCTTCACCATGCTGAAGCATAACCTGATGCCCACCCTGAAGCAGACGCTGGAATTCGCCGGCATCCCCGGCGGCATCTCCCGCCGTCCCTTCGGCCTGATGGATGAAGCCGGCGTCGCCGCCCTGAAAGCGGATTACCTGAAAATCAAGGAAGAGCTGGGCGATTGCGGCCTGGAGTTCCTGAGGAATCTGACATGAAGCCCTGCGATGTGTTGATAGTGGGCGGCGGCTTGGCGGCGATGAAAAGCGCCGTCACCGCCGCCAAGTCGGGGCTGCAGGTACATTGGATTGTGAAAAAGAAGGTGTGCGGCGGCGCCAGCTTCTATCCCATGATGGATCAGGTGGCCTGCCAGGTGTCCACCGGCGTGCCCGAGGAGGACGCCCTATATATGGAGGAGATTCTCGACGCCTCCCAGGGCATGGCCAGCCGGGAGATGAACCAGATCTATATCGATACCATCCGGGACAGGGTGCAGGAGTTCCCTGAAATCGGCGTTCATGACTACCACTTAACCGAAGCCAAGGTGGCCTGCTTCGCCAGCCGCCCCCGCCCCACCTATGTGTGGCGGGATTGGCCTGCCATCCGCAAAAACATGCGCGCCATCGCGGCAGACACCCCCAATCTTACCCTGATGGAAAACACCGCCCTGCTGGGCATTCTGACGGAAGAAGGGGCAGTTTCCGGCGCTTTGGTGATGACCCCCGAAGGCCTGGACACCATCCCCTGCAAGGCCATGGTGCTGGCTACCGGGGGCATGGGCAACCTGTATCAGCACAACCTGAACACCCCCGACGTGTCGGGGGACGGCCAGGCGGTGGCGCTGCTGGCGGGCGCCCAGTGCATCAACCTGGAGTTCAACCAGTTTATCCCCGGCTTTGTCAGCCCCGCCTACAAAACCGTATGGCGGGAGACTACCATGCCCTACATGGACGGCCTGACCGACGAAACCGGACGGGATTTGCTCAAAGACATCCTGCCTGATGACGCGCAGCGCAAAGAATGTTTGCGCCTTAGGGGCAAACACGGCCCCTTCACCAACCGCACCCTCTCCCGCTTCTTTGACATCGCCATGATGAAGGGCATCCTGCAGAAGGAAGGGGAGGTTATTGGCTTTGGCATCCGCTACGCCCCCGAAATCGCTGAGGATATGTCCACCTACGTGCACCCCTACTACCTATGGCTCAAACAGCAGCACAAGCTGGATCTGGCAAAGGACGAAGTGTTCATTGCCCCCTTCTGGCACGCTGCCAACGGCGGCGTGAAAATTGACAAAGACTGTTCCACCACCTTGCCTGGGCTGTTCGCCGCGGGGGAAGTATCTGGCGGCATTCACGGCGCCGACCGCCATGGCGGCCATTCCACAGGCTCCTGCCTGGTGTTTGGCTACATCGCCGGCAACAGCGCCGCCGCCTACGCCAAGGAGAAGCAGCAAGCCCCTGTGGAGGACGCCGGGCATGCCGCTCAGCGCTTGTTCAAGCAGGAAGGCAGCCTGACGCCTCAGGAACTGCTGCCCCAGATCCGCACCCTGATGTTCCGCAAGGGCAACATCATCCGCGAGGAAAAGTCGCTGCTGGAGGCTATCGACCAACTGAGACAATGGCAGCAGGACTTTGGCCCTTACCCCTACCTGCATGATCCCAAGGGCTGGGAGGACGCCGTCAAAACCCGCAACTTCCTGCTGCTTGGCCAGGCGCTGCTGACCGCCATGCTCAACCGCAAAGAGAGCCGCGGTTCCCACTACCGGGAGGATTATCCCGACACCAGCCCTGCGTACAACAAGCGCTTTACCCTGACATGGGAAGACGGCAAAGCCGTCCCCCGGGAGGAAACGGCATGAGAATCGGCATCGTCGGTACCGGGCTGATCGCTAAAACCAATGTGGAGGCCCTGCAGAAAACAGGCAGGGTGGAGATTGCCGCCCTGTGCAACCGCACAGTATCCAAGGGGGAGGATTTCGCCAAAGCCCATGGCATTGCGGCGCCGGTGTACGCAACATTGGAAGAAATGCTGGAGAAGGAACAACTGGACGCCGCCCTCATCAACACACCCCACGCCGCCCATTTCGAGCAGTTCCAAGCCTGCGCCCAAAAGGGCGTCCACATTCTGATGGAAAAGCCCCTGGGCATCAGCGGCCAGGAATGCGAAAGCATGGTGGTCTTACGGGACACCTACGGCATCCGCGCCGCGGTGTGCCATACCCAGCGCTACCTGCCCCTGATGCAGGCGGCGCGGCAAATCATCCGGGATAACCGGGAAAAACTGGGCAAACTCCAGCACATTACCGATATCATCAACCTGCACTACTTCCACGACCAGCGGCCCGCCTGGTTCTTCGATCCCCTCCAGGCCGGGGGCGGCCTGCTTATGACCCATGGCGCCCACCAGGTGGACCGGGTGCATGTGCTGGGGGGCGGATTTACGAGCAAAGTGTTTGCCCGCATGGAAAGCCTGCCCCAATACCCGGGCCTGGACAGCGGCTACCAGATGATGGGCGAGGCGGCGGGTTATACCTACACCATCGTCTGCGCCGGCTACCCCTCGCCCCACACCAGCAGCGTGCAGATGGACTTTGAAAAGGGCAGCGTAAAAATCAGCCTCTTTGCCAACGGCATGGAGGAGTACGGCGTGTACATGGGCAGCCAGCAGGGCTACACCAAGGTGGTTCATCCCCTGTACGAGGCGGACGCTTATGTAAGCCAATTTGACGACATGCTGGATTATCTTCAGGGTAAGCCCGCGGGCGTTCCCACGTTGGAAGAGGCTACCCAGGTGCTCAAGGTGCTGGACGCCATGAAGGCATCCCACCACCAAGGCCAGGCAGTAACCCTGTAAACCCGTGTGTCAAACAAGCGTCCGGCAGATGCCGGCGCTTGTTTGCTTTTCTTTTTGCGAAAGGCTACACTGGGCTGGGAGGAGGAGGGAAGTTGATGGAACAGAAGGATATAACGGAATGGACGGACATGCTGGATATGTCCCGGGAAGCGGAGAAGGTGCAGCAGCTGCTGCAAAGCAGGGATTACCCCGCCATCCGCCGGGCTTTGCTGCCCCTGCCCCCAGCCAGCGTGGCGGATATATTGCTGGAACTGCCAGAACCCCAAAGCGCCGTGGTGTTCCGCCTATTGCCCAAGGGCGACGCCGCCATGGCCTTTTCCTATTTGCCCAAGGCGGAACAGAAAGCGCTGATTCACTCCTTCACCGATACCGAGGTGCTGGACCTGGTGGAGCAGATGCATGTGGACGACTCGGTGGACTTTCTGGAAGAACTGCCCGCCAATGTGGTAAACCGCATCCTGCGCCTGAGCGCGCCGGAAACCCGTAACCTGCTCAACCGGTATATGGAGATGCCCGAGGGCTCCGCCGGCAGCATCATGACGGCGGAATTCATCACCCTGGACGGGGGGCTGAGCGCTTCGCGGGCCATCGCCCAGATGCGAGGCGGCAAGCGCCGGGCAGCCGCCGGCCACATGGTGTACATCACCGGGGAGGGGCGCAAACTGGAGGGCATCCTCAGCCTGTACGACCTGCTGATGGCCAAGGAGGACACTGTCCTTCGCGATTTGCTGGACAAGGCCCCCGTCACCGTGCACACCGACACCCCCGAGGAAGAGGTGCTGGATTTGTTCCGCCACCACGCCCTGTCGGTGATGGCGGTGGTGGATAAGGAAAACCGCATCGTGGGCGTTATCACCGCCGATGATATCCTGGAACTGGCCGACCGGGAAGCCAGCGAGGACGCCGAGCTGATGGCCGCCATGCACCCCATGGAGGACGGGTACCTGGAAACATCCGTCTGGCAGCACGCCAAAAACCGCCTGCCCTGGCTGTTGTTTTTGCTTTTATCGGGCATGCTCAACGGGGTCATCCTGGGCGGGTTTGAGGCCACCTTCATGCTCTTCCCCATCCTGATTACCTTCATTCCCATGCTGACGGATACCGGGGGCAACGCGGGCTCCCAGTCCTCCACGCTGGTTATCCGGGGGCTGGCCATGGGGGATTTATCCCTCAGGGACGCCTGGCATGTGCTGCGCAAGGAGCTGGCCGTCAGCGTGCTGGTGGGCGTCGGGGTGGCCCTGGCCACCTTTCTGCGCGCCTACACCATGGAAGGGGGCGGCCTGGGGGTGGCGCTGACGGTGTCCCTGGGGCTTTTATTCATTGTGATCATGAGCAAGCTGCTGGGGGGCATCCTGCCCATTCTGGCCAAGAAGGTGGGCATGGACCCCGCCCTGATGGCGGCGCCGCTGGTGACCACCGTGGTGGACGCCCTGGGGCTGATTGTGTATTTCTCCGTGGCCAAGGTATTCCTGAATCTGTAAGCAAGGGGAGCATGCGATGAACGAAACAAGCTATGAGTTTGAGGCCGTCATTCAAAAGGTGCCCGATCTGGACGGCGCCTATGTGGAGTTTCCCTACGATGTGCGGGACGAGTTTGGCAAAGGCCGGGTGAAGGTGCATGCCACCTTTGACGGCTATGGCTATGACGGCTCCCTGGTGCGCATGGGCACCCAATGCCATATCATCGGCATCCGTAAGGACATCCGCGCCGCCATCGGGAAACAGCCGGGGGACACCATTGCCGTTACCATCCGGGAGCGGGCGTAACACGGCCGAGTAAACGGGCAATTCACAATTTTTAGCACTCTCAATAAAAGAGTGCTAAAAATACTTGTCTTTCCCTGACCAACCTGCTATAATCAGGGGGATGCAACATGTACGGGGCATTGCCCCGTTTTTTTATGGAGGTATGTATGAGCAACAAACAAAACAAACCTGTCACGGGCCAGATTTCCATCGACGCCCAGAACATCATGCCGGTCATCAAGAGATGGCTGTATTCGGATAAGGATATCTTCATCCGCGAGCTGGTCTCCAACGGCGTGGACGCCATCACCAAGCTGAACATGCTGGGCAAGGGCGAGGGGGAGGACCTGAAGGTGCAGGTAACCCTGGATAAAAAGAAGAAAACCATCACCTTTGAAGACAACGGCGTGGGCATGACCCAGGACGAGGTGGAGCGCTACATCAACCAGGTGGCCTTTTCCAGCGCCGAGGAGTTTTTAAAGAACTACGCGGGGGAAGCCGAGGGGGGCATCATCGGCCATTTCGGTCTGGGCTTCTACTCCGCTTTCATGGCGGCGGAAAAAGTGGTTATCGATACCCTGTCCCACCAGGAGGGGGCCCAGGCTGTGCGCTGGGAAAGCGAAGACGGCATCAACTATGAAATGTCCCCAGGCGATTGGGAAACCCGGGGCACCGCCATCACCTTGCACATCATGAAGGATGAGGAAGAGTTCCTGGAAGGCTTCCGGGTGCGGGAAGTGCTGGAGAAGTACTGCGGCTACATGTCCGTCCCTGTCTACTTTACGGATGTGGAGGGAGACAAGGAAGACGAAAAAGCCCGGGAAAAGCGCAACAAGGAAGGCCTGAAGGAAGCCAAGAAGGAGGGCAAGGAGGCGGAGTTCACCCCCGAGGAAGCCCCCGCAATCAAGCCCATCAACGACATCAGCCCCATCTGGTTCAAAAACGCCAAGGATGTCACCGACGAAGAATACAAGGAAACCTACCGCAAGCTGTTCCACACCTGGGAGGATCCCCTGTTCTGGATTCATCTGAATGTGGATTATCCCTTCAACCTCAAGGGTATCCTGTACTTCCCCCGCCTCAAGCGGGACTTTGCCGGCCAGGAAGGGGAAATCAAGCTGTTCAACCGCCAGGTGTTCGTGGCGGACAACATCAAGGAAATCATCCCCGAGTTCCTTATGGTGTTAAAGGGCGTCATCGACTGCCCCGATTTGCCCCTCAACGTCAGCCGTTCCTTCCTGCAGAATGACGGCCAGGTGCGCAAAATCAGCGGCCATATCGCCAAGAAGGTGGCGGACAAGCTGCTGGGTCTGTTCAAAACCGAGCGGGAAACCTACCAGGGCTACTGGGACGATATCCATCCCTTCATCAAGTACGGCTGCGTGCGGGACCGCAAGTTCTACGACGCCGTCAAGGACGCCCTGCTGCTGAAAACCACAGAAGGGGAATACTACACCTTTGACGAGTACAAGGCCCGTAACGAGGGCAAGGCGGAAAAGAAGGTCTACTACACCAGCGACCCCGCCCGCCAGGCGGCAGGGGTGGCCCTGTTCACCAGCCGGGGCATCGACGTGGCGGTGATGGACACCCTGATTGATATCAACTTCATGTCCTTCATGGAGTATTCCGGCGACAGCGGCGACAAGGCCGTGCAGTTCATGCGGGTGGACGCCGATGTGACGGGCCTGAAGGAAGACAGCGAAGAAGGCAAGGACTTACAGCAGGAAGACCTGCAGAAACTCTTCCGGGACGCCCTTGGCAGCCAGGAGCTGGAAGTGAAGCTGGAAGCCCTGGCCGATAAGGACCTGGCCGCCATGCTCACCGAGGACGAGCAGATGCGCCGCTTCAAGGACATGAGCGCCCTCTACGGCCAAAGCATGGCCATGCCCGACAAGCACACCCTGGTGCTCAACCGGCAGAACCCCGTTATCCGCGCCCTGGCCGCCATGGAGGAAGGGGACAGAAGCAAGCTGCTGTGCCAGCAGGTCTACGACCTGGCCCGCCTCTCCGCCCAGCCTCTGGAAGCCGACTCCCTGAAGGAGTTCCTCAAGCGCAGCAACCAGATTGTGGCGCTGCTGGCGGAGAAGGAGTAAACATAGGTTACTAGCCTTTCACAGATTGGCGGAAGTAATAAAAACAAGCCCGGCATTTTTTCAGGTGCCGGGCTTGTTGTTGGAGAAACCGCGGAGTTTCTTGGGGAATAATTAATTAAACCTTTTCATTGACATCCTCGGCAGATTGGATATAATGGTATCAACACAAGAGGAACCATAGCATTTGCCGGACCGCAAAGATGTATCTGATGGCGCCTTAGGAAAAGAAAATATGAAGGAGTATCACCATGAAAAAACGTATCCTTTCCATGCTGATGATCTGTACCATGATGCTGTCGCTTTTTGTGCCTGCCGCTTTGGGGGAGAAGGAGCCTGTCACGCTCCAGTTCCTGAACTGGGTATCCCAGGAGGAGGGAACAGCGGCCCCCATGCAGGAAACCATCGCTGCTTTTGAAGCAGAGTATCCCTGGATCAAAATCGAAGTGCTTGCGGTACCTGTTTCCGACAATGTAAAGGAATTGACCATCATGTCCGCCGGCGGAAACCCGCCGGACGTTGCCCAGGTTCACTCAGACAACATCCCTGTGTTGGCCGCCTCCGGGTTCCTTGCTCCTATTCTGGACTGTGTGCCGGAAGGTTTCAAGGAGGATGTGGGCGAGCTGAAACTGAACAACGCGGGCATGTACAATGGGATTAACTACGCTGCTCCCTGGTGCGACAGCGCGTCCGGTTTCTGGTACAACAAAGTGCTGATGGCGGAACTGGGGCTTGATCCAGAACAGCCGCCGGAGACCATTGACGAAATGATGGAAATGATGAAGCTGGCCAAAGAAAAGCTGGGCGAAGACGTGGCAATTCTGGGGCTTGACACCACCGTGCGCACCATTGGCTTTTATCATGCCTATGGTTTTATGATGGCGTTCAACGATGGCGTTTCCCCGATTAACGGCCAGGAAATCAACTTTGACACTGAGGGAATCCGCAATTACTTCCAGTGGGTGCGGGATTTGGTCAAGGAAGGCTACGTTCTGCCCGGGCTGCGTTATGGTCAGTTCAGACCATACCAGGCCAGCAACAAAAGCCTGTTCGGTTATGACAGCCCCTCCAACGCAGCGACCATCCTGTCCCTGAACCCTGAACTGACTCGGGAGCAGGTTTACGAAAACTGGGGGATGACCAAGCTTCCCGCCGGCAAGAACGGCGTCAGCTATTCCGCGGCCCAGTACCATTCCCTGGCAATCTTTGAGGGGAGCGAGAACAAGGAAGCAGCCGGTTTGTTTGTGGACTTTATGGTGCGCAGCGAGAAGGCCAACCGCACATACCAACTCGTGGTTGGGTGGCCGACATCCTCCTCTGAGATGATGAAAGTAATCCCCGAGTTCTCCGAGAACCCCTTCCTTGTGCAGTACGCGGAAGTTTGCCAGCCTACCTTTGTCTCCCTGCCCACAGGGCCCGACTACGCCGAAGCCTGCACAATCATCCAGACGGGGCTTCAGGAAGCTTATACAACGGATCACCCGATAGACGGCATTGTGGCCAATGTGCAAAAACAGCTGACGGAACTCTACGAGTAAAGAATACTGAACGGTACTTGATTGGCCCGGCGCCCGGCCTCCGGGCGCCGGACATTTTGGAAGGAGAGCCATGGCCAAGGAAGTGATGACTCACTCCCGCCGTGTAAGGGAAAGAAAACGGAAGGCATTTATTTCCGGCTTGCTGTCACCGGCGCTGATATGCATGGGCATCATTATGCTGTATCCGCTGCTGCATGCCCTGTACCTGTCGCTGTTCCGCTATCGCCTGACACGGCCCAACGATACCCGGTTTGACCCTCTGTACAACATCACCAAGCTGCTCAATGATGAGATCCTGTGGACAAGCATCCTCAACACCATTGTGTTCACCTTTTTCACGGTGCTCATCGGCCTGCTCATCGGCATGGTGTTTGCCTTGCTGATTGACCAGCTGCCCACCAAGGCGAGCGGTGTCCGTGGTGTGATCATGATGCCTTGGGTAATCCCCGGGGTGGTTACCGGTTATCTGTTCATGTATATGTTCGATTATGACATCGGCATCATCAATCGATTGCTAACCTTGATGGGGGTGATAGACAGCAACAAAGCGTGGCTGGTGGATGTCAAGCTCGCCATGCCGGCAGTAATAACCGCCCATGTATGGACGCAGGTGCCGTTTTATATGCTGATGATTACAGCGGGTCTCAAATCCATCCCCCAAGACATGAAGGAAGCGGCCTATGCCGAAGGCGCGTCCCGCAGGCAGGAATTCTGGCATATTACACTTCCCCAACTTAACGGCATCCTGGTGATTACTTCACTTTTGCAGATTATCCGCAACTTCAATAATTTCCCCATCATCTATACCATGACCAACGGCGGCCCGGTATACGCCACCCTGACCAGTGTTTTGTATATATACCGCCTGGCTTTTGAGCGCTTTGACATGGGGTACGCCAGCGCTGTAGGCATCTTCTGGGTGCTGATACTGCTGCTGCTGTCCATTGTGTATGTAAAAAAGCTCAAGTCGGACTTTTAGGAGGGATGCTTCTATGATGCGCAGAAAACTCAGCCCATTGGGAAAGACCCTCCTGATTGTTTTAACCGTTATCATGGTGTTGTGGTCGCTTTTCCCCATTTACTGGATGCTGTCAACCAGCCTGAAAACAGACCTGGATGTAATCAAAAAACCGACGGATATATGGCCCAGGGAGGTAACGCTGGAGCATTACCGGCAAATTTTGAACCTTGTGGATACCAGCAATACCCCCATTGTCCAATTCTTCACCAACAGCGTGCTCACCAGTGTATCCACCGTTTTCTTGGCTATCCTGTTCTCCATTCCGGCGAGCTACGTGCTGTCCCGCTTCTATTTCCGTTTCCGGGAGGGCATTTTGCTTGGGGTGCTGGTAACACAGATGTTCCCGCTGGTGGTTCTGATTATTCCATTGTATATGCTGTATCTGAAAATCGGGCTGCTGAATACCTATCAGGGGCTGGTATTCGCGTTTACCGCCTTCACCATGCCCTTCAATATCTGGATGCTCAAGGGGTATATCGACACCGTGCCCCGGGAAGTGGACGAAGCGGGCAAGATTGACGGCTGCAACCCGCTGCAAGTGCTGACAAAGCTGATTTTGCCTGTCATCAAGCCCGGCATTGTGGCGGTGGCCTGCTTTGCCTTTCTGGACGCCTGGAACAACCTGCTCTTCCCCATGTCCCTTGTCAACAAGCTCAGCATGAAAACCCTGCCTGCCGGTATGCCCATCATGTTCGCGGGGGATTTCAAGCACGACTGGGGCGGGATGATGGCGACATCCGTTGTGGTCAGCCTGCCGGTGGTGATTGTGTTTATCCTTTTGCAAAAGTACCTGGTGGAGGGCTTGACCGCTGGCTCGGTAAAGGGCTGACAGGAACGTTTTCCCCGGGTTTCCCCTCATGCTAGTGTACGATTCTTGAGGCTTGGAAACTGAACAGCCTGACAAAATAAAACCGCTCTGCGCAATACATTGCTGCGCATAGCGGTTTGTTTCTTGGTATGGGCATCCTTTTAATTTCAATGGATTCTGTAGGGACGTGTTTTGCGCGGCGCGGCGACTGGCCGAAAGATTAGAACCTTATCAAACCTTTTCTTCGTTCGCGCTATCCTTCTCCGCGCTTCCTTTGGCGAAAAACCGCTCCCGGCGTTCCTTGGGCAAATAGCGCATCAGCTGTAGGGCGACGGTGCCGGTCAAAAAGCCGGTGCCCACGCCCACCACCATCAGGATGGCCATGTAGTACAAGAGGCCGGAGGTTTGCAGCTGCAGCGCGGCGACCCCCACCTGGCCCACATTGTGCATCACCGCCCCGGCCACGCCGGCGCCCACGGGGCTCATGCCCTTGACGCCGTAAATCATCAGCATCATGGCCAGCATGCTCAATATTCCGCCGGAGAGAGCGTACAGCATGGCGTTGGGGTTGCCAAACAACAGGCCGGACAGCAGCACCTTGGCCAGCATCAGCGCGAAGGAAAAGGGGATGCCCAGCCAGTACAGGCTCAGCAGCAGCACGCTGTTGGCAAGGCCCAGCTTGATGCCGGGGATGGAGCCCAGGGGGATCATGCTTTCAATGTAGCCCAACACCATCATCACCGCCAGGAACATGGCGCCCAGCGCCAGATCGCTTGTTCTTTTCATGGCGTGTTCCCCGGTGCGGGCAGGTAGCCCTGGGTCACTGCTTCCTCAGTGGTCAGCAGCTCCAGCAGCACCTTGTTGGGCAGGCAGATAATCATGTTGTACAGCGCCCGGCTGTCCCGGTTGTCCAGGGTTACCGTGCCCTGATGCACGCATTCCTGGTTTTTGCAGGTGGAGGAGAACATGTGGGCGGCGTTTTCATCAATCTGGATGACGTTCACCTTGCCGTCCTCCTGCCGCACGGTTACCTGGCGGCTTTCATTCAGGGGAATCACCTGGTTGGTCTCGTTGCCCACCTGCACCCGCAGGTAACTGGCGGAATCTTTCACAGGCGGCGCGTTGCGGCCGGGCTTGAAAAAGAACAGCAGGGCGCCCGCGATCAGCAGGAACAGGCCCATCATGTAAAAATCTTTGCGTTTCATAAGCTCCTAATCAACTGGGGAATCTGAGAACGGGGGTATTTTACCATAAAGGGGAAGCATTGCAAAGAATGGGGACGGATGTTGTGTATGCGAAACAGCTTGCAGAGAGAGCCGCAAAATACGCTTCGCTGCTGCGTCGCCGTGCCCTTCGTTCCCTACCCGATAGGTTTCACCTATCGGGAGCATCCACTGCGGGACGGCTCCTTTCCATCGAAAGCAGGCTTTCGATGGCGGGGCACACCCCACCAAGGGGGCATGCCTTCCGCAATTCAGCATGGTCGTCCCAGTCTCACCAAGGCTCGGTTGGGCACTCCCTGCTTCATTGGACTTCCATTCGCCTTCATCTGCCACTGGCGGCGGCTCATTGCGTCCCTTTGGAATCCTCAATCAGGCATACGCCTTTAATACACCCGCCCCCGCATATTCTCCTTGTGTTCTTTCCGGGCTTTCTCCCTCAATTCCCCATCCGTCAGCACGTCATAGGCGGTCATGGCGATGGTTTTGGCGGCGGTCAGCATCGCCTTGTGGGCCGCGCCGGACTTGCCCATGGCCACCCACTGCCAGGAGTGGGGCGCCGAGCCGTTGGGGCCGTAGGCCACCGTTACCTGGGCGGTGGGGGCGAACCAGCTGGCGTCCCCCACATCGGTGGACAGCATCATGGCCTCCGCAGGGAAGGCAAGGGGCGCCAGGGCGTGGTTGAGGGGGCTGGCGGCCAGGCTGTCCAGCTCTTCCTTGGAAAAATGGGGATACACCCGCCTAAGCCGCGCCAGCAGCGCCGCTTTGGCATCCCCGTCCTCCCTGTCAAAAAACGGGCGGGCCTGGTCGTAATCTTCCTTTGTATAGGGGAGGGGGGTTACCCGCTTCAAATTCTCATACATGGCGGTGCCCAGGGCGCGGTTTACCACATAGTCGGCGGCGCCTCCCACATCCAGAAAAGCGTAGTGAATCCTGGCGGTGGAGGGGATATGCTCCCGCAAAAACTGCACGCCCAGGTTCATCAATTCCGCCGCGTCCAGGGCGCTGCGGCCCTTTTCCGGCGCAGCGGCGGCGTGGGACGCCACCCCCTGGAAGGTGTAGTATATGAGGGCGATGCTCAGGCACGAGCCGCCCCACAGCGTGGTATCCTCCATGGGGTGCCAGGTCAGCAGCGCGTCCAGCCCGTCAAATGCCCCCTGGCGCGCCATGACAGCCTTGCCAAAGCCGCTTTCCTCCGCCGGGCAGCCGAACACCACCAGGCGGCCGGGCAGGTGATTGCGCTGCATAAAATCCCGCACAGCCAGCGCCCCAACCAGGTTGCCGGCGCCGATCGCGTTGTGGCCGCAGGCGTGGCCGGGCGCGCCTTCCAAAAGGGGCAAGCGCTCGGGCACCCCGGCCTGCTGGCTCATGCCGGGCAGGGCGTCATACTCGGCCAGAAAGCCCACCGCGGGGCTGCCCGCGCCGTAGGTTGCCCGGAAGGCATGGGGCAGGCCGCATACGCCTTCCTCTACATCAAAGCCCTGCTCCCGCAGGGTGTCCGCCAGCAATTTGGCGGAATGGGGGGTATCAAAGCGCACCTCGGGATGGTCCCAGATTTGGTCGCTGATACCGCGGAAAAAATCGGCGTTGCTGTCGATATAATCCAGAAGCTGCTGTTTTTCCTTCATGCCTGCTCGTCCCCGGCTTTCTGCCACAGCTTCTTTTTCCAGGCCTTGCCTGTTTCCGAGTTGGCCAGTCCCCCAAGGGCGGTTTCCTTTACCGTGTGGGGCATGGCCAGGCCAATCTGGTACATGGCCAGAATAACCTCGTCCCAGGGCACCCGGCTCTGTACGCCTGCCAGCGCCATTTCCGCCGCGGCCAGCGCCCCCGCCGCCCCGGCGGCGTTGCGCTTGATGCAGGGCACTTCCACCAGCCCCGCCAGGGGGTCGCATGCCAGCCCCAGCATGTTTTTGAGCGCCATCGCCATGGCATGGGCAGCCTGGCTGGGGGTGCCCCCCGCCAGTTCCACCGCGGCGGCAGCGGCCATGGCGCTGGCTACCCCCACCTCCGCCTGACAGCCTCCTGCGGCGCCGGAAATAAAAGCGTTGTTGGCAATCACATAGCCGATAGCCCCGGCGGTAAACAGGGCATGCGCCATGTCCTCGTCGGTTTTGCCCAGCTTTTCCTGCAGGGCCAGCATCACCCCCGGCAGCGTCCCGCAGGAGCCGGCGGTGGGAGCGGAGCATATGATGCCCATGGCGGCATTTACCTCATTGGTGGCGACGGCGTAGGAAATGGCCTTTAAAAAGGTGGGGTCGGTTAAATATGTCCCGCCCTCCAGGTACTGGCGCAGCCGCTTGGCGTCGCCCCCTGTCATCCCCGAGTGGGAGGTGACCCCCCCGATTCCCCGGTGGGCGGCGGCCTTCATCACCCGGTAGTTGTCCAGCATGGTGTCCAGGATGCTTTGCCGGGAGCGCCCCGTTTCCTCCTGCTCGCTTTGCAGCATGATGTCGCTGATGCGCAGGCCTTGCCCTTCCGCCTGGGCGACCAGGTCCTTGATGTTTTTAAACATGCTCCCTCCTATACATCCAGGGTGACAATCTTGCGCACATGGTCCAGCTGCCGGATCAGCGACAGCACGCCTTCCTCCACCCGCTGGTCGGTCTCTATCACCATCAGGGCGACCTTGCCCCGTTCCATGCGGGATACCTCCATATGGCTGATGTTCACATGGGCTCTGGCCAGCTGGCTGGTGACGGCGGCGATGGTGCCGAACACATCCCGGTGGAAGATAAGCAGCGCCGGGGATTCCCCCGAGAGGCGCAGGGAAAACCCATCCACCCGGGTCAATTGCACCAGGCCGCCGCCGATGGAGATGCCCGTCACGCTGATCTGGTGCTGCCCGGCGGACAACTCAATGGTCATGGTGTTGGGGTGCTCGGGCACAGCCTCCTCGGCCAGCACGGTGATGTCCACCTCCTGCTCCCCGGCCAGGTCCATGGCCTGGGGGATGCGGGGGTCGTCGGCGGCCACGTCCAGGATGCCGGCCACCGCCGCCACATCGGTGGCGTGGCCTTTGAAGGTCTGGGCGTAGGAGCCGTAGAGGCGGATGACGGCCTTGGCGGGCTTTTCGCCAAAGAGCCGCCGGGCCAGCTGCCCGATGCGCACGGCGCCGGCGGTGTGGGAGCTGGAGGGCCCCACCATCACCGGGCCGACGATGTCAAACACGCTGCGGTACTTCATGGTGTTCTCCTGTTGCGGTTATTTATGCCAATAGTACAGGGAACGCAAGGCCTTGTCAATGAAAACGGGGTGCCGCGGGGCTCATGGGCTGCATAATCTGCAATGTTTTTATGCTGCATAATTCACCTTCTTATGCATTATACCGTATAAATACGGCGGTTATGCAGGAATTATAATTGACACATTCAAATCTATCTGCTATATTATCAAAAAAAACAGGAGGTACCCCAAGGATATGAAGAAGCTTTTATCCCTCATCCTGGTCGCCATGCTGATTCTTTCACTGGCAGCCCCCGCCATGGCGGAAGCCCCCAAGTACAAGATCGCCATCCTCACCGGCACCACCTCGCAGGGTGAAGAAGAATACCGCGCCGCGGAAAACCTCAAGGCGCAGTATCCTGATATGGTTATCACCGATACCTATCCGGATGCCTTCTCTTCCGAAGTGGAAACCACCATCGGCAAGCTGATGCAGTTCGCCGCCGACCCCGAGGTCAAGGCCATCATCATGTGCCAGGCCGTCATGGGCGCCACTGCCGCTTTTACCCAGATTCGCCAGGACCGCCCTGACATCCTGCTGCTGGCAGGCGTGCCCGCGGAAGACCCGGCCGACATCGGCGGCGCTGCCGACGTTGTCATGGGTGTGGACGAAATCAACGGCGGCGCCCAGATTGTGGAAACCGCTCAGGAGTGGGGCGCCGAAGTTCTGGTGCACTATTCCTTCGCCCGCCACATGGGGTATGAGACCATCGTTGCCCGCTTCAACATCATGAAGGCCGCGTGCGAAGATGCCGGCATCGAGTTCGTGCCGCGCGACGCGCCCGACCCCACCGCTGAAGGCGGCCCCACCGTTTCCCAGGCTTTCATCCTGGAAGACGTTCCGAAGGTCATGGCCGAATACGCCGGCAAGAAGGTCGCGTTCTTCACCACCAACTGCGGCATGCAGGAAGCTCTGCAGACCGCCGTGCTGAAGGAAGAAAACGCCCTGTATCCCCTGCCCTGCTGCCCGAGCCCCTTCCATGGCTTCCCGGCCTCCCTGGGCCTGGCTGTCAACGAGGAAGACTGGGGCGACATCAACGCCTATCTGGAAAAGATGGCGGTCGAACTGGGCAAGTACAACGCGGTTGACCGTGTCTCCACCTGGGCAGCTCCCGTCAACATGTCCATGATTCTGGGCGGCTTTGAATACGCCAAGGATTACATCGAAAACGGCGGCGAGAAGCTCGACCAGGCCAAGCTCCAGCAGTATCTGAGCGACGCTGCCGGCGCCCAGGCGCAGCTGACCCCCTATGAAGACGACAACGGCAACGTGGTCGAGAACTACTTCATGGTTCTCTTTGACAACGTGGACTTCAACGAATACGTTAAGTAAAGCACACAAGCTAACAGACTAGTACAAGGGGCCTGCCAGCTGTCCCGCCGGCGGGCCTCTTGTACATCATTTATGCCGGCCTTTCTCCAAGGCCGGATAGTTAATGAAGGGAGAGCTACTTTTGCCACATGAGTACATCCTGGAAATGAACGGCATTTCCAAAGAGTACGGCGGCAATGCCGTGCTCAGGGACGTAAGCCTGAAGGTGCGTCCCGGCGAAATCCACGCGCTGCTGGGTGAAAACGGCGCGGGGAAAAGTACCCTGATGAACATTCTCTTTGGCATGCCGGTAATTCATGCCACCGGCGGTTTCAAAGGCGAGGTGCTGGTGGACGGGCAGCCCGCCAACATCCACTCCCCCATGGACGCCATGAAGCAGGGCGTCGGCATGGTGCACCAGGAGTTTATGCTGATTCCCGGGTTCACCATTACGGAAAACATCAAGTTAAACAGAGAAGTGTCCAAACCCAACCTGGTCAGCCGTATTTTAGGGCAGGAACTGGAATCCCTGGATCATGCCGCCATGGCGGCGGATGCCCGCGCGGCCCTGGACAGCGTGGGGGTTTCCTTGCCGGAAAGCACCCTGGTGAAGACTTTGCCGGTAGGCTATATGCAGTTCGTGGAAATCGCCCGGGAAATCGACAAGCAGGGCGTCAAGCTCCTGGTGTTTGACGAGCCTACCGCCGTGCTCACCGAGAGCGAAGCCGACCAGTTGATCAGCGTCATGAAGAGCATCGCCTCCCGGGGCATCGCCATCATTTTTATCACCCACCGCTTAAACGAGGTCATGCAGGCCTGCGACACGGTCACCGTGCTGCGGGACGGCAAGCTAGTGGGCACCAAGCCTATCAAGGAAACTTCCCTGGTGGAAATGGCCACCATGATGATCGGCCGGGGCAACGAGGGGATGAACGAAAGCGCCGCGCGCAGCCAGCCCCTGAGCGGCAAGACCGCGCTGAAGGTGCGCAACCTGCACGTCGCCATGCCGGGGGAAAATGTCCGCGGCATCGATCTGGACGTGATGGAGGGCGAAATCATCGGCATCGGCGGCCTGGCCGGCCAGGGCAAGGTGGGCCTGCCCAACGGCGTGATGGGTCTGTACCCCGCCCAGGGGGAAGTCACCTTGTTTGACGAGCCCCTCACCCTCAACGACTCGGCCGCTTCCCTGAAAAAGGGGATGAGCATGGTCAGCGAGGACCGGCGCGGCGTGGGTCTATTGCTGGAGGAATCCATCGAGGACAACATCACCTTCAACGCCATGCAGATCAAGGGCGAGTACCTGATGGGCCCGGGACCGCTGAAAATCAAGTCCGGCAGGCAGATTCGCCAACACGCCGACAAGATGATCAAGGAACTGGACATCCGCTGCCGCTCCGCCGCCCAGCCTGCGGGCACCCTGTCGGGGGGCAACCAGCAGAAAGTGTGCGTGGCTAAAGCCCTGGCCCTCAATCCCCGCTTCCTCTTTGTGTCCGAGCCCACCCGGGGCATCGACATCGGCGCCAAGAAACTGGTTCTGGACACCCTGGTGGATTTAAACCGCCAGCAGGGGCTGACGGTGGTCATGGTGTCCTCGGAACTGATGGAGCTGCGCTCGGTGTGCGACCGCATCGCCATCGTGGCCGAGGGCAAGGTGGTCGCCATCCTGCCCCCGGACGCGCCGGACGCCGACTTCGGCCTGGCTATGAGCGGCATCAAGCCGGACAATCACCAAGCGGCAGGACAGGCCGCGGCGGAAGGAGAACAGCTGCCATGAAACGAAGCAAGATTCAGTGGGCGCTTGCCATCCTGATGCTTCTTGTCACCATCGGCCTGGCGGTGGCCAGCGCCATGGGCTTCAGCGCCCGGGACAAACAGGAAACCAGCGACAGCATGCAGCGCATGCGCAACTATACTGTGCTGCGCACCGCGTCGGGCGCGCTGGTGGACGAAGCCGGGGCGGAAGCCAAGAAGGTTGCCCGGGCATTCGCCAAAACAAACAACTACAGCCGCAACCAGACCAACACCTACGCCGCCGAGCAGGAAGCCCTGGCCCGGGCGGAGGCGGATGAGCGGTATAAGGCTTTCCAGAACCTGGATTTGGACGAGCTGGACGCCGCCATCCTGAACATGGAAAATACCCTGGGCGCCTACTATGATTTGGAAACCCAGGAAAAGGCCGTCTACGCCGATGCCTGGCTGGCCGCCCAGAAAGCCCAGCCCGAAATAGAGGAAGGGGCGGAGGAAACCGCCGCCCTGTCCGCCGAGGGGGAGGGCGTGAGCGAAGAATCCATGCTGACCCAGAGCGTGGAAGTGGACTACTCCGGCTTTGTGCCCAGCGCCCAGTTGGCCGCGCTGAAGGAGCAGACCGAGCCGGTGTACGACAATCTGTACCTGGTGATGCAGAAAGCCGTCCCCGAGCTGCGGGACGACATGAAGGAAAAAATCCAGCCCAAGGTGATGGAAGTAACCACCGGGGCGGACAGAAGCTTTGAGGCGCAGTACGACCGCTACCAGACGGTGAATGCCCTGAGCATCCTGGAGAAAGGCCAGCAAACATCCATGCGCCTGGCGCGCAGCGCCCAGAACCTGGTGCTGCTGGCCGTGGGCGCCCTGGTGATGGCGCTGACCATCTTCTTCTACGGGCCGCTGAAAAAGAAGCTGGGCCTGCCCCGGCTGATTATCAGCCTGTTCTTCATCCTGCTGCTGCTAATGTGCGGCCTGTACAATATCTCCATCTCCGGCATGATTTCCACCGTGCTCTGGCGCACGGGCATGTACGGCGTGCTGGCCCTGGCCATGCTGCCGGGCATCCAGTCGGGCATCAGCCTGAACATGGGCATGACGGTGGGCATCATTTCCGGCCTTCTGTCCACCCTGCTGGCGCTGCAGTTCAACATGACGGGCTGGCTGGCCTTTGCCTTCTCCGTGGTGGTGGGCATCCTGCTGGCGCTGCCGGTGGGTCTGCTCTACGGCAAACTGCTCAACCGCTTAAAGGGCAGCGAAATGACCATCTCCACCTATGTGGGCTTCAGCTATGTGTCGCTGTTCTGCATCGCCTGGATGCTGCTGCCCTTTAACAACCCCCGCCTTACCTGGGCGCTGGGCCGCGGCCTGCGCACCATGCACAACATGAAAAACTCCTTCGGGCAGATACTGGACAATACCCTGTCCTTCAACCTGCTGGGGGTGCATGTGCCCACGGGGCTGCTGCTGTTCTTCCTGCTGTGCTGCCTGCTGATGTGGCTGTTCAGCCGCTCCCGTACGGGCACAGCCATGATCGCCGCCGGCGCCAACCCCCGCTTTGCCGAGGCAGCGGGCATCAATGTCAATCAAATGCGCATTACCGGCACCACCATCTCCACCATCATCGCGGCGGTGGGCATCATTGTGTATTCCCAGTCCTTTGGGTTTATGCAGCTGTACAACGGCCCCAAACAGATGGGCTTTGTGGCGGCCAGCGCCATCCTGATTGGCGGCGCCTCCACCACCAGGGCCAAGGTGTCCCATGTCATCATCGGCACCTTCCTGTTCCAGGGCGTGCTGGCGCTGGGCATCCAGGTAGCCAATGCCCTGATCTCTGAAGGAGGACTTTCCGAAGTCATGCGTATCCTGATTTCCAACGGCATCATCCTCTATGCCCTGACCCAGACGGGGGGTGACGGCCGTGACTGATGTGAACAAAAGGGACAAGACCATCGCCGCCGTCAGGGGCAATGTACGCGAATACATCGTTACCTATGTGTTCCTGATTCTCAGCGTCATCCTGGTGATCTACTCCGGCCGCCCCATGACGGATATTCTTCAGCAGGTCATGGGCAGGCTGTCGCGCAACCTGTTCGTGGTGCTGGCGCTGATTATCCCCATCATCGCCGGCATGGGCATCAACTTCGCCATCACCATCGGCGCCATGGCGGCGCAGATTGGTCTGCTGCTTGCCATCAACTGGGAAATCAAGGGCATCCTTGGCCTGCTGGTAGCGGCGGGCATCACCTTGCCCCTGGGCGCGGTGTTCGGCTTCCTGATTGGCTCACTGCTGAACAAAATGAAGGGGCAGGAAACCATCGGCTCGCTGATCCTTGGGTACTTCGCCAACGGCGCGTACCAATTGCTGTTCCTGTTCATCTTCGGCAAGCTGATTCCCCTGAGCGAGAAGGTAACCATTGTAGGCGCCACAGGCGTCGCCAATACCCTGAACCTGACAGGCCAGGTAGGCCTGCATACCGCCCTTGACGGCCTGTGGCGGGTGCCCTTTGGCACGGCGCTCTACGGCGTCAGCGCCATCGTGCTCCTTGGCGCGGTGCTGCTGTTTGCCGCGAAGAAGATGAGCCGCAACCGCTTCATCCTCTTGGGCGCGGTGGCAGTGGGCTCGGTGCTTTTGTACCAGATTCCCGCGGTGCAAAAGGCGTTCTCCATGGCCAATGTACCGGTGGTCACCTTCCTGGTGGTGGCGGTGCTGTGCCTGTTTAACGTGGCGATTATGAAAACCCGCCTGGGGCAGAAGTTCCGCGCCGTGGGGCAGAGCCGTACGGTGGCCAACGCCTCGGGCATCAATGTGAACCGGGTGCGCGTCATCGCTATTATGATTTCCACTGTGCTGGCAGGCTGGGGGCAGATTATCTTCATCCAGAATCTGGGCACGCTGCAAACCTATTCCGCCCATGAAATGGTGGGCCTGTACGCCGGCGCGGCCATCCTGGTGGGCGGCGCGTCGCTGAACAAGGCCACCAACGGCCAGGCCATCGTGGGCTGCGTGCTGTTCCATCTGTTGTTTGTTGTGGCCCAGGACGCGGGCAGAAACCTGTTCGGCGACCCCGCCATTGGCGAGTTCTTCCGCGTGTTCATCTCCTACGGCGTCATCGCGGTAGCATTGGTGATGCACTCCTGGAAGAAACAGAAGGCCCAGGCGGAACTTTCCCGCTAACCCATCCCGCCGCGGCGTACTGGGTGCAGGGGTGAAACCCCTGTCGGAGGCCCCGCCGCAGCGAACAGAACCCAGCGCGGCCGCGGCCTTGCCGCCAGCCGCGCGGCAACCCCAACATAGTCTCAAAAAACGCAGCCCCGGATTGGCACAGCCAGCCCGGGGCTTGCTCTACCTCCGCAACCCTTCATTTCTCCCCCTGCTGTATACAATTCGCCGCAAACTCGGTATAATAAACCCACTATCGATAGCAGGAGGCGCTTATGAGCCGCAAAGACGATTCCCGGCGGGAGGAAATTATCCGCCTGCAGAATGACATCATCCGCCAGATGACCCAGACCAACCTGCGCAATGTGGGGGAGGATTTGTGGGGCCGCACAAACGACCTGGTTTCGGTTGAGGAAAATACCCCGCCCCCCGGCTACCCCGCGGTGCCCGATGTGTTCTCCACCGCCAAGCCGGAGGAAAAGAAGGAAGCGCCGCAGCAGGAAACAACACAAAAGAAGGCGGAGGAAAAGCCGCCGGAAAATATTGAGGATTTGAAGAAGGAGCTGGCCTCCTATATCGGCCTGGATTTAATTAAGGATGAGGTGCAGAGCCTGATCAACCTGGTCACCATCTATCAACTGCGCCGGGAGAATGATCTGCCCACCGAGGATCTCAGCCTGCATATGGTGTTTTCGGGCAACCCCGGCACGGGCAAAACCATGATCGCCAGGCTTATGAGCCGTATCTACCATAGCCTGGGCATTTTAAGCAAAGGCCATCTGGTGGAGGTGGACCGCAGCGGCCTGGTGGCGGGGTATGTGGGGCAGACGGCCATCAAAACCCAGGAGGTCATCCAGAAAGCCCTGGGCGGCGTGCTGTTTATCGACGAGGCCTACGCGCTCACCACAAGAGGCCCCCAGGATTACGGCCAGGAAGCGGTGGAAACCCTGCTGAAGGCCATGGAGGACCACCGGGACGACCTGGTGGTCATTGTGGCGGGCTATGTGGATTTGATGAATGATTTTGTCCACTCCAACCCCGGGCTGGAATCCCGCTTCAACCGCTTCATGTATTTCCCCGACTATACCATTGAGGAAATGATGGGCATTTTTGACCTGCGAGCCAATAAGGCGGGGTATACCCTGGCGGAGGACGCCAGAAAAACGCTGGAGGAAATCCTGCGGGAGGAAAGCGAGAACGCCATCGGCTTTGGCAACGCCCGCGGGGTACGCAACCTGTTCGAGCAGGCCATCAGCCGCCAGGCCAACCGCCTGGCCAAGCAGGACAAGGTAACAAGGGACGAGCTGATGCTGCTGACCAAGGAAGATTTGATGGACGCCGAGGACAGCATGGACGAGGAAGCCCTGGAAGAAACAGCGGAAGAAAAGGAAGATAAGCAGGATGATTGATTTTCGCAGCGACTATTTGGAAGGTGCCCACGAAAGCGTGCTGGCGCTGCTGGCCCAGCATAATATGCGCCAGAGCCTGGGCTATGGCGAGGATGCCCACTGCGCCCGGGCGGCGGACAGGATTCGGCAGCTGATTGGCTGCCCTGAAGCGGATGTCCACTTTGTGTCCGGCGGCACCCAGGCCAATTTAACGGTGATTTCCGCTATCCTGCGCCCCCATCAGGGGGTCATCAGCGCCACCACCGGCCATATCAGCGAGCACGAGGCCGGCGCCATCGAGGCTACCGGCCACAAGGTGCTGGTGCTGCCCGAACAGGAGGGGCGCGTCAGCCCCCAGGATGTGCGGGCCATGGTGCAGGCCCATTACGACGACGCCTCCTTCGAGCACTGGGTGCAGCCGGGCATGGTGTACATTTCCAACACCACCGAGCGGGGCGGCACCTACTCCAAACAGCAGCTGACAGCGCTGTCAGACACCTGCAGGGAGCTGGGCTTGCCCCTGTACATGGACGGCGCCCGCCTGGGCTACGCCCTGGCGGAAGAGGGGACGGAGCTGACCTGGACCGACCTGCCCAAACTGTGCGATGTGTTCGCCATCGGCGGCACCAAGCAGGGGGCGCTGTTCGGGGAAGCCATCGTGGTGGTGAACGAGCAGATGAAGAAGGATTTCCGCTACATCATCAAGCAGAAGGGCGGCATGCTGGCCAAGGGCTGGCTGCTGGGCCTGCAGTTTGAGGCGCTGTTGGAGGGCAACCGGTATCTGGAACTGGCCGCCCAGGCCAACCGCCTGGCCACCTCCTTCCGGGACGCTTTGCAGGCCGCGGGCATTACCTTCCTGACCCCCTCCAACACCAACCAGCAGTTCCCCATCCTGGACAACAAGGCGCTGGATGCCCTAAAGGACAAGTACGGCTGGTCCACCATTAAAAAAATCAATGACACCCATACCGCCGTGCGCTTTTGTTTCAGCTGGGCCAGGACACAGGAGGAAGCCGATCAATTGACCCAGGATGTGGTGGCGGCGGTGAAAGCGTTATGATTGGCGCCATCATCGGCGATATTGTCGGCTCCCGGTTTGAGTGGGACAACCACCGCTCCAAGGAGTTTGAATTGTTTGCCGAGGGCTGCTTCGCCACCGACGACAGCATCATGACCCTGGCCATCGCCGGGGCGATCCTGGACAGCGAGGGGGAGGATGCCCTGGGGCAGCAGGCTGTCAGGTGGATGCAGGCGCTGGGCAGGAAATATCCCCGCGCCGGCTACGGCGGCAACTTCGGCGTGTGGCTGCGCCAAAGCGACCCGAAGCCTTACAACAGCTACGGCAATGGGGCGGCCATGCGGGTCAGCCCCTGCGCCTGGGCGGCTACCAAGGAGGAGGAGGTTAAGCGCTTCTCCCAATTGGTAACGGAAATGACCCACAACCACCCCGAAGGCCTCAAAGGGGCGGAAGCCACCGCCATGGCCATCTGGCTGGCCAGGAACGGCACCTCCATCCCCGACATCCGCGCCTATATCAACCAGCATTACTACCCGCTGGATTTTACCCTGGACAGCATCCGAGATACCTATGCCTTTGATGAATCCTGCCAGGGCACCGTACCCGAGGCCATCACCGCCTTCCTGGAATCTACCAGCTTTGAGGACGCTCTGCGCAACGCCATCTCCATCGGTGGCGACAGCGACACCGTAGCCGCCATCACCGGCTCCATCGCCCAGGCCTACTACGGCGTGCCGGACTGGATTCGGGAGAAGGCGCTTACCTGCCTGGATGAGGATTTGCGGGACATCCTGCGCCGGTTTGAGGAGAAGTACCCAATAGTGAAGACAACGGGATGAAGGAGAGGTCTCCTATGAAAAAAAGAATCATTGCCGCAGTCCTATTTTTCTGTATTGTACTTTCTGCCCATGCAGCAGGTACCCGATTGACGCTGGATAGCGAAAAGTCCATGGCTTCTCAAATCAGGGACTTTAAGGCATGGTACCAAAGCCTAAACGCCAAAGAGCAAGCACAGTGGGATGAAGCTTTTCAGGAACTGAAGGAAAAGGGAAGCGGGATAACCTACTTCGCGGCTTCAGTGCAAGATACATCTGAAAAGATGGTATGGATTCCCAAATCAGGCAAGAAATATCATAAAGTGTCTACTTGTTCAAATATGAATAATCCAATGCAGGTTGCTGTGTCAACGGCAACTAGCAGGGGATATACTCCGTGCAAGAAGTGTAAACCCTAGTTTCATCTTCATAGAATAGATTTACAGCGCGGGGCTTCCTTCCAAGGAAGCCCCGCGCTTTGCTTTACCGGCAGTGAAAATAGCGGAAAACACTGGGCAGATGGCGCTCGATACGGTATAATCTATGTACAGACCGAAGAATCACATACCCGCGACAACCTTTTCTGGAAACGCTGACCTTGATCCCAGTTTTCTGAAAGTACCGTAAAGCAAAGCTGAGCGCGGCGCGCTGGGCTGTTTTGCGCATCGGATATTGCCTGGCGGAGGCGGTGAAAAGCGTGATATACCTTGGTGTTTTCCCAATACTTCGGCAAAGAAAAATATTTTTCATTTCCCCCTTGACATTCACCCTGGATATGGATATACTCGGGTTAATCAATTAACTCAGTTAAAACATCAACTCGATTTCAAATAAGCCGCTTCCCATCAACCAGTGAGGTAAACAGGGTGAACAAAGAGATAACCGTCAACAACGCCGATGGCATGTCCCTGCAGAACCAGATTGCCATCCTCCAGCTCCTTCAGCGGGCGGGCTGTCTGACGCGCACCCAGCTGGCGGACAACACCGGGCTGACCCAGGCGGCGGTTTCCAAAATCACCGCCCAGCTGATTGCCGCCGGCGTTATCGAGGAAACCGGGCTGCTGACAGGCCGAAAGGGGCGCCGCTCCATCGGCCTTGGCATCGTGGACGGTGGCTGCAAGGTAATCGGCGTCAAACTGTCCCGCCGCAACTACGCGGTGGGGGTGTTTTCCCTGTCCGGCCAGCTGCTGGAAAAGGTGAAGGGCGAGCTGAGCCCAGGCACCGACAGCAAGCAAATGATGGTGGACATCCGCAAAGCCGTGCTGGGCTTTCTGGACAAGTACCAGGAAATCGCCGCCCTGGGCGCGGCGGTTCCCGGCCCCTACCTGATGAAGGAGAAGCGCATCCTGCTGATTTCCGAGTTGGACATGCAGGCAAGACGGGACATCGACCTGTCCACCCTGTTCAAGGGCAAGGCCTTTGAGAAGCTGCCCATCGTGTTCTCCCACGACGCCAACGCCGGCGCCATGGCGGACTGGTGGTTCGACATTGAGGACCGCAAGTTCTCCGGCTCCATCGTCCACTTCCTGGTGGGGGAGGGCGTAGGCGCGGGGGTTGTCAGCAACGGCACCGTGTTTGCCGGGGCTAAGGGCACGGCTGCGGAAATCGGCCATGTGTCCATCGACCACCAGGGGCCCACCTGCGTGTGCGGCAACCGGGGATGCCTGGAAATGTACTGCTCCAGCCTGGCCTTTGTGCAGCAGGCGGAGGAAAAGCGCAAAGCCCATCCGGACAGCTTGCTGAATGAAATGGAAAACCTGACCCCCAAGGCCATCTTTGACGCCGCGCGGCGGGGGGACAGCCTGGCCATCCAGTGCGTCAAGGATGTGGCGTACTACATCGGTCTTGGCTGCGTGAACATTATCAACTGCTACAACCCCAATACCATCCTGATTTGCAACCAGATGGCCCAGGGCGGGGAGATGCTGCTTACCGAAGTCAAACAGGTGGTCAAACAGCGCATCATTCCCTATCTCTACGAGCAGGTGGCCATCCATCTGTCCCGCTTCGGCGGGGACGACATCCTCTTTGGCGCGGCCGCTGTGGCCATCGACTACTGCCTCCGGCACCCCGACACCCTGCGGGACCCAGGCCATCAAGACAGGAGGAATGACAAGTGAGCTCCATCTCCACCCCCAAAGCTCCCTCCCGGGCGCGCACCTTCCTGCGCCGCGCGCTGCAAAGCTGGCAGCTGTATGTGCTGCTGCTGCCCGCGCTGGTGTGGCTCTTCACCTTCGCCTACTATCCCATGTACGGCTTGATTATCGCCTTCAAGGATTTTCGCATCCGCGCGGGCATCCTGGCCAGCCCCTGGGCGACGCCCATCTTCAAGTACTTCGAGCAGTTCTTCTCCACCTCCATCGCGGTCAACGCCATCACCAACACGATTCTGCTCAGCCTCTATCAGCTGATTTTCTCCTTCTGGGTGCCCATCGTGTTCGCGCTGCTGCTCAACCAGATCCGCAATTCCCGGATGAAGAAGACGGTGCAGACCATCTCCTACGCGCCGTACTTCCTGTCCAACGTGGTGCTGGTGTCCGTCATCTATGTGCTGTTCTCCGCCAACGGCGTGGTCAACAGCCTGATTGTGGAAGGCGGCGGGGCGGTGAAGCTGTTTACCTCCCAGGCCCAGTACTTCCGGCCCATGTACATCGGCTCCACCATCTATCAGACGATGGGCTTCAACGCCATCATCTACATCGCCGCCCTCACGGGCATCAGCCCCGAGTATTACGAGGCGGCCATGATTGACGGGGCATCCAAGCTCAAACGTATCTGGTACATCGATATCCCGCTGATTATGCCCACCGTGATTTTGATGCTGGTGCTGTCCATCGGCAACATCATGACCGTCGGCTACGAAAAGGCGTACCTGATGCAGTCCCCCGCCAATACCACGGTCAGCGAGATTATTTCCACATATGTCTACAAGGTGGGTCTGCAGACCGCCCAGTACTCCTTCGCCACCGCCGTGGGCCTGTTCAACTCCATCGTCAACTTCATCATCCTGTTCCTGGCCAACCTGCTCAGCAGAAAATTCGCTGACATCAGCATCTTTTAAGGAGGGAGCAGCCATGAAGAAAAAAGAAGCGGTTGTCATGGGCCAGACCTTTGAGGCCCGCACCAAGGGCGATATCGTGTTTGATATTTTCAACCATGCCCTGATGATCATCATCTGCCTGATTATCTTTTACCCCCTGTACTATGTGGTGCTGGCGTCCCTCACCGACCCCAAGATTGTCAACACCGGCAAGCTGCTGTTTTACCCGGAAAACCTGTACCTGGAGGGCTACGCCAAAGCGCTGGAGTTCCCTTCGCTGACCACCGGTTATGTCAACACCGTCAAGTATACGGTAATGAGCGTCATCGTGTCCCTGCTGGCCACCGTGCCCGCCGCCTACACCCTGTCCCGGCACGATTTGCCCGGCCGCAAGACCCTGATGTTCCTGTTCACCTTCACCATGTTCTTCTCCGGCGGCATCATCCCCATGTTCCTCACCATCCGCGCCGTGGGCATCTACAATACCTCCTGGGCGCTGGTGCTGCCGGCGGCGGTGTCGGTGTACAACCTGATTGTCTGCCGCTCCTTCTTCGAGTCCTCCATCCCCGTGGAACTGCTGGAGGCTTCCCGCATCGACGGCAGCTCGGACTTTGGCTTTTTCTTCCGCATCGCCCTGCCCCTGTCCTCCACCATCATCGCGGTCATGGCGCTGTTTTACGCCACCTCCATGTGGAACACCTTCTTCAACGCGCTGATGTTCCTGCAGGACGACAGCAAGATGCCCCTGCAGGTGGTGCTGCGCAACCTGGTGCTGTCCAACCAGCTGAGCGCGGGCTCCTCCGGCGCGGAACTAGCCGAGCGCCAGAAGGTCATCGACCAGCTTAAGTACGTCATCATCACCATGTCCGCCCTGCCCCTGATTATGATCTATCCCTTCGTGCAGCGCTACTTTGTCGCCGGCGTCACCATCGGCGCTGTCAAAGGCTGAACCGTTTGCAATGCCTTGAAGGCATTCATGATAAAAAGGAGGAAACACCATGAAAAAATCCCTGTCGTTTCTGCTGACATTGGCGCTGCTGATGTCCCTGCTGGCCGTGCCCATGGGCGCGTCCGCCTTTACCGGCACCGACCGCAACGAGTACCCCCTGAGCCCCAAGACCAAGGAAGCCGTGGAGCTGGGCCTGGTCAACCTGGACGGCACCCTGCCCATCATCCCCGACCCGGAAGCTTTTGAAGCCAAGTACGGCAAAATCAGCGTCCTCATCGTCAATAACGCCGAGCGCGTTGTGCCCGTGGGCGATCTGGTGATGGTCAAGCGCTGGGAAGAAGAGACCGGCATCCGCTTTGACTGGCAGGCCATCCCGCTGGATGGCGCTACCGAGAAAATCGCCCTGATTCTGGCGGGCGGCGGCGATCTGCCCGACGTGTTCTGGAACTTTGGCGACGGCCGTTCCGACGCCACCGTCATCACCTACCTGGACCAGGATGTTTTCATGCCCACCGAGGACCTGATCAAGGCCTTCAGCCCCACCCTGGTAAAAATCTTCAACGATAACAACAAGTACCTCATGGAAGCCACCGCCCCCAACGGCCATATGTACGGCTTCCCCTACATTGAGGAAATGTACGGCCTGGTGCTGACCCCCGGTCCCCTGCTCATCAACCAGGTATGGCTGGACAAGCTGGGCCTGCCCATGCCCGCCACCGTGGAAGACCTCACCAAGACCCTGATCGCTTTCCGTGACGCCGGTGATTTGAACGGCAATGGCGAAGCTGACGAAATCCCCATGGCTACCTCCTTTGGCAGCGAGGACACCTTCGGTTCCTACGACGCTTTCTACCGCTTCACCGGCGCTTTCGGCCAGGCTGACTCCTACAGCGGCGGCAACCGCTATGCCGACCATATGCGCCTGATTGACGGCAAGGTTACCTACACCGCTCTTGACAAGGCCTTTGGCGACACTGCCATGTACTTCCACAACCTGTACAAGGAAGGCCTGCTGAACAAGGACGCCTTCGACGTGGACGCCGGCACCAACTACCGCAACCGCGAATTGGCCCAGGATGTGGCCCAGATCGGCGTGTTCGGCGTGTGGACCGACATGGAAATCCTCAACAATGACGTGCGCCGCGAGTATGTGCCCATCCCCCAGATGACGGGCGAAAAGGGCACCGTGGGCTCCGCCCTCAACTTCTCGGAAATGCAGGACGCCTGCAACACCGCCATCACCGTGGACTGCGAGTTCCCCGAAGTGGTTGCCGCTTTTGTGGAATACATGATTTCCGACCCCGCCCTGTCCATCCAGAGCAACTGGGGCGCCGTGGGCTACAACTACTACCTGGCCGATGACGGCGTGCTGCGCTTCAACCTGGACGAGAAGGGCGACATCGTGCCCGTAGCCCCCTACACCTCCTTTGGCACCATGCGCGTCAACACCACCACTACCCGCGGCTCCATGATCGTGCTCAACGAGTACTATGACACCGTGGCCGAGTACACCTACGACGCCAAAACCCTGCTGGAAGGCCAGCGTGTCAACGGCAAGGACGCGGACCTGGAGAAATATGACACCCTGCCCAAAATCATGTTGACCACCGACGAGCAGGCCGCTGTTGCCCGCATCTATGATGTGTTGGCCAACACCGTGGACCGCTATGTGGTGCAGTGGGTGCTAAACGGCGATGTGGAAGCCACCTGGGACGCCTACCAGAGTGAAATGGCCGCCGCCGGCGTGGACCAGATTGTCGGCATCTACCAGGGCGCCATCGACCGCATCAACCAGGCGAACTAATCTGAACCATTAACCAAAACGGGGCGGGTATATCCCGCCCCGTTTTACCAGAATCGGGAGGGTACCATGGAGTACAGCACACAGAAGGCGGAGGCCTTCATCCAGGCGAATACAGGCAGCGTCAACCCCCTCTTCCGCCCTCATCTGCACATGGCTGCCCCCATCGGGTGGATCAACGACCCCAACGGCTTTTCCTACTACCAGGGGCAGTACCATATGTTCTGCCAGTATTATCCCTACCAGGCCATCTGGGGCCCCATGCACTGGGGGCACTGGACCAGCCCGGACTTGATGAACTGGACATGGCGGGGGGTGGCCCTGGCGCCCGACAGCCCCTTTGACAACCTAGGCTGCTTCTCGGGCACCGTGCTGGTGAAGGATGAAACCATGTACCTGATGTATACCGGCGTGCACAAAAACAGCCGGGGCATCGTGGTGCAGGAGCAGTGCCTGGCCACCAGCAAGGACGGCCTTACCTTTGAGAAACACCCGGCCAACCCGGTGATTACGTCCGCCCACCTGCCCGCGGGCAGCGACATGGTGGATTTCCGAGACCCCAAGCTCATGCCCCATGGGGATGGCTACCGGGTGCTGCTGGCCAGCCGCGGCGAGCACAGCGGCCTGCTGCTGAGCTACCTGAGCCAGGATATGGTGCACTGGACCTATGAGGGCGTGTTCGCCGACGGCATCAGTTTGATGCCCGAATGCCCCGACTATTTCCACCTGGATGGCAAGGACATCGTGGTTACCTGCCTGATGAACCAGCCGCCGGAGGGCCTCAAATATCAGAACGACCACCACGCCGTGGTCTACATCCTGGGGGACGAGATGGCCGGGCGGTTTATCCCCCAGGAGCATCACAGCATCGACCTGGGGCAGGATTTTTACGCCCCCCAAACCCTGCTGACCCCCGACGGCCGCCATGTGATGATCGGCTGGATGCAGATGTGGGGGGAAGCGCCGCCCACCCATTACTTGAAGCACAACTGGCAGGGACTGTACACCTTCCCCCGGCAGCTGAGCCTGCGGGATGGAAAACTCTGCCAGCAGCCCATTGAGGAGATTGCCGCCCTGTATGAGCGGGAAGTGACGATGCATAACCAGCAGGTAGAGGGCACCTTGTCCCTGCCCGGGGTGGAGGGCAGCCCCAGCAGCCTGCAGGTGGAACTGACCAACATGAAGCAGGGGAAAGCCGACATCCACCTGATGCAGCAGGGGGAGATGTTTGCCCTGCTTCGCTATGACGCGGCCAGCGGCGTGCTGTCCCTGGATAGAAGCCGCCTGTACTACCCCGTGCTGGCGCTGCCCGGCCAGGAAGCCCATGATGTGGCCGCTGTGCAGCTGGAGAAAGGCCTTTCCTCCCTGCGGCTGGACATCCTGCTGGATACATGCTCCATCGAGGTGTTCGCCCAGGACGGCGCCGCCGCCCTCACCTCCCTGGCCTTCCCCAAGGAAGGAAGCGCGGGCATCCGCTTCGCTGGGGAGTATACGGTAAAGGAACTTACGTTCCAGACGCTGAAAAGGGCAGCGGAGTAAGGCGGAGTTTCCGGCGTATTTTTACTTTTCGAATTGAATAGCGTCCCGTCTGATGAAATCCCGCATTCCTTTGTGAAGGAATGCGGGGTTTCACAATGCCTATCCAATACCTGAAAGCAGATTAAAAGCCATCCATGTATTGCGTGAGCAGGGGCTCCAATTGCCCAAGCTGACGCAAAGAAGGGATGGCTCTAAAAACATTATATTTGCATCGTATTAGAATGTCAAAAGTTCATTCGGTTCTTGGCAAGGCTGGAAGAATAATTCGCTGTGGTCACAAGGATGGTCAAACTGCCATGAGCCATCCAACAGAGCATAAAAGCATACCAAATGAAAAACCCGTAACGCCTTGTGTATTAAGGAGTTACAGGTTTCATTTCCCTGGTGGAGCATAGCGGATTCGAACCGCTGACCTCTACAATGCGAATGTAGCGCGCTAACGGGTCTTACCTATACAGCCCCATCATACAGCTATTGATTGCTCAAGATCGGTCGCTTCATATTGGTTTTTGCTGATTTTGAAATCAATGTTGATTTGCAGCTGTTCACTAGGATTTCGACGAAAGACCGTTACACTGTTGATGATTTGAGAAAGAACAATGTTTCTTTCAACGGCTGAGCATCTTTCAAAACCCAAAAAGGCAGATATGATATTTTTTTGCTCAGTTTTCTTGCTTCTCAGTGCTCTTTCATTCGACGTATTCATATCCTCTTCATCTTGGATTTGAGCATTAACTTCTGCGATTTCTGCGTTTACATTATTTAGCATTTCATTCAAGTGTGATTTATCGAAATCACTTTCACCAGTTAAAGCTCTAAAGGTTTCCTCTTGTAACGTGGCCTTTTTATGTTGCAGAGAAGACAGGCGCTGTCTGAATTGTCCAGCATTACTGGGCTTCTTCTTTCTATTTGACCAACTACAATCACCAAGGGATTTAATAAAGCCTTCAACTTCTTTAAGAACTGTAGCATCAATTTCTGCTGCATTGTAAGTAACCTGGCCGGTACATCCATTTGCTTTAGTCGAGCTGTTGTAACAACGATAAATTGGCCGTGTTCTTTGCACTCCTGATCGATTTTCTGTCGAGTAGGTGCCGGTCATTTTCCCTCCACAGCCACCACAAATTAGAAATCCCTTTAGTAATCGCGCACCATGTATGTCTGCTTTTGATGGAAGATTGTTACCAAAAGCGTCTTTTCTGTAAGTTGATGGGCGTGTTTGGCGGTTTTCTCGTATGAGCTGACATATTTGAAAATCATCATCTGAAATGATACGTAATCTTTCATCTGAGGGCGTAACGACTTGTCCAACATGCAACCGTCCAGTGTAGGTAATGTTCTTAAGGACATCAGCTACCGTTACACGAGACCACTTTTTGAAAGCGCGACCAGTGATAGTTTCATTCAAATGGTTTGCAATTCTGTATGCTCCCCAGTTTTCACAACGTGTCAGCCGAAAGATTTCCTTTACGACATCAGCTCTGATTGGATCAATTTCCATATCATATAATAGTCGGTTTTTTGCACCTATTCGCCCTTTGTGTACAAGACGAAAGCCGTAAGGAGCATTTCCACCCCCCCAGACACCTTCTTGTGCCATTTGCTTTCTACGCTCTTTAACACGAATTGAGGTTTTTTCACTTTCTCCACTTGCTTGCCAGAACCGAATATAGTTGAGGAGCTTGTCTGTATGATTGTCAAAACGTTGTTCGCCTTCTTCAACAGACCACGCTCGTACACCTTGCTTGACTATCTCCTGTAAAATAAATGGCGTTTCTTCTTCCTTGCGTCCTAATCTATCAAACATGTAGACAAGGAGAATATCAAAACGCTTGTTTCGGATGTCCATTAGGGCTTCTTGTAATACATCGCGCTTAGATGCTTCTTTTTTATAGCCCGAAACGCCACGCTCATAATACTCGTGAACAATTGTCCAGCCTTTTTGAGTGGCAAAAGTTCGGCATGCATTTTCTTGAAGTGGAAGATCATTATCTCTTCCAACTTGTTTTTTTGTTGAAACCCGATAAAAACATGCAATACGGGTTGTCTTATTGTTCGCCATCCCTTTCATTCCTTTCCATGAAAGCAGATATCATACTCTTTACATCAACCACAATAGTCGGATTATCATCTGGCAAATAAGAGTATGACATTGCAGGGGGAGGCGAGTTGCTTCGCACATACACTCGATTGTCAAGGTTCGCGGGAAAAGTCGAAGTTACTACATGCGTTTTTCCCTTATTGGAAGATAACATATCTGCATCAAAGTGGGAAGATTGTCGATACATAGTGGCACCTCCCAGAATGTATCAGTGACAATGAGAGGAGTATTAGCATAATGTTTCGGATGGTACAAGCTGCTCTGCCAGCCTGTACCATCCGTCCCCACATTTGTCCCTGACACCCTTGGGGATAGGAAATCATCAGAAGGCAGGCTGCTCCCTGCTCCACGGGAATCTCACCCCTCCGAGGTTCTCTCCGAGCTGCCCCCATTGGTTGCGACGGTTTTATCACGCTCGACCTGTGGCTGGACAGGAGTATCATTATCCTTGCTGCGCCTCATCGCCATTATCGGTAGCAACCCGATATTCAAAGCCGGTATTTCTCGCTCGCCTGCTCATAACAGGGTTATGGCGTACCGCTTTCGTGGCTGGCTTCTTTCAACACCCACAGCAGAATGTTCCTGATGAATGTGTGTGAACTTGTCAAGGTGCGATGAAGAGCCGGAGTATTTGTCATTGAGAAAATACGGTAAAAACATTTTGCCCTTCACTTAACTTGCGAAAACAGCACTTTTTTCAAGTCATTTTCCTGTTCCCTTTCTTTTTAGATACTTTCTGATTTTTGCATAGGCGGTCTTTACGGAAAGCTGGATGGCCTGAAAAGAGACGCCCTCAAGTTCTGCAATTTGTTCAAGGGTGTTCTGATTGACAACATATAGTAAGAAACGTCGTCTTTGCTTCGGGCTAAGAGTGTCCAAGGCGAAGTTCACCAGGCGCATCTTTTTCTTATGTGCCGATTGCTCAGCCCTGCGATTTTCTTCGGCCAGCAGTGTTTCTTCTGCTGATGGCACGGTAAGAGCATCGTGCGCAAGTGCAGCATCTAGGCAACAATCCTTATGCGTAAATCGCCAATTTGTGAGTTTTTCTTGCAGATACATCTCATCAGAGATTTGCTTCCAATGCAAAAAATCCTTCCCTGTCAAATCTGGATGTACAAGGAGAAACTCTTCCATGCTGATTTCCACAATAGAATCCGCAAAGCGATAGACAATACCAGCCCTCTTGTAGTTAAGAGCATAATCACTATCTTTATAATTTGACATTTCAATACCTCCAAGTCATTTTGTGCAAACGAAAAACCTGGAGGTCATGGATACTTCGCAATATACGGCTGCCAAATAGAACCGGAGTGTGGCAGAGAATGAAAGGCAGCCCAAAGGACACGCCAAATTGCAGCACAATGGCGCAAGTCTGATTTATCATCTGAAACACACGCCACTGCCCTTCAAACCCTTCTACGCCTACAGGCGTTTCACGCCGGTGTCGGGTAAAAAAGGGTGCACAAAGAAAGGCATGTGACCGATGCTGTTGTTTCGGTCACATGCCTGTGTTTTTGGAGATAATCAGGTTAGAACATCATATTCTTTTCAAAGAAAAGCATCTATGTCGGCCATTTACCTCCGATTGATGACATGTGTAATTGGGGCACTATTTGGATTGTGAATTGGAATAACGAGTCACCGTTTCATTGCCACCTCTGAATACAACCTTCAGGCGGTAGGTTCCGCCACTCGGGATTTCTCCCGAATAATTCTTGATTTCCCCATAGCCTGAAGTATTGGTAGCCACATACGATGGTACTGATAATTCACCTGCGTTAACCCATTTCGTCCCGCTTTGTTTTTGCAGAACACATGATGATACAAAAATCGTCGCACATATTTCATTTGTTGATGCAGTAAACTCTGCAGTGAATCTTTGGTTTAAGGTTACCGATGCAGAGTCAAAAATCGGATTGGCAAAAAGGCTAATATTCTGCTCCTCTGCAATCGCAACTTGGCTTACGGCTAATAGAATGACCCCGACCAACAGGATGCTAATTAGTTTTTTCATTACTCTATTACTCCTTGATTGATTCTTTTATCTTGATGAGCGTTTCCTTATCCAACGATCCATGAATGCTGAGCAACTCCATGTTTTCTATCCAAACAATGGATGCCGTATCAACGTTTTCCCTATAGTAAGCATTGTCCCCTGCAATCTTGAGCCTTTCTCCAATGCCATCTTGTTCTAACTCTTGTCTGGCAATTTGGGGATCCGAATAGCGGTATATTTCGTATTTGATTAATTTCTCCTGCGCTTTGTTATGGTAGGAAGCAAAAAACCATTGTTTGCTTTGAGAGCTTTGTGCGTAATACGATTGTAGTCCCCACCCATCAGGCACCCAGGTCGGTAATTTAGGCGTAAAGCCCAATACTATGATCGCATGATCAAGATTCGTGGTGGTGATGCGTTCAAGAGTGTCTTCTGAGTCTGCTACGCCACCGCTAATCAATGTCGGATCAACGCTATTGCCTTGGATGATGTATTGTTGCTCATCCTCACTGGGTTTCCCATACAACCACTCCTTGTGAAGCAACAGCTCTGCCCCGACCACCACTATCAGCGCTGCTGCCATCACTGCCACCAGGCGCCGAACGGGACGCAGCCGAGCTTTCTTGCGGTCATCAGCGGCAAGCCTTTCTCTTATTTCCTTAAGACTCTCATCCTTCCTGCTGATGTAGGTATGGTTGGTTCGCAACTCATAATGTAGCTTTTCAAGAGTTGCTATCCATGAGTAATCGCGCTGCGCATAAGGCATTGCTTCCTCTTGCTCAATTTTGGCATCCAACCATACCAAGCCTTCCACACGTGTCATCTGACCGCCCTTTATTGCGGTCACAAAAGCATCGAACGAGGACTTATGCTCCTCAGGTATGCTTTTCATCATCAAAAACCTCCTTATACTAATACATGAGACGAGAAGCCAAAAAGGCACGCAAAAAACAATAGAAAAACATCGCTTCTTATTTTCTTGATTGCTTTTCTAATTCTATATATGAACCCTTTGGTTGCCTGAGGTGTGGTATTATTCCGTTTTGCTATGTCATCGATTGAATGTCCCTTCAGGAAGTACGCCCTGAACACACCTTTTTGTCTGCCATTCAGTTGGGATTCTATGCGTTTCACCAGAAGACGATGGTCTTCCTTTGCTTCATACGCTGCAATCGAATCGTGCGGATCTCGAACTGGCTGTCTGGTATTATCGTCCATCGAAAATGCGTGGTATTTTCTCCGGGTTCTCAGTCTGGAATTTTCTTTCCTCAAAAGATTAGTGCACGTTATGTAAAGCCATCCGCCAATGTCAGGATGGCTTTGCAGGCTTCGATATTCGTTGGATGCTATATAGTATGTTTCCTGAACGCTGTCTGCTACAGCATCCTTTAGGTCTGGATTGTCTGACACATACTTGGTTGCTTTCAGGAATAGGGAATCATAATGCTTGTCGTGCAGCCAGGTAATGAACTCCTCCTTCGATTTGTGTTCATTCATGGTATCCCCCACTTGTTAAGTCACATATACCCATCTTCCTCTTTTGTTATATGGAGCATATCAGCCTGATCAATGGCAGTGCTGATAAGGCTATGCAGATAAGCTCGTATGTTTTTGGGAAAACTCCAGTATTTCTTCAGAATCTCGTCCATATCATCCCTCTCCCGGCTGATCTCCGGAAGAAAATAGGCATCCAGAGATACCCCTAGCGCTGCAAACACACTCACCAGGTTTACATATGAAGGTTCGGATTTCCCAGCCTCTAATGCCCCAAAGCTGGATGCCCAGGCAAGGAGCCTGACGCCCAAACAAGCAGAGCAGAAGCGCGACCAGCTTAAACAACTGACTGACCGTTGTCAGATCATTGATAGTTGGCTGCAATTGCTCTCTGATGACGAAGCATTTATCGTGGAACAGCACCTGATAGCCGGTGTGGACATGATCCGCCTGGAGCAGGTGTATCGCGAGAAGTGGGGTGAGTTGGGGAAGTCCGAGCGCACCCTGCGCCGTTACCAGAAACGAGCGATTGAAAAGATCATTCACTTCATGAACGACGATGGAGCATGAACTCAGGTGCTGAGTGGGCAGGGTAAGCCCTTTTTCACATCATCCCTTCCAATAGCTAACTGACCGACCTGGGCGAAAGCGTTTTACTGCACTTTCGCCCATAATTTTTACCTCGTGGGAAATATGATACTTCTTGATCGTTTATAACAATAAGGGAGTGCTCGTGTCAGAAAGGAAGACAACGACACATTTAACTCCCGATTAATGGCAACAACTCCAGAACAAATAACAATATTTGGAAAGGGTAGGAAGGATAATTGACAGCAGTATATTACACCCATAATACAGAAAGCCAGATGCATGAAGTGACAATACGGTTTCGTTGAATTAATGAGTTTGCCATATTTAGGTGGATTGGAGAACAATTGTGATTTCAAAAAGATCAAGTAGACTTAGATGGTTCAGGCTCCAGAAAATAGTCCTATGTGGATTTATCTTACCCGCCTTGTTTCTTTCAATGGTAACGTTGAATCTTGCCTTTCAACGATCAGCATCGGCAGAACCTAATGTGCCACTATATGCTTATAATATCTCAGATTCAGTAAGAATTGGCACTGATGAAGAAACGCGCCTCTATTGCTTGATTAACAAAGAAGAAAACGAGGTATCACTTGCAGTTGCGAGGAAAAACTCAGACAATCAGTTTGAGGTTTTGGCGATGACAAAGCCTATTCTCAGTTACAAACAGTTTTGCGATGGCGAGCGACAAATGTTATATGAGCCGGAGCGTCATCAAGCATATTTTTGGTATATAGCTGACAAACTCGAGATATACCTATCATTCCAAGAAAATACTCCGGATATCTATGTCATCAATCGCGGAGAATATAGAGAGGATGAGGATATTATTACATTCGTTCCAGATAGAGAGACTAATAATAGAATGATTGTCGCTCCCCTAATATGGCCTCAAATCAAATGGCCCTGTAACTTGTTAATTCTTCAAATGGATGGTTTTGATTTAGTGCACGTGCTGGATGTTTGTCGTGAGGCAATGGAGTATTTAAATGCCTACACGGACAGTCATGATTTTGAAGACAATAGCGAGACATTATATGAGATAATCTGGTAAACGGAAAGCAAGATGTTCAGGGGCAAGAGATTCTTACTCTTGCCCCTGAGTTATTTCCTTAACCTACGCCAAATGGATGTGCAACGCCATGAAGAGTTCTCCCGTGTGCAGGTTTATCAGGGTCCTCAAGTGATGGGGTAATAATTTTGCCAGATATTTTATCACCAATCAATAACCTGATTGTCTGAGAGGCTCCAATATTCCCTTCAACTGTTTTATAATAGTTTGAGCCACCAAACGAGTCTTCCACAATGAAACCAGCATGTGCCGCTTTTGTATTTCCAGTTCCAAAATTCACTACATCATAGTAAACTATATCTCCTGTGAACACAAATAAAGTCGAATTGGGCTCTCTAACATCATATGCTTGAATGGAGTTGTAATACTCTACAGCCGGGCCACAATAGGTACTTCCAGCGTAAACTGTATGCGGCAAACCACAGGCCCCAGCCAACCAATGGATGAATGATTCACAATAGTCGCCATTAAGCCCTAAGTGTACTCCATTTGTACCAACCAAGGATTTTGCAATCGTTGCCATTCGAAGATAGGGTATATCCTCGAGCTGGATGTTGCTGCTTCGACAATCGGTTTGTTTGATGTAGGCCTTTTTAGCAGTCCCGTTTTCATCGCTAAACAGAACACGGGTCATGTTGTTCTCAATACCGTCGAAAACAAACAGCGCACCTGCATGAAATCTGCCATAATTAACGTTATTTGTCGAGTCTGCTGTTTTATAGATAGTTGCATTAGCCAACGTTTCAACATACATCTCCGGGTCAAATTGCCCATTATCCTGCGCTCCTTGAATGGATACGCTATCAAACCAAGCGCTTCCTCCTGCAGAGCCAGCGATAAGTCTAATCATGACAGGTATCGATTGCGTTCCCGAACCTGGGATGGTGAAAGAGTACTTTATTTGAGCATATTGCGCGTTGGGATACAGTTTTGATGCAAAGGATGGACTACTTATTGTTTGGTTATTTGCGAATACTTGCACCCATACATCCACGTTTGATACTCTTCTTGCCCAAAATACCAATTCATAAGTTTTCCCTACTTGCATCTGTATATGCTGATAAATCAAGCTTTGCCCAGGATCGCCAGTACTTCGTACCGTTAGCTTTGCACAAGCGCCTTCTCTACCGCCAGTGGGCAAGAATTCAACTGTATTTTCTGGATACCATTTGTATGCGGTCCAGTGTTGGTTACCTGAGGTAAAATCTCCGTTAAGAACTAGGTTTTGTAGCATTGTAAATTCTCCTTTTTAATTAGGGCTTGCTGAAAAACCCGCAACACGTTGAAAACACTGGATAAACCGCTTGTT
>CALCQO010000025.1 GCA_937894675.1 uncultured Clostridia bacterium
GCTGACAAAGCCGCTCTGCGGGACTTTTTTTGTGCCCAAAAGCAAATGGGGAAAAATTTGGGTTATGGGCCTGATGGGGCGGGCACTTTGGGGCAATCGCCCGCAAATGGCCGGCGTCCGCCCGGGGGGAAAGGGGATTGGCGCTCCTACCCCAGATGGTTAAAAATGCCCGAGTGGATTGCCTGGGAAAGTAAGAATGCGGGCCAGCTCAGCGCAAACCACAGCCCTGTAAAAAACGGGCAGACCTGCCCCAGAAGGTTGAAGCGGACGCGGGAGTAATCCCATACCTTCAGGCCCAAGGCCAGGTTTACCACGCAGCCCACCAAAAATTCCACCGCCGTTATGATCAGCGCCCCCAATGCGCATTGGATAAGCATGGGCAGGGCGGTGTGTGTGGTTAAGGTGTAAAGCAGCGTAAAGCACAGCCCGCCCGTGAGGAACATGGTCCAGTGGGTGCGTCTGCGCCAAAGGATCTCGAGGCCCGCATAGACCCCGCCGCCCAATAAAAAAACAAAACTCCATTCCAGGTACATCATAATGCCTAGTATGTGAGAAAAAGACGGGGATATAAGCACGCCTGGGATGGAAAAGAAATCACAGACGAAAAGACCCGGAAGGCTAAAAATCGCCGAACGCACCATACCCGGCGGCTGCCGGCGCCGCGGGAAAAAGTTTGCCCGGCGCCGTTCACCGATCCCCACCGTTCGACATAAGTTGTAGGGAAGGGGGGTGAGGGGATGTGTTATTGGCCGTTGATATGGCTGGCCTTTTGCGGATGCGGAAATAATTCCGGCTGCAGAAATAACTCCGGCTGCGCAAACAACTGTGGCTGCAGAGGCAGCTGCGGAAGCGGTTGTGGGAGCAGCTGTGGAAGCAGCTGCGGCAACAGCTGCGGCTGCGGGAGCAGTTCCGGCTGCGGCAATAGCTCCGGCTGCGGAAGCGGCTGTGGCTGGCAGGGTAATTGCTGGAGATAACCGTGCCGCCCGCAAGGCTCCATTCACCGTGTTGATACGCGGCGCACCCTATGGAAGGCCCACGGCAGGGACGAAGTTCCCCCCGCCCGTCCGGCCGCAAGCACTGTAAAGCATCCCCGCGGAAGGGCTGAAAAAGCCGCTCCGCGGGGTTTTTGTCCTTGGAAAAGGGCGCCGGCCCCAAAAGGGCCTGGGTAACGGCCCCGGAGGAGGAAACAGGGAGGAAAAACAGCCGCCGAAAAAGAGGCCGGCCCCAGGCGGCGGGGCGGGGCGCTCCCTTGACAAAATCGGCCCGCCGTGCTAGGATGAATCGTAATAAAACAGCCCAAAGACTGGGATGAGGACCAGTACGCGGACCCCCCGGAGCCAAGAGAGCGGCGGATGCTGCAAAGCCGCCTCCGGACCCGCCGAAGTCACCTTGGAGTCCCGGCCCCAACGGAGCCTGAGAAAGGCCCCCAGTAGGCGCCGGCGGGTGTCCTCCCGTTACAGAGGCCGCGGGCGCCGGCGACGGCGTCCCCATAAGCGCGCGCAGGCCCCCCTGCGCGAACACAGGTGGTACCGCGCCCAGCCGGCGTCCTGTCTTTTTGGACAGGGCGCTTTTGTTATGCCAAACAGGTTGGCCTGGGCGGCCCGCTGGGCAAAGGCACGGCCGCCCCCAAGGGCCTTACAAGAACCTTACATTGCGGCGCCCCCCGGGCCGCGGGAAGCGAAAATAAGGAGGAACAGCAAGTGGCAAAAGAACTGGAAAAGGTGTACAGCCCCGGCGAGGTGGAACAGCGGCTGTACGACTTCTGGGTAAAGGAAGGATATTTTCACGCCCAGGCCGACCCCCAAAAGACCCCCTACACCATCGTCATGCCGCCCCCCAACATCACCGGGCAGCTGCACATGGGCCACGCCATGGACTGCACCCTGCAGGATATTCTGACCCGCTGGCGCCGGATGCAGGGGTACAGCGCCCTGTGGCTGCCCGGAACCGACCATGCCTCCATTGCCACCGAGGCCAAGATTGTGGCCGCCATGGCCGAAGAGGGCCTGACCAAGGAGGACCTGGGCCGGGAGGCTTTTTTGGAGCGCGCCTGGGATTGGAAAAATGAGTACGGCGGCAGGATTGTCAACCAGCTGAAAAAACTGGGTTCCTCCTGCGACTGGGACCGGGAGCGCTTTACCCTGGATGAGGGCTGCAATAGGGCCGTGGTAGAGGTGTTTAACCGCCTGTACGAAAAGGGCCTGATTTACCGGGGCGAGCGCATCATCAACTGGTGCCCCCACTGCCTTACCTCCATCTCCGACGCCGAGGTGGAGTACGAGGACCAGGCGGGCCACTTCTGGCACATCCGGTACCCCGTTGTGGGGAGGAGGGCCAGTATCTGGAGGTGGCAACCACCCGGCCCGAGACCATGCTGGGGGATACCGCCCTGGCGGTGCACCCCGACGACGAGCGCTACCGCCACCTGGTGGGCAGGACGGTGCTGCTGCCCCTGATGGACCGGGAGATCCCCGTGGTGGCCGACAGCTACGTCGAGATGGACTTTGGCACCGGGGTGGTTAAAATCACCCCCGCCCACGACCCCAACGATTTCGAGGTGGGGCTGCGGCATCACCTGCCGATCCTCAATGTGATGCACGCGGACGGCACGATCAACGAAAACGGCGGCAGGGATAATATTTCTGCGGTGTATGTGAAGATAATGAAATAAAGAAGGTAAGGGCATGGGACAGAAGGATGTAACAATCTATGACAGCGATCTGACCGAGCCTGCCGGCGACGCGACTGTGTGCGATAAGGCAACGGCGGTGGACGATGCAGCTGTGCATAATGAGGCAACGGTTACCGACGGCAATGATGCAACTGTCGTGGAGGACCATGGAGCAACACACCTTGATGACGTAACGCAACTTGAGGGCGCAACGCAGCTTGAGGGCCAAGCAACCGTCGCAGAGACAATTGGTGATCGAGAGAGCGAATCATCAAATGTCATAGCAAAGGGCGCAATGTTGCTGGATCTGTATAGGGTAGAGAGCAACGCCATCGAGGGCGGTATGGGCAGGGTGTTTCGCGTGCATCATACCGGTTGGAACACCGACCTGGCCATGAAGCAGCCCATGACCAACATGTTCAAAACCGACCAGCAGAAAGAAGATTTCATCCATGAATGTGAGGCCTGGATCAATTTAGGGCTCCATCCCCACATCGTAAGCTGCTACTATGTCCGTGAGGTTAACGGTATCCCCACCATCTTCTCGGAATGGATGGATGCGGGCAGCTTAGAGAACTGGATAAACCATGGCCAACTGTATGAAGGCGCCGAAGCTGAGCAATTGGAGCGCATCCTTGATATCTCCATTCAGTTTGTGAGGGGCCTGCACTATGCCCATGAGCAGGGGCTAATCCATCAGGATGTCAAGCCGGACAATCTTTTGCTTAACCGGCAGGGCGAAGCCAAGGTGGCAGACTTCGGTATCGCCAAAGCGCGGGCAACGCTGACGGTGCTTGATGCTGACC
>CALCQO010000026.1 GCA_937894675.1 uncultured Clostridia bacterium
GTGTTGAACTCATAGACGGCGGTAAAATCCTCCGGCATAAGGTAGGCGTCTGCCGGGATGGAAAGGCGCGTCAGCATCATATAGGCGATACTGCTCTCCAGCGCCCGCCGATAGGATACCTCCACATTGAGGTCGTCTAGTTCCTCCAAAAGGCTGTCCTCGCGGCAGTCCCGCAGATCGCGCAGATAATCCGGCAGGTTGTCGGCCACGGCGTTGTGGCTGGCGGACAGCACGGCATTTACCAATGTGTCCTTTTCCACCAGAGCGCCGAAGGTGTTTTCCAGCGTTTCAATCACTCTGCCGGTGAAAGCGGCGTCCATCTCCCAGATGGGGACAGGCCGCCGTGAGCGCATGGTTTCATGGGTGTCCGACACATCAAAATAATGCTTGAGCCGGCCCCTTCCGCTGGCGTCATCAAACACGGCAATGCCGGTGGCTCCCTTGTTGACCCAGCGACCAAACATTTCGTTCCAGTCCTCCAACTTCAAAACAGCGGTGGCGTCCGGACGCTGGGCATAGATCAGGATTTGCTCATCGAAAGAGCATTTATAGTTGTAGCAGGCGGCGCGCAGGAAGCCCGTCCATCGTTCATGGCTCCCGGTAACGCGCAGCAATGTGGAATTATATAGTTCTGTAATTAACTGAAACTTACTTGCCAAATTGATACCTCCTCTCTGGCTTTTGTGGAATCATCGCTCCGGCTCCGTCCTTTTCTTCTTGGGTGCAGGCCGGTTTTTCTTTTCCGGCTGGGTGCGCGCCTTTTCAAACTCCTGTCTGCGGTAACAGTAGGCGTAGAAATTATAGTCACCCTTTACCGGGGTGCAGCGGAGCATATACACATATTGCTTCGTCTTGACCATGAAGCCGCAGGACGGCGATGCGCCGCCCTTTATCTCGCAGCTGGGCATATAACGGGCGCAGCAGCGTTTCATGGCGTCAAAATCCTTCAAGGGGGAATCCGGCTGCTCCCGCAGCCATTTCACGGTGCGGTCTATGTCCTGCTTAAACTCCGGCGTGTTCAGCATATCGTTCTGGTGCGGCCACCATGTCGTATAAAACTGCTTGCCGCTGCCAAAGTCGCCGCGCAGGTGGCCGACACAGCCATTTGCCTTGTCCTTTTTCTCTTGGGAGAAGTACAGGTCGTGCATGGCTGGGTCGTTGACGCTGTAAAAGTCGATGACCTCCTTGTCGCTGGCGGGGTATTTCTTTTGAAAGTCCGCCACGGTACGGCAGTCGCCATCGCTGAAATTGAAGTCGCCGGGGTCCAGATTCAGCCATCCCTCGATGGGCAGCTGGATCGGCTCGCGGGTTAGGACGGTGCCGTAGTGGTTGACCGCAATACTGCGGGCCAACTGGCAGGGGTCGCCCCAGTCCTCATCGGCATGGCGCAGTTCATATGGGTACAGCCCATCGGGAATCGTGCTGCGCTCTATCCGCAGGGAGGTAAAAAGGGCGGGCTGCTGAAAGACGGATACTTCCTCATAGTCCGCGGTCATCGCGTTTTCTCTGCTCACGCTGGCGGCTCCTTTCTTCTTCAAGCTGTTTGGTGGCAAGTTCCTTGGCCTGATACGCTTTCTCCAGCGTTTCCGGCTTGATTTCAGGGTTGTTCTTGTTGCGAATGGCAATATCCGCAAGCTCACTGATGAATTTCAGGTATTCGATACGGCCAGTCCGGGAATAGGCCAGATATTCGGCAAACTCTGGTTTCATCGTGCTTCACCTCTTTCTTTCTTCGGTGTGGTACGCGCCCTTGGCAGGAAACGCTTGACCTCCTTGAAGCCAATATCGTCCACATAGTAGGCGCTTTTCGTTCCACCGCGGTTGATGACCAGCACATCGCTGACAGACAGGGAGCGCATATCCCGCCCAAAGGGACGGTTGTCCCGGTTATGCTTCATAAAGAGGTCATCCAGTGTCACTTTCGGGGACAGGACGCCGGCATAGGCGCGCCGGTAATCCGTGGGCTTAATTTGACCTTTGGCCTCGCCATAGGAGCGAAAGCTGTAATCCACGCCGCCGACATCCCTGATTTGATAAATCTCATAGGTATCGCAGATGTCACCCTGCTGGGGATGCTCCGGGGCGTATATCGCGCCGTTCCTTTCCATGACTTCTGCAAACTCGCAGATATGATAGACATTGCTGCCGATCTTGGCATGGTAATCGTCGATATAGGTGCATGGCAAGGTCGCCTTGCTGCCGTCAAAACGGGTCAGAATGATGCTGCTGCCGTCTGGTGCAGTGAAAAGGCTGTTATAGCTGCTGTCGATAAAACGGATCACTTGCTTTTCTTTGTCTGGATTCGGAAATGCCACAACACCCATGATGTTGACAGGTTCCATATCGCTCATCGTGCTTCACCTCGTTCTTTCTTTGGCGCGGTACGCTTTTTTTCGTACTCGGCCATCTTTTCCTTTGCCCATGCGGGCAGCTTGTCGGTGTCGGCAATGCCCAGGACATCACCAATGTCCCAGCGGCATTCATCGCCGGAGTAGAGTTCCTTGAAATATACCGCCCGTCCGCCGGCACCGGGGGAACAGCCAAAGCCGCCGGTGGCAAAGCCCAGCTGACAGTCGGCGGTACGGTATTCCGCCGCAAGGCTGGATGGCCGGAGAATAATCAGCTTGCCCTCCAGAGATTCCTCATCGCCGCGCTGACGGCAATCTTCTATGCCCATTACGCCGAAAGGGACATTGCGAGTTGCTTTGAAGGTCTTGACCTTCTCCGCCTGTGTCTGCAATCGCTCTAAAAAGGTCTGCATGATTTCAAAATAGTCGTTGCTGGCAATGGCCTCCGGGTAGACGGTATCACCCAGCAAATTGGGCTGCTGGTAGCAGGTCATATACGGTGCCTTCGCGTCCTTCGGGTTATATCCCATCAACATGAGCCTTCCGCCCAGACGGATGGAGTGCAGGATTTCATAATCGCCGGCCATGTCTTTTTTCTTTGCCATTGTAAACACCTACCTTTCCGGCTCATGCCGTTTCTTGCTCTGGGGTGGTTGTGCGCGTCTTTGCGCCAGCTGCTTATATTCCTGAATGGCGCGATCACAAAAATCTGTGACAGCGCCCTCGCGGGTTCCGAAATAGTGGCCCCAATAGTAGTTGTGCGGCCCGTCCTTGTCATTTGCCGGCGTTCTGCGCCATG
>CALCQO010000027.1 GCA_937894675.1 uncultured Clostridia bacterium
GCCACATGGCAAAATTCAGTAATCGATTACTGAATTTTGCCATGTGGCCGCAAGCACGCCTAGGGTAACCCCGAACAAAACGGAAAAGAAAATGCTCAGACCCGCAAGTATCATGGTTGTAGGCATGCGGGCCAGAATTTCTTTCAGGACCGGCTGTTTGGTTACGTAGGATGTACCTAGATCACCTTTGGTTACAAGACGGAAAAGATAGTCGCCATACTGTACAACGAGTGGCTTATTTAGCCCCAACTCTTCTCGTTTGGCTTGATATACCTCTTCAGTGGCATTTTCGCCCACAAGCTGCCTAGCTGGATCCCCTGGCATCATCTGGTTGAGCAGAAAGACGATAGTAACCACGCCAATCAGTACGGGAATCATCCAGAGCAGTCTTTTGATTATGTACTTCCCCATCAACGATTCTCCTTTAGCAATTCATCACATGAAACTAGCGTGAGTATAGCAGCAACATTGATATATGAAAACCCAAATAATTCACATCTTGTCTGCAATATTACGATTGTTGAATGGTTTTTTCTTGTTTTTGAATTTAGCTTTACGGCTCGTCAACACTTTTTCGGACAGTTTGTTAAGCAGAGATTTTGAGAGTCGAATTGTGGTAACGGTTGAGCCATTCCATGGGCGAGAGATAGTCAAGGTTCTTTTGGATACGGGTGGTATTGTAAAAGCCGTTGATGAAGGTGAAAACGCCTTGCGCCGCTTCCTCCCTGGTGCGGAACCGACCGATGGGGTGCACCAGTTCCTTCTTGAGGATCGAGTAGAAGCTCTCGCTCCAGGTGTTGTCTCCGGGTTTGCCCGTTCTGGAAAAACTTTGCCTGAAGCCAAGTTTCCTGAGGCATTCACGGACCGCTTCGCTGGCATATTGGCTGCCACGGTCTGAATGGAAGATGGCACCCTTGTCCAACTTCCAGCTCCTGGTGGCTGAGCGGATGGTGTCCAGCACCAGCTCCTTTTTCATCCGGGATGCTGTTTTCTCTGCCAGAACCACACCTGAGCGCAGGTCACGTATCGTACAGGTGTAGGCGAACCCTTCCTGCGTGGGAATGTAGGTGATGTCGCTGGACAAAACCCGCAAGGGGCGGATCTCCGGCTTATCTCGCAGCAGGTTGGGACAGTCCTCGTCCCGGGCACTGCGGCTGTCCGTCAGGATGCGCTGATACCGCAGATGAACGGAAAACAACCCGTGTTCGTTCATGACGCGCTTCACCTTCTTGAAGCTGGCGCGCAAGCCTTCCTTGCGTAACTGTCCCGCCACGCGGTCCGCCCCATAGGTGCCGCCGCTCTGGTCAAAGATTCGCTGTACCTGGGCGGCATAGGCATCATCCCTGGCCTGCCTGCCCTCCCGTTCCTGCTGCCATGCATAATAGCCACTGGCCGATACCTCAAGAAAGGGCGCCCACCTTGCCACTGCGTGCTCCGGATGGTTCTCTATGAACGCGTAAATCACTTGTGGAGGCTTGCAAAGTAGGCGCTTGCTTTTTTTAGCATGTCAATCTCAATGGCCTGCTCAGCAGTTTTCAGCCTCAGCGCTTTGTTTTCCTCCTCCAGCGTGGCAAACCGGGTCTTGTCACCATCCGCTGTATACTTTTGCCGCCAGCGATACAGCATTCCGTTGCTGATGCCCAGATCCCGGGCCACCTCGGCCACAGACTTGTTGCTGGCATGGCTCAGTTTGACAGCGTTCTTCTTGAAATCTGCGTCATACTTCCTGCGTACATCGGACATGGGCTGCCTCCTCTGTTGTGTGTTGGTGCTTGCAGGAAATTGCTGCGGGGATTGACTGGGAGTGGCCGCCATGACAGCCTGCTTGGCGGGTCAGCCCTCCCCGAAGGGGCTGCCCCTTACGCTGACCACGCATGGCGGCAGAGGCTCCCTGTCAATCCGGTAAGCAAGCAATTTCCGGTCGGGGATCTCCTTACCTTTCTGTCCTAAATTGTAGCATGGAGCCGGGCATCCTCTTCTTTGTCAACCTTTACTGTATCGTTATTATAAAGCATTTTGCGCCTGTTCTCAACAATAGTTTTCATC
>CALCQO010000028.1 GCA_937894675.1 uncultured Clostridia bacterium
GCTTATCCACAATAGATATAAAAAAAACAGGGAGGATTAGACAGGTGTTCGTAAAACAGTAATCTAACAAGAATGCAAATTACGGGCATCTGTCACGCAGGATTGGGCAAACAAAATACGCTGTACTCAACAAAAGAACTGAGTACAGCGTATTTTTTTGCTTATTTGTGTTTCTTCTTGCCTTTTCCGTGAGATTGATACGGACTCGCCTTGCCCCGCTGGCTGATTGAATTTTTCATGTGTTTGGACAGTTTGAGAACTTCAATCAGATTGACAAACTGTTCTTTGGTGATGGCATCATAGTCAATGCCAAAGGTTGTGAGGAAAGCCCGTGCTTTCTTTTCTTCTGCACTGCCCTCGAAATTCATAGCAGCTTGTAATTGATTTTGCATCTGTGCCGCTACGGAAGGTTCGTCTGCCGTGGTCGTATCGGGTTTGTGAGCTTCCCGAATGTCACGGAGGATGTCCGCCAAGTCACAGGAAACCACATGGCCGAAATATTCATCTTCCTGCACTTGCGCCAATTCCAATGTCCGAAGGTACAAATCCTCCTGATTGTCCGCTTGCTTGGCAAGCAGCATCTGCCGCACGGCTTCCAGCATGGCGTTCATATCATTGACCCGCATATCCGCGATCCTGTCCACATAAATCTCCGCATCCAGCATCATACGCTGAAAATCTTTGTGGCAGAGGATTTCTGACAGCAGCCGGTGATTGTATTTACCGGCTTTTAATACATCAATCGCATCGTCACTCAAATGCAGAGCCGCAAGCTCTGTGTTTGGGTGATTTTTGTTTTCTGCCATGCTCAGCAGATAATCCGCGGATACGCCATAGAACTTCGCCAGCGTTACGATGGCATAGGGGCTGATGTCCCGGACTTCATCACTCTCATATTTTCCAAGTGCAGATTTTGAAAGCCCAGTTTGCTCCGCAAGCTGTTCCAGCGTCAAGCCCTGTGCTACCCGCAAATCCTTCAATTTCTCCTGTATGGTTAAGGCTGTATTCATTGCCGTATCCCCCTTTCACCTGTCAATGCCTGTGTGCATATTCAGTATAGCACAGCTTGTCCATAAGCGTGGAAATATTCGCTTTTTGCCCCGTTTTTCCATCCTTTTGGATATACGGGAGAGGGCGTGCTTTTTCGCTACAATGTATCTGTCAACAGACATTTGCAGCTTGAAAATTGCATGACCGTCCGAATGGGATATGCCGACTGGTGAAGCACTGCCATGATACCGCAACTTGTGGACATTGTGTCCACAAGTGCGGGGAGCGTGCCAAAGCCGGGGATACGCCGGGTGAGATGACCGGGCAGGAACGGCATTCGGGGAGAACGGCGCAAAAAAAAGCATGGTAAAAATCAAGGGAAGTGAAATTCGCGAACAATCGCTTCCTTTCCTATCCCTATCCATATCAAAGAGCGTTGCACCGCAGGGCGAACACAGTTTGCAGGTACGCTTGCATTTTCGCATTTTTACGAAATGCCACGCAGAACAGCAAAACCGAACAAGCCCCTCTATGAACAGGGCATCATAGGCGGCAATCTGAACGGAAAACTGCTTTCACAAAAACCATGCTCTACGGCAAATGAGTATCGCCTGTCGGCGCATTCATTTTGCCGCAGGGCAAACGAAAAAAAGGAGGGCATTAGCCCACATGAAAAAGAACGAGAATTACAGGAACGAAATCAAATCCTACATTGTCCGGGCGGGCATGACCATGAGCGAGGTGGTTGACTATCTTGTGGACGAGTATGGTTGGAGCAGCAGCGTCCCCAACCTGTCCGGCAAGCTCAAGCGCGGCTCTCTCCGCTACGGCGAAGCCGTGGAACTGGCCGACGCGCTGGGCTATGAAATCGTCTGGCAGAAGCGCCGGGAGGTGAAATAATATCGCCACTACTACTTATGGATACATCCGTGTCAGCAGCCGAGATCAGAACGAGGATCGGCAGATTGTCGCTCTGCATGAGGTGGGCGTGCCGGATTGCAATGTTTTTATGGACAAGCAGTCCGGCAAGGACTTCAACCGGCCTCAATACAAGAAACTCCTCCGCAAAATGAAAAAAGACGACCTACTCTATATCAAGAGCATCGACCGTCTGGGACGCAATTACGCGGAAATATTGGAGCAGTGGCGCATTCTCACCAAAGAAAAAGGCATCGACATTGTGGTGCTGGATATGCCGCTGCTGGACACCCGCCGGGGCAAAGACCTAATGGGAACCTTTCTTAGCGACATTGTATTGCAAGTGTTGTCCTTCGTGGCAGAGAACGAGCGCACAAACATTCGGCAGCGTCAGGCAGAGGGCATTGCAGCGGCCAAAGCAAGAGGTGTACGGTTTGGGCGTCCGCCCAAACCCTTACCCGACAATTTTCACAATGCTTACCAGAAATGGAAAAATGGGAAAACCACAGGCACCACTGCGGCAACGGAATGTGGAATGCCTCTTGCCACCTTTCGCTATCGGGCATCGATTTACGAAAAGGCCAAGTTGTTGTAATGAGGATAGATTTACAGGAATGTGTACCTTTTTGTGGGCAATCATTGGCAGTTGCACCATTCACCCAAAAATGAACAACTTCGTCAAATAGATATGGAAATATTACCCGACCCGTGGTACAATAAAAACAGTACCTATAAACCACGCATTACAAAAAGATACACATTTTAATCATGGGAGGATTTGAGATGAAAAGATTGGCGACATTACTGATTTCACTTTCCTTACTACTCTCTCTTGTAGCTTGCGGCGGTGAATCAACTCCAAGCAATGCTGGCACAGCCTCGGTTTCTGCAAGTTCTGGTGAACTCTCTGAAAACGAGAGCGTGGAAGAAAGCAAAGGCGAAAAAGAAGTCACTTTTGAAGAAATTACTGTCGTAGATAACGAACAGTGTTTAATCAAGATTACAGGAATTGAGCCTGACAATATGTGGGGATATACACTAAAAACATATTTAGAAAACAAATCCGCTGACAAAACCTTTATGTTTTCTATTGATTCTGCCGCAATAAATGGTGTCCAAGCTGATCCTTTTTTTGCTACTGAAGTCGCAGCAGGAAAAAAATCTAATGAGGAGATAAGTTTTTCTGACTCCAATCTTTCTGCCAACGGCATTGACGATTTTACAGATATTGAACTTTCTTTTCGGGTATATGATTCCAACGATTGGTCTGCGGATAGCGTTGCAAGAGAAACCGTTCATGTCTATCCTTTTGGTGAGGAAAGCGCAACTGCATTTGTAAGGGAGAACCAATCTACCGATACCGTGGTTGTTGATAACGACAGTGCTACTGTGATTGTGACAGGTTACAGCGAGGACAGCATCTGGGGTTATACGGTCAATCTTTATCTGATAAACAAGACCGACAAGGAATTGACATATAGCGTAGACGAGGCATCTGTCAACGGATTCATGGCCGACCCATTTTGGGCATCTTCTGTAAGCGCTGGGAAAGTTGCATTTGCGTCTATGTCGTGGTCTACCTCTGATTTTGAGGAAAATGATATTACAACTGTCGAAGAAATTGAAATGAAACTCAGGATCTACAATTCTGATGACTGGTCCGCAGACGATATATTCAATGAAACCGTTACGCTGAATCCCTAATGAAAGGAGGTCTTAAAAATGAAAAAGAGCAAATTATTGTTGGCATCTGGCATTATTGGTACGCTCTACTTAATCTATCTGATTTCCTATTTTTCTGGTGGGGTTGTTTCTACTGATGGCGCAGAGGCCATTGGTGCCGGTATTGCAGCCGCATTAGTCACGCCGCACATGGTATGTGTAGGAGTTGCTGTCATCTTTAACTGGTTGGGTTGGGCTCTGAAAGCACGCTGGGCTGCTTTAGTTGCGGGTATCATGTATGCTGTGTCCATTGTATGTATGTTTATGTATGCCATGTTTGTAGTTCTTGAAATGATTTTCTGTTTTGTGGCTTTTGCGAAGATGAAGCACAAAACGGATGATTCTAACAAGACCCCAGTGGAATAATCCAAAGGGCGCACTTCTATACATGGCCTTGTGGCCTGTATCGTGCGTCCTGCGGAGCAACAGCCCAGACTGATGAAGTCTGGGCTGTTTTGCGTCGCTGCGCTCCGAACAAGGGGCTGCGCACCCTTGCGCTGCTTTGCAGCTATCCCCGCGCACCCGCCGGAAAGATA
>CALCQO010000029.1 GCA_937894675.1 uncultured Clostridia bacterium
GGTAGGCGTGGGCTCAGGGGTGGGTTCGGGGGTGGCGGTGGGCTGGTTGGCCTCAATGGCCGCGTTGATGCTGGCAAAGTCGCCCCCCGGGGGCTGGGTAATCAGCGCGCTGACGGAGCCGGGCACCGTGGTTGCCTGGGTAACCCTGGGGGCCCGCACTGTCTGCACCAACAGCACCACAATCACCACCAGCAGGAGGCTGAGCACAAGCAGCACAATGCCGCGCACCTTGGCGTCGTTCATCTGTTCCGGGTTGCCGTGCATCTTATCCCCTCCTTCAAAATCAATTCATTCAAAAATACACGGAAAAAACCATTTAAAAGATACTCACTTTGGCGCCCCTTGTCAAGAAAAGCGGGGGCCTGGAAATGTAAAACATAGCGCGAGGCTGGGGAATATGGTACACTCTGCCTGAACGACACAGGGGAGGGATCACCATGAATATCGGCATTATCGGCTTTGGCAATATGGGGCAGGCAATCGCCCAGGGGCTGCTGAAAACCCGGGCGGTGCAGCCCTTCAGCATCCGCGCATCCGCCCGGCATCAGGACAAGCTGCGCTCCAGCTGCGCCCGGCTGGGGGTTACCCTGGGCACCAACCAGGAGGTGGCCCGGGACAGCGATTTTATCATCCTCGCCGTCAAGCCCTGGCAGGTGGAGGAAGTGCTGGCCGAAATCGGGGAGCATATCCGCAGCAAGCCGGTGATGAGCGTGGCCTCCGGCATCCCCTTTGACAAGCTCTCCGCCCTGCTGCCCGGCGGCCGGTGCCTGTGCTGCATCCCCAACACCCCGGTGGCGGTGGGGCGGGGCATCATTATCTGTGAGGAAAAGCATTCCTTTACCCCGCAGGATATGGAGGCTTTCACCGCCCTGTTTGAGCGTGTCGCGCTGATTCTATTCCTGGACGACAATCAGCTGTCCGCCGCCAGCACCATCGCAGGCTGCGGCCCCGCCTTTGCCGCCATGTTCCTGGAAGCTCTGGGGGACGCGGGGGTGAAACACGGCGTCAAGCGGGATGTGGCTTACCGCATCGCCGCGCGCATGATGGAAGGCACCGCCGCGCTGCACCTGGAAACCAACCAGCACCCCGGGCAAATGAAGGACAGCGTGTGCTCCCCCGGGGGCACCACCATCCGCGGTGTGAGCGCCCTGGAAGAAAACGGCTTCCGCCACGCGGTGATATCCGCCGTGGATGCGGTGAAAAAAACGTAAAAGCGGATTTTCCGACCATGTTTCAACTTTTTTTCCGCGTGGTATATTATTCGTGGAAGCAATCGAAACCGAATCTAACACGTGAAGAACGAAAGGAGAAACACTATGTCTCTTGAGAATATTATTCTGTGGCTCGTATTTGGCGCCCTGGCCGGCTGGATTGCCGGAAAGCTGATGGGCAACGGCAGCGGCCTGGTCCGCAACATCATCCTGGGTATCATCGGCAGCGTGGTCGGCGGATTCCTCGCCGGACAGCTGGGCATTGATGTCACCGCCGGATTCAACCTGGTTTCCCTGCTGGTCGCCATCGCCGGCGCCTGCGTGGTTATCTTCCTGGGCCGGCTGCTGATTAAGTAAGCCCATTCTCCCAGGAAAGCAATGCGCCGCCCCGAAAGGGCGGCGGAAGGCGTGGAAACCCTTGCTTCGCAAGGCTTACCGCATCACCGCATATCTCGCTGATGCAAAATACAGTAGGAGGGGTGCCCCCTCCTACACCTCCCCTCGTGCAACAAACAAGTTTCTTTGATAGTCTGAAGCGCCGCCCCGAAAAAGGCGGCGCTATTTATGCGTTTTCAAAGAAAAATCTCCAGCTTCCCGCTCAGTCAAAGGCCCGGTCCACCCGCATCACCGCCTGGTAATGGGGGTTTCTCTTGGTCAGCATGGCCTGCACATCCTCCATCACCTGCTCCTCATCGGCGCGGTCGCTGCCCGGCATCACCAGGTCGAAATACAGGATTACATGCTGTCCCTTGCCCTTTTCCAGGCGCAGGTCGTGGAAGGTATACTCCGGGTTCAGGCGCTGAAGAACCTTCTCCACATCCCGCCGGGCGGCGGCCATCCGCTGGTCGTCCCGGCGCACGGGATCCACATGGATGACCAGGTGGTAGCCGTACTTGTCGGACACCTCCCGCTCGATGCGGTCGGCCAGGTTGTGGGCGGCTTCCACCGTCATGTCGGCGTGCACCTCGCAGTCCACCGTGGCGTAGCGGTTGTCGCCGCCATACTCGTGGATCAGCAAATCATGGGCGCCCAGCACCCCTTCCTGCCCCTGGATGAAGGCCAGCAGCTCCGCCCCGTCCCGGCTGTTGGCGCCCTGCCCCAGCAGCTTGGACACGTTTTCCTTCACGATGCCGCCGCCGTTTTTCAGGATCAGCAGGGAGATGATAACGCCCATCCAGCCGTCCAGCTGCCAGTGGAACACCTGCGCCAGGGCAACGGACAGCAGCACGCCGGAGGTGCTCAGCACATCGCTGATGGAATCCGCCGCCGTGGCTTTCAGGATGTCGCTGCCGATTTTTCTGCCGATTTTGCGGTAGAACGCCCACAGCCACCACTTGAGCAGGATGGAGAGCACCAGAATGCCCACCACCAGCCAGCTGAAGCTGATATCCGTTGGGCGGATGATTTTCTGCACCGAGTCGTACAGCAGCCGCCCGCCCACCGCCAGGATGGACACGCCCACCACCAGGCTCAGCAGCAGCTCCATTCGGGAATGGCCGTAGGGATGCTCCTCATCGGCGGGGCGGGCGCTTAGATAAAAGCTGAGGAACGCCAGCACCGAGGAAAGGGAGTCGGACAGGTTGTTGATGGCGTCCGCCGTCACCGCCAGGGAGCCCGACAGGGTGCCCGCCACAAACTTGGTAGCCGCCAGCAGCAGGTTGATAAACAGACCCACCAGGCTGGCCAGGTTGCCGTAGCGCACCCGGGCGCCGGGCGCCTGGGGATCCTTGTTTTTCAAAAAAAGTCTGATAAGAAAATCCGTCATGCCTATCACCCGTTCATCCATTTGTCCCCGCGCGCTTTGAGTAAAAAAAACTACGGGGCGAGCCGTCCCGTAGTGCGAACTACTGTCAAATACGCCGTGGGGCTTTTCCTCCGCGAGGAAGGCAGCCTGTTTCGTACCCAACCCGGCGCCAAAGCGCCTGATCAGCAAGCAAAATATAGCATAGCGCCCCGTACAAGTCAATACGGGGGGATTACGCCGGGCTTTCGTCCTCCTTTGCGCCGCGCATCAGCAACAGGAACAGGTACCCCGCCCCCGCCCCCGCCTCCAGCAACACCACCAGCGCCTGGATAAGCCATACCTTGTTTAGCCCGTAGAGCCAGCCCATCACCGCCGCCCCCAGCATCAGCGCCAGGCCGTAGGCGGTGTTGAACACGCCGTAGCCCGTGCCCCGCTTGGAAAAGGGGGTCAGGTCGGAGATGGCCGAGCGCATCACCGTTTCATGGGCGCCCATGACGACGCCAAAGAGCATCATGCCGGTGATAACGGCCCAGCGGCTGCGGCTTAAGGTGAGAAAGGGCAGCAGCGCTGTCATCAGGGGGATGCCCGCCATCACCCGCAAGCCGCCGGCGTTGCCCCCGCCGCGCTTTTTCAGCGCGTCATAAGCCTTGCCGATTAGCAGGGCGGCGGCAGCGTCCACCCCCATGGCGAGGGCGTAGATAAAGGGAATCTCTCTATCGGTGAATAAGCCCGAGACCTTCATATGGAAGCCCGTGGTGCTGAAGTTGACAAAACCCGCCGTGCACACCAGGGTAAAGAGGGTGTAGCGCCAAAACACCCCGCGCAGCCGCTCGCTGCGGAACTCCCGCACCTTCATGCGCTCAATCAGCCTGCCGCCCTCCACCTTGCGATAGGAGTAATACAGGAAGAACATCAGCGCCAGGAAGGGGAGGATGAGCAGCTTGTAGCTCAGCTGGTACTGCGCCGCCCCCTGGGCGCCGGACAGGGTGAACACCAGGGTGAAAATCAGCGGTCCCAGAAAGGCACCCGCCTGGTCCAGGGCTTCCTGCAGGCCGAAGGCAAAGCCCACGCCCACCTGCCCCTGGGCCACCGAGGAGAGCACCGTGTCCTTGGCGGGGTTGCGCAGGGCCTTGCCGATGCGCTCCATCAGTATCAGAACCACCAGCCAGTTCCAATCCCGGGTAAAGCCCATCAGGGGCACCACCAACAGCATGCCGTAGCCGACAAACATAAACAGCCACTGCTTGCCGGTTTTGTCCGACCATAGCCCCGCCAGCAGGCGCAGGCAGTAGCCCAGAAACTCCCCAATGCCAAACACCAGCCCCACCTGAGCCGCCGTTACCCCCAGCAGGCTGAAATACTGGCTGTTGGCGCTGCGGGCGGACTCGTACACCATGTCCCCCAGCATGCTGATGAGACCAAAGAGAATGATTACCGTAACCGCCGGGGAAAACCGCCCCGGCTTTCCAGACCTGTCCGCCCCTTGCCGCACAAGCATCCCTCCCAACAAGCCGCATTTTCCAGCCACTACGGCAGCCCCAGAATACGCCTGCCGGGCGGCAGCGTCAATTAGGCGGGTAAGATTTTCAATATTCTTTTTAAAGGGTGCAAATGGGGCGTGAATCGCCAGATCACCTGGCACGAACCGATTACAAAACCGGCCCCAGGCAATGGATGTCCATGGTGGTTGTGTAATTGATGGCTTCTGCCTTGGTGACCTTGCCCGACAACAGATTGAGAATGTATTCGAAAGTTTCCTCTCCTAGTTCCTCGATGCTTTTCTCACCAAGGATGATGCGTCCGGCATTGATATCCATATCTTTGTTCATCAGATTATATGTCAATGGGTTTCCGCAAATCTTGATGATGGGAACCGTCGGAAAGCCCTGGGGCGCTCCCCGGCCTGTAGAGAACGCGATAAACTGTATTCCTCCCGCCGCCATGCCGGTAAGGATTTCCGGTTCACGTCCTGGCGTGTCTTTAATCCACAACCCCGGTCCAGGGGGGGCTTCCCAGTACTCCAACACACCCTGGATGGGCTTTGAGCCCGATTTGTTAATCGCGCCTAGAGATTTTTCTTCCACCGTGGTTAAACCGCTTTTTAAGCTGCTTGAGGAAAGCTGGTTGACGCGCAGGTTCACCCCAAAGCGCAGCGTCCGCTCCTGGGCTTCATCAATTATCCGCTGGATATCTGCGGCCACTTTGCCGTTAACCGCTCTTCGCTTCAGAATATGCTCCGCGCCGATAAACTCCGTCGTTTCACCAAAGACCACAGTACCGCCAAGATCAACAACCTTATCCGCCAGATACCCGATGACCATATTGGAAGAAACACCAGATGTTGTGTCGGAAGAACCGCACTTGATTCCCATAACAATGTGGGACGCGTCTACCGTTTCTCGCTGCAAATCCGAAATGAACAAAGCCAATTCCTGCGCCGCGTTGATGCCATCACGAATGGCGTTGGCTGTTCCGCCATTCTCCTGCACATTGATTCTTCTCACAGGCTTTCCGCTCTGTACTACGGTGCTGTACAGCTTTTCCACATCAGTGCCTTCGCACCCCAAAGAAACAATGAGTACCGCGCCCACGTTGGGGTTATTGCATAGGCCAATCAGTGTGTTGGTTACCCTTTGCAAATCAACCGGCAATTGGCAGCATCCCTGATGGTGGAAATAACCTCTGGTATTCATCGTCTGCGAGATGATGCCCTGGACAACCTCCGTTACGCAAACAACGGTTGGAACAACCGCAACATAGTTTCTTGCGCCAACACGTCCGTCTTGTCTGATGTATCCATTGAATGTTGTTTTCACCTTGGTTCCCTTTCGCCTAATGGGCTGTATAGAAAGCCCATTCCCGCATTCTGTTCGACAAATAATAAACCGCTTTCAGATGTTGGTTATCCCTGTCTATCGCAATAACGCCAATATTCCGAACCTGCTTTTGTTCATGGGCCAGGGGCATCAGAACAGAATCCCTCAGCCGAACAAAACTCATCCCCGCGTTTTTCCGCTGCACCTGGGCATGGCGTATCACCGGAATCATCACCAGATTATCCTCAACGAATACAAATTCAGGCCGTTTTTCTATGTACGCGATGGCATCATCAAGTTCGTTTTCGGTTATTTCGTTCATGATTAGTAAAATCTCCGCGGCTTTTCTGACCGCTTCCCGCCAGGTTTCAGCCTCCACATCCAGAGAGATTCGGTCTTTGTGCAGGATGCTGGGAATGGAATAAACACTTTCCAGAAAGCTTTGAAATGACTCGGCGTCCGAACTGTATTTCCTGCCGCTGTATGGCTGCTGCTGAAGCAGGACATTTCTGGCAATCGCCAGCTGATCGGTTTTTGCCGCCTGGATTCTGTCATGATAACGCTTGTCTTTGATTCTGCGCGTCCCGATATTGATCAAATCAATGTCCTTATCCGACAAGGCGGAAGTAATCACAATCATGGGAATACCAAGGGCAGGCAACGCTTCTGTCGTAATAATTAAGTCCGGCTGATTTTCCTGCAGATAATCCTGCAGCATCGGGCTGATAATCATTTGAATTTCACGTATGTTCAGTTTATATATGATTTGTTCCATCAAGTACGTTGATATGCCTTCCCCCCGGTCGCATACAATCAGATAGCTCAGTTCCCTGGCTGCATTCTCAATCCGAAGGACGGCAGCGTACACCATTGTTTTCATTTCCAAGCGTTCCTTCAGGCTGAGGGTGATACCGCAGCGCGTGTTGAAAATGGAAAAATTTCTCTCCAAAGCTTCGTCCAGTTCCGGGTAAGGACTCGTGATTCTCTCCTGTCCGGCGCTTTCGCTTTCATTGGTTTCCTGATCTTTGTATCCCGCCGTGATGTGCTTTACATACACCGCGATGCCTAGAAACAGCTTGTAATCTGTGTTCAAATCGTAGGAGATGTCAGATGACAGTTTGGATAAAAAGTAGCGGGACACAAACTGGAGTTCAACCGCTTTCCAGGAGGAAGGCGTGTTTCCCAAACGGATGTACTGCATTTCCGTCAGCAGATTGCTAAGAATAGAGGCTTCTATCACAGTAAAAAACACATGATAGCGACGGGATAATCCTTCCAGAATCTTTGCCGCAAGTTCAGATGGCTGTCTCTCCTCCTGGTTGAATGCCACTACTTCATGCCCCAGATTGCTTCTAACAAGCACCAGCAGAAGGTAGGTTGCCACCGTTGATCGGGAAGAGGCAGAGAGAAAGAATCCGCTGGACTTTTCAGCCGTTCGCACGATGTCCTCAATATCAGCATAATTCAATTCATTAAAGCGGTCATCAATTGGATTTCTGATCATTTCCTTAACAGCAAGCTGTAAAAGAAAAGCATCGGCCCTGGCAATATCAGCTATCAACACACGGATGCTCAGCTCATCACTGCCATCAAGCCTGATACCCCGTGCATGCGACGCCTGAAGGATAATCCCCCTCTCCGCCAGCTTCCGTTTAATGACCGCGCAGTCGCCAACCAAAGTTGAACGCGAAAAGGACAGAGCCTGTGCTATCCTGTTAACAGGCAGGTAATCATTGTGCAGCAGCAGCATAATCAGCAAGACAAGCAAACGTTCTTCCGGATGAAGGGAATACTCGTAGAATGAAATGGCGTCGCGGAAGCGCTCAGTATCCCCTTCCTTATGCAGTAAACTCAGCGAGCTGTCCATCTCTATCTGAATCTGGTTGTTGCCAACAGACAGCAGGTACCGGTTCAGCTCGTGAAAATCATTCCGCATCGTGCGCAAAGTAACATTCCACTTATCCGCCAGTACTTCCAAAGGGGCAGCCCGGCCAAACTCTACCAGCGTATTGTAAAGATGGGATATTCTTCTGTTCACGGCACTCCTCTTGTCAGCATGTTGGTAATGGATTCTGCTTGGGATACCTCATTATACAATAAGAAACGGGAGCATGCCACCAATGGCGATGCTCCCGTTAACTCCTTCTTCCTTACCGGATGAACATATTGAACACCACCAGGATAATTGAGCCGAAGATGGGTACCAGAATGGTGCTGATACTCCAAGTTTTTAAGCTTGTCTTGATATCTAGCCCGCTGAAGTTTGTTACAACATGGAAGTAACTGTCATTCAGGAAGGAGGGGCACATGGTTGTCAGGCAAAGGCTGAGACCCGCGATATAGGGGTTCACACCTAGGGTGGCAAGCATGGGAGCGATAATCGCTGAGCCGGTAATCATGGCTGTTGTGCCCGACCCCTGGGGGAAGCGCATAATTGTGCCAATCAGCAGCGGCACCAGAATTCCAGGAATTCCCGCGGCGACAATGCCGTCCGCCATCATCCCGGCAGCGCCGGTAGCCTTGACAACGGCGCCCAGTGCACCGCCCGCGGCGGTAATCATACAAATGGGACCCGCGTCTTTCAGCGCCTCATTCATCATGTCAACAACGGTTTTATTGTCCTGTTCCTTCGCCAACAGGAAAGCACCAAGCACCAGCGAAATGAACAGCGCAATAACCGGATGCCCCAGGAAGGTGATAATCTGGCCAATGATATTGCCGGCAAGGGCCGTCTGGCTGACAATGGTATTCATCAGTATCAGCGCTACCGGCAGCAGCAGAATGGTGAAAGACAGCGCGGCGCTGGGCAGCTTTTCGGTGCTGAGCAACTCCTCAAAGTCCTTATTCTCCAGTTCCTTCCCATCCTTCATTTTCGCATCAATACGGTCAAGCACAACCAATTGCGCAGGCGAATACTTGCTGCGGTCAATTTCGTAGGGTACAACAAAATCAGGATACTTCTTGCCATACCAGCGGAACAGGAATACCGCGAAGACAAACAGGGGAATGGAAATCAGCAAACCATAGATGATGAACATGCCCAGATCAATAGCAATGCCTTCCTTCTGGAACGTGCTGACAACTGCCAGAGGACCAGGGGTCGGGGGAACCATGAAGTGGGTGATGTACAATCCCATGCCCAGAATGCCGCCCAGGCCAACCATGGATTTCTTTGTCAGGCGGGAAAACTCTTTAGCAAGGGACGACAGGATAACAAAGCCGGAATCGCAGAACACGGGAATGGAAACAACAAATCCCGTTAATCCAAGGACAACATCCGCTCTTTCCACGCCGACAATTTTCAGAATGGAGATGGCCATTCTCTTTGCCGCGCCGCTTTTTTCAAGGAATATGCCCATGATGCATCCAAAGCCGATAACAATGCCTATGCTGCCCATGGTACTGCCAAAGCCGGATGTCGCTGTGGAGATGGATACCCCCAGTAGGCTTCCCCCCACATTGCCGGTCCCTGTCAACAGCGCGTTTCCCGAGAGAATACCAATCAATATTGCGGATATAACAAGTGAAGGAAATGCATGCATTCTGGTAAAGATGATGAGAGCCATCATGACAGCCACGCCTATGAGCATTGCAATAACTGGATTCATACTCTTACTCCTATCTATTCATTTCGTTTGGGCTTTTCCCTCTGGGTTCAGATGACCGGACCCAGACAATGAATGTCGATGGCGCTGAAGTACTGAATGGCTTCATTCTTTGTCATTTCTCCATTCAAAACCCGAACCATCTTGTCAAATGCCTCTTCTCCCACCTCCTCAATCGTTTTTTCCCCTGTAATAATCAATCCTGCGTTCAAATCCATATCATCCTCCATCCGTTGATACGTATGGGGATTTCCGCATATTTTAATGACCGGCATACTCGGGAAACCCTGCGGCGCGCCAAGACCGGTGGAGAACATCATAAACTGGGCACCTGTTGCCGCCATGCCGGTCAGGATTTCCGGCTCCCGCCCGGGGGTGTCTTTAATCCACAGACCTTTTTGATTGGTTACATGCTGCGGATACGCCAACACGCCCTGAATCGGTCTGGTACCGCTTTTCACAATCGCGCCTAAGCTCTTTTCCTCGATACTGCTTAAGCCGCCGGCAATATTTCCCGGTGTAGGTTGACCTTTGCGCATATCGCAGCCGATGCTCATCGCACGCTTTTCCATCTCATCAACAATCCGGAAAATTTCTTTGGCGACGGTGTCATTTACTGCCCGTTTTGCCAGCAGATGCTCACCGCCCAAAAACTCTGTCGTTTCACCGAAAACAACCGTAGCGCCAAGATCTACCAATTTATCGGCCACATAGCCAATGACGCAGTTGGATGCCATGCCGCTGGTGGTATCCGACGCGCCGCACTTGATGGCCATAATCACTTTGGAGATATCCACTTTTTCCCGCTGTATTCCTGATACCTTAACAGCCAGCCTGCGGGCGATATCCGTACCTTGCTGAATAGCCTTAGATACTCCGCCCATTTCCTGGATGTGGATAATTTCCACTGGTTTGCCGCTCGCGCTCAATTCCCGGTACATGCGGGCATGGTCTGTCCCCTCACACCCGAGGCTGACAATCAGGACCGCCGCAACATTGGGGCTCAGCCCCAGGCTGATCAGCGTGTCGGTAACCCTGTCCAGATCAGGAGGCATCTGGCAGCATCCCTGATGGTGCAAATAGGTGATGGTTCCCTGCACATGATGACATATTGCCTGAGCAACATCGTTTGCGCAGGTTACACTGGGAATAACCGCCACATAATTACGCGAACCAACTTTTCCATCCGGTCGGACATACCCCATAAATTCCATACATTTCCTCCTACAGGTCGCCGCGACCGCGCATGCTGTCCAGATTGTGCACATGCACATACTCGCCTCTTGTTATGCTGTGGCTTGCGATACCAATTTCTTCGCCGTACTTGATGATCTGTTTCCCTTGCGCGATATCTTCCACTGCAATCTTATGCCCGTAAGGGACATCGCCTTTTACAACAACCAAGTCAGCGTTCCCCTTTTTATCACGGACCTCAACCTCCATGCCGCTTGTTATCCCATCGGCAAATATTGTGGCCACATTGTCCTTGTCATTTACCTTCAAGGCTAATTTCAGTTCCATCCGACGCTCCTTTCCAAGCCATCCTTTATTCTTTTACTGCCAGTACGCTTACACCGTCGGGAATAACCACTACCTGCGCGTCCTTGCCCTTCATCCGATAGGCGATCTCCAGGGCTTCGTCCGGTGTCGAAGCGGGAATCATGTTCGCTTTCCGGACCTCCTCATGGTCAAGGTAGGTGGTGACCAGTATCACTGGGTGCTTCTTGAGGATGCGGGCATAGATTTGCGGGCACCACTGCTCCGGAATGGTTTCCTTGGGCGGAATCTTCGCGAGGTATTCATCAATCTCCTCAACGCTACCCATTGTAATCAGCTTTTCAAAATGCGTTCCGCCCATACCGTCAAAGCAGCTGCAGCACATAATGATGACACCATCATCCCCTGCGCACGCTTCCGCGGTCGCCACCGCCTTGGGGCTTTGGTACAGGTTCTGATCCAGCGGATAGCCGCCATTGCTTGTCACGACGATATCCCCTGACACGCTGGCGCATTGGGACCATTTGCGGACAAAGGCGACCCCTTCCATATGGGATTCTTCCAAATCCCCTGCCCAAGCGGCAATGATCTTCTTCTCTCCATCAAGGGCTACATTGAATGTGAACTGCACGTTCATCTTTCGCGCCGCGTATATCATGTCCTCATGGATCGGGTTGCCCTCCAATATTCCCGCGTTAGAATAAGGGCTGGAAATAGCTTTATAACTATGGTTTTCATTGACTGTTTCCTGAGGGCAGATACCCGGCAGGATGCTTTTGCGTCCGCCTGAGAAGCCAGCAAAGAAGTGCGGTTCAATGAATCCTTCGGTAATCAGCAGGTCACACTCCGCCGCAAGGCGGTGAACATTAAAATCAGCTCCTGAGGGCAAGGGGCAAACATAAACAAACTGGGAGGGGTCGAATGCGTCGCTGACAACGATTTTTTCGTTGTCCACAATACTGTCCCCAAACATGCGGCGCTGTTCTTCCGGCGTTGTGGCACGATGCAGCCCTGTCGCTATCAAAATCACAATCTCAGCATCCGGATTCCCTTCCCGGATTTCTTTGAGCAATATGGGCAATGTAATTTTGCTGGGAACAGGGCGCGTATGATCGCTGGTGACCAGCGTTACCTTGTTTTTCCCTTTCGCCAGATCCCGCAGCCTGGGAGACCCTATGGGGTTTTCCAGCGCGTCAAGAACAAGCCTCTCTTCGCTTTTATCACTTTTGTACTCATGCAGCTTGGCTGACACAATAGCCTTGAGATTCTTTTCTTCAATATGAAGAGGCAGTGTGGAAGTATAGTATGGAATTTGAATGGTTTTCATTTTGCACTCCTTTGCAGAATCACTCTGCTCATCACACAATCGGTTTGTCTCACATATACTTCTGTCTTCATTGTAAAGGTATCATCCAGTCCGTTCCTTGTCAATTGAATCAAAAGAACAAAACTCCGCAGGTCGCGGAAATTTTTTGGCCAATTGTTTTCCCTCGCCCTTTCATTTTCGGATGGTTGTATACTTCCCGCGCACACCCCCCCCACAGGAATGTTGTTTTGAATACTGGAAGCAGTTGAGTTGCCATACGCCCCATAAAAGGGTATAATCTGGACAGAATATACAAGCGAGGTGGTACCATGCCTTCCAATGCCCCCATTGGCTTTTTGGACAGCGGTGTCGGCGGCGTCAGCGTGCTGAACGCGGCCCGGAAAGCCCTTCCGAATGAAGACTTTATTCTCTATGGCGACAGCGCCAACGCGCCCTACGGCACCAAGAGCGAGGAACAGGTGATTGACCTGGTGCGAAACGCCGCCCATATCCTGATGCAGCAGGGCATCAAGGCGCTGGTGATCGCCTGCAACACAGCCACGGGCATCGCCCTGGAAACGATGCAGAAAGAGCTGCCCATCCCGGTGGTGGGCATCCTGCCCGCCATCCGCCCGGCGCAGAAACTGCGCAAAGAGGGGGACATCCTGGTGATGGGCACCCCCAACACGGTAAAGACGGCGGCAGTAAAGAAACTGATGGAAACCGACGGCGAGCATGTGCACCTGCTGGGCTGCCCGGGGCTGATGGAGTTTGTGGAAAAGGGCGAGCTGCAGGGTTTGCTGCTGCACGCCCATTTGCAGCAGCTGCTGGCGCCCTATCTGGACAAGCAGATCGACGTGGTGGCCTTGGGCTGCACCCATTACCCCTTCCTGCAAAGCGCCATCGCGGAGTTTTTCCCAGAGAGCACCCAGTATATCGACGGCAGCGTGCTGACGCTGGAGGAACTGAACGCCGAGCTGACCCGGCTGGACCTGTATACCGACAAGACGGCCCCCGGTACCACAAGGTTTATGACCAGCAACGGCGAGGAAACCATCCGCCTGATGGAGATGCTGGCCAGCCGGTAAGGCGGGACAGGGCGGCGGTTTTTGAAGCGCCGGATAAATCCGGATGAAATTTGTGTTTCGCGGTCCATATCCCCAAGGGAATGTGTATACTCCTATCGTAAGGATAACAAACAAAGGAAAGGTGGTTCTCTCATGAAGAAGATTTTATCCCTTCTGCTGGTGCTGGCATTGCTGCTGGGCACCACAGGCGCCCTGGCGGCGGAAGCCCCCAAGGCAAAACTGTACATCCTGCATACCAACGACGTGCACGGGCGCGCGGTGGCAGACCCTGCCGCCGGCATCCTGGGCTATGCCGCCATCGCCCAGTATAAAAAGGATCTGGAAGCGGCCGGCAACGCCGTGCTGCTGCTGGACGCGGGCGACGCCTCCCAGGGCACCCCGGTGGTGAACCTGGAAATGGGAAAGAACGGCATCGCCTTTATGAACCTGGCGGGCTATGACGCCATGACCCCCGGCAACCACGAGTTCGACTGGGGCGTGGATAATCTGAAACAGATCGCGGGCGAGGCGAAGTTCCCCATCCTGTCTGCCAACATCCTGAACACCATCGGCGGGGAAACGGTTTTTGAAGCCAATAAGGTGTTTGAAATGTCCAACGGCATGAAGGTGGGCGTGTTCGGCCTGACCACCCCCGAAACGCTGACCAAGGCGCACCCGGACAAGGTGCGGGGCATCGACTTCCTGCAGGGCGACGCGCTGATGGAGCTGGCCCAGAAACAGGTGGACGAACTGAAGGCCGCGGGCGCGGATATCGTGGTGCTGCTGAGCCATCTGGGCTCCGCCGAGGAGAGCGCCCCCAACCGCAGCCAGGACCTGCTGGAGAAGGTAACGGGCATCAACCTGCTGATTGACGCCCATAGCCACACCCTGTATGAAAAGGGCGAAACCATCGGCGAAACGCTGGTAGTGTCCACCGGCAGCTACGGCAAATACCTGGGCGTGGTGGAGTATGACGGCGAGAAGATGGCCGCCAGCCTGTTCTCCTCCCTGGGCAAGAGCGCCCAGGCCGAAGTGGACGGCGCGCTGTACTCCGTGCTGCTGACCGCTAAGCTGGACGAGGAAGTGAACGCGGAAATCAACGCCATGGTGAAAAAGGTGAACGACGAACTGTCCAAGGCCTTTGCCAAGACGGAAGTGCTGCTCAACGGCGAGCGCGACCCGGGCAACCGCACCGAGGAAACCAACCTGGGCGACTTCGCGGCTGACGCCATCCTGTGGGCGGCGCAGCAGGCGCTGGGCGATAAGGTGATTGCCGCGGTAACCAACGGCGGCGGCATCCGCGCCAGCATCCAGGTGGGCGATATTACCATGAACGATATGAAGACCGTGTTCCCCTTCGGCAACGAAGTGGCCGTGCTGGACGTGACGGGCGCCGAGCTGCTGGAAGCGCTGGAAGCGGCCACCTTCAGCACCCCCAAGGCCGTGGGCGCCTTCCCCCAGGTGGCGGGCATTGTGTTTACCGTGGATACCACCAAGGCCTATGAGAATGGCGAGCAGTATCCCGACTCCACCTATTATAAGCCGCTCAACCCCGGCACCCGTGTGGCCATCGAGTCCGTGGGCGGCCAGCCCTTCGACCTGGAAGCCATTTATACCATCGCCACCAACGACTTTACCGCGGCGGGCGGCGATACCTACTATGCTTTCCGCTATCCCAACGCCACCAGCGGGTATAAGACGGGCGTCGCGCTGGAAGACGCGCTGGTGAACTATGTGACCACCGTTCTTGGCGGCGTAGTGGGCGAGACCTATGCCCAGCCCCAGGGCCGCATCACCGTTGTGAAATAAGCAATAACACGGAACCCAAAAGGCCCCATGCCAAACGGCATGGGGCCATTATTGCGGATTCCAAAGGGGGTCACCCCCTTTGGTGGGGTGTGGGGCGAAGCCCCACCTGCCCATTGAAAGCAAAAACAGCGAAGCGTCTTTTTGCGGTTAGCCCTGCCCCAACTAAATCCGCTGTATGCTGCTGCCAAATCAGATACTTTCCACACCCAGCAAAAAAGGAAGCCGCCTTCCAGCGCCTTCCCCGTTTCATCTCCGCTTACTCCCCGGTTTCCTTCTCCGCTTCCTTCGCCGCGAAAAACCGCTTCGCTTCCTCGATATCCCGCATCACCTGGGCGCGCATGTCCTCCACCGAGGGAAACTTGATCTCGGGCCGCACAAAACGCAGGTATTCCACCTGCACTTTCCGGCCATACAAATCTCCGTCAAAATCCAATAGATGCACTTCCACCGCCGGGGGCCCTTCGGGCAGGGTGGGGTGGTGCCCATGGTTGAGCACGCCGTGCAGAGCCGTGCCGTCCGGCAGGGTTAATACCGCCAGGTACACGCCGCAGGGCATGTCGCAGCCCCCTTCGGGGTAGGCGATGTTGGCGGTGGGGAAGCCCAAACGCCGCCCGATCTTTTTGCCTTGCTGCACCTGGCCGGTAATGGTAAGGGGCAGCGCGCCCCTGGTGTGACAGATGGTTTCCACGGAATCCTCCCCGCATGCGATGGTTTGATGATACCGGGTCTCAGGGAAAGCGTCAAGGAGGAGCGCCCGGCTAGGTTATGTAAATTTCCGCGTAGTTGCCCCAGCGCGCTTGACGGCCATTGAAAGCGTGCTATCATAAGAAACATAAGAAGCACGGCAGGTGAAACGCTATGAGAATGAAACAATTCCGCCTCTGGATGCTGGTTGTCTTGCTGCTGATTCCCTCAGCCGCCCTTGGCGCGGAAGAACTGGCTGTCTGGCAGACAAACATCCGCATGTATGACGACCTCCCCGTCGGGCGTATTTTCGCCAAGGTGCAAAACACCGGGGACGCGCCTTTTGGCATGGGCGGCGCTGGTCTGCCCCCAGTTTTTGTACCAACCAGTGAGTTAGTAAAGACCGTTCGTTGG
>CALCQO010000030.1 GCA_937894675.1 uncultured Clostridia bacterium
AGGAAACGGTCTTTACTAACTCACTGGTTGGTACAAAGACTGGGGGCAGACCATATCTGCCGGTGATGGTGGTGGCCCACAAGAGCCCCGGGGCCTGGTTGAACCTGCGGGCGCAGCCCAGCATGGATTCCCCTGTTTTGGGGAAATACAAGGATGGACAGCTGGTGACCGTCTATGGCGTTTCTACGGACTATGAATGGGCGCATGTGGGCACGTCGGACGGCAAGCAGGGCTTTATGGTGCCCTTTTATCTGTGGAACCATAGCCCACTCACCCAGCACTTTGTGTCTGAGCGCCTGTATGAATCCTTCCAAAGGATGGAGCGCGGGCTGGAGGCGCATGTCATGGTGGGGGAGCATTTCGCGCAGGATTTCTTCTTTGCCAGTGTACTGCTTACCTTGGATCATGATTACACCACGCTGGACGATCTTGTGGGCTTCAACTTGTACTTGGATGACCAGTTGGTCAACCACCTCACTCCAGGACCAGACAGCCAAAAACCAGATGCCGCACTCATCTCTTTTGCTGGTGGTTTTCCGTTTCATGGTGCCATCAGTAAGGTACACCTGGTGCCAGTGTTAAAGAGCAGTGGAGAGAATAAGGCAGCAAGCCTGCTGATCTATCAACGCCAGGGGATGGAGGAGAATACGCCGTGAAACAAGTCAAAAAAGTTCGAAGGCAGGGATCTTCAAGCGGTTTCCAGTATCACAAGCGAAGAGCTGATGAGCGACAATGATTGAGAGCATTGAGGTACCACACATGAAACGCCTTTGGATCTCTGCATGGATGGCCCTCCTGCTGCTGTGCTTCGCCTCCAGCGCCTCAGCCTGGGGGCCGGAGCGCTTCTACGACAGCCGGGAGGACTTGCCAATCGAGGTAAACGCCTATCTGGAGCGGCACCTGAAACCAGGTGAATCCATGCAGACCGCCCACAAGAACGGTCATCTTCTTCCTGTTTTGACCAAGACACAGGAAGACGCCCGGCGCCTGTTCATTTTTGAAGAGACAGAGGCTGGGTTTGCCTGTATCTTAGAAAGCGGTGAGCTGCCGGATTTCCAGGGGTTTAAACCTGGCATAATGAGCAACTTAAACAGTATCTCCCTGACGTATCGTGAATTGACCTATTTTACCTTCACACGCCTTGGGGGCAGGTGGTTGCTCTCTTATGTGTACGGCCAGGATGAATTCACGATCCAGGCTTATTCCATCGTCCGGTCTTACCATATCAGCCGGGTCAATCCCCAGGACATATTCCCGGATTATGGCAGGTACACCGGGGAGCGCGACCTGGTGAAGATGACAGAAGCAGATTTCCCGCGCAGCTATGCCGAAGCCCTGAGCAAATTGGATAAGGATGGCATCGCGGTGGTCAATAACCCAGACCCGCAGGACCGATTGCACCTGAGGGAAAAGCCCGATCGCAGCAGCGCCTCCCTGGGCAAGTTCTACACAGGCACGCCGGTTCAGGTGCTCCAGCGCAAGGGGGACTGGTATCGCGTACGCCTGGGGCATCTGGAGGGCTGGATGATGTGGGCTTACCTGGCGGAAGGCAGGCGGATGGCGGGCATCAAACCTGCCTTTCTGGATTGGTCCCAGAAGGAAGACCGCTCCCGAGTCCATTACTTTAGCCACCCGGATACAAGAAACCCGGCTCTCCCCGCTGAGGTTTGGACCGGAAACCACAACGACCCCATCATCGGTGTCTTCGAAGAAGACTGGCTGATCCTGATGAACGACGCCGGAGATGTATGTTATGTGTTCCGGAGAGCTTATTCCCCGGGGAATGGGTGAGCCACTTGGCAATACGCTTGGTGGATGCAAGCAAAAGCGTGGCGAATCATAGCGGAGGGCAGCATGAGAACGAATATACATGCGTATCACAAGAACTGGCTTTGGCAGACAGCAGGCCTTTTGTTGGCTTGCCTGTTCATGCTTGGAGTGTTTCTGCCAGCATCAGCGCATGCGCAGGAAGACCTGCGACAGTCCATTCGATGGGATGGCGTCAACGCACCGCTATTGAATGACTTTGAGGGCTACACCGTTATCGGCTGGCAGCCTATTAAGGAGACAGGCTGGGGCTTTGTGTCGTTGAAAAAGGGAGATCACAACATATTGGTCGGATTCACACAGGCAGACGGCCAATGGACCCGGCAGTTTATCAACGAGAAGGCCTTCCCCCAGGGGGAGATGCGCATGATGATGCAGGATGTTAGCGGTGGAGATAGATTCTCCGTCCAGGGTGATATCGACTATCGCCCATTTCCCCAACAAAGGGGGAAATCGCTGATGACCTTCTGGAGCAATGGGGAATACTATGAAAACCTGTGCGTCTTTGAGTTGGACAGCCAAGGGATCTGGCAGCTAAGCTTCTATGCCCACGCCGGGCAAGCTGGCATGATGGACATTACGGCGGACACCCTGTACTTTTTAGAGGAAACAAAGAGTAATGCCGTGATCAAAGCCCGCGTGGGCCGTGACCTGCGCAGCTTTGACCTGGCAAAACTGCCCAAAAACCCGCGCCAGGCCCGGCAACCGGATGCCCTCCCGCCCACCATTCCCGCAGGCTTCCTGGAAGCCCAGGAGATAGAGCTTAGAGACAGCGGCCTCCACCCGGTGTACAGTGCACCGGACAAGGCATCCCTGCGCGGAGCAGGTGGCAAGGCGGCCGTCAGTGGCAGGGGCTGGGTGCAGGTGTTCGGCAGGGAAGGCGAGTATCTGCTGGTTCTGTATGCAGTTAATCCCGGGCACTATCGGATTGGATATGTGCATGCGTCTGCCCTGTCCGAGTACTGGGAGGCACCTGATCCGCTTGATTTTACGCGGACTCCTGCCAAAGCCTTGCATAGCACAGCATTGACAGACGACCCCTTGGGGTCGGGCCAACCCCTGCTGACGCTGAAAGCCGGGCAGGAGGTGACCCTGCTTTCTACAATGGGTGGGTTTGTCTATTTGGAAACAAAGCAGGGCAACAAGCCTGCCCGCAGTTTCGCGCCGCTGGCAGCCTTTGATGCGGTGCCCCAGCCTGCTGTCGGGCTGCGCCTTGCCACCCTTCAGACGGAGGATGGCGAGGTAAAAACGGTGCTAAAACACTACAGCTTCCCCAAACTGGGCCTTTCCTTCTGGGCAGACAGCCAGCGCCTGGAAGCTTACGAGCAGGGCAATCTCATCCGCGTAGTGCCCAGGCGCAACATCAATGATGACGCAAAACTGCTGTCCATCTACCCGGCGCAGGTTGCCTTGTATTCCTACGATTGGCAGCGGCGCTACCAAGCCGGGGAAGACATGGAAAATCCAGCCGCAGGCCTGGGCATGACGGAAGACGGCCAGCCCACCTACCCGCCTGTGCCGCCCTTGGCTGAGTTGACCGCCCAGGCGCAGGCCTTCTACACCTGGGATGCTTGGCGCATTCAGGAGATGGGCGCGGAGCTGGCAGGCCTGCTGCCCGCTTTCCCAAGTGAGGCCAAAACCGGCTTTTATGCCTACAAGGGCAATCAGGTCTGCCAGGTGCTCTGTCTGGAAACCAATCAGGGCAGCTTCGTCTGTGTCATCGAGTATCCACAGGAGGCTGCCCTCACCTGGGGCGCGCGGCTGCTGTATGCGCTGGGTACTTTGGAACTGACCAAGCAGGAGTAAAGCCATGAAAAAATTGTGTGTGCTATTGCTATGCATAATCCTTATGGTGGGCCTGCTGCCCAGCGGGATAGGGGAAGAGCGCCCACCCCTGCCCCAGGCTGTGATGGCCCTGTGCCAGCAGTACTACCCTGAGCACACCCTCAGCCAGCACTCCGGCTTTGGCGATGAACAGCAGGGCCAGTGGGCCTTGGTGCTGAGCAAAGACGGCAACCATATATTGGCCATCGCCGAAAAAGACAAAACACAGCCTGCCTACCGCTTCACGATAGAAAACCCCAATGCCCTCATGCCGGGGGACAGCCGCCCCAGCGTGCTGATAGACACCGGCAGGGACGCGCTGTTTTTTGGTTTTTCAAAGGACAACGACCGCTGGTCCTTCAACGCTTCCAAATCAGAGGCCGGATGGGGCGAGGTGGGCTTGATCCTATACAGCCACCTGCCCGGCAGCGAGGAATACTACGAAACGCTGATGATCGTCCAGGAGGGCTTGCTATTCTTCGACTTTCTGCAAACCGATGGCAATGAGAACATCGAGGAGCGCTACTGCTACCCGCCCATCCCCGTGCCGCATCTGGTGGGCAAGATCGGGATTGCGGAGGTTGACTGGGCTGCCTTTCCCACAAGGCCCGCGGACTGGCTTGAAAGCTACAGCCAGCCAAACCCCGATGTCCTGCGTGCCCTGACACCCATGGGATGGACATTCTACGAAGCCCAAATCAACCTGGGCGGCATCCACTTGCTGGGACAGGATGAACAGGGGCAAACCCGCCTGTTGCTGAAGCGCTGGCTGGCCAATGTAGACAACCCCAAAGGGGGATTCTATCAAGACACGGTGTCAGCCCCCCTGCCGGAAGGCATTCGGGTGCAGGCGAAGCCGCTGGGCCAGGGCGTGTCCCTCTACCTGGATGAGCAGAGCAGGGCCTTTTCCTTCGCCTGTGACCGGGACAATGTCTGGCGCTTGTCCTTTGTGATGGCGCAGGACTGGTACACAATCACCCCGCATTATGTGTCCCTGTCCTCCTCGGAAGATAACACCTTCTACTTTGGCGCCTTTTCTGAAAGCGACATCCGGGACATCCAGCTGGCCAACATCCCCAGCACTTTTGAAGAAATCAAACTACAGCTGGATCAATCCGGCTGGGCCAAGGTGAACAATCCCAATCCGGCAGACCGCCTGCACCTGCGGGAACGGCCCGATCGCGGCAGCGCCTCCCTGGGCAAGTTCTACAACGGCACCCCAGTGCAAGTGCTGGAGCGCAAGGGGGACTGGGCGCGGGTTCAGTTGGCCGGCCACACCGGCTGGATGATGGCGAACTACCTGGCCATAGGCGTTGACATGAACCAGGTACAGCCTGCCTTCCCTGGTATGGTGGGCCTGGACAGCCTGGAGATGCAGCCCATGCCGCTGTATGCAAAGCCAGATGAGCACAGCCCGGTGATCGACAAGCGCGAGATCCCCCACTATATTCCTTATTGGATTGCTGGCGTGGTGGAGGATGGCTGGTACTATGTCTACTTCTATCATGAAGATTTGGGCGGCTACATGAAACAAGAGTGGTTCTGGCCGGGGAATGGGTGAGCGACCGGCGTCTGCTGATAACCAGGCGCGGCTCCCGCTATTGCCATAGCCCTGAGTATCATGGGTGGAAACCAGATAGACATTTTCAGGCTTAGCCATGCACCCCCCGTCCAGCACCCGCTGGGCGGGGGCATTTTCTGCATCTTGCTATCATATTTTCATACCCCTCGAACAAAACAGGCCATCTTTCCGTCTATCAGGTTGAGGAGGTGAGCACATGGACCAGGCCGTTGCTGCAGAAACGGTGAAGGAACAACGCTTGATGCATTGGGTGAAGGCCCATGGCGATGCCATCCTGCGCACCTGCTTTGTGTACCTGTCCAATCTTCAGGACGCTGAGGATGCCATGCCTATCATATTCCCACTTGACAAGCCTGGTAGACACCTGTACACTCTCGGTAGACAAGCGTCTACAGTCAGGAGGTAAACAAGAAATTGTCTGTACAAACCACCGAAGCGGAATGGAAAATCTTAGAAGTGCTGTGGGACCATGCGCCCCGCACCATGGCCGTGATCACCAAGACCCTGGAGCCCGCCACCGGCTGGACACGCCACACCGTGATTACCTTGCTCAAGCGCATGCAGGAGAAGGGCAGCGTCGATGTGGATGAATCCGGCCCGGTGAAGGCCTATACGCCCAAAATCACCCGGGAAGAAGCCAGCACCAGCCAGACCAAAAAGTTTCTGTCCTCTGTCTTTCGGGGCAAGCCCTCCTTGCTCATCAACTCCCTGGTGGATTCTGGGGAGATGAGCCTGGACGAGGTGCAGGAGCTGCTGGACCTGATGCGGAACAACAGCAAAGCGTAAAGGAGGCCCCCATGCGTACAGCGATCCTCTACAACTTCTTGCTGGAAGCCAACATCATGGCCTCCATCGCGATCATCCTGATGCTGATCGCCAGAACAACCCTGCGCAAACCCCTGGGCAGCAAGGCTTTGTCCTTTGGCTGGCTGCTGATCGCCATCCGGCTGCTGCTGCCCCTCTCCCTGCCCAACCCCTTCATTTACTTAATCCGCACGCCCTACGCGCCGGATGCGGCCATCCGCCCCATTGCCGGCCAGGTGCAGGTGCGCTTGAGCGATTTCTTCGATAGCCTGTCCGCCAGGGGCCTGCAGGCTGGCAACCTTGTCCAGCAAACCGCGGGCAACCTGCGCGAGGGCATGTTCAACGCCAGCCTGCCCATCACCCTGTCCAAAGTCTACCTGGCGGGCCTTATCATAGTGCTGCTGTGGTTTGTGTTCATCAATGTGCGCTTTCGCCGCCAGTTAAAGATAGACCGCATCGAGCCCCTCACCGGCAAACTGTTGGAGGATTATCGGGCACTGTGCGCCACCTTGAAGGTGAAGCCCATCCCGGTTTACCTGATCGACCCACTGCCCAGCGCCTGCCTGGTGGGTGTGTTTCGGCCGCACATCGCGCTGCCCTTAACTGTATCCCCCAAGGATGCCATGCATGTGCTGCGGCACGAGTTAGGGCACTACCAAAACCGCGACCACCTTTTTGGCGTGCTGCGGCTGCTGTGCTGCGCGGTGCATTGGTTTAACCCCCTGGTGTGGCTGGCGGCGCACACCAGCTATACCGATAGCGAGCTACGCACGGATGAGCGGGTCACTTTGTCCCTGCCCACGCCAGAAAAAGAGGCCTATGCCAATGTGTTGGTGCTGTCTGCCGCGCGGCATTCTGCACCGGGCCTGGCCGTGCTGGCCACCGGCATGACGCAGACCCACAAGAAGCTCAAGGCGCGCGTCCTTGGCGTGTTGAACGGTAAAAAACCCTTGCGCTGGCTGTCCGCCGCCTTTGCGCTGGTTTCTATGATGCTGCTGCTTGGCGCCTTTGCCACCCAGGAGGCGCCCATCAAGCCACGGCTTGTTAAGCTGTCTCCCGCTGTGACTGTCCAGCACATCACTACGCAGGAGCAGGTGATTGCCGAGGAAGAAGGCTTCTTAGCGGAGTTTATCCAAGAGGGGCGCTACTGGTTTAACCCGGAGGATGTGGCGCTGGCCCGGCTCTTGGTGCCCGATGCCTACATCCCGGCCTTCAACCCCATTGCGCAGCTGGCCGCGCAATACCCGGAGATGTTTGAGCAGGTCGCAAGCGGCAACATCGATGTGGATCAGTTTCTAAGCCAGCTCAATCAAATGGTAAAGACCGCGCTGGCGGAGGATCAGTAAGGATGCACGGGAGGCCAAAAGCATGAAAAAGGCGGCACTGCACATGAGGTAAGAAGCAAAAACAACGCTAATGCTAAAATTTGAAAATGCGCAGTCGCCAGTCTGCGTGTTTTTTCTGTTGTATGAGGTCAAATGGAAGGCCAGTAAGCAGCAAGTTAAGATAAAACAGAAAATAGCTTCAAATCCACTCACCAAGATAAAAACCCCATCCATCCTCTTATGGGAATAAGGTGAATTATCTCGATATACCATGATGGATGATTTTAATTCAACATAGCAGCTTCCATAGCAACAAACTCAAAAAAACGGGCGTTTAAAAAAAACGTCCGTTTTCCTTGGTATTATGAGATCTTCTCGATGCGCGTGCCATCCGTTATCGCTTGAAACTTTCTTACAATTCGAGAAACGCAGATATTCCTTATACTCCGAGAGAAGCATATCGTTCTTCCGGCCAAACTGGGATTCTTATCAAAACGGTAACCCCTTTCTCTGGTTCACTATAGAATTTAACATCATAGGCAGAACCGTAGAACAGTTGGATTCGTTCGCGAACATTCGAAATAGCATACCCATGATCCAGGAGGCTGATATCCTGTACACCCACACCATTGTCGGCGATGGAAATATGCAAATGTGCATCGTCAATACGCGCGCATACCCGAATCCATCCATTTCCCATCTTGGGCTCAAGGCCATGACAAATTGCATTCTCAACAAAAGGCTGGATGATGAGCTTCAGCATAAAGCACTGGCGAGACTGTGCATCTGCTTCGATCTCCAGTTTAAACCGGTTGGAAAAGCGGATGTTCTGAATGAGCATGTATTGTTGGATGTACTCCAGTTCATCATTCAGCCGGATATACCGGTTTCCCTTGCTGAGCGCAATTTTGAAAATATCCGATAATGCTGCAGTCATCTCTGCAATCTCGTCCACGTTATGCATCACGGCCATCAGGTAGAGAGAATCCAGCGTATTGTAGAGAAAATGCGGATTGATTTGTGCCTGCAGGAGACGAAGTTCGGACTCTTTTTCGCGAACCTCCGCCTCCGTTACTCTTTTCGAAAGCTCCAGGTTCTGATTGACAGCCTTTTTGATTGCATTGCCAATGGTTCCGACCTCGCTCTCATCGAAGGTCGTAGTAATTGGCTGATGATCCTGTCCGAACTGCTGAATGGAACGTTTCAGACGTTCGATCGGCCGATAGAGAAAATAGGTTGTAATCAAAGACATCATTACACCTAAAAACAGAATGCCGATAAGTACAATAGCAATATAGGATTGGATGTATTGGCCTGCAGAGCTCAGATGATCCTTATGGATAAAGCTGATAAAGCTCCACCGGGAACGCTCGGCCTTGTGGGTTTGAAACAAATAGTCGCCGGATCGCTCCTGATCCCGTTGGTTCAAGTAGTGCTGTAGCACTTGCTTGGCCTCAGGCTGATTATAGAAAATCAGCTGATCCATTTTGTCCTCATCCACGATCATCATAGCTGCTTCTTCATCTGAACGCCAATGGGCCGTCAGGTCATTCAGCATCTTCTTGTTGATTGTCGTGACAAGCACGCCGATACCGTCAAAATTATCCGTGTCCCGTATAAGCTTGGTCATGGAAAAGCTTTGTTCATCAGTGCTCCACAGCACATTATAGCCGAAAAACACCTCTTTCCCATTGGCTGCAATCGTACGCTGATACCAGTCCACGGAGGCATCGAGCGACTGCGCATAATACTCGAAGAGTGAGTTCATCTGCCGTTTGCTGGCCATGGCGCTCAGACGGTGCTCCTGTAGATCAAAAAACCAAAATCCATCTAGTAGTGGCTCCTGCGCAAGCATCTGTCCCAAGATTTCGTTTGCACGAACCATAGCAGCATTGTCCAGCCTGGAGGAAGTAGTACCAGAATGAACAGGTGGGACGTTGCGGAAAAATGCTTCGGAGAGGACCTTAGAACGCACTAGATCCACAATGAAGTTCAATTGCAGGTCGAGTACATCGCTGCAAGCGATAAGGCTGTTTTGGCTGATAGAATGGTAGGTATCCTCCATAACCCGTGTGGATTCGCGATAGATGAATACCGCAAGAGTAGAGGTGATAATCACAAGCATGGCCACCATCACCAGCAGCATCTTGGTTCGAATTTGATGGATCTGATGTCGCAGCACCAATCACTCACTCCTATGGATGGAAGACTCCTGCCGATATTCGCTGGGCGTACAGCCCGATGTCCGTTTGAACAGGTCGCAAAAATAGCGATAATTGTGATAGCCTACCTGCTCACAAACCTGCGTCACCTTACCCCCATCTTTTAATAGCTGTTTGGCTTTTTCGATACGGCGGCCAGTCAAATATTTTACGAAGCTTGTCCCCACCTTTTCCTTGAAAAGAGTGCTCAAGTAGGAAGGGTTCATTTGCACCATGTCCGCCAGCTCGCAAAGACCAATATCCCGATTGTAGTTCTCGTCAATATAGGTCAGGATCTGTGCAACAGGAACACATTTCTGGTTGTGTGCACGCAATTTCAGCTTTTCCACAATCCGGTCCAGAATGGTTTCCAGATAATCCAACACCTGCGCTTGGCTTTCCAGCAGTTGTAGGTTGGCATGGGATGGAAAATATTTTTCCGAGGAACTACCGGCAAGCGAGTCGGAAAAGAACACGGAGGTGGCCACGCAGGCCGCCTTATAAACAAGCTTCTTGAGTGTTTCCAAATCGGCTTCCTTTTGCAGGAGTGTGAGTAACCCTTCCTTGCAGTGGATAATATCCTGGAGCTCATTGCCTCGAATAGCCGGGAGCATTAGGTCAATCCATTCGTTGAACATTTCTTCTCTGTCATGCGTGCTGTGGCTGTTCTTGTCCAACAGCTCTATCGCGCGCTCTAAAATGCGTTGAAGCTTGGGAATGGTGATGGGCTTGTCTAAGTAGTCCAGCACACCCAGGGCCAGCGCCTTTCGCGCATACTCGAATTCCTGATATCCGCTGATGACAATGAAAATAGTGTCTGGCAGATAGGGCTGAAGGGATTCTATCAGACTCAAGCCGTCCATGCCAGGCATGCGGATGTCCGTGAGGACGATGTCGGGCTTTGTTTCCATTAGAAGATCAAAGCCGGATAAGCCATCTGTGGCCGAACCACACAGCACAACATCGTCACGGATTCGGTTGAGGATGGCTTGGATGCCATCGATAACGATGACCTCGTTCTCAATTACGGCCATTCTTCTCATTTTGTGCCGCCCCCTCGGAGAGCCGGATGTAGAGAGTTTCGTTGTGCAAGCATTTTTTTATTATAGCCAATTGCCTTGTCCGAAACAAGGAAAAGTGGAGGATCCAAATTTTTTGAACATGGGAATCCAAAAAAGAATGACATTTTTCCAAAACCCAAAACCATCCGCAAAAGGACGGCGCGATAATCAAAAAAACCGAACCCCTTTCTGAAAAATATATCACTATCCGATCATATGAAGCCGTGGTACCCTTAACGTAACGATAGGCATTCGCCTACAAAAATGACAGGAGGCATTCTACATGAAAAGATTGTTAGCCCTAGCACTCGCCCTAATGCTCATGGTGGTGGGGTGTACCGCTGCTGTTGCCGAGCAGGAAGCCTTCACGCTGCACTGGATGATTCCCTATGCGGAGGATCACGCCATCAGCCGCACGGTTGCTTTGCTGGTAAAGAAGTACCAGGAAGAGGTCAACCCCAACCTTGTGTATCAGCCGGAATACATGGCTGACGCGGAAGCCTATTACCAGAAGCTGAAAATCCTCATTGCCAGCAATGAAGCGCCCGACATGTTCTGGGGCGATCCCGATACCTTTACCCTTTCGCTCAGGGATCAGGGCATGCTCTACAATGTGGGCGAATTGCTGGAAGAATTGGATGTGGTCGATCAGTTTATGGACATCACCTACGCATATCCCAAGTATGCGGATGGGAGTCTGTATCTGATGACCACCGGCGCAAATACTGAGTATTTCTGGTATCACCCCTCCTTGTTTGAAAAAGCCGGAATCGAAAAGATGCCCGAAACCTGGGATGAGTTCTTTGTAGCTTGTGAAAAACTTGAAGCGACCGGCGTGGCTCCATTGACCTGTATGGGCGCCCCCTGGTATCTGTTGCGCTACGCCGCCTTTATTCCCTACCGCATGACAGGCAATCAATTCATTACGGACGCCATATCCGGCGAAGTTTCCTGGGGTTCCGAGCCCGGTATAGCTATGGGCGAATTCATGCAAAAGATTGCAGGTTACTTTGTAGAGGGCTGGGCAGGCCTTGACGCTTCCAGTTCCCGCGACTACTTCCTCAGTGGCGGCGCAGCCATGTGGTATATGACCTTGTCTAACGCGCAAAACTATGTGGTTGACGAAAATGGTGATCTCGTTGAAGATATTGCTTATTTCAAACTGCCCACACTGGACGGCTATGACGCTACTACCAGCAAGGACTACTTTGCAAATTCCGGCAAAGGCATCATGATTTTGCAAGAGACGGTAAATGAGCATGAAGCGCTCATCAAAGATTTTGTGAAATTCTTTGTCGAAAACTTCGGGGACATCGCCGTATATGATTGCATGTATCTCAGCGGCATAAAGCCCGCCAATACGAAAGACCTATCTGATTTCCAGAAGCAGATGTACGAAAACTTTGGGGAAGTTGGGGTAGATAAGTACGCCCACTGCTGGGATGTGGTGATCGATGCCGCATCGAACGAGGTACTCAAAGCGGAGATCGTCAATCTCGCCATCGGTGAAATTACCCCTGAAGAATTTGCCAAGCGCATGGACGCCGCTATCGCTGAAAACGTTGACAATTGACCATCTGCTGACTACGAAAAAGCAAGGTGTATCTGGAATGGGACCCTTGACAGGGCCCCATTCCCTACCTGATGGAAAAAGGAGTTGCTCCATATGCGTTCGAAGTCGAAACTAGCGCCATGGCTATTTTCCGCGCCTGCATTGATTGTATTTTGCGCTGTGGTCGTCATACCGGTCGTATGGACGTTGGTATTGAGCGCATACAAGTGGGACGGCATATCACCGATGAAGTTTATCGGTCTGAAGAATTATGCGAAGCTGTTTACAGATTACACATTCCACAAAGCGGTGCTGAATAATCTGAAGTTCATGGCAATCAGTACAACATATCAATTTGTGGTGGGCATGTTCCTGGCCATGTTGCTCTCCAGCGTAACCCGAGGACGGAACCTGCTTAAGGTTATCTTTTTCGTCCCTTGCATCATTTCCACCGTTGCGCTCAGCCAAATTTTCATCAAGCTGCTGGCGCTGGAGCCAATCGGCGTTTTCAACGTTGTTCTTTCTGCCCTGGGCATTCAGCCCAGAGCGTTCCTTGGCGATCCCGCTACCTCGCTGTATACGCTGGCTTTCGCGGATGCTTATAAATACTGCGGGATTTATATGGTAGTATTCTATTCTGCACTGGTTGGCGTATCGGAGGACGTCATCGAAGCTGCCACCATTGATGGTTGTGGCTGGCTGCGCCAGTTCTTCTACATCAAGATTCCTATGATCAAAGGCGTATGCGGCATGGCGTTGGTGATGCTGATCAACGGAACGCTCAAGTCATTTGAAATGCCATATGTACTCACCAATGGCGGCCCCGGCACCTCCAGTGAGATGGTAGCGACCTATATGTACAAAACCGCGTTTTCCTCCATGAATTATGGCTATTCCAGTACGCTGGCTGTGTTCCTGCTGCTGGAGTGTCTCATTGGCGTCAGTATCGTCCGCAAGATGCTACCCAAGGCGGATATTGAATAAGGAAGGAGCGATCAAGAATGAAAAAAAGCATTTCTCTCCCTGTTCGTATGGTACTGTATGCGCTGTTGATTCTGTTTGCGATCGTGCAGGTATATCCCATCATCTGGGTAATTATCTCCAGCCTCAAGGATTCGCAGGAGCTATTATACTCCGCCTCCTATGCACTACCTAAGCGTCTGTATTTCGGCAACTACGTACACGCGCTAAAAATGTCCTCCATCCCAAAGGCGTTTCTCAACAGCACCATCGTTGCCGTGCTAACCTTGGGACTAGAGGCGGTTCTGGCCTGTCCCTTTGCCTTTGCTTTGAGCAAACTACAATTCAAGGCAGGCCCTAAGCTTTTTTCCATCGTGCTTATGGGGATGATGATTCCCACCTTTGTTTGCCTGATTCCGATGTTTCGCATGTATAACGCAATGGGTCTGCGCAATACATATTTTTCGCTGGTACTGCCGCAGCTCGGTTTTGGCCTTCCGATGTCGGTATATATGTACAAAAGCTTCATGGAATATGTACCCAATTCCTTGCTGGAGGCGGCGGACATAGATGGTGCGACCACTTGGCAAAGTTTCACCCGCATTGTCGTCCCCATGGTGAAGAATGCTACTGTGACCATCATTACCTACAAATTCATCTATGTTTGGAATGAGTTTACCTATGCCAATACCTTCATGACCGAAAGGACGATGAAAACGCTGCCCATTATGTTGAAAGACTTCGCGGGCGAGTACGGAATGATCGAATGGGGGCCCACTTATGCGGCCATCACCATGGCGATCCTGCCTACGCTTATTATCTATTTCTTTTTAAGCAAGAACATCATAGAAGGCATGGCGCTTGGCGCTGTGAAAATGTAAAGGGGTATCGGAAATGAAAAAAGTGTCGATACAGGTGACTGGCAAAAAGCAAGGCCTCATCCATCCGAATTTGTTTGCTCACAACCTAGAACACACGCGCAGCTGCATCGCAGGCGGGCTGAGCGCCCAGATGCTGCGCAATCGCAAGTTTGCAGGTAAAAGCGCGTGTGCTTCCGGTGAGGCGGCGGAGTGGTATCGCATAGGCGCAAACGATGTTTTTCTCACGCTCAATCGTTTTGATCCCTATGTACGTCACTACCGCACAGACCCACAGGAACGCCGCAATGAACTCAATACGCAGACGATCCAGAATCCTGTAGCTGGACAAGAGGCAGGTGTGGGACAGGAGCGGATATACCTACAGAAAGGCTTATCCTACGAAGTGCGCTCCGTACTCAAGGGCCGCGGTGATAGCGATATTGCATGTTGTGTACGGCTGATATCTGGCTGCGGACGACGTGTTTACTGGCAAGGGAAAATCAGCTTGCCGCAAAACGAATGGCACACTTCCCGCTTTACATTTACCGCCCCGATGGAAGATACGCAGGCCCGTTTTGAAGTGGTGTTCACCGACCGTGGCGAAGTGAACATTGGTGTGGTCTCTTTGATGCCGGCCAATAACTTTCGAGGTTTGCGTCCCGATGTTATTGGGCAACTGCGGGAAATCGGCGCAACGGTGCTACGGTGGCCGGGGGGAAACTTTGCTGGCGAATATCGCTGGAAGGACGGCTTGTTGGACGTAGATATGCGTGGTGCGCAAAGGTCCTTTCGAGAGATAGAGACCCATCCGCACACGCATGGATTTGATTTCCACGAGATGAATATTGATGATTTTGTAGCCGTGTGCCGTGAAGTAGGGGCGGAGCCCTACGTAACCATCAATCTTGCCTGGGATTCGCCAGAAGAGTGCGCGGAGTTTGTGGAATACTGCAACGGTGCTGCAAACAGCGAATGGGGCAGCGTACGTGCCGAGCGGGGCTATCCAGATCCATACAATATCGTCTTCTGGTCGTTGGGAAATGAATTTGGCCTGGGACACATGGAGGGGCCCAATACGCCCGAAGCCTATACCGAAAAGGCGCATGCCTGCGCCAGGGCTATGCATGAGAAGGATCCTCGCTTGGTGCTGTTTGCCTCGGGCTCCTATAATCCGGAGTTCGACTATACGCCATGGCTGGAGAAGAGTTTGCCGGGCCTGAGTGATGAGATTGAATACATTTCATACCATAATTATGTACCACGGCTGTTCGAAGGCGGCATAGATTTTGTGACGGAGGATGGTTTGCGCAAGAGCTACGACACCATTACGAATGCTCCTGCAAAATGCTTGGAAAGCCTGTGGGCGCTCCGCGATGCTCTGAGTCAGGGCGGCGAACGCGAACGTGCGGTAAAAATATCGTACGATGAGTGGAATCTCTATTTTGCCTGGTACCATGATCCTGGCACAATGGAGGGGCTCTATACAGGGTTGATGCTGGAGATGTTTTGCAAGAACTATCAGGCGCTCAATATGCCGATGGTTATGTACTTTCAGCCGATTAATGAAGGGGCGATCCTGGTGTCGCCCTATGCAAGCGAGTTGACGGCCAACGGACAGATTTTTTCCCTGATGAAGGATCATGCTGGGCAGCAGCTTGTAGAAAGCAGCTCCTCATGCGAGCAAGTGCATTGCCTGGCCTCGCTGAATGAGAAAACCGGAGAGGTGGTAGTGACGCTTATCAACAAGAGTTACGATGAGGAATGTGACCTCACCCTGGAAGGGGAAAACCACATCTATGGTGTGCAAACATATACTGCTGAAGCGCTGACGCATGGTTCTCGCTTCACCGTACGTAAATCCAATAAAGGAAGCAAAAGCTTCCAGCTGCCCGCTCGTACTATTGTGCAGTTTCTTTTGCGGGCAGAGGATTGAGCTAACGAAAAGTATGCAGACCCCCAAAAGATGGACAAGAAGCGAATGAAGCGCCTTTGAGGGCTTGGCTCCTGCGAATAGCGGAAGGCAGGCCCTTTCGGTATCCGAAAAATGTAGGGAGAGTAGACAAACGTGGCAACTATTCTGCAAAGAAACAGTAAAAATTGTCCATGTTTTCATTTTCTTTCATTCATTTGTTATGCACGCCATGGTAATATTTCAAAAGACTTGCTCTGTTTTTTACTGTGTTTTCTTCAAAGATAAGATGACGCAATTTGCATTTTGAACCGAAATCAGTTTTCGGTGCAATGACCTGCCCCCCGATCCTTGTGCCAGTCCCAGAGTTAGTTGAGATATAATCAA
>CALCQO010000031.1 GCA_937894675.1 uncultured Clostridia bacterium
TCGTCTGTCTTCGTATGGTCGTGATCGCAATCGTGTTCGTGATCAAGCGGATGGTCATGGGAATGGTCGTGCGGTTCTATGGGGTATTCCGTTTCCCCGTGGCTATGTGGTTCCACCGGGTGCACCGTTTCACTATGGCTATGCGGCTCCGTATGCGATTCGCTCTCTGCCGCGAATGCTGTTGTCGCACAGGAAAACAGCAGAACAGAGGCCATTAAAAATGAGAGTAGTTTTCGTCCCATTGAAATTATCATCCCCTTTCCGGGAGCCGCCGCTGTGGGCGGCTCCCTGTTGGGCATCGAAAAACTACTGCTGCAAGCCGATTTTTACGGTCATGCCATACTTGAAGCTCTCGCCGCCATCCCAGGCGCGACCAAACTGCGACTGCAGCTTCATGCGCTGCTGGCCCTGGAACGGGATGTTGCACAGCACGGTTGTTTGCTGTGCGGATTCTTCGGCAAACCACATGTTCAAGCTGCCGCCGTCCGCATCTTTCAGACCGAGGGCGATATTCGCATGGGTCTGTGCGCGAGAAAGCTGTCTCCAGCCCTCGGCGCTGTATTTGTCATTGGCAACTACCTTCGGGGCGCTGCCGGTGGCCTTCATGCCTACTGCGTAAAGGGTGATGGGGGCGTTACAGTCGTTTGACACAGTAATGACCGGGGAGATGAATTGCTGACCCTCCGGCTGGTTGGGGTCAATGGAAAGATAGGTACTGATGTTGCAGGTCGCCGCAAGGGTAATGGGTTCTACCCGCCCCTCGATGCCGATGGTGATCTCGTCCTTGCCGATGGAAACATTGCCGTTACTGTCCGGCATGACAGGTTCTGCCGCAAAGGCGGTGGTGGTCATTGCGGTCAGCATAACTGCCGCGAGGATGATGGAAAGCAACTTTTTCATAGAATCGGTACTCCTTTTTATTTTTATTTGCTAACGCTCAGGCTGATTGCGGCGGCAACCTCGCCCATATAAGCGTCAGTATCAGGGTGAATGGCAATAAAGCGCACGGTGGCGGCATGGTCGCCGCTGTTAAGCTGCCTCACAAGCCCCACATGCTCGATGTACTGGTTGGGCTTGATGAGCGGCGAGGAATACAGGATTTCTCCCGTCTCGTCCAGAATCAGCTCGGCCTGCATGCAGTAGATATTGCGGGCGGGGTTCTCAATGCGCAGATTGCCGCTTTTGCAGTCGGCGGTAAAAACGGGATTGGCGTTGATCCGAAAGGCAAACTGATTCTCGTCTACCTTTTCCTGCAATAGTCTGAGTACCTCGTCCGGGTTATCCGTGGGCAGCATCCCATCAAACACTTGGCCATTTGCTTCGGGAATAATAAGCTGTGGCTCCACGATGCCGCCGTTTATGAAAATGTACTTGTTGATCACAAGCAGGGAAAGGGAAATGAGCAGAAGCACCGCCAGCACCACAATGACAATCTCACGCCACCTGTTGCTCTCGGAAAAGTGCTTTCTGTGCTTGGTTTCATCGTGCATGGTTCTATCCTCCTATCTTTGATATGGTGAAAATGATCGCTTGCTTGACCGCATGTTTGTGCACGATCGAGCCATGCGGGAGTTCAGTGAGTCTAAAATCACGGCTCATGGACGGCATGATCTTGTAGGAGATGCCGGTGATTGTGGCCGCACTTCCGGGCAGCTCCACGCCAGATACGGTGATGGGCGAAAAACCATGGTTGATAATGACCATTTTCGGCGTGATGCCTTGACCTTCGCTCTGCGTATACCAATAGGTGCAGAGCGGAACCGTCGCATGCAGGTCGGATATACCTACCGTTAATGCAACGTTTTCAGCACCTGCGGCGTAAGCGGGCAGGGCAATCGAGAAGATCAAGGCCAGCGCTATGACTGCGCTTTTTAGTTTCATTGCATCTATTAGCCTCCTCAGGTTTTGTTTGTAGATAGGGGCGGCATCAGGCTGCCTCCCTTCCAAATTGCCGCACAATCCCTTGAAGGATATACGCAACGCAGGGAGCAGCAACGGAATTGCCCAGCATCTGATAGCGTTTGGTATCGCTGATGGGGTTACCATGCTCATCCAACGCGGTCCAGCCATCGGGATATCCCTGCAGGCGTTCGCATTCCGTGGGAGTCAGGCGGCGCACCATGTATCCCAGGCGCACAGGGTTCTGATAGTTGAGGGAGTAGCCGCCTGATTCCTTGGTTTGCAGGGTGCCGCTGAGCTCGTCATTCTCCTGAAGATTGCGGCAATCAACGGCAGCTACGCCATGCTGGTCGGCAGCGGTCAGGGTAAAACAGGTTTCCTCACCAACGCCGCTCCCGTTCGGTCCATTCCGATCCTGTCGTCCGATCATAGTTCCTTGCAAGGCGTAGGCCACGCAAAGGTCGGATTCACTGGCAAGCCCGGCTGTGCGGGAAAGCCCTGCGCCGGACGCGCAGAGGGTGCCACTGACCTCGGGATGTACGGAACCGCCCACCGCATGGCGGTCGGTTGCCGTAAGCGTGGGGCTGATCTCCTTTTGCACGCCAAGCCCGTTGCCGCCGTTTTGCGGCTGGCGTCCGATGGCGGTGGCGGCAATGCCATACGCCTCGGTCATAACCAGCGGCGCATTCCGGGCACTGGGGTTGTAGGCGGCGGTGAGGGTATATGCTTTGTCGGAGGTAGTAATGTCGCCGGACTGATTCTGATGGAGCGCTTTGCAGATAATGGGCTGTTCATGATAGCAGGTCAGTGTGGCCGATCTGTCCTCCAAGGTCTCGGCATTTGCCAAGGCAGTAGCGCGACAGATAATGTATGGTTTGTTGTTGCCGCTCTTTCCCGCCGCTTCGGTGATGGTAGGACACAGCTCGGCGCAGATTTCGGCATTCGCCTGTGCGGTAGCTGCGCAGATGACAGGCAGATTGCCATGGGTTTCGCTGCGCAGGGTGGGCGATTGTCTGGATTGCTCCACTGTCAAGCTATCCCCGCCCTGATCGTTCAGGCAGAGAACCGAGGGAATTACCCCGGTAAGCGTGGGACTACGCTCCCGCTCAAAGCCGATATCCCGCGACTTGGCCCCGGCGTTGTGGGAAAAGGCGGCGGTAAACACAAGCCCGGCGGGATTCCGCCCGCCCCCGCCATCGGCTCCAGCAAGTGTAGGCGCCACACCCTCCTCGCCAGTGACTCTGGACTGCTGGGTATCCCAGGGGTTCAGGCAATATCCGTGCCCGCCTCCATCCCCGCCATACAGGGCAGGCCATGTGCTGTCCGCGCTGTGTATACGGCGGCTTTGCATATCCCAAGGGGTCAGGCAGCCTCCGGTGTTTCGTTGATTTTCGTCATAAGCGCCTCCCGGAGCATAGGCGGCAGGGCCTTGCCGCGGCGTTCCGCCCGCCGCAAAATACCCGCACAGGCTTTGGGGGACAAAGAGTATTTCGCCGGCGCATCCCCCTCCAAAATCCACGACAAGAAAGATTCGCCGGCGTCGCTGTGCCGTTCCGAAATATTGGGCGTTGTACACGCACCAAGCGAGGTCAACGCCTCGGCCTCGCACCATTCCGGCGTTTGCCCATCTTCCAGATGGAGGAAAAGAAATTTCGGTTTCTGTGAACGCCTCGAGGACGGCTTTAAAATCACTTCCGGCGGGCTTCCCGCTGGAAAGCGCACCCGGCACGTTCTCCCACAATGCGTATCTGGGGTATTCTCCATGTGTTGCCTCCCTCATTTCTCGTATGATACGGATCGCCTCGGAAAACAGGCCGCTCCGCTCGTCGGCTAAGCCCAAGCGTTTGCCCGCGTAGGAAAGCCCTTGGCAGGGCGAGCCGAAGGTGATGATGTCCACATGCGGGAGCGTCCCGCCGTGGAGTTTGGTGATGTCACCCACATGAGCAATGTCCGGCAGATTGCGCCGGGTGACCGATACCGCACAAGGCATGACCTCGCTGGCCCACAGGGGCTTGATTCCGAAGAATTTTCCCGCATAGGGAAAACCCCCGATTCCGTCAAACAGGGAACCAAGGGTCAAAAATTGTGTGTTCAAATGGTTGTTGCACCTCCTTTCAGCGAAATGAATAGAGCCGGAGCATCATCGCTCCGGCCCTGACTTCTTGTTATCCTTTGCCTGATCCTGCACAGGCTTTTCCTTTTCTTCTTTAGTATCCTCACGGATCTGATGCTTGACGGAGGGCTTCTCCTGCGCCTTTTCCTGGGCAGCGGAGTAGGCGTCTAAAATGGCGGTGTTAAGCTGGGCGCGACCCTCCTTGGTGGTGGGGAAAACAAGGTCTTTGTAGTTGCCGTCCTTATCCTTCGCCTGCGGCATGGCGACAAAAGGTCCATTCTGTCCGTTCACGATGCGGATATCCCGCACGGCGAGATTGCCGATGGGGGTATCGAGGGCAATAGTGGCGGAGCCGAGGATGTTACCTTTGGGCTCCGCAATGGGATAGGCGCGAATCTCCAGCTTGCCGCCGGCTTCTTTGTTGCTCATAGTGAAAAACCTCCTCTGAAAATGATATATTAAATGAAGAAACTGCGCCCACCGCATAATCAGTGGGCGCCAAACAATGCTTTTGACAGGCTCCCGGTTTTGAACAGGGTGAAACAGAGTAAAATGGTATATCCCGCCGTACCCCATATGGCCTCGTGGATACTGCTGGCGGTGGGGATGCTCTGTACCAGCACGGCATAGATGGCCACACAGACCATAATGAGAAATCCCTGAAAAGCAAGCGCGAACAGGGATTTGAGATAATTGTTGCCCATCTGCCCCCATTCCCGATTTACCATCGTAGCCAGCGGAATCGGTGCGATGGACACCGTGAGGTAGATTTCCAGCATCCTTCCGAAGATGATGAGGAAGATGCAGATCGAAATGGCTTGCAGGCATAGGCCGATGATGTTCATCTCAAACCACAGCCCAATCAGCTCCCACACGCCCATCGCTTCCATCTCGGCGCGAAGGGCATCCATTTCAGTCCTCGCTCCTACATTCAGGCTGCCGGAGATAATCCCCGCGCTGCGATTGACCACGCTTTGCCCAAGCTCGAACACGCCCATGACGATGTCAAAGGTGTGGGTCAGAATATACACCGCCACGAAGGTCTTGAAAATCCATTTGTACAGGTTGAAGGTGTCGAATTCGTGCATGTTGTTCTTCTCCGTGATCATGCTGATGAGTTCATAACACATCACGAAGGTCAGAATCATCCCGGCGATGGGAAGCACCGCCGTTTCAGACAGGTTTCGGATCATGGAAAAGACACCGGAGTTGAATGCCTCCGGCGTCTGTCCAACCTGACCGGCAATTTCCCCGACTTTTTGATTGATCGTGTCGTACATACCGGTGAAGCTTGCCATGATCGAATCGATTAACCCCTGCCTGATCCATTCGAATATTTTTTCAAGCAGGCTGTCCATAGGCGATTAACCGAACAGGCCCGAGAGCAGGGGGACAAGGTTCAGGCCGATCAGCACGACCCCACCCCCGGCCATAAGCTGCTTGATACCCTGGCTTTTGGCGCCGGGATTGTCGTTGCCGTATCCTTCCAGTAGGTTAATGACACCCCACACGGCAAGGCCCGCACCAAGGGCGATAACCAAGATACTAAGCGTGTTTACGGCTTCTGCAAAAAATGCCATAATGAAAACCCTCCTCAATTTTAGTTGATATATTTGCTTCATGAACCCCTGCGGATATGGCAGGGGATGAAACACAGTAGAAAGAAAAAAGCCCCCGCAGACAACGGCAAACCGTCATGCTGCAGGGGCGGTGCCGGACTCTTCCTCCGGCAGATCGATGTCGTATACCTCGAAAGCGTCCTCCGGCTTGACTTTCAGCCGGGTGCTGAGGTAACGCTCAATGTGAAAGGTGTTCTTTTTGCTGAAATCAGCAAGGTATTTGTAGTTCGGATGCTTGGTGATGTCGTATTTTAGGCTGAGAAAGGGGCGCACGCCCCGAAGCTGCAGGATGCACTTGCTTCCGTCCATCACCGCCAGCTCATCCATGCTCATCAGGCTTTTGCCCAGTTTCTGAAAGTTCTGGCCGTGGCTTTCCTGATTCCCCTTGGTAACGCTGGTGTTAAAGAGGTCGATGGTCTCCTGTCCCAGCATCTTGGAAAGCTCCTCTAGGGTGGTTTTCTCCTTGCCGCCGAGGAAAACGGCGGCATCACAGTTGCCGATGATGGTGTCTGCATTGTCCTTATAGAGCGATTTGAGCTGGCTCTGCGCCTGCAGCACCAGACAAGCCGAAATCTCGCGGCTTCGGATGGTAGCCATCAGCTTCTCCAGTCTTGGAATCTGTCCTATGTTGGCAGCTTCATCAATCAGACAGCGGACATGGATAGGCAGCCTGCCGCCATAGATATCGTCGGCTCGCTCACACAAAAGGTTAAAAAGCTGGGTGTAGGCCATCGAAACGAGGAAGTTGAAGCTGTCGTCCGTATCGGAAATGATGAAGAATAGGGCGGTTTTCTCGTCCCCCAACATATCCAGCCCCAGCTCATCGTACCGGGTCAGCTCCCGAATCTCCGCGATATCAAAGGCTGCAAGTCTTGCGCCGCAGGAAATCAGGATGGATTTTGCTGTTTTGCCCGCCGCCAGCTTGTACTTTTTGTACTGGCGCACGGCGAAATGCTCGGGGTCTTTTTCAGCCAGCGCATCAAACATGAGGTCGATGACATTTTTGAATGCCTCATCATCCTCACGAACCTCCATCGCGCCGATCATCTCGGCAAGGGTGGAGAAATTGCGCTCATGCTCCGGTGCTTCATAGTGCAAATAGGCAATGAGGGCTGTGTACAGGAGGGTCTCTGACTTTTCCCAAAACGGGTCGCCGCCTTTCTGATCGCCCTTGGTGTTGGCAATGAGGGTGGTCACCAGCTTCAAGATATCCTTTTCACTGTGGATGTAGGCGAAGGGATTGTATCTCATG
>CALCQO010000032.1 GCA_937894675.1 uncultured Clostridia bacterium
CTGTGCGGTTTCCGCTTCATCTTATCTTGAACGGGAGGCCGATTTCTTCTCCGGTAAAGGTGGAAATCCGCCCGCTCTTGTCTTTCTGCCATTTTCGCTTTCTAAAGTGCGAACTTGACAGTACCGGCCGCCAAACTCCACTTTCAAATCTGATAATAATAGAAAAAACACGTTGTGAGGGATACGGATTCTGCTGAAAAAAAGCACACTGCCCCTCCTGTGGGGTAGGCACATTTTTTAAGCCGCGGTAAAGAGAGGCGGCATATACCGGCGGGCCGTGAGAAGCTGTCGGACTTCTAAACAAGCTACGCCCCGTCCCACTTCCAAAACCGCCTAACCGTTACCGAATGGCGCGAATCCACTCCTCATAATCATCCTTTTTGGCAATCCCCCAGTTGAGGGGATGAACAACCTCCGACTTTGGGCAAACCCGCTTTAGTGTGTCCAGGGTCGAACTGATATTGGCCAGGCCGCAGGTGGCAAAGGGGATGACGGTTTTGCCCGCCAGATTGCACCGGCTGATAAAATCCGTCACAAAGGCCGGAGCCTCCAGATACCAGATGGGATACCCCACAAGGACCGTGTCATAGCCCGAAAGGTCGGGGACCTCCGTTACCGAATGAACCGGCACTTTGTTTTTGAGTTCCTTGCCCACCCGGGCAAGCGACGAAAAATAATTCCCGTAGGGGTCCTCCGGCTCAATCTTTAAAATATCGCAGGCGAGATCCTGCTGGATTCTCTTGGCAAGCTTTTCTGTTGTGCCGGACTTGGAGTAATAGAGAATCATGCCTTTCATAGCGGTCCCTCCTGAGCACTTGTATCTGCAAGGCTGCAAATATTACTTTTTCATAGCCGCGATTTTTTTGAGCATCCAAGGCCGGGTCATTTCTTTCTCCGAAAACGGATAGGGAGAATTCTTGTCGGCCAATAGCTTATACCCCAATGCGGCAACCAAAAACCCCGAGACGAAAAGCATCACAGCAACGCCTAAAACCCAGTCCCACGCGCCGATTAAGTGATTGGTCGCGCCGTAATAAATAAAGTAAATGCCGATGGGAATATGCCCGAAGATGAGGGCAAAGTTACCGGGTGCATAAACGCTTTTCAGCATTTTTGCCACACCCAGATGAACCGGCACTTGCGTCAGTCCGATCAGCACGCCGCCCAGTCCAAACCAGATTTGATTTGGGAAAAAGATGGGGAGAAGATAAAAGCAATAGACCGTCAGCATATTCCCCACCATTACGGAGTTCGCATTTTGGGGATAGCGGTCAGGCCGTTCACTCTTTTTCACTTCCACATTGAGCAAAATCGGCATCCCGCCGGGAAAGCCGAATTCCTCAAACTGATGCACCGTCATGGTGATAAAATTCAGATACAGCAGCCTTTGGACCACCGAGAGCCCCTTCCAGACAAACGGAAGAAGGATTGCGCTTAGAAGCCCGACGCCAAGGCCGATGCTGTACCAGTTTCTCCTAATGAATTTCATGATGTTCCCCTCCTGAACGATCCGTATAAGTTAAACAATAGGTGTTGATTACTCGACACATGTATATTATACTGATGGCAAGGCTGCGGCACAACCATCACTTTATGTAAAAGTGTCGATTATCTGGAGGGGACAGCGATGAAAAACGATTTGAGAACTGTCAAGACCAGGCGCGCGATTAACAGCGCGTTCATGGAGCTGCTGGAGGAAGTGGGCTTCTCCAAGCTCAATGTCCGAATGATGATTGAACGCGCGGAAATCAACCGCAGCACCTTTTATTTACATTATCTGGACAAATATGACCTGCTGGAGAAATTCGAGGCGAGCATCCTTTCCGGGATCACCTCCATTGCGGAAGAAGCACCCATTGAGTATATCACGCGCCACAGCCACGACGAGCAGAGCCTGTCGCTGTATGCGGGCAAAATGACGGAATATCTCCTTGCAAACGGCAAGGCGTTTTCCCTGCTGATGAGCGAAAAGGGCGACCCGGCGTTTATCCATAAAATCAGCGAAGCGGTATCAAACATATGGGATAAGAACCAGGTGCCGCGCCAGCTGTCCGTCTCGCCGGATTATACCAAGGCCGCGCTCATTGGCTCTATCACCTATCTCATCTCCCAATGGGTGAAAAACGGCTTCGACCTCACCAAAGAGGAATTTTCGGCCATGATACTGACCTTTACTCACAGCATATTGGAAACGGTGCTTGCGGAATGATATTCTACAAAGCACTTCTAAACGCATTGGAAAATTCGATTGCCATATGAATCGAATGCCCGTCCACCAGTTCCTGCGGCGCCGCGCTGGGAAAATAGGCGCCGGCCAGGATGTCCAGCCCGCCCTTAAACCGCCGCACCTGATGCATGGCAACCGCGTTTTTCAGCGTTGGGTCCCTTGTCAGAAACGACGCGCCGATAAGCCGCAGGCTATGCGCTTCATCCACCGGCTCCGGCGCCTCCGCTTTCAGTGTTCCCTTCATCTCGGTAGGCATACCGTACATCCCCATAATTTCCGTTACGGTGGTCATGGATGCGTCAATGTGGTCGGGGTTCATGCTCAGCAGAAACTTCTTCATGCTCAGCGCCGAACCCAGTATCCTGCACAGCTTCCGTCCATTTAGCCCGGTTACAATCAAGTGGGCGCGGGCAACCTTCCTGCTGTAATCGCCGTCAGATGCGGCGAGGATGCCGCGCCACATTTCGTCGGCCTGACGGTATTGCCTGTCGTAAAGCCGATTAAGCTCCTTTTTGCCGATGCGCAGCTTGTTGGAGAGCAAAACATCCCGGACCTTCTCGGGCGCAAGGGCGTCAATCCCGCTTTCCGACAGCTCCTTGGAGCGTTCGTCTAAAAGCACCGCGCCCAGCTTTCGCATCTCGTGCAGGGTGTAATAGGCGCGCTGGGTGTAAATTTTGCTTAGCTCCTCCTGGGAATATTCCCGGCCGCAGGCAACGGTTTTGATGGTCAGCTGAGGCATGGCCCAAACTCCTCCAATCCCGCCCCTTAATAGCCCCGCATGGTATCGTCGATGAGGCGGCCGCCGGAGACCCCCTGGGCGCGCAGCAGCTTTGCCACCGAGCCGATGACGGCGGGCGAGGCCGACATATAGTAATACGCCCGGTTCCCATACTGACCGGCCAGCGCCGCAAGCCGCGCCTGGGTTTCCTCGGGCGTCGATACTGCATACAGCGTCATGGACGGGTTGCTGTCCGCAATGGCCCGGATTTCATCGCCGAACAGGTAAAATTCCACGGAGGAATAGACGATGTGGATGGGCCGGGCCTGGCTGTGGGCCAGCTCCTTGACCAGCGCCCGCACCGGCGTGACCCCCACCCCTCCGGCAAAAAGTACAATGGGCGACTGTTCATCCCGGACGCGGAACCAGCCGAAGGCCCCCTGCACCGATACCGGGTCCCCCGGCTTCAGGGAAAGCAGCGCCTTTTTAAAGGCGCTTGCCTCCCTGCCGGTTCTTGTGCCGAACAGCAAGACACCCTCCTCCTGGATGGACGCGATGGAAAGGATGCGGTAATCCTTTTTAACCTCCTCATGGTCGGGCAGGCGGAGCATCACATGCTCCCCCGCGTTCCAGGAAAAGCCTTGGGCGGGCCTTAGGGCAATGGTGTAATAGTCCCCGTGGGGATGCTCAACCGAAACGACGGTCGCCACGGTTTTGCGCGTCATCCCTTTGAGATAGCGCGCGTTTTTGATGAATTTCCAAAGCGTTTTCAAGGTATCCATATCAATCTCCTCCATTCTGACTTGCAGAGCGCGGTGCTGATAGCCCGGCTTTTTCAAACGCCGACATGCCGTCCTGATATAAGGTCGCAACCAAGGACAGCATCTCCTCCGTGGACAAATCCTTGCCGCGGCGCAGCCACAGCCGGAACAGGGACAGCGCCCCGGAAAGGCGGTATTCCACCAGATACGGTTTGAGCTTATG
>CALCQO010000033.1 GCA_937894675.1 uncultured Clostridia bacterium
CCTGACACAGATCGGCAACACCTCCACCGTACCGCTTAATTCCTTCTACTGGCGCGACACTTTGCCTGCGCAGGTAACTTTGGATAAAATCGTCACCGGCACCTATAACCAAAGCCTTTCCTACAAGGTGGTGTATAAGACCAACACCTCTAACGGCTATCTGACGCTGGCCGACAACCTCTCAACCGCCAAGAACTATGTGCTGGACGCCCGTCCTGCCGCGCTGGGGCTTGCGGCCAATGAGCGTATTACCGAAGTGATGTTCGTATTCGGAACCGTCAAGGCCGGCTTTGCACAGGTGGAAACTCCGTACATCTACGGCATCGTAGTCAAAGGACTATCCAATGGCTCCAGCTTTGTCAATGTAGCCGATGTGGGCGGGCTGTATAACGGACAGTGGATCATGGGCGTTTCCCGCTGGGTAACGAGCGTGTACGCCAAGACCACCGTGACCCTGCCCAAGACCGGCTATTAAGGCATGAGCTATGACAAGAAACCGTGATTTCAGAAGCGCCGCCCCAGTGTGGGCGGCGCTGACGGTGCCGGTCCTCTATCTGGCGGCCATGCTCGCCTATGGATACGAGGACGGCATGAACATCTTTGACCTGATGGGGCGCTTCACCATTTTGATGGAGCGCCCCTTTTCCATCGGCTGGACAGCCCACACGCCGAAGTTTATGCTGGGCGCGCTGGTCTGCTATGGGCTGGCCGTAGGTTTTTACTATGCCAGCCGCGAAAACCGCAGGCAGGGCGAGGAATATGGCAGCGCCAAATGGGGCGACGCCCGGCAGCTGTGCAAGAAGTATATGGACCACAAGGAGCCGAAGAAGAACATCATTCTCACCGAGAATGTGAAGCTGGGCATGGACGGCCACAAGCACCGGCGCAACACCAATATCCTTGTCATCGGAGGCAGCGGCTCCGGCAAGACCCGCTTTTTCTGCAAGCCCGGCCTGATGAGCGCGAATTGCTCCTATCTGGTCACGGACCCCAAGGGCGAAATACTGCGAGCCACGGGCGGCCTGCTGAAAGAGCAGGGCTACGATGTGAAGGTGTTTGACCTGATAAACCCGGAAAACTCGGACGGGTATAACCCTTTCGTCTATCTGCGGGATGAAAAGGATGTGCTGAAGCTCATCGACAATCTGATTAAGAATACCACGCCCAAGACGGCTGGAAGCACTGACCCCTTCTGGGAAAAGGCCGAAATTGCCCTGGATTCGGCGCTGATGCTCTACCTAATGAGCGAAGCGCCACCGGAGGAACAGAACTTTGAAACCATCATGATTATGCTGGAAAACGCCGCTGTGCGGGAGGAGGACGAACAGTATAAAAGCCCGCTGGATATGCTCTTTGAGGCTTTGGAGGAAGAGCAGCCCGGCCATGTGGCCGTCAAGCAGTACAAGGTATTCAAGCAGGCCGCCGGCAAAACAGCCAAGTCGATTTTAATTAGCGCCGCTGTCCGGCTGGCAGCCTTCAACCTGCCGCAATACGCCCGGATGACCTCCCATGATGAGCTGGATTTAGGCAGTCTGGGCGAGAAGAAACGGGCGGTGTTCTGCATTATCCCCATCAACGACGCCAGCATGAATTATCTCATCGGTATGCTCTACACTCAATGCTTTCAGGAGCTGTACTACCGCGCTGATGAAAAGTATGGCGGACGGCTGCCTACGCCTGTGCGCGTTATTCAAGATGAATGGGCAAATGTGGCGCAGCCCGATTCCTACCCCAAGGTGCTGGCCACCTGTCGCAGTTACAATCTGGGGCTGAACATCATGCAGAACATTCAAAGTATCAAAGCCCTGTACGAAAAGGAATGGGAAGGCATCATCGGCAACTGCGATACCATCCTCTATCTGGGCGGCAATGAGCAGGGCACCCATGAGTACCTGTCTAAAATGCTGGGCAAGGAAACGCTGGACACCCGGACACGCGGAATGACGCGGGGGCGCAACGGCTCCAGCTCTACCAACTACC
>CALCQO010000034.1 GCA_937894675.1 uncultured Clostridia bacterium
GGAAACGGTCTTTACTAACTCACTGGTTGGTACAAAGACTGGGGGCAGACCACCCCCAGGACATCTTCCTCATGAAAGATATTGATTGAAATGGATGTTCCTTTATACGATTCTTTCAACACCTCTACCGTACCATTTTCTATAATAAATAAGTATTCTCCGGCTTCGGCTGTTGGGAAAATAAGGGAATTCATCGGATAATCACGGAATAAAAATTGTTTACGGATATTCTCAGGGGCATATGCCATTAATCTTTTGATACTATGCTTCATTATGCTTAGTCACTTTCATTTTTACTACAGTATCTGCTAACACTATAGCATAGGTATGTTTGCACAACAAGAAGGGTTGCCAGCGTGTAGTGCGCTTGTAATAAAAATTGATGAACTTGATTGTTCAAAATGAAGAAAGGTGATAAAAAATGAAAAAACTACTTGCCCTCGCTCTGTCTCTCATTCTACTTATCAGCATGGTATCGGTAATTTCTGCTGAAAAAACGACCAAAGTGATTTACATTGGCGGTACATTAGGTGATGCTGGCATCGCTGATGCAACGTATGAGGGGTTTGTACGTGCGTTGACCGAACTGCCAATAGAAGGCCAGTTTATTGAACTGCCCAGCGATCCGTCCGCATATAAAGCAACGCTACTTGATGCCTGTGATACTGGAGCGGATTTAATATTCACTTCCGCTAACAATGGCATGATTGATGAGGTTCTTGCGGCGGCACCGGATTATCCAAACATCAAGTTCATGGTGCTGGATACCGGACTAACACAGGAAGGTGTTTCTGAAGTGGAAAACTTCACGGGCATTTTATGCTCTCAAAATGAAGTTTCTTATCTTGCAGGCTATCTGGGCATGAAAATGAGTGCCACAGGAAAGATAGGTATTGTTGTTGGAGTTGAGTATCCTACCTTAAGCGATTTTATCACTGGATATATTGATGGTGCTCTGGCTGCGCGTCCTGACGCCCAGGTTGCGGTATCTGCCTCTGGTGACTTTGTTGACCAAGCGGCAGCGAAAGAGACCGCTTTGGCGCAGATTCTGCAAGGTTGTGATGTAATCTATGCAGTTGGCGCGGGCTCTTCCTTTGGTACTCTGGAAGCGTGCAAGGACTCAGGTGTATGGGGTATTGGTTGTGACACCGATTTAGCTGCTCAGTTTATCGGCATTGATGACAAACAAGCAGACTGCATTATTACCTCCGCTTACAAGGATTGGGGAACTGTTTCTTTCAATTGGATCAAAGCTTGTATCGAGGATCCTAATTCAGTCCCGTGGGCCGGGGTAGCAGAGTATGGTATTGCCAAGGGTGGCTGCAAGCTGATTGACAATGAGATTTACCAGAAGCAGGTTCCTGTAGAACTACGTAATGAGGTAAAAGCACTAAGTGATAAAATTGCCTCAGGCGAAATCAAATGCGCATCCTACTTTACGATGACGGAAGATGAGTACCAAGCGCTAAAGGCTTCTGTAGCCATCAAATAAGTATTAAATGCATGATGGGGAGAAGGCGTGGCTTTCCCCCCGTCATGCACTATTGTTCAGGAAAGGGGCTGTTGTATCTTTGGCAGAGAAAGTCCTGCGCATGGAGAATATAACAAAAATCTATCCCAATGGATTCATTGCTAACAAAGGGATTGATTTTGAGTGTGAACAGGGGTCAGTCCATGCACTGCTTGGAGAAAATGGCGCAGGAAAGACAACCCTGATGAAAATCCTGTTTGGATTTCTGGAACCTGACGAAGGTAGCATCGAGGTATATGGTCAAAAAGTTTCATTCAAGAACTCTCTGGATGCAATCAAACATGGAGTTGGCATGGTTCATCAGCATTTTATGTTGGTTGAGCAGTTAACAGTTGCTGAAAACGTTGTTTTGGGAAGGGAACCTAAAAAGAATGGTCTCTTTGATTTTGAAGAGGCGGTTAGAATAACCGGGCAAGTTGCCCAGCACTATAATTTTAAACTGGATCCAAGAGTGAAAGTAGAGGATTGCAGTGTTGGTGTCAAACAGAAAATCGAGATACTCAAAGCGCTGCTTAGAGGCGCAAAGATATTAATATTGGATGAACCGACAGCTGTACTTACACCGCAGGAAGTCATTGAGTTATTTGAGGAACTAAAAAAGCTGCGTGACATGGGACACACTATTGTTTTTATTTCGCACAAGCTGAATGAGGTTATGGCCTTTTGCGACAGCTTTACAATCCTTAGAAAAGGCAGAGTTGCCCAAGAGGGAAAAATAGCCGATTATAGTGAACAAGAATTATCAAACTTCATGATAGGCAGGGTGTTAAGCAAGACGAAAAAAAGGCAGAATAAAGGGGAAAGGGGAGAAGAAATCCTAAGGGTCAGAGATGTTTCCTATACAAATCGCCAAGGGAAAAAGCTGCTTGAAAGTATCTCGTTTTCTCTATGTAAGGGTGAAATAATTGGTGTGGCAGGTGTAGAAGGAAACGGTCAGAATGAACTCTCTGAACTAATTACTGGTCTTGCTCGATTCAGTCAGGGAGATATCACTGTTGATGGTGTTTCCATTAAAGGGAAAAGCGTCCGCCAAATCCGTGATATGGGAATTAGCAACATTTCTGAGGACCGTATGGTATTTGGTTGCTCTGCTACATTATCTGTCATAGATAACATGATTGCAGACCGTTACTATAAGCAGCCATATTCAAATTATCAGTGCCTAAACACAAAAGTTATTAAGAGGGAAGTAAAAGAACTCGTTGGGCGTTATGAAATAAGCTGTCCTGATGAGGCAAGTGCAATAAGCATGCTTTCTGGTGGAAACATCCAAAAAGTTATTGTAGCCAGGGAGTTTACTGGTGGGGCGCATGTTGTCGTCGCTAATCAGCCCACCAGGGGGATTGATGTGGGGGCAGCTTCTTTTATCCATGATCAGTTGATACAAATGACGGCAGATAACGATGCCGCAGTTTTGTTGATTTCTGCAGATTTAAGTGAAATACTGTCCATGAGCGACGCTATCATCGTTATGGTGGGAGGAGAAATATCGGCATACATTGAAGACGCGTCCAAGGTTTCGGAATTGGAACTTGGAGAGTACATGTTGGGTGTGAAAAAAATGGATTCTTCTGAGATTATTAAAGCTCTGCATTCTGCAAAAACTAATGGTTTCAAGGTGGTGTCAGAATGAGATTCGCAAAAAGATTGCTAAAGAATTTTGATTTACTCAGGGTTATTTGCGCTGTGCTTATCGGGTTTGCTTTCGCTTTGATTCTGCTTCTTTTTATAAGCAAGGACCCAATGAATGCCATTGAAACATTTGTACTAGGACCGTTTAAAAGCAGACGGCGCTTTTTCAATATCATAGAGTTGATGATACCCCTAGTGTTTACATCTCTAGGAATGTGCATGATGCTTAGCGTGGGGAAGTATAACCTGATTGTCGAGGGTGGGTTTATGTTTTCCGGTGCTATCGTTGCGTGGCTTGCTTCATCGGTGTTTTCGCCAGAGATGCCAGCTGTAGTTTCACCCACCTTGCTTATTGTTGTTGGTGCGTTGGTTGGTGCTTTGTGCGGAGTTGTCCCAGCGCTATTGGATGTGAAATGGCGAGCAAATGTTGTTGTGATAACTATTATGCTCAACTATATTCTGGCGAATGCATCTACCTTTGTTTTGCGTTATTGGATGCGAGACACGACGGTTACGTATCTAGGCTCACAGAAAATCGCGAAAAGTGCTAAGCTACACTCAATTATTGCCGGAACATCCATGCATACAGGAGTGTTCATTGCGTTTATTGCAGTTCTATTTACTTGGTGGTTTATTAATAAAACCACCAAGGGCTATGAGGTACGGCTCACCGGGAGTAATATAAAGTTTGCGCACTATGTGGGCATCAATACAACAGCGGCGATGATACTTGCCCAGGCTATGGGAGGCTCGCTTGCGGGCATTGGCGGCGCAGTTGAAATCTTGGGGAAGTATGACAGATTCTTGTGGGTAAATCAGACGGGATACGGGTTTACCGGTTTAATGATAGCTGTCCTTGTTAATTACCGGCCTGAACTGACGCCGTTGGTAGCCTTTTTATTCGCATACTTGCAGATTGGCGCAAACATCGTCGGTACAACAACGGATGTTCCAACAGAATTTGTTCTGGTCTTTCAGTCCGTCATCATTTTGCTTGTTGCCGCATCTCTGTTTATGAGCAGCCTAAAAAAGCGCTTAGCAATCAAAGTCTCGATGGCGGAAGCGGAGGGTTAAGCAGCATGTTTGAGCAATTCTTTTCACAGGACTATATGGTTGCATTTTTAAACTCCATTATCCGCATGTCCACGCCACTTATTTTCTGCGCGATAGGAGCTTTAATCGCGGATCATGCTGGTACCATGAATATGGCGTTGGAGGGAATAATGTTGTCAGCATCCTTTGCAGCAGTGTACTTCAGTGCCTTAACAAGTTCCATGTGGGGCGGGATAATCGGTGCGCTCTTTGGAGGATGTATTATTTCTTCCCTACTAGCATACTTTCATTTATTTAAAAAGTCCGATTTGATAATTACAGGAATTGCATTGAATACTTTTGCTTCTGGTGGAACAAGCTATCTCCTTTTCCTGACGACTGGTGAAAAAACCACCTCGCGTCTTCTTCGGAGTTTGCAAGCTCCTCAAGTAAACATTCCATACATTCAGGACATCCCGATATTGGGGGAGGTTTTATCAGGCCATAATGTACTGACATATTCGTCGTTTATATGCATTATCATTGTATATGTGCTTATTTTTAAAAGCAGATTTGGGCTTAGAGTACGAGCCGTCGGACACAATCCGAATGCAGCCAATTCCATCGGATTAAATGTACGAAAAATCAAATTCAGGGCTTTGCTGATATCCGGTGCCTTTGCATCACTGGGAGGCGCATTTATGTCGATGGGGTATCTTTCGTATTTTGCTAGAGATATGATTGCAGGCCGAGGATATATCGGTCTTGCTGCGGCAACACTAGCAAGCGGAAAACCCTTTGGAACGTTGCTTGCAGCTTTAGGGTTTGGTACAGCAAACGCTTTTTCTATCACTTTGGCTACCATGAATTTAAACGCTGACTTGGTAGCTATGTTGCCATATGCTGCGACTATATTGGGCTTGGTGCTCATCTCAGCCAGAAAACTTGCAATTGAAAAGGGAAAAACCAAATTGGTAAATAAAATAATGGAGGAGAAAAAACTATGAATTTCGATCCAAAAAAAGTCATCCTGTCCTATCATCATGCTGGTTTTATCGTAAAAGATCTTGATCGTTCGCTGGATTTCTATGTTAACAAGCTAGGTTTTGAGCTAAAAATGCGTTGGATTGAGACACCAGAGCAATGCGCGGTGGGCATGGGTGTACCTGGAGGTACACTAGAATTAGCCCAGTTAGTCGGATATGGCACAATGGTGGAGATTTCTCAATTCCTGACATCCGCAGGGAGCGATGTTCTCATCGAACCGAACAGGATTGGTGTCGGACATGTATCCTTTACCGTAAATGATTTACCTGCTTTGATTGAGTATTTGGAAAGTAAGGATGTTAAAATGGCAAGTGAGCGTATGATTGTGCCGGAACTGAACATTACTTGGATACATGTTCTGGATCCTGATGGAATTCGGGTAGAGTTTATGCAGTTTTTTAACGATTAATATTAGTGGTGATTATTCATGCAAAGTATTGAGGCACATATTCAACTGAGCAATCAGCTTGGAATCAAACGGGCATTGCTTGTGGGCGACCCAGGCAGAATACATAGGGTTGCGGGACATCTAAACAATGCTAAAGAGTTGTCTAGTAACCGGGAATATCTCAGCATCTGTGGAGAGTATAACGGAGAAAAAATTCTTGCCCTTTCAACGGGCATTGGCGGCGCTTCCATGGGAATCGCTGTTGAGGAATTGAGTAATATCGGAATTAAAGCGGCTATCAGATTGGGAAGCGCGGGCAGTTACCAGCGTAATATTAGAATAGGTGAGCTGATTATTGCCAACGGGGCTGTGCGTAATGACGGTGCATCAAAAGCATATATACCAACCGCATTTCCCGCAGTACCATCAACTTGTTTGCTTACAAATTGCATAGATATTGCTTCAAAATCTGGTGTTGTGTATCATATCGGGATTATTAGAAGTCATGACAGCTTTTACACGGACAGGGAAGAGGAAATCTGCCGTTTCTGGTCTTCTAAAGGTGTGATGGGAGCGGATATGGAAACAGCTGCTCTTTATACCATCGCTTCTTTGCGTGGCATCGAAGCGCTGACTATTCTTAATAATGTTGTTCTATACCTAGATGATGCAGGAGAAGCAATTGACCAGTATGCAAGCGGTACTAATAAAGCGATGGCTGATGGGGAAAACGCAGGGATTCGGCTCGCACTTGATGTTTTAGCCGCATGGAAGGAAGATTAATGAATTATGACCGACAGCGTCTGGTGATATCGGATATTTCGCAGATTACGCCGGATGTGAGATGTTTTCGTTTCGTTTCAGCCACGCCTGACAGGCGTCTTGCGGGCTTTGAGGCCGGGCAGTACATTAATCTCTTTTACGAGATAAATGGTTCTACTGCAAGCCGTCCGTATTCCATCGCATCATCACCGCTGGATGCTGAAAAAGGCTTTTATGACTTGCATATTCATGGAGGCGGACCATTTACTGCAGCCTGGTTGTTTGAACATGCAGTGAAGGGGCTTCCAATAACCGCGTCGATGCCAGAGGGTGACTTTTATTATCACCCATTGAAAGACAGCAGAAAAGTCATTGGCATATCCGGCGGGATGAGCGTAACTCCGATGCACTCCATGGTTAAGGCAGTTATTGAGGAAACATTAGATATCCATTTAACGTTGTTCTGTTGCTGGGACACTTTTAGAGAAGTCTTGTATCAAAAAGAGTTTGAAGAGTATGCAGCCCGCAGCCAAAAATTTCATGTTATCTTTGCGCTGGCTTTGGAAGAGCGCGAAGGGTTTGAAAAAGGTTTTATCTCACGAAAAATGATTGAACGGTACACTGACATAAGCGGCGCTACTCTTTTTACATGTGGCCCTGCAGCCATGTATGACACATTGCGTGAAGAGCTAGCACCACTGGATATCCCCAGCGAGAGAATATACCAGGAAGTGCCAGGCGAAGCAAAGTGGGGCGTGAAGGGTACTGAGCAGTTCGAACCAAATATTAGATTTTTTTTGACTGTAAAAGGACGTAATGAATCATTCAAGGTTGTATCAATGCGAAGTGATGAAACGGTGTTAATTGCCATGGAACGCGCTGGTTTGAGGCCTGAAACGCGTTGCAGAAGTGGTCATTGTGGGTATTGTGAGTCAGAATTGCTTGAAGGTAAAGTTTTTACTCCTGAAGGATGGACTAAAGAAGAGGACAGAGGTTGTAGGTTTAATCCGTGCTGCAGTTTTCCATTGTCAGATTTGGTTGTTCATACTAATATCAACTTGTAGATGGTGAATTCTGATATCATTCTATTCCACAAATTTCAACAATTGACAAAATCAAACGAGCCTGATGAAGCATATAGTTAGGCTCGTTTGATTTTTTCTAGCAGTGTTTTAAGTTTACGCCAGCAGTCCCTGGGCGGCCTCCTTCAGTTGCTTGTTCAGCTCTTCGGCCTCCTCCAGCGTCGGCGCTTTGGTGTTGATGTACAGCTTAATCTTGGGCTCGGTGCCGCTGGGGCGCACGCACAGCCAGTGGCCGCCTTCCAGCTCGAAATAGATGATGTCCGAGGGCAGGTAGTCCAGTTTCTCCGTCTGGCCGTTTTCCGTGCGGGTGCCCTTCAGGTAGTCGCGCACCGCTTTCACCTTGAACTCGCCCAGGGCCGCGGGGGCTTCGCCGTGGAGGGAGGCCATAATCTGCTTGATTTTTTCCAGGCCGTCCTTGCCCGGCAGGGTCACGGACTGCACCTGCTCGCTCCAGAAGCCGTAGCGGCGGTAGATTTCCTGCAGGCGGTCGTAGAGGGTGATGTCCTCATGCATGCAGACGCAGGCGGCCTCGGCAATCAGCAGGGAGGCGTTGACAGCGTCCTTGTCCCGCACGTCGGTGCTGGACAGATACCCGAAGCTTTCCTCAAACCCAAAGAGGAAGGTGTGGCTGCCCGTCTCCTCAAACTGCTGGATTTTTTCGCCGATGAACTTAAAGCCCGTCAGGGTGTCGAACAAATCCACCTGAAAATCGGCGCAGATGTCGCGCACCAGCTCGGTGGAGACCAGGGATTTGCACACCGCGCCGTTTTGGGGCAGGGTGCCGTCCTTCTTTTTGGCTGTCAGGATATGGTAGAGCAGCAGGCAGCCGATCTGGTTGCCCGTCAGGGTGCGGAAGATGCCCTCCCTGTCCTTCACGCACACGCCCAGGCGGTCGCAGTCCGGGTCGGTGCCGAAAATCACGGTGGCGCCCACCTGCTCCGCCAGGGGGATGGCCAGCTCAAAGGCGCCGGGATCCTCCGGGTTGGGGGCTTTGACGGTGGGGAAACGGCCGTCGGGGGCTTCCTGCTCCTTCACCACGGTTACCTGGGTGATGCCCACTTCCTTGAGTACCCTGCGCACCGGCACATTGCCCGAGCCGTGCAGGGGGGTGTAGACAATCTTCAATTGGCCGCCCTCGGCCTTAAGCAAATCGGGGGTGACGGACAGGGCTTTCACCATGGCGATGTAGTCGTCATCCACTTCCTTGTTGCCGATAATTTTCAGCAGTCCCTGGCGGATGGCTTCCCCCTCGTCCATGGGCAGGGCGTCCTGATAGGCGATGCCCTGGATGGCGGCGGTAACCCCGGCGGCCGCGTCGGGGGACAGCTGGGCGCCGTCCTCGCCGTACACCTTGTAGCCGTTGTACTGGGGCGGGTTATGGCTGGCGGTAATCACCACGCCGGCGGCGCAGTTCAGGTGGCGGATGGCGTAGGACACCACAGGCACGGGGCGCAAAGCGTCAAACAAAAAGGTATTGATGCCCCGGGCGGCCAGCACCAGGGCGGTTTCCCTGGCGAACACATCGCTCATGATGCGGCTGTCATAGCCGACGGCAACGCCGCGCTTGACATCCTCGGGTGTCTGCTTTAAATACTCGGCAAAGCCCGCCGTAGCCCGGCGGATGTTGTAGATGTTCATGCGGTTCAGGCCATAGCCCAGCACACCCCGCATGCCGGCGGTGCCAAAGGACAGCTCGGTGTAAAAACGATCCTCTATTTCCTTGGGGTACTCGCGGATGCTTTCCAGTTCCGCAACCAGCTTTTCATCCTGGGCAAACATTGTCAGCCACCGGGTATATTCCTGCATCACATCCATGGTACTGCCTCCCTCATATGCGTCTTTTTCCATATTATAAAAGACAAGCGCCGTTTAGGCAAGCGGAACCGCCGGTGAGACGCAAGGTGAAAACAACGCATTGATTATAATTTCAAATTGAAGAGTAAAAGTTAAATAAGGGTCTCCTGAACTCCCTTGTATTTCAAGTTCCTTTTCGGAGAATATCCAAATACTCCTGATAAGCAAATGTTCTGTTTCGGCTTGTATTCTCTGTTTGTACAAGGATTCCGGCCTGTATCAGGCGGGAGATGGCAGCGGATACGGTATTGAAAGTAATGCCAAGTTTTTCTGCGGTTTTTCCGATATCAATAATAGGGTGGGATTGCAGATATTGGAAAACCAACCGTACGTTCTTTGACGCGCGCCCCATGCTGCTGATTTCCGTTTCGTGTTTTTCGCGTAATCTGGTTAATTCGTCTATGGTTTGTACGGCGTCATCGGCTGATTCATACACAGCCAATAAAAAGAAAGTAATCCATTGCTCAAAGTTGCCCTTGGAGCGGACATCGGTCATTCTGTCATAATATTCAACCCTATTTTTTTTCAGGAAATAGGAGATGTATAGCGCCGGCGTTGTCAGGATTTGCTTATCCATCAGGAACAGGGTGATCAGCAGACGTCCGATACGCCCATTTCCATCAAGAAAAGGGTGTATTGTTTCAAATTGGTAATGAATCAAAGCCGCTTGAATCAGGGGATCCAGAAGGCTGTCCTCATGCATATATTTCTCTAAAGCAGACATGGATGTTTCCATATCTTCCGGGGAGGGTGGAATATACCTGGCGTTTTTTAATGTGCTTCCCTGACCTCCTATCCAATTTTGGGAGCGGCGAAACTCACCGGGGCTCTTTTCCTGTCCCCGCACGCCCGACATGAGAAGGGCATGGGTCTCCTTCATCAGCCTGTTGCACAAAGGCAGAGTTTTCAATCTTTCGACCGCGTACTCTGTGGCTTTGATATAATTCACCACATCCGCGACATCGCGGTTTGCGTTGGTTTCTGCCATGGGGTTAAGAACATCTTCCAGTGTTGCCTGCGTTCCCTCAATCTGGGAGGACATCAGTGCCTCTTTCCGGACATACATCGAAACAAACAGGTTGATATCGGGGATGCTGGAAGATACTCTTTCCAATACAGCCAGCTGGTTGTTGGCTTTCACGAGCAGCGATACCATTTTTTCATCCATTTGAACGGGAGGAGCTGGCGGAAGCGGATGGGGCAGAAAGGATTTGTACGCTAAATCTCCGGACAGATTGGTTTTCCAACTACCTGCACGGTTTTGCAAATGCTCATCTCCAATCTCATTGAAATACTGATGACAGTATAGCAAGTAAATTTCAAAATATCAATCAAACTTGAAATAAGGAGCAAGAATCGCAAGCTGTATTGCAAGTTGCAGGGTGCCCCGCTTCGTTGAACACGGGCGGAGGCTATGGTAAAATACAGCAAAGCGAGGGATGGACATGGCGGACAAACAGGACAGGGTGATTTTCCATTGCGACTGCAATGGCTTTTTCGCATCGGTGGAAGCGCTGGATAACCCTGCCCTCAGGGACGTGCCCATGGCGGTGGCGGGCAGCCCGGAAAGCCGCCGGGGCATCGTGCTGGCCAAGAATGAGCTGGCCAAACAATGCGGCATCTACACCACCCAGACGGTGTGGCAGGCCAAAAAGATGTGCCCTTCTTTGGTGCTGGTGCCGCCCCGCCACGGAAGGTACCAGGAAGTAAGCCGGCAGGTGAACCAGGTGTACGACCGCTTTACCGACATGGTGGAGCCGGCCAGCATCGATGAAAGTTTTCTGGATGTGACGGCTTCCCTGGCCTATTTTGAAAAATCCCCCCGGCATCTGGCGGACATGGTGCGCGACCAGGTGCGACGGGATGTGGGGGTGACCATTTCGGTGGGGGTCAGCTACTGCAAAATCTTCGCCAAGATGGGCAGCGATCTAAAAAAGCCTGACGCCACCACCCTGATTACCCGGGAGAATTACCAAAGCCTGCTGTGGCCGCTGCCGGTGGGCAACATGCTGTTCGCCGGCAAACGCACCGTGGATAAGCTGAACGCCCATGGCATCTTCACCATTGGGGATCTGGCCAGGGCCCGGGAGGATGCCCTTACGTACATGCTGGGCAAGGCGGGGGCTATGCTGCACCGCTACGCCAACGGCGTGGACGACAGCCCCGTCCTGCGCCGGGGAGAGATGCCTGCCCCAAAATCCGTGGGCAACGGTAAAACATTCGCCCATAATCTGACGGCGATGGAAGAAATCACCCCCGCCCTGAGCGCCCTTAGCGACGAGGTAGCCGCCCGCCTGCGGGAGGGGGGACAGATGTGCCAGGGGGTGCAGCTAAGCATCAAAAGCCCCGATTTGCAGGTGATATCCCGGCAGACGCGGCTGCAGGCACCCACCTGGCTGCACAAGGAAATCTTGGACGCCGCCCTGGCACTGCTTACGGCCAACTGGCAGCCCGGCGCCCCCATCCGCGCCTTGACGGTCACTGCGGAGCAATTGGTCACGGCGGATGAGGCCCAGCGGATGCCCGAGCAAATCAGCTTTCTGGATGCCCTTGCCATGGGCGCCGGGCAGCCCCCGGCGCAGATCCCGGGAGAGCCATCCTTTGCCGAGGGCGCCTTCTGCCCGCTGGCGGCGCGGCAAAAACGCGCCAAAATGGAAAAGCTGGAAGAAACCATCCAGCGCATCCGCGCCAAACACGGGGAGGACAGCGTAGGCCTGGGCTTTGGGGAAGGGTACGAGGTACCGGACAACAACCTGCCTTTTTAAGGACGGGGAGCATTGAAAATTTGGCTTGCGTGGAAGCCGAAAAAGTGAAAAAGTGAAAATTGGATTTTTATAGAAGCTAAAAATTGAAAATCGAGAAAGTTGGCTTGTATGGAAGCCAAAAATAAACGAATCAATTCATTCGTTTCAATTGTTTAATATAAATTGCAACCCCCAGGTTATAACCCGGGGGTTGCGTATTGTTTTCAAAATGGCAAATGGATTGCCTTACAAATCATCCACCAGTGCGCTGGACTTGGCGTAGGCGGTGCTGCGGGCCTCAAAGAAGTCGGTTTTGATCATGTTGGCGTTGGAGTACTGGCTGACCCACTTCATGCTGTCGGGCTCCAGCTCGTGGCCTTCGTAGATGGGCTCCAGCTCCAGGCCGCGGCAGCGCAGGTTGCCCAGGTACTGGATGTAGTCGGTAACCATCTGTCCCGTCAGGCCCTCGATGTCCTCGCCAATGACGTACTTGCCCCAGGCGATTTCCTGCTCGCAGCCTTCGCGGATCATATCCCGGTACATGTTTTTCAATTCCGGGGTGAACAGCTGGGGCTCTTCCTTCTGCAATTCGTTGACGATGTTTTTAAACAGCCACAGGTGGGTGTTCTCGTCCCGGTTGATGTAGCGGATTTCCTGCACGGAGCCCGGCATGCGGTTGTTGCGCCCCAGGTTGTAAAAGAACATAAAGCCCGAGTAAAAGTACACGCCCTCCAAAATATAGTTGGCGATGATGACCCGCATGAAGTTCAGCAGGGTCTTTTCCTCCTGAAAACGGTTGTACTGGTCGCCGATGAAGGTATTGCGCTTTAAGAGCATGTCGTCGTCCTTCCACTGGAAGAGCACGGCGTCCCGCTCCTGGGGCTCGCAGATGGAGTCCAGCATGTAGCTGTAGCTCTGGCTGTGGATGGCCTCCTGGAAGGTCTGGATGGCCAGGCACAGGTTCACCTCGTTGGCGGTGATGTATTCGCCGATGTTGGGCAGGTTGGCCGTCTGGATGGAGTCCAGAAAAATTAAAAAGGAGAGGATTTTATCATACGCCCGGCGCTCGGCGGGGGGCAGGTTGGGGTACTGCTTTTTATCGGGCGCCAGGTTGATTTCCTCGGGCACCCAGAAATTGTTCATGGCCTGGCGGTACCAGCCGCTCACCCACTGGTACTTCATGTTGTTAAAGTCGTTGAGGTTGGTTGGGTTGCCGCCAATCATGCGGCGCAGGGCGATTTCCGTGTCTCCCTGGGGGTTGAACAGGGGCTTTTTCACTAACTTGCTCATCATGCTCTCCTTTTATCCGAATCCGATCATGGGCAAAAACCTGGCGTCAGGTCGCGCAGCTTTCGCATTCCTCCACCTCCAGGGATTTGGAGCGGATGTAGTACAGGGTTTTCACCCCCGTCTTGTTGGCCAGCAGGTACAGGCTCAGTATCTGGCGGAAGCTGTAATCGTTGGTGATGTACAGGTTCATGCTCTGGGCCTGGTCGATGTGCCGCTGGCGGATGCCGCAGGCTTTGACCGACCAGCTCTGGTCAATCAGGTGGGCGTCCTTGTAGAACCACCAGGTGGCCATGCTTAAATCGGGGGCGGCCCGGGGGATGAGGCCGTTCTTCTTTTCGTCGTAGTAGAAACGGCTCATGATGGGGTCGATGCCCGCGGTGGTGCCGGCGATGATGCTGGTGGAGCTGGTGGGGGCGATGGCCAGCAGGTAGCCGTTGCGCAGGCCGCCCCGCATCACCTTATCCTTCAGGGCAAGCCAGCGCTCGCTGGTGTAGCCCCGCTGATCAAAATACGCGCCTGTCTGCCAGTCGCTGCCTGCAAAGTGGGCGTACACGCCCTTTTCCAGGCCGTTTTCGTGGCTGGCCAGGATGGTGTAGTAGTTGATGTCCTCAAACACCCGATCCACAAAGGCAAGGTGCTCCTCGGATTCCCACGGGATTTTCTTCAGCGCCAGCAGGTGGTGATACCCCGATACCCCAAGGCCGATGGGCCGGTACAGCCCATTGTTGATTTTCGCGTAGGGCACGGGGAAAAAGTTCAGGGCGATGACATTGTCCAGCGCCCGGACGGAGGAAGCGATGATGTCCTGCATCTCCGCGGGGTCGTCCACGTCAATCCTGCCCAGGTTCAGGCTGGCCAGGTTGCACACCACATAGTCCCCGGGCTTGGTCACCTGCACCACCACGGTTTCGCCGTTGATTTCCTCGATGCGCTGCTCCACCTGGCTCACGGCGCTCATGTTCTGGGCAATCTCGGTGCACAGGTTGGAGCAGTAGATGATGCCCTTGTGCTTGTTGGGGTTGGCTTCGTTCACCGTGTCCCGGTTGAAGGCGAAGGGAGTGCCCGTTTCCACGGCGCTTTTGATAATCAGGCGGATGATGTCCTTGATGGGGATCACCCGGCGGCTGATGCGGGTGTCATTGACGCAGTCCAGGTATTTCTTTTCCCATTCCCCGCCGAAGGAATCCTCCAGGCAGTAGCCCTTGCGGGTCTCTATCTCGTGGGGGTCGAACAGGTGCCAGTCCCCCTCGATGTTGGTTTCGGCCTGGCGCCAGAAATAGTCCGGGTAGCACACGGCGGGGAACACGTCGTGGGCTTTCATCCGGTCGTCGCCGTTGTTGGTGCGCAGCTGCAAAAACTCGGGCAGATCCCGGTGCCACACGTCCAGGTAGACGGCCACCGCGCCCTGGCGCACCCCCAACTGATCCACCGCCACGGCGGTGTCGTTGGCCAGGCGGATCCAGCGGATGACGCCGCCGGCGGCGCCCTCAAAGCCCCGGATGTCCGAACCGTGGCTGCGCACCTTGCCAAAGTACAGCCCCATGCCGCCGCCAAACTTGGACACGTTGGCAAAGTTGGAAATGCTGTGGTAGATGCCCTGCAAATCGTCGGGCACGGTGTCGATAAAGCAGGAAGAGAGCTGGTGGTACGGCTTGCGGGAGTTGGCCAGGGTGGGGGTAGCCATGGTAACCTTCAGGGTGGACAGCATGTCGTAAAAGCGCTTGGTCCATGCAAGGCGCTGGCTCTTTTCCTCGGGGATGGCCAGGAACAGGGCGATGTTCAGGTACATTTCCTGGATGGTTTCCAGCGGCCGGTGGGCCCGGTCGCGGATGACATAGCGCTTGGTTAAAAGTTCCAGGCCGGAGTAGGGCAGCAGCTTGTCCCGCTCGGGCTGCATGAAGGCGGCTGCCTCCTCCAGTTCGGCGGGCAGGTAGGTTTGCAGCACCTGGGCGGCGTATAACCCCTGCTGGGTCAGGTACTCCACCTTTTCGCTGAACTTGCTAAGCCCCAGGTGGGCCATGCGCTCTTGCATCTGATGCAGGAAAAAGCAGTTGAACAATCGCCCGGCGATCATCTCCCACTTGGCGGCTTCCTTGTCCGTCAGCTCGATGGCCGAGCGGGTTAAAAGGCTCATCCGCTCCTCCAGCTCCTTGTCCTCCTTGTAGAGGGAGAGGAACTTGCGGTGCAAAATGCCCACATCGTAGCTGTCCTCGGGGAAATCCTTCTCGATGTCCAGCAAAACCTGGCCCAGGGGCTCAAAATCCGGGAAGAAATCCGCCAGCTTCTGGCGTTCCTGCCGCTTTTTGCGGCGGGTTTCCCGGTATAAAATGTAGGATTTGGCCTGGTCAAAATACCCGGCTTCCATCAGGACGCGCTCCACCATGTCCTGCACGGCTTCCACGCTGAAGGGCAGATCGCCCCCCGCCATGCGCTGCTCTACCTTGGCAAGCAGGCCGTTCAGGGCTTCCTCCTCCAGGGGGCTGCCGGTGGCGGTGAACACCTTGCCCATGGCGTTTTTAATTTTGTTGCTGTCGTAGCGCTCCGTTTTTCCGCTGCGCTTGATGATTTCCCGGGGCATGTGGTAAGAACTCATACAGGGCCTTTCTGCGATACATCTGTATACAACATGTTGTGTTTTATTTGGGGTTTATCCGTCAGGAACTACAGTATATAGGCACAATGTGCGGGTGTCAATCGTTCCATGCCTGAGGGAGTATACCCCGCTTTCCGCCGTCCTCTCCCTTGCGAAGGCAAAAAGATTCCCCCGGACAAATCCGGGGGAAGAAGGCAGTTAAAGAAGTCTGTATGACGCACTGCGGGGAGGTGTAGGAGGGGCTCCCCCTCCTACTTTCATCCGCATCAGCAACATGCCAGGTGTCCGGCAGGCCTTGCGAAGCAAGGGTTTCCTCGCCCTCCAACCCTCGGGAGCGCAGCGAGAGGCGGAGGGCCATATCGTTCCCAAACGGCGAAAAAGCGTCCGAAGGACCTTTTTTGACGAGATGATTTTAGTTGGTGTTGCTGTCCCTGCGCTCGCTGTAATCCCCCTGATAAAAGCGGAAGTACACGGTATCCGGCTTTGTTTCCACATTCTGGGCCAGGGCCAGCTCCTCCACGGTAACGGGCATGTAGCCGCTGTTCCACAGGAACTCCCCGATGCCGGCAACGGCGGTGTTCAGGATGTCCCCCGTGTCGTGCATCAGGATGATGTCCCCCTCCCGGATATTCTTTTGGATGTTGGTCAGGATCACCTGGGCGGAGCGGCCTCTGAAATCATAGGTGTCCACGCTCCACTGAATCAGCGGCAGGCCGGTGCCCACCTCAATCCAGGGGGGATAGGTGCCGCCGGGGGCGCGGAAGTACCGGGGCGCTTCCCCCAGGGTCTCCAGCAGGAAATCCTGCACCTTCTGCACCTGCTTCAGCCGCGCCGGGGGCTCTAGGCCATGGCCGTTCCAGTGGTTCCAGGAGTGGTTGGCAATCAGGTGGTTGGCGTCATACTCCCGGTGCAGGCGGGTCATGTTGTCCTCGTACAGCCTGCCCACGGTGAACATGGTGCCCCGCATGCCGCTTTGCCGCAGGGCGTTGAGGGTTTTCTCGGTGCTCTCGCCCCGGGGGCCGTCATCAAAGGTGAGGGCGACCATCTTCCACCGGCTGTTGTCCGTCTGCTTTTCCGCTTCCGGGGACATCATGCCGGCAAACTCCGGGTAGAAAAAGCGCACATGGGTCAGCCCCGTTTTGCCAGGGAACAGGGGCGCCAGGGGGTAGTGGAGGGTGAGCTCCATGCCGCTGAGGGTAAAGGCGGCCTGCCGCAGGCTTTCCATGGTCTGCAGGGCCGCGATGGCCCCGCTGTCCCTCTCCAAAGCGGGGAACAGGCCGTCCAGATGCGCCGAAACCCGGTCCAGCATCAGGGGCCAGGCGGCGCTGTCTGCAGGGAAGATGCCTTCCAGGGACACGATGTCCCCGGTGTTCATGTCGTACAGGCGGCTGACGATGGCGATGTCCTTCTGCTGCTTTTTGTGGGTGTTGCGGGCGATAATCAGGGTGCTCAGCCAGCTGTCCCCGGTGCGGAAATAGTTCACCTCGATGTCCAGGCGGTTATACAGCTTGGCCCGCGATTGGGCCTGGGGAATCAGCAGGGGGCTGTAGGCTTTGTCCAAGCCGTCCACCGTTTGCCGGATGTCCGCGTCCACTTTAGGGTGGGCGGTTTGCAGGTATTCCTTGTAGATATACTGGGTTTTGTCCCCCTCGTAACGTTCCTCGGACAGCACGGCCGCCTGCAGCGCGGCGGGCAGGGCGGACAGCTTGCCGCCGGCCTGGGCGGGGGAAAGGATGCTCAGCGCCGTCAGCAGGCATACAGCCAATAGCAGGGCGCGCCGGATTTGCTTCATGGACACCTCCTGGATATTTTCACAAGGAAGTGTAGCATTCAAGGGAAGAGAAAGCAAGAAGAGGAGGAGGGCCTGTCCGCCGTTTCGGGAAACCGGGCCAGGGTATACTGTGGTATCGCAGCGCAAACCGCTATTTTACCTATTAAAAAGGAGAAAACCATGATTGAGGTATATTTGAATCTCAACGGCCAGGCTGCCGAGGCGGCGGCCTTCTACGCCCAGGTGTTCGGCGCCCCCGATCCCTACATCCTGCGCTTTGACGAGATGCCCAAGGAGGACCAGGGCGACGCGCCGGACAGCTGGGGCAGCCTGGTGATGCACGCTAATGTGAAAACCTTCGCCGGGGATATCATGCTGGGCGACAACCTGCCCGGCACGACCACCACCCCCTCTGCCGCCAACTGGATTAATGTGTCCCACAGCGACCTGAAGCGCCTGCGCCAGGTGTTTGAGGGCCTGTCTGAGGGCGGCGAGGTGCTGATGCCCCTGGAGTCCACCTTCTTCAGCCCCCTCTACGGCCAGGTAAAGGATAAGTTCGGCTTCCACTGGATGATCATGAGCGACGAGCCCTCGGAGTTTTGAGGGCGGGTTACACCGATAAAGCATGAATAAAAGGGAACGGGACGAGCCCCCGTTCCCTTTATGCTATCGTTTGTACGCGGCGGCACCATAAACAAGAAAACTGGTAAAGTTTTTTAGGATGGGGTACGGGGAAGGGGCTTTTTTCAAAAAGCCCCTTCCCCGCGAAACCTACCCCTATTCCATTTTATACCGTTACCCCAACAACTCCAGTATCAGCCGGGTCGCTAGCTCCAGCTGCTTTTCTACTTTGGTGATGTCCAGCCATTCTTGGGTGGTGTGGACGCCGCCGCCCTCCATACCCAGCCCGTCCAGCACGGGGATGTTGGCCTGGGCGGCGAAGGCGATGTCGCTGGCGCCGCCGGTGGACAGCAGCCAGGGGGAGAGCCCCAGGGATGTGCCGATGGCTTTGGCCTGCTCAAACAGCGCAAGGCTCTGGTCTGTCTGCTTGCAGGGGGGATGGCTGGCGTTGAAAATCAACTTTGTGCTGGCGCCCGTCAGGCCGGGGGCGGCGCAGATGTCCCGCAGGGCCTGGTGCAGGCGCTCCATCTCCTGGGGGTCGTAGGAGCGCACCTCGCCCCGGGCGTAGGCTTGATTGGCGATCACATTGTCCGCCGTGCCGCCGGAGATGACGCCGATGTTGACGGAGATGTCCTTGCTGTCGTCCCTGAGGGCGTACATCTGCTGCAGCTTGCCCATCAGCTCCTGGATGGCGCTGGCGCCCTTCTTGTAGTCGGCGCCGGCGTGGCCGCCAATGCCGCTGCTGTGCAGTTCAAAGCAGGTGACGCCCTTGCGTTCCACCGTCAGCGCGCCTTCGTGGGCGGGCTCAAAGCTGAGGGCGGCGAAGGACTGCTTGGCGTTGTCCAGAATGTGCCCCCGGCTTTCGCCGCTGCCCACTTCTTCATCGGCGTTGAGCACGCAGACAATGGCGTGCTTTTGCGGGTCAATCTGGGGCAGGGCGGCTTTCAGGGCGTGGTGCATGATGGCGATGCCGCCCTTCATGTCCACAATGCCCAATCCGGTGGCTTTGGTTTCATCAACCAGGGCAAAGGGCTGGGAGATATCCTTGGGGAACACGGTGTCATAATGCCCCATCAGCATCAGCTGGCGGGCGCCTTGGCCCCACTTGCACACCACGGTGGGGGCGAACTGCTGCCCCGGGTGCAGGGTAACGGCCATGCCCAGGGATTCGAAGTCGGATTTGAGCTGCTGGGCAAGCTTTTCACCCTCGGCTTTGTCGAAGCTGCCGGAGGGCATATTGACGTAGGACTGTAGGGTTTCAAGCACTGGTAACATGTGTTATCTCCTTTACGCGTGTTGAAAAAGCTCGCAAACGCAGCTTATGGCTGCTTCCTTCGTCACTTTAACTGCCAAAATCGGTCACTTACTCGCGGTAAGCTCCCTCTTTTGTCAGTTTCGTTCCTCGTCTTCCGAACTTTTTGAACACGCTGATTTCGCGTTTTCATCTTTTAACTAAGTATCCGAGCCGATGGGGGAGAGGAATACCTGGAAACCAATAACAAACGCAAGCCCGCTTGCGTTTGAGAGGAGGAATCCCGGCGCGTACGCCTCCCGCAGGCAAAGCCTGCGGGAAAGGAAGCAAAGGGTATTCCGACGGTCAGAGCACCTTCCGCAAAAAGTCCTGCGTTCTGGGATGCTGGGAATGCCCGAACACCTGCTCCGGCGGGCCTTGTTCCATAATGATGCCCTCATCCATGAACAGCACCCGATGGGCCACCTCCCGGGCGAAGCGCATCTCATGGCTGACCACCGCCATGGTCATGCCGCCCTCGGCCAGCGCCTTCATCACGTCCAGCACCTCGCCCACCATTTCCGGGTCCAGCGCTGAAGTCGGTTCATCAAAGAACAGAATATCCGGGTTCATGGCCAGCGCCCGCACAATGGCGACGCGCTGTTTCTGGCCCCCCGACAACTGCCCCGGCCAGGCGTCATACTTATCAATCAACCCTACCCTTTCCAGCAGCTTGGCAGCGTTTTCCTGGGCGTCCTTCTTACTTTGCCCCAGCACCTTCATGGGGGTCAGGGTGATGTTATCCACCACCTTCAAATGGGGGAACAGGTGGAACTGCTGGAACACCATGCCCATCTTCCGGCGCACCTTGGGCAAGTCCTTGCGGTGGGTATGGGTAATGTCCTGTCCTTCCAGCAGCACCTGCCCGGCGGTGGGTTTTTCCAGCAGGTTCAGGCTGCGCAGCAGTGTGGACTTGCCCGAGCCCGAGGGGCCGATGATGACCACCACTTCCCCCCGCTGAATGTCCAGATCGATGCCCTTGAGCACTTCCAGCTTGCCGAAGTTCTTCTTCAGCTGCCTGGTGCTGATGATGCTGTCAGATGCTGTTGTCGCCACGGCGCATCCTCCTTTCCAGTACGCTCAGCACCTGGCTGACGGCGTAGGTTAACACAAAGTACAGGGAGGCCGCGATGAGCATGGTTTCAATATAGAAATAGTTGGTGGACGCCAGGCGGTTGGCCTCGTACGTCAGTTCATACACGCCGATGGCGTACATGATGGAGGATTCCTTGATGATGGCGATAAACTCGTTGCCCATGGCGGGCAGCGCCACCTTCACCGCCTGGGGCAGCACGATGTACAAAAGGGACTGGGTGCTGCTGAGGCCCAGGGTGGCCGCGGCCTCCCCCTGCCCGGCGTCGATGGACTGGATGCCCGAGCGGATGATTTCCGCCATGTAGGCGCCGGAGTTGATGATCAGCGCGATGTTGCACATCACCAGTTTGCTCATCTTGATGTTGAGCAGCCCGGCGATATTGGGCAGTATGCCGTACACCATCAGCAAGGTCTGCACCAAAAGAGGCGTGCCCCGGATAAAGGCGATGTAGGCGTTCATCAGCCACTGCAGGGGTTTGATGTGGCTGCGGCGCAGGATGGCCACCAGCAGCCCCAGCAGGCTGCCCAGCAGCACGGTAATCACCGCCAGCTGCAGGGTGATGCCCGCCCCCTTCAAAAACGCGGGGTACTGGTTCAGCAGGATGGACCAGAGTTTACTGAAATTAATCATGCGTGCTCCTTGGGGTGTGATACAACGCGTCGGAGGGCTTCATCAGCCCTCCGACAGGTTGTTGCAAAATCAACTGGGTGCCCAAGCCCTAAGGGAATAGTCCGAAGGGCCTTTTCCGACGAACCTACGCTTAGTTCTGCTGCAGCAGCAGGCCGTTGATGGTGTAGGCCTCTTCCACCCACTTGTCAAAGGTGCCGTCGTTTAATACCTTGTCCACATAGGCGTTGATGAAGTCCAGGAACTCTTTGTTGTCGTCCGTCTTGGCGATGGCCATGCCGACGCCCGCGGAGGTGTAGCTGACGGGGATTTCGGAGATGGCGATCTCCGGGTACACCTTGGCGTAGGAGCCGGCTACCGAGTCAGCCAGCAGCAGGCCTTCGGTGTTGCCCATCTTCAGTTCCATCACCAGCATGGGGATGGAGTCCAGCTGGGTGGTTTCACTCTTGGGGAACTGCTCGGCGGCGATTTCCACCTGCAAAGCGCCCATCTGCACGCCCAGTTTCTGGCCGTTGATGTCCTCCACCGTCTTGTATTTCTCCAAATTATCGGTTTTCACCAGCATCACCTGTTTGCCTGTGTAGTAGGGGGTGGAAAAGTCCGCCACTTCCAGCCGGTCGGGCTTCATCACCATGCCCGAGGCGATGCAGTCGATGCTGCCGGCGCGCAGTTCGGTAATCAGGCCGCTGAAGGCCTGGTCCACGGGCACAAACTCCACGCCCAGCTCGTCCGCCAGGCCCTGGGCGAACTTCATCTCAAAGCCTTCCAGCTTCTGCTGGCCGGTGGCGGGGTCGGTGTACCAGAACTCGAAGGGGGGGAAGTTGATGGAGGTGCCCACCAGCAGCTTGCCGGAGGCTTTGATGTCCTCCAGCTTGTTGGCCAGGGCGGCGGAGGGGAGCAGCAGCGCGAAAACCAGGGCGAGAATCAATACTTTCTTGATGTTTTTCATGGGGATTTCCTCCTTCTTGATGTAAACATAAATGGATGTTTCCGGAACGCCCGCTGCCGGGCGGTGTTCATCGTCGTCGCAGGCGGGCCGGCAAGCCCGGACGGCAGAACGGCGCAAAGGCTGTGGAAGCCATGCCAACCCCTCCTTCGTAAATAATGATGCGATAATAATACATAAATATGCAATCTGTCAAGGGGTGCGGAAAAATATTTTCCGCTGATGAGAAAAGAGGATTCAGATTACTGGGGAGAAAAAGAAAGAAGCGGAGGGAGGTATATTCATTCCGCGGGAAAAGGTGAAAGAAGGGGGAAGGGAAGCTCCCGCGGACGAAGCGGTTGGACAGATATTGGCTGTCCCGCGCGGCGGCGCTTCCTCTGTATAACCATGCGCCGCGCTGCCGGAGGGCGGAGCTTTCCATCCTTGGCGGGGCTTTCCGCTGTACTTCCCGCCCCGGCTTTGCTTGACGGGGCTTTTGCCATCCCCTACAATGAGAACAGAACAAACACAAACCGGAGGCGCGCCAGCGCCAGCCTGTGGCAACCGGGCCGCCGGGGAAGGGAGCGCCCATGGACAAGTGGACAGCCCTGCAGGGGCATCTGCGCTGCCCCCTGTGCCGGGGCGGCCTGCGCCAGCGCGAAAACAGCATGCGCTGCCCCAAGGGGCACACCTTCGATGTGTCCGCCAAGGGCTATATCAACTTCATCCCCGGCCAGAAGCCCCTGAAGGGCTATGACGCCGCCTTCTACGCCGCCCGGCGCAGGGTGTTTGACGCGGGCTATTACAGCCATGTGCTGGAGGGCATCGCCGGGTACCTTCAGGGGGTCAAAGCCCCGCGGCTGATGCTGGACGCCGGCTGCGGCGAGGGATACTACGCGGCGAGGCTGCAGCGATGTTTAAGCGCCCCCTGCATCGGCCTGGACGTATCCCGGGAGGCGGTGCGCAAGGCGGCCTCCCCCCAGAGCCCGGTGGGCTATCTGGTGGCGGACATCGCCAACATGCCCATCAAGGGGGGCAGCGTGTCCCTGCTGATGAACCTGTTCACCCCCGCCAACTACGGCGAGTTTGCCCGGGTGCTTGCCAAAAACGGCCTGATCATCAAGGCGGTGCCGGGGGAGGAGCACTTTGTCCAGCTGCGCCGCGCGGCGGGGGACAGCCTGCGGGGCGAAGCCTACGACGAAAAGCGGGTGGCGGATTATTTTGAGAAGCACGCCGTTCTCATCGACCGCTTCCGGCTGACCAAAACCTATCCTCTGCCGGAAAGCATCCGGGCGGACGCCCTGCGTATGTCGCCCATCGCCTTTGGCATGACCGATGAGGCCCTCGCCGGTTTTCGGGTGGAGGAAATCACCATCGACGCCAGCGTTCTGGTGGGCAGGATGCCCCCCGCCGGGCGCACTGGGCGGCCGCGATCTTCCTAAGGGCAGTTTTTACAAACAAAAGCATGGATATTTCCGCATTTTTCTTGACCGTGTAACGGATTTGTAATATAATGGCGGCGGAATACAATGCGAATGCTGTACGCAGTGTGATATACACGAATTGTTGAGGTGCAAAATATGCCGTATCATCCAAAGACACTCAAAGGGCTCCGTATGATGTGCCTGCTGTTGGTGATGACTTTTCTGCTGCCCCTTTTCCCGGCGGCGGCAGCCACCACCCATGGCGTGGTTACCGCGGACAAGGTGGTTTTACGCAAGGTTATCGGCGATAGCGACTATTGGGACCGCCTGAACACCGGCTGGGTCGTGGAAGTGCTGGGCACCCAAACCAGCGGCGACTATACCTGGTATAACGTGCGCACCAACATTCCCGTCAACCTCAACAACCAGTTTGTCGGGTACATCCGCGGCGATTTTCTGCGCCTGATGACGGCGGAGGAAGAAGCCCAGTGGCTGAAAAACCCCGTCCAGGGCAGCTGGCAGACCGCCCCGGTTGTGCCGGCGCAGCCTGTGGTAACATCCGGTACGGGCACCGGCTATCAGCCGGGGGAATCCGCCATTGAAAGCCAGGCGCTGGCGGAAGAGGCCACCACCTATTCCACCACGGGCTATGTGCGCATTACCCAGACCAACACCAACCTGCGCACCAAGCCGGAAGGCGCCAGCATTTTGCAGCTGGAAAAGAATGTCATTCTGCCTTATTACGGGCTGGAAACCGCGCTGAACGCCTACCGCTGGGTCTATGTGCTGGACACCAAGACCAACCAGTACGGCTATGTGCGCAGCGATTGCTACGAGTTTGTCACCCAGAGCGGCACCGTCACCTCCGGCCCCGCTTTGCAGACCCCGGCGCCCGCCACCAACCCCACGGGCACCACCACTGTAAACAGCGGCTACGCTGTTAATCAGGTGGAGGCTGCCAATTTGCGGCAGACCCCCGGCGGCTACTCCGTCACCCTGGTGCCCCTTAACGCCGTGGTTACCCTGACAGGCAGGGAAAGCAGCGGCTGGTATCCTGTTACCTACAATGGCTATACCGGGTATCTGAACGCCTCCTTCCTACGGGTGATGACCGCCGCGGAAGTCGCGGCCTGGGTGGCTGGGCAAAGCCCCTCCACCGGCACCACCACCAGCGCCACAGCCAGCGGCTATGTGCGCATCACGGCGGTGCGGGTCAATTTGCGCGACCGTCCCGAAGGCGCCAGCATGCTGCAGATGGATAAGGACCAGATCATCCCCTACTACGGCGCGCCCCAGTACCGCAACGGCGTGGCGTGGCTGTATGTTTACTACACCCCGGCCCGTGTCTACGGCTATGTGCATGGGGACTTTTATCAATACACCACCGAGACGGGCACCGTGGTAACCCTGGCGCCCAGCGTGCCCACCCCCGTGCCGGACGGCTCGGTCATCAATGTCAGCGGCTATGTGAAGCTGATCAAAGACAAGGTCAACCTGCGGTTGATCCCCGGCGGGGAAAGCCAGACGCAGCTGGCCATCAACACCATTTTGCCCTACCAGAACGCGCCCACCTACTACGGCGGCTACAACTGGGTGCAGGTGACTGACCCCACCTCCCGCCGCACCGGCTATGTGCGCAGCGACTGCTATACCTTTACCGACCAGGCGGGTTCTCCCCTGGGCACCACCCCGGCGCCGGCCATCACCCCGGTGCCCATCGCCACCAATGTGCCCGCCCCCGGCAATGTCAGCGGCACGGTTACCCTGATTAAGGGCGGCGTCAACCTGCGGGTGCAGCCCGGCGGCGGGGTCATCGCGCAGCTGGAGCGGGGCACGGTGCTCAACTACTACGGCTTTACCCAGCAGGGCGGCTACAGCTGGTACTATGTGCTGGCGCCCCAGGGCGCGGGCTACATCCGCGGCGACATGGTCACCGTCAGCCAGACCTCCGCCACCGTTACCACCCCGCCCAGCCAGGACACCACCAGCGGCTACCTGATTACCACCAAGTCCAGCGTCAATCTGCGCAAGACCCCCGCGGGGCTTACGCTGACGCAGTTGCCCAAAGCCCAGGTGTACCCCATCATCGGGCCCATCGTCAGCCTGAGCGGGTATAACTGGTACTTCGTCAAAACCGAGGGCAACACCGGCTACCTGCGCGGCGATGTGGTGCGGCAGCTGACCCAGGATGAAATTACCAACTATCTGACAAACGGCGTCATCCCCTCTGTCACGGCGCCCGCGGGCACCCCCTCTACCGGGGCGACGGGCTATGTGCAGATTACCGAAAACTTTACCAACATCCGCGTATCGCCCAGCCTTGACGCTGGCAAACTGGGCCAAGTGAACAAGGACACCGTGGTGCCCTACAAGAGCAGCCTGTCTTCCGGCGGCCGCATGTGGTACCAGGTGGAATACGCCGGGCAGAACGCCTATGTGCTGGGCAGCCTTGCCCGCATCATGACCACGGCGGAATACCAGGCCTGGCTCGCGGGCCAGCCGGTACCCACCGCGGCGCCCGCTACCGCCACCCCCCGGCCGGAGGATTACAGCACCACCGCCATCACCCTGATGGACCGCGTGCTGCTGCGCTCCAGCGGCAGCATGTCCGCCTCCACCCTGACCGTCTTGTACCGGGCGGGCACCCAGGCCCAGCTGCTGGGCTCCACCACCCAGAGCGGCGGCTACACCTGGTATAATGTGCGGGCGGCCGGCGTCAACGGCTGGATCCGCAGCGACATGGTTCGCATCCTGACCAAGGCGGAAGCCGGCACATCCACCGGCGGCACCAGCGGCAGCGACAAGCCTGTGGCGGTCTACCGCACCCTGCGCAAGGGCATGACGGGCGAGGATGTCACCAGGCTGCAGAACCAGCTGATTCTGCTGGGCCTGATGCCCTCGGGCAGCGCCAACGGCGTGTACAACACCCAGACCGAGCTGGCGGTGCGCGAATACCAGAAGGTTGAAAACCTGTTCGTGGACGGCGTGGCCGGGCAGAAAACCCAGGACGCCCTGTACGGCACCGTGGCCCCTGACGCCCCCGACGGCGGCAGCACGGTGGAAGGCACCCTGTACCCGGTGGAGATTGTGGACTGGTACACCGGCGACATCCAGACCGTCTGGGGCAAGGGCGACATCGCCACCATCACCGACGTGCGCACGGGCTTAAGCTTCCGCGCCAAGCGGTGGTCGGGCGGCTACCACGCCGACGTGGAACCCCTGACAGCAGCGGACACCGCCGTGATGCTGAAAATCTACGGCGTCAACTCCGCCCAGGAAATCAGCGACAAGAACCTCTACCAGCGCCGTCCCCTGTGGATTACCCTCAAGGGCCGCTCCTTCGCCGCCTCCATCTACGGCGTGCCCCACAACTACCCGGCGGGCGACACCATCGCCAACAACGACTTTAACGGCCAGTTCTGCGTGCACTTCTACAACAGCCGCACCCATTCCTCCGGCCGTATCGATTCCGACCATATGAAGGCCATCCAGGAGGCGTACGATAAAGCACCGGTCAAAAAATAACATCCAACTCATCATCATCGGCGGCGGGGCTTCGGGCCTCGCCGCCGCCTGCGTTGCCGCCAGGCGGGGCATCCCCGCCCTGCTGATGGAGAAAAACAGCAAGCTGGGCAAGAAGCTGCTGGCCACCGGCAACGGCCGTTGCAACATCATGAACGCCGAGGAGCCGGTGTACTTTGGGGAGAAGGAATTTGCCCATCAGGTGCTGTCCTACTGCCCGCCGGACAGTGTGCAGGCTTTTCTGGAGGGCCTGGGCCTGGTGCTGCGCACGGAGGAAGGCGGCCGGATGTACCCCGCTGGCAACCGGGGGGACATGGTGCTGGACGCCCTGACAACCCCCCTCTTTGGAAGCGGCGTCCAGGTGCTGCTGGATACCCAGGCGGAAAAGCTGGAACAAAGGGCGGAAGGCTGGCGGGTGGAAACAACGGATGGCCGGAGCTTTTCCGCCCCCAGCCTCATCCTGGCGGGGGGCAGCTGCGCCGCCCCCAAACTGGGGGGGACGGACAGCATGTATCAGCTGCTGACGCCCCTTGGCTTTGAACTGGCGCGGCCTTTGCCTGCCCTGTGCGCTTTGGAAACCCAGCGCAAGCCCCTGCAGGGGCTCAGCGGTCTGCGCCTGCTGGCGCGGCTGACCCTGCTGGCGCAGGGCGAGCCGGCGGATGCCGCCCAGGGGGAAATGCTCTTTGGGGAAACGGGTGTCAGCGGCGTGTGCGCCATGCAGTTGGCGAGGACGGCCGCCCAGGCGCTGGATAAGGGGCAGGAAGTTGTACTATCGGTGGATGTGACCCCCACCCTGGGCCTAAGGGACACCGCCATGGAGCGCAAGCCCCCGGAGAAGCCTGGGCAGATGGCGGAAACCGCCCGGCAATGGCTGCTGAAGCGTTCCGGCTTTCTGCCGGACAACCGCCTGCTGCAGGGAGCGCTGCCCAAGCCCCTGGCGGACAGGCTGCAGGGCCTCTCCATCGAGGAAACAGCCCGCAACCTGGCGGACTGGCGCCTTCAGGTAACCGGCGTGCGGGGCTTCGACCATGCCCAGGTGGCAGCGGGGGGCATCAGCCCCCGGGGCGTCAACCCCCAAACCATGGAAAGCGCCCTGCCCGGGCTGTACCTGTGCGGGGAACTGCTGGATGTGGACGGCGACACCGGCGGTCATAACCTGATGTTCGCCCTGGCCACAGGCATCCTGGCGGGGGAAAGCGCGGCAGGGTAGGCAGGCGCAGCGTGCTAAAAAGCCGGCAGCCGCAATTCGATAACGAAACAAGCTCGCGTTGTCATGACAACTGCCGGAAGAGGCCGCTTATGTACCATGTAAGCTTCCATTTCCGGCAGATTCGTTGCAAGCCTTGCGGATGTTTAGGACCCGCTGCGCTTCTTTGACTGTCAAAGCCCGCTCTTCAAGGAGGCGGGTTTTTTCCTCCCCAACTTTTACATGGGGCGGATACTCATCCAACGGAATATCTGGTATAATTAACAGGATGAATCAATTGTTCTGAAAACCACCCGCACCCACCATGCCTGTCTACCATTCAGGAGGGCTTTATGAAAAAAATCATATGTATCATCCTGGCGCTGTTCTTGCTGCCCGCGGCGGTATTGGCCGCCGCCCCGGCCTTGGAGGCCGAAGGCTATGCCTACCGGGTCAACCCCGACGGCGGCGCCGTCATCCTTGGTTATCTGGGGGAGGAAACCACCCTGGTGCTGCCGGGCACCCTGGCGGGTATGCCTGTCACGGGTCTGGGGGAGGAGGCTTTTGCCTATCAGCAGCTGGACAGCGTCACCCTGCCCCGGAGCCTGGAAACCATGGAAATCAACCCCTTCCTGGGCTGCCCCGCCATCGTACGGCCGGGGGAGAACCCCCACTATATAGCGCAGGACAGCGCCCTGGTGGACACGCGCACGGGCACCCTGGTGTCCTTCGCTCTGCCCAAGGGGCAGGACAGCTTCCAGGCGCCCGACAGCGTGCTGCACATCGCCCCCCGGGCTTTCTACGGCGCGGGCGGCCTGAAACAGGCGGCGCTGCCCGCCTCCGTTCGCAGCATCGGGGAGCAGGCCTTCGCAGAGTGTACAGCGCTGGAGAGCGTCACCCTGCCCGGCGGCCTTACCAGCATCCCCGAGCAGGCCTTCCTGGGCTGTGTCATGCTGAAGGACATAGACATTCCTGCCTCCGTCACCCACATTGGCGCCTGGGCCTTTGCCAAGAGCGGCCTTCAGAGCGTCATCCTGCCCGAGGGTCTCCTGTCGGTGGCGGACTGGGCTTTCCTGCGCTGCAACGACCTGGTGGGCATCAGCCTGCCGGCTAGCCTGAAAGAAATCAGCGACAGCGCCTTTGACAGCGTGTCCCCCGATGCCCTCTTCACCGTGTACGAAGGCAGCGCCGGGGAAGCCTGGGCGCAGGACAGCCCCTACAACTACCAGCTGGAAGGGCTGTAAGAAATCTTTCACAGGCAGGGCTGACCCCCTTCCATAGCCAACAAGACCGCGCCCCGCTTTCCGGCGGCAGGCGCGGCTTTTTTTGGCTCATGGAAAAGTATGGTATGATAGGCAAGCGGTCTCCCCTTTTCGGGGCGGCACCGCGGGACAGTAAAGGAGTACGAACGATGACATACGCAGCCACTCACCGCTGGTTTCTCAGCACCCTCTGCCTGTTGGCGGCGCTGCTACTGGCCTTTTCCGGCATGGCTGCCGGTTACGCGGAAAAAACCGCCCCCACCCAGGAGGAGCAGGCGTTTCTGGATCTGCTGCAGCAGGCGCTCATCGACCGTTGGAGCATCATTGACGAAATTTTTCTGGACGGCAAGGACGATGACCAGGCCCGGGAAGCCGCGGTGCGGCAAGCGGGCCGCTACGCCCAGGCGGAGCAGGATGTGCTGGGCGAATTTGACCTGAACACCCTGGAGGATGAGGAGGTTCGCTTCTATGCCAAGCAATACCTGGAAGGGGTTGAGGAGCAGCTGCTGGCGGTGAGCGACTACCTGGCGGAAAAGGATTATGCCGCCTATCAGCGGGGCTGGATTTCCGGCACCGCCGCCCGCGCCGCCGCCTACCTGTGGCTGGATGAACGCTATCAACTGGACTTCCCCGGCCACGAGGACCGGGAAACGACAATGCGGGAGGAAGGGGACAGGTGGACCTACATCTTCGACTACGCTGGTATCATTGAGGACACAGTCAGCTTCACCGCCGCCGCCCTGTACTATGTCACCTTTGTAGAGCCGATTAGGTAGGGGGGAAGGATTTATACTTTTATTTCATCAGAAACCCGCTGCTTTGCGTAACCGCAGAGCGCGGGTTTCTTACATCCGCGCTCTTCCTTTCCGCTTTCTCTATTCGCGCGGATAACCATTGTGCCGTAAATCCGCCCTTTCCCCTTTATCCATCACGGTTTCTTGCATTGCGGTGGGCTTGATGCTATACTATTTAGACTGTTTACAGCCTGGGAAATCGGGCTGGGAAGGAAGGCAGGATGGAGCTGGAGCAATTTCTGCGCGAGGTGATCGCGCAGCCTGGCCTGACGGGCCATGAGGGGCCTGTGGCGCGGCTGATTGCCGACAAGTTCAGGCCCCTGTGCGACGAGGTGTACATCACCTCCACCAACAGCGTCATCGCCCGCAAGAAGGGCAATGGCCCCAAGGTGATGTTCGCCGCCCATCTGGACGAAATCGGCCTGATGGTGACAAAAGTCGAGAAGGACGGCAGCCTGCGCATGGGCTCGGTGGGCGGGGTGGATCCCCGCATCCTGCCGGGCATGCGGGTCACGGTGCTGGGCAAGGAAACCCTGCTGGGGGTGGTGGGCGCCAAAGCCCCCCATCTGCTGACCGAGAAAGAGCGGGAGCAGAACTACCAGCGGGATGATTTATATGTAGATTTGGGCTTGCCCGCGGACAAGGTGCAATCCCTGGTGCAGATTGGCGATCTGATTCAATTGGAGAACCGCTTTGTGGAATTGAAAAACCGCAGGTACGCCACCAAGACGGCGGACGACCGCGCCTGCGTGGCTATCCTCTACCGGGCGATGCAGCTGCTTGCCAATATGCGCCATGAGGCGGATTTGTACTTTGTGGCCACCTGCCAGGAGGAGATTGGCTCCTGGGGCGCCAAGATGGCGGGCTTTGAGGTTGACCCGGACTTTGGCGTCGCCCTGGACGTGTGCCACGCCGCCACCCCCGATGCAACCCAGTTTACCCACGAGGTTACCAGCCTTGTGGCCAGCATGGGCCCCTATATCCACCCCGTATTGCGCCAGAAGCTAAGCGATGTGGCCAAGGAGCAGAACATCGTCCTGCAGACCGCCGTGGTGCCCAGGAGCACCAGCACCGACGCCGACGATTTGGGCGTGGTGCGCGGGGGCGTGCCCACCATTTTGCTGGAGCTGCCCCTGAAATACATGCACACCACGGTGGAGCTGTTCGACATGCATGCCCTGCAGGAGGGCGGGCGGCTGCTGGCCAACTTCGCCGCCGCCGTACAGCCCGGCTGGGAGGATGAACTATGGATCTGAAAACACTGTGCGAGTTAAACGGTGTGTCGGGCAGCGAAGGCCCGGTGCGCAGGGCCATCCTGGAGGCGGCCCGTCCCCTGTGCGACAGCGCGTACATTGATAAAATGGGCAATGTCATCTGCCATAAAAAGAGCGGGGCGGACGACGCCCCCCATATCCTGCTGGCCGCCCATATGGACGAGGTGGGCTTTATCATCGTCGGCCATACCGAGGACGGCATGCTGCGCTTCCGCAGTGTGGGCGGCATCGACCCCCGGGTCATTATCAGCAAATGGGTGAAGGTGGGGGACGTGCCCGGCGTCATCGGCGCCAAGGCCATCCACCTGCAAAGCCCCGCCGACCGGCAGAAGGTGCTCAGCTACGACGGGCTGTACATCGACATCGGCGCCAAGGACAAGGCCGAGGCCGAGGGGCTGTGCCCCCTGGGCGCCTACGCCAGTTTTGACACTTCCTACCAGCCCCTGGGGGACTTGATTGTCTCCAAAGCCCTGGACGATCGGGTGGGCTGCTACAACCTGCTGCGGCTGCTCAAGAACGAGTACCCCTGCGACATCACCGCGGCCTTTGTCTCCCAGGAGGAGGTAGGGCTGCGCGGCTCCCAGGGCGCCGGCCACACGGTGGATTCCGACGCCGCCATCATCCTGGAGGGCACCGCCGCCAACGACCTGGGGGATGTGCCCGAGCGGTTCCATGTGGCCAGCGTAGGCAAGGGGGTGGCCGTCAGCTTTATGGACGGCGCCAGCATTGCCGACCGGGACATGTTCCGCCAGATGATGGAGGTGGCCCAAGCCGGGGGCATCCCCGCCCAGGTAAAGCGCGGGGTAACGGGGGGCAACGACGCCGGTTCCTTCCAGCGCGCCCGCGCCGGGCAGCGTACGGTGGTGTTGTCCGTGCCCTGCCGCTACATCCACTCGGGCAGCAACGTGGCCAGCGAAAAGGACATCGACGCCCAGTACCAATTAGCCGACGCTTTCTTACAACAAGTTGAGGGAGGGACCAACCATGCTTAAGAACACGCTCAAAACCCTATTGGAGCCCTGGGGCCCGTCGGGCAACGAGCACAATGTGGCGGATGTCATCAAAACCCTGCTGACCGGGCATGTGGACAGCCTGCGCACCGATGCCCTGGGCAATTTGATTGTGGAAAAATACGGCACCGACGACAACGCCAAGCGCATCATGCTCTCCGCCCATATGGACCATATCGGCTTTGTGGTTACCGCCATCGAGAAGGAAGGCTTCCTGCGGGTGACCAACGTGGGGGGCATCTCCATGGATTACAGCCGCGGCCGCCATGTGGTGTTTGAAAACAGCGTGGACGGCGTGCTGTTCTGCCAGCCCGTCAAGGAGGGCAAGCCCACCCTGGCGGACTTCTATGTGGACATCGGCGCCAAGGACAAGGAAGAGGCCGAAAGCATGGTGCAGTTGGGGGATATGTGCGTGTACGCGCCCGATGTGTTCTCCATCGGCAAGCACAGAATCTCCGGCCCCGCCATGGACGACCGCTGCGCCTGCGCCCTGTTGGTGGAACTGCTTTTGTACACCGAAAACCAGAAGAACACCATTGTGGGCGTGTTCTCCACCCAGGAAGAGGTGGGGCTGCGGGGCGCCACGGTAGCCGCCTACGGCATCGCGCCGGACATCGGCTTGGCCCTGGACGTGACGGGGGCGGGGGACATTCCCGAGGAAAAATACCCCGCCGTCATTTTGGGCGAAGGCCCGGCGGTAAAGATTATGGACCGCAGCATGATTGCCAGCCCCCTGGTTCGGGACATGCTGTTTGAGGCCGCCGAACAGGCGGAGGTAAAGGTGCAGCGCGAGGTGCTGCCCTATGGGGGCACCGACGGCGCCGCCATCCAGCACAGCCGGGCGGGGGTGCCCACCGGCACCCTGTCCATCCCCTGCCGGTATGTGCATTCCTCCTGCGAGACCATCGACATGCGGGATATGGAAGACGCCTTGAAAGTGCTGTTAACCTTTGTGGATTTGTAAGCAAGAAGGAGAGTTTTTATGAAAAAGATGACAGCCAACGAGCTGCGCAGTATGTTTATCGGGTTTTTCCAGGAGAAGGGCCACGCGGTGATTCAGTCCGCCTCCCTCATCCCCGAGAACGACCCCACGGTGCTCTTCACCACCGCCGGCATGCACCCCCTGGTGCCCTACCTGATGGGGCAGAAGCACCCCTCGGGCAACCGCCTGGTGAACGTGCAAAAGTGCATCCGCACCGGTGATATCGACGATGTGGGCGACGACAGCCATTTGACGTTTTTTGAGATGCTGGGCAACTGGTCCCTGGGGGATTACTTCAAGGAGAAGATGATCCCCTGGAGCTGGGAGTTTTTAACCAGCGACAAATACCTGGGTCTGAACCCCGAGAAATTGGCCTTTTCCGTGTTTGAGGGCGACGAGCATGCCCCCCGGGATATGGAAAGCTTCGAGCTCTGGCGCGCCTGCGGCGTGCCGGAGGAGCGCATCTTCTTCCTGCCCAAGGAAAACAACTGGTGGGGCCCCGCCGGGCTGACCGGCCCCTGCGGCCCGGACTCGGAGATGTTCGTCATCACCGACAAGGCGCCCTGCGGCCCCGATTGCAGCCCCGCCTGCTCCTGCGGGCGGTACCTGGAAATCTGGAACGACGTGTTCATGCAGTACAACAAAACGGCGGAGGGCAACTACGAGCCCCTCTCCCAGATGAACGTGGACACCGGCATGGGCCTGGAGCGCACCATCTGCACCCTCAACGGTGTGAAGAGTGTGTATGAGACCGAGATGTTCTCCGACATCATCGGCCGCATTGAGCAGCTCAGCGGCAAAAAGTACGAAGGCGCTGATGATGAGACCCGCCGCGCCTTCCGCATCGTGTCCGACCACCTGCGCACCTCCACCTTTATCCTGGGCGATCCCCGGGGGGTAGCCCCTTCCAATGTGGACCAGGGGTATGTGCTGCGCCGCCTCATCCGCCGCGCCGTGCGCTTTGGCATGATGCTGGGGCTGGAAGAAGGCTTTACCGCCGAGGTGGCGCTGGTAATCATCAACCAGTACGCCCAGGTGTACCCGGAACTGGAACAGAACCGCTCCTTCGTGCTGGAGCAACTGCTGCTGGAGGAAAAGCGTTTCCAGCGCACCTTGCAGCAGGGCACCAAGATGTTTGAAAAGATGTTCGGTCACATCAACGAGGTAACGGAAAACCTGCGCCAGGGCCGGGAAGCGCTGCGGAACACCCTGGAGGAAAGCGGCGCACTGAACAAGCTGCGCGCCGCCCAGGAAGCGGCCAAAAACGTGGGCAGCAAGATGCGCCCCACCCCCGAAATGCAGGGCATGCTGGAAGAAATTAAAAAGTTTACCGAGGCGGTGGAAGTGGTGGAGAGCTTTGGCGGCAAGGTGAAGGAATTCGCCAAAGGCCTCAACACCGTCAACGGCCGGGACGCTTTCAAGCTGTACGACACCTACGGCTTCCCCATTGAGATGACCATGGAAATGGCCAGGGAGCGGGGCCTGACGGTGGACGAGAAGGACTTTGAGGAGCGCTTCAAACAGCACCAGGAAAAGTCCCACGCCGGGGCGGAGCAGCGCTTCAAGGGCGGCCTGGCGGACGCCAGCGAGCAGACGGCCAAGCTGCACACGGCGACCCACCTGCTGCAGGCGGCCCTGCGCCAGGTGCTGGGCCAGGAAGTGGGCCAGAAGGGCAGCAACATCACCGCCGAGCGCCTGCGTTTCGACTTTACCTTCGGCCGCAAGATGACCAAGGAAGAGGTTGACGAGGTGGAGAAGCTGGTGAACGAGGCCATCCAGAAGAAGATGCCCATCAGCTTTGAGGAAATGACGGTGGAGGATGCCAAGAACGAAGGCGCCATCGGCCTGTTCGGCGACCGCTACGGCGAAAAGGTGAAGGTGTACTCCATGGGCGACTTCAGCAAGGAAATCTGCGGGGGCCCCCATGCCGAGAATACCGGGGACCTGGGCAGCTTTAAGATTCAGAAGGAAGAGGCCAGCTCGGCGGGGGTGCGGCGGATTCGCGCCACGGTCGGATAAGGGTTCAGCGCATCGAAAAAGCCCGCAACCGCAGCCTGCGGCTGCTTACTTCGTCACAAACCTGGCAATCTGCGGTCACTTACCTTAAGTAAGCTCCCTTGCTTGCCAGCTTCGTTCCTCGTCTTGCAGACTTTTTGGATGCGCTGGGAACACTCTCCAACGTTATGTAAAAGGATGGGTCAAGGGGTGAAACCCCTTGTCGGGGTCTGGGGCAGACGCCCCAGCGTACCTTTTCCACATCACCCATACCAACCAACGGGGCTATAACTTGTGTTACAGCCCCGTTTGACAAAGAAAGGCACCCATGGAACAGGCAGTCAACCACTTCATCAACCAGCGTCCCTTGCAGCGGGTTACAGCCCGAGCCGTCCTGGACAAGGGCATGGCCACAGTGCAGCGCTTTACCGGGGACGCCTTGCTGCTGCATTCGGAGGAGGCAGAGCTGCATGTGCTCTGCGCCGACAGCGACCAGGCGGCGCTGGCCATCCTGGAGGGGGTTACGGGCTGCGAACTGCTTGTCAATGAGCGCACCGGGGCGGACGAAAGCATCATGGCGCGCTACGGCTTTACCCACCGGGGGCTGTGCTACAATGTGGTGTACCCCCACAAGTGGCCCATCGCCCTGGATACGGATATTGTATTGAAGCCCATTCCCCTTGCTCTGCTGCCTAAAGTGCAGCAAAATTACACCCTCATTGGCCCCGAGGGGGTGGAGGAGCATGTACGCGACGGCAGCATGCTGGGCGGTTTTCAGGGGGAGGACATGGTGGGCTTTATCGGCCAGCACTCCGAGCGCAGCATGGGCATGCTGTTTATCTTCCCGGAGCATCGGCGCAAGCAGTACGGCTACACATTGGAGGCGTTGTTGATCAACCGCTTGCTGGAACAGGGAGAGACACCCTACGCCCAGATTTATACGGATAATCACGCGTCGCTGGCGTTGCAGGCCAAGCTGGGCATGGTGCGCAGCGAAGACGTGGTGAGCTGGCTGCATTGAGGGATTGCTATTTTGTTTGATAACGAGTTGTCGTTCTATTTACACTTGCTATAACCGCAAAATACGCTTCGCTGCTGCGTCACCGTACCCTCCGTTCCTTTTCCGATATGCAAGCATATCGGAGGCATGCACTACGGGACGGCTCCTTTCAATCGAAAGCAGGCTTTCGATTGCTGGGGAACAGGGGTAGCTGGGTGCCGATACAAACGCAAGCCCGCTTGCGTTTGAGAGGAGGAATCCCGGCGCGAACGCCTCCCGCAGGCAAAGCCAGCGGGAAAGGAAGCAAAGGGCATTCCGACGAGGGCTTTGCCCAGACCCACCAAGGGGATTTCATCCCTTTGGAATCCCGGAATTTTTCCGCTTAAAGGAGTATACATGCCGCTGGATGGATTAACCCTGGGCTTCATGGCCCGGGAACTACATGACAAATTAGCAGGCGGGCGCATCGACAAGGTGACCCAGCCCTTCCACGACATGCTGGTTTTGCTCATCCGCAACCAGGGGGAGAACCACCGCCTCCTGATCGCGGCCGGGCCCACCTACACCCGCATGCACCTCACCCAGAACACCTATGAAAACCCCCAGCAGGCGCCCATGTTCCTGATGCTGATGCGCAAGCACATCCAGGGCGGGCGCATTCTGGGCATCACCCAATTAAACGGCGACCGCCTGCTGCGCATCGACATCTCCGCCCTGAGCGAAATGGGCGACCCCCAGGAGAAAGCCTTCTTTTTTGAAGCCATGGGCCGCCACACCAACCTGACCCTGGTGCAAAACGGCGTCATCATCGACGCCATCCGCCACATCACCGACGATATGAGCCGGGTGCGCACCATGCTGCCCGGCTTGCCTTTTGACATGCCCCCCGCCCAGGACAAGCTGTCCCCCGATGCCCTCACCCCGGATGCCCTCCTCGCCCGATTCCAAAGCCAGCAGGGGCGTTTGGACAAGCTGTTGGCAGACACCATCTCCGGCCTCAGCGCCGTCAGCGCCCGGGAAATCGCCTACCGCCTAACCGGGCAGGAAACGCCCCTGTTGCAGCAAATCGACAACCTGCCCCTTTTCTGCCACCGGCTTGCGGACCTGATGCTCGCCCTGCCCGGCATGTACGCCCCCTGCCTTATCCGGGGGGAGGATGGGGTGCCCATGGAGGCCTTTCCTTTTCCCTTCCTCACCCGCCAGGGCGCCCGGTTGGAATCCATGCCCACCCTCTCCCAGGCCATCGACACCCTCTATTTTGAAAAGGACCGCCACGACCGTATGACCCAGCGGGCAGGCGCCCTGCGCCGCACCCTGCAAAATGCCCGCTCCCGCGCGGAAAACCGCATCGCCGCCCAGCAGGACGAGCTGAACGCCGCCCAGCACATGGAAGGCTACCGCGTCGCCGGCGAGCTGCTCACCGCCTTTGGCCACCAGGTGGACAAGGGGGCGGACAAGACGGAACTGCCCAACTATTACGACAACAACAACCCCCTGTCCATCGCCCTGGACCCGGCCCTGTCCGCCGCCCAGAACGCCCAGAAGTACTTTAAAAAGTACCGCAAGGCCAATGTGGCCCGCCGCATGGCGGGGGAGCAGATCGAAAAAGCCCAGGAGGATTTGCGCCTCATCGAGGACGCCCTCTATTTTCTGGAGGAGGCCGGCGGCAGCGAGGATTTGCGGGAAATCCGCCAGCCCCTGTACGACAGCGGGCTGCTGAAAATCCCCTCCCAGGACAAGAAGAACAAAAAGCCCCTGAAGGCGGCCCCCCTGCGCTTTACCGCCGGGGACGGCACCGCCATCTCTGTGGGCCGCAGCAGCGCCCAGAACGAGCTGCTGCTCAAAACCGCCCAGGGGGAGGATGTCTGGCTCCACGCCAAGGACATGCCCGGCTCCCACGTCATCATCCATGCCCAGGGCAGGCCTGTTGCTGACGATACCCTGCGCCAGGCCGCCCGGCTGGCTGCCTGGTATTCCAAGGGCCACGGGGTCTCCGTGCCGGTGGATTACACCCTTCGCCGGTACGTCAAAAAGACCCCCGGCGCACCCGCCGGCTTTGTTACCTTCACCAACAACAAAACCCTGCTGATGAACACCACCAGGGAGCAGGCCGAGAGGACGGGGCAGACCGAATGAAAGACTATCAGCAGATCAACGCTGAGACCATTGACCGCTGGGTGGTAAACGGCTGGGAATGGGGGCAGCCCATCAGCCATCAGGAATACCTGGCCGCCCTTTCCGGCGACTGGGCGATGAAACTGACCCCCGTAAAATTCGTGCCCAGGGAATGGTTTGGCGATGTGCGGGGCAAGCAGGTGCTGGGCCTGGCCAGCGGCGGGGGGCAGCAGATGCCCCTGTTCGCCGCTTTGGGCGCCCGCTGCCATGTGCTGGATTATTCCGACCGCCAGTTGGCGAGCGAGCGCCTGGTGGCGGACAGGGAGGGCTATCACATCCAGCTGACCAAGGCGGACATGACCAAGCCCCTGCCCTACGGTGACGAGCGCTTTGACTTGATTTTTCACCCCGTGTCCAACTGCTATGTACAGGATGTGCTGCCCATCTGGCGGGAATGCTTCCGGGTGCTCAAAAAGGGCGGCGTCTTGCTGGCCGGGCTGGACATCGGCATCAACTACCTGTTTGACGAAGGCGAAACCACCCTCATCAACACCCTGCCCTTCAACCCTTTAAAGAACCCGGAGCACCTGAAGCAATCCGGGGAAAGCGACAGCGGCATCCAGTTTTCCCACACCCTGCAGGAGCAGCTGGGCGGCCAGCTGGAGGCGGGCCTGGTGCTGACCCACCTGTACGACGATACCAACGGCTCGGGCAACCTGCACGAGCACAATGTAGCCACCTTTGTGGCGACCCGCAGCGTAAAGCCCCTGGGATAGCCGGGTTTTCCCGCCTTTGGTTGAAAAATCCGGCCAGTATCGGTATACTTGTCCCAGATGATGCCGCGTGGGCGGCAAGCAAGGCATCCGCAGTTTGATAACCCCGACCGAACCAAGGGAGGAAGAACGATGGTCAACCTTTGGCACGACATCGATTCCAGCCGCATCCGGCCGGAGAATTTTATCGTGGTGGTGGAAATCCCCAAGGGCAGCAAAAAGAAGTACGAGCTGGACAAGGCCTCCGGCGCCATCATACTGGACCGGATTCTGCACACCAGCACCCAGTTCCCCGCCAACTACGGGTTCATCCCCCGCACCTTTGGCGAGGACAAGGACCCCCTGGATGTGCTGGTGCTCTGCTCCGAGCCCCTGGACCCCCTGGTGCTGGTACAGTGCTACCCCATCGGGGTGATGACCATGAAGGACGGCAAGGACAGGGATGAGAAAATCATCGCCATCCCCTTTGGCGATCCCGCCTACAACTGCTACAGCGCCGTGGAGGAACTGCCCGCCCACCTGTTCAACGAGATGAGCCATTTCTACGCCGTCTACAAGCACCTGGAGGGCATCAAGACCACGCCTGGGGATGTCCACGGCCGCAAGGAAGCCGTGAAAGTCATCCAGGGCGCTATCGCCGCCTATGATGAGCGCTTTGGCCGAAGATAATGGATGGATAAAGGAGCAGATATGCCGCGATCCCTGGAAACAAGCCCGACGCAAACTGCCCGCCCCCGGAGCGCCCAGGAAAAAAAGCCCGCTGCTGACCGACGCATCCGGGACATGGTGCCCGAGGACAAGGAAAACTTCCTCAGCATGGTGCGCATGTTCTACCAGTCCCCGGCGGTGGAAAGCGCCGTGGACGAACAGCATTTTGAAACCACCTTCCACGCCGCCCTCAGCCATTCCCCCTATATCCGCATCCTGATGCTGGAGGACAGGGGGCAATTGGTGGGCTACGCCCAACTGTCCTTCACCTATTCCAACGAGGCGGGGGGCATGGCGGTGCTGATAGAGGAACTCTACATCAGCCGCGCCTGCCGGGGCCGGGGGATGGGGCACGCCTTCTTCTCCTTCCTGGAGAAGGAGTACCCCGATGTAAAGCGCTTCCGCCTGGAAGTGCACAGCGACAATGTGCGCGCCATCCGCCTGTACCGCTCGCTGGGATATTCCACCCTTCGCTACAAGCAGATGATCAGGGACCGCTGAGACAGAGCCGGGCAGTGGCCCGGGAAAGGAACACCCATGAAAAGAACGCTGGCGGTTTTTCTGGCCGCTGTCCTGCTGCTCACCCTATGCGCCCCTGCCTTGGCCCAGACCCCGCTGATGACCCTGCTGGGGGGCAAGGTGCGGGAAGAGAACACCGACGGCACGGGAGACTGTATCAAGTCCGGCCCTGTGCCCCACAGCTACGGCACCTTCATCCGGCAGATTCCCATGCGCATTGGCGAAGTGCCCGCCAAAAACCTGTACGGGTTTTTCGCCCAGCGCTTCCCGGATGACATGAAGCAGGAAGACTTCCCTTTCCAGAAAGCCTTCCTCGCCAAGGCGGAGGAGTTTGTTTCCGCCAGCCCCAAGGACGCGGCCCGCTTTCAGGAGCACCTGACCCGACTGGAAAAGGACCCCTTCACTCTGGCGGGGCAGTATACCCTCACCGAGGGGGACACCACCTGGACCCTGTCCACCCTGTATGACGGCGTGCAGCGCTGGAAGATGCTGATTTTACAGGAAATTGGCGATACAGCCACCTTCATGACCGCGGATATGGTGTACAAGGAATAAGGCGCCGCGATACAGTTCCCACGAAAGCGCTTGGCGGATGCCAGGCGCTTTTTTCTGCTTCCAAGGGGGCTGTTTCTCGATTAGAGCGGCCTAAAAAGTGAGAAAAATGCGCCGTTTTGTAGGCGCGAAAAATATCATGAAGAATTTTCTTGTATTTTCTGGAAAAAGTGTTGACAGAATGTACAAGTCGTGCTACTATGTACTCAAACAAGAGATGGATGATGGAAGAACTATCGATATATCAAGGTATTCCAGGAAGAAACAGTTCTTCAACAAAAATCAACATCTCCAGAAAGGGGGCGATTCCGTTGTACAATGATGATCCCACGATCCACACTTGCGCTTGCTTCGCCCATACCAAAGGATAACTGACTTAACCGGGATTCAGCGCTATCAGTTCACGGAACATCCAAAGGAAAACCAATAAGGAAAACCGGAACACAAGCATAACGCACAATGAATCACAACCATCCAAGATGGACCAAGCAGCATAACAGGGTGAAGCAAGCGCGCGGCCCCGGAAAATTGAATAGTGCGGGCGCCCATGAACCGGGTACCACCCGGAAGATAGAGAGAAAAAGAAAACCATTCAACATAAAGCCCGCACGCGCGTTGTAGAATTGAAAGACCACAGTGAAGCCAGGATACAAAAGACAACCGGGAAAACCGGAACCAAGGTTCCACAGGTAAACCAAAGGAAGAAAAGGGAAAACCGAACAACTTCCGGAACCAAGGGGAAATCCAGAACATCCGACAGAAGCTTCACACCCAATCTGCATCCTGCCTCGGAGAGAGAAACGGAAGACAAACCTGATAAGAGAACATTGGACTCAGACCTTCCGAAAGATCCAAATATAACCGACGGGAAAAATGGCAGATCAAACCCAAGAAAACATGAAGCAAAACCCAAAAACCGGAACCTACCATAGAAACCCGGTAAGGTACACCATAACAGGTAAACCCAAGAATAACCCAAGGTAAATCCAAGGTAAACCAATCAATACACATAGAAAACCAAGGAAACTTAGGAAACCAAGGGTAAAAGAAGCTTCATGTACGTTCTATCCGACCAACAACCATAGGAATATCGGAAACGAACACCCAGGAAAACCAGGTTCTTACAATTCTAAAAAATGGTTTCAAACGAACAACTCGGCAGCCGGGAGAAAATCCCGGCTGCTTTTGCGTTAGCGCCTTATGTGAAAAAAGGGCAAGGGAGCGGAATGCTGCGTACCTTTGTGCAAACCCAAAACGTAAACGCTCCCGGCTGGAAGCGTTTACGATGCCGTTTTGTATCAGCGAGATTGCGTCTTTGTCAGCGCCGCCTGAACAAAGGCCGCAAACAGAGGGTGCGGCTCGTCCGGCCGGCTTTTAAACTCCGGGTGGAACTGGGTGGCCACAAAGAAGGGATGGTTTGGAATTTCGATGATTTCCGCCAGATCCCGCTGCGGGTTGCGCCCGCTGAACACCATGCCGTGCTGCTCAAAGCGCTGGGTGTAGGCACTATTGAACTCATAGCGATGCCTGTGGCGCTCTGAGACTCTGGATTGTCCATAGGCCGCGCGTGCCTTGGTGCCCTCCGACAGTTCGCAGGGGAAGGCGCCCAGACGCATCGTTCCGCCCAGATTTTCCAGGTTCTGCTCAGGCATCAGGCAGATGACCGGGTCCTTGGTATTGGGGCAGACCTCGGTGGTGTCGGCCTCCTGAAGTCCCAGCACATTGCGCGCGAACTCGATGACCGCCATCTGCATACCCAGGCACAGCCCCAGAAAGGGCAGCTCGTTTTCCCGGGCATAGCGGATGGCCTCGCGCTTGCCGGTAAGCCCCCGCGCGCCAAAGCCGCCAGGCACTACAATGGCGCTGACATCCTGGAAGATGCCAGGGGCGCTTTCCTTGGTAACATCCTCCGCCTGCACCCACTTGATGCCGACTTTGACGCCCGCCTGAATTCCGGCGTGGGCCAACGCTTCCGCGACGGATAGGTAGGCGTCGGGCAGGGCGATGTACTTGCCCACCAGGGCGATGGTCAGCGTTTGATTGGCGGTCTTTTCCCGCCGCACCATCCGCTCCCAATCGCCCAGGTTGCAGGAGAGGCTCTCAAAGCCCAGCAGCTCGCAGACGGTCTGGTCCAGGCCTTCCTGGCGAAGCAGTAGCGGCACTTCGTACAGGCTGTCGGCGTCGGCATTTTGGAACACCCTGCATTCGGGCATATTGCAGAACATGGCGATTTTGGCCTTTACTTCTTTGGACAAAGGCAGCTCGCTTCGGCATACCAGCATGTCCGGCTGCAGACCCAGGCTGCCCAATTCCTTTACGGAATGCTGGGTGGGCTTGGTTTTTAGCTCCCCTGCCTTGCGCAGATAGGGTACCAGCGTTACATGAATCAGCAGCGATTGCCCGGCACCCAGCTCGTAGCGCAGCTGTCGGATAGCCTCCAGAAACGGCAGGCCTTCTATGTCGCCGACGGTGCCGCCGATCTCCACAATGCACACATCCGTGTCGTTTTGCTGCTGGGTAAAGCGGATCGCGCGCTTGATTTCATCGGTGATGTGCGGAATAATCTGCACCGTCGCCCCCAGATAGCCGCCCTGGCGCTCCCGGTCGATGACGGATTTGAATACCCGCCCGCTGGTGACGCTGGCTGTACCCGGCAGAAACTCGTTGATGAAGCGCTCATAATGCCCCAGATCCAGGTCGCACTCGGCTCCATCCTCTGTGACAAACACCTCGCCATGCTGGTAGGGGTTCATGGTGCCTGGGTCGACATTGAGGTATGGATCCAATTTTTGCATGCTTACCTTCAGGCCGCGGCTTTCCAGCAGCCTGCCCAGGGAAGCAGCTGTGATGCCCTTGCCCAGGGAGGAAACCACACCGCCGGTGACAAAGATATACTTGACCGCCATCTCAGTACAAGACCAGGTACCTGGCCAGCTCCCAGTCGCTGACCGTTAGGCGGTACTCATTCCATTCCTTGGTTTTGCCTTCCAGGTAGCGCTCAAAGGTATAATCGCCCAATGTATGTTTGATTAAATCATCCTGCCTGGACAAGGCAATCGCCTCCATCAGGCTGCCCGGCAGGCTGGCGATGCCCTTCTCTTCCCGCTGCTCCTGCCCCATGGCGAACAGGTTTTCCGGGGATTCCTCGGGCGGGGTTAGTTGGCGCTCCAGACCGTCCAGGCCCGCGGCCAGGCAGAGAGCCAGCGTCAGGTAGGGGTTGGCGGAGGGGTCGGGGCAGCGCAGCTCTAGGCGGGTGCTGCTGCCCCGTCCGGCAGGCACGCGGATCAGCACGCTGCGGTTCACCGAGGACCAGGCCAGGTAACAAGGCGCCTCATAGCCGGGCACCAGGCGCTTGTAGGAGTTGACCAGGGGATTGGTCACCACTGCCATGCCGCGCACATGCCGCAGCAGCCCGGCGATGAAGTGATAAGCCTCCCTGGACAGGCCTTTGCCGTCCGATGCGTCAAAGAAAATGTTTTTGCCATCCTGGAACAGCGACATGTTGGTATGCATGCCCGAACCATTGATGCCCGCAATGGGCTTTGGCATGAAGGTGGCGTGCAGGTTGTTAGCGGCTGCCAGGGTTTTCACCACCAGGCGGAAAGACATGATGTTGTCAGCGGTGCGCAAGGCATCGGCGTATTTGAAATCAATCTCATGCTGCCCAGGGGCAACTTCATGGTGGGCAGCCTCGATTTCAAAGCCCATGTCCTCCAACGCCAGGCAAATGTCGCGGCGGACCTCCTCTCCATTGTCCAGCGGCTCCAAATCGAAATAGCCAGCCTCATCCCCAGTATGGGTCGTGGGCCGGCCGTCAGCGTCCAGCTGGAAGAGGAAGAACTCGCATTCAGGGCCTACCATGAAGGAACAGCCCATGTCCGAGGCGCGCTTGAGCACCTTTTTCAGGATGTAGCGCGGGTCGCCTTCAAAGGGGCGGCCATCAGGCAGGTGTACATCGCATATCATGCGCGCGACGCTGTTCTTTTTGGTGCGCCAGGGGAGGATGGTAAAGGTATCCAAATCAGGAAACAGGCGCATGTCGCTCTCCTCGATGCGCAAGAAGCCCTCGATGGAGCTGCCGTCGATGGTAACCTGATTGTCCAGAGCTCTGTCTATCTGGGAAGCGGTGATGGCCACATTCTTCATCTGGCCGAAGATGTCCGTAAACTGCAGATGGATAAAGTGGATGTCTTGCTCTTTGATGAAGCGGCGGATGTCATCCTTGGTGTGGCTCATACAGGTTCCCTCCTTCGATTGTTCAACATGCCGTTCTCCGCGGTGTGTTGCGCGGAAACAATACGCAAATGGTAAAGAGATCGACTTTTCCGGTCAAGTTTTTCTTTTGTGTTTGTGAAGGGCGCATGTGGAGACAGACTCTTTGGCTGGCGCATGGCCTCCGCCGCAAGGGCTGCCTGCCTTGCCCAGGGAGTTCCTCACGCGGCCGGGATCGCCTCTTTCCATGTTGCATCCGCAACATGAAACAGGTAGAATATTGGGTAGATTGATACAGGAGGGTCTTGCGGGTGGAGAAGTGGGACGATGTTATCGCGGGCTGTCCCCTGTTTGCGGGGCTGGGCGGCCAGCTGACCGCCGCCCTTTCGGCGTATTCCGCCCGGGAGAAAAGCCACCCCAGGGGGGAAATCCTCAAGGGGGTGTACCGGCTGATGCCCGCCTTCGGCCTGGTGCTGGAGGGCACGGTGCAGGTGTACATGGACGATTTTGACGGCCAGCCCATGCTGATGAACAATGTAAGCGGCGGCGGCACCTTCGGGGAAGCGCTGTGCTATTTGCGCAGGGAATCCCCGGTGTACATCCTGGCCAGGGAAAACTGCCGCGTGCTGTGGCTGGAAACCGCCTGGATGCGGGAAGACCATCTGGAAGGGCTGAAGCGGGAGTTGGAGAAGCGCTTTACCGCCATGCTGGCGGAGCGCACCCTCAGCATGAACGACCGGATCCAGATTCTTTCCAAGAACAGCCTGCGGGGCAAGCTGGTGGCGCTGCTCAGCCAGCATGAGAAGGGGAAGGGGCAGCCCTTCTTCCTCCCCATGGATCGGGCTGGCATGGCGGCTTACCTGGGGGCGGACCGCAGTGCCCTGTCCAGGGAGCTTAGTAACCTGCAGCGTCAGGGGGTGCTCACCTACCACAAAAACCGTTTCTGTCTGCTGCACGAGAAGGAGGAAGACCATGACCAATGCCTGTAACGGCTGCCGCGGCGGCCACTGCCAAGGCACCTGCGTCAGCCGGGTGCCCATATTCAGCACCCTGAAAAAGGAGGAGCTGGCCCAGGTGGCGACCCTGGTGCAGCGCCGGGAATACCTGCCCCGGGATCTGGTGTTCCACGCCGGGGATCCCATGGACTCCCTGTACATTGTGCGCTTTGGCCGCGTCAAGCTGCTGCGCAGCGACGCCCAGGGGGAGGAGGCCATCGTGGACATCCTCCAGCCGGGGGATTTTTACGGCGGCGACAGCCTGTCCGCCACCTCTTTCGCCCGGGAAAGCGGCGCCGCTATGGAGCATACCGGCCTGTGCTTAATCCGCGGGGAGGATCTAACCCAGCTGATTCGCAAAAACCCCGAAATCGGCCTGAAAATCATCGCCTATCTGAGCGACATGCGGGAGAATGACCGCAGGCTGATTCATATTCTATCCCTGAAGGACGCTGGGCGCAGGGTGGCAGAGCTGCTGCTGTGGCAAAGCGAACGCCAGCCCGACGCGCCGCTGACCTTCTCCCAGGAAGAGATGGCCCGCATGGCTGGCCTCACCCACGAAACCGTCAACCGCAAGCTGGCGCAGCTAAAAAAACAGGGCATGATCCGGGTGGACGGCTATAAAAACCTCTCCATCCACGACCGGGCAGCCCTGGAAAACTGGGCGGGGTAGGGTTTTTTCGGCTTACTTTTTCTCTCTACCCTTGTGGGAATCTCGAAAAAATCGCCCTATTTCGTGTTATTATTTTTCTATCATATCCATCAGCCTGGCTGCCAGGCTTTTTTTATTGATAGCGGGAAAGATACGCCCGGGCTTCCTCCCGGCTGGTAAGAGTCACAATTACCTTGTCCGGGTACTTGGCCAGCAGGGCCAGCACCTTGGGCCGGGTTTCGGCGGGAAAGTTGTGAATCATCGCCAGGAACTCCTGGTCGCATTCGCCGGGCTGTTCCACCCAGGGCATGTCGGGGCGGGGCTGGCCCTGGCGCTGGCGGATGCCTTCCAGGCACACGTCCACCGGGTAATCCAGAAAGAACACCGTGTCGCAGGCCGCAAGGCGCTTGTCCATGGTGGACAGGTAGTTGCCGTCAATGATCCACCTCTCCCGCTGCAGGGCATCTTCCAGCCGGGCGAGGAAAACTTCCTTTTCCACATTGGTTTTATCCGCGTTCCAGAAGAGGTTATCCAGGTGGATGAGGGGCAGTCCTGTCGCTTCATGGAGCGCCCGGGCAAAGGTGCTCTTGCCGCTTCCGGGGCTGCCGATGATGAGGGCTTTTTGCATGGAGGACGCCTGCTTTCTTAACATTTCGTCATGCCGATTATACCAAAGGCGCCTGGTTAGGACAATTTAATGTCTTCAAGGGGTTTGTTCTATGCTGTCCCCCTTGCCTGTTGTGCCTTTTCAGCCGGCGTGCTATACTGAAAGCACCATCAAAGAGAAGGCGAGAGACAAGCTCTGCGACCCTTCCGCAACCTGTCTTTGGATAAGGTGCGAATGCTTGCATGATGGGCTGATTGCGTTGGCTCATCTGTCGATGGGCCTTTTCTTTATGTAAAAAACAGGAGGCGGCATGATGGAAAGGAATGTGACGGAGGGAAAACTGTACTACGACACCGGCGAACTGTACTTTGAGGGCACCTATGACGATTCCGCCTGGAACGACCAAAAGCCCTGGCAACCCATGAACCTGGTGGAGGGCATAGAATACTACCGCAACGGCCATAAGTACCGGGAGGGCAGGTTCCAGAAGGCGGGGCTGCTGGAGGGCAGGGAGTACTATCCGTCCGGCGGGCTGAAGTTTGAAGGGAAGTTCAATGACAAGGCGCATGGCCATCGCTCGTACTACGGCCCATCCTACCCGGTGCACGGCCGTTTTTACGGGGAGGACGGCACCCTGCTGTACGAGGGCAAGTTTACCGTCCGCGGCATGGGCGGCTGCGGCTATCCCAGGGTGGAAATCCCCGAGGGGTTCGGCAGTTTGAAGTGAGGGCATCCAGACGCCTCAGCGCGCTGGATAAAAATGTTGGGGATTTTTTGATTCAAATCATTGTTTCCCGTGCCCCGCTATGGTAGCATAACGGTATTACAAAAGGAGGTTTGTGTTCAATTATGCAGGAAATGTTTTGCTACCAGTGTCAGGAAACCGCGGGCAACACCGGCTGCACCAAGGCGGGCGTGTGCGGCAAGAAGGCGGATGTGTCCGGCGCCCAGGACTTTTTAATTTGGGTAACCAAGGGGCTCAGCGCCATCACCACGCGGCTGCGGGGCGAGGGCAAGCCGGTAACCAAGGCGGTGAACCACCTGGTCAGCATGAATTTGTTTGCCACCATCACCAACGCCAACTTCGACCAGGGCGCCATCGAGGCGCGCACCCGGGAAACCATCGAAGTGATGAACGGCCTGCGCAGGCAGCTGAGCAACCAGGACAACCTGCCTGAGGCCGCCCAGTGGCATAGCCTGAATGAGGAAGAGTGGCACGACAGGACGCCCTTTATTGGCGTGCTGGCCACCGAGAACGAGGATATCCGCAGCCTGCGCGAGCTGGTGGTTTATGGTGTGAAGGGCCTGGCCGCCTACTCCAAGCACGCCAATGTGCTGCTGAATGATGATGAGGAAGTGGACGCATTCATGCAGCGCGCCCTGGCGGAAACCATGGAGGAAAAATCCGTGGACGAGCTGGTAGGCCTGGTGCTGGAAACGGGCGAAGCGGGTGTAAAGGGCATGGCGCTGCTGGATAAGGCCAATACCAGCCGCTACGGCCATCCCGAGATGACCACGGTGGAGCTGGGCGTGCGGGGCAACCCGGGCATTCTGGTGTCCGGCCATGACCTAAGGGATCTGGAAATGCTGCTGCAGCAGACGGAAGGCACCGGCGTGGACGTGTATACCCACGGCGAGATGCTGCCCGCCCAGAGCTATCCGGCGTTTAAGAAGTACAGCCATTTCGCCGGCAACTACGGCGGCGCCTGGTGGAGCCAGAAGGCGGAGTTTGAGGCCTTCGGCGGCCCCATTTTGATGACCACCAACTGCATCGTGCCCCCGCCGGAGAGTTATAAGGCGCGCCTGTACACCACCGGCGCCGCGGGCTTCCCCGGCAGCCCCCATATCGACGGCGGCATCGGCGAGGAGAAGGACTTTTCCGGCATCATCGCCCACGCTAAAACCTGCCCCGCCCCCAAGGAATTGGAGAACGGCACCCTGGTCGCAGGCTTTGCCCACCATCAGGTGCTGAGCCTGGCGGATAAGGTGGTGGAGGCGGTCAAGTCCGGCGCTATTAAAAAGTTTGTGGTCATGGCAGGCTGCGACGGCCGCCAGAAGGGCCGCAGCTACTACACTGATTTTGCCGAAGCCCTGCCCAAGGATACCATTATTCTGACCGCGGGCTGCGCCAAGTACCGCTATAACAAGCTGAACCTGGGCGACATCGGCGGCATTCCCCGGGTGCTGGACGCCGGGCAGTGCAACGACTCCTACTCCCTGGTGCTGATTGCCCTGGCGCTGAAGGATGCCTTCGGCCTGGAAACGGTGAATGAGCTGCCCCTGATTTATAACATCGCCTGGTACGAGCAGAAAGCCATCATTGTGCTGCTGGCGCTGCTGAGCCTGGGGGTAAAGAATATCCATGTCGGCCCCACCCTGCCCGCCTTCCTGAGCCCCAATGTGACGGATGTGCTGGTGAAGAACTTCGGCATCGCCCCCAACGGCACCGTGGAAGAGGATATGGAGCTGTTCTTCGCCTGAGCGGTAAGATTGTGCAAGCGTTAGCCTAAGTGTGGGTTTCCAAAGGGGAATCATTCCCCTTTGGTGGGGTATGGGGCAAAGCCCCATCACACCAAAACCGTCAGCAAAACAGCGAAGCGTATTTTGCGGTTCAAGCACCCCTGCATAGAACGCAAACTTAAAGCAATTTAAACGTATCACCCAAAAAACGGGCAATCACCGGAAACGCTTCCGGGTTTGCCCGTTTTCCTATTGCTTCCCCTTGTCTGCCTACCGCTGAGCAGCACAGGGGACGTATCCCTATGTTTTCGTTGGTATTCCAAAGGAACACAGACTTACGTCCCCTGTGTTTTTATTCCCTGCCCACCCGGGCACCTTCCGTCCCAATCAACAATTGTTCGCCCGATGCGTTGCAAACGCAACGAAATATCCCTCACCTTCCGGTATAATCAAGGTGAATCTCCCGGGCAAGGCTGCCCGTTGAAAGGAAGGGAACCCAATGAAACGAATGACCGCCATCCTGCTGCTGCTGGCGATGCTCCTCAGCCTGACCAGCGTGTCCGCCGAGGCCCCCGCCCCGGTGCGCCTGGGGGGCTTGAAGGGCGCCACCACCATGGGCCTGGTGAAGCTGCTGGAGGATAACGAGGCCAAAACCACCTTGAACACCTACGACTTTACCATGGGCGTCACCGCCGATGAACTGACCCCCAAGCTGCTGCAGGGGGAGATGGACATCCTGGCGGTGCCCGCCAACCTGGCGGCGGTGCTGTACAACAACACCAAAGGCCAGGTGAAGATGCTGGCCGTGGGCGCCCTGGGGGTGCTGTACATCGTGGAAAAGGGCGGCGAGACGGTGCAGTCCATTGCCGATTTGAAGGGCAAAACCATCTACGCCACCGGCAAGGGCACCACGCCGGAAATGAGCCTGACTTACTTGCTTTCGCAAAACGGCCTGGACATCAACCAGGATGTCACCATGGAATGGATGAGCGAGCCCACCGAGACAGTGGCCCGCCTGAGCACCCAGGAAGCGGGCGTCGCCATGCTGCCCCAGCCCTTCGCCACCGTGGCGCTGACCCAGGTGGAAGGCCTGCGCACCGCGCTGAGTCTGGAGGAAGAGTGGAACAAGCTGGACAACGGCAGCCGCCTGGTGACCGCCGCCGTCATCGTGCGCAGCGAGTTTGCTGAAAAGAACCCCGAAGCCGTGGCCAATTTCCTGAAGGATTATGAAAACTCCGTCACCTGGATCAACGCCAATGTGGCGGAGGCCGCGCCGCTGATGGAGAAATACGGCATTGTCAAAGCGCCCATCGCCCAGAAGGCGCTGCCCCTGTGCAACCTGGTGGCGCTAAGCGGGCAGGACATGAAGGACGCCGCCCAGGGCTACCTGCAAACCCTGTTTGATCAGAAGCCCCAGGCCGTAGGCGGCCAGATGCCCGGGGACGATTTCTACTATGGCGCGCCCTAAGGCGAAAACAGAAAATATCATCGCCGTGGCCGCGGCCCTGCTTGTGTGGCAGGCCGCGGCCATGGCCCTTCATCAGCCCCTGCTGCTGGCCTCCCCCTGGCAGGTGGCGGTGCGACTTACCACCATCTGGCGGGAGGCGGGTTTTTTTGCCAGCATACTCACCAGCTTTTCCCTGATTGCCCTGGGGTTTCTGCTGGGCGTTATCGCGGGCATCCTGCTGGCCATTCCGGCAGCCCGCTTTCCCTGGGTGCGCGCCCTGCTCAAGCCCTATGTGGTGGCCATCAAGTCGGTGCCGGTGGCTTCCTTTGTGATTCTGGCGCTGCTGTGGCTGTCCTCCCGCAGGCTGTCCACCTTCATCGCTTTTTTGATGGTGTTCCCCGTCATCTACGCCAATGTGCTGGAGGGTATCCTGGCGACTGATAAACAGCTTTTGCAGATGGCCAAACTGTACCGTGTGCCTTTTGGCCGGCAGCTTGTCATGATATACCTGCCTCAACTGAAGCCCTTTCTGCTGGCGGCCACCAGCGCCGCCCTGGGCATGGCCTGGAAGGCGGGGGTGGCGGCGGAGGTCATCGGCCTGCCCTCCGGCACCATGGGGGAAAAGCTCTACGACGCCAAGGTGTACCTGAATACTGTGGATCTGTTCACCTGGACGGTGCTGATTGTGCTGCTCAGCGTGGTGTTTGAGAAAATCTTTCTCTTCGGATTATCCCGCCTATTCTCCGACAGGGGACGGTTCTCTGTGTTTTTTGGCACCCCCCGGAAACAATCAGACATATCCCCTGTGTTTTCTCCGGCGGACATTCGTTTATCGCATGTGTCCAAGGCCTTTGAGGGCAAAGAGGTGCTGAAGGACATCACTCTCACCCTGCCCTTTGGCCAGCGCGTCTGCCTGATGGGCAAGTCGGGCCGGGGCAAGACCACCCTGCTCAACATCCTGATGGGTTTTGTTCCCCCCGACAGCGGCACCCTGCAAGGGATACCCCCCCGTGTCGCCGCCGTGTTCCAGGAGGACAGGCTATGCGAGGATTTTTCCGCCATCGACAACATTCGCTTTGTGACCGGCAGCCGTGTGCCCGAGGGCACCATCCTGCGGCACCTGCAGGCCCTTGGTCTATCAGAAGCGGACATCCGCCAACCCGTCCGCACCCTCTCCGGGGGCATGCGCCGCCGGGTGGCCCTTGCCCGGGCAGTCCTATACGACGGCCAATTGCTGATACTGGACGAAGCTTTCAAAGGCCTGGACGGGGCGACCCGGGCCCAGGCCATCGCCTACGCAAACCAGCACACCCAGGGCAAAACCCTGCTGGCCGTCACCCACGAAGCCGAAGAAGCCCGCCTGTTAGGCGGGCAGGTGGTGGATTTAGGGGAGATGGGGTAAGGGAACGGGGAACGCTGGGGCTCCCGCCCCAGACCCCGGCAAGGGGTTTCACCCCTTGACCCAATCCTTCATGTATAGGCTTCTGCGGCTTGACAGCAAACTGGATACCCAGCCAAACGCAAGCCCCGCTTGCGTTTGAGAGGAGGAATCCCGGCGCGTACGCCTCCCTTGGGCTTTGCCCAAGGGAAAGGCAGCAAAGGGCATTCCGACGAGTTTCACCCCTTGACCCATTCTTTGTTGATGAAATACTTGTCTTGACTATTGTTAGTTAACTGAACAGCTTCATCATCAGCGCGGCGATGGCCACAGCCGCCAGGGCAGAGCCTACCGCCAGCAGCAGTTTCTGGTACGGCCGCTTGCCCGCTTCCCGGGCTTTCTCAATATCGCTCAGATCCTTGCCCTCGGTGAAGGCGACGATTTCGCGGTAGGTTTGCACATCATGCTGTTTCTTGTGCTTTTCCACCTGATAGGCATAGTAGATGCCAACGCCCGCCAGGACGGCGTAGATGCCGGCGCCCCACCACTTCAGCAGCAGGATCAGAGGCACAGGGGTAATCAGCAGGGCGATAAACAACAGGGTGAAGATTGCGCTGGTTTTCTGGAAATGGGCGTACTCCTGGGCGTTGATTTCTTTTTTCATGGTATCGATGTCTCCTTTGATTAAAGTATCCAGAGACACGGAAAATGTTTCGCTCAGCAGCAACAGGCTGCCAATGTCCGGGTAGGTCTTGCCATTTTCCCAGTTGGAGATGGATTGTCTGGATACAAACACCTTCTCCGCCAGGGCGTCCTGGGAAAGCCCCAAGCTTGCCCGGTACTTTTTGATCTGTTCGCCAAGTTTCATCCTCCGCGCCTCCTTTCGGCTTTATGCTAAGGGCATCGTTTCCATTCAACAATCAAAACCCTTTGACATCGGGCTTTTTCAGCCTGTCAAAGGTGTTTGACATGGGGGATTATAACACAATTTTGTTATGAGTTGCGGATTCCAAAGGGGACGGAATGAGCCGCCGAAGTGAATAGCGACGCAACAGCGCAGCGCCTTTTGCGATGGGACGAGAGATGTACAATGTAGCTCCTTGTTTTTTATCTCTCGCCCTACACCGCAAAAATTCGCCGCGCTGTTGCGTCACCGTGCCCTTCGCTCCTTTTCCGATATGCAAGCATATCGGAGGCATGCACTTCGGGACAGCTCCTTTCAATCGAAAGCAGGCTTTCGATTGCTGGGATACGGGGGCAAGCTGGGAACCGATACAAACGCAAGCCAGCTTGCGTATGAGAGGAGGAATCCCGGCGCGTACGCCTCCCGCAGGCAAAGCCAGCGGGAAAGGAAGCAAAGGGGATTCCGACGAGGGCTTTGCCCAGACCCACCAAGCAAAATGATTTCCCTTGGATCCCTCAGTTTTTATCCTAATTCTTGCTTATATCACCGACACCCGGCCCTTGCTGAAGCGCATGAAAAGCAGCAGGGAGGCAACCGTGGTCAGCGTCAGGATGGAGGCCAGGGCGGCGGCGGTGCCGTCGCTCATGCGCATGACCTCCTGGTAAATAGCCACCGAGATGGTGGAGGTTTTGCCGCTATAGAGCATGATGGAGGAGCTCAGCTCGTTGATGCAGGTAATCCAGCTGAGGATGGCGCCCGACAGGATGCCCGGCAGCATCAAGCGCGCCACCACCTTAAAGAAGGTGCGCATGGGGGAAACCCCCAGGCTGATGGAGGCCTCCTCCACCGAGGCGTCCATCTGGTACAGGAACGCGCTGCCCGAGCGCACGGTATAGGGCAGTTTGCGTACCACATAGGAAATAATCATGATGGCCGCCGTGCCCGTCAGCACAATGGGCTGGCGGTTGAACGCCACAATCAGGCACACGCCCAGCACCGAGCCGGGGATAACGTAGGGGAACATCACCAGCAGGTCCATCACGCTGGCCACCTTGCCCTTTTTGCGCACCAGAATATAGGAAATCAGCATGCCGAAGATGACAATGAAGATAATGGCCACGGCGGAGAAATAATACGTATTGGTGATGTTGGTGGCCAGGCGGCTGAGGATTTTCTCGTAATTTTCCAGGGTAAAACCGCCGATAAAACCGGTAAAGTCGGTGCGGATGAAGGAGGAGACCACCACGGTAATCTGGGGCAGCAGCCCTAGGAAGGCCACCAGCGCCACCGGCAGGGTAACCAGGGCGCGCTTCCAGCCGCGCAGCTCAATCTCCTTGGGCGGGCGAAGCGCCGTCATGGCGTAGTTCTTGCGCGCCACATAGAACTTTTGCAGCAGCAGCACGCTGAGGGAGCAGGCCACCACAATCACCGACAGGGTGCTGGCCATGTTGGCGTTGCCGCCAATCTCGCTCATGTAGGCGTCATACACCAGCACCGGCAGCACCCGGGTTTTGCCCTCGCCCAGCAGCATGGGGGTGCCAAAGTCGGCCAGGGCGGTCATAAACACCATCACCGCCCCTGCCAGCACCGAGGGCATCACCACCGGCAGCGTCACGGTAAACAGCCGCCGCAGCTTGGAGGAGCCCAGGTTTTCCCCCGCCTCCTCCAGGGAGGAGTCGATGCTGCCCAGGGCGCCGGACACATACAGATACACATAGGGAAACAGATGCAGGGTAAACACCAGGATAATGCCCCCCGTGCCGTAGATGGTGGGGGTTTTGATGCCGATGCCGGCGAACAGCTTGGTGATAAACCCGGCGCGGCCAAAGAGCAAGATCCACGAATACGCCCCGATAAAGGGCGGGGACATCAGCGCCAGGATGATGCACACATAGATAATCCGCTTACCGAATATGTTGTAGCGGGTCATCAGGTAGGCCATGGGTGCGCCGATTAAAAGGCAGGTGAGGGAGGAAGCGAAGGTAATCACCAGCGTGTTCTTCAGCGCGTCCAGGTAGTACTTCTTGCTGAAGAAGGTGGCGTAGTTTTCCAGGGTCGCCCCGTCCACCTTCTTGGAAAAGAAGCTGCGGGTAAGCAGGGTGGAAAAGGGATACACCAGGAAAAACAGCATGGCCAGGATGACCACGGCCTTGACGAAAAACCAGAAGTCAAAGCGCGGTTTTTTTAGCGAGGGCAGCTTGATCATGCCGTCAGCACCTCCCCGCTTTCGCCATAGAGGATGATGGCGCTTGCGTCCATGTTGACATGCACCTGGGTGCCGTCGGGCTTGATGGACAGGGCGTCCTTGGTGTATTCGTTCAGCTGGATGCTCTGGCCGTTCTCCAGCAGGATTTCATACTCGATAAAATCCCCCAGGAAGGTGGACAGCTCGATGCGCCCCTCGATGCCCTCGCTGGCCAGGGTCAGGTACTCGGGCCGGGCGGCAATCTTGCCCTTGCCTGTGTAGGGCTTCAGCAGCCTCACCGGCTGCAGGCGGTAATCGCCGATGACAACGGCGGCGCTGTCCGGGTCCGCGCCTTCCACCTGGCAGGTAAGGAAGTTGGACACCCCGATAAACCCTGCGACAAAATCATTCTCCGGCTTTTTGTAAATCTGGGTAGGCTCGCCCACCTGCATAATCAGCCCGTTTTTCATGACCGCGATGCGGTCGGAGATGGCCAGGGCCTCCTCCTGATCGTGGGTGACGTAGATGGTGGTGATGCCCAGCTTGCGCTGCAGCTTTTTGATGGTGGTGCGCATCTGCACCCGCAGCTTGGCGTCCAGGTTGGACAGGGGCTCGTCCATCAGCAGCACGCTGGGCTCAATCACAAAGGCGCGGGCCAGGGCCACCCGCTGCTGCTGCCCGCCGGATAACTCGTTGGGCATGCGGTGGGACAGGTCGGCAATCTGCACCATCTCCAGAGCGTTTTTCACCCGGGGGGCGATTTCCGCCGCGGGTACCTTGCGGGCTTTCAGACCGTAGGCCACATTCTCCGCCACCGTCAGGTGGGGGAAGATGGCGTAGTTCTGGAACACCATGCCGATGCCCCGCTTGTGGGCGGGCACATCATTGATCACCTTATCGCCAAAGGAAATGGTGCCCCCGTCAATGGTGTTGAACCCGGCAATCATGCGCAGCAGGGTGGTCTTGCCGCAGCCCGAGGGCCCCAGCAGGGTAAAGAACTCGCCCTTTTGTATCTCCAGCGTGATGCCGGCCACGGCCTTGAAGTCCCCATAGGTTTTTACGGCGTCCTGTATCAATACATTGTACGATTCCATGGCTGCTCCTTATGAAAAAAGAGGGGAGAGGGTCAGACCCGCTCCCCTGAAAATTGGGTGCCTTAGTTGTTGACGATGATCTCCTGCCACTTTTCGATGATTTCTTCCTTATCGTTGGCGGCCCAGTCAAAGTCGTAATCCGTCAGGTCCAGATCAGACAGGGGCACAAGGCCGACAGGGGCCAGGTCGCTGCGCACCGGGCGGCGCTTCCAGTTTTCGTTCTGATCCTTCTGGCACTCCAGGCCCGTCACAAAGTCCACAAACAGCTTGGCGTTGTCCAGGTTGGGGCAGTTCTTGATGATGGCCACGCCGTCGGGCACCGCGCTGTTCTTTTCGGGGTACACAAAGGCCACATCGGGGTTGTCGGCGTACAAAACGGCGGATTTTTCAATGGTTACGCCAATGGCATACTCGCCGGAAGCGACCAGCTTGTGGCAGTTGCCGGAGGAATCCTGCACCTTGCCGTCCAGGTTCTGGTAGAACTTCTCCACAAAATCCCAGCCGCCGCTGTCAGGGCCGCCCTGGGCGAGAATCATGGTGCAAAGCTGGGTGTAGGCAGAGCCCGACTTGGCGGGGGAGGCGTAGGCAATCTGGCCCTTCCACTTGGGGTTCAGCAGGTCTTCCCAGGTCTTGGGGGCGTCTTCCTCGCTGACCATGGTTTTGTTGTAGAACAGCACCATGGGCAGGGGGCTTTCGCCAATCCACAGATCCTCGGCATCCTTGAAGGCATCGGCGATGACATCGTCATTGGCGCTGACATAGGTCTGGAAATAGGGTTTGAAGGCCGCCAGGGAGTCGGCGCCGCCGCCCCAGAGCACGTCGGCCAGGGGGTTTTCGCTTTCAGCGGCTACGCGCTGCAGCAGCTCGCCCGTGCCCGCGGCGATGTATTCCACCTTGATGTCCGGGTACGCGGCCTGGAAAAGGGCCAGCCCAGCCTGCAGGGGATCGGCGTCGTGGGGGGAGTATACCACCAGCGAACCCTGGGCCAGCGCGGCGGAAGCCGAGAATACCATGAGTAGGGTCAACGCGAGGGCTACGAGTTTCTTCATCCTGAGTGTCCTCCTTAAGGTTATGAAATTGCGGCGGGTGCTCCCCGCCAGGAAGTATGATAAGTATAGCTTTTACTGGGGGGATTGTCAATTCAGGCGCGGATTGTATCAGAAAGCACAAGGAAGGATCGCCCATTGTTATGGTTTCCAAAGGGACTCAATGAGCAGCCGCCAGTGGCGGATAAAGGCGAATGGAAGTCCAATGAAGCAGGGAGTACCCAGCCGAACCTTGGTGAGGCTGGGGACGACCATGCTGAATTGTGGAGATCATCCCCTTTGGTGGGGTTTGGGGCGAAGCCCTCGTCGGAATGCCCTTTGCTTCCTTTCCCGCAGGCTTTGCCTGCGGGAGGCGTCCGCGCCGGGATTCCTCCTCTCAAACGCAAGCGGGCTTGCGTTTGTATCGGTTCCCGGCTACCCTCGTACCCCAACAATCGAAAGCTTGCTTTCGATTGAAAGGAGCCGTCCCGTAGTGGATGCCTCCGATCGGAAAAGGAACGGAGGGCACGGCGACGCAGCAGCGCAGCGAATTTTGCGGCTTGAGCATTTCCAACAAAGGAAGCAGACGAAACTCTCCCTTCAATACAAGGCCGCACCTTGACGCTGCCAGCGCAATTCAGATATGATGACAATACCGATAGAGTACACTAAAGTTCGCAACTTTGCCCAGGGTGAGGAGGAATGGGCAAGCCACCGGGACTCCGC
>CALCQO010000035.1 GCA_937894675.1 uncultured Clostridia bacterium
TGATTATATCTCAACTAACTCTCGGACTGGTACAAGGATTGGGGGGCAGGTCACACAGCCACCGATGTATCCGGCAATCCTGTTACCGAAACATTCATTATCACCATCCTGCGGGATACCGATGGCGACAAAATACCCGATACCACTGATACCGATGATGATAATGACGGCATTTTGGATACCCTGGATCCGGAACCCAAGACGCCCGATGTAACCAAGCCGGTTCTCACCCTGAACCCGCCTGGGGATGTGACGGTACTTGAGAAAGAGCCTATTAAAAATATTACCGTCAAAGCGGAGGACAATTCCGGCCTCCCGCCGACAATCACCATGAGCGGCCAGCCTGATGGCATCGTCTGTGAGCAGACCTTTGAAAGCACGGCTGGAACGACCACGGGATACATCCAGGGAACGCCTGTCATCCCGCTCTGGGGCGAGATGGAGGAGTCCAGGGATTTCACCATCAGCCTGTCCGCCAAGGACAAAACCACATCGGGCAATGAGTTGGTGGTATCATTCATCATGACCGTGCTGCGCGATACCGATGGGGACGGCATATCGGATATCAAGGACCTGGATGACGATGGCGATGGCATCCCGGATCTTCAGGAAAACCCCGGCCAGTCCAAGATAGCCGACGCCACCAAACCGACGATTGAGCAATTGAAAGCCAAGACAATTCTGGAAACGGAAACTTTGGCTGAAACAGTAAACGCTTACGATGATTCCATCAATACTCCCACCGTCAGCATCAAGTATCAGCCAGATGGCGTCAGTTACAATCCTGACACGAAACAGATTGTTGGTACGCCAGAGGTTACCTGGGGCACCACCGCCTATAACCTGCCGGAGGATAGCCGTGTATTCCCCATCCTCATTACCGCGGTGGACACCAATAACAATATCCAGACCAGCATCTTCATGCTGACGGTGCTGCGCGATACCGATCTGGATGGCATCCCGGATTCCTCCGACCCGGATGATGATAACGACGGCATCCTGGACGGAGCGGATACAAATCCTAAAGCATTCGACGATCTGACGGTCAGCGTAACCCCCACGGAACAGACCGTGGTGGAAAGCAAACCCATTACCACGCTGAACATTACCGAGAACAAACCCGCGGAGCAAACCCTTACCTACTCCGGCGGCGCATCCGGCCTTGAGCTGAATGGGACGGCTAATACCATCAGCGGCAGCCTGACAGGTCTTACCTGGAAGGATGATGCCCATGAGGAGCAGACCATCACCCTCACCATCGATTCCGTGGGCGCCAATGCGGATGATACCGCGCAAAACACGGTCACCTTGCATGTACAGCGCGACACCGATGGGGACGGCGATCCCGACATCACCGATCTGGATGATGATGGCGACAACATCCCTGATGTGGACGACCTTGACCCCAAGGTGCCCGATGAAACCAAACCCACCATCGACGCCATAAGCAATGTGGTGGTTACCCAGGGCAACGCCATTCCCGAAATTACGGTAAAGGCAAGCGACAATTCCGGCATCGCGCCAGCTATCGCCGTTACAAACCTGCCCGCGGGCGTATCCTTCGACCCGGACACTCTGAAAATAACGGGTACCCCGGAGGTGACAGAGTGGTTTGGCAATGAGGCCCGCAGTTTCACTGTCACGGTAACCGCCACAGACCTAAGCGGCAATAAAGCCAGCACAATCTTCATCATCACGGTGAACCGTGACACGGATAATGACGGCATCCCGGATAAAACCGACAAGGACGATGATGGCGACGGCATCCCGGATGTGCTGGACCAGACCCCCAAGGACTTCACCCCCCTGGATGTCAAGGTGACGCCTGCGGAACAGACTGTAACCGAAGGCGCGCCCATTGATACCCTGTACATCAATGAGAACAAAAAAGCCACCCAGACCCTAACCTACACCGGTGGCGCCAGCGGATTAAGCGTGTCCGAAACGGCCAACACCATAGACGGCGCGCTGACAGGCCTTGCCTGGAGCAACGACGAAACAGCCGCCAACTATGAAAGCCAGGTCATTACGGTAGCCATCTCTTCCCGGGGCGTCAGCGATACGGATGTATTCAGCAATGAAGCGACATTCACCGTACAGCGCGACACCGATGGGGATGGAGAACCTGATGTGACGGATACCGACGATGACGGCGACGGCATCCCGGATGAGATCGATGCCGAAATCAAGATTCCCGATAAGGTACCGCCCACCATTGACGCGCTGGACGATGTGGATGTTCTGGAAAAAGACCCCATCGTGCCCATCCCGGTAGTAGCCGAGGACGATTCCGGCATCCCCCCGACGGTGACCATCAGCGGTCAGCCGGAGGGCGTGGTATACAACAAGGACACCAAGTTCATTGAGGGCACACCCGATGTCAGCGACTGGGGTCCCACGGAAGAAGTACGCGACTTCACCATCAAAGTAAAAGCTGTTGATACCAATGGCAACGAGTATACTGAAGAACTGGTGATGACCGTCTACCGCGACACGGATGGCGACGGAGATCCCGACGTGACCGACCCGGATGATGACGGGGACACCATCCCCGATGAAACCGACCCCCAGCCCAAGGTTGCCGATACCACCGCGCCGGACGCGCCGGTCATCAATCCCGTGTATGAGGACGCCAAAACCATCACCGGCACAGGTGAGCCGGGCGCTACCGTGGTTGTCACCTATCCTGACGGCAGCACCCAGGAAACCGTTGTGAATACCGACGGCACCTGGACGGTTACCCCGGTAATCCCCCTCAAGCCCGGTGACAAGATTACCGCCAACCAGACGGACGCCGCGGGCAACACCAGCAAGGACGCGCAAACCACCATGCAAACCTATCCCATCCCGCAAGCGCCTGTGGTGAACCCCGTGCGCGAAGGGGATAAAACCATCACCGGTACCGGTGAGCCCGGAGCCGTGATTACCGTCACCTACCCCAACGGCTCCACCCAGACGACCACCGTGAAAACGGACGGCACCTGGAGCCTGACGCCGACCGCGGCCTTGAAGGCGGGGGATACCATCAAGGTGACCCAGACCAACAGCCGTGGGGATACAAGCGAACCTGCCATCGTTAAGGTACTTCCTGCCCTGGAGGCTCCAGCCCTCGTCCTGCCGATGCTGCATGCCAGCTTTGAGGGCACCAACCTGGTAGCGGGCACGGGTACGCCCAAATCCATTATCACCCTCACCCTGCCTGATGGCACCATCCGAACTGCTGAAACCAGCGAACAGGGCACCTGGCTCATCGCCGGCGACAATGAACTGGCCGCGGGGGACATCATCACAGCCTACGCTGCCCTGGAAGGGAAACAGACCCCGGAAGTGATGATTGTGGTATTGCCAGGCGGTATGTAATCCTGTTCCACGAAACAACTGGAAAACCAACCAATCGCAACGAAGACCCCGGCACCCGCCGGGGTCTTCCCTTTGCATAAGAAACCCTGCCTCTTTTAAAGAAGGCAGGGCTCGAATGGCTGCATGTACAGGGAATTTACTTCGTTTCCGGCATGGTCAGAAAGCTGGAGATGCCGTACATCAGGAACTTGCTGGCCATCTTGGCAAGCTCTTCCGGCGTTTCCTGCAGGTTGGTGGAGATCCATTTCTCCATGATGCCCATGTTGGTAAAGGTGACAAAGGAGTGGATATAGTCCAGCGTGGAGGGATCCAGGTGATCGGCCATCTTTTTCCATTCCTCAATCAGCACGCCCCGGTAGATGTCCGCCACCTTGTGCAGGAACGCTTTGTTGCCGTACTTGCCAAAGAGCACCTTGCTCAGCTTCCTGTGGTGATAGACCACCTCATAAGCACGCTTGAGCAGCTCGCCGCTGGGCAGATACTCATTGGCGCTGGCGATGGCTTGCACCAATTCCTCATACAGCGCGTTCTCAATCTGCTCCAGCAGGTCGTATACATCCTTATAGTACATATAGAAGGTGCTGCGGTGCACATCCGCCTTCAGACACACCATGGAAATGGTAATCTTGTTGATGGGCAGCTCCTCAAGCAGGGACAGCAAACTTTCCTGCAGAGCGCTGCGCGTATACCGCACGCGGCGGCTTTCCCGGGCTGGGGATTCATTGGCCATACTTGTCACCTCACAAGACTTTGACTGTGTGTCGGATTAATGTCCGGATGCGACAGAAACAGTCATATTGTTTTATTCATGGTAATGTATTTCATTGAATTCGTCAATAAAAAATCAGCGGAGAATACCTATCCGGAACAATCCGGGAATGCATGCTGACGGCAACTTTGAAAATATGTCAGGCTTTGTAGGGCTCTCCGGTATGAGTAAAATTATTTCCCAGCGTCTCTGTCATGCAATAAACAAACGCGGCCGTACGTTATATGGGTACACTGTAGTAACAGTATTTCACGATCACGAAAGAAGGTACTTGTATGAGAAAGTTACTGTCCCTGATATGTGCAGCGGCGCTGATGCTTTCCGCCGTTCCGGCAATCGCGTCCGTTACCGACAACATTGCCGTTGAGCAGGTAAAGGGGGAAATGACCTACAACACAAGCATTCCCTACAATCCGGTGCTCAACATTACCAACCTTAGCCCCCATGATGTCTCCGTCACAGTGGAAGTCTATGATGAATTGGCCAAACTAACGGTGCATACAACCCATGTTGTGATTCCCGCCGGCGCCCAGCCTGTTACCATCAACGGTTTTGTTTATAAGCAGCTGGCCAACGAAGGGCAGATCAATACCTACCGCTACCGCGTTACCTCCGCCAATGGCTTTAAGGAGAATTTCTACTCCGCCCAGATTATGCACATCGACAAAACCACCAAACAGCCCTACTATGTGCAGGTGCACAATGCCTACTATCCCCGCAACAGCGTATCTTCCTTCGGCCCCCAGTTCCGCGTGCTGACGCCGGATTTAACCAAGGAATGGTACATGTTCACCCCCATCAACCTGGCGCAGCAAGGCCGGCAGACCATCACGCTGGTGGGCGGCAATATGTATGAGGTGGGCGAAGTCTATGTGGATGTAGCCGGGGATACCGTCACCGTCAGCTACCATTACTTCTATGACGGACAGACCAACAAGATCGACGCGGTGGGCGAGTTCCTGTACTTCTTCACCGACTACGGCTCCATCACCACGGTAGACCACAAAAAGCTGCCCGCGATCTTCCAGTTCAACCAGCCCTTCAGCATCATCAACCAGCTGGGCGGCGACACCAATGTGCTGATGTTTGTGCGCAACACCGAATCCTTCTACCGCTTCCCCACCCCCGACCAGCAGCTGCAGCGCAATTACCCCAACTCCGACGCCCGCAACGCCCAGCGCTGGGACATGCTGACCATGATGGACCCCATCCCCGGACTGGTCTTGGTCAATGACCATAACTACGCGAACTAACGAACGCCAGATGTAAACCACAGGTATAAACCGCAAAAGAAAAGCCGCGCAGCTTCTCATAGGCTGCGCGGCTTTATGTTTTGTGTTATCCCTTCACAGCGCCCGCTGTCAAGCCGGCGACAAACTGTTTGGACATGGACAGGTAGAGAATCAGCACAGGCAGGGCCGACATGGTCAGCAGCGCGAACACCTTGGGCCAGTCGGTTGCGTACTGCCCCTGCAGTTTGGTGACAGCCAGCAGTACGGTTTTTACCTCTTCTCTTGTGATAAAGATGAGGGGGAACCACAGGTCGTTCCAGATGGGCACCAGGTTGTAAATGGCGACGGTGGCCAACGCGGGCTTGATCAGCGGCAGCACGATGCTGTGGTAGATTTTAAAGCGCTTGGCGCCGTCAATATAGGCGGCTTCATATAAGTCCGCGGGCAGGTTGCGGATAAACTCCGTCAGTACAAAGATGGCGATGGGCAGGCCCATGGCGATATACACCAGCAGCAGCGACCACAGGGTGTTGAGGAGCCTCATGATTTTCATCAACTCAAGCAGCCGGATGGTGGCGATCTTGATGGGCAGCATCATGCCGATGATAAAGAAGTAATAGGTAATTCTCGCGACCTTTGCCTTCCAGTGCGCCAGGGCATAGGCGGCCAGGGAGCCCAGCAGCAGAATCATCGTCAGGGAGCCTACCACCACCACGATGCTGTTGGCGAAATAGCGGAAAAAGTTGCTGTCGCTCATTACATAGGTGTAATTGTCCAGGGTGGGGCTCAGCGGCAGCCCGAAGGGGTCCCGGAAGAGGTTCATCCGGTCTTTCAGGCTGTTGGAGACCAACAGGAAGATGGGGAACAGGGAAATCAGGCACCAGACAATCATGATGATGTGGGAGGGGATGTGCATACGGGAAAGCCGTAAGCTGCTCGTCTTTTGCTTTTCCATGGCTTACTCCTTTCCCTGCGTCGCGCGCAGTGTGGGGATAACCCCGGCCAGCAGCATCAGGAATACCGAGGTGGAGATGGCCGCGCCGATGCCTGGGGTGGGGATGCCGACGGGATGCTCGCCCGCGATGCCGTAGCGGTAGAACAAGGTGCCAATCAGGTCTGTCGCGTAGCTGGGCTGGCCGTCCGGGCCTGTCATGGTGTAGACGATGTCAAAGGCGTTAAAGTTGTTCACAAAGGTTAGGATGGCGATCATGCCCACAACCGGCATGATGATGGGCAATTTAATGTAGCGGAAGGTCTGCCAACCGTTGCAGCCCTCGATGTCGGCGGCTTCCAGCACATCCTCGGACACGCCTTGCAGCCCGGCGACAAACATCATGGTGGGGATGCCCACCCATTGCCAGACGGATACCAGGGAAACCACGCTCAGCGCGGTATTGGCGTCGCCCAGCCAGGGATGCACCAGGAAATTCAGCCCCATATCTTTCAGGGCGTAGCCGCCAAACTGGGGGTTCAGCAGCATTTTGAACAGGTAGCCCGTTACCATCACGGCGATGGTGACGGGAAGAAAGGTGATGGTCTGGTAGAAAGGGCGCCCCTTCATGGTGCGGTTGGTCAGGATCACCGCGAACAGCATGCCCAGCACGTTCTGCAGCAGCATGTGGAAGGCAAAGAATATCCAGGTGTTGCCAAAGGCGTTCCAGAAGCGTTTGCTGTACACCTCATCGGTGAACAGGTTGATATAGTTCTGGAACCCCACATAGGTGCGCGCTGAAGTTGTACCCTCGTAAAAGCTGATGCGGATGGAGTCCAGCATGGGGTAGGCCATGAACAGCGTGTACAGGACCAGCGCCGGCAATAGATACCAAATCCAGTACCGGCCGCCCGGGTTGATGCTTCCTCCTCCCCTGAGGACGGGTTGCTTTGTTTTCTGCATGGTCTTCCCTCCTGCTTGGATAAAAAGCCGGGAGCCGGTTGAACGGCCCCCGGCGGTTAATGGTCTTTCAGTTAGGGGTTACTGGCCCAACGTCTTGGCTTGCTCAGCGGCAAAGACTTCGGCGACTTCGGCGACGGTCTTCTCACCCTTGGCCAGGGCGTTGAGTTCTTCCACCATCACTTTGTACATGGGCATCAGCTTGCTCCAGAAGAAGCGGGCGTCGGTCACGCGGCCCTGGTTGGCGGCGAGCACTTCGTTAACTTTGGGGTCGGTCAGTTCCACAGGGGCGTTGATCATGGGGAAGAAACCGCCGGGCAGGGAGGCAGCAACCTCTACCGCGCCTTCGGGGGAAGCGACCCAGCTGAGGAACGCTTTCACTTCTTCGGGATGCTTGGTGGCGTTGTTGCCGGCCAGGCCCATGTCAGGATGGAAGCACATACCGGGCTCTTTGCCTTCGGGGGCGGGGATGGCGAAGGCACCCCAGTTGGTGTCCTTCAGCAGGCCGGACTGCCAGGAGCCGTCAATCAGCATCACGGCGCGGCCAAGGGCCATCATGTCGGGGCCGTTCTCGTTGGTGACGGACTCAAAGCCCTCGGGGAAGAACTTGGACAGCTTTTCAAAGTCGGTCAGGGCGGCGACGAAGTTCTCGTCGTTCATTTTCCACTCGCCGCTCTCATACTTGGCGCGGTTCTCGGGGCCGCCGATGTAGTTGGGCACCATGCCGGAGAACACGCACTCCAGGATGTCCCAGTTGGAGGCGATGCCGTTGGCAAAGGGGGTCTCGCCGTTGTCCTTCAGGGTCTGGCTCAGGGCCAGGAGCTCTTCGAAGGTCTGGGGCACGGTCAGGTTGTACTTGGCGAAGGTGTCAACATTGTAATACACAACATGGTTGACGGCGGCGTAGGGAACGGCGAACACTTTGCCTTCCGCGTCGGCGAAGGGCTCGATGCTGGCGGGGGTGAAGTTTTCCTTCACGCCGGGCAGATCGCTCAGGTCCATGTTGAAGCCCAGGCCGAACAGTTCAGCGCCCGCGGCGTAGGAGCGGGAGTAGAACAGATCAGGGCCGGTGCCGTTGTCCAGCTGCAGACGCAAGGTGGCGTTGTACTGGTCGGGGACGGTGGGCTGGAAGGTGATCTTCACGCCGGTCTTCTCAAAGTACTTGTCCAGCATGGCCTGCACCTGCACAGCGTCGTCAGAGCGCCAGGAACCCATGGTCAGTTCGACATTCTCTGCCATCGCGGGCATCATGGACAGCGCCAGCATGGCAACCAGCAACAGAGCTACAAGTTTCTTCATTGGAAATCCTCCTTGTTGATTGAGTTTGATGTTTGTATAAAGTATACCATCATGCAAAAATGGGAACAAGTGAAAATCAGCCATAAAAATACGAAAAAACGATTGTAAACAAAACCCGCCTTGTCGGCGGGTTGATAATCAGGCAGATGGTCAGCTGTTACAGCACCAGGGAAGGCGGCGCGTATACACGGGCGCCCAGCTCGTTGTCCAGCATGTACAGGCCTTTGGCGTCGGTGCCGAAGGTTTCGGTCTTTTGAATCAGTTCGTGGGCGTTGGCTTCTTCCTCGCCCTGCTCCTTGACGAACCAGTCCAGGAACTGTACGGTGCGGTAATCCTTTTCCCCATGGGCCGCGGCGTAAATATCATGGATGGAGGCGGTAATGTACTCCTCGTGCTTGAGGCCTTCCTTTAATACATCCATCAGTTTGGAGGCTTTGAAGTCGGGCTTGGCAATGGCTTCCAGCACCACATCGGCGTTGTTCATATGCAGATAATCATAAATCAGCAGGGCATGATCCCGCTCTTCCTGGGCCTGGATGCGGTACCAGTGGGCATAGCCCAGCAGGCCGATGGTGTTCAGATAGTTGGAAAAGTCCAGATACAGATAGGCAGAGAAAAGCTCTTTGTTGACCTGTTCATTGAGCATCTTTGTTGTCTTTTTGCTTAACATGTTCATTCTCCTTTCAAATTCCCTCACTCGCCCACAATATACCACGGAAAACATCAATCAAACAAAACAGGAAGGAAAAACGGTTGACAACCCGGCGCCTTGCGTGGTACGATTCATCGGCTCCTGAAGCTGGTCCCGGTGCTGGCAAGGACGAGATGGTAAGCCTTGCCCCTGTGGGCGGGGCTTTTTTCATACCCGGAGTCAATTACAAAGGAGGAGTGAGGTCCATGTCCCAGACACAAAAGGCGCAAGGCTACATCCCCAACAAACAGGCGAAACATCAGGTTGTCAATGGGTATCTGCCTGACGAACGCCCCAGCTTCGTCAAACTGCTGTTGTACGCTCTGCAGCAGGTCATCGTCATGTTCCCAGCTACTGTTACCGTTGCCCTCATTACCGGCTTCCATGTATCCACCACCATTTTCGCCAGCGGCCTTGCCACCGTGTGCTTTACCCTCATTACCGGACGCAAGATCCCCATGTACTACGGCTCCTCCTTCGCGTATTTGGCGGCAATCGCCAGCATGGTGGTCGCAGAGGGCGGCCAGATGGGCGCTCCGGGCACCTTTGTGCTGCCGACGGAACTAATTTCCAAAGCCCAGTTCGGCATCGTGCTTTCCGGCCTTATCTCCATTTTTGCAGGCCTGCTCGTTAAGTGGGGCGGTATGGACAAGGTGGACAAAATCCTGCCCGCCTCCGTCACCGGCCCTGTGGCCATGATTATCGGCCTTACCCTGTCGGGCAACGCCATGATGGATGCTGCCCCCGCCGCCGGCCAAAGCCAGATGGTCTGGGTGGTTTCCCTGGTTACCCTGCTGTCCACAGTAATTTACTCCAAAAAGCTCAAGGGCTTCCTGGGCCAGCTTCCTTTATTGTTAGGCGCCGCGACGGGCTGCGTTGCCGCCGTGCTGCTTCTGCTGCTGACGGGCGAAAGCCTCTTCCGGGATATTCCCGCCGCCTCCCTGGCCGCCTCCACCTGGAAGCTGGGGGACGGCAGCCTCTTCGCCTTGCCGGCCTTCAGCCTGCCCACTGCCAACTGGGCGTCGGTCATTGCCATCATGCCCATCGCCATTGCCACCATCCCTGAATCCACCGCCCATATGTAGGGCTTGCTGAAAAACCCGCAACACGTTGAAAACACTGGATAAACCGCTTGTT
>CALCQO010000036.1 GCA_937894675.1 uncultured Clostridia bacterium
CTTTGTCGTGCTGGACTATATCACCGGGGTGATGGTGGCCATCATCGACAAGACGTTATCCAGCGAGGTGGGCTTTAGGGGAATCTTCCGAAAGATCCTCATCTTTAGTTTGGTAGGCGTGGCCCACATTGTGGACGCTAACATCATTGGTACGGGTGCCGGACTGAGGACGGCGGTCATCTTCTTCTACATGAGCAATGAAGGGCTGTCCATCATGGAGAACACGGTGTACCTGGGATTGCCTGTGCCGGAGAAGCTCAAGACGATCCTTTCGCAGTTGCAGGACAGTAACGAGAGCAATGATTAGAAGTTCTACAAAAACCCCCAGCTCGGATGCTTGTCCGACTGGGGGATCCTTTCTGTATTAAGTACACAAATCTGCATACTGCTATTCAAGGTTGCAAGGTTGCAAGGTTGCAAGGTTGCAGCGCATTTGCAACCTTGGTATGAGATATTTACTAGAAATTCACTATTTGCGGCTGCCTAACTGAAGATCAACTCGAAGGAGATGTCATGATTATTACCAGTTGCCCCTTATCTGCTTGCATAGATGTCCGAGGAGAGTTAACGTGGTGGCGTGGACTTAACCTCCACGCGAACCTTGACAATAGAATGAGCGCAAAACCATCTGTGCAGATGACCCATAACACGATCAAGTCAAATGGCTGTCATTCAACACTAGTGTTTAGCAATAAGCCTAACCCGCAAGTTCGGCTCGCTATCGCGGAAATGCTGCTGACAGCCTTTGAAAAAAGAAGGAGAATCCAAGAGTGAAACGCGTGTTATGTCTGTACAGAGTATCCACTAAGGGTCAGGTAGATCCAAAAGACGATATCCCCCTGCAGCGGCGTGAATGCCAGGACTTCATTGACAAACAAGATGACTGGATCTTCTTTGAGGAACGCTTGGAGAAAGGCGTGTCTGGCTACAAAACAGCGACTGATAAACGGGATGTGATCATTGACATTCGGAACATGGCTGAGCAGAAAATGTTTGATGTCCTGCTCGTGTTCATGTTCGATCGCTTGGGCCGACGAGAGGACGAAACCCCATTCCTGGTGCAATGGTTCATTGAGCACGGGATTGAGGTATGGAGCACACGAGAGGGCGAGCAAAAACTAGATAGTCGCGTGGATAAGCTGCTAAACTTCATGCGCTATTGGCAAGCCGGCGGTGAGAGTGAGAAAATATCCATCCGAGTCAAGGCCGCGCATGCGCAAATGGTAATGGATGGAGTCTGGCGGGGAGGATCGCGGCCTTTCGGTTATAAACTGGTACACAATGGGCGAATGGGGAAGAAAAGCAAGCCTCTGTTGGATCCCATGATTGATGAAATAGAAGGGCCGATAGTCCAGGAAGTTTTCAGACTTTCTTGCTGTGATGGGATGGGAACATTGCGAATCGCGAATCACATGAACGAAATGTATCCCTATCTCAAGAAGATATGGACTGCCCAGACGGTGCGAAGCATGCTTAGGAATCCACTCTACACGGGGCGCCTGCACATAAACGATATAGTTTCTGAGCCGATTGAATCGCTCAGGCTTATATCGGATTCAGATTTCAACTTCGCACAGTATGCGATGAAAAAGCGCATTCAACATCACTACGCTGGTCAGAGAGAAGCAGAGAACGATCTCATGCCCAAGGACGCAAAAACAAAAACCTCAGTCTTTGGAGCAACCCTCCTCTCTGGAATTGCTTACTGCGCACACTGTGGCCACAAACTGGTTGGGGGTTACTGCACCAAACAACTTGTCGACACGGCTTACCACCGCCCGATCTACCGTTGCTACAATGGATCAATCAAGGCAAAGAACTGCGACGGGCAGAGAGTTTACTCCTCAAAAAGGATTGAGGCGGCTGTCCTCGACGTTGTACATCAATTCTTTGAAGGCATTCAACAATCGGTTGATGTGGTATGGCGAGAGAAAGCGCGCCAGCATTATCGCAACAAGCAAGGCGCACGGACAAAGGCTGCACAAGAGGATCATGATAAACTGAAGAAGCAGCAGATCACTCTCCGCCAAGAAGTCATGAAGGCTTTGAATGGTGAAAGTGCATTTGCTGCTGGCCTGCTGAATTCAATGCTGGAAGAGAACATCGCGGCTCTCGTTGAGGCGGAGGCGAGACTGAGTGCCTGCCAACAAGAGAAAACCTTGGAAGATACTCGACTGCAGTATCTTTCCGAGCAGTACAAGCAGATTACAGACTGGGCTAAGGAATTTGATCTAGCTGATAATGACACCAAGAAGATGATAATGGCACGATTAATTGAACGAATTGAGGTTAGCAGGCACTACAAATTGACTATCAAATTCTTCATATCGCTGGAAGACTTCACACTAACGGAGAATGCGAATCTTCAGTTGGTCCAGTCTGATAATCAGGACATTTTCATGAACGCTATGGTAGGATAATGAGTGAAAACAACATGTTTTTACCATAATGGGAGTTAGTTAGCTTGCCTTGCCAGCGCGCTACATTCGCATTGTAGAGGTCAGCGGTTCGAATCCGCTATGCTCCACCACAAATCGTCCGAAAACCTCATGTTTTCGGGCTTTTTTGTATCATTTCGCAGCTTTTTTGCCGCTTTATGCGTGAATTTGGCATAACGAGAAGGAATCACCCTCTCAGATTTCAACCATTTTTGACAAATTGGGCATGGCTATCCCTTGATATCTTTGGATGAGGCTTTTCACGCTCCCGCAGATCTTGACAGCCCGCCTGATATCATAGCCAAGACAGCTCAGCGCGTATTCGGCTGTCACTTTTTCCTTTCCCTTGCATAGAAAATATCCGGCGCCATCGTAATGCTTGATCGTTCCGAAAGGATGCTCGCTGGTCTGCTGACGCTGCTTCTGTTTGGGGATGTCCCGCCGTATGAAGATCATGACGCGCTTTTCGGCGCGGGAGAGCTTCCCGAAGTTGTTCAGGTTTCTGCTCGTTGTTCCATTGGATGGGATTGGCTGCAGGGGATATTCGCTTGAACCATACATCCTCACCGGTACATACATGCTGTTCCGGCCGATGTTCACATGCTTGGCCGACTTTGAATCGGTGCATCGATTCCGGCAGGTCCTGCACGCTTCCCGGCTGGAATACTCTGTCCCGTACCTGGTGTCCCGCAGCTTGTAAAGCTCCTTCCCCATGGGACAGGTGACCCTACCGTCTTCATGCCGCAGAAAACAGCTCACCGAACTCTCTTCCTGCACCTCAATGCGTATATTGCCATTCGCCAGGCACGCCGGCAGTACACCGGCATGCAGACAGCGCTGAATATCCACCGGCCTTTGGGAATGCTTTTCCTCTTGGGTAATCTCCGACACTTCATAGTCCAGGGAGATCACCCGCTCCTCACGATCCCGGGTAAACCCTACGTCCGCCTGCGTTCCATGCAGCAGGCACTGCTCAATATCCTTCAGGCTTTCATAGCCCTTGTCCGCTATCACTTTCACGCTGTCCAGGCCCAGTTCCTCTTTGCATTGTTCTGCTGTACGGTCCAGCTTTCCCCGGTCGCTGGGATCATTTGTCACCTCAAACCCTACGATCATATGACTTTCCGCGTCCACTGCCGTCTGCACGTTGTAGCAGGCTTTCATCCCACCTTCCTTCGCAGGCATCATCCCCGCTTCCGGGTCTGTGAACAGCAGCGCTCCCCGACCGCTCTGCGACAGTTCCTGCAGGCACCGTTCATGAAACGCGATCCTCTCCTTCAGCTTTTCGGGATCAGGCAGATGTTCTTTGTCCAGATCCAGGGCCATTGGATGATCCAGCCGCTTTTCGTGAAGGTCATTTTCATCCAGTGTCCGAAGATACCGCTCGGCCGCTTCCAGCTGTGCCTTTGCGTATTCCAGCTTCTTTCGCGCGATCTCCGCGCTGACCGCCTGCTTCTTTCCGTTCACCGCGCGTATCGTTGTTCCATCCAGGCACAAGGTTTCCGCGCTTATCAGCTTCATATCTTTGCAAGCCCGCACAAAAACCAGGAAGACCTGCTTTAACGCCTTCCTGTTCTCCTTGCGAAAGTCTGCTATGGTGTTGTGATCCGGGCACAGCCGGTTCAGCAGATAAAACAGCTCAATGTTCCTCCCGCTTTCCCGCTCCAGCTTACGGGATGATCGGATCCCATTCAGATAGCCGTACAGATACAGCTTGATCAGATCCTGCGGCGAGTACGCCGGTCTTCCCGTCTGGGCCGGTTTTGTTCGCTTGAATCCCAGCCCACTTGCGTCCAGGCTGTCCGCAAATACCTCAATAAAGCGCGCGGGACTGTTGTCCGCCACTTCTTCTTCGATGCTCCAGAGCCCCATCCTCATCTGACGGCTGTCCGGACCTTTGATATATCCCATTCATTTCGCCCTCTTCTATTATACTGCAGCACTTCCTTCTTTGATATACTCTTTCATTCTGTTTTCGGACAGTCTGACCATTCCGGGGTTCCCTGATAAATCAAGGGACCCCGGTTTTTTGTTGCTACATAAGGGATTGCGGGTTTCCACGCAGGTGGACACCTTCTTTTTCCTTTTGCTTAGAACAAGGCTGATAAATGCACTTGAACATGGGCCATTCCTCCAACAACATGCTGCACAATGTCTACCAGCACATCCGTGCTGATGCGGAGAAGAAATTCTCAGATGAGCTGAACAGGCTGATGTCGGAGGCGCTTAGCGGGAACAGCAGCAATAAGACGGCTTAAAGCAGGGCTGTCCCCTCAACAAGGATGGCATCAATACTTTACTTCCTCGCTCTCAACATGTACAATTGAGAGCGAGGAAGTAAGGTGATTTTATGAGCAGGTTTGGCATGTTGGATCATTTGGTATCTCAGGGCAATGGCTATTTGCTCACATCTCAGGTTTTGCTCAGCGGCGTGTCAAAGCCTACGCTTGCCGAATATGTCCGCAAGCGCAACATGGAGCGTGTCGCCCGGGGTGTTTACCTGGCAGCGGATGCATGGCCGGATGAGCTGTACCAGTTGCAATTGGCAAACTCGCGTATTGTTTACTCCCACGAAACGGCTTTATTCCTACATGGCTTGATGGAGCGCGAGCCAAGGTTCACCAGCGTAACGGTCAGAGCTGGGTACAACGCAACGCATCTGCGCAAAATGGGAATCCGTGTCCACCAGGTCAAGGCAGACCTTAAAGGGCTTGGTGCAAGCGATGTGAAAACCAGCTTCGGCAATACAGTCCGCGCCTATGATAAGGAGCGAACCATCTGCGATGTGCTCCGCTTCAAGGACTCCATGGATATCCAGGTCTTCCAACACGCCATGAAGGAGTACATGGCCAGCCCACAGAAAAACCTGAATCACCTGATGGCCTATGCCAAGGCATTTGGTTTGGAGGATGCTGTGCGTACTTACACGGAGGTCATGCTATGATCAGGACAGCCACACAATTGAAAGCCAAGGTGCGCAACCTGTCCGGTGGCGACAGTACCAAAGCACAGACGCTCATCAGGAATTTCATCATGGAGCGCTTTCTGGAGCGAATTGCTCTCTCCCCCTATCGCGACAGCCTTATTCTAAAGGGCGGCATGCTTGTTGCCTCCATCGTTGGTCTTGAAACCAGAGCCACGATGGACATTGATACCACAGCCCGACTGATCTCGCTTTCCAGAGAGACTGCCATCAAGATGGTGGACAAAATCATTGCAGTAGCTGTTGATGATGGCATCACATTCTCTGTCACCAAGGTCACCGAAATCATGGAAGAGCATGACAATCCCGGCATTCGCTTTATGCTGGAGGCGACACTGGATAGGATGCAACAAGCCATCCGGCTGGACATCTCAACCGGGGACATCATCACCCCAGGCGCAGTGGAGTATGCTTATCCCTTGATGTTTGAGTGGCGCACCATCCCGCTTTGGACCTACAACCTGGAAACCTTGCTGGCAGAGAAGCTGGAAACAGTCATGACCAGAGGCACCACCAACACACGCATGCGGGACTTTTATGATATTCACATCCTGACACAGCAGGAGACTGTTGATGCCCCTTTGCTCAAAGCAGCCTTCCTGGCAACGAGCGAAAAGCGCCAATCACTCCATCAACTTGCTGCTCTTGATCAGATTCTCCACACCCTTGAACAGGATGAAACCATGCAGAGCCTTTGGGAAAGATACCGGGACGAATCCTTCTTCGTAGGTGAGCTGACATGGGCAGTGGTCATGAAGGATGTTAAAGACCTTTTCAAAAAAGCAAAATAGTTACTGTAGGTACGGCCTCTGACTGAGGACTGAGAATATTTCGAAGATGAAGAACCCGATGATCAGTGAAATGCATGGCATCGGGTTCTTCGTGGCATTGTTCGTCATGGGGCGTTACTTGCTTATCTGCTGTCGAGTATGCTCGACAATGAACCAGTTTTTCTAATGTTTGTCGACTACAATCGACAAGCGATACTGCCTTCTTCTCTAGGTTTACATTTGATATCTCTTGGAAATGGAGCTCTTGGGTGCCTAACTAATGCTCCAAAAATTATGGCCATGCAAACGTGAAATCCATACGCAATCTGTCTTCTGTTTTCTGATTACGATACAATTCTATCTTCACAGATAGTGTGGTTGGTTTTTGCACATCCAGATCACGGACTGGTATTCGCAAGACAATTTTTTGCGTCTCCCCTTTCTTAATGTCTTCCTTCCCATAAGAGTAATCAAACGGAACAACTTTATCAAAAGTATCTCTAATAGCTGCGGTTCCATAACCTCTCCACCTATATTTGTATGTAGTATTGATGGTTGCATCAAGTTCAATCACCAAGTACCCATCTTCAATATAGATGTCGCCCATTTCATAATTATCTCCATTAGAACCTTTAAACCACCAAGCATACCAAGTTGCATTAGAGGCATCGATTCTCCGAGGCCCCTTACTTACTTTTAGAATTATTCTGCCATTCGAGGGAAGTTCTTTACCTGCTTGTGGCAAACTTGAAATTACTTTGTCAACCGGCACAATATTAGAAAACTCTTCTTCAACAATAGGTAACTGACCTATAGCTTGAATTGAAACAATGGCATCAGAACGCTTCATGTTTCTAACATCTGGTACTTTGGGAGAGGGTGGAGGTGTAATTTCTGGAATAGCACCTCTGTTCTCTATTTTCGCTAACAATCGTACAATCACTTGCAACTCTGGTGAAGCTAAACCTGTTTCTACTAAACCATAATCTTTTTGCAATTCAATGGTTGCTTCCTTTGTCCTTCTGTTAAATACATCGGAGCCAGCTTCATCCACCGACAAATAGCCTGCGGCAATCAAATCTGCTTTATACAACCGTACGGCATCGGATGTATCTAGCAAGTTTAGGTCTTGCAGAGCATGTGCAAGAGAAGTGCTTAACAGCAATACGCATACACAAATACAGAGCAAAAGTCTTTTCATCATAATATCTCCGTTTAGTTTAGTGTCCCCTGAATAACAGCCCTGTACGCTGCCAAGCAATTAAGCAACACGCTGTCCTCCGTTTTTCGGCCCCATCCACTCCTCCTGACCCAATCCAAAACAAGGCAAAAAAGAGACTTCAGCCTCTTGAACAGGTTCCGGGTCAGGATGGAGACATGGATGTCCACCTCGCTGGTATGCTTTAGGCGCATCAACACCAAATCCAAGCCATACCGGCGCTTGCATACACCGATACATCCTTCAATCTCATTGCGTTCGCCCGATTCCAGCCGTTCCAGCTCCAGGGATTCCAGGTATGCCTGCTTGTCCCTGGGCGGTCGGCCCAGCTTGGGGCCATTCAGCCGGATGCCGCGCTCCTTGCACCAGGCCAGATTTTCCCGGGTTCGGTAAATCCTGTCCACCAGACCCCGATCCGGGTAATGCCCTGTCCGCTCCTTGTGCCGCTCCATGGATTCTATCAGCGCTTTTCCCTCGTTGAATGCGTCCCAGGAGATCTCTTCAACCCGCGCGTAACCTTCGCTCATGCTCAGCGCTACCTTGGCGCCAAACTCCACCGGCACCGCCGTCTTCCCCCGCACAATCGGGCGTACCCAGGGTTGGTGCAGGCTGACAATCCGGTCATCCACACGGTGGCTGTTGTTCTCATACATCTCCTGCTGCTGCTCGTACAACTTGCGGATGACCGCCAGGTACTCCAGTTGTTTCGCGCTGAGCACATCGGGGTTGGTGGCAAGGATGGTTCCCAGATAGCCCAGATCTCGCTTGACATATCCCAGCTGCTTCCTAAGGGCTTTCCGAACCTTCTTGCGGTTGGGTTTCCGGTCACGGACAAAGCGCAGCCAGTCCCGCCTGGCCAGATTGCGGTAGGTCCTGGGCTTCTGTCCCCCAGTCGCCCCTGCCTGGTGGGCCGTGTCAATCATCCCCTCCAGCAGCTCACGGCTTTCGTTCAACAGGGAAGCGTCCGTGGGAAACCGGATATTCTGGGGGCAGCAGGTGGCATCCAGAATCAAGGTGCCCCGATTCCTCGGTTCATCGCCGCTAGACCTGCCATCATCATCGCCGCTAGACCTGCCATCATCATCGTCGTTATTGGAAGCTGGTACTTCTTCGTCATCCATTGTCTTGCGACCGATGATGTAGTCATTCACCTCTGCCAGCATCTCTGTGGTGATGCGCTCCCGGAACCAGGTCATCACGCTGGGGTCAAAGGCCTGGGCATTGGTGTATTCTGCAAAGCCCAGGAAGTACTGCAGGTAGGGGTTCTCCCGAATTTCCTCCACCGTATCCTCGTCCGAGAAACCGTAGCGTTTTTTGATAATCAGTGCGCCAATCGCCATCCGTGCGGACTTGGCAGGCTTGCCTTCCCGGGGATTGGTGAAAAAGGCCGCATACTGCGTTTCAAAGACTGCCCACGGAATCAGCCGGGACATACGAACCCATCTGTTCTCAGGATTCAGCCTAACGCCGCCAAATAGCGTCGCATCCTCGAAGAAGGTCGTCTGGTGTGCTTTTCGCTCGTACATGATGTTTTCACTCCTGATCAGGTGCAAGGGTTTTGCGTGCTTTCTGCGATTATCCTTGCACTCATGATACCAGAAAAAGGCCGGAAGATGTTGATTTGTCTTGTGTTTGGAGCTGTTCAGTAGACACTATGATAAAGGTCAGCAGCAGAGGTAATAGAGTTGGCTTTACCCGTAGAATTGACGCTTGAACAAAATACCGAACTCATCCGCGTATATTGCCGACAACATTTTGTATCCGTCGGCATGTGCGCGGATATTTGCATTCATGACAAAAAGGATGGAAATCCTCACACACATATCATGCTGACCATGCGTCCAATTAAGAAATCGTAAAAACCCTTGGGTGTACGATAAATCCCTGCATAAAGCCCGCAATCAGGTTGAGCGCCTTTTCTGCAGAATCAAACGTTTTCGGCGCATCTTCATACGCTACGACAAGCTCGACATCATGTTTGTCACGTTCATTTTCCTCGCGCTTGTTGTCGATGCCCTGTAATGTCAACACGCCCTAGAAAAGAGTATATGCTGGATGAAAACGGGCAGCGCATCGCTCTCCCCAGCGGCGCGTTCAAATCCCGGAAGGTGGATGCCACGGACTGGGTGATTGGGGCAAAGCAGAGATTTGGCGGGCGGGTTGGGCCGAAACGCTTAATGCTGTTCGACTTGTGGGACTGTCTGGAGTGGGTAAAACGCGTTTATTGGAAGGCTACGAGAAAAGAGCAGCACATCAGAAATGCGCTCTCTTTTTTATTATGCCGCTTGACAAAAGGATAAAAATGCGACGAAGCCTATTGAAATAGCACATTTCAGGAGGTACACCCATGAAAACATACGCTGCCCAGATAAAAGAGCAACTGTTGTCGATCATCCGGAAAATGGCAACCAATCCAGTCAAAGATTTACCCGGAACCGAAAGCTGGATTTTGAAACACTGCTCCTTCTTCTTCGCGGAATGGGCGGAGGAAGTCTGCAGGCCGAAATGCTGGAACACACTGGCTATGCAACCGATACGGCAACCTCCTCCGCCTTCGTATATAATCCAGTGCAAAGCTGCTACCGTTTGCCCTGGATTATATACGAAGCTGTATTCATAGCAGGGGGCGCCGAAGCGCGGTGCGGACTTTTCGCCAGACAAGGGTGAGCTGTTCTTCATTCTTCGCTGGTAGTTTTTGCATCCCTGCGATAGATTGTTGGTGATACACCGAAATGTTCGCGGAATCGCCGACTGAAGTGCTCCGCATCCTCATAGCCCAGCCGCTGGGCGATTTCCTGCACCGATATCTCTTGACGCAACAGCCGCTTCGCGTGGTTCATACGAGTAGTAAACAGATAGTCCTTAAAATTTTGCCCCGTCTTTTCCTTGAAGACCATGCTGATGTAGGAAGGGCTCATGTTCAGCGTATCCGCTACCTGTGATAAGGAGGCGTTCCGCAGGTCCGCATGGATGGCCGAGCGGATATGCAGTACTAGTCTGCTGCCACCGCTGCGGTTGATCTGGTCCAGCATTTGGGTATAAAGCTGGATAAATTGTGTCATCACCTTATGTAGCTGTTCAAAGCTTTGGCAACCGGCATAGAGGGGCAGACAGAGATACTGCTCAAAGTCCGCGTCCTGAGTGAGGCCAGGCAAGTAGTTGCTTCCAAGCAATTCGGCCGCCAGTTCTGCACACATCAGCTGCTGCATGGACAACGGACATCCGATGCGTTCCAGGCGTGACAAGAAAGTATAGATGGCATACTGAAGTTGCTGCTTATCTGGTACCAGCGTATAAAAATCCAGCATCCGACGGACGTCTTCTCGTAGGCGAAAGACGGCGCCCAAAAGGCTCTCCCCCAAGTCGTCCGTATTTTCCCTCATTGTCGCATCGTCGAAAACGGTGGTGCCGGCACCGGATAAATAGGCGCGCCAAACAGCCAAGCCAGCAGTTCGATAAGAAAGATATAGGTCCTCCAGGGACTTGCGGCAGCACCCCACACCCACGGCATGCGGCAGACACAGCATGGATTCCAGCTCCATCGACAGGCGTTCCAGCCAAGCGATATCGGCGGGGGAAAAATCGCACAACAAAAGCGTCGCCTGTATTGCCGAAGCCTGGACCGTAAAAGCGGGCGCGTCCCTCTGTGCAATCGCAGAGGCCAGTGCATCCTCCAAAAGAAGAGGGGGCTTTGCATCGGTGGGAACGCCTGCGCCGATGGAAACCAACTTCACAATGCAGTATTCACCGGTCTCCTCTGCGATGCGCTCTTCACCGTGGAAGGGGATGTCCTGCAGCCAATGATTGTGTAAAGCCGTCAACAGGTTTTTCCGGTGCTGGATAACCGCCTGCAGGTGGGCCTGTTGTTCCCTCTGTACTTCGTCTATCACAGAGCGAACATATTCCACCATTTCCTCATGACGGATGGGCTTCAACATATACCGAAGCGCGCCAAACTCAATAGCGGAACGCGCCGCCTGGAAATCGGCATAGCCGCTGATGATCATGATACGGCAATCGGGATATCTCTCCCGAATGGCCTGGCTTAGCGTGATGCCATCCATCCTGGGCATGCTCACGTCGGTAATGAGTAAGGCCGGCGGGGTCTCATCCGCATCGCAAAGCAGGAGAACGCTTTCCCCGTTATCTGCGGAGACTATCTCGACGTCGGAGACATTTTCGGAAATCAGCCGGGTAAGCCCCTCTACCACGAAGCGCTCGTCATCTACTATCAGGATTTTCATCAGTAGGCACCTCTTTGGGTTCCATGGCTGTGTGTAGAATGGGTATCTGCACAATGGCTTCCGTACCGCTGCCGGGATGGTGTAGGAGGGTGAGCTGTTCCTTGCCGCCGTATAGGATTGAGAGCCTTTCCCGAATATTGCGTATACCGTATCCGCTGCTCTTAGCTAACCGTTCCGGTAGGTGGGAGGCGTCAAAACCAACGCCGTCATCATGCACGGAGATTTGCAGACAATCGTTCACCTTGCAGCACCGTATGGTAATGCTGCCCTGACCGCCACGCGGTTTTAGACCGTGCTGGATGGCGTTCTCCACCAGCGGCTGCACGATGAGCTTTGGCACGGGGATGGATAGCAAGGGCTCCGGCGCAATGATCTGGAAATGGATGTCCCGCATCCGGTACTCCTGAATGATGATATAGCTCTTCACATGGTGTAGTTCATCCTGCAGGGTGAAACTTTCTTCCCCTTTGTTAAGGCTCAACCGGAAGAAGTCCGACAGGGACTCCACCACCCGGCAAATATCGTGGTTGGATGTGCCATAGCCCATCCAGCTGATCATATCCAGCGTATTATATAAAAAATGTGGATTGATCTGCGCCTGCAGCGCCGTGTACACTGCGTCTTTTTCCTTCTTTTGCGCCTCATACAGTTGCTCGGTCAGCTGCAGTACCCGACTCGCCATCTCATCAAAGTCATTGCACAGCAGGCCGATTTCATCTGTGGCAGAATCGCCCACCCGGGTTTGAAAATCACCGTCGCCAAACCGGCGCACCGCGCTGGAAAGCCGGCTCACAGGCACCGTGATGCTGCGGGTCAAGCAAAAGGCAATGGCAAACATCAACAGCGCGATGCAAAGCGCTACGAACAATACGAGGCGGAACATAGCCCCTAGCCCAGACAACATGTGGGAATAGGGGATGGCAAGCGTCAGCCGGTAGGGGCTGTAGGGAATCGGCCCGGTGATGATCAGATGGTTTTCCCCGGCATGCTGCAAGGTGCTGCTTTCCAGCGCATCCGACATTTGCCGCATACTCAGATCGCTGGCTAGCTGCACAGACACGGAGGCGTCTTCCCCTAAGGCAGCCAGTACGGCACCCTGGGCGTCGCTTACCACGAACCGTGTTCCCAAATCCCGGGGCAGGAGGTGCTCCAGCTCGGTGCAATCCAATGCGATGAGGATATAGCCCATCAGTTTTACATTGGCATAATCAATGATACGCCGAGCAGCCAGCGCGACAGTTTTGTCGCGCTGGCTGATAGAGGCGGCTGGGTATAAATCGCCCCAACGGTATTGTCCGACCCAGAATGCGAATTTATCCTCAGACTTGCTGATGCGCTGGAACAGCTCGTCATGCATGATGGAAAAAGGGAGTTTGCTGATAGAGTCGCCCTCATCGGTAATGATTTCCATGCTCATGAATCCGCGCATGCTAGAGGCTTCGCTGATGAGACGCCCCATTAGTTCATATTGCAGGGCCTTCGCTTCCAGCGCGTCGGCTTTCCGGTAATTGCGGATAAGCCGAATAACGGCCATATCCGAGGCAAAAGTATTCAATGTTGCGGGATAGCTTCGCAGCAACGCGGAAAGCTCACTGCTCAAATACTGTGCCATGCGTAACGAAGAGCGTTCTTCCCCGAGAAGGATTTGCTCCCGCGCGCCAACATAGGTGATGCCGCACAGTACAATGGTGGGCAGCAACGCAACCAATAGAAAGCCGGACAGCAGCCTTATCCCCAGCTTTAGGCGGCGCAGATTCGTCAGCAGTGGGTGCATGACAAAACGGTCGCCGCGCTTCCGGCGGTGTTTTACAGCAGGGGGACGATCATGTTTTTCAGCGTCTTGATAAACCAATAGACATCCAGCTCCTCTTGAAATGCCGGTTCATGTAGGCGGAGAAAGTCTTCAAACGTCTCAAGACGCCTCGCCTTTTCCGTATCCGCGGCTTCTGCGCATGCCTCAAGGAAATGCGCATAGCAAGCGCATACTTCGCTCCAGTAATACATGCATTGCCACATCCGCGCCTCGGCGCCCGAGAACGCCAGCGACTTTTCCAGAAACCAACGGCTCTGTTCCATGCTCATGCGCCGTAGGCGGCGGTAGTTCTCGGCCCGTCCTGTTTCCTGGATGGTTTGTTCGCCACGCAGGCAAGGTGGACAAAGCAGGTCTGCGGTGTTCTCCATAATCTGCCGAATCCGATCCGCATCCTGCCCGAACAGGGCGGTGAAATAGGCTGTGGCCAGCGCTTCGAAATCCGCCTCGCGATTCCATAGCGTTTGCCCCAGGACAAACATACCAAAGCCACAGGGCAGAAATACGCGGGTCTGCTGGCAAGAAATATAGCCGTTTAGTCCTAGTTCCTTCAGGCGGCGCACATCCTCCCAGAGAATCTGCGCATTGCGGTAGTCACTGATGTCTTTGAACTGATCCCACATGTAATGGTACTCATAAATGAAGCTGTCACAGTTCGAAAGCGATTGCCACGCGTGCAGGAAAGCGATGTTTTCCTCCACGCTCTGTGGCATTTGAAGCCGGTTGCGGACAAAGGGCGGAAGGACCTGCGTTTCCCCCCGGGACAGAGTCGGCAGCGGCGCGCTGTAGGAGCGAGTGATGGGCGCAAACATGAAGAGAAATCTGTCTGGGTTGTGCAATGTCACGGATTCCGGGGGCCACAGCAGGTCCAGGTAAGCCAGAAAGACGATTTTTGTGGGCAACTTTTCCTGGGTGAGCTTCTCATCCAGCAGGTTCAGTATCTGGAGGTAGAAATCGGATGGCAGCTGCTCGCTGCACGCTTCACATTCGCAGGAGTTGTTCACGCCATCTGCCAACCAGAAGTGTATGACGTCCACCTGCGGATGAAGATGCAGGAAATGCATAACTTCCGAAACCAGTGCTTCCCGCACCTCGAGATTTGAGGTACATAGATTGGTATCCAGCGGCCGGCCATGGAAGAGGGCACGGTTTCCATCAATTTTTGCCAGCCAGTGGGTATACGTTTCCTCGGGTTCCTGCGCTTCATCCCACCCAAGCCCAAGGATGCCAACAGCGTTGGTGGTCCAGCCATGCCCCGTGGCGTGGAAGAGCAGGCCGCGTTTTTGGAGCGCCTGACTGAGCACCCCATAGGTGAACGTATCTACCTGCTCGACAGAAGGGATCTTCTCGGTGTGTTGAAGCAGCGGATTGTTATCATGGGCGTACCAGGTTTTAAAAAATTCATAGGGAACCAGAAACTGTGTAAAATAGGTATTAAAGCCGTTTTTAGGCAGCCAATCGACAAAATCCAGTACGTTCTCAAAGCTGACCGCACCTTCGATACAAAACCCGCGATGACGGTAGGAGGCCGTTTCCAGGACCGATACCTGGGTCTTCCCATTATAGCGCAACACGGTGCCTTGCGGGCCGGGTTTTACAAACCAAAAGCCCAGTTCATGCAGAAAACGATACACGGCAATCAGGACGCTACGGGGGTTGCTCCCGGTAATCGTACCCTTCTTTCCGGAAAAACGGATGCAAATGGCGTCATCCAGCGACTTGTCTGCTACATTGTCCAGCACTTCTGGCAAGAGGCCAGGTCCAACCTTGAAGGTGGCCTCTCGATTGTCCCAAGCACCGTCCATCATTTCCAGATGCCGCGCGAGTTCTTCACAGGCAAACAGTACGGTTTGGTCCTGAACAGTAGGAATACATTGTACCATAAATGACTCCTTTCGGGGTTATCCCTTCACGGCGCCGGAAGTCATGCCGCTGATGAGATATTTTTGTGCGAGTATCAGAAATAGAAACGCTGGAATACAGGCCAAGGCGGCAGCGGCGCTCAGGGCACCCCAGTCGGTGGTGGTCTGTAGCTGAAATTGCCGCAGGCTCTGGGAAAGGGTCTGCCGCTCCGCGGATTGGATGAACACATTTGCGATGGTGAACTCATTCCATACGGTCATCAGTGTATAGACGGCCACAGATATCATGCCGGGCAACGCGGTTGGGAAAATGATGCGCCAATACGCCTGATAGGGGGAGGCTCCGTCAATCATTGCGGCTTCATCCATTTCGGCGGGAATGCTGTCAAAGAAGCCTTTCATCGTCAGAATGCCAAAGGGTAGGTTAACAGAGATATAGATGACCATCAGGCTGATATGTGTGTCCATCAGGCCCAGCGTCCGCAGGGTGGAGAAGAGTGGAATCATGATGAGAATGCTGGGTATCATTTGCAAAATCAATAGTAGCAACGTAAAGCTGCTGAAAACTTTGCCCTTGGCCCGGGAGATTGCGAATCCCGCCATTGACGCGAAAATGACGCAGACGCCCGCTACGGACAGCGCAATGAGGCAGGTATTGTAGACGGCCTGCGGGAAGGTGGTTTTCTGTATCACCCGGATGAAGTTTTCCAGCGAAGGTTCCCTGGGCCATAGGTTGGTATTGGCCATCACCTCATGACGGGGCTTGAATGCCGTGCCCATCATGGAAAGAATCGGCAGGTTAGTCACCAGGCAGACGCCAATGATAAGCGCATACAATAGGCCGCAGCGTACCGTTTTTCTTGCCTTGTACACGTTATTTCCCCTGCCTTTCTTCCATATGCAACGCACGCTGGTATACTGAGTAAAACCCGATCATAATGGCGAAGGTGAGAATGGAGATGGCTGCCGAATAGCCCATACGTCCACGGAAAAAGGCGAGATTATAGGTGTAGATGGCAAGGGAGCGGGTTGCGTTCAGAGGACCACCTTGCGTCATCAAAAAGGTGATGTCGAAATTGTTGAATCCCCAGATAAACATCAGGGTGGTGACCACCAAGCTGATTTGCTTCAGGCTGGGCAGCGTGATGTACCGGAAGGCTTGGCTTCCGGAAGCGCCATCGATTTGCGCGGATTCGTATATGCTGCCGTCGATACTCTGCATGCCTGCCAGTAGGGATAGCGCCATGAAAGGGTAAGATTTCCACGTGCCCACTAGAATGACAGTGAGGAGCGCCAGCTTGGTGTTGGCCAGGAATAGAATCGGCGAATCAATGAGGTGCCATTGCATCAGCCAGGTATTGATGAGGCCATATTGGTCATTGAGCAGATAGGACCAATTCGAAGCCGCGACTACGGTGGGAATGGCCCAGGGGATCAGCAAGAGAGCGCGAAAGACAGCACGGCCTTTGATTTTTTTATTGAGCAAGGATGCGATGCCCAGCCCGATGATGAAACTTGCAAAGGCACAGGAAAACGCATATATCAGCGAAACCCGGATGGTGTCGAAGAATTCCGGGTCCGTAAGTATCTTCCGGAAGTTACTCAACCCTACAAAGGCAACGCTGTTGGGTTTCAGAATATTCTTGTTGGTGAAGCTCATCTGGATACTGTCGAGCAGGGGATACAGACTGACCAGCAGCATCATGATCAGGGAAGGCACTAGCATCCAGAAGGCACAGCGGCGGATTTGCTTGCTCATGTTTTACCTCCTTGTCGCCTGGCGTGGGGATACGGGCGCGCCAGTTTGCACAAGCGCGCCCATGCCACACATTTTATTCGGCGGCGTTGTCCAGCGCCTCCTGAATCATGGCAGCCTGTTTGACGGCTATTTCGTCCGTAGACATTCCGCCATTCAGTGCAGCCTGCGGCGAGTAATTCATGATATACTCGCCATTGATTTGCGAGAAGCCGGGAAACATGCCCTGGATGGGCCACGTTGCTGTTCTGGCTGTGGGCAGCACTTCGTTTAGCACGCCCTGGGAGACCTTATCAGCGAAAATCTCTCCAGAGAAGAAGGAAGCCTTGGCGGGATAGGCCCAGCAGCCACCCTCGGTGAACAGAGGTTGGGTGTTCTCGGCCCACCACTTGATGAATTTCAGCGATTCTTCCGGGTGTTTGGTCTGGGAGAATACCACCAGCGCGTCCGGGAAACTGAGCGTGCCGATGGCATCGCTGGAAGGCCCCTGGAAACAAGACAGGATTTCGGTGTTTTCCGCCACCTCTGGGTAGTCGAATATTTTGCGGCCGAAGCTGCCGAAGAAAAAGGCGGCCTTTCCGCCGAAATACAGGGTTTCCACAGCGGCATCATCGTGCCCCAGCACGCCCTCTGCCACATAGCCCTGCTCGCGCAGCGTCTGGAAAAGGTCGATGGTTTCTTTAAATGGCTGGGTTTCGGAGGTGGGACGCATCTCTTCATCCACAATGCCTACGGCATTGCTGAACGCGAAGCTCATGAAGCAATGCCAGATACCATTGGTGGCACCTGTCAGGGCAAGCGGTACAATCTCGGGATTCCAGTCCCGAAGTTTGGCGCAGGCATCCAGAAGCTCCTCCCAGGTTTCAGGCACCTTCTCCACGCCTGCTTCCTTCAGGTAATCGGCACGGTAGAAAAAGCCGCGATAACCCACCATATAGGGGATGGCAATCTGATTGCCCTCATATTTGAAGAAGTTGAGCATATCCTCGGTATAGTCTTCGTAAATGCCTTCTTCCTTCCACGCGCCAATAACGTCGTCCAGGTACTGGATTTCATCCATTTGCGCGAACAAATCCGGCTGATCCAGCGCACATGAAGCGACGTCAGGAGCCGCGCCGGAGGAAACGGCAGTGAGGAAGAGCTGATAGTAATTATCCCAGGGCTGATATGTCATATTGATGGTTACGCCGGGATTTTCAGCTTCGTACGCAGCGATTAGCTTTTCACAGGTTTCAGTGTAGCGGTCATCGCTTCCGTAGGTCATCTCCCAAAACTCCAAGGTGATGTTCTCATCTGATGCGAATGCGGGCACACAGAGGCTACACAGAACAACGGCGGCCATCAATAAGCTCAAAAATCGTTTCATCATCTTACCTCCTCAGGTATTTTATTGATCGTTTTCAGAACAAGCGGCGTAGCGATAAAGCTGCTTGCCTTTTTTCATAGATTGGTACGTACCTTATATTCATTGTAGCTTCACTGTGCAAAAAGCACAACATGGACGTTTTTGTCATTACCCCCGGTATTTTTTAGGTCAATGGGATTTCTTCCGCCCCCACACAGAGGATGGATATCCGCAGGAATGACGTGCTGCCATCCTCCGCGCGATACGCCGGTCTAGGTATCAGGACTGCAAATAGGGCACTTGGGTATCTTCGATGGAATGCATCAACAAGATGGGACGGTCGCCTAGTTTTGCAATTCCATTTGGTCTGCCCCCAGTCTTTGTACCAACCAGTGAGTTAGTAAAGACCGTTTCCTG
>CALCQO010000037.1 GCA_937894675.1 uncultured Clostridia bacterium
CGCCTGTAATGACGTTAACGGAGGGGCGCTGGGTCGCCAGCACCAGGCAGATGCCTGCCGCACGGGCTTTGGCGGTCAGCCGTTTCACATATTCTTCCACCGCTTTGCCGCTGGTGGCAATCAAATCGGCCATTTCATCAATAATCATGACAATCCGCGGCATCTTTTCCTCATCAGGCCCGATGCGCCGGTTGTAATTGTCAATGTTGCGCACATTGTGCACCTGCATCTTCTGGTAGCGCTCGTCCATTTCCTCGCACAGCCACTCCAGGGCCGCCACCACCTTTTTGTCATCGGTGATAACGGGCAGCAGCAGATGCGGGCAGCCGTTGTAGGGCTGCAGTTCCACAAACTTGGGGTCTACCAGAATCAGGCGCACATCCTGCGGGGAGGAGCGGTACAAAAGGCTGGTGATGATGCTGTTGATGCAGACAGACTTTCCGCTGCCCGTGGCGCCTGCAATCAGCAGGTGGGGCATGTCCATTAAATCGCACAGAATGGGAGAGCCGGCAATGTCCTTGCCCAGCGCTACCGTGGTGGGGGATTTGTTTTCCATCATTTTCGGCGAGGTAAGCACCTCGTTTAAAAAGACGGTTGTCGCCTTCTCGTTGGATACCTCAATGCCGATTAAGGGCGTACCGGGGATGGGAATCTCGGCGCGGACGGGGCTTTTAGCCAGCAATTCCACGGACAGGTTGTCCATCAGATTGCGCAGGCGGTTGACATTAACCCCTTCCCCCAGCCTGATAGCAAAACGGGTTATTGCCGGGCCATGGACAATCTGCTGCACATGCACCTGAATACCGAAGCTATTGAGAGTTTGGACGATCTTTTCCGCCCGCTTGCCGTCCTCTTCGGAGTGATCCACCTGATTGTCCGCAGGCGGCGCGGACAGCAGGCGCAGGGGCGGCTTTTCATAGTCGTCCCTTGGCAGCTCGATCTGCTTATGAACAGGCCCCTTATGGTTGGTGCCATCCAGGGAAGAAGGGTTCAAGGGTTTTGGCTTTTGGGGAATGGCGACACGCTGCCCCAGTTCCACCGCGGGGGCTGTATGCACTTCCTGCACTTTACCGGGGACAGGCCGCGCAGGCAGCTCCTCTTCCCAAGGCAGGGATGGGCTATCTTCCTGAACCTCAACCGCCGCTTCGGGTTTGACGGGCGGTGTTTCAACAGGCAAAGTCGGAATGGTTTTCGGAGGCTCCAATATGACTGGGGGCTTGGATATAATTTGCTCCGGAAAGGGTTTCTCCTCCACCATGCGCCTGTTTACAGGCGGTACGGCTGGTTCAGGCATCAGCTCCCTGGTCTGCTGATAAATGGTATCCATATCGCTGGAAACAGCCGTGAATCCGGCATCCTCCTGCACAGGGGGGATATAGGCTTCCCGGCTGACAGCCGGCACATGGGGCGCCTGGTATTCCACCGGCTTCTGCTGCTGATAAGCTGTGTAAGCTGGTTCTTTTACGGCGGCCGGGGAGGCTTGATAAACCGGTTCCCGCCATTCCCGCGCCACATCAGCAGGCTGGGAAGGATACGCAGGTTCCGCGTATTCTTCTGTGTCTTGATATTCCTGCTCCTGCGCCGGTATAGCTTCCGCCTGCTGTTGGGGCTGAACCGCGGCTCCGCCATTCCTGCGCTTCTCGTTGAAATCCTGAACGACCTGGATGGGGTTCACCCGGATCATCAGGAAAAACAGAATCAGCAAGATTAAAACAAGCAGGGTGACAGAGCCCGCGATGCCCAGCATGCGCCAGAAGGGATAGGCAATCAGCATGCCCAGCAGCCCTCCGCCGGGCAGCGGATCGATGCGCCCGTCATACTGGCGGAAAGCGCTGGCAAGGTATGCCCCCATGCCGCCGGGCTCAGGGGTTTTTACATAGTTCAGGTTCAGGTTATGGATATAGGCCATCAAAGTACCGTATCCCTGGACGGATGTTATGATGGTGATAAAGGCCAGCAGACTCAGATAAAAGGCGAAGGCCAGCAGCACCAGCCTGAAGGATACGCTGCGTTTGGCGGATAGACAAAGCAGCGCCCCCAGCCAAATCAGCATAAAAGGAAGGGCGTGATACAAAACGCCCCCCAGTCCAATGGTGGTGCTTTTCAAAATGGATAAAGAAATGGAGGTTGTCTGGGCAAAGATGCCAATCAGGCACGCGACGCCAAAGGTGAGTACCAGAATACCCACCGCCAGCATCAATGTGCCCGCTCGGTCTGTGGAGCGTATATTCTGCTGTGATTTGTTTTTTGTCGTCAAGTGCTTTCTCCTAATGATGATTCTTTTGACAGATACACGCTTTGCAGGATGCCATCCGTATCAAAGTTCAGCATCAGCCGGTATTCCCCCATGGTGTAAAAGGAGGCTGTTCCTGCCACCATGGCGTATTGCGCAGCGGTATCAGCGTCCAGCGGCAGGGTGGTTTCGGGCTCTCCCAATACCTGAGCGACTGCTTGATTCTCCGTTCTGCCTGTTTCCAGCCCGAACAAACTGATGCGCCGGGTCAGGATGCCGGTAATTTCCTCCCCGCGGAAAGGAACGATCAGGGACACATCCCGGAACACCGCGTCCTCCAGCACATGCCGCTCCCCGGTGATGAAAGCTTCAGAATCCGTCAGTTCTTTATATTGCTGGGAAACCTCCCGGATGCTTTGACGCATCACCTTTGGTATGCCCGGCAGCATGCCGCCTGCCAACGTGCTTTCGATTAAACCCTTGGTTTCCGCGCTGACCTGGCTGCTTTTCCACGAATCCAGCGTGCCCAGCAGAGAGTCCTCCCCTGTTTGCAGTATGCCGGCCACTTCATAGAAGTAATAGCTGAACGCGCCTGCGCGCCCGGACAGCTGCGTGAAAGATTCCAAGGGATAGTACACACGGATGCCTGTGTCCGTCAGCATGACGCTGTCCAGCGGAACAGGAGCGGCGCCGGAGAGGTCCGAATAGGTAAAGGTATCCTTTTGAGAGATGTCCTCAACCCAGGCATCAAGATAATCTTGCGCCTTCTGTTTGTCCGTCCACAGAACATCCGGCGGAATCTCACTGCCGTCCGCCAGGCTGAACATCATGGGCGTCGCTGTGTATCCCAGGCGGCCGTTGGGCATTTTGCCTTCCGACAGAATGACCAGGGACAGAACGGCAGGCTGGCTTTCCTTCGTTAAAAGATAGGCTTCGCTTGATACCTGCACCCCTGTAGCGCCTTGTTGGGCGGGAGAGGTCATGGTTACTTCATGCAGGGCGATGCCGCCTTTTTCAAAAATGGCGCGGTTGATGGTGTCCTGCACAAAGGTATTAGGCAACCCTTGCAGCTGCGGATACCGCAGGCTGCTGCCGCCTTCTTTATTCTCGATATAGGTGATTTGCACGCCATCCTGCTGTGCAAGCGCGGAAGCCCCGCTTACCAGGATGCAGACAAACAACAAGAGTGTCAGCGCTTTCTTCATCTGTCCCACCTCCTGGCTTGATTGTACAACAAAGCAGTGTTTGTTTCAAGAAAGCAACAAGCGGAAACAAAGCTGTTACAAATCTTGCTCCATCTCATGCAGGGCGTAACCGCTCTTCTTGCCTTTGCCTTGCTGGCGAAGTATGTTTTCTTTGTTTTTTTCCAGATACCGGGCGTATAAGTCCTGGGCGTCCATACCGCTGCGGATGCATAGGCTGACAAAGAAATGCAGGATATCCACCAGTTCTTCCTTCACCGCGTCCTTGTCCACTTCCTTTGGATTCTTCCACCATTTATAGTTGGTCTCATCCATCAGCTCCGCCATTTCCACAAACATGGCCATCATGTACCGCTGCATCCACTGGTCATCGTTCACCTGATCAAGCTTCCTGGTCCGGATAATCTCGTCATTAAACTGCTTTTGCAGGGCAAAGATCTCTTCCAATCTATCCATTGTATGCCTCCAAATTATTTTTCAGCGCGGCGGCGTTTGGCCCGATGAAAGCCGCGCTAGGCTGCTGGGACAGGGTTTGATGGGCCAGGCGCAGGATATCCTCCCTAGTGATGGCATCTAGTTTGGTCAGCATTTCTTTTACAGGTATATCCCTATTGAAGATGAGCCAGTCATTGCCCATTTTCTGCATCCTGTTGTACGCGCTTTCCTGCGACAGAACAATGTTGGTTTTCAACAATATTTTAGTTTGATCCAGCTCCTTTTGCGTAACGCCCTCCTGAAGCAGCTTATCCGTTTCCTTTCGGATTTCCTTCAGCACCTTTACCGCGTTTGCGGGCGTCGCGGCCGCGTAAATGGAAAAGTCGCCGCAGCCCGGATAGGCGGTGGGAGCGGAGAATACGGTATAAACAAGCGCCTGCTCTTCCCGGATGGTTTGAAAGAGGCGGGAGGACATGCCGCCGCCCAGGATATTGCCTAGGGCTGCCAACGCGTAACCATCCGGCGCGCCTTCCTCTACCCCGCGGTACCCCAGGCATAAGTGAGCCTGCTCGATCTGCCTGTCCGCCGCCAGCACAACAGGGGGCTGATTGGCCTGGTTTACTGGATAGGAAGCTTCCCCGCCCCCTGCCCAGTGGCCAAAAAGCCGCTGGGACAAGCTTTGCAGTTGCTCCAGCTCCACATTGCCCGCTACGGAGAGCAGGGCGTTTCTGGGCGCGTAATACCTGTTCTTAAAGGCGAGTAAATCTTCTTGTGTATAGGCGCTGATACCCGCTTTCTCCCCAAGGATGGGATGGGAGAGCGTGCCTTCGCCATAGAGCGCCATGTTCATCATATCGAATATGATTTCCTCCGGCATGTCCTCCACCATGGCGATTTCTTCCAGGATGACGCCCCGTTCCTTCTCTATATCCCCTTTGTCCATCAAAGAATTGCAGGTGATATCGGCAAGTAGCTCCAACCCCTGGGGCATCTCCTCATCCAGCATCCTGGCATAGTACACAGTGGAGGTTCTGCCAGTGGCGGCATTTACCTGGCCGCCAATCGCGTCCATATCTTCCGCTAGCTGCCTGGCGCTGCGGCTTGACGTACCCTTGAAGGCCATATGTTCCAGCATATGGGATAAGCCCTTTTCGCCGGGCTTTTCCATCATGGCGCCTGTCTTGATCCATACCCCCGCGGAAACGGAGTTCAGGGTGGGAAGTACCTCTGCCACCACGCGAAGGCCGTTGGATAGAGTAAAAGTCTGCGTCATACAATCCTTTCATGCAACAAGACCTGCGCTTGCCGTGCAGGTCTTGTTACAAGTGTTCCCTTAACGGGCTTACTGGTTATGCTGACCGCTGCGGCCATCGCGGCGCGGCGGACGGTTCCTGTCGCCGGTAGGACGGCTCATACGGTTCTGGTTGTACACGATGTCGGTACGCAGCAGGTTGACGCGGCCCTGGGAGTCGATTTCCGCGACCTTCACTTCGACCTCGTCGCCGATGTTGAGGACATCCTCAACCTTTTCCACGCGCTCGTTGGCCATCTTGGAAATGTGCAGCAGACCATCCTTGCCGGGCAGCAGTTCGATGAAGGCGCCCATATTGCTCAGGATGCGCACGACTCGGCCCTGATAGACCTCGCCTACTTCCACGTCCTTGGCGATGCCTTCGATAATTCTGCGCGCCTTAGCGGCGGCTTCCTCATCGGGGGTGGCAATGGCGACGCGGCCGTCATCCTCAATATCAATCTTGACACCGGTCTCGGCGATGATTTTATTGATCATCTTGCCGCCCGGCCCGATGACTTCGCGGATCTTGTCGGGGTTGATGGTAAAGGTCATGATCTTGGGGGCATACTTGCTCAGCTGCGCTCTGGGCTGAGGCATGGCCTGCAGCATAACTTCCAGGATATGCAGGCGGCTAGCCAGGGCTTGTTCCAGCGCCCTTTGCAGAATGGGCTTGTCGATGCCCTTGATTTTGATATCCATCTGGATGGCGGTGATGCCGTTCATGGTGCCGGCAACTTTAAAGTCCATATCCCCCAGGAAGTCTTCCAGACCCTGGATATCGGTCAGGACGGCCACGTTGCCGGTTTTCTCATCCTTAATCAGGCCCATGGCGACGCCCGCGACCGGCGCTTTGATGTTGACGCCGGCGTCCATCAGGGACAGGGTGCTGCCGCACACAGAGGCCATGGAAGAGGAGCCGTTGCTGGACAGAATTTCGCTGACCAGCCGGAGGGCGTAGGGAAAGTCTTCTTCAGAGGGGATGACAGGCTCCAGCGCCCGCTCCGCCAACGCGCCGTGGCCGATTTCGCGGCGGCCGGGAGAACGCATGCGGCCCGCTTCGCCGGTGGCGTAGGGGGGCATGTTGTAGTGGTGAATGTAGCGTTTGGAATCCTCGTTGGAGAGGCCGTCCAGCACCTGCACTTCGCGAAGGGAGCCCAGGGTGGTTACGGTTAAAGCCTGGGTCTGGCCGCGGGTAAACACGGCGCTGCCGTGGGTGCGGGGAAGAACGCCGGTCTCGCACCAGATGGGACGGACTTCTTCCTGCTTACGGCCATCGGGGCGGATGCCCTGGTCGATGATCTTGCGGCGCATGACTTCTTTGTTCAGATAATACAGTGCGTCGGATACTTCCCCTTCGCGGCCTTCAAACTGGGCGGCGAAATGCTCCTTGACTTCCTTCTTTACCTGCTCCTCGCGCTGATGGCGCTCGGCACGCTCGAAGGACTCGAAGGACCAGACTGCCTTGTCGTAAGCAAAATCCCGCACTGCCTGGGCGATATCCTCGCCGGTGGTAACCAGGGGATACTCCTTCTTGGGAACGCCGATTTCGTCGACAATCTTCTCCTGGAAGGCTACCAGTTCCTTTATTGCCTCATGGGCGAACAGGATGGCTTCCAGCATCGCTTCCTCGGAGATTTCATTGGCGCCAGCTTCCACCATCATGATGGCGTCCTTGGTGCCGGAAACAACCAGGTGCAAATCGCTCTTTTCCCGCTGGGCTTCGTCGGGGTTGAGCACCAGCTGCCCGTCCACACGGCCAACCAGCACGGAACCGGTGGGGCCGTCCCACGGAATCTCGCTGATGCACAGGGCGATGGATGAGCCAATCATAGCGGGGATTTCCGGGGGGTTGTTGGTGTCCACCGACAGGGCGGTGGCGACAACCTGTACGTCATTGCGCATGCCCTTGGGGAAGAGCGGGCGCAGGGGACGGTCAATCAGGCGGCAGGTCAGGATGGCTTTTTCCGTGGGGCGCCCTTCACGCTTGATGAAGCCGCCGGGAATCTTACCAACAGCGTAATGCTTCTCTTCGTAATCCACGCTCAGCGGGAAGAAATCCACGCCTTCGCGAATCTGTTCGGATACCGTCGCGTTGACCATGATGACGGTGTCTCCGTAGTGGACCAGGACAGAGCCTGCGGCTTGCTCGGCATACTTGCCAAATTCCAGCGTCAGCGGCCTTCCGGCGAAATCCATTGTGTACTTCTTGTGTTCCATGTTACTCCTTTTCTCCTCACGGCTCGCTGAAAGCAAGCCTCACTTCTAAAAAAGTCGGAAAAACAGCGAACCGTTTTCCCGACCAGTTTTTTCACTTGCGCAGGTTCAGTTGTGCAATCAGTGTACGGTAGCGCTCAATGTCGGTGCGCATCAGATAATCCAGCAGTCCGCGGCGCTGACCGACCATCAGCAGCAGCCCCCGGCGGCTGTGGTGATCCTTCTTGTTGAGTTTCAGATGCTCGTTCAAGTGATTGATGCGTTCCGTCAGCAGAGCTACCTGAACTTCGGGGGAACCAGTGTCACCTTCGCTGCGGGCATAGGTCTTGATGATTTCCGTTTTGCGTTCCTTGTTCATTTTATCCTCCTAATTGGGGTGGCACCCTTGTAATCACCTGCGACTAAGCCTGCGCCGGAGATGCGACAAACTGAGCCAAGGTTAAAAGCCACGTTTGATATGATACCATGTTCATGGGCGTTTGTAAACCAAAATCCGATGTATGATAAGAAATCCGCTGATGCTTACGCTCTCTATCAAAAGCTGGCTTCTTGAGCGTAGTTCTGCATTGATCCAATCGATACTCAGTCAGGGATAATGGTCACCACAAAAGTGGCTGTTACGCCGCTGCCATCCTGCGCTGTGGCGGTGATGGTGGTGGTTTTTTCTTCCCGTACCTTCCTCGCGTTGACAACGCCCTTCTGGGTAACAGTCGCCGCGCTTGTGTCCGAGCTTTCCCATACCAGCTTGTCATCCGACACCTTTTCCGGTGTGAAGACCGCGTCCAGGCGTGTCCAGCCGCCGGATTTCACGCTGCTGTTTCCGGTGATGGTAAGCCCTGTTGCCAAGCTTTTCACCACGACAGTAACTGTCGCACGCTCGCGGCTGCCGTCGGTTGTGTTCGCGGTGATGGTAACCTTCCCAATCTTGTGGGCGGTCAGCACACCGTTCTCATCCACCGAAACAGTCGCCGGGGACGAACTCTTCCATTCAATTCGCTGGGAAGCATCCGCAGGCAGGACGGAGGCGGACAAGGCAAGGGTGTTCTGCGCGTCTGATAGTTCCATCGTAAGGCCGGCTTTACGGTCAACCTCTTTGCCATCGGCCAGAATCACAACTTCTTCCGCGAGGGGATGCACTGTAACCTGATGTACTGCCAACACACCGGAACCATCCTGCGCCTGCGCGGTAATCTGGACAGACTGCACAGCGTTGTTCCTTTTGCCGATTACCTTGCCGCCGTTGTCAACGGTAGCGATAGCTGGGTCGGAGCTGATCCAGGAAACCCGCTTGCTGTCGGTTTCTACCGGCAGTACCACCGCGGTGAGTTTGATGCTTCTGCCGGCGGCTACGGCATCGCTGCCCTCAATGGTTACTTCTTTGGCCAGATTGGCCACATTTACCTTATATTCCGCTTTGACATTGCTGCCATCCTGGGTCTGTATGCTGATGGTCGCCGAGCCCTTCTCGTGCCCGGTGACTATCCCATCCTCGCTGACGGAAGCGACCTTGGGTTTGTTGCTCTTCCAGACAACATCCTGCAAAGCGTCTGCCGGAATCACCTGGGCGGAAAGCTGCAGGGAAGGAGAATCGGACAGAAGGTCGATACCCAGTTTTTCCTTGGCATCCACCTGCTGGCCGTTCACGGAAAGCTCAATGCCATAGGCAATGGGGTTAACCGTAATCACATGGGTCCCCTTGACGCCCGAACCATCCTTGGCTTCGGCGGTGAAGGTAACCTGGGTTATGGCCGGAACCTTTTTCGCCGCGGTTACCTTGCCGTTTTTGGAGATGCTGGCGATGTCCGGATGGGAACTGGACCACACGACGGATTTATCATCCGCTTCCTCCGGGAACGCCTGGGCTTTGAGCGTTGTGCTCTTTGCCGCCATCATCTCCGCCTCTCCGCTTACGGTTACGTCATTTACCAAGTTGGCGACATTTACTTTGCAGGAAGCGCTCACCCGGCTGCCGTCCATGGTGCTGGCGGTAATGGTAACCACACCGGACTTGTAGCCGGTAACCAACCCATTGGCATCCACAGAAGCTGTTTTGGGAGACGAGCTCTTCCAGTTTAATTCTGACCAGGGGCTCTGCGGGGTAACGCTGGTTGTCAGCTGCAGGGTTTTGTCTTCCTTTGTCAGGTCAATAGCGACCACAGAATCGTTGACAATCCTATCCCCTGCCCGCAGTTCCACAGCGCTGATGGGCTCCACCGGCACGAAGGGCAGCTTCAGATCACGAGCCAATCCTTGAGCGGCGCTGTTGGTGAAGCTGTAAATCTGAACATTGGGGCTGTTGGTAAAAAGCATGCTGGTGTCAAAGCGCCTGGCGGTGACAGGAACCACAACCTTTTCCAGTTTCGGGCAGTTGTGGAACATGCCGCCCTCCAGATTCCTTAGATTGACAGGCAACACTACTTCCTGGAGGTTGGCGCTGCTATGGAAAGCGCTGTAGCCAATTTCTTCCACACTGTTAGGCAGGACAATGCTGGTCAACTGACTATTGGCGGCGAAAGCTCCCATCCCGATGGTTTTCACATTGGAGGGAACATCAAGGGCAGTCAGCTTTTCCAGCCCTGCCAGCGCTGTCTGTCCTATGGTCTGCATTGATTGGGGCAGGGTGATGCTCTCCAGGCCTTTCGCGTGCAGGAATGTGCTGGTTTTCAGTTCCGTAACGCCCTCGGGTACAACCATATTGGTTAAGGCGTAGCAATTCTCGAAGGCGCTAGCGCCGATAACGCGGACAGAGGCCGGGATATCAATCTGTTGAGCGCCGCGGTTATTCTTAAACGCAGCGTCCCCAATCATGTACAAGCCATCTGGCAAGGTAATGCTCTCTAAAGCATCCTGGTTGATGAACGCCCCATGGCCAATAGCCGCGACGGGGTAGCCGCCCATTGACTGGGGAATGGTGATATTCGTTTCGTTGCCTGTATAGCCGGTAACGATAGCCAGACCGCCAGGGGCGACACGGTAGGAGAAATCATTCTCGCTGGCTAAGGTTTCCTCGCCAACGGCTGTAACGGTATATTCGCTAACCTCGCTGGTTTCCTCCGCTGCTTTTTCTTCCACGGCAACGGGCATGGCAGCCAGCAGGGTTTCTTCGGGTTCCGCATTTTCAATAAAATTCACAGCACCATTGTAGCTAACTGCCGTGCTGACATCGCCAAGAATAATCCAGGTTTTGCCCCGCTGCAGTTCCAATTCTTTGCCGGTTTGGTCGAAAAACACGGTTCTTTCTTTTATGCTGTTACGCGCCCACGCACCCGCGATGTACTTTCCTCCAATAAAAATATCAGCGGCGCCCTGCCCAACAACGTTTGGCAGCAGCGGGTTCAAGGAGCTAAAGTTATACGTAAGGGCTGTGCGCTGAATTATCACATTGTTGTATACCATTTGCGATTCAGGCTGTAACAGATCAATAAAGGGGCCCTTCAGCGTAGAGCGGTGATACCCCTTGCTGTAATCATCATAAGTGAATGATGAGACACTGTCTGCGTTACCTTCATGCATAATGCTGACGTTCTTTGCTTCAGGCCCATTGTAATCCGGCTGATCCGCGAACTTGTATGGACGAACAGGGAAGGGATAATTCTTCTGCGAAATAAACTCGCGAAGGCTGTTAACATAGACTGTAACATTGTGAGGCGCGGGATGGTACCCGACCCGATCAAAATACTTGATATACCTGTTGCCAATACCGTCAATGTCCAGACCTTTGGCACTGACGCCATAGTTGCGGATTGCCTCACGTACATCGCTGCCGGCTTCTTCCTGCTTGCCAAAGTGCACCAGCACAGCATCCCATTCTTCTCGCAAATCCACATGCAAAACACGTGCTGAGCGGTCTGGCCCCGTTTCCTCCGGATACACATCGGAGAAAAGAGCAGTCAAGCGCGTCCATCCGCCGCCTTGAATCGGTGCTTCATACATGATGTCCGCGTCAGCAATGCCCCAGTGCGGCAACGCGCCCAGGTTATTATCGATCTGAACAAGGATGGGCAGATACTCTTCGTTATCTGATGGCAATCCTGTTGTAGGACTTTCCCCATCAATGACTGGATTGGCAGGGAAACTGCCGTCCGCGTTGCGGCCTGTTATACCCACATTACGGGTTAGCGTGCCGGGAATCAGGGTTGATGCGGCTTGTTCAGCCATACCGGGAAGCAGGGTAAGAACAAGCAAAGCGCATAGCAAGATCTGTACAGCCTTTTTCATGTTTCGTGTCCTTTCAATATCATCCATCATATCTGGCAACTATTTGTAAGGTGTAAACACAACTACAGGTGTCGCGTCATGATACAGCAGGGTGATGGTCATATCATTAAGAGACCATGTCATATCCCCCTGCTCATTAATCAGAATTGGGTCAGAATACCTGGTATACAGGGAAATAAAAGCTGAATAATACGCCTGGCCGTTTGCGAAGGTATACTCAACTTCCGCTAGTTTTTTATTCTTCATGATATAGGTGAGGGTAGCGGGCAGCCTGTACAGAACAACATCTTCCACAACCAACTCGTTACCATCGGCCTGTACATTTTCCAGCGTTTCAACATCCGAGGTGCTCATCCCCCATGCGGTACCTCTGAGTGCCTCGGCATTCACTTCATCCATCATGTAAGGCAGGGAGCCTGTCAGCCCATGGATGTACTTGCCTCGGGCACTGAAGTCATCCGTGTATTCTTTTGTGACTCGGGCAAGCTTCCATTCCCCTTTAATCTTCAGATAGCAGTAACGCTCATTATATTCAACCCATTCCTCTTTCGCGAAGTGAAACATCAGCACACGGTATGGGTACTTAGTATTCCCGATTTTTACTGTATAATCTGTGTGTTCATTTTCCAGGGTTTCAATATCGGCATATTCCATTCCTGGTATATCCAATAATTTTTTATAGCCCTTCACCCCTTCAAATCCATTCAGAATCTTGATTGCCTTGATTCGATCTTCACGTGGCATTTGTTCTAACTGGAATGAATAGTCAGCGGATATACCGCCATAGGAGAAAATTGCGGGCTCTTCATTCTCCGCCTGATTTTCCACACTATTAAAAAGAGCGTTAATGGACGCGTCCAATTTCGTCATTTTATTGTGGACGGGATCAAACTGATTAACTACCATGCCGCGGAAAGGTTCAAGGGAATCCACAACTTCATAGTACATGAAATCGTAGATTGTAAAAAAAGGCATTCCATTTTTAAAATCAATTTTCAAAAACTCACCCAGTTCCGGGTGAGTAAACCCGCTGCCTGTTACAGCCGCGGAAACACTAGCGATATTTAGGATTATCATCATAAGTATCAGAATAGAAGCAACTCTTTTTTTCATGTAAACTCCTTGAAATTTTCATATGCGCAGTTTTCAGTTCAGGTTGGGTGCCGCGTTTTTACTGACACAGCAAGGGAATTATACCCTTCCTTATGATTTTAGTCAACCAAATTATCCCAAGCTTTTCCATTGCCTACATAGGCTTTGACTTATTAGCCCGGTAGTTTATAATTGGTTCATCAAACAACAGGAGTCTTCATGAGAGAAAAGAACTATCGTCCCAGTGCCATCGGCAGAATGCTGACATATATTCCGGCCGGAAAATTGTTTTTCCCTTTCTATCTGGCGCGGCAGTTGTATTACACCCAGGAAGAATACGCGTCCCGCAGCCTTCTGCTGGAATGGGATGGTTTTACCATCGCCTATGCGTCAGACATACACTTCGGCCCGATGCTCAAGAAAAATCGGGCAATTGACGTCGCGGAAAAAATCAATGCTTTAAACGCGGACATCATCCTGCTGGGTGGCGATTACGGGGAAACTACGCGAACCGGTATCGATTTCTTCCATACGATTCCCCAGCTGAAAGCAAAGTATGGTGTTCTGGCGGCAATCGGCAACCATGATTTGCACGGAACGGATGCCGAGATTGAGGATTTACGGCGTGTCATGACTAACAAAAACATTACCCTGCTGCGGAACGATTGTTATGTGTTGAAAGGAAAGGAAGCTGACATCCGCTTTTGCTCAACCGATGATACCAGGCTTGGGTTGCCCGACCCAGGTATCCTTCAAGCAAAGAATGATGACACGCGCCAAGCATTTACCGTTTTCTTCCCCCACTCACCCGACATTTTGCCAACTCTGCTTTCCGACGCCCGAAAACATTTTGATCTAGCCATATGCGGCCACACCCATGGCGGGCAAATTGCCCTCTTTGGACATAGCCTGCATTCCTCCAGCAAATATGGCGACAGATACCGCTCCGGCTGGAAGCGGGAAAACAACCACGATATTTTTATCAGCAATGGGGTTGGCACTTCATTGATGCCCATCCGGCTTGGCGCGCCGCCCCAGTATCACAAAATTACGCTGAAGAGAATAAAACCTTAAACCAACCGAAGGGACGGCACCGCGTTCAGATACAAGTCCGCCGCTTCACCGCGGATGATTTTCCGGTATCCCGCCGCGGCAATCATCGCCGCGTTGTCTCCGCACAGGGATACATCCGGCATATACAACTGAATGCCATTTTGACCGCAGGCTTCTTCCATCCGTTTGCGCAGCAGCCTGTTGGCGGACACACCGCCCGCCAGAAGAAGCTTACCAGCGCCAGTATCTTTTGCTGCCAGCATGGTTTTTTCCACCAACGATTCCACCACAGCATGTCGAAAAGAGGCCGCCATGTCTTGCGGCACATATTCTTTCTTCTGCTGCTTCATCGTATGCAGCGCATTGATGAACGCTGTTTTTAAGCCGGAAAAACTGAAATCATACTTTCCCTGGGTTTTGGGGCGTGGTAATTGCAAAGCCATGTCATCCCCATCCTGCGCCAGTTTGTCCAGCGCAGGACCGCCGGGGTAACTCAAGCCCAGTACGCGGGCTGCCTTGTCAAAGGCTTCGCCAGCGGCGTCATCCTGGGTGCACCCAATCAGGTGATAGCTGTCATCCGCCCCTACAGCAATGATATGGCTGTGCCCGCCGCTTACCACCAGGCACAGACAGGACGGGTTCAAATCCCGGTAGGTCAGGTAATTTGCGCAAATATGTCCCTCGATATGGTTAACTGCGATCAAGGGCTTTTTCAGGGAATACGCCAACGCTTTGGCATAGGAAACCCCTACCAGCAGCGCGCCTACCAGCCCGGGACCGTATGTAACCGCTACGGCATCGATATCTCCAAATGTTTTTCCCGCGTCCCGCAGCGCCTGCCCGACCACTACATCGATTTTTTCCACATGAGCTCTGCTGGCGATTTCCGGCACGACACCGCCGTATATCGTGTGCAGGGCGATTTGGGAATATACGCTGTTGGACAGAATCTCCCGTCCATTTTGAACCACGCTGGCTGCCGTTTCATCGCAGGATGTCTCAATCCCTAAAACCAGCAGGTCTTTCTTGTCGCGCAGATTCGCCAATTCGTTCCTGGAATACTGTACAAATGTCATGTTGTTTCCTTCGTTTTCCCAAACACAAAATAGAAAGCAGCCAACAGGATGCCCAGGTAGAACATCACGTTCCTTGTCGCAAGCCGGGTCGCGTATTCCATAAAGAAGGGCTCCGGCATCAGCTGTATCAGCCTGTCTGTTTGGGGGTTCAGCAGCCACAGGTCATTGGTAAACAGCACATGATGAAACACCGTAAACAGACTGGTAAAATCCAGAATACCCCAAAGCACTACAGATAGGAGCAATGCATAAAACAAAAAAACGCCATAGGACGCGCCCAGTTCCACATCCCGGGTGCGGATAATTCCCTTCCCTTTTCTGTTAAAGAAATACAGAAGCCCCGCTAACGCAAGGCACCCCAGCAGAACCCAACGCATGGACTGTCCCAGCCCTACCAGGTGTTTAACATCCGCCATGTGGGCAATTTCCTTCTCCTGAAAAGCGGGAACGTTTTCCCCATCCCCAGAGATTTCCAGCTGAAAAACATCCGTTTTACCGGATAAATAATCTGTCGTCATCACAGCCATCTCATCATGCCGCGAATCCAGCCCCGCTTGAGCATGCTTATCCAACAGGGAAACCATCAGCCCCGCGTCAACAGCGAGGCTGGCAAGTTGCCAGCCCGTGAAAAGCAGAATGCTGATAAAAACCATCCCGGCGATGAGGATACGAATCAAAGGGCGCATATTACTGCATCTTCAAGTATGATGTGATGAACCCTTCCAGGTTTCCATCCATCACGTCATCAATGTTTCCCGACTCGAACCCCGTTCTATGGTCCTTCACCATGGTATAGGGTTGGAAGACGTAGGAGCGAATCTGGCTGCCCCATTCAATCTTTTTCATTTCCCCTTTGATGTCCGCCATCTTTTCTTCCTTCTCCCGCTCCTGCAGTTCGAGAAGCTTAGAGCGTAGCATCTTCATGCACATTTCACGGTTCTGAACCTGGCTGCGCTCATTCTGGCAGGAAACCACGATACCCGTGGGCATATGGGTCATTCTGACGGCGGAGTCTGTTTTGTTCACGTGCTGTCCGCCAGCGCCAGTGGAACGGTAGGTATCCACCCGCACGTCTTCCATGTTGATTTCCACCGCGCCTTCATCCTCCAGCAGGGGGGCGACATCCAGGGAGGAAAAGGAGGTATGACGGCGGGCATTGGAATCAAAGGGGCTGATGCGCACCAAGCGGTGCACCCCTTTTTCGCTGCGCAGATAACCGTACACATTATCGCCGTCTACTTCAAATGTAGCGGATTTTGTGCCCGCCTCGTCACCATCCAGATAGTCCAGCAGCTTAATCTTGAAACCCTTGCGCTCGCAATAGCGGGTGTACATACGGTAGAGCATCTGCGTCCAATCCTGGGCTTCTGTTCCACCGGCGCCCGCATGCAGGGACAGCACGGCGTTGCAGTTGTCATAATCCCCGCGCATCAGGGTTTCCAGCGCCAGGTCTTCAATTTTTTCGCTGAGTTCTTCCAGCATCACGCCTGTTTCCAGCGCGGTGTCCCGGTCATCCTCTTCCTCCGCCAGGAGCATCATGGTTTCCAGATCCTCGCATTGAGAAACCAGGCTGTTGTAATGCTCCATCTTGCCTTCCAGCGCGGAAATCCTACGGTTGACATGGGTGGAGCGGTCCAGGTTATCCCAAAAGCCAGGCGCGTTCATTTCTTCCTTCAGTTCCGTCAGTTCGCGCTCGATTAGATCAATATGCAGACCCTCTCCCGCTTCCAGCAGTTTCTTGCGTTGTTCTTCCAGTTTCGACCTGTATTGTTCCAGTTCAACAATCATTCACTTTGCTCCCATCTCTTATGCGCCGGCGGTTTTTCCGCAGCAATGCTTATACTTTTTCCCGCTGCCGCAGGGGCAAGGACTATTTCTGCCAATCTTATCACCCTTGGTTACCGGTTGGGTCGGCTTGATGCCGGGCTGCACCTCATCGGCGCTGCTGGTGGCGGTAACCTTTGCCACCGCCTTACGCTCCTGCGGTTTTTCGATGCGCAGTTGGTACAGATGCCGCACCGTGTCCTCTTGAATCAGGCGGATCATCTCGTCAAACATATCAAAGCTTTCCATTTTGTACTCATTGACTGGGTCACGCTGGGCATACGCCCTGAGGCCAATGCCGTCCCGCAACTGGTCCATGGCGTCGATATGGTCCATCCAACGGGTATCCACCGCGCGAAGCAGGATATTGCGCTCCAGCTCCCGCATGTCAATCCCAAATTCGCTTATTTTTTCTTCCCGTTCCTGATAATAGTTCTTCGCTGTTTTCATCAGGAAATCAATCATCCCCTGGCGGTCAAAGCCGGCGATAACGTCCTTATTGGCTGCGATGGTGCCGTGGGGCACGCAGAGTTTTTCGATATAATCAGCAAGCCCGCTTAGATCCCAATCCCTGTTTTCCCCGGTGCAGAATCGATCCGTCGCTTCGGTAATCAGTTTCTCCGCCATGGTCGCGATGGAATCGTGCATGTTTTCGCCTTCCAGCACCTGACGCCGCTGCTGATAGATAAGCTCGCGCTGTTGATTCATGACATCGTCATATTTCAGCACGTTTTTACGGATTTCGTAGTTGCGGCTTTCAATGCGCTTCTGGGCATTCTCTATCTGCTTGGTCAGCATGCCCGCTTCCAGCGGCTCGCTGTCATCCATACCCAGGCGGTCAATGAGGGGCTGAATCCTGTCGCCGCCAAAGAGGCGCATCAAATCGTCTTCCAGCGAGATAAAAAACTGTGAGGAACCGGGGTCGCCCTGGCGGCCCGCGCGCCCGCGCAGCTGGTTGTCGATACGGCGGCTCTCATGGCGCTCAGTGCCGATGATGTGCAGACCGCCAAGCGCCACTACCTTTTCATGCTCCACATCGGTATCCAGTTTGAAGGTATCCTTCAGGGCATTGTACCGCTCTCTGGCAGCCAACACTTCCTCGGATACTTTTTCACTTTTCCCTGTCGCCTTTTCAATGATGTCTTCCGGGTATTCTTCCTGGCGCATGCTGCGGCGCGCCATAAAATCGGGGTTGCCCCCCAACAGAATGTCCGTGCCGCGGCCGGCCATGTTGGTAGCGATGGTTACCGCACCGTAATGTCCCGCTTGGGCGACGATGGTTGCTTCCCGGGCATGCTGCTTGGCGTTGAGCACTTCATGCTTGATGCCTCTCATGTCCAGCATCCGGCTGAGCATCTCGCTGACCTCGACCGAAATGGTACCCACCAGAATCGGCTGCCCTGATTGATGGCGCTGGATAATTTCCTCTACCACAGCGGCGTACTTGCCCTTCTTGCTGCGGTACACCATGTCATTGCCATCCTTGCGGATCATGGGCATGTTGGTAGGTACCTGCACAACGTCCAGGTTATAGATACCTTGGAACTCTTCTTCCTCGGTCTTGGCTGTACCCGTCATGCCCGATAGCTTTTTGAACATGCGGAAATAATTCTGGAAGGTGATGGTGGCCAGGGTTCTGCTTTCCCGCTCTACCTTGACGCGCTCTTTAGCCTCAATGGCCTGGTGCAGACCGTCGGAATACCGGCGTCCTACCATCAGGCGGCCTGTGAACTCGTCCACAATGACAACTTCGCCATTTTGTACGACATAGTCGATATCCCGTTTGAACATGCTGTTTGCTTTCAATGCCTGCAGCAGGTAATGGCTCAGTTCGTTATTCTCGGCGTCCGCCAGGTTTTCCACATTGAATGCCGCCTCGGCTTTCCGGGTACCCTGCTCGGTGAACACAACGGTTCTTTCCTTTTCTTCCAGGGTATAGTCCTCGTCCCGTTTCAGACGGGAGACAAAGCGGTCCGCCAACTGATACATTTCAGTGGGTTTATCGCCCTGGCCGGAAATAATCAGCGGGGTGCGCGCCTCGTCGATCAGGATGGAGTCCACCTCGTCCACGATGGCAAAGGCATGGCCGCGTTGTACCATATCCTCTTTGTAGATCACCATGTTGTCCCTGAGATAGTCAAAACCCATCTCATTGTTGGTGCCGTAGGTAATGTCGCAGGCATAGGCGGCGCGCCGC
>CALCQO010000038.1 GCA_937894675.1 uncultured Clostridia bacterium
GATGGTTCCGATGTTTACGTGCGGCTTGTTGCGCTCAAATTTTGCTTTTGCCATTTTTTTCCTCCCGGCCGCTTAAGCGGCTCGAATGTTATTTATGTCCGATAATCTTTTCGGAAATGGATTTGGGTACTTCTTCGAAGTGGTCAAACACCATGGTGAACATGCCGCGGCCCTGGGTCTTGCTGCGCAGGTCGGTGGCATAGCCAAACATTTCGCTCAGGGGCACGAAGGAGTGCACCATCTGATCATGCTGGCGGGCTTCCATGCCCTCCACCCGTCCGCGGCGGGCGTTGATGTCGCCGATGACATCGCCCAGATACTGGTCGGGCACGACAACTTCCACGCGCATCATGGGTTCCAGCAGGCGGGCGTCGGCTTGCTTCAGGGCTTCCTTGAACGCCATGGAACCGGCAATTTTGTATGCCATTTCAGAGGAGTCCACGTCGTGATAGGAGCCGTCCAGCAGGGTGACTTTAAAGTCCACCACCTCGTAGCCGCCCAGCATACCGCTGGCGGAAGCCTCGCGGATGCCCTGGTCAATGGGCGCGATGTATTCCTTGGGAATCACGCCGCCCACAATCTTGTTCTCGAAGGAGTAGCCTTCCCCGGGTTCGGTGGGGGTAATCTCGATGACGCAGTGACCATACTGGCCATGTCCGCCAGTCTGGCGCACATACCGGCCCTCGCCCTTGGCGGAGCGGCGGATGGTTTCCTTGTAAGCGACCTGGGGCTTGCCCACGGTGGCTTCCACTTTGAATTCGCGCATCAGACGATCCACGATGATTTCCAGGTGCAATTCACCCATGCCGGCGATGATGGTCTGCCCGGTCTCTGTGTCGGTGTAGGTTTTGAAGGTGGGATCCTCTTCCGCAAGCCGCGCCAGGGCGAGGGACATCTTTTCCTGGCCTGCCTTGGTTTTGGGCTCGATGGCTACGCGGATAACGGGCTCCGGGAACACCATGTTCTCCAGGATGATGGGGTTGCTTTCGTCGCACAGGGTATCGCCGGTGGTGGTGTCTTTCAGACCTACTGCCGCGCAGATATCGCCGGTGCAGACACCCTGCACATCTTCCCGGTGGTTGGCGTGCATCCTGAGGATGCGGCTGAAGCGTTCCCGCTTGCCCTTGGTGCTGTTGTAGACATAATTGTTGGTTTCAATGGTGCCGGAATAGACACGGAAGAAAGCCAGCTTGCCTACAAAGGGATCGACGGCGATTTTAAAGGCCAGGGCGGAGAAGGGTTCTTCATCCGAGGGGTGGCGCTCCATCGCGATGTCGTTGTCTTTGGGGCTGTAGCCCTTGATGGAAGGGATATCCATGGGGCTGGGCATGAAGTCGGTGATGGCGTCCAGCAGCGGCTGCACACCCTTGTTGCGGTAACTGGTACCGCACAGCACGGGTGTCATCTTGCAGGCGATGGTGGTTTTGCGGATGGCGGCTTTGATTTCTTCTTCCGTCAGATCTTCCCCCGCAAAGTATTTCTCCATCAGGGTGTCGTCGGTTTCCGCGACAGACTCCAGCAGTTTGGCGCGATACTCATCGGCCAGAGCTTGCATATCCGCGGGAATGTCTTCCTCGCGTACATCCTTGCCTTCGTCATCGTAGTAGATTTCGGCCTTCATGCGCACCAGGTCGACCATGCCCTTGAAGGTTCCCTCGCTGCCGATGGGCAGCTGGATGGGCACGGCGTTGGCGTGCAAACGGCTCTTCATCATCTCGATGGCGTTGTAGAAGTCGGCACCGGTAATATCCATCTTGTTGACGTACGCCATGCGGGGTACGCCGTAGGTTTCCGCCTGCTTCCAGACCATTTCGCTTTGGGGTTCAACGCCGCCCTTTGCGCAGAAAACGGCGACAGCGCCGTCGAGCACGCGCAGGGAGCGCTCCACTTCCACGGTAAAGTCCACGTGGCCGGGGGTATCGATGATATTGATGGTGTGGCCTTTCCACTGGCAGGTGGTAGCAGCGGAGGTAATGGTGATGCCACGCTCGCGCTCCTGGTCCATCCAGTCCATGGTGGCGGCGCCTTCGTGGGTTTCACCCACCCGGTGCACGCGGCCTGTATAGAAGAGTATTCTCTCGGTCGTTGTGGTTTTTCCCGCGTCAATATGGGCCATGATACCGATGTTGCGTACCATATCCAGCGGATTGGTTCTGAGCATGCAGTGTTCTCCTTCTGATGGATAACGGGGTTATATGGGAAACCCCTGTTTCTTCTTCCTTCTTGTTACCAGCGGTAATGGGCAAAAGCCTTGTTGGCCTCGGCCATGCGGTGCATTTCTTCCTTGCGGCGGACGGCGTTGCCGCCATTGTTGGCAGCTTCCATCAGCTCGTTAGCGAGGCGCTCATGCATGGTCTTTTCGCTGCGTTTGCGGCTGAAATCCACGATCCAGCGCAGGGCCAGGGTCTGGCGGCGCTCTTCACGGATCTCAATTGGCACCTGGTAGGTGGCGCCGCCCACACGGCGGGCTTTGACTTCCAGCTGGGGCAACACGTTGCCCATGGCTTCCTGGAAGACTTCGTTGGGCTCTTTGCCGGTCTTTTCTTTAATCAAGTCAAATGCCGAGTAGCACACTTTCTGGGCTACACCGCGCTTGCCATCGAGCATGATCTGATTGATCAGCTTGGTGACAACCGTGGTTCCGTAGATGGGATCGGGCAATACTTCACGTTTGGGTATAAATCCACGACGGGGCATATTGTTCCTCCTTTAAGTCGGCGCTAGAAGCCATCCGTCCGGCACACAGCATTCGTGCCGTTTTGATGAAAAAGCCGCGATTTGTGCAATCATCCCGCCGGTCGTTCCTGCCGGGTATGGGACTTGCGGCCGCTTCAGGCTACACGTACGCCTTTTATTTCTTGGGGCGTTTTGCGCCATAGAGTGAACGGCCCTGGTTGCGTTTGGCAACCCCCGCCGTATCAAGCGCACCTCTGACAATGTGGTAGCGGACGCCAGGCAGGTCGCGAACGCGGCCGCCGCGGATAAGCACCACAGAGTGTTCCTGCAGGTTATGACCGATACCCGGAATGTAGCATGTGCCTTCAATCTGGTTGGTCAAGCGGATTCTCGCAATCTTGCGCAGAGCGGAGTTCGGCTTCTTGGGCGTTGTTGTTTTGACGCTCAAGCAAACGCCGCGCTTTTGCGGATTGCCCTGCAGGATGGGGGCGTCTGATTTGTTGACTACCTTTTTCCTTCCCTTGCGGATCAATTGGTTGATCGTGGGCATGGAAACACCTCCTGATAATTGATCGGAGCCCGTGAAAGCGGGTCTCCTCCTATAAAATCCTCACAACCCTTGAGGATATATAGTCGTATTCTCGTTGCCCTCCCGGAGGATGGCGCCGGCGGCGGCGGGAACGGAGAGTTTCATCAGCCTGCCAAGCAGATGCATGGTGGAAATGTCCCTGACAGGCACCCCGCTTGCCTTGGCAGCGTCCAGGACGCTTTGGCGGATGCGCGTGTCGGCATCCCCGGCAAGGAACACTTCAAGGGCTTTGCCAGCCCGGATTGCGCGCACCACTTGTCTTGCGCCCGCGACCCTTCTGCCTTCCGGCAGCTTCGTGTCCATGGTTTCCTCCGTTCGTTGGCCGTACCTTAAATGACCCGGCAGCACAGGCAACCGAATCATAATACCATGGAATACATTCTCATGTCAATGGATTTTGATGGATTTTCACCAATCCCACCGCTGGTTTCTACATGGGGACGGCGGCAGGACGGATACCATTTGGTACAACAGGGACACCCTTGATACAAGGGCGGTTATATCAGATCGAGCCGGCGTTCGCCATGGCCTGCGTCAGCTGCGCCATGGCCGCGGCCAAAGTGTTGGTATCGGGGCTGGAGGACACCACGGAATTCAGGTAGTTGATGGCGTTGAGCAGCTCCGAATAATAGGGATTGTCGGTGGATGTATGGCTCAGCTGCCCGCTGGCTGCCTGCAGCAGGGTATTGGCGTCGTTCAGCAGCAGGTAGGCGGTGGAGTCCTGGGTATAGTCGCCCGGTGTCTGATGGATGGGACAAGTATGGGCGGAGAGCATGGCGGTGTTGTAGTTGGGATCCCCAGAGAAAAGCAGGGTAGCGTAGGGGCCCAGGTAGTCCGTCAGCACCGACTCGTACTGGGTGCCCACAAAGCGCTGCAGGGGGTGCCCCTGGGGCAAAATAACAATGGCTTTGCTGATCAGCGACGCCGGGGGGCAGTATTGGCCCGCCAGCATGTTGGAATCCCGGCAGATGGTGACATCCTGGTGCATCTGGCAGTAATCCCGGGGAGCGCTCTCCCCCGCCCAGTAATCGGTGGCGACACCGTAGCCCAGGGCGTCGTTGCGGCAGGCGTCCGTCGCCAGCTGGCCGGACACCGCGCAGGTGGTTACCCTGACCAGACCGTAGTCGGCGGGGTTGCCCTCCAGAATATCCCGGTTGGAAAGCCCCTCCTGCTGATGGATGGCGCTCATCATGTCGTTCCACAGCCGGGCGGCGCTGTTGCCGCCGGTGGTTTTGCTGCTGAGAGCCTTATAATTGTCGTGCCCAATCCAGACAGAGGCGGCGTACCAACCGGTGAGGCCGGAGAAAAACACGCCCTTCTGGTCGCTGTTGGTGCCTGTCTTGCCCGCCACCGTCTGCCCCTTGATGAGGGCGGATTTGCCGGTGCCGTTGCTGACAGCGTCCTTCATGATGTCCACGGTAAGCCAGGCGGTGGACGGCTTGAACACCTGCCGGCGCGCCTGGTTGGCGTGGCTGTCGTAGAGCACCTTGTCGTTGCGGTCCATGATGCCGATAAAGGTGAGGGGTTCCTGATAGATGCCGCCATTGCCCAGCACCCCGAAGGCGACGGACATCTCAATGGCGGAGATGCCGCTGGAGCCCAGCGCCACCCCAAAGGGCGTGGCGTTGACGCGACTTTGGCTGACGCCCTCGCGCAGCAAAAAGTCCACTGAACGCTCAACGCCCACATACTGCATCAGCGCCTGGGCGGCGGCGGTGTTGTCGCTTTTAACCAGGGCGGTGCGCATGGTTTCCGGACCCCTATAGTTGCTGCCGCCATAGTTGCGCGGCCAGGTATCCTGCCCGTCTCCCCCCCGCCAGCCGGGGATGGGGATGGGCATGTTGTAAACAATGGATCCGCCGCCCGCCCCCACCTCAAACGCCGGGGCGTAGACGGAAATGGGTTTGATGGAGGAGCCGACGGGCATGTTCATGTCGCTGGCGCGGTTTAATGTGCGCTTTTGCTGGGGCGGGGTGCGGGAGCCGACAATGGCCTTCAGTTCCCCTGTGCGGTAATCCAATACCACGGCGCAGGCCTGGGGCTGCTCAATCTCCTGATAGGTGCCGTCCTTATTGCGGGCGCGGTAAATCTTGTCCGCGGGGTCGCGCAGGGCGGGGTAGTTTTTATAGTTGTACAACGTCTGCTCGGTGAGGGTTTGTATCTGGGTGTCCAGCGCCAGATACACCTTGTAGCCGCCGGTGCGCAGTTCCTTTTCCATCAGGTTGCGGTTGGCGGAGGTATTCTCCAGACCCCTGATTTTCAGCAGCGTGCGCACCACATCCTGCACCGCGTACTCCACATAGTGCACATAGGGGTAGAGTTCCTTGCTCTCGGGGGACTCGGGCAGCACATGGGCAGTTTCCACCTTAAGTGCTTCGGTATACTCCCCATGGGTGATGAACTGGTTTTCATACATCATGCGCAGCACATAGTTGGTGCGGTTGTTGGTGATGGCGGCGTAGTCCATGGTGTCGGACTTGCGCATGTAAAAATTGCGCCGACAGTTGTAGTAATAGGGGTTGGTGGTCATGCCCGCCATCATGGCGCATTCCCGCAGGGTAAGCTGGTTCAGCTCCTTGCCGAAAAAGCCGCTGGCCGCCACTTTCACGCCGTAGTAGCTTTCCCCAAGATAAATGGTGTTCAAGTAGCTTTCCAGGATTTCTTCCTTGGTGTAGCGGCCTTCCAGCTGCATGGCCAGGTACGCTTCCTGAATTTTCCGCTTGTAGCTGATTTCGTTGGATAAAACGGTGTTTTTTATCAGCTGCTGGGTGATGGTGGAGCCGCCCTGCTGGCTGCCGGTGACAAAGTTCTGTACAAAGGCGCCCACAATGCGCTTAAGGTCAACCCCGCTGTGGTTGTAAAAGCGCGCATCCTCCACCGCCACAAAGGCGTTGCGTAAATTGGCGGGCATGGTATCAATGCTGACCATGATACGGTCTTCCGTGCCTTTAAAATCTGTAATCAGCTTGCCGTCCCGGTCGTAAAAGAACGAAGTCTCGGCCTGCTCGTCGATCTTGGCCAGGTCCAGAACAGGCGCGGTTTCCACATAGGCTTTGGCGATGCCAACCAGGGTGCCGGCGCCTGCCAGGCCGATTATAAGAATCAGCAAAAAAAGCATCCTGAAGGTGTTGATCAGCACCGCCAGCACGAAGGATGGTTTGCGCGTGCGCTTCTTGAAAATGCTGCGCCTTGGCTTTTCCCCTTCCTGGGGAAGGGCCTCGTAATACTCGTTTTCTTCCGGGGGTTGTTTAAAATACCGCATGATACCTCAGGTTTTGTCAGGGCTCGGCGATGTAAAACATGTCCGCCAGCCGTCGTCCGCCCTTGTAGGGCTCGTTGATAACTTCGCCGTTGAACCACATGGCGGCGGATTGGCCGCCGTCCAGGTTGTACGCTTCCACCGCGCCCAGGTCATACATCAGGTTGGCCAACTCCACCATGGTCATGCCCCGGTTGGACTTGGTTCTGCCGTCCACCACCACAAACAGGTAGTGGCCCGGCTCGATATAGCCGATGGCTGTTCTGGGGTTTTTGCCTTTCACCTTGGAGTCGGAGGTTTCGATGGGCTGGCTGTTTTCCATCAGCCCCGGGCCAAAGAGCATGGTGTGCCAGACCGCTTTTTCCTCTGCAAGCTTTTCCTTGGTCATGTCCTTGCCCTTCACCACATCCATGGTGCCGTCGGCGTAGACTACACCGATATCCCGCAGGTTGTTGGTGCTGCCCCGCAGCAGACTGCCGTTGGCGTACACGATGCCCACGTTGAGGGTTTTGGCGTAATCGCCGGTAATGGCCAGCACAGCGCCGGCCTCTTGCGCCATCAGGGACAGGCTGCGGGTGCCGTTATCAAACCGCCCCTCGGGAAACCCGCGGCGGAAAGAGTTTAAGTCCCGCACATAGATGTCCGCCGCGTAGTAATCGCTGTCCGACTGGCGGCCTTTGGTAATGATAATGGATAGGTTTTTGCTCTTATAACTTAGTTCATCCACCACGCTGCCCGACTGGGTAAACTTGTCGGCAAAATCAAATGTTTGGGCGGAAGCGCCGGACACAAGCAGCGCCAGCATTAAAACCAGGAGAAATGTTCGTTTGAACATATGAAAAAGGTATCCTTTCAAATAGCACCGCCCGGCAAAAGCCGGGCTTGTGCGGAATTGAGGCGTGTTAAGCGATTATCGCAGGAAGGCGCTCATCATATAGCCCACATAGTTGCCGTAGCGCACCTGGGTCCAGGCGCCGTCGGGGGCAACCACCGAAACGGTGCTGCCATGGGGCACCCGGACGATGACAGAGCCCGTCGCCTTGCTGGGCTGGGTGCGCAGGTTGACATAACTGCCCTGGGGGTGCACCACCCGTTTGGCGTTGGCGCCCGGCAGCCCGTAAAGGGTGATGTAGCGGGACATCATATAGCCCCTGGCGCCGGAGGAACGCACGGTGACGCGGCACCATTCGGCGCCCTGGGATTCGATAATCAGCTCCGTGCCGCCCGGGTACTGACCCAGCACCCTGGCGCTCAGGGAAGGCTGCTCGCGCAGGTTGAGCCATTTGCCCGTATTGGTGACCACGCCGTTGCCCGAGCCGCCGGGACTTGTCGGGGGGATGACCGGGGTGCCCGTGCCGGAGCCGGTGCGCAGGAACTTATGGTCGATAAAGCCGCTGCGGCTGCCCGCGGTGACATACCAGAACCCATTGCCCTTCAAATGGACAGACACGGAAGTTCCAGGGTTATACTGCCCCAGCACGCCGTAGGAATACCCCGGGCCATTGCGCAAATTGACCGCGCCGCCATTGGCGGAATAGACAGTAGCAGGGCTGGAGGTGTAGGAACCGCCGCCCGCGAAACGCAGATACTCCCCTCGGAAATAGCCCGTCTGGGCGCCCATCTGCACATGATACCAGCCGCCGCTTTCCCCCAGCACCGTGCCGGTGGCGCCGTTGTAGTAGATACCAAGCACCGGCGCGCTTAACGAGGGGTACTGGCGCAGGTTTAAAAACTGGGTGGCGACAGGGTTGTTGACGATAATGGTGGATCCCGTCCCCGCGGAACCCGCGGTGGTCAGGAATTTGGAGCTCATATAGCCGGTGAGGTTCTGGTTGATGACGCGCACCAGAAACCAATCCCCGAAGTTTTCGATTACCTCGACCCATCCGCCCCGTTTGACGCTGCCCAGCCACTGGTATCCCGTACCCGGGCCGCTGCGCAGATTGAGGGAGCTGGTACCCGAAACCATGGCGAACAGGGATGTCGCCCCGGGGCTGCTGGCCGCGGCAGGGGGCGCAAGGGTAAACAGAAGCGCCGCCACCATGACGAGGGTTAGGTATCGTACAAAGCGTTTCATGGGATGTCCTCCTCCGGTCGTCTTACCCATACAACGGATGAAAAAGCAAAATCATTGCATTCCGTGTACATTCTATTCGATATTATTCCATCAAGTCAAGCAGGACGGCGTTCATCAGGTCCATGCCCCTGTCCGTCAGGCGCAGGTACCCGTCTTCCAAGACCGCCAACCCCTTGGTCAGGGAGGGGGCGAGCCGGCTGCCGTACACCTCCCCCAGGGGGATGCCGTAGGTGTCTTCAAAAGCCTTCAAGGTAACGCCCCTTGTCATGCGCAGACCCAGCATCATGGTTTCAAACATCTGCTCTTCTCTGGTAAGCGCCTGGGTTTGCGCTGCTTCGCCCCGCAGATAGCCTTCCAGGCTCATGGGGTTTTGCCGCCTTTCACCGCGGCCCACCAGACTGTGGGCGGCGCAGCCGAAGCCCAGGTAGGGAACCCTTGTCCAGCAGCCTTCGTTATGCCTGCAATGAAAGCCCGGTTTGGCGAAGTTGCTGATCTCATACTGGACAAAACCCTGTTCCGCCAGCATGGCGCGGGCCAGGTCGTACATGCGCCGCTCGGCCTCCACTTCGGGCAGGGAGAGGGCGCCTGATGCTAACCGCGCCTGAAGCGCGGTACCCTCTTCGGGGATTAAGCCGTAGCAGGACAAGTGGGTTACAGGCAGCTGCAGCGCCAGGCGCAGGGTGTCCGCCCACTGATCTTCCGTTTGGCCAGGCAGGCCGAACATCAAATCCACATTGATGTTGGTGATGCCGCGGGACGCTACCAAGTCGACCGTTTCTTCCACCTGGCGCCAGGTATGCTGCCGGCCAAGGAGCCGCAGCATGCCGGTCTGGGAAGCCTGGGCGCCCAGGGACAGCCGGTTGACGCCCCCCGCGGCGGCGGCCGCGAGAAAGCTTTCTGTCACCATGCCCGGGTTGGCTTCGCAGGTGATTTCCGCGTCCGGGGCGATGGAATACCCCGCCCGCAGCGTCTCCAGCAATTGGGTCAGCTGGGATGGCTTCAGCAGAGAGGGCGTCCCGCCGCCCAGATACACCGTGTCGGCTGTTTGCCGGGGCTCTCCTGCCGCGCGGGCGGCGATTTCCTCCGCCACTTTGTCCACATAGGGTTGGCGCAGGGACATCTGCCCGCCCCAGGAGGGAAAGTCGCAGTAGCTGCACTTCTGGGCGCAAAAGGGCACATGGACATACAGCCCCAGGCGGTTTACAGATTGCGGTACCATGTATCCATCATCTGCAGCCAGCCCTGGCAAGCCGGGGTGATGTTATGCTGCCACGCGGGGCCGTACACTTCCTCGTTGGACAGGGACAGCCCATGCTCCCCCTTCTGATACAGGTGCATTTCAAAGGGCACCCCCGCTTTGCGCAGGGCGGAAGCGAACATCATGGAGTTTTCCACGGGGACATCCGCGTCCTCTACGGTATGCCACAGGAAGGTGGGCGGCACCTCGGGCTTTACCTGCTTTTCCAGGGACACGGTATAGAGGTACTTTTCCCTGTCTTCCCCCATCAGGTTGTCCATGGACCCCTGGTGGGTAAAGGGGCCGGAGGTAATGACAGGATAAGCCAGCACCAGGGCGTTGGGGCGCACATCCTCGTTGGTTAAGCCCAGCAGCTGGGCGTAGTAGGGACGCATCCAGAATACACCGGCGGAAGCGGCCAGGTGACCGCCGGCGGAAAAGCCCATCAGGACAATCCTGTCCGGGTCTACATGCCAATTTTCCGCATTGGCCCGCACATGGTGGATGGAAGCCAGCAGCTGCAGCAGCTGGCTGGGGAACACCTGGGGCGCCACATCGTAATGAAGCACCGCCGCGTGATAGCCCATGGAGAGCAATCGCACCGCCACAGGCTCCGCCTCCCGGAAGGAGCGGAACTCATAGCCGCCGCCCGGGCAGATAATCACCAAAGGACGCACCCTGTTTTCGTCCACTTCCTCGTTATTATCCAAGAGGTACAGGGTCATCTCCACATCGTTGGCCTGGTTGTTTACATGAATGGTTTCCTGTTTGTACAGCATATTTCCTCTTATTTCAGTTGGTCAGGGTTGAGACCCTCCAGTTCGGGCAGCACGAAAAGGCCGTCTCTTCGCACCAGCACATCATCAAAATACATGTCGCCGCCGCCCCATTCCCTGGTCTGAATGCACACCAGATCCCAGTGGATGGCGCTTTTGTTGCCGTTGGGGCAGTCGTCATAGCACTCGCCGGGGGTAAAGTGGAAGGAGCCGGCGATCTTCTCATCAAATAAGGTATCCTTCATGGGCACGGTGATATGGGGGTTGACGCCGATGGCGAACTCGCCGATAAAACGGGCGCCTTCATCGGTATCCAGGATTTTGTTCAGCAATGCCTCGTGGTTGCCGGCGGCTTTGACAATTTTGCCGTCTTCAAAGGTGAAGGCGATATTTTCAAAGGTCGTACCCTGGTACAGGGAAGGGGTATTGTAGCGCAGGGTGCCGTTTACCGAGTCCCTGATGGGGGCGGAGAACACCTCGCCGTCGGGGATGTTCAGCTTGCCGTCGCACTTGATGGCGGGCTGGCCTTTGATGGAAAAGTTTAAATCCGTGCCCGGGCCGGTGATGCGCACCTTGTCCGTACGCATCATAAGGCTCACCAGCTTGTCCATTTCCCGGCTCATTTTCGCGTAGTCCATCAGGCACACGCGGAAGTAATAATCTTCAAAGGCCGCCGTGCTCATGCCCGCCTGCTGCGCCATGGCGGGGGTGGGGTAGCGCAGCACCACCCACTTGGTATGGGGCACACGGATTTCGCTGTGCACTCTCTTGCCGTAATGCAGGCCGTACAGCTTTTTCTTCTCCTGGGGCACATCGGCGCTCTCAAAGGCGTTATCGCCGCCGCGGATGCCGATGTAGGCTTGGCAGTCCGCCATGCGGCGGGCGTCCAGATCCGCCATCCAGTCCAGCTGTTCTTTGGTATAGCCCATCATCAGGGCGCGCTCCACCTGCAGGCTGACCAGGTTGACCGCGGGGATGCCGCCAGCGGCGTAGATTTCCTCCACCAGAGCGGTGGTAAACTCCGGCGCGATGCCCCGATCCTCAATCAGCACCTTTTCCCCTGGCTGCACGCGGCAGGAGTATTGCACCAATTGCTTTGCGAATTGCTGTAGCCGTGGATCCTTCATGGTTCCTCCAAGAAATTTATTTGCCCGTCAGGCGCTTGGTGATGGGGCGCTCAAACAGGTAGGTAACAAGAACAGAAATGGCCAGCGCCCCCAGGTAGCAGCAAGCTACGTAGGCGTACTGCCAGGGCTTCTCCCCCGCCTGGTGGGGGCTTAGGGATTGGCTGGGTGGAAAGCCCCAGCGCTTGAGCTGCACCGCGAACACCTGGTGCCAAATATAGAACTGAAACGAAATTTCAGACAGAATTCTGGTAACCCGGTTGCCCAGCACCAGCCTTATGCCGCCAAGGCCAAGAGACACCCCCAGCATGAACAGCGACAGAAATACCGACAGCCCGTAGCGGCGTTTTAGTTGCCCCAGGCGGATGGCGGCCGTCCCGTTCTCCGCCGCCTGGCCGGAAGCGTACTGCAGCAGGATATACAGGGCTGCCACCGCGCACACCGTCATGAGGATGCGGGTCCAGCTATCCTCCTTCATGCGCTTGCGTAAACTGGTGTAGCAAGCCGCCGCCACAAATCCGTTGGCGTACACATCCAAAAAAGCAGGCATCTGGTTGAACCACATGCTGTTGTCCGGCAGGCTGGCCGCGTACCCCCGGAAAAGGAAGGCGGCGCCCGCCATGCCCGCGTAGGTCAGCAGCGGCTGCCTGCGGAAAGCCCTGGCCAGGAAGGGAAAAATCAGGTAGAAGTGCATCTCCACCCCCAAGGTCCACAGAGCGCCGTTAAGGGGGGTGGCATGATAGCTGAAGGGAAACAGGGTATGGGTAAAGGTAAGGTGCGCCAGCACATCCTTGGCCATGTCGCCGCTGCCGCGGTACATCTGATAGGGCAAAGCCACAAACAGCAGCATCACCAGAATCGCCAGGTAGTAGCTGGGCACGATGCGCACCAGCCGCTTGCGGTAAAAGGGCAGGATGGCCGGTGAGGGCGCCCCCTTTTCCAGGCTCTGGGCATAGGGCAGGTACAGCAGAAAGCCGCTGAGCAGCAGCATGCCGTCCACCCACAGATAGCCCGAGCGAAGCAAAAAGTCCAAGCTGTAGGTCTGCCCAAAAAGGGTAAGAGCCGGGGTGAGCCAACTTTGCTGCCAGATATGGAAGGAGGCGACAATGAAAACCATCAGAAAGCGCACCCCGTCCAGGGGCGCGATATGGCTGCCCTCCTCCAGTTGGGTCGCGTCCCTGTACCAGGCAATCAGCCGCTGCATCAATCCAGCCTCGTCATTTTAAACAGGCGCTTGGTGCTTTCCTCCCGCAGGGTCATGGAGGAATTGGTCATGCGGGTAATGTTGTGGGTATAGACCAGGGTGTCGGGGGAATCCCCGGTGGACAGGCGGTACTGCCCCGCCACGAAATACCCTTCCTTGCCGTCAATCAGGCAGGTGCCGTCTTCCCTGAACTCCATCTGCACGCCCTTGGTACTTTCCCACTTGCCGATAACCCGATAGGCGTAGCGGGTGAGCTTGCGGCTGGACACGTCCCTGTAATCGGCGATCAGGCGGTACCAGGGCAGCGCCTCATAGGGTTTGCCGTCGGCGTACAGGCCGTCCGCGTAGCGGTAGACCGCGTCCTCGTACAGGCGCTGCACGTCGCTGTAGGCTTCCGGCGGGTTCTGCTTGTCCAGGGGCAGCAGCAGTTCGGCGGCGGTTTTATAGTCCTTTTCGTCAATAGCCGCCTTCGCCCCGTCGTAGGCTTCCCGGTAGTGGGTGTCATAGCTCTGGGCCGCCTGCTGGGCAGCGTCCTGATAGTCCCCCAAGCTTTGGAACAGGGCTGCTGCCTGGCTGACATCCCCGCTGTCCCGGCTGGCGACCGCCGCTTCGTAGGTAACGGAGCGGAACATATCGGCTGCGTCCTTATAACCCTGTATTTCCATTAATAGGGGCGACGCGTCTGCCAGGCGGTTTTCCGCCATTAATTTACTTGCTTGCAAATAGACGCTCTCCTGGTATTGGATTTGGGCGTCGGAATAGTCGCCCAGGGCTTGAAACTGCTGGGCCGCGGCGGGGTAATCCCCTTGCTGCAACGCCTGCTCCGCCAGGTGATACTGCGCCTGCTTGATTTTTTCTGCGCTGTTGCCAAATTCATTCAGCGCGGTAAACTGCTGGATGGCACTCTGGTATTCCCCGTCCAGCAGCGCTTTATCCGCGCGGGCATAGAGGGCTTTTTGAAGCTGCTGGGGGCTGTCCTGGAAATCTCCCAGGCCGAGGAAAATGTTCACCGCCTCATCATAGCCGCCTTCGCTGAGAGCCTTTGAGCCCACCTGGTAGGAAACCTCCCTGCCCAGTACGTCCGCGTCCAGATAATCGCCGGCCAGGTTGAAATATTTGGCGGCCTCGGAAATATCACCCGCCTGCTGTTTCTGCAGCCCGGCCTGGTAGTACGCTTCCTTGATGACCTGCCGCGCCAGCGCCACATTGGGCGCTTCCGACAGCAATGTGATGGCCTCCTCGAAGTTGCCCTCCTGCATCTGGGCAAGCCCAAGATGGTAGGAACATTCTTCGCTCAGCAGGGCGGCGTCCTCAAAGGTGGGGATTTTATCCAGCATTTCCTTGGCTTTGGCGTATTCCCCCGCCCCCATCAGCTCCACCGCCGGGCGGTACAAACTTTCGGTGGCCCTGCGCCAGGCGTCCCGGTAATCCCCCGCCAGTAGAAACTGTTCAGCCGCCAGGTCATAGCTGCCTGCGTCAAACAAGGCTTCGCCCCACAGGTAGTGGGACTCGGTTACTTTCTTAACCGCCTCGCTGTTGCCCGGCAGTTGGGAGAACAGGCTGAGGGCTTTTTCATAGTCTTTATCCTCAAAGGCGGTCATGGCGGGCAGGAACAGGCTCTGCTCCGCCAGGGCGGCGCTGTCCTCATAATCCCCCAGGGCCAGGTATTTTTCCCGGGCTTCCTCGTAGCGCAGGCTCTCCATCAGGCTGTTGGCCCATTGATAGTGGGTCAGCTTCACCCGGCTGTCCGCCTGCTCAAAACCGGGGATTTCCTCGTACAGGGCGATGGCGGCCTCGTAGTCGCCGTTGCTGCGCAGGGTCTCCGCCCGCTCGTAGCGCGCTTTTTTGGACAAGGCCGCGCTGTCTTTGAAATCCCCCAGGGTGTCGAACAAATCCTGGGCGGTTTTCAACGATGTCAGCGTGCCGATCTGCATGGCGTGGCGGGCGCTCTCATAATCGCTCTCCAGAACCCGCTGGGGGCTGTCGCGGTATTCTTTCAAATCCAGAAAAGCGGTTTTTGCCGCCTCAAACTCGCCCAGAGACAAGCGCCTGTCCGCCTGGTAATAGCGGTAGGCTGGAATACCGTGGAAATACACACCGTACGCCGCGGCCGACAGCAGCGCCAGGGAGGCGATGCCCACCGTCATGCGTTTGCGCAGCTTGCGCTGTTTCTTTTCCTTGTCCTCCTGCTCCTTCTTCAGCCTTTCCGCTTCCTCGCGCTGCTTGCGCTCGGCTTCCTCCAGGGCATTATCCTTTTCGATGATGATTTTTTCTATTGCCGCCGCGTTGTACAGGGTAAACACATCATGCTTGTCCCGCTCGCAGCGGGCGCAGCTTGCGCTGCCCGAGGGGTTGGGGCGTCCGCAGACGCACACCCACACATTGCCCTGGTCGCTGGGGTAGCCAAGGGCATCCTCCCCCGCCAGGCGCCGCAGCTCGTCCAGCTGGCGGCCTTTGGGCAGGTTGGCGGGGGTATACTCCGCCATGTCGTTTACATTACGGCGCCAGACGGTGCCGTCGGTGTACCACACTTTTTCGATGATGAAATCCATGGAGGAGGCGATGGGGCCATCCTCCACCAGGGCGCGCATCTCAAAGGCGCTGCGCCCGTCCCCCGACAGACCCTGCACCCTTTCCACCTGGCGGGACAGTTTCTCGCCCTTTTCGTTGAAGCATAGAAAAGCCGCCTGCACGCTGTTGACCGCCTTGTGTCCCAGGTTGAACAGATGCAGATAGACAGCGGAGTCTGCGCTGGAGGGCAGTTTAAAATGCCATAGTTCAACGGGACAGCTTAAATCAATCTTCATGCGGTTCCTCCATGCAAGCGGAATATGACAATCAGGGCGCCCCGCGCCCCGAAAAATACAAGCTAATCACATCCAAGGAAAATCAGATGTGGGAAAAGGACATTTCCACCAATTGTTCACCCATGAAATGGCAGGCGAACAGCACGGTGCCGTCATTGAGGGGCACGGAATAATACAGGTGCTGAGCCCCGGCGTCCTGCACAAGGTGGCCGTAGGGTTCTTCGGGCTTTTCCACATCGCCATAGAGGGACACGGAAGCGGTGTTCAGGGTTTCCGACTCGTTCTTAAAGCGCGCCAGAATGTCCAGCATGTCTTCCCCCACCCGGGTGCCCCGGGGGCCTTCAAAGTCGCCGTAGATGACCACGCTGTCCGTGCGCAGGAACTCGCCGCCCGCGCTGAGGATAAAGGTAATGTTGATGCCGTCCCATTGCAGGGTCTCGATGGATTCCCCTGTGGTGTCCTCCACCTTTTCCCGGGAATCGGGCTGCCCCAGGGCGGCGACGGCGCTGTCCAGGGTCAGATCCACAAAATCAAGGCCGGCAAACACCAGATCCTCCCGCTGCATGGGGGCCGGATCCACGGTATTGTACGCGAAATAGCTGTTTTCTTCCTGCAGCTGGGACAGCCTGTCCAGGATGTTTTCGGCTTCCGCCATGGGCACTTCCTCGCCGCCGAAGTAGCGGACGGCTGTCACCGCGTTCCTGTCGATGGTGAACTGCACGCCCGAGCGGTCCACGCTGTCCTGGTTGGGGGTGTACACGCTGTACTCCAGCAGGGTAATCTGCTGGCCTACCCGCATCAGGGTGCCGGTATACACGGTCTCAGGCAGGGCGCCGCGCAGGTATAAAACCGCGGCTTCATTGGTGCCAAGCAGGGAGGGGTTATCGTTGGGAAAAGCCGCCAGCACCGCGCCCACCGACTGGGTAACAATCAGGGTTCTGGGGCCGGTAAGGCCTGATACCTCAATGGACTCGCTGTCGATAACCGCGCCTGAAAGCAGGGTATCCGGCGACAAATCCTTGCTCTGGGGATACACGGAATAGCCCCTGCCGTCCGCCGTGAGGCCCTCGGGGGTTTCCTTCACTTCCAGTTGGTCGGCGATGGCGCGGGAAAGGAGGGACTCCGTCCATTCATTGAGTTCCTGCGCTGTAATGGGGGTAACCTCCGCCTGCTGGGCGAACGCTGTGCCCGTCATAAGGAGAAGCGCCAGAATGCTTGCCAATACTCGTTTCATTGTCTATCCTTTCCGCCCGATGGGGCTATGCCTGCTTGGATAATACTCCCTTTTGGGATAATTTGCCATCTCCAAAGCCCATGGACAAAGCGTCCGTGGGGCATACGTTGACGCAGTCGCCGCAGCGCACGCACTCGGCATGGTTCAGTTCCTTGGTCGGGTCCAGGCACATACCGCAGGCCCGGGCGCACTTGCCGCATTTGATGCAGGCGTCCTGGCTGAAGCGCAGCCGGTAGAGGGACACGGGATTGAGCAGCCCGTACATAGCCCCCAGGGGGCATACATACTTGCAGAACGGACGGTACATCATGACGGACAGCAGCACGACAACCGCCAGAATGCCCATCTTCCACCCGAACAAAAAGCCCAGTTCGCCGCCCTTGGCGGGCAGGCCGATGGCAGCGGGTTTGATGATGGCGTTGCCGATATCCGGCAATGTGGTAAGCCCGGTTACCGCGGGCAGCGCGCCCGTGCCTCCCGCCGCCCCGACAGTGCCCAGCTGCTCATGGATAATATAGGGGATGCCCGCTTCCAGGGCGCCCGCCGGGCACACATACTTGCAGAAATAGGGGGAGGAATCGCCGGAGGCCTTGGTGAGCATGGGCAGCAGAATGACCAGCAGTACCAGAAATACATACTTCAGGTTGCGCAGTACCCTGTCGCCTTTGAAATGCTTGATTTTCTTCACAAAAGGGATTTTGAACAGCAGTTCCTGCACCAGACCAAAGGGACACAGAAAGCCGCACACCATACGGCCCAACAGCGCGCCAAAGGCCAGTATCATCCCGAAAACATAGGTGGATAACTGGAAAGAGCGGCTGCCCAGCACCGCCTGCAGGGAGCCGATGGGGCAGGACATCAGGGCGCCCGGGCAGGAATAACAGTTCAGCCCGGGGGCGCAGACTTTTTTCAAATCTCCCTGGTAAATCATACCGGTGGCAAAACCGGTGACATAGCTGTTGGACGCGGCCGCGAAAAAAAGCTGGATGAGGCGGCGGTGTTTCACCCGGTTTTTCTTCGTTCTGTCAGCCAATTCCAATGCACTCCTTACAGATATAGATGGCTTTTGTAAACATGACATTGATTTCGCCATTCAAAGCGCCGACGGTGATAAGCCCAATGGCTATCACCGTCAGCACGATCCAGGCGTTATTGCGCCGCATCGGGGTTTTCCCGGGCCTCAGCCTGGGTGTCCATGAAATCCAGCACATTGTCCATCAGGGAGCGCCAGCCCGCTTCGTCGTAGGAAGACTCGGCGATATGGATCAGGTAGCCCCGCTCGTCCACAAACCAGGTGGTGGGGAAAACTTGCAGACCGGTCTGGGAAATCAGGGTGTAGAGGATTTCCTCCGGCACGATGGTGGGATAGGTGATGTCCATCTCCTCGTACACGGCTTTTGCCAAATCCAGTTTCTCCGGCACGACCACCAGCTTGCCTTCTTCCACGGTGACCCCTTCAGGAATCATGCCCACGATGGTGATTTTATCCTTATACTCTTCCGCCAGCTTGTTCAGCGCGGGCATTTCCGCCCGGCAGGGGGGGCACCAGTCGGCCCAGATGTTGATCATCAGGCGCTTGCCCTCAAAGACGGAGCCGTCAAAGGGCTCGTTGTTCAGGTCCACCGTCTTGACCATGGCAAAGTAGTTGGGTACTTCTTCTTCCGCGGGTTCCTCAGCGGGTTCCTCGGCCGTTTCCGTCTGGGCGGTTCCCGGAGCTTCGGGGGCCTGGGTCGCTTCCTGGGCCTGGGCAAAGGGAACTACCATCAAAAGGGCTAAGAGCAGGGCTATTATTTTGTGTAATTTCATTGATATATCTCCGTTTCATCTTTGGTCACCCTGGCGTACAGCAGCGGCGCTTTGGGCACCGGTGTATCCCCCAGGGTAAAGGCGTTAAGCAGCGCCTGACGCGCCGCGGGGACGGTATCCGGGGTATTGATATGCAGGGCTGCCAGCGACTCTCCTTTCGATACCCTGTCGCCGATGCGCTTGTTCATCACGATGCCCACTGCCAGGTCGATGACATCTTCCTTGCTGCGGCGGCCTGCCCCCATCATCTGGGCGGCGTTGCCAATCGCCTGGGCATCAATGGAATGAATATACCCGTCACGCGGGCTTTCAACTTGTACAACCTTAGCAGCCTGGGGCAAAAGAGAGGTGTCCCCGCAGACCCGGCCGTCGCCGCCCTGAGCGGCTATCATCTCCTGAAACTTTGCAAGCCCCGCGCCGCTTTCCAGCGCTTTGAGCAGCTGAGCCCTGGCATCCTCCGCGTCCTTTGCCAAGTGGGAGAGGAGCAGCATCTGTTCCCCCAGCAGCAGGCTGACTTCCAGCAGCGGCCCCTTGGTGCGGCCGGACAGCACATTCATGGCGTCCTTCACCTCCAGGGCGTTGCCGATATGGCTGCCCAGGGGCTCCTGCATGCCGGTAATCATGGCGATTACTTCGCGCCCGGAGCGCACGCCGATATCCACCATTACTTTGGACAGCGCGACGCAGTCCTGCGTGGTTTTCATCAAAGCGCCGGAGCCAACCTTCACATCCAGCACGATGCCCTGGGCTCCGCCCGCTAGTTTCTTGGACATGATGGACGAGGCAATCAGGGGGATGGAATCCACCGTGCTGGTTACATCCCTTAGGGCGTACAGCCGCTTGTCGGCAGGCACCAAATGAGCGGATTGGCCCACCACGCAGCAGCCGACCCGGCGCACGATATCAATGAAAGTTTCCTCGGGCAGCTCGACCCGGAAGCCGGGGATGCTTTCCAATTTATCCATCGTGCCCCCCGTATGTCCAAGGCCCCTGCCGCTCATCTTGATAACCTTGCCGCCGCAGGCGGCAACCAGGGGCACCAGCACCAGGGTGGTGGTATCCCCCACGCCGCCGGTGGAATGTTTATCCACCGGGATGCCGCCCACCTCGGGCTGCAGCATGTCCCCCGTTTGGGCCATGGCCATGGTGAGGGACGCGGTTTCCCGGGCGTCCATACCGTTTAGGCGGATGGCCATCAGCAGCGCCGCCAGCTGATAATCCCTGCTGTCGGGGTCAGCAGCGGCCTGGGCGAACAGGGTAATCTGCTCGTCGGAAAGGGGTCTGCCTAACTTTTTGTTTTCTATCAGATCGACGAAGTCCATCAAGACCTCCAGCGGATTTTTCCTGCATAAAGTATAGCATAATTCACCGATAGCGTAAAGAAGTACCTGCCTTTGAGGATGTAAACACTTTGTGTCGCAAGCCTTGCGGGAGCGCCTGCTCGGTGATATGATGCTTATCAGCGGCACGGCCGCGGGAAAGGATGCGTCCCATGCGTTTATTTCATGAAAACAAACCTTTTTTCAAGGGCAACCTGCATACCCACACCACCAATTCGGACGGGAAGATGGACCCCCAGGATACCATCGCCCTGTACAAACAGCACGGTTATGATTTTTTATCCATTACAGACCACCGCGTGCGCACCACCGATGTCATGGAGCATGAGGGCATGCTGGTGCTGCCCGGCACGGAGATGGACTTTGCCCTGCCGGGGCAGACCATCCATCTGGTGGGCATCCAGGTACCCCCTTCCATCGCGGATTTCGACCGCGCCCAGGGCCCCCAGGCATTCATCAGCCTGGTGAACAAGCAGGGCGGGGCGGCCATTCTGGCCCACCCCTTGTGGTCCTTCAACGACGCGGACACCATCTGCGCCCTGCAGGGGCTTTGCGCGGCGGAGATTTACAACACCGCCTCCCAGCCCCCATGGAATCCGGACAGGGCGGACGCCACGGGCATACTGGACTATGCGGCCAACCGGGGCAGCCTGCTTAGGACCGTGGCATCCGATGATACCCACAACTATAACGGGGATGAATGCCGCTCCGCCACCATGCTGCAGGCGGATAGTCTGACCCCTGAGGGCATTATCTCCGCCTTGAAGGAAGGCGCCTTCTACGCCAGCCTGGGCCCCGAGTTTGTGCAGGTGGAATACGACGGCAACACCGTCAGCGTAACCTGCAGCCCAGTGCGCAGCATTTTCTTCCACACCAATTTGCCCTGGGCGCCCAAACGCTGTGTGCAGGGCGAGGGCATCACCCACGGGGAATACAGGGTGCAGCATGACATGGGCGACGCCTATGTGCGGGTGATTATCGAGGATGAGAACGGCCTGCGGGCCTGGGCGAACCCCTTCAAGGTTTAAGGTACAATAACAGCAGCCGGCGCGGTTCCAACGCGCCGGCTGTTTTACTTTCAATTCTTACTCCTGCAGCAGGGTATAGGACAGCTGCCCCTCCTGCGCCTGTACGAGTATCCCCACTTTTGCCTGCTGGGTAACCAGAATCTGTGCCGGGGCCAGCGTTTTCATCACCTGGGGATGGGCGGAATTGTCATCCGCTGTGGTGTCCGCCGAAATCACCGCCAGCAGGGGGGACACTGCCCTGGCAAAGGCGGGGGAAGTCGCGTCCCGGTTGCCGTGGTTGCCCACCTTGAGGATATCGGCCTTTAAATCGGTGCCGGCGTTGAGCAGCACCTGCTCGCCGACAAACTGCATATCCCCCGCCAGCAGGAAGGAAGCGCCCTGCATCCTCAGGCGAAGCACCAGGGAATTGTCGTTATCATCGTTCATGTCTTCCCGAAGGGGGCCAATAACCTCAAAGAGGGCGTCCCCCGCTTGCACCTGATCCCCCGCCTGCAAAAGCACTGGCTCCAGCCCCGCCTTGCGGATGGCTTCCGGTGTTTTCATTTCCCCTTTTTTATTCTGCTCGCCGATGGCGGCGCAGTACGCGGTATCGATGGGGATGCTCTGGGCAATTTCCTTCAGCCCGCCCACATGGTCACTATGGGAATGGGTTAGAAACACGCCGTCCAGCTTGGCAACGCCCATTCTCTCAAGCGCGGCCAGCACCTGAGGCGCGGTCTTCTTACGCCCGGTGTCCACCAGAAAATTCTGGGTTTCCGTCATAATCAGCGCCGCGTCCGCGTCCCCCACGTTGATGAACAATACCCCCGGCGTTCTTTGGGCATGGGCAAAAGGCGCGATGCCGCTGAAGCAAAGCGCCAGAATCAGAAAAAGAATGAATCGCTTGATGGCAAACCTCCCGAGTTTAGGATAGGAAAAGTATAGGGGCTGCATTCCCCGCCGTCAACCCTTGATGCCGCCCCGGGCCACGCCGTTGACAATCTGCTTGCGGGCGAAGAGGAACAGGATAATCATGGGCAGCACAACCACCGAGGAAGCCGCCATAAGCAGCTCGTTGTTGGCGCCCACTTCGGTTGTGAAGGTGTACAGACCAAAGGGCAGGGTGCGCCGCAAGTCCTGCTTGATGACCAGCAGGGGCCACATGAAGCTGTTCCAGGAGGCCATGGCGTTGAGCAGCACAATGGTCACCAGGGATGGCCGGGCGATGGGCACCATCACCTTCCACAGGTAGCGCCAGTTGCTGCATCCGTCCACCCGGGCGGACCAGTACAGCCCATCGGGGATGGACTGGAAGAAGTTGCGCAGGATGTAGGTATAGAAGATGCTGCTGGTAAAAGGCAGGATAAGGGCGTACAGGGTGTCGTTGAGGCCCACCTTGACGATGGTGGTGTAGTTGGTAATCACCAGCATCTCAAAGGGCACCATCATCATGGACAGCAGCAGGGAGAAGATCACCTCCCGCCCCGGGAAATTGAGCCGGGAGAAGGCGAAGGAGCCTAGGATGGTGGTCATGGTGGTCAGCGCCACGCTGGACAGAACGGTGATGACCGAGTTCATGAAATACCGGGCGAAGGGCGCTGTCTCAAAGGCTACGACAAAGTTATTGAAGTTGAGCCAATCCCGCGGGTACATGGCGGGCGGAAAGGTGCTCATCTCCGCGCTGATTTTAAATGCGGAGGAAATCATCCAGTAGAAGGGAAAAATCATCACAATGGCGCCCAAGGCCAGCAGCAGGTAGCGGATGCCGTGGGCGGTCATGGTTTCCACCTGGTAGGAGTTGTTCATCTTCAGCCCGCTCCAGATGAGAAATCCGCTGGCCGCGGCCAGGACAGGGTACAGGGGCTTGCCCCTTGCGATCAGCATGCCCAGGACGCCTGCCACGAGGGCAAGGATACCCAGGATATACAGGAGTAAGCCCAGCATTTGTTTGGTTTTCTTATCCATGGTTTGCCCTCCTTTCAGGTGTAGTTCCACTTGCGCTGGATAAAGCGCTGCAGCATGGTAAATGCGAAAATGAACAGGAACAGCACGATGGCGGCGGCCGCGGCGCGGCCCAGTTCCAGGCGCTGGTGCATCATTTCGTAGATATAGTACACCACGGTGTACATGTTGTACGCGGGGCCGGGGTTGCCGTTGAAGAGCACCGTTACCTCGGTAAATACCTTGAAGGCGGAAATGCTGTTGATAATCAGCACCAGGCCGATGGTGGGCGCCAGCAGGGGCACAGTGATGCGCCGGAAGATGCGCAGGGATTTGGCGCCGTCCACCCGGGCGACGGTGTAGTAGGTTTCGTCAATGTTCTGCAGGCCGCTGAGCAGCAGGATGATGGTGAAGGGAAGAATGTTCCAGATGCCGAAGATGACCAGCACCGACATAGAGTTGCCCGCCACCTGCAGCCAGTTGACGGGCTGGCCGCCAAAGAGCACAATCAGCGCGTTGAGCACGCCGAAGTTGTGGTTGAAAATCCACCGCCATACCAAACCTACCGCCGTTACGCTGGTAACCATGGGCAGGAAGTAGGCGGTCTGGAACAGCGCGGAGAAGCGCAGCTTCTGGTTGAGCAGGTAGGCAATGATTACCGCCAGCACGGTGGAAGCGGGCACGGTGTAGAGCACATACAGGATGGTATTGCCCAATCCCTGCAAAAAGTAGTTGGAGGTGCCGGGGATGCCCTGCAGCACATACTGGTAGTTGCCCATCCCCCAGCCGGCGAAGGATCCGTCCAGCTTGTAGCGTTCCTGAAAGCTCATGATTACCACGCGGACGATGGGGTACAGGGTAAAAATCAGCACCCCCACAAAGAAGGGCAACAGATAGTCCATGGGCTCCAGAAACTCGGCTACCTTTACCTTGCCGTCCTCATCAAAGCGCAGCCAGATAAAGGCAAGGACGCCTGCCAGCAGCAGCAGGACCAGCCCCGCGATAATCAAAGCGGTGCTGTAATAGATGACAGGATAGTTGGGGGTAGTTACCGGCAGATCCTTGCGGATTTGGGACAGGGTCAGGCTTTCAATGTTTTGCTGCAGCGCTTTGGATACTTCCAGCCCGGCCTCCTGGGCATGGGCGGCAACCGCCTCGCGCACCCTTTCCACATCCTCAGGGGACAAACGGGTTTCCACAGCGCTGATCAGGGTGTCAGATACCGCCGCCAGAATGGCGGCGTCCTCCGCCCCATCATGCACCATGGCGGTAATGGTGTTTTTCAGCCCCCGACGCTTGGTGGTGGCACCCTGGTTGATGGCCCCCTGGGCACCCTCGTCTTGGGCAGCCTCTGCCATAATCTGCTGGATGGCTGCCATGCCCTGCTGGTGCAGGGCGTTGATGCGGCTGTCCTGCTTGTAGGTCAGCGCCCTCTGGTCAAGCTTGGCGCGGCCATAGATGCCGCCTCCCAGCACCAACGCGCCCAGCACGGCAAAAATCCATATATGCACCAGAATGCGCTTCAGGCCGATGCGCCTTTTGGGGCGGGGAAACAAATCCACCCCCGGCTTTTTCTGCGTCATAGATAGCGCCCCCCGGTCGCGATGTCAAACAGGAACACGCCTCTGTCCTTCAGGCTCAGATGAACCACGTCGCCGCGCTTGAGGCCATAGTCGAAGGACAGGTAGGCGCGCAGCAGGGTGCCGCCGTACACAACCAGCGCCATTTCCTCCTTGCCCAGCTGATACACGCTGTCCACCGTGCAGGCCATGCGGTCGGGGGCTGGGCCGCTTTCCAGCACAAAACTTTCCGCCCGCACCGCCAGGTTGACCGCTGTGCCCTCGGGCACCTTTTCAATACCGGGGCAGGCAAAAGCGGTGCCGTCCGCCATCACAAATTGGCTGCCCTGGGCTTTGCCGGGGATGTTGTTGATGGGGGGATTTCCCAGAAAGTCCGCCACAAACTGGTTGACCGGGTCGTTGTACAGTTCCTGAGGCTTGTCGTGCTGCTGCAGATACCCGTCCTTCATCAGCACGATATGGTCGGAGATGGACATAGCCTCCTCCTGGTCGTGGGTGACAAAGATGGTGGTTACCCGGGTCTGCTGCTGGATGCGGCGGATTTCCTCGCGCATTTCCAGGCGCAGCCGGGCGTCCAGGTTGGAAAGGGGCTCGTCCAGCAGCAGCAGACGGGGCTGCTTGACCAGCGCCCGGGCAATGGCCACGCGCTGCTGCTGGCCGCCGGAGAGCTGCTTGGGCTTGCGGTTGAGCAGGTTTTCCATGTGAACCAAATCCGCCATCTCGGTGGCGCGGCGGACACGCTCCTCCTTGGGGACATTCTGGATTTCCAGGGGGAACATGATGTTGCCCAGCACCGTCATATGCGGGTACAGGGCGTAGTTTTGGAATACCAGGCCGATGCCGCGTTGTTCGGGGGGCAGCTTGGTGACATCCTCCCCGTCGAACAAAATGGTGCCGCTGGTCACAGGCAAAATGCCCGCCAGCATATTGAGCACCGTACTTTTGCCGCAGCCCGAAGGCCCCAGAAGGCATACCAGTTCCCCGCTTTCCAGGGTAACGGAAAAATCGTTCACCGCCTTGGTTGTTCCAAAGTGCTTGCTAAGCCCAATCATTTCTACCCGCATGTTGTCCCCTGCGCTTTCCTTATTGTCTGTATAAAAAAAGGGAGCTGCCGCAACGAATCGCGGCAGCCCCGGATGGATTTATTTGCCCTGCAGGGCGGCGTTGGAAAGGGTGACGCACTCGGTCCATGCGTCATCGGCGGTCATTTCGCCGGCGGCAGCCTTGTCCACAGCGGCCTTGAGGAAGTTGCGCACATCCGCGGCGCCGGTAACGGCGGGCAGAGAGCCAGCGACATCCAGGTTGGCTTCCACAGCCTTCAGCGCCTGCATGGCCAGGGAATCCTGGGCGACATAGGCTTTGTAGGCTTCGGTATCCTTGGTCCAGGTGTAGGGGGCCAGGGCGATGACAGCCTCCACCCAGCCGGCGTTCACGTCGGCGGAGATGAAGTACTTGACAAACTCGTAGGCGGCTTCGGCGCGGGCGTCATCCTTGTAGTAGAACACGATGGGGCCGCGGTTCCAGGAGGGGTACCAGGTTTCGGCGGGCACGGCAGCCATGGCAAACTCGAAGCCCTGGGGGGTGATGTAGGGGTAGCCGGCGGAGGAGCCCATGTAGGAGCCGATGGTGCCGCCGTTGAAATCCTCAGAGAAGTAGTTGCCCGAGGACTTGATGGTGAAGTAGCCCTTGCCCACCATGTCCACGATCCACTGGATCTTGGCGCGCACTTCGGGGGTGTCAAAGAGCACAACCTTGTTCTCGGTGTCGATGTAGCCGGCGCCGGGGGTTTCCATGATGAGCATCTGCACAAAGTCAGTCATGGAGTCCAGGGCGAAACCGGGGATATCCTTCTTTTCCTTGATGACGGCGCAGACCGCTTCCATCTCTTCCCAGGTGGTGGGTACCTGCAGGCCCAGCTCATCAAACAGGGTCTTGTTGTAGAACAGGATGGGGCCGGTGGTGTAGGCGGGCAGATAGTGAATGATGCCGTCGGAGAACGCCTTCACTTCGCCGTTCATCACGCCCTGGGTGAGGGACTCGTCAAAGCCCTCGATGCCGATTTCCTCGTCGTAGATGTACTGGGACAGGTCGGCCAGCTGGCCGGCGTCAATGTACTTGGCGGCTTCGGAAGCGTAGTTGAAGATGATATCGGGGCCAATGCCTTCGTTGACGGCATTGTACACGGAATCGGTGAAGCCGGAGTAGGGCTGGGTAAGCGCTTCCACGGTCACCTTATCCTGGGAGGCATTGAACTCCTCCACCGCTTTGTTGATGTAGGCTTCCTGGCCTTCGGTAAAGGTGTGCCAGATGGTAACCTTGGTTTTTTCCTGTGCCAGCGCCATGGGCAGCATGCCCACCAGCAGAATGGCGGCCAGCGCCAGCGCCAGCACTTTGAATGACTTTCTGTTTGCCATAAATCCTCCTGTAAATTCGCCTGAAGGCTGTGCGTATTCGTCCAGTATGATTGTCCTCGGACTAAAAAGAGTATACAACAATCCGCCGGGGCATGCAATTGAAACTCTGGCCGCCAATTTCACGAATTGGGGGATTTTTGTAAAATTTAGGTAAAAACAGAATGAAATCAGTGCGGCGCCATTCCTTAAAACGTGTAGCTCGCCGCGTTGATTACCTGTACATCGTCTCTCTCCTGAGGGCTGTGCTTCTGTGTCCAAGCGCCGGAAGAATCCACATGTCCAATATCTTTCCCACGGAAATTCACCGCGTTTTGCTGAGTGGGATGGCATTCTATCACGCCGCACTCAATAAACCGAAGTTTTTTCAGGATGGTATCGGCAGAAATATCTTCCCCCAACCTGACAACCCCGCAGGCTGCATAGGTGGCGCCACTGGGATGCAGCGCCAGGGATGCCGCGTCCGCCACGGCGTTCCCCAGTTCATAATACAGGACTCCCTGATAGGTTGTGACGCTGCCATACACAGGGCGCAGCGCAAGAAATGCCTCCAGCAGATCTTCGGGCAGCAAAACCTTCCCCTGCACTTGGCATCCCTCCAGCTGCGCCAACGCTTCCTTCGCGTCTTCCCGCAGAAGCAAATCCCCCGACACATAGATTTTCCGCCCCTTGGTGCGCAGCAGTTCCAGGGACAGTTCCTGGCTGCCCTGCAGGTAGGCAAACCCCTTGGGAATCACGGATATGTCCACTGTGTCGTCGATTAGTGGCAGGACATCCTCCAGCAATTCCTCCGCTACGAACATTTTAGGCGCAAGGAAACACACTCCCTTTTGTTTCAGTGTCTGAACATCCAACTGTTCATCGGATAGGATTACGCTGCGCGGCGCGTAGTACAGCCCTTCCTTCGCCCGTAGCAGAAACATCCGGTCAATCACCGCATTGGTTTTGAGCAGCATGGCCTCATCCGGATAAGTTATGGTTCTGCCGTTCACCTGCAGCATGGGAAGCTTGCCTGCCAGGCTCGCCGGATACAGTATCTGACCATTGACCCGGATGGTTATGTAATTTTGCAGAGAATGTTCCGCGCTTTTCTCCACCGTCAGCCGGCCGTTCACCATAAGCACAGTGGGCTTTTGCGCTCCTTGAGCGCCATCGAGCACATAGCTGCCATTATGTATGGATACCTCCGCGTTCTCAGGGACAGAAAGGATGTCCGCCGCGTTGATGGTAACAGAGATGTCCTGTAAAACGCTCTCTGCCGCCGGCGATGTCAGTACCGCAGCCGCGTTGATGACCAGGCGCTTGTACTGACCGGCCACCTCCGGGGTTATATGGCGCATATCGCACTGGGCGACATTGATTTCAAGTGTCTTTTTCATATTTTTCTCCTTCACGTCAATATATCTCAGAGCCAGGCAGAAAGAGCGCATTCGCATGTCCCGCCCTGCCATCCCTTGCTTCCGGCACCGCGCGGCCGCAGACACATGGTGTTTTTCCGCACACACAGTTGCTCCACACCGGGCGCTGATATACCCAGCGCACGCCGCTTCGTTTATTCTTCCTGTACTTTTCCATGGTTCTCCTCCTGTCTCGTTTCTTCAGCGAACGCTTTTTTCAATGTCATCCGCGCGCGCAGCAATCTGGTTCGGACTGTCGCCGCCGGCAGGCCGAACATCCCGCCAATTTCCGCGGCGTTCCACCCTTGCAGGTACCGCAGGCTGAACAATTCTCTGTCCTCTTCAGACAGCGCCGCCAATGCCTCCCGCACCTCAATGGCGGTAAAGTCTTCCTCATACCCATCAGCGGAAGGCAGGCAGCCGTTTTCTAGCTTTTTCCTGCGCATGCTATCGATAAACAGGTTGCGCGCTGTTTTGTACAGCCAGGCGCGGCAGGCTGGTTTCGCCATGTCCTGCAGGGTGTCGGCGTTTCGCAGCGCGCGCAGAAAGGTATCCTGGGTTATATCCTCAGATAGAGGCCGATCCCCTGAAAGAGAGAGCAGGTAGCCAAGGATTTCCTGGTAAAACCACGCGTACAGCATCGCGACCATCCCGCTGATACTCCTTTCAGTTGATACCATAGAAACGAACAGCGAAAGCAAAGTGTTTCAACATTTCAAGTTTTTTCTCACAATAACAGCATACCCCTCCTTTTCGGGAGGGGCAAGTGCTAATGCTTCTATGGTTTCTTACTCGTCAGCAGGGCTAAGGTGCACGCCCAGCTGGCCATGCCAGGTGTTGGGCTCGGTGCCCTCCACCTCCAGCCAGAGTTCCTCCGGGAAATCCTGCAGGTTGAGGGTGCCGGACACAACAAACGCGCCGTCCTTCTTCCGGGTGCTGCCCGAACCCACGCCGCTATCAATCCAATGGCCATTTCTGCCTACATAGGTAATGCGAGGGGGAACCAGAGGGTTCATCAGGCTGTCCTCCATTTTTTCATCATAGCGGTAGGTGGTTTGGTAATACATGGTAAAGGGCGATTTGCGCAGGATGATTTCTTCCACCCGGATTTTGGAACCGGGAATCAAGGCATCCACCTTGACGGTCTTCTCTATTAGTTTGGCCACCTGAACCGGCATGGTGATGGAATGGGTCTCGGGGTTGGCGACACCCTCCCCCGGCTCAAACATGATGGCATGGACAGTAACCTGGATGGTGCCCGGCTGCAGGGCATAGTCGGCCCCAAACACCATGCGCAGGCGGCCCTGCTCGTCCAGGTTTTCAAAGGCATGGCCGCCGGGGGTTTCCATGCCCTCCACCTGAAAGTCCAGGGAGACGGCCTTCATCACAGCGCCGGTGCGCTCCATGGCCTGTTGGTAGGTCTCTGCCGGATGGATGGAGCCATTGATTTGCATGGCGTCTTCCGGCTGGGTGGGCTCCATGGCCAGCAGGATATTGGATTTTTCCTTGGGCAGCACGGTAGCGGTAACCAGCAGCTGATTCTCGTCCGCCACCGCCTGCTCGATTACCAGCGTCGCTTCCTTGAAGTCGATGGCAGCCACCGGTTTTTCACGCCGCAGCAGGCTCTGCCCTTCGGGGCTGATTTGCACCCCGAAATACCGCTGGTACATGTCGCTGAGCACATTGCCGCTGATTTCCGCCGCCACGGCAAGGACGGTAAGCAATATCAATACAATGGCCAATACCAGACCGGCCGATATTTTCTTTTTCACAGGTTTTTCTCCTCTCGCGGTTCTTAGGACGCGGTGTATCTGTTCTTCGTCCATATGGAAACCGGAAAGGCGGCGGTTCAGCGCGTCTTGAATTTCATGTTTCATCCAGATACCACCTTTCCAGCGCAGGTTTAAGCATCGCCTGCCCCCGCCGCAAGCGGGTGTATACCCCCGAGGCGGTCAGGTTCAGGATTTCGGCGATGTCAGCCGCCGGCAAGCCTTGATAGTAGTGCAGCAGGATTACCTCCCGGTAACGCCTGGGCAGGTTCATCACTGCCAGGGTCAGGGTATCGTCCCTCTCTTCAAAAGGTACGGACGCCTCTGGCACATCCTGGAGGGAAACCTGGGCTTTGAGCACCCGGAACCAGTTGCGGCGGCGGTAATCCTGGCAGGTGTTCACCGCGATGCGGCTGAGCCAGGTTTTTTCGCTGCTGTCCCCCCGGAAGCTTTGCCAGCCCTTGTATGCCTTGACAAAGGTATCCTGGGCGGCTTCCTCAGCCAGCCCCCGATCCCTGAGGTTCACAAAGCACAGCCGCAGAATGTATCCGCCCTGCTCCCGCATCAGGCGGGCGATTTCTTCCTCCGCGTTTCTGCCCGGTACCAAGACAGCGGCCACTGGCTTCACCTCCCTCTACTGGTATGGACGCGTGTTCTTCCTTTTATTCTTCAAGATACCACAATTTTTCGCGCATCGCCTCCTGTTTTCCCGTTCTTCAAGATTCCCCTTGACGCCCCCGGCAAAATATGCTATTTTATACTTCGCCGTGATGCGGTGCTTTGGCTCAGTTGGTAGAGCACATCGTTCACATCGATGGGGTCACTGGTTCGAGTCCAGTAAGCACCACCACATTGCGCAAAGCCCTTGAGGAATCAAGGGCTTTTTTGTATGAAATCTTCCGAAAGGCGCAATACCGCCCGCATCCGTGGTAAAATAGGGTAACACAAAGTTTAAAGGAGCTCTTCCTATGCATAGCACCAATTATTTTGATACATTCATCCAGATTGCGGAGGATTGCCCGGAAAGTACTGGCGTTGTACCGCCGGAGAAGGAGCCCAAGACCGCCGCCAGGCGGGCGTGGGAAATGCTATCCGGGCATGATTATGAGTACACATCCGATGATGTGCTGTACGCGGTGAACGGACAGCACAAGGGATTGAGCCGGGAGGCGTTTTACAGCGCGGGGCAGCCCTGTTTCCGGGCTTCGCCGCTGACCAAGCGGTATGGGTGGGGCATTCACCACGACAGGGATGGAAAAATTGCCCTGGTGGCCAGGGATAGCGCAAGGTACAGGTCGCTGTCGGAAGATACCAGCCTGAAGCAGCTTCGGGCGATGCGCAGCGCGAAGAAGAAAGCGGGTGAGTAAGCGGTGAAGGATAAGGTGGCAGTGATAACCGGCGGCGCGGGGGGCATCGGCAAGGCAATCGCGGAGGCTTTCCGCAGGGAAGGCGCTTTTGTGTGCGTTATCGACACAGCGCAGAATGAGTATTTTGTCGGCGATATTGCCAGCAAGGACACCTTGGAACAATTCGCTAACAAGGTGATTCAGCAATACGGGCGGGTGGATTATCTCATCAACAACGCCCCGCCTGCCATGCGGGGTATCGATGCCTGCGGGTATGAGGAGTTTCAGCAGGCGCTGGCGGTGGGGGTAACCACCCCCTTTTACCTGACAAAGCTGTTTCTGCCCTATTATTCCACAGGCGCGGCCATCGTGAACCTGTCCTCCAGCCGAGACAGGATGAGCCAGCCCCAGACAGAAAGCTACACCGCTGCCAAGGGGGGTATCGCCGCGCTGACCCATGCGCTGGCTGTCAGCTTAGCAGGCAAAGTACGTGTGAACAGCATCTCCCCCGGCTGGATTGATACCACCGGCGGCGAGTTTTCCGGCAGCGACGCCAGCCAGCACCCGGCAGGCAGGGTGGGGGTGCCGGAGGATATCGCCCAGATGGTGCTGTACCTGTGCAGTGACAAGGCGGGATTTATCACCGGGGAGAACATTGTTATCGACGGCGGCATGACAAGACAGATGGTTTATCACGGCGACAATGGGTGGCGCCTGGATTAAAACAGGGTGGTAATCAGCCAGCCAAAGATCCCCCCAGACAGTATCAGCCAGGCGGAATTGAGTTTCACCTTCATCAGCACAAAGAAGGAGGCAAGGAACAGCGCGATGGTCCATCCGTCCGTTACGGCAGCCGCCCCCAGTTTGACGCTGACAGCCGCCATAAACCCCAGGGACGCGATGTTTACGCCGTCCAGCGCGCCGGAAATCCAGGCGGAGGCGCGCATTTTTGGCAGCAGGGAATGCAGCAGCAGCACCAGGAGGAAAGAAGGCAGAAAGATGCCCAGGGTGGATGCCAGCGCGCCGGGCAGCCCCTGAATCATATACCCCACAAAGGTTGCGGTGGTGAACACAGGCCCCGGGGTGAACTGCCCCACTGCCACCGCGTCCAGCAGCTGTTGGGCGCTGAGCACGCCCAGGCGGTGGACGAACTCCGTTTCCAGAAAGGCGATCAGCACATACCCGCTGCCGTAAAGCACCGAGCCAATCTTCAGAAATGTGAAAAAAAGGCTGGAGAGCCCCATAGGCGGGGCAACGGGCAGCCCGTTGGCTAATAGTCCCAGGGGCAGGAAGCTGACAGAATAGGTTTTGCCCATCAGCTTGTGCCGGTTTTTCGCCAGCATCACCGCCAAACCCATGGCCAGCAGGATGGGTATCTCCCGCACCCCCATCAGGGACAGGGCTGCCGCCAGGATGCCCAGCGCCAGGCTGGCCGCATTCTTGAGTACTGATTTGCCCAGGCGGTAAAGCGCCTGCACGATAATGGCCAGGATGACCGGCTTGATGCCATAAAGGATGCCGTTCATGTCGGGCAGCTGGCCATAGGCCGTGTAAAGCATGGCAAACAGCAGCACAATGGCCATGGCC
>CALCQO010000039.1 GCA_937894675.1 uncultured Clostridia bacterium
GGCAGGCTATTCCATGCAAGGCCGGTTCGGGTATGCCTGGGAACGAGCAGAGAGCCTTTTATATGGCATGACGGTCAGGATCGCCGTTGCGCCGCAAGGATAGCGTATGTATAGCACATCAAAAAGAGCGGGAATGGTGATGCCAATAGGCCGCTATTCCGGGCACGTAAACAGGAGGTGGTGAAAACATGCCCTTCGTACCCGTACCCAAGGATTTGACAAGAGTTAAGACCAAGGTGGCCCTCAACCTCACCAAACGCCAGCTTATTTGTTTTTCCATTGCAGGAGCCATCGGTATCCCGACATATCTGCTCACCCGCACCACCATCGGCAACGATGCCGCGGTCATCCTGATGATCGGGCTGATGTTGCCTTTTTTCTTCTTTGCCATGTACGAGAAGGACGGTCAGCCCGCCGAGAAGGTTGCCCGCAACATCCTACGGGCGAAGATCTGGCCGGGTACCCGTCCGTATAAGACCGAAAACCTCTACCACTACATTGAAAAGGAGGGAAAAGCCCTTGTCCACCAAGACAAAACAGCAAGCACAGCAGGAAAAACGGCCGAGTATGGCCGCAAAAAACGCCGGGCGCAATAAGACCGGGCTTTGCACCAAAAAAGGGAACCCCTCGCCGCCCGCATCCAAAGCGGGCGGCATTTTAGATAAGCTGCTGGGCGGCAAGCCCCCGCAGACCGTTCAGCAGAGCATCCCCTATCGGGAAATGTACCGGGACGGTGTCTGCCGGGTCAATGACAGGCTGTTTACCAAGACCGTGGAGTTTCAGGACATCAACTACCAGCTCGCCCAAAATGAGGATAAGACGCAGATTTTTGAAAACTACTGCGATTTCCTCAACTATTTTGACAGCTCCATTTCGGTGCAGCTCAGCTTCATCAACCGCCGAGCCAACATCCGGGAGTTCCAGCAGTCCATCGATATCCCCGACCGTGACGATGACTTTAATTCCATTCGCCGGGAGTACGCCGGTATGCTGAAAAATCAGCTTGCCAAAGGCAACAACGGTCTTGTGAAATCCAAGTATGTGACTTTCGGCATCGAGGCTGACAATCTAAAAGCCGCAAGACCTCGGCTGGAGCGCATTGAGATGGACATCCTCGCGGGCTTCAAAACGCTGGGCGTCACCGCCCGCCCTCTGACTGGGCTGGAGCGGCTGGAGGTGCTGCACGGGCAGTTCCATCCGGATGGGCAGGAGAAGTTTCGTTTCGATTGGCGGGACATCGCCAAAACCGGCAACAGTACCAAGGATGCCATCGCCCCTTCTGGTTTCGACTTCCGAGACGGACGCACCTTCCGCATGGACGGTCATATCGGTGCGGTCAGTTTTGTGCAGATTCTCGCCCCGGAGCTGACTGACCGGCTTTTGGCTGATTTCCTCGATTTGGACGATGCCGTGACGGTCAATCTTCATATCCGCTCCATCGACCAAGCGGAGGCCATCAAGACCATCAAGCGCAAGCTGTCCGACCTTGACAAGATGAAAATCGAGGAAAACAAGAAAGCGGTGCGGTCGGGCTACGACATGGATATCCTGCCGCCCGACCTCATCACCTACGGCGAGGAGGCCAAGCACCTTTTGGCCGATCTCCAATCCCGCAACGAGCGGATGTTCCTCGTCACCGTGCTGGTCATGAACACCGCCACCAAACGGCAACGGCTGGAGAACAGCGTCTTTGCCGCCGCTGGCGTAGCGCAGAAATACAACTGCGCCTTAAAACGACTCGACTGGCAGCAGGAGCAGGGGCTTATGTCCTCTCTGCCGCTGGGGAATAACCAGATTGAGATTCAGCGTGGGCTAACCACCAGCAGTACTGCCATCTTCGTGCCGTTCACCACACAGGAATTGTTTCAGCAGGGCGAGGCTTTATATTACGGTCTCAACGCCCTCAGCAGTAACCTCATCATGGCGGATCGCAAGCTGCTAAAGAACCCCAACGGCCTGTTCTTAGGCACGCCCGGCTCTGGCAAATCCTTCTCGGCAAAGCGGGAAATCGTGAACGTATTCCTGTTGACGGAGGACGACATCATTATATCAGATCCCGAGGCAGAATATTTTCCCATCGTGGAGCGGCTGGGCGGGCAGGTCATCCGGCTCTCGCCGGTATCCCCGCACCATATCAATCCGCTGGATATCAACCCCGATTACAGCGAGGAAGAAGACCCCCTTACTTTGAAGAGTGATTTCATTCTCTCCCTCTGCGAGTTGATTATCGGCGGCAAAGAGGGGCTTCAGCCGGTGGAACGGACGATCATCGACCGCTGTACTCGCCTTGTCTACCGCGATTACCTCGCCGATCCCGCGCCGGAGCGGATGCCTATTTTGGAGGATTTATACAATCTACTCCGGGCGCAGTCTGAGGCGGAAGCCCAGCGCATCGCCACCGCACTGGAAATCTATGTGACCGGTTCCCTCAACATTTTTAACCACCGCACCGATGTGGACATCCAGAACCGCCTGGTCTGTTACGACATCAAGGAGCTTGGAAAGGGCTTGAAAAAGATCGCCATGCTCATTTTGCAGGATTCGGTGTGGAACCGTGTCACCGTCAACCGCGCCGCACACAAGACCACATGGTTTTACATCGATGAGATGCACCTGTTGCTCAAAGAAGAGCAAACCGCGGCCTACACGGTTGAAATTTGGAAACGTTTTAGAAAATGGGGCGGGATTCCAAGTGGTTTGACTCAGAATGTCAAGGATTTCCTCACCTCTAAAGAGGTGGAAAACATCTTTGAAAACTCAGATTTTGTGTATATGCTCAACCAGGCGGCGGGCGACCGGCAGATTTTAGCCAAGCAGCTCGGCATCTCCAACCACCAGCTTTCGTATGTCACACACAGTGGGCCGGGCGAAGGGCTGCTGTTCTACGGGAATGTCATCATCCCCTTTGTGGATCGTTTCCCCAAGGATACCGAGCTGTATTCGTTACTCACGACTCGCCCCTCGGAAGTGGCAGCGTGAGTATATTTTGGGCAGGGCGGCGGGATGCCGCCCTGCCTTTTCGGAGGAGGTGAAATAGAGATTGTCACATGATGAACGATTCAAATCCAGGGATAAAAAGACCCACAAAATGACCCGCGACGGTTTGGTGGAGCGCAACGCCGCCACCGGCGAGGAGAGCCGGATCAGCCAGCGGACGCAGGATTTCAAGCTGCGGGACCGGCTCACGGACGATGCGGCGGGCAGAAGAGAGCCCGCTCCTGATTCTGAGCGCGGCGGCCGATCTCAGCGCAGACCGCAGGCTTTCACACGGGAGGAGGCTATTCCCCGCACGGAACAGCCGCAGACGGATGCTTCGCAGGACATTCACCAGATAGAATCCGATTACCACGATCGAGATACTGCGCGCACCGCAGCGGAGACTTCCCATTCTCTTGATGCTGCCGCCAAAGTCTTGCCTGCAGAGTCTGCTGTTTCACAGCGGAGCGGAGAACAAGCCCACCATTCCCGCCAGCACGGTTCACGCTATCAGCGGCAATTTCAAACGGACACACAGGGCGGGAGGGATTCGCCCGCGCAGGCTGCGGACAATGCGCCCATATCGGACGTCCCGCCGTTTCAGGTTACGCTTTCCGTTCCTCTGGCTGGGCGAACATCCAATAACTTGCCCCCCGGTGAGCTGCCCACCCCGACTGGGGACGGTATTTCGGACACGATTGCTGGGGCGGAACGGCCCGGTCGGCTGCTGTTTGACGCATCCGCATCGACTTCTCCCACAGGCGCAAAGCCAAATCAGCGTAGCACAGGGTATGCGCGGAAATTCATAGAGGAGCAACCGACAGAGGCTGTCAGCGGTACTGACCGTCAAGGCACACCTGCTCCCGATTCTCATTCGGACAGTACCTTTGATGCACAACCTCCCAAACCCACACGGCTTCAGTTCGGCAAGGAGGAACTCCCGCCGCCGAAGGATGCGGGGGCGGGGCCTGCAGGCAAGCCCAACAAGCGGTTGGAAAGATCCCGCCTGAAAGCAGAGCATTCTGCGGAGAAGCTGGCGGCGGCAAAGAAAAAACTGCCCACCCGCAAAAAGCTCCGGCTGGAAAAGACCTTTGACACCGAGCAGGGTAAGGTAAAGCGCCACCTTCGGTTTGAGCAAGAGGTAAAATCCCAGCGGGCGCATCTCAAAGGGCCTCTGCCCACCCGTCCGTTCAAGGCGGGGGCAAACGCCGCCATCGGGTATGCCCACACGAAAATTTACC
>CALCQO010000040.1 GCA_937894675.1 uncultured Clostridia bacterium
GCCCTCTCGTTCTCCAAGACAAAGGCCGCGCCCCTGACAAGGGACTTCGTCCCTTGACCCATTTAGGCGCCCGTGTAGCGGATGGCCATCCGGGGCGCCATGTCTTCGCTCAGGGCGTAGCGCAGGGCATCCAGCAGGTGGTCGTCGCCGGGGCGGGGCAAAAGGGTATTCTCCCCTGAGGGGCTTTTCTGGAAAGACCAGCCCTCGATTTCCCGCAGGAAGTTTTCGCACCGGGGATCCACCAGGATGGTATGCTGCCTGAGCCACTGGATGGAATGCCACAGGCTGTCCCGCCCCTTCTTGGCGCCCCGGGCGTGGATGCCGTGCAGGCGCAGCTCGGCGATGGACTTGGGCTCGGCGCTGTCGCACAGCACATACTGCCCCTTGGCAAAGGGCTTAAGCTCTGCCGCCAGCACATCATTAGTCGCCCCGTGAAGCACCAGTTCCTCCAATACATAGATGGTCTTGCTCTGCCGGTCGTAGGCCGCCTTGATGGCAGCGCTGGGGTCCAGGGTGAAACCGAAGTCCAGCCCCAGGCGCAGGCGGGAAGGGGGAACGCTCAAGCGGGACAAGTCCTCCCTGCGCCAGTTCTCCAGCACCTGATCCCCCGTTTTGCCCCACTCGCCCTTGGTGTACACCGCGTACTGGAAGGCATCCCGCTCCTTTTCCAGGGCGTCCCGGTCGTCCTGGGACAGGAAGGCGTTGTCCCGGTAGGTGGTGCGCAGGTACAGGGTATCCCCCGTCCGGTGCAGGGTCACGGGGACGTCCTTACCCTGAAAGAAATGCTTGTACAGCCAGTGCAGGCGGTTGCAGGGGTTGAACGTCATGGTGACGCGCTTGGCAAAGGGGCTCTCCCCCCGCAGGCGCTTGTCCAGCTGGCGGAAGGATTCCCAGGCGATTTCCGTGGCCTCCTCCATCCAGATATCGGTCAGCACCCCCTGGGCGGGGGTGACGGACTTCACCTTCTCCGCGTCGTCCAGGCCGCTGAATAAAATCTGCGCGCCCGAGCAGGCGCAGGTGATGCTGTCCAGACGGAACACGAACAGATGCCCGATGCCCATGCGGCGGATGGCTTTGATGATTTCGTTGTAGCAGCTGTTGCGGATGCGGTCGGCCACCTGGCGCACCACCAGGGTATTGCGCCCAATCAGGGCGTCCACCGCCACCCGGCTGGCCACAAAGGCGCTCTTGCCGCTGCCCGCGCCGCCGTAGAACAGTTGGTACCGCTCCATCGCCTGTGCGCAAGGCGCGTACGCCCTGTTGAAATGTTTGCCAGGCACCTGCAGGATGTTCGCCATCCGCCGATTTATCCCCCTTTCTTGTAGACGTCAGGGCCCCCAATGTCGGGCTTTCCGACGCCTTGTCTCGTTGCTCTGTTCCCCTTGACAGACAGCCTACCATGCCTCCCGGATGAATCCGCCTGACTTCCTCCGTTACCGGAAATACTCTCCACAGAACGGCTGTTTGTGTGGATAACCTGTGCACAATGTGCATAACTCCATTCATAAACCCCCGTCAACAGGTTATCCCATCCGATATGTGGATAACTTTTTCCTCCGCGGCTGCCATGGTCCGGGCTGGCATTCCGCCTTGAACATCCCCCGCCTCGCTGATATAATATGGGGAAAGAAGCGGAAGGAACAAACAGCATGGCAGGCGAGATTGGAAATGTTTCACGTGAAACACTCTTCTGGTACAACCTGGTAAAAGCCGTCTCCTCCCGTCAGGGGACGCTGCGCAAACTGATGACGGCCTATAAAAAAGAGATCGGGGCGGCGGTATCGCCGGATACGGACGGGCTGGATGCCTGGTTCCATTCCGACAGCCGCTGGCCCTTTTTTATCCTCACAAGGGGACATATCGCGGGCTTTGCCCTGGTGCAGCGCCATTCCTACCTGGATGACGGCGATGATTTTTCCATCGCGGATTTCTATATCCTGCCCGAGTACCGCAAGGGCGGCCTGGGCCAGCGCGCCATCGACGATATCCTGGAAACCTTCCGGGGGCCCTGGCAGTTTAAATGGCACCCGGGCAACGCCCTGGCGGCTTCCTTTTGGAAGAAGGCCGTCGCCCGCTACGCGGGCAGCGGCGCGGAGAGCTACCGCGGCGTACAGGGCATGGTTTACTCCGACGGGGAGCGGGCGGATGTGCAGCGCTTTGACACCTCCAAGCCGCCCAGCAAGATACTGGGCTTTCTGCGGGGGGTTCACCTGCGGCCTGAAACCCCGGAGGACTATCACACCATGGAGGACATGACCCGCCGCGCCTTCTGGAACAAGTACGCCCCCGGCTGCACCGAGCATTATGTGCTGCACCTGATGCGGGAGGATACTTCCTTCCTGCCCGGCCTCAGCCGCGTGGCGGAAAAGGGGGACAAGCTGCTGGGCGGCATCTGGTACTGCATGGGGCAGGTGCGGGGCGCCCATGGCGCAGTCAAAGTACCCATGTTCGGCCCTGTCACCGTGCTGCCCCAGGCCCAGGGACAGGGCATCGGCACCCTTCTGATTGAGAAAACCCTTTCCCTGGCCACCGAGGCGGGCTACCCCGCCGTCATCATTTTTGGGGATCCCGGCTATTACAGCCGCTTCGGCTTTGTGCCCTGCAAGCTCTACGGCATCACCACCGCCCAGGGCCACAACATGGACGCCTTCATGGTGAAGGAGCTGCGCCCGGGCGCGCTGTCGGGCGTGCGGGGCGCGTTCCACGCGCCGGCGTTTTACGAAGCCTCCCCCGCCCAGGCGGAGCGCTTTGACGCCCCCTATCCCTACCGTGAAAAACTCATCCTGCCCGGCCAGCTCCAGGGCGAATAAGGAAAGGAACCATATGGCCGTCAAAAAAAGCAAGGCTCTGCTATACATCAAGGTATTCCACACCCTGCTGTGGGTGTTCTTCGCGGCGCTGCTCCTCTACATCCTGTACGCGGGCATCACCGACCAGGTTACCGCCCTGACCATCGGCGCCGCCGTGCTGGCCGCCGCCCAGGGTATCGTGCAGACCGCCAACGGCTGGCGCTATCCCCTGACGGGCATGGCGAGAAACCTGACCCGGGACACAAGGCGGGGGTTTGATATTTTCCTGCCCAAAGCGCTGGCCATGAATGACCGGTATCTGTTTACCGGGTTATTTCTGGCGGGGATGTTCTTCCTGGTGTACCGGCTGGTGCTTTGAGGGGTGGGGCTTCCGGTGCAGCAAGGCAGTAACTAGATGCCTGATTTTTGGAATGTTTCACGTGAAACATTTTGGGGGCGAGTAATTACTGCTACCCTTGGATTATGCAGATTGAAGCTATCCCTACAGCTGACTCTGTCAGCCGCAAAAAGACGCTTCGCTGTTGCGTCACCGTGCCCTCCGTTCCTTTTCCGATATGCAAGCATATCGGAGGCATGCACTTCGGGACGGCTCCTTTCAATCGAAAGCAGGCTTTCGATTGTTGGGGCACGGCGGCAAGCTGGGTACCGACACAAACGCAAGCCCGCTTGCGTTTGAGAGGAGGAATCCCGGCGCGAACGCCTCCCGCAGGCTTTGCCTGCGGGAAAGGAAGCAAAGGGTATTCCGACGAGCCCCATACCCCACCAAAGGGACTTCTACCACAATTCAGCATAGTCGTAAGCCTTCCTTCGCTTTCGCTTTGTCGGCTTACTCCTTGCTTCATTGGACTTCCATTCGCCTTCATCCGCCACTGGCGGCGGCTCATTCCGTCCCTTTGGAATCCCTTCACAAGAATTTCTATCTGATAATTATTCCTTTCAACTACAAAGGAGATTTTCATGCCCAAATGGACTGACGCCCAGCAGGCTGCCATCCTGGCCGACAGCCGGGACATCCTGGTCAGCGCGGCGGCGGGTTCCGGCAAAACCACCGTGATGATCGAGCGGATCATGGCCCTTTTACGCAAAGGGGCAACCCTGGAGCGCATGCTGATTGTCACCTTCACCCGCGCCGCCGCCGGGGAAATGCGCGACCGCCTCACCACCGCCCTGGAAAAGGAAATGGAGGCATCCGCCCATCTGCGCGCGGAATACGACCGCCTGGGGCAGGCCCACATCAGCACCCTGCACACCTTTTGCTCCACCGTGCTGCGCAGGCATTTCCAGGAGGCGGGCACCGACCCCCTCTCCCGCGTGGCGGACGAAAGCATCACCGCGACGCTGTGGGACCGCGCCCTGGACGAAGCCCTGGACGATTTTTACCTGGCACCCAACGAGGATGCCCAGGCCCTCATCGACCAGTTCCCCGAGGAAAGCATCGCCAGCATCGCCAAGGAGCTCTACCGCTTCCTCATGAGCCAGGCGGATCCCTGGGGCTGGCTGGACAGCGTGCTCACCACCCCCGACGCCAACGGTCTGCGCCGCCATCCCATGTACCAGGTGATGAAGGACGCTGCCATGCTCAAACTGGAAGGGGCTTTGCAGTACGCTTCCGCCTGCGAGGCCATCGCCCTGGCCCCCGACGGCCCTGCTCGCTACCTGGACAACAACGCCCAGGACAAGGCGGCGGTGCTGGAGCTCATAAAAGCCCTGGAAACCAGCGATTTTCTGCCCGGCGCCCATGCCTACACCCCCTCGCCTTTAAGCCGCAAGAAAGCGCCCCCCGAGGAAAACCCCGAGCAAAAGGAAGCGTTCCAGGAGCTGCGCAAGAAAATCAAGGCCTGTATCGCCGATGTGGCCAAGCTGATTCCCGCCAATGAGGAGCAGCTGACCCTCTGGGCTCAGGGCATGGCGCGCACCCTGCCCGCCCAGCGGGGGCTGGCCGCCCTTACGCGGGATGTCCACCACCGCTACCAGGCCCACAAAGCCCAGCGCGCCCTGTGGGACTACAACGACCTGGAGCACCAGACCCTGCAGGCTCTCTCCAACCCGGAAGTCGCCCGGGATGTGGCCGGGCAGTTTGATTCCCTCTTTGTGGACGAGTATCAGGACATTTCCCGCACCCAGGAGGCCATCATCGCCAACATCCACCTGGGCAACGACCTGTTCATGGTGGGCGATGTCAAGCAGAGCATCTACCGCTTCCGTCTGGCGGACCCCACCCTCTTCCTCAGCAAGTACCTGCGTTTTGAGGAAGGGCCTAAGGCACCCGAGCGCATCATCCTCCTCAGTGAAAACTTCCGCTCCCGCCCCAACATCCTGGAGGCGGTGAACGAGGTGTTTGACAACACCATGCGCAGCCGCGTCACCGAAATCGACTACGACAGCAAGGCCCAGCTAAACCCCGGCCGCGAAGGGGAAAGGGGCCCGGAGGTGGAGCTGCATATCATCACCCGGGAGGGCAGCAGCCTACTAGAAGAAGAGGACGTTGAGCCCCCGGAAGAGGACAATAGTGAAGAGGAAACCGCCGACATCTCCGAAAGCGAGGAGCTCAGCCGCCCCGCCCAGTTTGAGGCCGCCGTCATCGCCCGGCGCATCCACGCCCTGGCGGGCACCCCCGGGGGCGAGGGCACTTTGCAGTACCGGGACATGGTCATTCTGCTGCGCTCCGCCGCCAGCCATGGGGACATCATGGCCTCCGTCCTCAATGACGCGGGCATCCCCGTGTACAACGACGCGGACATGCAGTACTACGAGATGCCCGAAATCAACGACATCCTCAACATCCTTAAGGTACTGGACAACCCGCTGGACGATGTGCGCCTGCTGTCCGCCCTCTCCTGCCCCTGTTTTGACTTTGGCCCCCTGGGCCTTGCCTACATCCGAAAACAGGCCCGGGACAGGCGCCTGCCCTTCTGGCAGGCTTTTGACAGCTTGAAGGAGGACCCCGCCGTCGAAGAGGCCCACGACCGCCTTGCCCGTTGGCGCTTCCTCTCCCGCCATATGCCTTTTGACCTGTTTATGCGCTTCCTGGTGGAGGATACCGGCCTCTACGCCCGCGCCGGGGCCTTGCCCGGGGGCGAGCAGCGCCGCGCTAACCTGCGCCTGCTGTGCGAAAAAGCCAAGGGCAGCCCCATCCCCTGGACGCTGGACACCTTTTTGTCCCATGTGGACAGCGCCAAGGCCGCCAACAAGGAAAGCGCCATGGCTCTGGGGGAAAACGACAACGCCGTGCGCATCATGACCATCCACAAATCCAAGGGGCTGGAGTTCCCCCTTGTGTTTCTGGCCGGCCTTGGCAAAAGCTTCCGCTTTGACGACAAGGGAGACCAGTTGGCGCTGGACGCCCAGGCGGGCTTTGCCCTGCCCTATGTGGATGTAAAAAAGCGCGTCCTCAGCCGCACCTATGCCCAGCGCGCCATGAAGGAAAAAAAGAAGCGGGAAACCCGCAGCGAGGAAGCCCGCCTGCTCTATGTGGCCATGACCCGCGCCAAGGAGAGGCTGATTCTGCTGGGCACCCCCCGCAGCATGAAGTCCGCCCGCGCTTTCTGGCAGACCCCCGCGGGGGACTATGCCGCCGGCACCGCTTCCAGCATGCTGGACTGGGTGGGCAACAGCCTGTGGGAGGGGCTCAAGGACGGCCTGGACAGAGCTTATACCGGGCATCGGGGCGCTGTATGGCAATTGCATTGGCACCCCGCTGATACCCTGACCGCCCCCCTTTCCCAGCCGGAGGCGGCCTTCCATCCACCCGCCTACAAGGCGCCCCAGGAGGAACTGCTGCGCATGATACGCCCCTTGGACATGGGCGGCGGCCTGCTGAAAACATCGGTAACCGCCCTAATCAAGCAGAGCGCCCAACAGGACGAGGAGGAAACCCCCGACATCAAGCGCCAGGCCCTGGCGCGGGAAATGCCCCCCATGCCCCGCCCCCAGCTGGGGGACAGCCAGGCGCTCAGCGCCGCCGACCGGGGCTCCATTGCCCACAAGGCCTTAAGCGTGCTGGATTTGGACAGCCTGCGGCAGTTGGATGGCGCAGCCCTTCGCGCTCGGATTGAAGAACAGGCCGACCGGATGGCGCAGCAAGGCCTGCTGCTGCAAAAGGAGAGGGACAGCCTGGAAATCACCATGCTGACCCGCTTTCTGGAAAGCCCCCTGGGCAAGCGCCTGCTGCGATCCGGCACCATCCGCCGGGAATGGGCTTTTACCCTGAAGGCGGAGGACGTGCTGCTGCAGGGCGTGCTGGACTGCTGCTTCCTGGAGGAAAATGGCTGGGTGCTGCTGGACTACAAGACCGACTGGGACACCGCCGCCATACTGCCCCGCTACCGGGATCAGATGCGCTGGTACATGCGCGCCCTGCGCGCCTTGACGGACCAGCCCATTCAGGAAGCCTGGCTGTATGCCCTGAAAACCGGGGAAGCATTCCCCGTGACGGAAGAGGAGGAAATCCGGCTGGACAGGCCGGAGTAACGCCTGTTTGCCGTGCCGGCAAGCAGGGAGGAACCTGCGGTTTGGCAGGGTTTTGCCCCCTGTGATGAGCGATTCCATTATCCGCCTGCCGCCTTGTGCTGCTTAGATAATTCTGCAACGAGACCAGGTGGCGGAACTGACACTTTCAGCCATTCAACTTTTCTATGAACGATGATAGACGCGGCGCGCGCCGCGCGGGAGGCACCATGATTCGATTGGCAACCCTTGCAGACATTCCCCAGGTGGCAGCCATCTATGCGGACATTCACCAGCAGGAGGAACTGGGCAACACCACCACCGGCTGGAAGCGGGGTTTGTACCCCACCGAGCAGACCGCCCGGGACGCCTTGGCCGCCGGCACCCTGTTTGTGTACGAGGAAGGGGGGCAGATACTGGCCTCCGCCCGCATCGACCAACATCAGGAGGAGGAGTACGCCCAGGCTTCCTGGACGCAGGACGCTCCGCCCGCAAAAGTGATGGTGCTGCACACCCTGGTGGTTTCGCCCGCCGCCGGCGGCCGGGGCATCGCCCGGCAGTTCGTGGCCTTTTATGAGGAGTATGCCGCGCGAAACGGCTGCCCCTTTCTGCGCATGGACACCAACGCCCGCAACACCCGCGCCCGGGCGCTGTACCACAAGCTGGGCTACCGGGAGGTGGGCATCATCGCCTGCGACTTCCACAGCGTAGGCCAGGTGGATTTGGTGTGCCTGGAGAAAACCCTGAAGCCGGAAGGGGAATAACCTGTGCGGAAAGGCAAACCATCCCTCGGGGCTTTTGCGGGGTTGACGTACGCAGCAAAAGGACGGCCATGGATTCATTTGCCGGGGATGGCATGAGAATAAGCAAAGGGGATTGTGCATACGATGAAAAACAATCAGAAGGGAATCACCCTGCACAGCAGCGCAGCTGAATACTTAACTTTTGTTGCTTCTTCAGGAAGCAGCCAGGATATAGAAATTCGATATGAAGATGAAAATATATGGCTGACCCAGAAAATGATGGCGGCGCTTTATGATATAAATATCAGAACAATCAATGAGCATATTCAAACAATCTACAATGATCATGAATTGGTGCAGGAATCAACTATCCGGAAATTCCGGATAGTTCAAACCGAAGGCGCAAGGCAGGTCAGCCGTGGGGTCATCCATTACAATCTTCAAATGATCATTGCTGTAGGCTATAAAGTGAACAACGACCGTGCCGTTCAGTTCAGGAAATGGGCGGGACAAGTTGTGAAGGACTATACGATACAGGGTTGGGTGATGGACAAAGACCGCCTGATAAAAGGCCATCTGTTTACGGATGAGTATTTTGAACGTCAGCTTCAACTGATCCGTGAGATAAGGCTTTCCGAGCGGAAGTTTTACCAAAAAGTGACAGATTTGTATGCAACCGCCTTTGACTATGATAAAGACGCAAAGACAACAAAACATTTTTATCAAACTGTGCAAAACAAAATGCACTGGGCAGTCCACCGGCATACAGCAGCGGAACTCATTGTAGAACGCGCTGATGCGGCGAAAGAAAACATGGGTCTTTCGACATGGGAAACAGCACCCAGCGGGAAAATCGTCAAAGCGGATGCTGTTATTGCAAAAAACTATCTGAATGATAAAGAAATGTCCTATTTAGAGAGAATCGTATCCATGTATCTGGATTATGCGGAGCTACAGTCAGAAAGACATATCCCCATGAGCATGGAGGATTGGTCGAAACGTTTGGATGGATTTTTGGAGTTTAATGGTCATGAAATATTAACCGATTCGGGAAAGGTAAGTGCAGAACAAGCCAAGCTTCATGCAGAAACAGAGTTTGAAAAGTATCGAATCATTCAAGACCGCTTGTATGAAAGTGATTTTGATCATTTCATGCTGTCACTGGAAACCATCAGAAAAGATTGATTTCCATGGTTTTTATCGCCCCAATCAGCGAAAACATCGAATCACTCTGAACACCGCTTGAGGGGATAGAAAGCCCGCCGTATATAGCCTGGACATCGTTGCCAGCAACTCTCCGTGAAGGCCCAGTCAATCGTCAGCTCCTAACAAAAGCGCAGCATCCGAAGGACAAAACCGCTAATAAACGATAATTCTCTATCACGCATGGTTTTTTAACATAACGTTCTTTAACGAATAGTTTAAAGATGTGGCTTTCATTTACTTGATATTGGCAAGCAGCCTTAACTGGCGCTATCGCGGGATGCATTGATATATCAAGCGCCTGCCATTCACCACACCCCAAGGGAGGAAACATGCTCTTTCTACTCGTCCTTCAGGATCGGCCGGATGACGCCGCGTTCCTTTCGGATCTCTATGATACCCATTACCGCCTGCTCTACGGCCAGGCGCTGAAGGTGCTGCGCCACCGCCAGGACGCGGAGGATGTGGTGCAGGCGACCATGCTGAAGCTGACATCAAAAATCCCCCTGCTGCGGGGGCTGGAACGCAACAAAGTACCCTCCTACCTTGTCATAACGGTTAGGAACACCGCCATCAACCTGTACCGACAAAAGACCAGCCGCCAGGAACATCAGGCGGATGTTCCCCTGGAATGGGTGCCGGGCAGCCCCCAGGACAGCCCCGAAAGCAGGCTGCTGGCCATGGACGGGGTGGCGCGCATCCGGGCGGCGCTGCAAAAACTGCCCCAGCGGGAAAAGGACGCCATGACCCTGCGCTATGTGCAGGGGCTGAGCGATGAGGAAGTGGCGGACGCCCTGGGCGTCAAGGCGGCCTCCGCCCGGGGGCTGCTGTCCAGGGGGCGGCAGCGGTTAAAGGATCTTTTGCGGGAAGGAGGGGACTGACATGGCCAGAAACAAAAAACACGATGACGCCTTGCTGGAGCAGGCCCTTCTGGAAGCAAGCCTGCAGGAAGAGAATGCCCTGCGGGAAGCGCTGGACAGCGATCCCTTCCTCTCTAAGCAGGTGGAGGCCATGTACCGCGGCAACCGGGACAAGGTGCATGCCCGCATCAACAAGCGCCTGGGCAGCAGGCGGCGGATGCCCTGGCGTCTGGCTGCGCTGGCGGCCAGCCTGGTGCTGGTGGCGCTGGGTTCCCTCCGCTGGCTGCTCCCCGCCCCCGACCATGTGGCGCTGACCACCCCTGCCCATACGGCGGGGCTGGCCACCTTGCCGGCTTTCACCCCCTCTCCCCTGCCTACAGAAACCCTGCTGCCCACAGCATCCCCTTCCCCCACGCCGGTAATGACGGCTATCCCCGCGGCCACCCCAACGCCCCAGCCTACCGCCACCCCCTCCCCCACGCCGGAAACAAGAACATGGCAGGGCAGCTACCTTCCCATCCTGCCGAGCGGCTATCAGCTGCAGGGCGTAGCGGACATAGAAGGCGGCGCCACAGCCCGCTACCAGGGAGAGGACGGTCAGCAGGTATCCTTTACCGAGTATGAAACCACCGCCATCCCCGCCGCCCTCTCCGGGGGCAGTTACAGCTACCACGCCATGGACAGCGGCATCGTCGCCCTGGTGCACCAAAGCGACGAGGGCACTTCCATCACCTGGGATACGCTGGGCCGTACCTTCAGCCTATGGGGCACAGAGCCCCTGGACACCCTGCTGGGCTATGTCCGCAGCGTGGCGCCGGTACAGGGGCGGTAAGTTCCAGGGAGAAGAACAGTTTCTTTGCCCTCCATGCAACAATTTCATCCCGCGGGCTGTCAACATAGGCAGCGGGCGGAAAGAAACATCCCGCGGGAAAGGACATCAACATGAAACAGAGATTGTCTTTGCTTCTGGCCCTGTGCCTGCTGCTTGGCTGCCCACCCGCCGCCCTGGCCCAGCCCGAACGGGTTTTTTCGGATGCCCCGCCCGCGGAAGTGCTGGATTTCCTCTCCAAAAACTACGGGGACTATCTGCTGGAGGATTATATCCGCATTTCCGATACCCCCAAGGGCAGCTATGGCTTTGCCCTGGTGGCCAAGGAGGGCGCCCGCCGCCTGCTGGGTTTCCATCAGGAAGGGAGCCGCATGGCCTATTGGCTAAGGAATGACAACGCCGCGCCCCAGGGCCTGGGGCAGGTGTATTTCAACCGCAATACCCCGCAAAAGGTCATTACCCCCGGGGTCTACTACGCCGATTCCCTGGGCTTTTCCATCTACCGGCAAAAGCCCGAGAATGTGGAATACATCGACCAGGCCGTTTCCTATCACTGGGAAAACGGGGGCTTCAAGTTGGAGCAATACTTCGACCGGGATTTTTACAATGTGATGCACATGCATGTGAGCGATCAGGGGATTCGCTATCAGGAAGCCCTGAACGGAGAAAGCACCGGCTTTGTAGATGGAGTGGTGCAGCGGGACATCCGCTACGCCAACTTTTCCGCCCTGCCCAAAACCGTGGACGCCCTGCGCCAGCAGCTGTCCAAGGCCCCCGACATCCCTCCCGGGACACTAAGCTCTCAGAAAATCAAGTTTACCGGCGGCCGGAAGTACGAAGTGTACACCGCCCCCTCCCCTGCCTCCCTGCGGGGCGGCGGCGGCAAGGCCCTTGTGTCCACCAACGACTGGATCCAGGTGTTCGGCCAGGAAAACGGCTACATCCTCATCCAGTACGATATTTCCGCTACCCACATGCGCATGGGGTATATTGACGCCGCTTCCCTGCCCCAAGGGGCGTCGGTGCCGCCCCTGAACCTGGCCCGGCAAAGCTATACCCTGGTTAACGCCGTTCCCCTCACGGACGATCCCCTGTTTTCCCAAAGCCCGCTGGGCACCCTACATCAGGGGCAGTCGGTGTACCGCCTGGCCGCCATGGGCGCCTGGGCGTATGTGGAAACCACCCTCAACAACTTGATTGCCCGGGGTTTTGTGCCCCAAAGCGCCCTGCAAGCCCCCGTCTCCCTGGCGTCGGCGCCCCAGGGCGCCTACAGCGACACCAAGGTATTCCCCGCCTACCAGGCCAAGGCGGTGGTGGGCACAGGGCTGCAAGGCCAGGTTACCAGCGTCAGCGTGTATGCCCTACTGCCTTCTTCCCCCGCCGGGGCGGATGCCCTGACAGGCTACCGCCTGTATGAAAGCAACCGCCCCTCCCACATGCTTACCGCCCAGCCCGACTACCAGGGCTTGAAGGTGTACAGCCTGCTGACAGCCTTCAGCGGCCAGCCCCAGGTGCTGGGCCTGGTGCCTGTGTACTCCCTCAGCGGCGAAAAGCCCGAGGAAAGCCTGGTTGTTACCCTTGCGCCGTAAGCGAAGAAGGGAATACAGGATGAAGAAAACATGTGTACTTTGTATTTGTCTGGTTTTGCTTGTAGGCCTGCTGCCCCCCTCCTTCGCCGCGGCGAACCCCGCCCTGCCCCAAGCCGTGCTGGATTTGGTGGCGCAAAAGTACCCCGCGCACACCCTTACCAGCCAGTCGGGCTTTGGCGATGAGCAGCAGGGGCAGTACGCCCTGGTGCTCAGCAAAGAGAAACAACATGTGTTGGTGATTGCGGAGAAGGAAAAGGCAGCGCCCGCCTACCGCCTGACCATTGAAAACCCCAACGCCATCATGCCGGGGGACACCCGTCCCAGCGCCATGATTGACACCGGGGGCGGGGATTCCCTGTTTTACAGCTTCACCGGCGAGGAATATTATTGGTCCTTCCATTCGGTGAAGCAGGATGGACAATGGGGGGATGTGGATTTGCAGCTGTACACCCAGTACCCAGACATCAACGATGGGGAGCAAATCGGGCAATATATGCGCCTGGCGGACGGCCTGCTGTTTTCCACCACAACGTACGAAGACAGGGAGGGCAATGTAAAGGAAAGCTATGTGTATCCGCCCATCCCCGCGCCCCAATTGAAGGACAAGCTATCATTACATCAAGTTGTTTGGCAGCTCTTCCCGCAAAACCCCCAGGGGCTTGTCAGCCTGGGCAGCGGCACCCCCCATCCGGACACCCTGAAGGCGCTGACCCCCCAAGGGTGGACGTTGATTTCCGCTGAAACCAATGCGGATGGCATCTATGTGCTGGGCAAGGATGCCCAGGGGGAAACCCGCCTGCTGCTGAAACGCTGGCAGGCAAAGCCCCTGTATCCCACCCAGGGGGACTATGCGGATACGGTATCCGCCCCTTTGCCGGAGGGGATTCGCCTGCAGGCAGGCTCCCTGGGGGGAGGGGTGTCCCTGTACCAGGATGAAGCAAACCGGGCATTTTCCTTTGCGTACCGCCAGGACGGCATCTGGCGCCTGGATTTTGTGATGGCCCAGGATTGGTACGGCGTTGACCCCCTGCATCATCCTTCTTCCACGGATACTGCCTACTATTTTGGGGATTTTCCCTTTGGCGACATCCGGACGATTGATGTATCCGGCATCCCCAACACCTTTGCGGGCGCGGTCAACGCCCTTGACCAGCGGGGCTGGGCCAAGGTGAACAACCCCAATCCCAACGACCGCCTCCACCTGCGGGCGCAGCCCCGGCGGGGCGCGGCTTCCCTGGGTAAATTCTATAACGGCACCCCCGTGAAGGTGCTGGAAACCAAGGGGGATTGGGCGCGGGTGCAAATCGCCCACCTTCATGGCTGGATGATGGCGGACTACCTGGCCTTTGGGCGGGAGATGAATCAGGTGCAGCCCGCTTTCCCCGGCATGGTGGGCCTGGAGAGCCTGGAAGACCATGAGGTGCCGCTGCATACCCGCCCGGACGAAAGCAGCCCGGTCTCCCTACGGCGCGTCATTTTTTACGAGCCGCATTACTGGATTATCGGCGCTGTGGACGAGGAGTGGTATTTCCTCTACTTCTTCGAGGAAGGCACGGGCGGCTACATCCAGCAGCAATGGTTCTGGGAAGGGAATGGGTAAAGAAATTGTCCCCGATAACAGGGCGAGTTTATATCATCCACTACATAAACGGAGAAACAACCATGAAACTTTTGCTGACAGCCTTTGACCCCTTCGGCGGGGAAAGAATCAACCCGGCTTTGGACGCCATGAAGCAGGTGCGTTCGGAAATCGGAGATATCCAGATCGTCAAGCTGGAAATCCCCACCGTGTTCGGCGCGGCGCTGGATACCCTGCTGCAGGGCATCCGAACCCACCAGCCTGATGCCGTCCTCTGCCTGGGGCAGGCGGGCGGCCGGGAGGATCTCACCCCCGAGCGGGTGGCCATCAACCTGGAGGACGCCAGCCTCCCCGATAACCAGGGGCAGCAGCCGGCAGACCGCCCCGTCGTTCCCGGCGGCCCCGCCGCGTACTTTTCCACCCTGCCCGTCAAAGCCATGGCCCAGGCCCTGCTGGAGGAGGACATCCCCGCCTCCGTCAGCAACACGGCGGGCACCTTCGTGTGCAACCACCTGATGTACGGCCTGCTCCACGCCCTGCATACCCAGTACCCCCAGACCATCGGCGGCTTTATGCATGTCCCCTTCACCCCCCAGCAAGCCGCCCGCCACGGCCAAACCACCCCCTCCCTCCCCCTCGCCGACATCGTCCGCGGCATCGAAATCTGCGTCCGCGTTATCGGGGAGACGGTGGGGTAAGCCCGCGGGAACATAGTTTATCGGCATTGCGCTTCGCACAGGAAACGCAATCTTTTTCGGGTTATCCTTTTCCCCCATTTGTCGCTCCCCATGCGACCATTTGCCGCACGCTGTCCTTTATCCTGTAGATAACCCGAAAGGGAATACGCTGATTAAAAGCGAAGCAGGAGGACAGTATGAAAAACAATGTAACGGAAATGGTCTTTATCCTGGACCGCTCGGGCTCCATGTCGGGGCTGGAGAAGGACACCATCGGCGGGTTCAACTCGCTGATTGTCAAGCAGCGCGGCATGGAGGGGGAGGCGCTGGTCTCCCTGGTGCTGTTCAACGCCAGCAGCGACGTGGTGATAGACCGCAAAAAGCTGGCCGATGTGCCTAATTTGGATGACAAGGTGTACCAGACGGCGGGCTACACCGCCCTGCTGGACGCTGTGGGCGGCGCCATCCGCCACATCGGCACCATCCACAAGTACGCCCGTCCCGAGGACGTGCCGGACAGCACCCTGTTTGTCATCGTCACCGACGGTATGGAGAACGCCAGCTGCCGCTACAGCGCCCAGGAAATCCGCGGGATGATTGAGAAGCAAAAAGAAAAGTACGGCTGGGAGTTCCTGTTCCTGGGCGCCAACATCGACGCGGTGGAAACCGCCGCCCACTATGGCATCGGGGCGGACCGGGCCGTCAACTACCACGCCGACAGCCTGGGCACCGCCGTGAACTATGAGGCGCTGGAGCACGCGACCCGCGCTGTGCGCGCCGGCGCGCCCCTGACCAGCGCGTGGAAAGACGAGGTAGAGAAGGATTACATGCGGCGCAAGCGGTAAACAATAGGTAAAGAACAGCGGGACCGCGTGATGTGCCCCGCTTCCGCCCAAAAGCATAACCATCCGCCCACGCGGCGCCGCCCCTTGGGGCGGCGCTTTTTGCCCTTTCCCCGCGCGCCCCGTCACCCCCGCCCCGCCATGTGGTATACTGGCGTAGCGAGGTGTGTATGTATCAGATTTTTGTCGTAGAGGATGACCCGATCATTGCCCGGCAGGTGGCCGGCTATCTGCGGGATTGGGGCTACCAGGTACAGGAAGCCCGGGATTTTGACAACATCATGGCGGAGTTCGCCGCTTTCCAGCCCCACCTGGTGCTGCTGGATTTGAAGCTGCCCAAGTACAACGGCTTTCACTGGTGCCGGGAAATCCGCAAGGTGTCCACGGCGCCCATCCTGTTTATTACCTCCGCCGCCGACAACTTCAACATTGTGTCCGCCATGAACATGGGGGCGGATGATTTAATCGCCAAGCCCTTTGATCTGCATGTGCTCTCGGCCAAGGTGGAGGCGCTGCTGCGCCGCGCCTACGGCTACGGCGCCGCCGCCCAGGTAATGGCTTATGGGGATCTGATCTATTCCCCCGCCGACGCCGCCGTGCAAAAGGGGGAGGAGCGGGCGGAGCTGACCCGCAACGAAAACCGCATTTTGCAAACCCTGCTGGAAAGCCGGGGCGCTATCGTCTCCCGGGACACCCTGATGGTGCGCCTGTGGGAGTCGGACAGCTATATCGACGAAAACACCCTCACCGTCAATGTGGCGCGGCTGCGAAAAAAGCTGGAGGGATTGGGCATGGACAACATGATTCAAACCAAAAAAGGCATGGGGTACCTGATTCCATGACAGGATGGAAACAAGAAGCGCGGCTGTTGAAGGCCTTTCTCTGGGCGCGGCGGGCTCAGCTGATGCTGCTTTTGTTGTGCACCGCCGTATTTGCCCTGGTGCTGGGCCTATTCAAAGCGCCCCTGGAAGCCGCCCTGTACGCGGGGCTGCTGTGCCTGGTGGCGCTGCTGATGATCGGCCTGGTTCAGTACCTGGGCCTGCGGAGCAGACACAAAGCGCTTCTGCGCCTGCTGGACACCCTGCCCGACAGCCTGTCCCTGCTGCCCGAACCCCGGGATTTGCTGGAAAAGGACTACCACCAGCTGCTCGCGTCCATGGAAAGCCTCTACACCAAGCGCGTCACCCAGGAGGATTTCCGCTACCAGGCCATGACGGACTACATCACCCTCTGGGGGCATCAGGTCAAGACCCCCCTGTCCGCCATGGGGCTGCTGCTCGCCCGGGAGGAAGGGGAGAAGGGCGGCGCGCTGAAGGAAGAACTGTTCAAAATCGATCGGTATGTGGACATGGCGCTGAACTATATGAAGCTGGAAGCCGGGGCGGATGATTTCCGCTTCCAGAGCGTACCGCTCAAGGCCGCCGCTTCCCAGGCGGTGCGCCGCTACGCCCGGTTTTTCGTGGTCAAGCGGCTGAGTCTGCAGGTGGATATCCCCGAGGAGGCCTGGGTGGTCAGTGATGACAAGCAGCTATTGTTTGTGCTGGAGCAGCTGCTGAGCAACGCGCTGAAGTACACCGAAAAGGGGGGCATCACCCTCTCCTGGCAGGAGGAAAGCCAGTGCCTTACGCTGACAGACACAGGCCGCGGCATCAAGGCGGAGGATTTGCCCCTGATTACCCAGCAGGGCTTTACCGGCTACAACGGCCATGTCGACCGGCAGGCCACCGGCATCGGGCTGTACCTGTGCCGGAAAATCTGCGGCCGCCTGGGCATCCGTATGGACATCGCCTCCGTCTATGGCGAGGGCACCGCCGTTACCCTGAAGTTTTTAAAGGCGCTAAAGCCCTGAAAGCGTTTTGCAACCCAGGGTTGCGCAATCGCAAAGGGAGGTTGGTGGTATCTTCCTCCCTCCAGGGGTACCATGGCAGCATCAAACAGAAAGGATGTGCGGCACATGACATTTTCCGAAGCTTTGCGCCTGGCCCGTAAGGAGCGGGGCCTGTCCCAGGAAGACCTTGCGGAGATGCTGGGCGTCAGCCGCCAGGCGGTATCCAAGTGGGAACTGGGGGAAGGCTACCCCGAGGTGGAAAAACTGATGCTCTTGTCCAAACAGCTGGGCGTATCCCTGGACAGCCTGCTGATGGACGCCCCCAAAGAGCAGGACAGCCCCCGGCAGGTAACGGGCAAGGTATGGATACGCTCCTTCGACGGCAAGACGCTGGTCAACTGCTACAAGGTGCTCAGCAGCAAGCAGTTTGCCTCCCGCAAGGATGAGCCCAAGTTTGCCCTGTTTGGCGTGGACGGGCAAAACTTCTTTGGGGAAAACACCACGGTGCTGGGCTGGTACGCCGATGAGGAGAGCATTCAACAAGAAATCGCCCAGATTATGCGGGCGCTGATGGAGGGCATCCCCTCCTACCAGCTGCAGTACACCGCCCCGGTGAAAGCCTAATGGTGGGGCGTCAAGCTGGCGGAGTAACGCCAATTTGCGTCCAACATGACAGAATTGTAAGGTTGCTCCCCGCTTTTGTAAGGAAAAACTAAGGCAGGGGGGCGCCTTTCCCTGTATCATCAGGCCATACCAAGCAAGGAGGATGAAGGAATGGCCATACTGGACGTACAAAACATTAAAAAAGTCTACACCACCCGCTTTGGGGCGAGCAAGGTGCAGGCGTTAAGCGATATTTCCTTTTCCGTGGAGGAGCGGGAGTTTGTCGCCATCATGGGGGAGTCGGGCTCGGGCAAGACCACGCTGCTGAACATCCTGGCGGCGCTGGACAAGCCCACTTCCGGCGAGGTGCTGCTGGACGGCAAGCCCATCAGCAGCCTGACGGACAAGGAGCTGTCCGGTTTCCGCAGGCAGAACCTGGGCTTTGTGTTCCAGGATTTCAACCTGCTGGATACCTTTACCCTGCGGGATAATATCTACCTGCCCCTGGTGCTAGCCGGCGATGTGTCCCCCGCGGACATGGCCCAGCGCATCGAACCCCTCAGCCAGAACCTGGGCATCCAAAAGCTGCTGGACAAGTACCCCTATGAGGTGTCCGGCGGCGAAAAACAGCGGGCCGCCGTCGCCCGGGCCATGATTACCGGCCCCCGGCTGCTGCTGGCGGACGAGCCCACCGGCGCCCTGGACTCCCGCGCCACAGAGGGGCTGCTGAATATTTTTGACGAGGTCAACCGCCAGGGGCAAACCATCCTGATGGTGACCCACTCGGTAAAGGCCGCCAGCTACGCCCGGCGCATCCTGTTCATCAAGGACGGCACCCTGTTCCACCAATTGTACCGGGGGGATATGCACCAAAACGCCTTCTACCAGAAGATCACCGACGCCCTCTCGGCGCTGATGACAGGAGGCGCGCAATGAAACACCCCGCCTTCTATACCCGGCTGACTTTCTCCTCCCTCAAGCGGAACATGAGCGCCTGGCTGCCCTATCTGCTGAGCGTGACGGGCACGGTCATCATGCTGCTGATTATGCGGGCCCTGTCGGCCAGCCCCACCCTGGAAGAGTTGTACGGCGGGCGCACCATCCAGCGCACCTTGTCCATGGGGGTCATGGTGGCGCAGCTGTTCGCCGTGATTTTTATCCTGTACACCCACAGCTTTCTGCTCAAGCGCAGGCGGCAGGAGTTCGGCCTGTTCACCGTGCTTGGCCTGGAAAAAAGACACCTGGGGCGGGTGCTGGCCATAGAGACCCTGTTCACCGCCCTTCTTTCCACCGCCCTGGGCCTCTTGCTGGGGGCGCTGCTGTGCAAGCTGATGTACCTGATGATTCTGCGCCTGCTGGGGGCCGCCCCCCAGACACCGTTGGCCATCCCGGCGGATGTGTACCTGAAAACCGCTTTGGAGTTCCTCATCATCCACGCCCTGACACTGGTGATTACCCTGCGCCAGGTGCATACCAACAACCCCATCGAGCTGCTGCGGGGCGGCGCCCAGGGGGAAAAGCCCATGCGGAACCGGCGGGTGCTGGCCGTCATCGGTCTGGGGCTGCTGGCGGCGGGCTATGCCCTGTCGTTGACGGTGCAAAACGCCATGCAGAGCATCGGCACCTTCTTTCTGGCGGTGCTGCTGGTGATATTGGGCACCTACGCCCTGTTTCTGTGGGGCTCCGTCGCGGGACTGAAGGCGATGCAGGGCAACAAGAAATTCTATTACCAGGCCAAAAACTTCCCGGTGGTGGCGGGCATGGTGCACAGAATGAAGCGCAACGCCGTGGGGCTTGCCACCATCTGCATCCTGTCCACCATGGTGCTGGTGATGGTGGCGGCTACCGGCAGCCTGTTTCTGGGCCGGGAGGACGCCCTACTGTCCCGAGGCCGGGACGCCCGCTTTACCTTTATCCCGGTGGAGAAGGACGATGTTCCCCCTGTGTGGAACATCATCCGCAAGGAAGCGGAGAAGCTGAACATCCCCCTGTCCGGCGAGGCGGGCTACCGCAACGCCGAGATGTATGTGCCAAGGGAGGAAGGCCAGGCCGCCTACCAGGAGGGGGAGGGCAATCTGTTCCAGAGCATTTCCTTTACCCTGGTGCCCTGGGAGGACTTTGCCCCCCTGTACCCAAAGGAACAGGCCCCCGCCCCCGGTGAAGCGCTGTATTTCAGCGCCTACGGCAAGGATTTGCCGGATCAATACGATAAGATGGGCATACCCCTGCGCATGGTTCGCCGCCTGGAGGCCATCAAACCCCTGGATGAGGAGCGCCAAGCCCTGATGGAAACCTACACCGTGATTCTACTCGAGGAGGATCTGGGCGCCCTGGGCCGCGCGGCGCCAGACGGGTTTGCCGCGGACCTGCGCTACAATGTTTCCTTTGACACGGGCGATGTGGACACCCAGGAGGCCTGGACGCTGGTGAACAACACCCAGAACAAGGTGGCCGCTTTCCTGATGGACAAAGCCCTCCCCCTGCGGGGCAAAACCACCACCTTCGGCAGCCATGTCGCCCTGGAGCGGGCGGACTTCAACGCCATGTACGGCGGGCTGCTGTTTGTGGCGGTGTTCCTGGGCGCGCTGTTCATCATGGCCCTGGTGCTGATTATCTACTACAAGCAGGTGTCCGAAGGCTATGAAGACAGGCAGGGCTTCCGCATCATGCGCAAAGTGGGCATGAGCGATGAGGAAGTGCGCGCCGCCATCAAAAGCCAGGTGCTGCTGGTGTTCTTCCTGCCCCTGTTGATGGCGGGGCTGCACATGCTGGCCGCCTTCAACATCACGCTGAAGGTGCTGGAAATGCTGATGCTGACCAACGCCGGCCTCTTCGCCCTGGTGTCCCTTGGCACCTTCCTGCTGTTCGCCCTGTTCTACCTGGCGGTCTACCTCAAAACCACCGGCAGCTACTACAAGGTGGTCAACAGCGCCGTCTGAAACGGCACGGATACACGGCCTTCAACCGCCGCCCCGATTAACCATCGGGGCGGTGTATTTTCTGTATTTCCTTGACAGATTTGGCTTTCCTTCATAAAATAGAGGCACCCAAGTGAATATCGTTGGAAAGGAAACACCCGTATGAAAAAATTCTTAGTGTACCTCCTGACTGCGGCCCTGGTTCTGGGGCTGGTGCCTGCCATGGCGGAAAATGACGCCTATATGCAGGAATTGGTGCAGGCCGCCCAGGCGGAAGGGGAAATCGTCATCTACGGTTCCTCCGAGGAAGCCCATGTAGCCGCCGTAGCCAAGAAGTTTGAAGAGCTCTACGGCATCAAAACCTATTTCACCCGCCTGTCCACAGGCGAAGTGCAGGCCAAAATCACCGAAGAAAACGGCAACCCCTCCGCCGACGTGTGGTTTGGCGGCACCACCGACCCCTACAACGAAGTAGCCGCTTCCGGCCTGCTGGAAGCCTATGAGGCCAAGAATGCCGTCAACCTGGTCAGCGACATGTACAAGGACAAGGACGGCTACTGGTATGGCATCTACAAGGGCATCCTGGGCTTCATGGTGAACACCGAGGAGCTGGAGCGCATGAACCTGCCCGTGCCCGAGGGCTGGGACGACCTGGTCAAGCCCGAGTACAAGGGCTTGGTCTGGATGAGCAACCCCAACACCGCCGGCACGGCGAAGCTGATCATCAACACCATGGTGCAGATGAAGGGCCACGACGAGGCCATGAAATACTTTGTGGAACTGGACAAGAACATCGCCCAGTACACCAAGTCCGGCTCCGGCCCCTCCAAGAAGGTGGGCATCGGCGAGTGCGTCATCGGCATTGGCTTCCTGCATGACGGCATCACCCAGATTCTGATGGGCTACGATAACATCAAGCTGGTCATCCCCAAGGAAGGCACCAGCTTTGAAGTGGGCGCCACCGCCATGTTCAAGGGCGCCAAGCACCCCAACGCCGCCAAACTGTGGATTGAATACTGCTTAACCCCTGACGCCGTGGACATCGCCAAGGAGCATGACGCCTACCAGTTCCTGGTGCTCAGCAACGCCACCCAGCCCCAGCAGGCGGTGGACTTTGGCCTGGATCCCGACAATGTCATCGAATACGACTTTGAGGACGCCAAGAAGAATACCTCCAACTATGTGAAGGATTACTTCGACGCCCTGGGCGCCGCCGCGGACGACCGCTTCAAGACCGAGTAAGCACCCATAGCCTTCAGGGGCTGCAACAATCTTCCGGTTGTTGCAGCCCCTTGCCTATTGAACCAAGCGAAGGGGGGACGAGCCTATCCCACGCACCCAACAGAGCGCTTCGCTGGAGCGCAAGAAATTCTTCGCCGACCCCGTCATGGTGGGGGTTATCCTGCTGCTGATTCTGTTCCTGTCCCTGTTTATCCTCTATCCCTTAAGCATGCTGATGGCGGACTCGGTGTACTCCCCCTCCTCCTACACGGTGTACACCGTCAGCCAGAGCCAGGAGGAGGTGCAGCAGTTTTTTGAGGCCCAGGGCGAAACGGTGCGGCAGCTGAGCATCAGCCACCGCCCGGTGCTGACCGTGCCCACGGTGGAAGGGCTTAGCGTGGTGGAAAAACTTGGCAAGACCGCCAGCACCACCTATATGGCGGGGCTTTTGCACGAAGGGCTGGACAGCACCGCCGTCGCCGTGTACGACAAGAGCGCCGGCATCTTTTCCCTGGAGTCCTTCCCCCATATCTTTGGGGATTATACCTTCAACCGCGCCTTTACCAACACCCTGTGGCTGGGCCTGATAACCGGCCTTGGCTCCATGCTGCTGGGGCTGCTGTTCGCGTATGTGGACTGCTATGTGAAGGTGCGCAGCCGCCTGATGAAAAAGCTGTTCGACGTGGTGAGCATGCTGCCGGTGGTGTCGCCGCCCTTTGTGCTGAGCCTGTCGATGATTCTGCTCTTTGGCAAGTCGGGGCTGATTACCCGGCAGGTGCTGGGCATTTATGACAGCGATGTATACGGCCTCAGCGGCATCGCCATTGTGCAGACGCTGACCTTTTTCCCCGTCTGCTACCTGATGCTCAAGGGCCTTTTGAAGAACATCGACCCCTCCATGGAGGAGGCCGCCCGGGACATGGGCGCCAGCCGCTGGACGGTGTTTAAAACCGTTACCTTCCCCCTGCTGCTGCCCGGCCTTGGCAACGCGTTCCTGGTAACCTTCATCGAGTCGGTGGCCGACTTTGCCAACCCCATGCTCATTGGCGGCAGCTATGATACCCTGGCCACCACCATCTACCTGCGCATTACCGGCGGCACCTACGACACCCAGGGCGCGGCCGCCATGGCGGTGGTGCTGCTGAGTTTAACCATCTTCCTCTTCCTGGTGCAGAAATACTACCTGGAAGCCAAGACGGCCGCCACCCTGACGGGCAAGGCCTCCCGGGCGCGCATGCCCATTACCGAAAAGAGCGTTACCCGGCCGCTGACCATTCTGTGCTTTGGGGTGTCGGTGTTCGTGGTGCTGATGTATGTGGCCATCCCCTTCGGCTCGCTGTTTAAATTGTGGGGCCGGGATTACTCCCTCTCCCTGCGCTGGTACGAGCAGCTGATTAAGCAGGACGGCTTCAAGGCGTTCAAGGACTCCTTCATGCTCAGCTTTATCGCTTCGCCCATTACCGCGCTGCTGAGCATGATTATCAGCTACCTGGTGGTCAAAAAGCGCTTCCGGGGCCGCGGGTTTATCGAGTTTGTGTCCATCCTGGCCATGGCAGTGCCCGGCACCGTGCTGGGCGTGGGCTTTATCCGCGGGTTTGCCAACGGCGTGTTCCGCACAGGCTTCCTGCAGGGCATCTACGGCACGGGCATTATCCTGGTGATTGTCTTCGTGGTGCGCTCGCTGCCGGTGGGTACCCGCAGCGGCATCTCCGCCCTTAGGCAAATCCACCCCTCCATTGAGGAAAGCGCCTACGACCTGGGCGCCGGGTCGGGCAAGGTGTTCACATCCGTCACCCTGCCGCTGATTAAGGATTCCTTCTTCTCCGGGCTGGTCACCACCTTTGTGCGCTCCATCACGGCGATTTCCGCCATCATCCTGCTGGTGACGCCCAAGTACCTGCTGATCACCACCCGCATCAACGAGTTTGCCGAAAAGGGCAGCTACGGCATCGCCTGCGCGTACGCCACCATCCTCATCGCCATTGTGTACGCCAGCATCCTGCTGATGAACCTGTTCATCAAGTATTTCGGCACATCCAAGCAAGTAAGGGAGGCCAACGCGAATGTCGGATAAAAAAGGCATCAGGCTGGAAAACATCTCCAAAATATACGAGGATCCCAAGACTAAAAAACCCTTCTACGCGGTGAAGAATGTCAGCCTGGACATCGCCCCGGGCGCGTTTGTCACGCTGCTGGGGCCCTCGGGCTGCGGCAAGACCACCACCCTGCGCATGATTGCCGGGTTTGAAAGCCCGGACGAGGGGGAAATCTACCTGGGGGGCGAGCCCATCAACGCGCTGACCCCCAACAAACGGGACACCGCCATGGTGTTCCAGAGCTACGCGCTGTTCCCCCACTATAATGTGTTTGACAATGTGGCCTACGGGCTGAAGCTGCGCAAGATGAGCAAGGAGGAAATCCACAAAAAGGTAATGGATATCCTGGACCTGGTGGAAATGACGGGCATGGAAAGCCGCATGACCAACCAGCTCTCCGGCGGCCAGCAACAGCGCGTGGCACTGGCCCGCGCTTTGGTGGTGGAGCCGGGGGTGCTGCTGTTTGACGAGCCGCTGTCCAACCTGGACGCCAAGCTGCGCGTTACCATGCGTACGGAAATCCGCCGCATCCAGCAAAAGTTGGGCATCACCGCCGTGTATGTTACCCATGACCAGTCCGAGGCCATGAGTTTGTCGGACGAAATCATCATCATGTACAAGGGCGTGGTGGCGCAGATGGGCAGCCCCCTGGACATCTACTACCACCCCAACTCTGAGTTTGTAGCGGACTTCATCGGCGAAGCCAACTTCCTGCCCGCCAGGGTGGAAAAAAGCGAAGCGGGCATGGCCACCGTCAGCATCCATGGGCATCCGGTGCAGGTGCTCAACCCCGATGGGATCGCCCCGGGCACCCCCTGCCAGCTGCTGCTGCGCCCCGAGGCCGCCGTGATCGGCAAGGAGGGCAGCCTGCCCTGTAAGGTAACCCTGTCCTGCTTCATGGGCGCTTACCAGTACTATCAGGTGATGGTGGGGGATACGCTGGTGAAGATCAACGACAGCTGCCCCATCAATAAACATATCTTCCAGGTGGGGGACGACGCCTTCCTGTCCTTCGGCGCCGACTGCGCCCACCTGCTGAGGGAAGAAGCGCAAGAATAGCCCAGGGAAACCCCTGCCGGGGTTTCCAAAGGGGAAGAATTCCCCTTTGGTGGGGCGCGGGGCAAAGCCCCGCATGCACACCCGCAAGCAAAACAGCGAAGCGCCTTTTGCGGTGGACAGGACAACAGAATAGATAACGAGAAGTAAAAACATTTGCGGGGAAGACTTCTTTTTGAAAAAAGAAGCCTTCCCCGTACCCCATCCAGAAAAACGTTAGCCATTTATCAACCCTGAACAATTTACCCTAGCAGACACATCAGCATAATTGGCTTCTATGGGTTACAATAACCGAAGGAAAGCCCAGCCTTCAGGGCTGCCAATCAGAATAGAAGGAGGGAAACATGAAGACAATTGGGTTGCTTGGCGGGATGAGCTGGGAAAGCACCGTGACATACTATCAAATCATTAACGAAACCATCAAGGCGCGCCTAGGCGGATTACATTCCGCAAAAATCTATCTGCACAGTGTTGATTTCGCGGAAATCGAGAAACACCAATCCAAGGGCGAGTGGGACAAAAGCGCGGTGATTCTTTCCAAGGCAGCGAAGAGCCTTGAACAAGCCGGCGCAGATTACATCGTCATTTGCACCAATACCATGCATAAAGTAGCGCCGGATATCGAGAAAGAAATCAACATTCCCATTGTTCACATTGCTGACGCGACAGCGGAGGAATTGCAGAAGGATGGCATAAAACGGGTTGCTCTTCTGGGAACGAAATACACAATGACGCAGGATTTTTATAAACAAAGAATCCAAGCAAGAGGCATCGAGGTGATGATACCGGATGCTGAGGATGTGGACATCGTTAATCAGGTCATCTACGACGAACTATGCCTTGGCAAAATCAGCAGTGATTCCCGTAAAGAGTTTGTCCGTATCATTGCCGGTTTACAGGATGAAGGGGCGGAAGGCGTCATCTTGGGATGCACAGAAATCGGGTTGTTAATCGGGAAAGAGGATTCTTCCCTGCCGGTGTATGATACGGCGCAGATTCACGCGCGCGTCGCCGCTCTCAAATCTCTGGAGTAGTTGCCGGTTTCACGCGCCGATGTCCGCGTAACCCCGCACAGGAAAACCATACTGCCTTGCTCGAGGTGGGAAAACCCGGGCCGCGGGCTGCATACTTCCCGCGCAAACCAGAATAGGAGCAAAAGCTTTTACTCCTGACCTCCATTGACAGGGTCCATGCTTATCCCTATAATGAACATTGTTCAGAGATTGTCCCAGGAGGTGAGTGCCCTGAAAAACCCGCCCATTACCAGAGCGTCTATCCTGAAAACCTGCCGGGAACTGGTGGCGGAGGGCGGCCCGGAGGCTGTCAGCATGCGCAGCGTGGCCCAGCGGCGGCAGATTGCCCTGGGTTCCATCTACAATTACTTCTCCTCCAAGGACGAGCTGGTGCTGGCCGCCATCGAAAGCGTATGGCAGGATATTTTCCAGCAAGCGCCAAGCAGGGAACATCAGAGTTTTGTCCGCCATGTCCAGTGGCTTTTTGACAGTCTGCGCGCGGGCATACAGGCTTACCCCAACTTTTTCACCGCCCACGCCTTCGCGTTTGTCGCCGATGAAAAGGCCGCGGCGCGGGACACCATGCGGCGCTTCTTTTCCCAGATGAAGCAGGGGCTGCTGGCTTCCCTTCAGGGGGATGCCGGTCTGCGCCCCGACGCCTTTTCGGACAGCTTCACCAGGGAGCAAGCGGCGGATTTTGTGCTCAGCAACCTGCAGCCCTCCCGCCTGCGGCAGCAAACCTCCTGCGATGTGCTGCTGGAGTTCATCCGCCGCGCCCTGTACTGAGGAACTGTCAGGGTTTCCCAAAAAATGCGAAGCTCCTTCCCTGACGCCTGTATCCTCGGCAAATTCTTGATCTTCTGTTTCAAGCGATGCGGATGCACCAAAATACAACAGCTTCTCACTGAAAAAGCAAAGCCTGCCGCTTAACCCAAACCCCCGCCCGCTTTCCGCGGGCTTTCCATGGAACACAAGTGAACATTGTTCACGCAAGAAAGGGTAGAACCATGCAAGCCATTCTGGAAACCGTATTTGATACCCTGTACCTGTTCATCGTGCTGGCGCTGGGCATCGCCATGCTGCGCCAAAGCAAAGGCCGCAGGCAATACCTGCTCTTTGGGGTGATGGCCATCGTCCTGGGCGCGGGGGACGCCTTTCATCTGATTCCCCGGGCGGTGGCCCTGAACACCGAAGGCCTGGGCAGCTATGTGCGGGCGCTGGGCGCCGGCAAGCAGATAACCTCCATCACCATGACGGTATTCTATGTGCTGCTCTACCATGTCTGGCAGGCGCGGTATCATCAGAAGAAGACCGCCCCCCTCACCGCCGCGGTCTACGGCCTGGCCGCGGCGCGCGTTATCCTCAGCCTGATGCCCCAAAACCAGTGGCTCAGCCCCACCCCGCCCCTTGCCTGGGGTATCTACCGCAACATTCCCTTCGCCCTGATGGGGCTGCTGATTGTCGCGCTGTTCTATCAAAGCGCCAAACAGCAGCAGGACAAACCCTTTGCCTGGCTGTGGCTGACCATTGTCATCAGCTTTGCCTGCTACCTGCCCGTGGTGCTCTTTGCCGACACCCACCCCCTGGTGGGGATGCTGATGATCCCCAAAACCTGCGCCTATGTGTGGACCGTATTCATTGGCTATCAAGCCCTGAAAGGAGAAACTGTATGAAAAAGTACCTCAACACCGCCTTCGTCTATGCCCTGCTCGCCCTGGCGGGGGGCGTGTTCTACCGGGAGTTTACCAAGTTCAACGGCTTTACCGGGGTTACCGCCCTGGGCAAGCTGCATGTGCACCTGTTCACCCTGGGGATGGTGATGTTCCTGCTGGCGGCGCTGTTTTCCGCCCAGCTGCCGCTGGAAAAGCAAAAGAACTTCCGCGCTTTCCTGAAGCTGTACCACATCGGCGTGCCCCTGACCGCCGTGATGCTGCTCATCCGCGGCGTGCTGGAAGTGCTGGCCACCCCCCTGTCCCGGGGCATGGACGCCGCCATCTCCGGCATGGCCGGCCTGGGCCACATCCTGACAGGGGTAGGCATCGTCCTCTTCCTGCTGTCGCTGAAAAAAGCGGCGGGGGAATAAAAAGAGGGATGCCCAACGCTTCAAACAGCAATGGGCATCCCCTGGATGGTTGCGGGTATTACCTAACCACCTCCGGATCGCTCTCAAAGATGGGCGCCAGCATGCCCAGGGGCACGAAGCCGCGCATCAGCTGGGCGCCCCGGGAAAATTCCACATAGTCCCAGTTGGTGTCCCGGTGGTAGTAGCGGTTCAGCCAGATAACGGGCGTGCCGGGGGAGAGGGTGGCAATGGGGGTCAGGGCGCGGACGGGGTCCTCGGTCACCTGGCCCTGGGTTTGCACCTGGGCGGGGACGCGGCTGAAGTTCAGCACCGGCAGGTTGATTTTGTCGCTAAAGGAGCTGGCGGGGGCGAAGCCCACCCGCACGCCGCCGGTGTTCACCTCGTACATCACCATCAGCGAGCCGTCTTCCCAGCCCGCGGCGTACACGCGCCCGTTGGTGGACACCATGGCCTTGCCATTGGCCCCGCGGCGGAATTGGGTGCCGGGGCCGTCGTACACGGGCAGTTTCTGGTTGGGCTTCATATACACCTCGGTAAAGCCGGGCAGCAGGCTGCCCACTCGGTCGTCCTTCACCTTGGGCAGGGGCTTGCCGGAGGGGTTGGTGGTGCCCTGGGCGCGCATCTGGGCCCGGGCGTCCTTGATCAGGGTGTAGTTGGCCCACTCGATGTTGCTCAGCACCGGGCCGTCGCCCGGGTAGTAGGGATCCACCTTGTACCAGGTCTGGCATTGGAAGTAGGCGTCGTACTTTTCGCCGGGGTTGAAGGGGCGGCCGTAGCGGGCGAACAGCTCGTTGAAGGCGTAGCCCAGGGCGTCGTACTGCCAGGACCAGACCTCCTCGCGGGTCAGCCTGCGGCGGTTGGACTCGGGAAAAATGTAGAAGTTGGACGCCAGCGCCCCCAGGGGCAGCAGGCACAAAACCAGCAGCAGCGCGAAAATCCGCCGTGTTTTCCGCATGGGATACCTCCTTCATTTCCGGTACATTCTGATTTTTGTTTTTAGTATAATCATAATAAAATCCCCTGTCAAGGGAGGCCGGAACAACCCATTTTCATAACAATTCTTCGCTAAAGAACAACGTATCCCTTCCCCGCTTCCTCCCATGAAAACAAGGATGCCGTCGGAGAATGGAGAACATTCTCTGGAAGTATGCTTCTTCCCTCCAGGCGTTCCCCGAAAATACACAAGCGTATTCGGATTATCTGGACGGCCAGGAGGCATCAACAGAAAAAGCCCCCTTCCGGGGGCTGCAGTCAATCAAAGAAGTACAGCGTGTCCAAAAAGCCGCAAGGCTGGGCACAAATCTGCAGGAAGAGAAAGTTTGCATTGCAAGCAAGTAACCGCTTCCGGCAGTTGAGGTGACAACGCACGCGTTTTTTGTAATCGAAATGCGGTTGCTGGCTTTTTAACGCGCGAAAGCCCCCTTCCGGGGGCTATTGGTTTACCTGCTTTCGTTATTATCTGCGGTTTCTGCCATGTCCGTTGGCGGGGGCGTCGCGGTGCATGCCATGGCCGCCCTGGTTGCGCTGGTTGGTTATCCCGCGCCGCAGGTGCTGGCGGGTGCCCAGGTTGTCGCATACGCCGTCGCCATCGCTGTCCGCAAAGCCCGCGCCCTGGCCTGTGCCCTGATGGTCGCACACGCCATCCTTGCCGGCGTCCGTAAACCCCATACCCTGAAGGTTGGTGCCGGGCACGCCGCCGCACACATCGCACACGCCGTCGCTGTCCGCGTCGGTGAAGCTGCCCTGCGCCGCCTGCGCCCCTTGGGGTGCAGTTTGGTTCCAGCGGCCGCCCTGCCTGCCATAGGCCGCCAGGGGTTGGGGGGCCGCGGGGGCTTCCGCCGCCAGCCCCAGGGCGGGAAGCGCCAGCGTCAGGGCCAGCGCGAGAATCCATACGCTCTTTTTCATGTTGTTCTTCTCCTTCTTTTTCTTCAGCGTTTGCTTGCTGTACCTGGATTCTAACCAGGCCCTGTGGCAAAATTGTGTCAGCTTTTCGGCATTTTGGGTACAAAATAACCGGGCACCCATAGGGTGTCCGGTCATTTCAGGTTCTTGGCGTTTCCGCTTAGGGCTTGGTGGTGGCGACGGCTTCCGTGACGGCTTCTTCAACCTTCTCGGCGGCCTCTTCGACCTTCTCCTCAACCTTTTCGGCGGTCTCTTCAACCTTTTCGGTCACGGCTTCCACAGCGGTGGTAGCGGTGGCGGCGGGGGCCTCAGTGGCGGCGGGCTTCTTTTCCGCGCAGCCAGTGGCGGTCAGCGCCAGGGCCAGAACGACCAGAACCAGTGCGAGTTTCTTCATCATTGATACAGCACCTCTTTTCCTTCCAAACTATCGGCTTAGCCGACGTAGAGCAGTATACGCTACAATTAAGCAAATGTCAAATTTCTCTTGATAATCAACACTTTACCCCAAAATTGTCAAAAAGTAGCGAAGGATGCGCGTTGAAGCGCAAAACATGCTTTGCCCTTGCCGGCAAAGGCTTTCGGGGTCGCTAGCGCGCGGGCACCTCGTTTTGCACCGCGCCCGCGCCTTCCACCCAGGGGTTCAGGGGAAAGGGGGTATCCGCCTGGATAGTTTCCATGGCCGCGAGAGCCTTGTCCCCGGTGACGGGGTAGGGCTGGTAGTTGTTGCGGGGGCGGGTGGCGGAAATCTCGTAGGGGTGGATAATCAGCTGCTGGGCCAGGTACTGGCCCGCGCTGTCAAAGCGCATGCGCACCTGCATCACCATGGAGGGGTACTCCACCTCCCGGGGTTTGCGGTTGCCGCCGTAGCAGAAATTGCCCAGGGAATACACGATATTGCGGTTGTTGTATACCTCGATACCCTGCAGGGCGTGGGGGTGGTGGCCGATGACCAGATCTGCGCCCGAGTCGATGGCGTAGCGCATGTCCTCCTTCTGCTGCTTGTTGTGCTTCACCCGGTACTGGGTGCCCCCGTGGTACATCAGCACCACCGCGGCGCAGCCCTCCTCGCTTTTCAAGCGGCTGATAAGCCCCGGCAGCTTGCTGCCGTAGCGGCGCAGGGTGGGGCCGTAAAAGCCGATGAAGCCCACCTTCACCCCTTCCTTTTCCAGGATGAAGGTTTCCTCGTCCAGGGCGAAGGGGATGCCCGCCTGCTGGAGGGTTTCCTTGGTGGAGGCAAGGCCTGTCTTGCCAAAGTCCGCCGTGTGGTTGTTGCCCAGGGTAACGGCTTCCACCGAGCCCAGGGTTAAAATGTCCACATATTCGGTGGCGCCGCGGAAGTTCCACTTGGTACTGGGGTTGAGGCCCTTGGCACTGTCGGCCAGCACCCCCTCTAAGTTGACGATGGTAAAATCGTCCTTGGCGAAATGGGGCTGAGCCTTTTCCAGAAAGTAGGCGTAGTCGCCCTGCTCCTGGGCCATCACCTTGAAGGTGCCGATGGAGTAGTTCATCCAGCTTTCGTCCCCGCCCAGGGTGCAGTCCCCGGCGAAGGAAAACAGGATGTCGGTGCCCTCGGCCAGGGCAAGGGGGGCCATCAGGCACAGCGCCAAAACCAGCGCCAGCCAGCTTCCCTTTTTCTTGGCGGTCATTGTCATTTCTTTGTCTCCGGCGGCTGGTACTGGGCCATGTTGGGGGTGTAGCCCACCCCCAGGATTTCGTTCTGGGTGCGGGCGTTGTTGTGGATGCCGCTGTTGTCCAGCTGGTTTAACTGCTGGCCCATGAAAATCAGGCTGGAGGTCCACCCGCCATCCAGGTTAAAAGCCTCGGTGCAGCCCAGCTCCTGGAACACATAGGCGGTTTCCCGGCAGGTCATCCCACGGCTGGGGCGGATGCGGCCCTCGGCGATCAGCACCCAGTAGTGGCCTTTTTCCACCATGCCGATGCCCACCCGGGGCTCAAAATTGTAGCCGTAGGTGGTGTACTCCATGTTCACTTCGCCGTTTCGCACCAGCCAGGGGCCAAAGGCGATCACATCCCGGGCGCCCTGCTGCACCAGCTGCTGGGCGGTGGTTTCCCCGTGGCCAAAGAGCTTCATGTCCAAATCCGGGTACAGGGCCATTAAATCCAGGGGCGGGTAGTTGGTCTTGGGGTTGTTGGGGGCGTCGTCAAAGAGGATTTCCCCATCACGTATCACAATGCCCACCCGTATGCCCGGGCGGTTGGTGCGGTACAGGTAGTAGTCCGCCCCCAGGGCCAGCACCACGTTGTTTTCCTGGGCGATGACGTTCTGTTTGGCTTTGTAGGCGTCCCGGTCCACCGTGCGATTGTCGGTGTAGGGGATGGTGTGGAAGCCCTGGGTGCCCTCCCGCACAAACACCTCGGCGGCCAGGTAGCGCACCGGGCGGTTCTTTTCGTAGGTTTCCTCGTAGCGTTTGATCTCAATACGCACATCCTGGGAGCAATAGCGCCACAGGCCGTTGTCCGCGTCGATTTCCACAAACTCCTCTTCGCCCTCGGGCAGAAAGCCTTCCCGGGTCAGCAGGGGGAAACCCTCCACTTCCATGCCGCCAATCATGCTCAGCTTGATTTGGGCATCCTCCGCCGCCTGCTGCAGCAGGGCGGTGTCCTGCCCGGCGGCCTTGGCGGCTTCCAGCTTGCTTAGCGCTTCCGCCAGTTCCGCCTCAGCGGCGGCCTTTTCCTCGGCCTCCCTGGCTTCCTGCTCCGCCTTGGCCTTAGCTTTGGCTTCTTCTTCCAAGCGCAAACGCTCTTCCTCGGCGGCCTTCTCCCGCGCCACCTTAGCCAGGGTTTCCGGGGTTACCTCCAGCACATAGGGGCTGTCCTTGGTGCCCTCGCCGCTTGCAACGCTCACCATCTCTTCCTGCACCGACACAACCGGCCGGATGCCAAACACCTTCGTTACCGCCGAATAGCCTACGCCGCCGTCGTTTAGCACCCGGCGGAGGGAGTAGCGGTTGGCGTCCGCCTGGTTTTTCAGCCAGTAGCTGGCCCGGGTGTCCGCCCCGTTCGCTCGGGCGTAGGCGGTGGCGGAGGTGGTGCGCTGCTTGTTGCCGGTAAAGCCCAGGGCCTTGTCCTTAATCTGCTCGCTGGTGGCCAACGTTAGCCCCTCGCCGGCAAAGGCGGCGCGCTCGGCGTCGGTAAAGGCGGCGGCGGCAAAATCCCCCGTCAGCCACTTGTACAGGGCGCTGTTCTCAAAGTCCACAAAGGCTTCCAGGGTGCTGTCCGCCTGACGGGCGTCCAGCACCTGCTCGGCAAGCAAGGTGGCCTGGCCTTCCCCGGTCTGCAATACCCGCCAGAGGATGCCCTCCTTTTGGGAAGCGTCGCCATGAGGGTAGCTGCCAAAGCGCACATAGGTATAGCCCCCGTCAAAGCCCTTCAGGGGGCTGGCCTCGGCGGCGCTTGCCCCGGGCGCAAGGGACAGGATCATCAGAAAGCACAGTACAAGGGATGTAAACCTACAGCGCATGGAAACCTCCTCAAAAATGCGCCGCTTTCCGGCGCCTTGGGCATATTATATCGGTTGTTCCGGGGCTCGTCAACGAAGGGGTCAGGCCTCCAGCTGCACCTTCAGCACCACCAGGCCGGGCTGCTGGCTTAAATCCTCCTTGGTAACCCGCAAGAGGGGCTGGCGGGAGGGGGTGCGGGGCGCCATCAGGGACAGGAAATCCTCCACCGTGGCGATGTTGGGCAGCCCGCCTTCGCTTGTGCGGTAGTGCATGGGGATGGTAATCCGGGGGTTGACCAGTTCCACCAGGGATTTGGCCTGGCCAGCGTCAATGGTGTAAAAGCCCCCCACAGGCACCAGCAGGATGTGGGTGCCCCCCAGAAAATCCAACTGTTCCTGATGAAGGGGATGCCCCAGATCCCCCAGGTGGGCGATGACCAGGCCGTCCATATGGATTTTGAACAGCAGGTTGCCGCCCCGCTTGCCCCCCTGTTCCTCATCGTGGTAGGAGGGGAAAGCCTCGGCGGTGCAGCCCTCTGGCAGGGTATGCACCCCGGCGGTGCGCACCGCCATGGGGCTGCCCAGCACCTTTTTCAGGTAGCTGTGGTCGCCGTGGCCGTGGCTGATGGTCACCACATCGGCGGCCGCTTCCTTGATGGGGAAATGGGCGCTTTGATCATAGGGGTCGGTCAGCACCCGCAGGCCGGAGGCGCTTTCCAGAAGAAACTGGGAATGTCCCATATAGGTAATCAGCATGGCATATCCTCCTTTATACAGCAGAGCATCAGCGCGGCAAGGGCGCTGGGGGCGGGGGTTCTCTCCCGCAGGGCGTCGGCCAGGCAGCGCTGCATGTACAGCGCCAGGTCTTGCATATCCCCCTTATCGGCCAGCAGCAGAGCGCGGCGCAGGGGCAAAAGGGGCTGCTTGTCAAGGGGCGCCTGGTGGCGCAGCAGCATGCCGGCGGCAGACACCATCAGGGCGTTGGCTTCGTTCATCGGGGGAATCGAACAGGCGGGCAGCGCTTCATAGAAGGCGCGCAGCCGCTTATCGGACAAATCAATCAGCGCGTAATTGCCCGCGGCTTGCACCGTAAACCCAGCCGCTTCCAGCCTGGCCTTCGCCTGGCTATCGCACCTTGACAAAAAATCGCTGAAAAACAAAGCGCGCCCCTCCCGATCCCGCTGGATGAGAGAAGGCGCGCCAAGAAGGGTTTTCACCTCGTCTTTCAGGCGTTCAACATCCCTCATCGGGGAGGGCTGGCTTGAAAGCGGATGCGCAAATCGTGGAAAGAGGTGTACTGCCCCTGAATATCCAGTTGATACTTCAGGTTCACCTCGCCGTTTCCGTCCTCCTGCACATCGTAGTTGACATGGGTGGGATAGATGCCCATGTCCAGCGCGCCAAAGGGCGTCTGGTAGCTGCTTTCGTAGCGGTATCCCTTTTCAAACACCATGTTGGTGCCGTAGGCGCCATCGCGCATCATGGTGACAACGCCCTTGTCCATGGTCATGGTGATGTGATGCTTTTCGTTGGTGTCGGGCTGCATTTCGGTGTACTTTAACTTCCACTTGTCTTTTTTGCCCGTCAGACGGCCCACCGTTGTCAAACGCATCGCGCCGTCGTCTTCGTCCACATTGTTGGCGTGCCCGGTCACCGTCAGCAATACGTCCTTGCCCTTCATACAACCCACCTCCTTACCTGGTTTCAGTATATCATACCCCGGATGAAATGGGAATAACGCTGGGCTTAGGGGCACATCGTTTACAAAAAACCCCGGAAAAAGCGGTCTGTGAATTTGACAAAACCATTCAGGAAGAATACCCTATAGAAAAAGATGGTGCGGGTATGCCGTGCTGATACCATATTCCCCATAGGTCCCGCCTTCCGCCCGAAAGGAGCTGAATATGAAAAAAGCCTTGCTGTTGCTATGCGTTCTGCTGCTGATAGGCACCGCCGCCCTGGCCGGGGAGACGCTGACCATCCTGCGCCTGCACGAGGACCCCCGCCCCATGGACGAAGCCAGGCGGCAGGCCGCCCAGACCGAGCTGCAGAAGGGATACCCCAACCTGGAAGTCCTTTCCCGTCAGGGTCTTGCGGCAGACGCGGAGGCGTTTCGCGGCGCCCAGGGAGATATCCAGCTGCAAAGCGTTGACCTCTACTCCCTGATTGCCCCGGATTTGGAGCGGTTAATCAGCGCCGACGCCCTGCTGTGCCTGAGCCAGGAAGAAGCCCTGGCGCCCCTGCTTGCCTCCCTGCCGGACTACGGCGCCCTCTGGGGAAAAGAGGGCAAGGTATACAGCCTGCCCACCCGGCTGCACATCCTGCTGGCCGAGCCCGGCAAGGAAAAGGAATTAGACGCCCTGAACCTGGCCCCGGGCAATTGGACCTGGGAGCAGGTTTTCGCCGCCGTGCCCCTGCTGCGGGAAAAGAATGAAAAAGAAGGAACCCAGAGCAGGCTGCTGGCCGAACATCAGCCCCTGCCCCTGTGCCTGAAGCAGTTCTTCTGGCAGGAAACGCTATCACCCTCCCCCCAGGCGGAGCGGGAGAATGCCCTGAACACCCTGCTGAAAGGCTACAAAGCCCTGCTGGACGCGGATTTGCTGGCCAAGGAGGGGGAAAGCGCCCTGATTGCCCTTGGCTACACCGGTTATGAGCCCTATCTGGACATGCGCTGGACGCTGCCCCCCGCCCTTGTTTCCGGCGGCAATAGCGCCCTGTTATCGGCGGAAATGCTGGTGGTGCCCAAGGAAGCGCCCAATAAGCAGGCCGCCCTTGCCTACCTGAGCGCCCTGTTCAGCCAGGAAGCCGTCGGGGCCTCCCCTTCCTACTGGAACCACGGTGTATTCCCCGCGGACGCGCAGCCCCAGGCGGATGTTTCCGCCCCCAACAGCCTGGCCCTCTGGCAGCAGGCTGTGGTGCAAAGCTACCCCGACACGCCCCTGCCCCAGGTGTTTACCCTGCAGGAAACCTGGCGGCAGTACAGGGAAGGCGCCCTTTCCCTGGAGGACTGCGCGGCGGGCGTCCTTGCCCTCCTGCCCCCGGCCGCGGACAAGTAGTTTTATCCCCGGCAGCCCCTCATCAAAAATGCGCAGCCTGACAATCCCTGACATATGCCGGGGATTGTTATTGTCCCCGCTTGTCATCCGCCGGGAAAGAAGGTAAAATATCAGTATAAAGGAGAGGGCATGGAAAGCAAACGGGCAGAACAAAGCAGAAAACGGGCGCGCCGCAGCATCCGCCGCCGGGGGCGCAGGGTGCCGCTGGTGGCCGTCATCGCCGCCGTCTTTGTGCTGGTGGCCATGGGCAGCATGCTCAACAGCAAGCTGGACGCCCAGGTGCGCGACCGGGAGGCCCAATTGGCCAACGCCCGGTTCGAACTGGACATGCAGAACAAAAAGCGGGACGATTTAAAAAACATGCTGGATCTGGCCGCCACGGAGGAGTTTATTGCCACCGAGGCCCGCACCAAGTACGGCTTTCTGGCCGACGGGGAAATCCGCTTTATGATTACTAACCCCTACGTTCTCTGGGGGCCCGAGGGCCCGCCGCCGGAGTTTCAGAACAAGGATGAATAGGGCAGCCGTCATCGTCATCGGCTCCAACTCCACCCGCCTGTTGGCGGCGGACCTGGCGCCCGGTTTGCCCAATCCCCTTCGGGGGCGCGAAGAAACGCGCCTTTTTTTGTCGCTGAAAGAGGACGGGCTTTTGTCGCAGGAGGGCATGGAACATACCGCCCAGGCGGTGGAAAAGCTGCGCGCTATGGCGGCGCATAGCGGCGCTGAGCGGGTTTTCCTGCTGGCCACCAGCGCCACGAGGGACGCGAAAAACCGGGAAGAATTTGAGCGGCTGATTCATGAGCAAAGCGGCCTGTCCCTGAGCCTTTTGTCCGGGGAAGAGGAGGCGCGGCTTGCCTTTTCGGGCGCTTCCGGGCTGCTGCCCGAGGGCACCCGCGGGGTGCTGGACATCGGCGGCGGCTCCACCGAAGTGGTGGTGGGGGACAGGGAAATCAAGGAAGCCCGCAGCCTGCAGATGGGGGCGGGGCGGCTGATGAAAATGCGGCGGATGGATAGCCCGGAGGATATCGCCCCAGCCAGGCAGCTTTCCGACAGGGTAATCAACGCCCTGCCCTATCTGCGCGCCGACCACTGGGCCATGGTGGGGGGCACCGGCACGGTGCTGATGCATATGCTGCTGGGGCTGCCCCAGGGCAGCGAGGTGCCGGAACTGTTCCCCGTTAAAAAACAGGACGCAGAAGCCATGCTGCGCCTGGTGGCCTTAACCCCCCGGGAAAAACGGGGCGGCATCCCCGGCCTGCCCCCCGAGCGCATCGACATCATGCCCACCGGGCTGGTGATTCTGCTCAGCGTGATGGACAGGCTGGACATCGGGGAAATCAGCATCACCACACGGAATAATACCGACGGGTTTCTCATCGGCTTGCTGCAACAATAAAAAACCGCGGGTTCCAAGGGGGATCATCCCCCTTGGTGGGTCTGGGCAAAGCCCGGAACGCCCCTGTATCAATACAGAAACCACCGGATTTTTCCGGTGGTTTCTTTTTGAACTTCTATCGTTCCGCCTTACCCTTTGTACACCATAAAAATCTTTTCGCTGCTGCCCTTGTACTTGGCGTGCTTTACCTTTTCCCGGCAGGTTTCCACAAAGCCTTCCTCCTGGTAGAGCTTCATGGCCCGGGAGTTGGTGTCCGCCACGTCCAGGGTCAGGGGCAGCTGCCCGTGGGCTTTGGCGTACCGCAGCAGGCTTCTGCCCACGCCCTTGCCCTGGAAATCCGGGCTCACCGCCAGGGCTTCCACGAACTGGCCGCCTTCGGGCAAGTCCAGCTCCTTCTCAAACTCATCCCTCAGGATGGGGGCGGCTAGCAGCGACACCGCCAGGCCGTAAAGCCTGCGCAGCTCTTTTTTATCCACCCGCACCATCCGTTCCCTGCCGTCGGAAAGGGCGATCAGCCCGGCGACCTTTCCTTCCTCGGCCACCAGGAAGCGCTCCAGGATGAGGTTTTCCAGTAAGTAGGGCATGATTTGCGATGCGTACTCGTCCAGCCCCGGAATCTGCCCGCGGAAGGCCTCAATCAGCAGTTCCGCCAGGGTCTGCCGGTCCTTCTCCTCCGCTTTTCGGATGCTTATCCCCATCGTTCCAGCACCCGCATCACAATGCCGGCGCCGATGTCCGCCGCCGTGCGCTCGTTTTGCTCATAATCCCCCCGGCTTTCCTCGTCCGCCAGGTCGCTGATGGCGCGCACCACCAGAAAGGGCACCCCGTTGATGTACGCCGTCGCCGCCACCGCCGCGCTCTCCATATCGGCGCACAGGGCGGGCATCCTGTCCGTGATGGCGTTTTTTTGCGCCGTGGACTCGATAAAACTGTCCCCCGTGGCAATCAGGCCCTTCAAGAAGTGATCATTTTGTTCCTTGAGGTAATCCTCCGCCGTTTTCAGCAGCCCCTCGTCGGAGTAAAAATAGGTCTGGAAGGGGAAGAACTTCTCCATAATCCGGTGATCCAAATCGTGGAAGGTAAGCTTTTCGCCCAGCACAATGCTCAGCACCCCCGCGTCCCGGGTGAGGGAGCCGGCGATGCCCGTGTGCAGAAGGTAGTCGGGCTTGAAATAATCAATGGCCATCTGAGCGCAGTTGGCGGCGTTGGTCTTGCCCACCCCCGAGGCGCCCACCGCCGCCTCATGGCCGCACAGAATGCCGGTGGTAAACACCCGGCCCTTCAGGTTGATTTCTTCCGGCTGCTCCATTCTGGACGCCAGCAGGGCGACCTCCACATCCATGGCAGCAAGTATCACAATCATGTTGATGCTCCTTTATGTTGTAAGTACAAAAACCACAAATCGATTGAAAAGAATACGCCACATTGTGGCGTATTGGGTCAAGGGGTGAAACCCCTTGACCGCCGGAGGCTCGTCCTAAAAACATCAATCCGGCATCCTTTTTTCTAGAGGCTTATCCGGTAAGCCGCAAAAAACGCTGCGCTGTTTTGCTTTCAGGAATCATGCGGGGCTTTGCCCCACACCCCACCAAGGGGGATGATCCCCCTTGGAACCCTCAGCGCGCGTCAGTCGATGGTGCGGACAGGTAACACTAAGTAGGTATACTGATTGCCTGTCACCGGGCACACCACGCAGGGGCTCACATTGGTGTTATAGCGCATGGCCATTTCCGGCGTGTCAATATTGCGGATGACATCCAGCAGGTACCGGGCGTTGAAGGCGATGTCCAGGGGCGCGCCGTCAAAGGCCACCTCCACCTTTTCCACCGCGTTGCCCCGCTCAGTATTGGCGTAGATGGTCATCACCTTATCATCCACATGCAGTTTCAGCAGGTTGTTGCCTTCCCGGGCGATCAGCGCGGCGCGCTCAATGGCGCCGATGAGCTGCTGGCGGTTCACCTTCACCGCCGTGGTCCAGGTGGCGGGCAGTATCTGCTTATAGTTGATATACTCCCCGGCGATCAGCGGGCTGTACACGCTGGTCTTGCCCAAATTGGCCATCATGTGGGTGGCGCTGCAGGTAATCACAATATCCTCCTGCCCATCGCCCACCATGCGGCTTATTTCGTTGACAATATTGCCCGGGATAATGGCGCTCTGGCTCTCCGCCTCCGCCTTGATGGGATGGGACACATACACCTTCTGCATGGCCAGGCGGAAACCGTCCAGGCACACAAAGCGCACTTCCTCCCGGTACACTTCCATCAAACAACCCGTGAGAATCCTTCTGGTTTCATCGGTGGACAGCGCGAAAGTGATGCGGGAAATGGCGGATGCGAACTTGCTCTGGGGCATGGTGGTGACAAAGTCCGAGTTCACCTCGCTGATTTCGGGGAAGTCCACCGCGTTCATGCACACCATGTCCGTCTTGGATTCGCCCCCGCGGATGGTGCCCGTCAGCGTCTGGGCGTTGGACTGGATGTCGATGTCCCCTTCCAGCTTGCGCAGCAGTTCGTGCAGAAGCTTGGCGGGCATCAGGGCGCAGCCATCCTCCTGCACAGTGGCGGGCACCATGCTTTTGATGGTCATCTCCCCGTTGGTGCATGTCAGCTGCACGCCGTCCTCCACCGTTTCCAGAAAGACACCGTCGTAAACGGGCTTTGTGGGCCGGGAGGACAGGGCGCGCACCACCATGCCCATGCCGTGGTTGATATCGTTTGCTGTTACTTTGAAATGCATGTTGACCGTCCTTTGCTGTTGCCTTGTAGGCAGTGGTAGTAATTAATAAGTAGTAGTAGTAGTAGTAGGGGGTGTGGATACTGTGGAAAAGGGGCTTTTGCCTTGCCGGGGCATGGGAAAACCGGAAGGAACAACCTGTTGAAAAGCCGGCTTTGCCTGGGGAAGAAATGGGGACAATTTTGCCTGGGGCAATTTTGCCCTGCCGGGGGGCTGCCGGGCGGGGGATTGGTTTACACCGTGATGAAAGGATTTATCCCGCCGGGCGATTTTTTCTGCCCGTCAAGGGTGGAAAAAAGGGTTATCCCTGTTATCCAGAGGAGGGGCATCCACAGCGGTGGATAAAAACCGGCCCGATGGAACCGGGGTTTGGGGCGTTCCCGGAAATGTTATGCCGGGGTTGTCCACAAAGTTATCCCCGAAAGATCCTTACAATAGGCCCGCGGCCGCCTCGTCGCACAGGATAACGGCATTAGGGTGCATCTGCAGAATGGAGGCGGGCATTCCGGGGCTTACCTTGCCCTGCACCGCGCCCAGCACGGCCTCGGCCTTGTCCTGGCCCATGGCGATGAGCACAATCTTTTTCGCTTCCATGATGGTGCCGATGCCCATGGAGATGGCCTTGCGTGGAACGTCCTCTTCCTTCTCAAAGAAGCGCTTGTTGGCGTCGATGGTGCTGGGGGTTAAATCCACCAGGGAGGTGCCGTAGGCAAAATCCTCCGCCGGCTCGTTAAAGCCGATATGGCCGTTGCGCCCAATGCCCAGCAGCTGCAGATCGATGCCGCCCTTTTCCTTGATCTGGGCGTCGTAGCGCTTACCTTCCTCGGCCATGTCCTTGGCGTTGCCGTTGGGCAGGTAGCTTGCCTTCATGTTGATGGATTGAAACAGCTGCTCCCGCATAAAGGAATGGTAGCTGTTGGGGTTGCTCTCGGGCAGCCCGGCGTACTCGTCCAGGTTAAAGGAAATGGCCTGGGAAAAATCCAGCTTGCCTTCCTGGTGCCATTTCACCAACTGCTGATAGGTGCCAATGGGGGATGAGCCGGTGGCCAGCCCCAGCACGCTGTCGGGCTTCTGGGTAACCTGCGCCGCGATCAGCAGCGCGCAGGCGAAACTGACATCCTCAGGGTAACGATACACGCGAACAACCATGTGCAACCCTCCCTTTTCATACTGAGGATAATTATACCATATTTTCAGGCGATAGGATAGCATATGGGCGCCGGGTTTTGCGAAGGAATTGTAAAGGTTGGGGAAGGGGGTGTTGGGAATTATTTGATTGTATGGTGAGACGCAAAAGGCGCGTTGCTGTTTTGCTCTCGGGGTGTAGCGGGGTTTCACCCCGCACCCCACCAAAGGGGGTGACCCCCTTTGGAAACCGCAATTTTTTATCTTCCCTTTTTATGGTATACTGCAGGCAGAAAATACAGGAATTGTCCATGCCGCCGCGCAGCGGCGGCTGCCGGGTCAAGGGGGGAAACCCCATGCCGCCGGAGGCAATCCCCCCTCTTTCCGCAAAGGAGGTACCCACCATGTCCAGCATACAGCAAAAAGTACAATCGGCCCGCGCCTTTTACCAATCGGGCAAAACCCGGGACATCCCCTTCCGTCTGGAAGCCCTCCGCCGTTTGCAGGCCGCCATCGGGCAGCACGAAACAGCGCTGGAGGAGGCCCTGAAAACCGACCTGAACAAGTCGCCCTACGAAGCCCACATGACGGAAATCAGCCTGGTGAAGAGCGAGCTGCACCACGCCCTGGGGCATCTGAAGCGCTGGGCCAAGCCCCGCTGGGTGCGCCCGGGCCTGGGCCAGATGCCTTCCAGCGCCCGCGTCCTGCCCGCCCCCTACGGCACGGTGCTGATCATGAGCCCTTGGAACTATCCCTTCATGCTCACCCTGTCGCCCCTGATTGGCGCCATCGCCGCGGGCAACACCGTGGTGGTGAAGCCCTCGGACTACGCTCCCCAAACCTCCCATGTAATGGCGGCCATCCTTGCCGAGGCTTTTGAGGCGGGGCATGTGCAGGTGGTGGAGGGCGGCCGCCAGGAGAACAGCGCCCTGTTGGAAGAACAGTACGATTACATCTTTTTCACCGGTTCCCCCGGGGTGGGGCATTTGGTGATGGAAAAGGCCGCCCGGCACCTGACGCCCCTCACCCTGGAATTGGGCGGCAAAAGCCCGGTGATTGTGGAAGACAGCGCCGATATCGCCCAGGCCGCCCGGCGCGTCCTCTTTGGCAAGCTGGTGAACACCGGGCAGACCTGCATCGCCCCCGACTATGTGCTGGTGCCAGCCAGCAAAAAGCAGGCGCTGCTCAGCGCTCTGAAGGAGCAGGCCGCTTTGATGGTGCCTTCCGCCGAGTACCGGCGGCAGAACATGGGCAGGATTGTCAACCGCAAGCACTTCGACCGTCTGATGGGCTTGATGCAGGGCCAGACCCTCGCCCTGGGCGGGGAGGGCGACCCGGACACCCTGCATATCGCCCTGACCCTGCTGGACGACCCCGCCCCCGACAGCCCCGTGATGCAGGAGGAAATCTTCGGGCCCCTGCTGCCCGTGCTCTCCTATGAAAAGCTGGAGGACGCCCTCCAGTTTGTGGAAAGCCGCCCCCACCCCCTGGCCCTCTACCTGTTCACCCAGGACAAGGGCGTCGCCCATCGGGTGATGAACCGCCTGCTCTTTGGCGGCGGGTGCGTCAACGACACCCTGATGCACATCGCCAACCACCGCATGCCCTTTGGCGGCGTGGGCAACAGCGGCATGGGCCGCTACCACGGCAAGTATTCCTTTGATACCTTCAGCAATTTCAAGGCTGTGCTGTATAAATCCAGGTTCTTCGACCTGCGGGTGCGCTACCACCCCTATAAAAAGCCGCAGGGCAAGCTGCCCGACGCGCTGTTCAAACTGTAAGGAGGGCTTATGAACTTTGCCGATACTTCCATTACGGGCCTCAACGCCCGCAATGTGCTGGATTTTTTCCACCTGGCCAGGGAGAAGGACTTGTACCCCCACTCCCTGGTGGTGCTCAAAGAAGGGAAGACGGTGCTGGATGTCAGCTGGGCGCCCTATGACAGCGGCCTGCCCCACATGCTCTTTTCCCTGAGCAAGAGTTTCCTCAGCTGCGCCGCGGGCTTTGCCGTGGCCGAGGGCCTGCTCGCCTGGGACAGCAGGGTAACCGATGTTCTGGCAAATGATGTGCCCGAGAACGCCGACAGCCGCCTGAAGGAAATCACCCTGCACCATCTGCTCAGCATGTCCTCGGGCCTGGACCCCCAGAGCGATACCGCCACCCGGGCCAAGGGCAGGGATTGGGCGCGGGAAATCCTGTCCTTCCAGGTGCTGCACACCCCAGGGGAGGTGTTCCACTACAACTCCATGGGGTCCTACCTGGTCAGCTGCATGGTGCAGAAGGCTGCGGGGCAAACCATCCGGGATTACCTAATGCCCCGGCTCTTTACCCCCCTTGCTATCGACAAGCCCGTCTGGGATATGAGCCCCGACGGCGTGTGCTTTGGCGGCTTCGGCTTAAACCTGAGCGCCCGGGACACGGCGAAGTTCGGCCAGCTGCTTCTGCAAAAAGGCATGTGGGAAGACAAGCAGCTGCTGCCCCGGGACTGGGTGGACAGGGCAACCCGCAGGCAGACGGATACCTCGAAGGTGGAGGAGCACCCTGACTGGGCGGCGGGCTACGGCTACCAGTTCTGGATGACAAGGGAAAACCGCTACCGGGGGGACGGCATGTTCGGCCAGGTGATGATGGTGGAAGAAAAGCGCCAGTTGGTGGTGGTGATGACCGCCGGCACCCGCTGGATGGGGCACCAGATGAACGCCATCCACGACACCCTGCTGTCGGACAATACCCAGCAGACCCACGGCGATCAGATGGAGCTGAAGGCGGGCATCGCCTCCCTGGGCTACCCCTGCTGCCAGGATGACGGCCGGGGGGAGGATTTTTCCGGCGTGTATGTTTCCGGCGGCAAGCGGGTGCTGCGCGTCGACCTGCGCTCGGACGGGATGTACAGTGTGCAGCTGCACCGGGGCAGGGACGCCGAGCCCCTCAATGTGCTGCTGGACAGGGGCAAGCCCCACCTGGGGGAAATGGCCTCGCCCCGCCCCGGCGCCCAGGCCCAGCCTTACCTGGGCAGCTACGGCCACGACCAGGGCTGCCTGAAAGCCCAGGTGCTGCTGCCCCAGGGCCCCTACGCCTGGATGGCAACCCTGGAAAAAACCCCCGACGGCCTGAAGGTAACCACCAGGGGCGTGGGCAGCGACGAGGGGGAGAGGGTGTATGAAAAGCGTGGGAATGTATGATAAATACACTGAAAAAGGCAGCTGTTTTTGCACATAATGGCATAAATAGTTATTTGCTGCTCTATTGATAATTGTTGAATAAGAATCAGGTCATAACGAATGAGCGCTCATGAAGGAGCGCCCATTCTCATAATCAAATTTATACCCTATTGAGAATTTTCCTGGTTCAGCCATTTCCTGTACCGACGGTAGAATGTGGATTGGCTGACGCCCAGGTTTTTCATGGCATTTGGAAGACTGATGCGGCCTTTCTGATAATCGCTCAATACTTCATGCAGTTTGGTATCATCAATGGGGAGCGGCTTTCTGCCAGAATAGCGCCCCTGAAGCGCTGCCTGCTGAATGCCGGTGCTTTGCCTCTTCTTCAGGTAGGCTTTTTCCTGAGCATACAGTTCCATCAATAGGGGATAATACAGCCCCCTTGTTGCGTCATCTATGTGGAAAGCCTGGGTTACAATGTCGTGCCCAAAACACAGGCTTTCCAGCAGGCGCCGGAGAATTTGTACGGAACGCTTGCCAAGGGTGCGGACACTGTCCATGCGGATTGTTTGCTTGTCATCGCTACTATTGTACGCTTTCACATACAGCAAATCACCGCTGTATACTGTGTCCGTTTTTATCAGCCATTCCAGCTGGTTCAAATACGCCATCTGATGCGGTTCCAGCAATTGCCAGAGGTCCTGCCGGTTTTCACCGGGGGCGCGTTCACTAATGAATACAGGGATGATATTCTTTCGAATGTAGTTTTCCTTGCGGGCGGACAAATCCAGACCCGGTATACCCTGAAACAAATTCGCCGGCAGCATGTCTATCACAGTATAGTTCGGCGTAAACACATAAGCAAAGGAGCCGTCTTCCCAAATAGTATAAGTGATGGCTGCGATTCGGTAGACAAATTGGTATTCGTCCTGTAAACAGATGATGCCCCGGGTGATATGTTCTTTCATGATTCGATTTTCCTCAGCAATTGGTAAGAGGCCAGCAGGATTCTGTCATAACGTGCGCGAAGCATATGCAGAAGAAAAGCCTTGCGTACATCGCTGGTGAAGGGCGCTTGCTCGATGAGGCGGGCCATTCCTTCCAAGTCCATCCTGTCCATGACCTGCTCCAGCGCTTCATTGCATTGTGAGAAAGCCAGGCTGTTGATGACCTCGTAGTAAGAGCTTTTTTTCCCCCGCAGTTTGATTTGAGAAGTGGGGAAGGTGAACACCCGCTTGCGGGTTTCCTCCTCGCTGCGCATGATATGGAGCATTTCATCCTCATTCACCATTTGTGGAAACAGGCAGGAACCATTATCAAACACAGGCGCTAGTTGATAGCGGTTGTCTTTTTTTAGGAAACCCCAGTTGCTGCCGTGCCGGTCGAAATTGCCAAGCAGGGCATCCATGATGTAAACCTGCCAGAATGCGGAGATGGTTTCCTGCACATGGGTTAATTTTGTGTTGTCCCGCAGCATTTGCATCACATCAGTGTATTCGTACTGGTATCTTTCCTTGTCCTGATCCAGGGTGCTTTCGCCCACATCATTGAAGGGCACAAACTGCTCGCCATTGGATAGAAAGCTTTTGCAGGCGACAACCTCCTCCTGATGGTAGGTGCCAAGATAGGTTTCCTGGGCGTCAATACCCAGCAGTGCGAAGGCGTGAGACCCCAAGTACTCGCTTACATGGTTCATGCGCACGCCAAAGGGGGTTACTGTCTGAAACTTCAGCATGTACTCGTTGCCGCTGATGAGGATGCCTATCTTTTTTTCAGAGCCGCCGTAGAAGCGGTTGCTCAATGGGTAGTTCGAAAAATCCATAATCCCTCCTGCGTACAGAATAAATCAGGAAATCATTAGTGTCAATAGAGTTATAAAATAATTATGAAAATCATGTCAGAGTAACCAGTTTATTCTGTCTTGCGCTGTTTACAGCCGGGACGCCCTCCCCTATAATGATGCGGAATACACATAGAAGGAAGGATGTACCATGGCGAAATATATGCAGCAGCTGGAAGGGAATTTTGATCTCCTGCTTAAGGTGCTGGAGGACGCTGCCCTATCCAGCGCCTCCGCCTCCTTTGAGGAGGGTAGCGACTGGCAGGAGGGGGACACCCGGGTGGCGGTGCGGGTGTACGAGCGCTACTCCATGATTGGATCCAACCGCGTCAGCCTGAGCATTACCCTGATTGGCAAAGGCCGCGGCCTGTACGTGACCGCCATTACCTCCGGCGGCAGCCAGGCGGTGTTTTTCAAAGTGAACCGATTTGGTGAGGAGGCGTACCTGGATATTATTGAGAGCGCTGTAGAAGCAGCCCGCCGGCCATAAGCGGACTATAAGGTGCGGGGTCAAGACCAGTTCAATTTTTTTAGCAGAAGGCACGGAGGATGGCGTATGCTGCGGCACAAAGGCACCCTTCCCCTTGAAACAGACAGGCTGTTTTTGCGCCCCATGGCGATGGCGGACGCTCAGGAAGCCTATGCCAACTGGTGCGCAGATACGGAAGTTACCAGGTTTTTGCGCTGGCCTGCCCATGGGAGTTTGGCGGATACCCAGGCTGTGCTGAAAAGGTGGGTGGACAGCTACCAGGACCCCGCCTTTTACCAGTGGGGTATTGAAGTCCGCGAGACGGGGCAGCTGATTGGCACCATCTCCGTGGTGGACAGGGATGAAACAACCGGCACCCTCCAAATCGGCTACTGCATCGGCACCCCCTGGTGGCATCAGGGCTACACCAGCGAGGCTTTTCAGCGGGTGATTCGGTTTTTGTTTGACCAGGTGGGCGCCCTGCGCATTGAATGCCAGCACGACCCCAACAACCCCCATTCCGGCCGGGTTATGGCAAAATGCGGCCTCCAGTATGAAGGCACTTTGCGCCAGCGGGACTGGAGCAACCAGGGCATTGTGGACGCCTGCCTATACAGCCTGCTTAGGGAAGAGTACCTGCAGGGCTGAGAGAAAGCCCGCAATCATGGCGTTTTGGGAGGATAGCGGCAATGGGGAAAGAATACCTGATACCTGCCTGTTCAGGGAAGAAAATTGAAGTACAGCAGGGGCAAACCATCACGGTAATCGATGTGGAAGGCGGGCAGGTGGCGGACTTTTTTGCTTTGGCGAAAGAGAAGGAAGGGGAGTTTCTCTCCACGGGCGTTACCATTGACTGCAACGAATCCCTTCGTTTGCGCGTGGGCGGCCGTATCTATTCCAACCTGTACCATCCCATGCTGGAAGTGGTGGCGGATGATGTAGGGGAACACGACCTCCTTCATCCCTGCTGCCGCAAAGAAATGTATGATTTCTTTTATCAAAACGGGGAGGGGCATCCCAACTGCCTGGACAACATCAATGGCGCCCTTGGGGAAAAGCGGCCCATCATCACGCCAATCAACCTGTTTATGCATACAAAAATCCATACGGACGGCAGCATTTCGGTGGAAGCCCCGCTTTTCAAAGCCGGGGATAGGATTGTGCTGCGGGCGCTGATGGATCTGACCCTGGGGGTGGCGGCGTGCAGCGTATCGGAAGGTAAGTGCAACAGCGGGACATGCTCGCCGGTTTTGGTTGTGATTGATTGATGTTTTACGCAAGCGGTGCCGATCATCTGTTTTAGGCGGTGAGAACCATGTGTGGGAATTGCGGTATCATCGCCGCGCTGTTTAACGCGGCGGGGCAGGAACCTCATTCCAACTTTATGCCCGTTGTCCGGTTTTTGGAGGCTATGGAAAGTCAGGGGCGGGTGGAGCTCTACGCGGGGGACTGTCCGCTGCCGGAAATCCTGGATGTGCTGGACGCGGAGATGCATTTTACCCTTTGCCAGTATCTGCGGTGCACCCAGTGCGGTCAGTTTTTCTTCCTGGGCGCGTGCGTGCGGGGAACGCCCAAGTTCAAAATAATCGAGCGCATAGAGCGGGAAAACCTGGACAACCTGCTGTGGGGACGGGTTGGGGCGAAATATCATAACAATCGATAAGCAAAAAAACCTGCCGGAATGTCCGGCAGGCCAGCGTGTCGAAAAAGCCGGCAACCGCATGTTTCGATACCGAAACATGCTTGCGTTGTCACATCATCTGCCAGAATCGGTCACTTACGAATCATGTAAGCTTCCTCTTCTGGCAGATTCGTTCCTAGCCATGCAGACTTTTTGGACACGCTGCACTTCTTTGACAATCTGACCTGCCGGAGAGTCCGGCAGGCGGAGGGGCTTTCTTCGTTTTGTTAAAAAATTCTTCCTGTGGCCAGGTTTTTCAGCGTGTAGTTCTTATAGGCGTTGCCTGTGGTGTGGTAGTCGTAAATCATGCGGATCCCCATGCCGATTCGAGCGCCGATGCGCCAAGCAATACCGACTCCTTTCCAGGATAAGCCGCCGGCTACATTCTCCAACTGTTCCTCGCTGAGTTCCTCGCTTTCGCTGCCTTGAAGGGCTTGCATCAGCAGGGTATCCACTTCCTCGTCCGTTACATCAACCTGATAGTCTGCCAGCAGCGCGCGGAATTCCTCCACAGAATCCATGTCTTTCAGCTTGCCTTCAATCTCAGGGTGATCCTCAAATACCTTGCGCAGTTTTTCGCCGATTGCATTCGTTGTCATAAAAATTTCTCCTTTGCTTTTCGCTTTGTTTTTCTTTGAACCCTTTATACTTTCTTATACACAGGAGAAGTTTGGTTTGTTACAGGAGGTAATGGTTTGGAGAAATTTGTCTATGTACATGGAAACAGACAGGCTCTGCCTTGGGGAACTGACGCGGAACGATGTTCCCGCCCTTCCTTTGTTGAACAGGGGAAGGGCTTTCATTTGTAAACATTCCGGCGGCGGGAGGGAAAACCCCCGCGCTTTCCTTGCCAGGGGCTTTCCCATCCCCTATAATCGTTCTATTAAGTGAAAAGGGGAACCTGCATGCAGATTGGGATACTGGGCGGCACCTTCGACCCCATCCACCGGGGACATACCGCCATGGCGCGGGCGGCGGCGGAGGAGCTGAAGCTGGAGAAAATCATCCTGCTGCCCGACGGCGACCCGCCCCACAAAACCCCCCGCACCCCGGGAAATCAGCGGCTGGCCATGGCACGCCTGGCGGCTCTGGAGGACGCCCGGTTCGAGGCCTCGGACATGGAGTTGCGAAGGGCGGGCAAAACCTATACGGTGGATACCCTGCTTGCGTACAAGGAACAGTGCCCTGAGTGCAAGCTGATCTACATCGTAGGCTCGGACACATTGAAAATGTTTCCCACCTGGCGCACAGCCCATCAGGTGGCGCGGCTGTGCCGCATGGCGGTGGTGCTGCGCCCCGGCGAAGACCGGGAGGACATCCTGCGCCTGATGGACGATTACCGCCAGCGCTTTCAGCTGGAAACGGTGCTGCTGCGTACCCTGGGGCCCGACATTTCTTCCACCCGCGTCCGCCGCCTGGCGGCCCAAGGGGAGGACATCGGCGCCCTGGTGCCCCCGGGGGTGGCGGAGTATATCCGATTGCACAACTTGTACCAACACGATGAATAACCCATTGGGAGGTGTCATGCGTTTCCTTTCCCGGCTTGCTCTGCTGTTACTATTGCTGCTGGCGCCTGCCTGCGCTTTGGCGCAGCTGGACGCGCCGGAGGGCGGCTTCATCGCCCCCTCCTCCTACCTGGTGGAGGTCGAGCCCACGGAGGAAACGGTGATTACCCTGACCTTCGGGGGCGACTGCGTGCTGGGCAGCGACTACCGGCAGGACGGCAAGGCCGAGTCCTTCGACACCGCGGTGGCGGAAAGGGGGATGGCCTGGCCTTTCAGCGGCGTCCGCCACATTTTCGCCCAGGACGATCTGTCCCTGGTGAATCTGGAGGTGGTGCTGCAGGAGGATGACCAGGGCTTCAAGCGCCGGCAGCACAATTTCCGGGGGCATCCCGGGTATACCGACATCCTGAAGTTGGGCAGCGTGGAAAGCGTCAACCTGGCCAACAACCACCATATCGACTACCAGGCCGCCGGGCGCCAATCCACCCTGGAAGCGCTGGATACGGCGGGGCTGCGGTACTCGGGCTACGGCCATCTGGATGTTTTTGTCAAGAACGGCGTAAAAATCGGCTTTGGCGGCATCCGGGAAACCACCTACCGGCAAAAGCCCGGACAGGTAGCGGAGGATATCAGCAAGCTGCGGGAGATGGGCGCTCATTACATCGTGTACAGCATGCACTTTGGCAAGGAGTACAGCCCCGCCCACAACGAACTGCAGACCAAAATGGCCCGTCAGGCCATTGATTTGGGGGCGGACCTGATTATCGGCACCCATCCCCATGTGGTGCAGGGGCTGGAGAAGTACAACGGCGGGCTGATTCTATATTCCCTGGGCAACCTGGTGTTTGGCGGCAACCATCACCTGACGGAGTTTGACGCCCTCCTCGCCCGCGTTACCCTGGGGTTTGAGGCGGACAAAATGGACGCCCTGCAACTGGAACTGATTCCCGTGCATACCTCCGGCGCAGAGCCTGCCAACGATTTCCGCCCCATCCCCGCCAAAGGCGAGGCCAAGGCGGAGGTGCTGCGCCGCGTCCAGGAGGACACCCCCTTCCCGGTGCACGGGCTGATGGTGTTCCTGGGGGAGAAGGATTTGCAGGGGGAAGCGGAAGAAAGGAACGATGGGAACGGAAGGTAAAAAATTCGTGAATTTCATGAAAATATGGGTGCGAATGACACCAAAATAATAAATAAAACAAAAATAATCAAAACATACGGCACAATGAAACCACTTTCCGTAAAGGTGGTTTTCGTTTTTTACCCTGGCATATTTCCTTTTCTTCCCTTTCCCTGGATGCGGGGCGGCAAAGGAAAGCTGACAGTCTGTCGATTAGAAGGTATCCGCCGCGCGGAATGTTGTTTTTCTTTCGCCCATTGTTCGCTAACTTTACAAAGCTGTGGTACACTGTGGTCTGCGGATTTTCCCGCAAATAGGAAGTTGGAGGGAAACATGTCGGAAATCTTGTTGCGGACAGAGAAGCTGTCCAAAAAGTACGGCAGCCGGTTTGCCTTGAAGGATGTGGACGCCCATATCCGCCAAGGGGACATTTACGGCCTGATTGGCCGCAACGGCGCGGGCAAGACCACGCTGATGAAAATTATCAACAACCAGATCCACCAGACCTCAGGCAGCGTCTTTTTTGCCGGGGATGGCCTGAAGAAAGCCCGGGGCAGGCACCTGATCGGCGCTTTGGTGGAGGGCCCCACCCTGTACCCGGACTGCAGCGCCCGGGAAAACCTGGAGTATAAGTGTGCGGCGCTGGGCATCAAGCACAGGAAAAGCGAGATACAGACTTTGCTGGAAACGGTGGAACTGGCCGACACGGGCAAGAAAAAGGCGCGGCAGTTCTCCCTGGGCATGAAGCAGCGCCTGGGCATCGCGCTGGCGCTGGTGGGCAACCCCGATGTGCTGATGCTGGATGAGCCCATCAACGGCATGGACCCCCAGGGCATCGCCGGCATCCGCGAGATGCTGGTGCGTTTGAACAAGGAAAAGGGCACCACCATATTAATTTCCAGCCATATTCTGGATGAGCTGGGCAAGTTCGCCACCACCTACGGCATCATCAAGGACGGCCTGCTGCTGACGGAGTTTACCAGGGCTCAACTGGAGGAGGAGAATCTGTCCTCCATCCTGATCCGCTCGCCTGAGATGGATAGGGTGCTGGCCGCCCTGCGGGAGAAAATGCCCGTGCCGGACAGCGCCCTGCAGCCCGACGGCACCCTGACGCTTAAGGAGAATACCGCCCATCACCGGGATATCAGCCGCATGCTGTTTGACAGCGGCATCTACCTGGAAGAGTTCCATGTGCAGCATCAGACGCTGGAAGAGTACTTTATGAAACTGACAGGGGGTGCGGAAATTGCTTAATATTGTGCGGATGGACTTGCGCAGGCTGGTCAGGACCCGCAGCCTCTACGCGATTTTGCTGGTGCTGGCGGCGATGCTGCTGATTACCTCCTTCAGCACCTGGTACATGACGGAAAAAAGCATGACGGATTTGATGCTTTTCGCCCAGGAGCAATTGGAGGAGGAGAATATTTCCGCCACCAGCGAAATGGGCCAGATAGGCCTGGCGGCCAGCCTGCTGGATGCCAGCGACTCGAGGGTGATGCAGCTGCAGGTGCGCCGGGCGATGAGCTTTGGCGTGCTGGCGTCCATGCCCTTTACGGGCTTTCTGGCCCATACCCTGCTGGCGGTGCTTACCGCGCTGTACGCCAGCAAGGATTACGCCACGGGGTACTTTAAAAACCTGCTGGCGCTGCCGGGTGTGAAAACCAAGTGGTTCATCAGCAAGGTGCTGATGCTGGCGCTGTGCATCCTGATTGTGGTAATGGCGGTGCTGGGCCTGGCGGCCATCGGCACGCTGATTCTGGGCAACCCCATGGAGATTGACTGGCCGCAGATTACCGCCTTCATGGGCCAGCATATGCTGCTGAGCTTTGGCTTGAACATGCTGGTGCTGATGATTCTGGTGCTCAGCCAGAATAAGACCGCGGCGCTGACCATGGGTATTCTGCTGAGCGTGAATACCCAGAACCTGCTGTTCCTGCTGCTGGATACCACCGACTGGCTGCCCTTTAGGCTGCGGGACTGGGGCCTGATGAACCAGGCGATGAAGATTACCATGGGCGGCGCTATGCCCGAGAGACTGCCGGTGATTGCCGCGGCGGTGATTGGAATCAGCTTCCTCGTCAGCCTGCTGGCCATCAACCGTAGGGATTTGAAGATGTAAAAAAGCGCTGCCGCGCTTTGGGCAACGCATGCCCTACCGGACGCCGCCGCCGCGAAGCGGCTGCCGGGTGCAGGGAGGAACTCCCTGCCCGCCGGAGGCCCCGCGCCGCAGCGCCAAAAAGCCCAACGCAACTGCGGCAAAGCCGCCGGTTGCGCGGAAAAAGGGCAGCGGCGTAGAAACCGGCAACCCCTAAATATCATATGAAACAATACCCATGAATAAGGAAAAGCCCGTTGCCGGGCTTTTCCTTGTTCTATTGCTGCTCTACCCCTCAACCCCGCACCAAAATTACCCTTCCCCGCCTTCCGCCTTGGGCTGCCCGTGCGCCGGGGACTGGTACTGCACATGCATGCGGATGCTCTGGGGGAAATCCCCGAATTTTTCGCCAAAGAGGTTGATGCCGCCGTAGCTTTGCTCCTTGCTGTCGGTTTCGATGCGCAGGGAGATGTAGGGCTGGCTGGTGAGGCGCAGGTCCTGGACGATGATTTTTTCGTTGACCGGCTCCTCGTCAATGTACGCCCCCTGGGCGCGGACGGACAGGGTTTTAAGCAGCCCGTACTGGGTGCTGCCCATGGGCCAGTAGTCGGGGGTCAGGTACCCGCGGCGGGAGCCAAAATCCCCCGGGCAAAGGAAGGCGCCCACGGGCATGGAATTGATGGAAAAACGGATTTTGGAGGGCCATTTCTCCTGGTACCCCGGCGCTTCGGAGCACAGTTCCATGCTGAAGCTGATGGCGGTGGGCTGCTGCTCGCGGTAGAGGGGGTTGGCGAAGCGGTATTCCAGGTACCCGGACTGGAACCAGATCAGCTGGGCTTCGTGCCGCTGGGGAAGGAAGAAGCTGCGCCGGTCGTCGTACTGGCCGATCATGCCTGTTTCACTGGCCAGGCCGCAGGTAGGGGTAATCTGGCAGTCAAAGAAATTGCCGATGGGCATTTCGGCGGTGTACACGCTGTCCTGGGTCAGCATGGACTGGTCCAGGATATTCAGGCTGAGCATCTGGGCGCTGCATAGCCCGATGCGCATGCTGCCCTTCACCCCCGGCTGGGATTCGGTGATGATCAGGCCCGCTTCCTCCAGCACCTTATAATGGAAGGCCACCGAGGAGACGGGCAGGCTGAGTTTGGTAGCCACCTCCACCACCGACAGGCTGCGCCCCCGCAGGGCGCCCAGCACCCGCAGGCGGTCTTTGGAGCTGAGGGCCTTGCCCAGCAGCATCAGCTGCTGGGTGTGGTTGGGGTTGGACAGGCTCAGGTGGATGTTTCTTTCGATGAACGAAATGGGCTGTCTTTTTCTGGCGGACATGCGCGGCTCCTTCTTACAAGATTATTGTAATAAAAAGTATGGCTTGGCGGGGGAACGCGGATTTGCCCAAAGTGCGGCGGCAGGGAAATTATATTTGACAATCCCTGTTTCATGATTTATTATCGGGGTAAGAAATTGTATTGAAAAACGGCATGCAAAAGGTAGAGAAGTTAGTTACACTATAATTGTAACTAAGCCGGATGTCAATACAGAAAAATTAGAATAAAGGAGAACCGCAATGAAAAGATTTCTAGCTATCCTCGTCTCCGCACTCCTGCTGACGACCATGCTGCTTGGCGCCGCGGTGGCGGAAGCCCCGGTGACCATCCGTTTCCTCAACGGCTTTACCGGGGGCGACGGCGCGTTTATGAAGAAGATCACCGACGGCTTCAACGCGTCCCAGAGCAAGTATGTGGTGGAAGAGCTTCAGGAAAAGGACCACTATGTGAAGTTCGAAACAGGCGAGTATGACCTGGTGGTCATCCACGGCGACCTGCTGCCCACCTACCAGATCAACGGCGCCATCCAGCCTGTGGACAGCTTGTACGAGGCCGCCGGGCTCAAGCCCGAGGATTTCCATCCCACAGGCGCCGCCATGGTCACCCTGGAAGACCAGCAGTACGCCTTCCCCCTGGACATCCATCCGCTGACCATGTTCTACAACAAGAAACTGGTGCCCGAAGCCCCCAAAACCTATGAGGACATCCTGGCTCTGGCGGGCATGCTGGGCGACAATGTGTACCCCATGGGCATCCCCGGCTCGGGTCTGTCGGAATGGTACATGATGTTCCTGGCCGCCCAGAACAATGTGGAACTGACGGACGAGGGCGCCCTGAAGTTTGACACGCCGGAGTTTGCCGAGGTGCTGCTGAAACTGAACCAGATGCTGTTTGTGGACAAGGTATCCCCCGTAGGCCTTGGGCTGGACGGAGAGTTCACCACCTTCATGACGGATAAGCCCGACGCCAGCGCCGTGCAGACCGCGGTGGCCCTGACCGGCCCCTGGTTCTACACCGCCGCGCTGGAAAAATACGGTGAGGATCTGGGCGTGGCCCCCCTGCCCGTCATTGGCAAGGGCCCCGGCTCCTACGGCGGCGCGCACACCATCGCGGTGTCCGCCAAAGTGACCGACCCCGCCAAGCTGGAAGCCATCGCTGAGTACATGAAGTACATGTTCACCACCGAAAACCTGCTGAACTGGGCCGACTCCGGCCAGGCGCCCCTGTACCTGCCGGTGATTGAGTACCTGGCGGCCCATCAGGAGGAGTATCCCCTGTCCTACACCAACTCCCTGCAGTTTGAAAACACCAGAATCGCGCCCCCTGTGTACAATGTGCGCGAACAGTCCCAGTACCTGGGCAGCACCATCTACAATTTGGTGGTCACCAAGGAAGGGCTGACCCTGGACGAACTGATGCCCGAACTGGAAAAGGCGACCAGCCTGGCGCGGGAAATCGCCGACGAATAAACCCTGTTGCACCGGGGCGGGAATTTTTTCCCGCCCCTCTTTATTCCGGAGGTGAGAAAAGATGCGGGTGAAACCCTGGAAGGCGTTTCTGTTTTTCCTTCCCTTCCTCATCGTATTCCTGTTGTTCTGGGCGCTGCCCTTTATCACCGGCGTGGTGGGCAGCATGTACAACTACCGCCTGGGAACAAACCGGAACGATTTTGTCGGGCTGCAAAACTATGAAACCATCCTGTTCTCGGAATCCCGTCACCATGACAACTTTTTCCTGGGCCTGGGCAACACCCTGATCTTTGTGGGCATCAGCGTCATCCCCCTGGTGATTATCTGCCTGCTGCTGGCCCTGCTGCTGGACCGGGTAAAGGATCCCTGGAAGAAAGTGTTCCGCACCTTGTTCTTCATGTCCTACGCGGTATCGGTTACGGCGGTGTCCGCCATCTTCATCTGGATGCTCAACGGCCCGGGCAGCTACATCAACGTGACCTTGTCGCGCCTTGGCATCATCAGCGCGGAATCGCCCATCGGCTGGCTGTCCGAGCAGCCCTTCGCGTGGCTGAGCATCCTGGGGGCGACCATCTGGTGGACGGTGGGGTTCAACATGATGCTGTTTGTCAACGCCCTCAACGAGATAGACACACAGCTTTACGAGGCTTCCTCCATCGACGGGGCAAGCTACCCCAAGCAGTTCCGCTACATCATCATGCCCAGCATCATCCATACCTTCTGGTTTGTGCTGCTCAACACCACCATCGCTTCCTTCAACCTCTACGGCCAGTCCTACCTGATTACCCGGGGCGGCCCGGGGCAGTCCACCAGCTCGTTGAGCCTGCAGATCTACCGCACCATCATGGAAAACAAGAACCTCAGCGTGGGCATGGCCATGGCCATCCTGATGGGGTTTGTGGTGATGCTCTTCTGCATGGCCCAATACCTGCTGACCCAGCGCAAAAAAGACTATATGGAAGTAAGAAAATGAGAAAGAAAAGAGTAACGCAGGCCGCGCTGATTGGTATTTGTCTTCTGATTTCCTACTTTTTCCTGCTGCCTTTTCTGTTCATGTTTTTTACAAGCTTCAAGGACATGGCGGAATCCATCGGCAGCAGCCGCCTGGTGCCCTCGGTGTGGAGCTTCAGCAACTATATCGATCTGCTGAATGATTTAACCAATGTGCAGATTGTCCGGTGGCTGATGAACACCCTGCTAACCACTATTCTGGGCGTGATGCTGGTGGTGGTGGTGGACACGCTGGCGGCCTACTCCCTGGCGCGGCTCAACCTGCCCGGCACGGGCATCATATTGGTGGCCATTGTGTGGATTATGTCCATCCCCGGCATTGTCACGGTGTTCCCCGCCTTCTATATCGCCAAGAACCTGAACCTGGTGGACTCCTTCATCCCGCTGATTTTTCCCTACGGCGCCAATGTGCTGGGGGTGTACATGATACATAACTTCCTCAGGAACTTCCCCAAGGAATTGGAGGAAGCCGCCTTTGTGGACGGCGCCAACCTGATGACCATCCTGGTCAAGGTGGTGGTGCCCGTCATCCGCCCGGTGCTCATCACCCTGGCTTTCATCACTTTTCTGAATATCTACAACGACTTTCTCTGGCCCTCCCTGGTTATCAGCACCAACGAGATGAAGACCGTCACGGTGGGCATCTCCTCCCTGGTGCTGGGAAGCAACTTCACCAACCCGGGCATGATGATGGCGGCCACCCTGGTGGCGGTTGTCCCCACGCTGGTGCTGTTTGTGTTCCTCAACCGCTACATCGTACAGGGTGTTACCAATACCGGCATCAAGTAAGAGGAGGGAAGAACGTGCTGCCCTATCAGCGTGTGGTCCGCAAGGTAAAGGCCCAGGAAATCCATATGCGGGATGCTTTTGTCTATACCGATGAGGAAAAAGGCCTGTATTATCTGTTCGGCACCACGGATGTCTCCGACGGCGCCGCCAATGTGGACCCCTGTTTCGAGTATTACCAGAGCGAGGATTTAATCAACTTCGAGGGACCCTACCTGGCCTTTTACCCCGAGAGGGGGTTCTGGGGTGTCAAGCATTTCTGGGCGCCCGAGGTGCACCCCTACGGGGACAGCTACTACCTGTTCGCCTCCTGCAAGGGCGGCATCGGGGAGGATCGGGGCACATGCGTGCTGAAGGCGAGCCGGCCAAACGGCCCCTACGCCGAGCACAGCAAAGGCCATGTGACGCTGAAAAACCACGAGTGCCTGGACGGCACCCTGTATGTGGAGGACGGCCAGCCCTACATCGTGTTCTGCCACGAGTGGACAGAGATATACTACGGGCGCGTCTGCGCCTTGCCCCTGAGCCGGGATTTGCGCGAGCCCCTCTCCCAGGAGCCCCTTATCCTTGTGGATACCCAGCGGGATTATCTGCCCTGGATCCGCCAGATGAAGGATCCCAGGGTGGACAAGGTGGGGTATCTGACCGACGCGCCCTGGCTGCACCGCGCTAAGGACGGCACGCTGCACATGCTGTGGTCCAGCTATTCTGTCAAGCAGGCAGGCGGCAAGGGCCAGGGCGGGTACACCGTGGCTGTTTTGACCAGCGAAAGCGGCTCCATCCGGGGGCCCTGGCGGCACCGGAGCGCCCTGCTGCTGGACGCGGACATCGGCCATGTCAGCATGTTCCGCCGTCTGGACGGGCAGCTGATGCTGGCAGGCCACCGGGACGACAGCCGGCACGGCAGCGAAAGCCCCGTGTTTTTGCCCCTGGATGACCCAAGCGATATTCAATTGATGAAAAGCGAGGTAACCGTATGAGCATCCCCCGTCCCGAGCATCCCAGACCCGATTTCCGGCGCGAGAACTGGCTGAACCTCAACGGCCCCTGGGCCTTCGGCTTTGATGACAGCGACGCCGGGGTACGGGAAGGCTGGTTCGCCAAAGAGACCCTTCCCCTGACCATTACCGTGCCTTTTTGCTATCAGAGCGAGCATTCCGGGGTGGAGGACAAGTCGGATCACCCCATTGTGTGGTACCAGCGGAGCTTTGCCCTGCCCGATGCCTTCTCTCAGCAGGATGTCTGGCTGCGCTTTGGCGCGGTGGACGAGAACGCCCAGTGCTGGGTAAACGGCCGGTACTGCGGGGAGCATACGGGCGGCTTTACCTCCTTTGAGTTCAACATCACCCATCTGCTGCGCGGGGGGGACAACACCATCACCCTGCGGGTGGAGGACAGGCTGGACAGCAGAGACCAGCCCCGGGGCAAGCAGCGCTGGCTGCCGGAGAACTTCGGCTGCTGGTACACGCCGGTCACAGGCATCTGGCAGACCGTGTGGCTGGAAGCCCGGCCCCGGCTTTTCATCGAGAAGGTTAAGGTGCTCCCTGACGCGGACACGGGCAAACTGAACCTGGAGGTTTACTTAAACGGCGCTCCCCAGGGGGAATGGTTCGAGGCGGATGTCCTCTTTGACGGGCAGCCCATTGCCTCGGTTAAAGCCCGGGCTTTCCACCGCACACTGAACCTTTCTGCGGATATCCGCTCCAGCCGCCATGAGTGGGGGGTATACCTGTGGGAGCCGGAAACGCCCCACCTCTACGATCTAACGTACACCCTGGGGGCGGACCGGGTGCACAGCTACGCCGGGCTCCGCAAGATTGACGCCAGGGACGGCGTGGTGCTGCTGAACAACCATCCCGTGTACCAACGGCTGATTCTCAACCAGGGCTATTTTGACGGCGGCCTCTATACCGCCAAAGAGGACGAGGATTACATCCGCGACATCAACCTGATCAAGAGCCTGGGCTTCAACGGCCTGAGGATGCATCAAAAGGCGGAAGACCCCCGGTTTTACTACTGGTGCGACCGCCTGGGCATGCTGGTGTGGGGGGAAATGGGCAGCCCCTACCAGTTCAACGACCGGATGATGGACAAGAACACCCAAAGCTGGCAGGAGATCATCGCCCGGGATTTCAACCACCCCTCCATCATCGTGTGGACCATGATGAACGAAAGCTGGGGCATCCCCGGGGTGCTGCTGGACAAGCAGCAGCAGGCCCACGCCACCGCCCTGTACTACATGGCCAAGGCCTACGACCCTACCCGCCTGGTGATTTCCAACGACGGCTGGGAGCATACCCAGTCGGACATCATCACCTTCCACGACTACATGCAAGACGGTGAGGAGCTGGCCAAAAAAATTGCCGACCCCCATCAGATGATGAAAAAGCCCGTGGCTTCCATCGGCAATTCCCTGGGGTACAAGTTCCTCTTTGCCCAGGGCTTTGGCTACCAGAACCAGCCCATCCTGTTCAGCGAGTGCTGCGGCACCGCCTTCTCCTACGAGCAGGGCTGGGGCTACGGCGAAGGGGTAAAAACCCAGGAGGAGTTTCTGGAGCGCTACCAGAGCCTGGTCAGCGCCATCTACTCAGCCAAGTACCTGGCGGGCTTCTGCGTGACCCAGTTTACCGATGTGGAGCAGGAAATCAACGGCATCCTGCGCCTGAACCGCCAGCCCAAGGTGGACGCGGAGAAGTTCGCCCAAATTATCCGTGGGGAAAAGAACCGACGATAAAGCCCCATTTCTGCTTTGCCATCACTTCTTCGCCCAGTGCCAATGTCGGTACTAACAGCATCATGACCAACAAGATAGCAAGGAATTTTTTCATGTTTTACATACCTCCGTTTTTTGTCTTTATCAAAACTGCATGTTCTGGTCAACATGGCAGTTAATACATCAGGTCAACCAACAAACGTGATGCTGGTATGCTTCTCGATTTCCCGGTAGTCAAAATCAGGCCTTTTTACGTCAGAAATTATATGGTCAGGGGAAGCGTCAATATCAATCGCTTTGATCAGATATCGGCGCCCGAATTTGGTGCTGTCCGCCAAAATATAGCTTTCCTTCGCGACGCTGCAAAAGCATCTCTTTATCTGCGCCTCGTCTTCCCTGGATACGGAATACCCCTTGTTGTCAATCCCGTTGATGCCGAAAAAACTGCGCTGCACCATCAGCTTTTCAAGCTGATCGACAGCGAATATGCCTTCGGATGTTCCCATGTTTTTATTAATCCGGCCGCCAATCATATGTACGGAATAATCGACGTTTTTTGATAAAAGCAAATCACAGACATGCAGGGATGTCGTGTATATATCAAGGCGGTATCTTCTTTGTACAATCAGTTTAACCAGTTCCGCGACAGTGGTTGAGCCGTCAAGCAGGATGGTTTCTCCCTCCGATAGGATATTGAAGGCCGCTTCCGCTATGGTTTTTTTCTCGTTCTGACAAATGATATCCAGATCATGGTACCGCTCAATTTGAGAATTGAAATTCGGGCTGATCGCGCCTCCCCTTGTTCGGACAATCAGGTTCAGATCATGCAGGTAGCCCAAGTCCTTGCGGATGGTTACTTCGGATATCGCAAGTTCCTTGCTCAGAAATAACACGCTTACACTTCCGTGCTCGCTGACAATATCAACAATACGCCTATGTCGTTCTGCTACAAGCATATCTCTTTACCTTTTCATGTCTATGTGGGAACAGTCAATTCACTTGTCATTATCATACACGGGCTTTCGAATGCTGTCAATATGTTTTGAAAACTTTCTTTACATCATTGTTTTTCCTGATAAATACTGGGAAACGGAGGCAATTGACAGAAAACAAGAGACAGAGTGTTGTAAAACGAACACAAATATGGAGGAATATCTATTTCTGCAGATTATTGATTTCATTTGTTTTCAAAGCAGTCGCAAAGCCAGCATAATAAAACAAGGCTGCGTACCGCAACCTTGTTGAAAATCGTTCAGGGCGTTAGTTCAGTTCATTGGGGAATCATTCACAGGTACTATTGTTAGAATACCGAGTTTACTCCTTTTTTACTTGAGCCGGTTACTAAAGGGGAGCTGCTCGTTAGCTGACAGCCTGATGAGGCGGGTTGGGGGTATTTCCCCCCTGTTTTCTTCCGCTGCCTTGGCGAAAACCGCCCAGGCGGCGGCTCATTCCGTCCCCTTTGGAGACCACAGCAGGGCAGCGCCCGAATTGTTCAACGTGCCAGGTTAATCCTCCAGCCTCTCCCCAAACCCGGCCATTTCCTTCACGAACTGCTCGCCACATTTGCGCAGCTCGCCCATCACCATGCTGGTACCCCGTTCGGTTTTCCACCAGCTGTCCCGGGGCGGCATGTTTTCGCAGTCCACCCCGCGCACCCGAAAGAGTGTATCGGGGAAGCACAGCTGGTAGGCCTGCAGGCAGCGCCGGGCGTGGAGGGAGCGGCACAATATCAGGGCAGTTTTGGGATAGATGCCCAGGGTGTCCAGGGTTTCCCGGGCGAACTCGCCGTTTTGCTTGGTATAGCCCGAAAAGCCCTCGGTCAGGATGGCGGCTTCGGGCACCCCGTGGTGCATGAGAATCTGCTTGAAAAATTCCGCCTCGGTGGTATAGGGGGGCGGATAGAGGTCTCCCCGCAGGTTGGGGCCGCGGAACTGTCCGAACTTCACGCTGTAGCGCCCGTTGCACATAATCAGGGGCACCAGCCCCTGCTTGTACACCTGGGCGCCCGCTTCCACCGGCTCCACCGAGGAATGCCCCGGCAGAAACAGGATGTCCGCCTTGGCAAGCTCATCCTGCAGAAATAAAAACTCTGTAATTTCCCGGATAACGCGGCCGTCCACTTACAACAGCCCCGCCAGTTCCAGCCCTGTTTCCAGCAGCAGATCCAGCGCTTTCAGGCGCTTTTCGGGATAATCCCGGGAGAACCCGCTCCACACCTCGGACAGCAGGCTGTCGCTGAAGAACAATGCCTGGGCAAACTCCACCCCCCGGCGCTGGGCCACGGCGCACAGGGCGGCGCACTCCATCTCCACGGCGATGGCGCCCTCCGCCAGCCTGCGGGCCACCCGGGAGGGGGTCTCCCGGTAGAAGGCGTCGGTGGTCCACACCTTGCCCTCGGCAAAATCAACGCCCTGGCGGGCCAGGCTGTCCTTCAGCTGCTCGCGCAGCAGCGGGCTGGTGTAGGCGGCCTCCCCGGCGGGCAGGTAATGGTAGCTGGTGCCCTCATCCCGAATGGCCTCGGTGACCACCAGCATCTTGTTCTGGTCAAACTCCTTGCTGATCAGGCCCGCGCTGCCGATGCACACGAAGCGGCTGATGCCGATGGAAATCAATTCCTCCATCAGGGCGGCCGCTGGGGCGGCGCCGCCGGGCAGGTTAGCCACCACCAGGGAATCGTTATACACATACTGCATCAACTGGGCGCCGCCGGAGAAGAAGCGGTACAACTCGTCAAATCGCTCGGAGGTTTCGTGCGCCCTCAGCCCTGGGAAGAAGGTCATCACGCAGGTATCCACACCGCCCAGGTCGCGCAGCAGCTCGTTCTGGGTGTTGGGCATAATCATGGAGTGATCCTCGTCGTACTCCAGAATCGGGAAACCGGGACAGGGGGTTATCAGGTTGTCTTCCATGGGGAACTCCTTCTCTGCCTGCCTGGCAGTTAACAAATGATGCGCCGTACCTTTACAGGCGCGGCGCATCATGGCTTACTTACTCAGCGGGGGATATTCAGCCCTGTTTCGCACCGCACTCGGGGCAGAACTTGACGCCCGCGTCGATGGGCTGGCCGCAGCTGACGCAGGGGGCGGCACCCTGTTTGGCGCCGCACTCGGGGCAGAACTTGCTGCCCGCGGGGATGCCCGTGCCGCAGGAAGTGCAGGCGGCCTGGGCTGCCTGGGGGGCAGCGGGCTGCTGCTGGCTCTGGTTCATGGCGCTGCTCATCACATTGCCCATGGCCATGGCGGCGGCCATACCGGCGCCCATGCCTGCCATGCCGCCCTCGTTGTTGGCGGAGTCGCGCAGGGCCTCGGCGGCCTGGAACTGGGTGTACTTGCCCATGTCGCCCACCACGCCCATGCTGGTGCGCCGGTCCATGGCTTCTTCCACTTCCTGGGGCAGGGAGACATTCTCAATCACGAAGGATTCAAGCTTCAGGCCAAGCGGCGCGATGCGCGGGGCAATCAGCTGCAGCGCCTGGGCGCTTAATTCCACATAGTTGGCGGCCAAGTCCAAAGCGGGGATATTGCTCTGGGCCAGCACGTCGCTTAAGGAAGAGACGATGGTGCGCTTGATCTGGCCTTCCACGCCCTCCACGGTGAACAGGGCGCTGGTGCCGAACACTTCCTTCAGGAACGTGACGGGGTCCGCCACCCTAAAGGAGTAGATGCCAAAGGCGCGCAGGCGGATCATGCCAAAGTCCTTATCCCGCATCATTACCGGGTTGCTGGTGCCCCACTTGAGGTCCAGGAACTGGCGGGTGTTGACGAAGTACACTTCGCTCTTGAAGGGGGAGTTGAAGCCGTACTTCCAGCTTTTGAGCGCCGTCATAATGGGCATGTTCTGGGTGCTCAGCTCGTACCGTCCGGGCTGGAACACGTCGGCGATGCGGCCTTCGTTGACAAACACCGCCACCTGGCTCTCGCGAACCGTCAGCTGGGCGCCCATCATGATTTCCTTGCCGCCATCGTCAAAGCGGTACACCATGGTGTTGGTGGAGGAGTCCGTCCACTCGATAACGTCAATTAACTGGCCCTTCAATAAATCAAACAGTCCCATCTCATTCTCTCCTTATTTAGCTATTGTAGTTGATTAATTCGCTGATATTGGCAAGGCGCGTAACCTGTTCCAGGTTCAAATCCAGATCCAGGTAGTTCTTCACATCCTCCACCACCTTCTCGATGCGCGTTTCCACCGAGGCCTGGATATCCTCGTTGCTGCGGGTGGTGTTGAAGCGGGGGCAGGCAAAAATGCGGATATGCCGGGGGGTCAGCACGGTGACATCGTAGTAGACATCATCGATGAAGCGGCCCAGGAAGTTGTTGCGCAGGGCGCTTTCCAGCCGCTCCCGCCCGTAGTGCCACCGGTCGCTCAGGTATACTTCGCCCTGGGGCAGGTCAAAATCGTAGAGGTAGCAGGCCATGGTCATGGAGGCGTTGGCGCGCACCAGCTTGATGCGGCTGGTCAGCTCATCCTCCGAGGCAATCTGGCCCGAGAGCAGCTGGGTCATCAGCTCGTCCCGCAGCATCTGCAGGATGACCTTTTCCTCGTAATACTCGTCGCTGTCATCGGCGTGCATCCGGTCCAAAAACCTGCGGATGCGCTGCAGCTCGGTGTGCAGCATATCATCGTGCTGATGGGTCTGGAACACCGGCAGGCTGGGATGTTCGGTGATGTACTGCTGCAGGGTGGTCACATCCGAATGGGCAATGGAGTAGCCGATGGCGTCCACAGAGTTGGCGGACAGATAGTCCAGCGCCTCCTGCACATCCTGTATGATGGTGACGGGATGAAACATCATCTGGCCCCAGTTGTCGATATGGCCAAAGACTTCGATAACGTCTTCGCGGTCGGTTACCAACAGCAGTTTGTACAAATCCCAAGCCTCCTTCCGTTAATATTTTCATTATAAACGAATTTACCCCTTTATTCAATTGTTTTTCAGGAATGGTCGGTTTTCCGCCGGATTATCGGGGAAAGATGCACAAAAAAAGGGGAACAGGTTGTAAACATGCAGATGGAATTGTAAACAAGGGAAAAAACCCATTGACAAAAGATAAGACGGGATGTAGTATCCAAGTAACGACAAGATGTCTTATAGGACGCCCACAGGAGGGATGAACATGACCAATACCAAGCTGCCCGACGCGGAACTTCATGTAATGCAGGCCATCTGGCAGATGGCTGCCCCCGTTACCATCGGCGGGGTGCTGGCCGCCCTGCGCCCCGAAAAGGACTGGAAGCCCCAAACCCTCACCACCCTGTTTACCCGCCTGGTTGCCCGGGGCCTACTGCGCAAGGAGGGGGAGGGCAAGGGCCGGGAGCATAAGTACTACCCGCTGCTTACCCAGGAAGAATACCTACAAAGGGAAACCGAGCGCTTTATCGAGCATACCCACGAGGGCAGCGTGCTGTCCCTGATCGCCTCCCTGCGGGGGGCAAAGATGAGCGCTCAGGAACTGGAGGAACTGAGGGACTTTGTGAAACAGTCCCTGGAGGGAAGCTAACATGGAAGGATTTCTCTTCACCCTGCTGGTGTGCACCCTGTCGGGCTCCCTGGCGGTGCTTGCGCTGATGATGCTGGAAAAACCCCTGGCCAGGCGCTACGCCCCGGGCACCCGGTACGCCCTGTGGCTGGCGGTGCTGGCAGGCTTTCTGATTCTCTGGCGGCCCCTGGTGTTCCGTCTGCCCCTGATAGCGGCCCCGGAACGCCTGGAAACCACCGCCCCCATCCAAAGGGAACTGCCCCGGGAGGAGATGTCCCGCAGGATGCCGGAAGCCATAACAATCCCGGCGGAAATGCCCGTTGTCTCCCAGACGCGGGAAGAACCGGCGGCCGCGCCCTGGCGGCCCGCCCTCCGCCTTACCCCGATGGACATTATGCTGCTTGCCTACCTGTGCGGCGCCCTGGGGGTGCTGCTGTATACCTGGCTTAGCCACGCCCGGTTTCTGAAGACTATCAGGCCCTGGCTGCAGCCGGTGCGGGAAGGCCCCCTGATGGATATCCTGCGGGAAAAGAAGCAGGAGATGGGCATTGCCGCCCCCATCCCCCTGTACCTGTGCCCCCGGGTGGACAGCCCCGTGCTGGTGGGGCTTAAAAACCCCCGGCTATTGCTGCCCGGCAGCCTCTACAGCCGGGAGGAGCTGCTGCTTATCTATCACCACGAACTGATTCACTATAAACGAAAGGACATCCTGGTAAAGCACCTGTCGGCGCTGGCCCTGGCCCTGCACTGGTTTAACCCCCTTATCTGGCTGGCGGCCCGCCGGGCAAACTATGTTTGCGAGGTTAGCTGCGACGCCCTGGTGGTGGGCCAGCAGGGCCTGGCGGAGCGCGCCCAGTACAGCTATACCATTCTCAACGGCTTGGAAAAAGCCCGGCAGGGCACCGCCCTGTCCACCGGGTTTACGGGAGGGAAAAACGATATGAAAAACCGCATTGCCGCCATCATGCAGCGCCCTGGGGGCAAGCGCAGCCTGCTGCCCGTCCTGATGATGGGGCTGATGCTGCTGCTTTCCGGCTTTACCCTGGCGGAAACTGCCCCCGGCGCCGCCCCCCAGAAGGGCTTCCCCCGGGAAGCGTATATCCATAGCCCCATCGCCGCCTCGGCGGGGTTGTGCGAAATATCCGACGATTATGAGATTCCCGCCGCCGTGTACTATAACGGCGTCAAGGTACAGGTGATGGAAATAGAAAAATCCCGGGGCGGCTACCCCGAGAGCCTGTCCGACCCCACTCAAATGTGGGGGCGGGTCAATATCGACATGGGGGAGGGCATGGAGATTTCCGGCTGGGTGCCCCAAATCTGCCTGCAATATACGGAGGATAGCCCCGAGACCCCCGCCCAACTGCCCACGGGCACGCTGGTGAGGGATGAAAAGCTGATGCGGGACAACGGCCTGACGGATGCGGTGCTGGGGGACTATCCAAAGGGCACCCCTGTTACCTTGCTTGGCACCATGAAGCGCTACCACCATGTGTTGGTGGAAGGGCAGCTGGGCTTTATCCCCCTGGACAGCCTGCAGGCGGACGCGGACAGCCAGGCGGTTGTGGACAAAGGACAGCCGGAATGGAATATGTTTGGGGACACCATGCCCGGCCACTATGAACGATACCTGGAATATCAGAATAAAATGACGGAAATCATGGGCCTTACCGATGATGAAACGGTGAACCCCAGCCTGGAGAACATGGCGGCCCGCTCCCAGCTGGCGCTGGACTTTGGCTACGAATATATGGACGTAATCAACGCCGTTCCCGGGGAGGAGGATATGGCCCGGGATGAAGCGGCCGCGCTGGGGGAAAGCCTGGTGAGGGAAAAGTACGGTTACCAGGACGCGGATGTCCAGGGCGTCAGCGTATCCTTCTACTACCAGCCTGGCGCGCCGGAAAAGCGCTACTGGAAGGTAATCGTCCACGCGGCAAACGGCAAGGGCAACGCCTCGGTGGAGATGGATCAACAGGGCAATCCCCTGACCTATTTCCAGGGCGAAGCCTTCCCGCCCAGCAAGGAAGCGCCGCCCTCTGCCGAGGAAATCGCCCGGCAGCAAGAGGATATCTCCTACTATACCGAGCACTTCTACCCCTCCTACCCCAAGGAAGGGGACATGGACAGGGAGCAGGCCCTCACCCTGGCCTGGCAGCGCCTGGGGGAAGCCGCGGCGGAGGGGTTCAGCCGGTCTGAATACCTGGTGCATCGAATGACCTTCCACCACCACAACCGGGACAACCTTTCCTGGTGGCTGGCCGCCTTCAAACTGAAAGGGCAGGAGCCGGGGGGCGAGCTGTTCTTCGTAGCGGTTACTTCTCCGGAGGGGAACATTATTTCCAGCGACGCATCCTACTTTTTGCGCAACAAAGGGGACGCCGGGACACAGCAGAGGGCGGAAGGATTACCCGGTGAATACGGCCAGCGGTCCCTGGCGTATATCCACAGCCCCATCGCCGCATCCGCGGGCCTGTGCGAAATAGCGGACGACTATGAAGTCCCCGCCGCCGTGTACTATAACGGCGTGAGGGTACTGGTACTGGCGGAGGGGGAATCCCTGGGTGCGTACCCCGAGAGCCTTTCTGACCCCACCGAGATGTGGGGCCAGGTGGTTATCGAAACCGAATCAGCGGGGATGGAGGTGGCGGGCTGGGTGCCGCTCATCTGCCTGCAGTATGTGGGGGAGGACCCCGCCCCGCCTGCTGCCCTGCCCGTGGGAACGCTGGCCTATCAGGCGGAGCTGCGAAAGGATACCGGCCTTAGCGAAGAAATCTTGGGCACATACCCCAAGGGCGCTTCCCTTACCTTGCTGGGCACCATGAAGGACTACCACCATGTGGTGGCGGCGGATGGGCAGGCAGGGTTTATCCCCCTGGACGCCTTGCAGCTGGACCCGCGCAACAGCGATATTGTGGCGCAGGGTCAGCCTGAACAGGGGGTGTACAGCAGCGTGATGCCGGGGCACTTTGAAAGGTACCGGGAGTACGAGGAAAAGATGGCCCAGATCATGGGCATGACAGATGGGGAGAGCATGAACCCCAGCCTGGAGAACTTGGCGGCCCGCTCCCAACTGGCCAAGGAATATGGTTATGAGTATGCCGACCTCATCTATCTGGTGCCAGGGGAAGGGGACATGGCCCGGGAAGAGGTGATGCAACTTGGGGATAAGCTGCTGCGGGACAAGTATGGCTATACCGACCAGGACATTCGGGGCATCAGCCTGCGCTTCTACCACAAGAAAGGGGATCCCGACACCCGCTATTGGGGGGTTACCCTGTATGCGGAGAGGGGGAAGGGCAATGTCAACGTCGAGATGGACAACAAGGGCAATCCCCTTACCTATCACCAGGGCAAGCCCCTTCCCAGCAGCGGGGAAGCGCCCTTAAGCGCCGAGGAAATCCAGGAACAACAGAAGCATATTGATTACTATATCGACTATTACTACCCCTCTTACCCCAAAGAAGGGGACATGGACAGGGAGCAGGCCCTTACCCTGGCCTGGCAGCGCCTGGGCGCAGCCGCGGCGGAAGGGTTTAGCCGGTCTGAATACCTGGTGCAGAGCATGACCTTCCACCGCCACAACCGGGACAACCTTTCCTGGTGGCTGGCCGCCTTCATACTAAAAGGGCAGGAGCCGGGGGGCGAGTTGTTCTTCGTAGCGGTTACTTCCCCCGAGGGGAACATTATTTCCAGCGACGCGGCGTGGTATCGGGAGTACAGCCTGGATGCCCGCAAGCTAAGCCTGCGCAACCAACTGGAGGAGGAACTGGGGCGCCCCCTGGCCCTGTGGACGGCGGAGGAAAAAGCGGCCTTTGACCCCCAGATTTACAGCCTGCCGGGAAAAGGGGATATCTCCCAGGAGGAAGCCCTGGAAAAAGCCCTGGACTATCTGAAAACAGTCTACGCGGTCACCCAGGAAGACATCGACGGCTGGACGCCCGGCTACTCCTATCTAAAGGAGGGGCACTGGTACATCGACTTCCTGACCCCCGAGAGCGTGGAGGACATCACCTACCCCCACTACACCGTGGTGCTCCATGGCACCGACGGATACATTGTCAACGTGTTTGATTTGAATACCAACGGCTAGCCGCGTTGTTCCCAAGGGCAGCCAGCGAACCGCTCCATAGAAGCAGGATGCTGAGATAGCCAAAACGGTTTCACCAAAAACGCCAAAAATCCAGGTACGGAGTGTCGGAAACGTACCTGGATTTTTGGTTTACATGGCGATTAGTTGTTGATCATTTCTGAACCCCATGTGTAATGAGTGGCCGGCCCCTTGCCGTGCCGCGTCAGCAGGCCTTCTCTAACAAGCCGGGACAGGGCGTTTTCCACGGAGGCTTTGCTTATACCGGGAATTTTTTCCAACAAATCGCTTTTCGTAAAACTGCCCAGGGTGGACAAAGCGGCTTCCTTCACCATGTCGTACGCGGGCTGTTTGGTGTGCAGTAGAGCAATCCGTTCCTCCAAGTCCCGGTAGGCAGCCAGGATGGTACCCAGCAGATAGTTGATAAAAGGAGAGGGGTCGTTCTGGCCCTCCTGCCAGCCGATGCCGCTGATGGCCAGGGCATCGTAATAATGCTCTTTGGTGCGTTCGATTTTGTTTTCCAGGCTGATGTAGCGTCCCACCAGGAAATCCGATTGATACAACAAGAGGGTGGTCAGCAGGCGGCTCATGCGGCCGTTGCCGTCGCTGAAGGGATGGATGCACAGAAAATCGTGGATGAAAGCGGGTATTAATACCAATGGATCAATCAACTGCTGGGAAAGGGTAAGGGAAAAGCTTGCGCAGGCTTTGTCCATGGCTTCCGGCGTTTCATAGGGGGCAAGGGGCAGGAAACGTATGGCCTGGGTGCCGTCCTGATGGGTTTCCATGATGTAGTTTTGCGCCTGCTTGTACTGCCCGCCCATGGCTTTTTCAGAATAGCGGTACAAATCCCGATGAAGCTGCCGGATAACCCCTGACTGCAAGGGAATATTGGCGTACTGCTCATGAATCAGGTTCAACACATCCCGATAGCCCATGATTTCCTTTTCGTCCCGGCTGCGCGGGGTGGTTTTGCCTTGGTACAATTGCTTGAATCGGCTGTCTGTGGTGATAATTCCCTCAATGCGGTTGGAGGATTCTGTGCTCTGTATTTTGGCTAGGTCAACCAGGCGGTCAAGGGCCGCTGGTTTCTGGGCTAGATAGGCTTCCTGCTTGCCCCGGTGCTCCCGTATCTGGGCAACATAGCCCAGGGTCTCGCTGCTCCAGGGGCGTTTTGCCAGCAGGCTGTAATCAAATAATCGCATAGCCACCTCCGATAATCGCCTAATTTTACCAGAAATTAGGCGATTAATCAATGGGGAGGGAGAATAATCGCCTAAAACCCCTCCAAATTAGGCGATTTATGTTTTGTTCAGGCGATTCCGCCAGGAGGCTAACAGAAATACTTGGCTTTTAATTGCCGCGCGCAGCCGTGTTCCGCCCTTGCGCCCTGCCCCGCGACGGGCTACAATAATGGTATTGTACAAGGCAGCACGGGCAGGCATAAGGGGGGATGGGCATGGACAAAAGGAACAACCCCGAAGGGATGGATAACATCATTACGCTGAACATCAAGGCGGAGGAATCCCCTGCCAAAACGGCGGAGGATTCTCCCCTCTGGAGGGGGTACAATGACCCGCCTCTCCAGGTGGCCTGCGCTTCGCTGCAGGGGACGCCCTGCGATGTGGAGGGCAACAAGGGGCAGATTCTGGCCGCCATGGAAAAGGCGCGCAAGGCCAAGGCGGATTTGCTGGTGCTGCCCCGGCTGTGCCTTGTGGGGGCCACCTGCGGGAATATGCTGCTGGATCGATGGCTGATGGACAAAGCCTGGCAGGCGCTGGAGGAAATCGCCAGAGCCAGCGGGGAACTGCTGGTTTTTGTGGGCCTGCCGGTGCTGCTGGAGGGCATCCCCCGGGAGGTGTGCGCCTTTGTGCACAAGGGCGTTATTCAGTATCTGGCGCCCTATATGTACCCTGTGCCCCCGCTGGAGAGGGTGATTCCCTATGGCTATCAGGATTATCGGGGCATCCAGGTTAGTTATTTTGCCAATATATCGTTGAATGGCTGGGTGGTGACGCTGCATGAAGCAGGCAAGGAAACCGTCATGCCGCTGTTTGATGACAAGCGGCTGATGGTATTCCCCCAGGCAGCCCCCTATGTTGCCGGCGGCGCCGGGGACGCGGCGCTGGAAGCCCAGTCGGTCAGTTTACAGGAAGAAGCCTTTGTGGCCATTGCCCGCCCCGGGCCGGTGGAAAGCACCACCGACCAGGTGTACGCCGGGCTGTGCGCCTTGGCCTATCAGGGCAATGTGCTGGCCATGTCCGCCCCCTTTGAGGAGGAAACTTTCATCACTGCCGCAACCTGCGGGGAAGGCGCTGTGTATACGCCACTGACAAGGGAGGGGGATAAACGCTTCCCCTGGGTGCAAGGGGAGCAGGAAGCCTTTTTCCAGGACTGTCTGGATATCGCCGCCCGGGGCTTGGCGGCCCGCCTTGAGCGCACGGGCATCCGGCGTATGGTGCTGGGGCTGTCCGGCGGGCTGGACAGCACCATGGCTTTATTGATTATGGAGGAAGCGCGCCGGCAATTGAATCTGCCCCCCGACGCCCTGCGCGTGTACACCCTGCCGGGGCCGGGCACCAGCGAGCGCACATTGGAAAACGCCCGGCTGCTGTGCCAGGCGCTGGGCATTGCTTTACGGGAAATCTCCATCAGGGAAGCGGTGCGGGGGCATTTGAGGGACATCGGCCACGATGGCCGCCACGACGCCGCCTATGAAAACGCCCAGGCCCGGGAGCGCACCCAGGTGCTGATGGATATCGCCAACATGGTGGGCGGCCTGGTGGTTGGCCCCGGGGATATGAGCGAGCTGGCTTTGGGCTTTACCACTTATAACGGCGACCATATGAGCATGTACGGCGTCAACGCCGGCATGCCTAAGACGCTGCTGCGCCAGCTGATTGCCTGGTACGCCGATGTACAGGAGGGAGACTTGGGGGATGCCCTGCGCCGGGTGCTGGATACCCCCATCAGCCCGGAGCTGCTGCCCGGCGGCCAGCAGAGCCAGCGCACCGAGGACATCCTGGGCCCCTATCCCCTGACGGACTTGTACCTGTGGTATTTTTTGAAGGAGGGCCTGCCCCCCGCCGCCTTGGTAGAAAAGGCGCAGGAAGCCTTCCAGGGGCAGTACACCCGGGGGCAGCTGGTGAGCAGCCTGGGCAGCTTTTACCGGCGGTTTTTCGCCGCCCAGTTCAAGCGCTCCTGCCTGCCCGACGGGCCCCAGGTGCTGCCCATCAGCCTGTCGCCCCGGGGCGGACTGCGCCTGCCCTCGGACGCGAGCGCCAACGTGTGGCTGGAAGAAATTGACCGACTGCTGAAGGAGGGACAACCATGAACCGCAACCTTACCATGATGACGGATTTATACGAATTAACCATGATGTACGGGTACCTGAGGGAGGGCATGGAGCAGCGCCGCGCCGTGTTCGACATGTTTTTCCGGGGCCAGAAGGGGCAGGAGGGCTACGCCCTGATGGCCGGGGTGGAGCAACTGGCGGACTATATCCAGAACCTGCACTTCTCCCCGGAGGATATCGGCTACCTGCGCTCGCTGAAACTGTTTGACGAGCATTTCCTGGCTAGGTTGGAGCGCTTCACCTTTACCGGCAACATCTCCGCCGTACCGGAGGGCACCGTTGTGTTTCCCAATGTGCCCCTGGTCAAGGTGGAAGCCCCCCTGTTTGAAGCCCAGCTGGTGGAAACGGCGCTGCTGAACCTGATTGGCCACCCCATGCTCATTGCCACCAAGGCCCACCGCATTGCAAGGGCAGCCGAGGGGGATAAGGTGATGGAGTTTGGCCTGCGCCGCGCCCAGGGGCCGGACGCGGGCACCTGGGGCGCCCGGGCGGCGGTGATCGGCGGGTGCGCCTCCACCAGCAATGTGCTGACGGGCATGCTGTTTGACATCCCCGTGTCGGGCACCCACGCCCACAGCTGGGTGATGAGCTTTGCCGACGAGCTGACCGCTTTCAGGGCCTATGCCCACGCTTTCCCGGATAACTGCCTGCTGCTGGTGGATACCTATGATACCCTGCATTCCGGCGTGCCCCACGCCATCCAGGTGTTTAAGGAACTGCGGGCGAAGGGGCACGAGCCCGTGGGCATCCGCCTAGATTCGGGGGATTTGGCGTACCTGAGCATACAGGCCCGCAGGATGCTGGACGAAGCGGGCTTCCCTAATGCCATCATCTGCGCCAGCAACGATCTGGACGAGTATCTGATTCGGGAACTGAAGATGCAGGGCGCGAAAATCAGCCTGTGGGGGGTGGGCACAAGGCTGATCACCGCGGCGGACATGGTGTCTCTGGGCAGCGTGTATAAGATGGGCGCCATGGCGGATGAAAAGGGCGCGCTGCAGCCCAAAATGAAGGTGTCCGATAACCCCGCCAAGATTACCCTGCCGGGCGATAAAGAAGTGTGGCGCCTGTACGACGAGCAGGGCATGGCGGCGGCGGACTATATCACCCTGGCGGGGGAAGAGGTGGATACCGGCAAACCCCTGACGATTTTTGACCCCAACGCAACCTGGAAAAAGATGACGCTGGATAAGTATACCGCCAAGAAACTGCAGGAGCCCCTGTTTGTGAACGGCCAGTTTGTAGGCAGGAAGAGAACGCTGAAAGAGATTACTGCCTACCGCGCCCAGGATGAAAAAACATTCTGGGAGCAGTATTTTAGATTGCAAAACCCCCAGAAGTATAAGGTGGACCTGTCGGATAGTCTGTGGCAATTGCGCAAGGAGATGCTGGAGGGCGCGGGCAAATGACCAAGGTGGAAAAAACCAACGCCATGCGCATATTGGACAAGCTGGGCATCGCCTATGAAGCGCTGGCGTATGAGAGCGACGGCACCGCCAAGGACGGGGTTACGGTAGCCGCCCTGGTGGGGGAGGACGCCCAACGGGTGTATAAAACCCTGGTGACGCTGGATGAGAAGGGGGCCCCTCATGTGTGCGTGCTGGCGGCGGATCGGGAGCTGGATTTGAAGGCCGCCGCCCGGCATTTCGGGGTGAAAACCCTGATGATGGAAAAGGTGAAGGACTTAAAAGCGCTGACCGGCTATGTGCGGGGCGGCTGCTCCCCCATCGGCATGAAAAAACCCTTCCCCACCGTGGTGGACGAAAGGGCGAAGGGGCTTCCCTATGTGCTGGTGTCCGCCGGGAAGATTGGCCTGCAGCTGAAGATACAACCCGAGGATGTGGTGAAGGCCGCCGGGGCTGGGTATGGGGAGATAAGCCGGTAGGGCGGTTGTAGGGGGGGCATCGCATTGTATTGCTTGCGTGTGCCTTGCTTATGCCTTGAGTGTGCTGTGCGGGGCACAAAGTGCGGATTCCAAAGGGAATCATTCCCTTTGGTGGGGTATGGGGCAACGCGCCTCGTCGGAATGCCCTTTGCTTCCTTTCCCGCAGGCAAAGCCTGCGGGAGGCGTACGCGCCGGGATTCCTCCTCTCAAACGCAAGCGGGCTTGCGTTTGTATCGGCACCCAGCTTGCTGCCGTACCTCAGCAATCGAAAGCCTGCTTTCGATTGAAAGGAGCCGTCCCGAAGTGCATGCCTCCGATATGCTTGCATATCGGAAAAGGAACGAAGGACACGGTGACGCAACAGCGCAGCGAATTTTTGCGGCGGTGTACGCGCTTGATTAAAAAAGCCTACCTCATGCACTAAAACCATCTGCTAATCATCTGTTGATTTCATTTTACATTCGCACGACAACCAGCAAAGGAGACCCCATGGATCCAAGACAACTTATCACCTTTATGGCTGTTATCGAAAAACTTAAGTGCAACACCCGCCATAGCTGGACGTCCACCGGACGGCACGAAAGCGTGGCGGAGCATTGCTGGCGGCTGGCTGTGCTGGCGCTGCTGGTGATGGAGGAGTTTCCCGATATGGACGCCCAGAAGGTGCTGACCATGTGCCTGATACACGACTTTGGCGAGGCCATCACCGGGGATATCCCCAGCTTTGACAAAACAAAGGAACATGAAATGAACGAGGAGCAGGCCATCACCCAACTGCTAACCCTGCTGCCCCCGGACATGGCGCGGAACTATCAAGCCCTGTTTGACGAAATGGCTGCCCTGCAAACCCCGGAAGCCCGGCTGGTGAAAGCCCTGGATAAACTGGAAGTGCTGCTTGCCCATAACGAAGCGCCCCTGTCCACCTGGATTCCCAAGGAATACACCCTCAATCTGAGCTATGGCCAGGAAAGTGTAGCCTTTTCCGACTACCTGACCGCCCTGCGGGAAGAAATCCGCAAGGATTCGGAGCGGAAGATTCAGGGGGCGTGAGGGTGGATTGCCACAAGTGATTGTGGCTTAATTTTTTATTGAGAAAATGCACAGAGACTGGGGTGAGCCTTTGGCAGGTGTCCCCAGTCCTGCATCTCTTTATATGCCATACGGGCGCGTGGCCGGGACAATCCACCACCTCAAAGGCATCACCTGACGGATAGTATAGGCATGGTTGAAAGATGTTGTAAAGCAGTTATCAGCAATGGGGAAGCCATTTGTATGTGGATAAAGACGAAAAGAGAAAACACACAGATACATCCCCTGTGTTTATGCTTCTTAGATCCTTATCAGATCATGGCGAATATGATACTCATTGACATACTGCTCCGCATAGGAGCCCTGGTACACCAATAATATGAGTTCGGGGCAGTTAATAAACGCGTCGGCGTCAATATCCGTTACGCTTTCAGGAATGGTGAGGGTATGCAATGATTCGCATGAGCCAAAAGCCTGGGCTCCGATACTTGTCAGCCCCTCCGGAAGTGAAATACTAAGCAGCGTTGTGCAGCCGAGAAACGCGCCTGGATTGATCCGGGTTAGTGTCGCCGGGAGCTCTACCTCATATAAACGTTTACAATTCAAGAAGGTGAAGTTTTCTATTGCTTGAACACCTTCCGGGATACTGACGGTATGGATGCCGGCTGATGAAAAGGCGGATTTCCCGATAAATGAAACGCTGCTTGGTATAGTTACCCGCCATAATTCTTCGTTACCGTAAGAGAATGTGTTGGCGCTGATTCGTTTCATAGAATGACCATCTATCGCTGCTGGTATGGATAGATCCATTACATAGGACGAGTGAGTTATCTCCAAACCGCCATCCGTCCATTGCTGGGTGGTGTAGTCATCTGTTATTTGTTTTGTGTCCGGGATTGGCTTATCTTTACCCCACGCATCAGCGGCAGCAATATGGACACCCTGTTTTGCCTCCATGGATATATATGGAAGGTCGTTTTCTTTATAGTATTGCTCAGCATATGATCCGGCGATTACAGCAACAAGGGGTGGTTTTTCCATAAAGAAAAAGATTGAACTTCCAATGTTTGAAACACTGGCAGGTATTGTCAGGGAGGAGAGAGCGTAACAGGATTCGAAAGAGCCCCCCTCTATGCTGAGCAAGCCCTCCGGGAGCACTATATTACGCAGTTTGCCACAGTCAGCAAAAGTAGCGGACTCAATTACCAGAACCCCTTTGGGAACACGAAAATCCCTGATACCAGTTCCTCTTAGCGCTTCCTCCCCAATCCGGATGACGGTGTCAGGCAGGTTGACTTCCTCCAGGTTCATGCAATACCTGAAGGCTTGGGGGCTGAGAATCTTTAACCCATCTGGCAGCTTGACATGGTTAAGAAACTCACAATCCCGAAACGCGCCAGTACCGATGCTTGTAATGGTGTCAGGGAGGCTGACCGTTTGCAGTGTATCCGAGCCCGCAAAGGCATACCCTCCGATGCTGGAAACGGTAGCACCATTGATGCTTGCGGGCACGGTTACATCCGGCTCATACCCGGTATAGCTTGCGATTTCTACTGTATTACTATCCAGCAACCGATATCCGAACTCCTCAAATAGATACAGGTGTTCCTTCTGATAAACGAAAGCGCTTGCTGGAAAAATCTCCGTTTCAAAACGTATGCCATGGCTTTGCGCATATTGCTGAGCGTATGAATCGGATGCGACGATTAAGGTTAGACTGTCACACCCAAGAAAAGCGGTGGAATCAATAAACTCCACGCTGGGGGGAACGATAACGTATGCAAGGGACTCGCATCCGCGGAAAGCGTCCGCTCCAATACTGATGATACTGTCAGGCAGGGCAACCTGTGTAATCTTTTTCCGCTCTTTAAAACTCTCTTTCCCAATGTACCGAATTAAATATCCCCGAGACATATGCGGGATATGCACCTGTTTCTCCTTACCCTCGTGGTACCATACGATTTCTGCGGCATTATCCGTTCTTATTAATATGTTAAAACTATTTCCTCCTCCGCCATACGACGAATCATTCATGGGGTTTGGTTCAAATACACCAATTTTTTGATGCTGTCCAATGGGCACTAAACTAGGTTCCTGCGGTTTTAATGCCAAAGCCTCCGACATACTTAGGGCTTCCTGTGTTGGTTGCTTTGGGATAATCCGCGTTTCCTCTTCCTCCGCGGCGGTCATATGCTCCTTACCTTTGATTACATAATCAAGCTCATATTCTTCAGCATATGCTTGCCCGTAGGAGTCCGCGATGACGGTCAGCTTAACCTGATTGGAGAAGATTAAGATGTTATGTTTTACGCTTGTCACGCTTTGAGGTAAATTGATTTTTGTTAGATTGTCACAAAAGGCGAAAGCAGTCTCTCCGATATGTTTCAGTCCCTCATTGAGTACCACGTTTGTCAGTTCGCTACAAGAGCTGAAGGCACTCTCTTCTATTGATTGGACGCTGCCAGGCACGGTTATTTCTGTTAATCCGGTTGACACAAAAGATTTTTCTCCAATGGTTAATAAACTATCTGGAAATTCGATAGATTGAAGAGATCTGCTGTTATTAAAAGCGTATTTGCCTATTTGCTTGACTCCCTTGGGGATGGTTACTTCTTCCAGTCCGTTAACTTCCATAAACGCATAATCCCCAATGCTGGAAACGGGATGTCCATGAAAAGAGGCAGGAATGTTGATGATAGAGTCATTACCATCAAAGTCTACAATTTCAGCGGTATTGTCCTCAAGGAGTCTGTATGCGTAGGGCGGCGCGGAGTAAGCCATCAATCGTTCTTCTTGACTTGTTTCCTTTCCTTTCTGGGAAAGGCTGTCATCTATCCGCCAACCCATTTGATGCTCTAATGCAAACTGATGCGCGTAGGAGTTTGCTCCTACCAGCAGAGTAACCCGGCTGCTGTTTTCAAACGCATTATCCGCGATGGAAGTCACACTGGGGGGGATCGTTACATTGGTTAGCATTGGACAATCGCTAAAAGCCTGTTCTCCGATGGATACGACAGTGTTTGGTACTGACACGATAATCAGCTCTGTGCGGCCGGAGAATGCCCTATTTTCAATCCGCTTGATTGGGTAACCCTCCAATGCATCGGGGATAACTACATCGCTCTGGTCATAAAAGTAGTCGGAAATGCTGCCGCTGCCATCGCTCCAACGTGTATAGTTATAGCCATCATATGTCTGCCAGAATTCCCACTTTACCTGCTTAGGCAAAACTTCTACCATGCGGACAGGCTCTGCCGCAGCAATAGGAAGAAACATCATAATGAAAACGAAGGATAGTGCGGATAACAACATACTTGGAAATGCTCGTTGCTTCATTGTTCTTCTCCTGTCTGAGCAGAGGAATATAATTATGTTTTTGCCATTATATACCATTGTGTTGACGATGTGCAAATGAAGTGCGCGGCAGTTCCTATGCTGGAAAAGGATTTGGCTATCCACCTGGATCCCTAAGGAATACACCCTCAACCTGAGCTATGGCCAGGAAAACGTCGCCTTTTCCGACTACCTGACCGCCCTTCGGGAAGAAATCCGCAAGGATTCGGAGAAGAAGATACAGGGGGCGTGAGGGTGGCGCAAAGCATTCAAAACATTGGATGAATTAACAAGAGCATCCCATGGATGCTTTTTTGCTTCCATGGGATGCATATTATGAGAAGCTAAAAAGCCTTATCTAGTTTTCTCCGCCCTCTCCCCCGGATACTTCCGATCATACAGATACGCCGCGATCAGCACCACAATCACCGAGCCGCCGTTGTGCACCAGGGCGCCGGTGGTGGGGTTCAGCAGCTGCATTACTGACAGGGCCACCGCCAGGAAGTTGATGGCCATGGACAGGGTGATGCTCAGGCGGATGGTGTTCACCGTGGTGTTGGACAGCCATTTCAGGTAGGGGATTTTACTCAGGTCGTCGCCCATCAGGGCGATGTCGGCGGCGTCCACCGAGATGTCGCTGCCCATGCCGCCCATGGCCACGCCCACGCTGGCGGTTTTCAGCGCCGGGGCGTCATTGACGCCGTCGCCAATCATACATACCTTGGCGCCGCCCTGCTGGAGGGCTTCTATGCGGCGCACCTTTTCCTCGGGCAATAAATCGGCGTGCACCTGGGTGATGCCCACCTGCCGGGCGAAATGCTCCGCCGCTTTCTGGTTGTCCCCCGTCAGCAGCGCGGTGTCCACCCCCAAAGTATGCAGGGCGTTCACCATGTGGGAGGCGTCCTGGCGCAGGCTGTCGGACAGGGCGATAACGCCCAGCAGCCGGCCGTCCGCGGCCACCAGCACTGAGGCTTTGCCCTGCTGGCGCAGGGTGTCCAGCGCCTGGACCGCGGTAGGGGAGAAGGCCGCCCCATGGTCCTGCAGGTATTTTTCATTGCCGCACAGCAGCCGTTGGCCGTTCACCTGGGCGTCCACCCCCCGGCCTGCCTCCATGCGGAAACTGTCCGGCTCGGGAAAGGGCAGCCCCTGCGCTTGGGCGTGGGCCACGATAGCCTTGCCCAGGGGATGCTCGCTGCGGGCCTCGGCGGAGGCGGCCAGGGTAAGGAGGGAATCCGTGGAAATATCCGGGGAAAGGGGCAGCACATCGCTGACGCTCAGCCGTCCGGTGGTGAGGGTGCCTGTCTTATCAAAGGCCAGGGTGCGCACCTTGCCCATGGTTTCCAGCGCTTCCCCCGACTTGATGATGACCCCGTGGCGGGTAGCCTGGCCGATGGCCGCCATGATGGCGGTGGGGGTGGCCAGCACCAGGGCGCAGGGGCAAAACACCACCAGAATGGTGACGGATACGACGATGCTGCCCGTGGCCAGCCCGGCAATCAGGGCGGTGAGCAGGGCGATGGGCACCAGCCAGCTGGCCCAGCGGTCGGCGATGCGCTGGGTGGGGGCCTGCCTGCTTTCCGCCTCCCGCACCATGCGGATCAGCTTCTGCAGGGAGCTGTCCTCCCCTACCTTGGCGGCGCGCAAATCCATGGCGCCAAAGCGGTTGATGGTGCCGCAGAATACCTCATCCCCCGGGCCTTTGTCCACCGGCAGGGATTCCCCCGTCATGATGGACTGGTCGATGGAGGTTTCCCCTGTCAGGATGACCCCGTCCACCGGCACGGTTTCCCCGGGCAGCACCCGCAGGATGTCCCCCAATTGGATGTTTTCGGCGGCAATCATCTCTTCCCGGCCGTTCACGACGCGCCGCCCCTGGGCGGGGGCCAGCGCCATTAGCTGATGCAGGCCTTTCTTGGCGCGGTGCACCGTCATCTCCTCCAACAGGGCGCCGATGGCCATGATGAAGGCCACCTCCCCGGCGGCAAACAAATCCCCAATGGCGATGGCGGCTACCATGGCGATGGAGATGAGCAGGGCGGAGGAAATCTTGCTGATGCCCGGGTTGCGGATGATACGGCGGATGGCCCAGTACACAAGGGGCAGCCCGCTGATGACCACCGTCACCCAGGCCGGTTCCGCGGTCAGGGACACCCCCGCCCGGGGCAGGATGAAACTGAGCAGGAGAAAAACGCCGGACAGGATGGTCATTTTCCATCCGGAGAGAAAGTTTGAAAGCTTTTCCAACATAAAAACCGCCTCATCATTGTGGTGTGGATATCGAAAGGGGCAAGCTTACGTGCCGCCGCGGCGCAAGCACGGCATAGCGCGCGGCTGTTCAGCCGAGGGAAGAACAGCACGCCTATTCTACAATATCCGGCGCGCTGTTATCAATGTACCCATCTATAATGGAATTGCCATTGTGTTTTGATGAAAGGTTTTTGCTTACCCTACCACCAGTTTGCTGGTCTTTTTCAGGAACTTGGCGGGGATGGGCTTCTCCAGCCTCCAGGTGATGCTCATGGGTTTGGAGCCCTCGTGCTGCACATAGTTTGCCTTGCCCAGGTAGGTATAAGGGGCGGCGCTGTTTGATAGGTGATCAACCTTAAATTCGCGAACAAAGAGCAAGACCTGGCTTCCTCGTTTCTTGTGGTGGATGTAGCGCTTGCCCGTAGTGGAGTTTTCCCCTGTGGTGCTCTGGCTTTGCCAGTGGAACAGCGTGTCGCTGATGGAATAGTCATTGTACATGGTGGTCGGGGAGTAATCCTTGTCTGACTTGTTGAGGGTGATAAAGAACACGTCCGTTTTTTTCTCGGACAGCCACTTGACGCCCCCTTGGATGGTCTTGGGCTGATAATAGTCCATGGCTATCATTAGCTGGTCCCGGGTGTAGGTGCAGTGCAAATCCAGCGGGCAGTCGAACCCCAGGTTCACGGGTTCGTCGACGAAATCAATACGGCTGTAGTTGTACTCCAAAAGGGCAACAAGTTCTCCGCAAAGCACGGGGCAGGCTTTGATGGCCTGAACACCTTCCAGCAAGTAGGTAAATCCACACTCCTCATAAGGCTTTTGCCAGATCGTAAACTGCAGCATCTGCAGCATCCGCGTTTCCAAAGGGGAAACATGCTGAACATCTTCTTTCAGCACCTTCAACAGAAACTGAATCCAGCGACGGGAATCCACCGCTGCGAACCGGGGGAACGCTTTTGTCAATGTTTCCTCCATGGGCTCGGAAAAATCCTCAATAATATCGGCTCGGACGCATAAGCGCGAGAATGTGCCGTAGCGGTAGAGAGAGCGCGGATCGATATGGTAGTAATCAAGGAAGTTCGCCAGCGTCAGCTGCAGGCCAGTATCTTCTTGGAACGTAGCGATGCGAGCAATCAGCCCAGCAACATGGCCATAGGAGGAGCGGATATTATCCAGCACATGCTGAGCCGCGATTCTTTCCAGCTGGATGTAGCAGCCCTTGGGCGCGGAGACAAAGCCATCCTTGATTTCCCGGGTGACGCTGCGGGTGGTGTTGGACAGCAGGGCCGCGAACTTATCCTCAAAGTTGTACCTTTTGTTGGCTTGGCCGATAAAGTCCAGAACGGTCAGACACTCCTTGTTTTCTGCCAGGCGCAGGCCCCGGCCCAGCTGTTGCAGGAAGATGGTGAGGGATTCTGTGGGGCGCAGGAACAATACGGTGTTTACCTCCGGAATGTCCACACCTTCATTGTAGATATCCACGACAAAGATAAAGCGAATCTCGCCCTTGATAAGGCGGGCTTTGGCACCTCGCCTCTCCTCGTCAGAGGATTCACCGCTCAGGTGGATGGAGGGAATACCATTCTGGTTGAAGTACTCATTCATAAATCTAGCGTGGGCGATGGTAACGCAAAAGCCCAGACCAATGACGCGATCGATATCCGTCACGTAATTAAGGAGGGATTCTCTTACCAAAGCCGCGCGGTTTTTGGCGACCAGACCGCTGATGGTGTACAGGTTGGAGAGTTCTGTTTTATCATAACCGCCCGCGCTCCAACGAAGACCGGATAAATCCACCGTATCGGTCACGCCAAAGTACTGGAAAGGGCTTAACAGCTTGCGGTCAATGGCTTCCGGCAGGCGGATTTCCGCGGCGATGCGGTTGTTGAAATAAGGCAGGATGTCTTGTTTGTCCATGCGTTCCGGTGTCGCGGTTAAGCCCAATAGAATTTTTGGTTGATAGTACCCAAGCAAGGTTTGGTAGGAAGGCGCTGCTGCGTGATGGAACTCGTCAACAACGAGATAATCAAAGTATTCAGGGGTTGTTTTTTCGTGGAATTGCTGGGAGTTAAAGGTCTGGATGGACATAAACAGATGGTTGAAACTGTCTGGTTTGTGGCTGCCCACAAACAGATCCCCAAAGTTACCGTTTTTAAGCACAGCCCGGAAAGTATACAGGCTCTGGCTGAGAATCTCTTCCCGGTGGGCGATGAAGAGCAGCCGGCAAGGGCTATCCGGGTTTTGTCTGCGGAAGCGCAGATAATCCAGCGCGGAAACCACTGTTTTACCTGTTCCAGTAGCGGCGACAATCAGGTTGCGGGTAAAGCCGCGCACCTGACGTTCGGCTTCCAGTTTATCGAGAATCTCCTGCTGGTAGGAGTAGGGGGTGACATCCATGGTATAGAGGGGGGCATTGTTGTCAAAGTAGCTTTCTGCTTGCAGGGCCCGGGCGAGGCGCTCTTTCTGCCCTTCATCGTAATACTCAAACTCGTTGGAGTTCCAGTAGCTTTCAAAGGTCGCGGCGATTTTATCGATGGTTTCCGGAAGGTCTTTCTTCGTTACCTTGACGTTCCATTCCAGGCCGCTGGAAATCGCGGCGTTGGACAGGTTGGAAGAGCCCACATATGCGGTGGTAAAGCCTGTATCACGGTAGAATACATAGGTTTTCGCGTGTAAACGGGTGCGTTTGGTATCGTAGCTGACTTTCACCTGAGTGCGGGGCAGTTTGCGTAGTTCCTCGATGGCTTTGATATCCGTCGCGCCCATGTAGGAGGTAGTGATGATGCGTATTTCTCCGCCCTTTTGTGCAAACTCGGTTAATTCGTCCATGATCAAGCGCAAACCGCTCCACTTGATGAAGGAAACCAGCATATCGATTCGGTTGCTGGAGACAATCTCCTTCTTGAGCTCTGTATACATCTGGGGTTCATGGAGCGCTCCTGTAAATAGGCTGCTTTGGGCGATGGAAGTTTCCGGACGGATGCTTTCGGCTTTGCCTTGAAGGGCCAGCGGGCTGTTCGCATCAATAAGGGCGAGAAGCAGACGCGCCTGCTTGTCTACGGATAACCCATCAGAAAGAGCGCTCTGCGTTTCCTCACGAATCAGCGAGATAATACGGTTCGCCAGCCGTACCTGCTTGTGTATATCACCGCCCTGTTCCTTTACCATGGTGAGGCCTTTTTGCAGGATTTCAGCCAGGTACTGGGCGATGGATTTGGGAGCTTCCGCTTCACCAATGGGCTCCGTCTGCGCTCGCCCATTCGTTTCGTCCAGGGCCTGCTTGATCTCCTCATTGATGATTTGCTCGTACAAACCAGGTTTCAGCATTCCTTCACCCCATTCAACCCAAGTCTTTGGTGGTAGGTTGTATTCCTACCGCGAGGGTTCATTTGATGTGCGTGTTATAATCCTATAAACCATTGGAATCCTGTTATGTAGTATACCACATATGTAGAAAATCTCCCCCATTCGTGGTATAAAAGAAACAACCCAAGATGAGGAGAAGCTTATGGAAGAAGGAAAACTGTGGCTGCGCTGTATCAAGCATAACCGCATCGCCCGGGATTTGGTGGTGCCCTGCCAGGAAAGTGCCTGGGAGGAAGCCCTGCGGGAGGGGTGCCATGCCCTGGATGTGTCCGTGCCCGTGCTGCTGCCCCGGCATCTGAAGGACTGGGCGGAGTTTAAGCAGATGCGCTTTGCGCCGGGGGATTTTATGGACGCCGTGGCCTTTGACCGCATGGAGGCGGAGTACTTTGAGGACGGGCATCCCCGGGGTGAGAACAGGGACCCCCGAAACGCATGACCTACCGCACCTACCTGGTGGATTTGGACGACACCCTGTTTGATTTTCAGCGGGCGGAGGAGAAGGCCTTCGGGCAGCTGCTGGAGCAATGCGGCATCTTGTGGACGCAGCAGCGCTTCGACACCTACCGCCGCATCAACGAGGGGTACTGGCAAAAGCTGAGCCGGGGGGAAACCACCAAGCAGATTCTGCTGCCCGCCCGGTTTGAGGATTGGCTGAAGCAGGAAAACCTGCAGGGCGACCCCGAGCAGATGAACCACGATTATTTAACCCTGCTCAGCCGGCAGGGGGAGCTGCTGCCCGGCGCCCTGGAGATGATGAAAACCCTGCACCAAAGGGGCCAGGTAGTCATCGTTACCAACGGCGTCGCCCGGGCCCAGTACGGCAAGATAGAGAACGCGGGGCTGACGCCCTATTTCCATCACCTGCTGATTAGTGAGCTGGTGGGTGTGGAAAAGCCCCATCCCCGGATTTTTGAGGAGGCCCTTGCGGTCGCCGGGGAAACGGACAAGCGCCGCGCCCTGATGGTGGGGGACAGCCCGGGCAGCGACATCCAGGGCGCCCGCAACGCCGGCATCGACAGCTGCCTGTACGACCCTTTGGGCAGGTACCAAACGGTAATATGCACCCACTATGTGCGGCACTTGGACGAGGTGGCGGCTCTGCGCCCCGTAAGGGGAGGGCAGGGATGAAACGCCATGGGCGGAATCTGGCGGCCAGCGCCCTGCTGGCCGGGGGCATCCTGGCGCTGCTGGGGCTGTACTACAGCGTCATCAAGGCGGGCATCCCTTACCAGGACGCGCCCCAGGAGCTGTACATCCAATGGCGTGCCTGGCATGAAATGGGCAGCCTGTGCCTGAAATGGGGCGCGGGGCTGCTGGCGGCGGGCGTATTGCTGAGAATCCTCAGCCGGAAGGAGCCGCCCCGATGAACATCGCCATCGATATCGACGATACCCTGACCCAGTCCTTCGACTATTTCCTGCCTTTTGTGGCGGAGTACTTCGGCGCGGACGAAGGGGAGCTGCGGGCAAGGAATATTTCCTACAGCACCCTGCCGGAAGCCTGGAAAAAGAGGGAAGTGCCCTTTGCTAGGGCTTATTTTGACCGCTTCGCGGCGGACACCCCCTTCAAGCCCGACGCGGCCTGGGGCGTGGGGCTGCTGCGGGCGGCGGGGCACCGGATTGTGATTATCACCAGGCGCTCGGACGCCCTGTATACCGACCCCTATCAGACCACCCGGGAGGAACTGGCAAAGGGCGGCATCCCCTACGACAAGCTGATTTGCACCATGGACAAGGCGGCCGCCTGCAGGGAGGAACAGATCAACCTGCTTATCGACGATATGGCGGAGCATTGCGACGCCGCCGTCCGGCAGGGCATCCCGGCGGTATTGTTCTCCAGCAAGGGAAACCAGGGGATTTGCCGGGAGTATCCCCGGGTGGAAAACTGGCGGGAAGCGGTGGAAGCGGCGCGGCAGATTGACCGGGGTTATCCGGATAAAGCCCAGGCCCGCCAGCTGCTGCTGGAAGCGGAGGAAATCAACCCCGGCCCCTGGGCTGACCATGGCCGGGTGGCAGCCCAATGCGCCCAAAGAATCGCCCAGGCCTGCGGGATGGATGGGGAGAAAGCCTATGTGCTGGGGCTGCTGCACGACATCGGCAGACGGTTTCTGGTGCGGGATTTGGGGCATATCTACAATGGCTACCAGTACATGACGCGCCTGGGCTTTGGGGCCGCGGCGAGGATTTGCCTGAGCCATTCCTTCGCCACCCAGAACCTGGATGATTATATCGGGCAGTTTGACATCCCCCCTGACGAAACCGCGCGGGTGCGGCGGCTGCTGGACGACATGGTATTTGACGATATGGATAGGCTGATTCAGCTGTGCGACGCCCTGGCGGGCAGCGGGGGCGTTATGGACATGGAAGAAAGAATGGCGGATGTCAGGCGGCGCTACGGCAGGTATTCCCAGGAAAAGTGGGATAAGAACCTGGAGATCAAAATGTATTTTGAGCGGAAGGCCGGCCGCAGCATGGAAGAGATACTGGGCGGCCCCATCCGCCCCGGGGAGGAAGCGTGAACAAGCAGGACATCTACGCGCTGCTGAGCAGCCGGAACATCTGGCACGAAATCACGGAGCATGAGGCGGTGTTCAACATGGCGGAAATGTCCGCCGTCGCCCTGCCCTACCCGGAGGCGGACGCCAAGAACCTCTTTGTGCGGGATGACAAAAAGCGCAACTACTACCTGATTACCGTGCGGGGCGACCAGACGGTGAACTTGAAGGAGTTTCGGCGCCGGCACCAAACGCGGCCGCTGACCTTCGCCTCCCCGGAGGATCTGATGGCGGTGCTGGGGCTGATACCCGGCGCGGTAACGCCCTTTGGCGTGCTCAACGACCAGGAGCGCAAGACCCAGGTGTACCTGGATGAGGGGTTTCTGCGGGCGCCGGGGCTCATCGGCGTACACCCCAACGACAACACGGCGACTGTCTGGCTGAAAACCGAGGATTTTGTCGCCCTGCTGCGCGGGCACGGCACAAGCGTGCATGTGGTGGAGATTTAGCGGCGCGTGGGCTTTGCGGTGTTTATTCCCCCTCCCCCCAGGGTACATGATAAGGACAAACCAACCGCAACCTTGAAGGAGGATCAATATGAAATTAACAGTTGGCATGAAAGCCCCCGAATTCACCCTGCCGGACAACAACGACGGCGAGGTTAGCCTGAAGGACCTGCGCGGCAGAAAAGTGCTGCTTTCCTGGCATCCCCTGGCGTGGACCAGCGTATGCACCGACCAGATGCGCGCTTTGGAAGCCCATCACGACCGGTTTGAAAAGAACAACACCGTCGCCCTGGGCATGAGTGTGGACCCCGCCCCCAGCAAAAAGGTGTGGGCGCAGGTGCTCAGCATCCGCAAAACCAAGCTGCTCTCCGACTTCTGGCCCCATGGCAAGGCCGCGCAGGACTTAGGCATTTTCCTGGAGGATATGGGCATCTCCGGCCGCGCCAACATCCTGATTGATGAGGAAGGCAACATCGAGTGGATCAAGATCTACGACATCCCCCAGCTGCCCGACATCGAGGAAGTGTTCGCCGTCATCGAAGGCAAGAAGTAAACAGAACCATGGGTTCCAAGGGGAATCATTCCCCTTGGCGGGGCGCGGGGCATAGCCCCGCATCCAACCCCTAAGCAAAACAGCGCAGCGTATTTTGCGCCTGCCGCGAACCAACCAAGATAGCCAATACAAGGGCTGCCGCACCGCGTGCGGCAGTCCTTTTAATTGCTGTTTCTTTATTTTCAGCGCCTGATGGCCGCGGGGTAACCCTCTGCCCGGCGTGCTCCCTTTGCTTTGCCCATGCCAATTCCAACAAACCAGGCAATCTTTGCTGCCCTGATGGGGTACCGATTGTACCGGCGGGAGATGTGCAGTTTTATACAGCGGGAAGAAAAATTCCTCAAATCAGACAAAAGTATGGAATCTGTTCTTCTTATTTTGTACATGTTTATGTTAACGTATATAAGATAATAGTATCCTTTTGCTGATCCCAACCGACCAACCAGAGGACACGAGGTGCCGTATGTACAGATTTGCCAAGAAATATTCCCTGCTTGTACTGCTTACCGCGATGGTATGCCTGATGCTGCCTTTCGCCCAGGCGGGCGACACAAACCAGTGGGACAAGGACCCCATTGTTACCATCAGATGGGGAACTGAAAAGCCCTTAACAGCAGGGATTGATACCGCCGATGCCGGCAATATGATCTGGACGCCGGGCGAATCAGAGTACGACGGCATTTTTACCGTGAATGTGGAGCTGGAATACTTCCACCCCTACGAGCCAGGCGAACTGCGCATTGAATTGCCCAATGACATCCGCTCTCTGACGGACGCCTCCGACCCGCTGGATCACGCGCTGCCGGCGGAAAGCGCCTTTGAAATCAAATCCACAGGCCTGTACGGCGGCGAAACGCCTAAGAATATTACCTATATTGTTAATAAAGCCGGGCTGGAAGGCCCCGGCAATTTCTCCGTCACCCTGCGCTATAAAAGAGTTACGGCCAAGGCAAGCTATGGCGTGCAGGTGCCTTTGAAAGCCACCGTCGTGGAATACCGGGGCACGGCGGATGAGGTAACCAGCTACTCCAACACAGTCACCCTGGAAACCCGCACCTTTGTGCGGATCAGCGCGGATAGCTTTATGAAAAGGATAGACAGCACAGGCTATCCGGACCGTGTGCCCTACGGCATGCGCAGCTGGCCGGCGGAAGCGCTCTACGGCCCCGAACCGGAAACAAACGGCGTGGAGTACTTTTATGTATGGTGGGATTTGATTACCTACGAGCATGGCAATGATGTGGGGTATTACTACGCCATTACCGAAACCCCGGGTTCCGGGGGCGAAATTGTGGCCATCAGATCTACCTACAACACGCCGGAGGGATATTATCCCCGGATGAACACGGCGCAATTCAACGAGACATTTAACCAGGCAAACCAAAAGATCAATAAAAGGTGGCCTGCTGCCGTTCTGATGCGCTACCCCTATTCCATGCTGACAGTGAATGGAACAGAGTCCAGCGCGACCCTGACCAACAGTTTCAGCGCTACCCTGTACCGCTCTGATGATACCTTCATCGAAACGCGGACAGCCAGCGATTCAGGCACCATCCGCTTTACGGAGGATGCTTACGGCGGAGATTCGCTGGAAGTCGGGAAAAGCTTCAGTTCACACAGCTCGTATGAGAATTACGGCAAAGGCGCCGCAAGCATCTTGATGGCGGGGGAAGACTACGGCATCAAGGAAGAAGTGAATATCCCCAGCGCTATGACGCTGTTTGCCAAAGAGCAGACCAAGGACGCCCAGGGGAACTATGGGCAGGTTGCCTACACCGCCGCCCTGGAAGACAGCACGCTGCATCTGATTGCCGGCGCGAACAGCCATCTGCTGCAGCCGGGCGAGTACTCCATCCGCAAAGCCCGGTTTTATGTTTCCCATTATGTGCCTTCAACAGCGCCTCATGAGCCGGTTCAGGGTACATTGGAAGACGAACTGGTTGACTATACTACAAACGGCCCTGTCCTGGAGTACAGCCTGGATGGCACAACCTGGGTCGAGGCGACGATGACATCACAAAGCATCAAACAGTATACATTTCCCCAGGGCACCGTGGCGCTAAGGGGAAGCTACTCCTCGAAAGCCGCGGGGGTACGGCTGAATTTACAGATCGAACAGCTGGAGCTGCACTCGACAGACGATGTGAGAACCTTTCTGGAAAACAACCAAACATCGCGGATAGACCTTCAAAACACCACCGCCTTCTCTGCCTATAACGCGGATGGCGAACTCTTACCCCTTCCCGATGGAACGGCGGGGTACCCTGTTGAAAAAAGCGCCCTGCGGGAACTGGCCTTTGTAAACTTAAAGACCCGCCCCCAAAAGAGCGCGAAAACGGCATTTGATGACAAAAAGTTAGTGGATGCCACCACCTTTACCCTGACAAACCACATCTATCTGGAGGTTGACCCCAAAACCCCGCAGGAAAGCCTGCAGGCGCTGGCGGACGCCGGGGTGTTCCCCCAGCAGAAGCATGGTGTCTTCTATGATAGGATGCCTGTGGATTTTGTGATTGATACCAATACAATCACCGTTACGGTAAACGGTGTCCCCGCCGCAACGACGGTAAGCATTGACAGCAGCGCCAGAGAGCAGATGCTCAAGGTGGAATGGCAGGCGCCGGCGGAGGTGCCCGTGAAAATTTTCAATGACGCGGTGCTTACCTTCAAAGCCTATACGGATGTCCACTATATGGCGGACCATGAGGTGGACTACGGCCATCCGCAGGTGAATGTCCCCTTCAACTACTTTGTCCATGAAGCGCTGGACGGGACGCTGGGCAGCGCGTTTGGCGATCTCCCCTTTCCGGATGATCCGGCCGATGTTGAGCAGGCTTTTGCCGGCGCGGTATCCACCGACGCGGCTTTATCAGCCAACCGCTTCAATTTCAGCGGTACGCAGGTGAACCTATCCCCCGCGCTGGAATCGGGCGAATCCGGTGCGCGCCTGCGCGTGAAAGCGGCGGAGGATGCCATTTTCTCCACCGACACAAGCGTCCTGCAGGATGGAACCTATCAATACCGCATGCAGCGTCTCTCCGACCGGACAGATATCTTCATCAACAACATCTTTTTGCTGAACCTGGAAATTGTTCCCGGCACCCATTGGCAGGGCACGCTGAAAAGCGTGGATGTATCCGAGAACATTGCTGAAAATGTGGACGCGAAGGTATACTATGCCACAGAAGTGCAAAGCGAAACGGCGCTGCCGGACTTTACCGACACTGCCGTGTGGGAAACCCGCCCCGAAGGCGCGGACCTGAGCGATGTAAAAGCGGTAGGCGTGGACCTGACCAAAGACATGGACGGCAACCCCTTTGCCCTGCACGGCCTGGGCCGCAGCCTGACGGTGTACTACAACATGAAGGCGCCGGACAATGTGCTGCCCTACTTCGAATTGAGCAACGATCCGGTCGCCAAAAGCCAGGGCGTGTTCTATTACAACAACCCCATTGATGTCGTGCTCGATTCCGCGGATGCACCCCAGATGCGGGCGGAGCCGACCTATTCCTATGGGCACAGCGTGATAACCACCGTGCATTTCTTCAAGATGCCGCTGACCATCAGCAAAACCACCCAGTTCGGTGCGGGCAGCGCCCAGACGCCCATGAACGTTTGGCCGGATCAAGCGTTAAACTATACTCTTGTGGTGAAAAACGAATCGGAAACACCCCAGGATGCCAAGGAGATTGTGCTGATTGATACCTTGCCCGATCATCTGGCGCTGGATGCGCAGCAGGATATCCAATTCTACTTTGGAAGCGGGACGCCTGCCGCCATTGACCCGGACGCGGTCCAGCGCGTGCAATTGGCGCAGGATGGGCAGAAATTAACCTTTACCATCGACTCGCTGAGCCAGAATGAGACCCTTACCCTGATTATCCCCACCATTGTGACGCCCGACCCCCAGCAGACAAGCCGTGATATATTCAACAGCGCCTTGATTGAGACAATACAGGGCGAGCCGCAATACATCGAATCCAACATGACGTATCACCGGCTGGGCGGTCCGGTTACCTTATCCATCAACGCCAAAAAGCTGCTGAACAACGCCGCCCCGCCGGCGGGACAGTTTACCTTTGTGCTGGAGGGTGCCGACGGGCAGGATTCGGCGGCCAACAATGCCCAGGGAGCGGTAGTATTTGAGAAAACCTATGACAAGCCCGGCGAACACACCTTTACACTGTCGGAGAAGAATGACGCGCAAGAGGGCGTAACCTATGATGACACAGTCTACGAAGTGTATGTCATGCTGTACGCTTTCCCCGGGATGCAACAGATGCAATACGGAGCAATGATCATGAAGGATGGCGAACCCATTGAAGGGGAGATGGTCTTTGCCAACACCAAGCCTGTGGATCCGCTGCCCAGACCGACCCCGGCGCCCATGACCAGTTTTGTTATCAGCGCGCAAAAGGTGCTGCAGGGCAAAACCCTGGCGGCGGGAGAGTTCACCTTTGAGCTGCGAGACAGCCAAGGCAATGTTATCGATACCGCCAAGAACGCTGCCGACGGCCGCGTCACCTTTGGCGCGCGCAGGACGGGCAATGCGGGTACCTATCTGTACACCATCGCGGAGGTGAGGGGCCAGGATGCCGGCATCACCTATGACACCGGCGTGTGGCAGGTGCGCGCCGTGGTGAAGGAAGCGGGCGGCAAACTGACCGCCAGCCTGAGCTACCTGAAGGACGGCACCCCCTACGAAACCGCCACCTTTACCAACAGCTACATCCTGCCCGCGACGGGGGACGCGGCGCCCGCCACCATCGCGGCGCTTCTAGCCCTGTCGGTGCTATTGTGGATGTACAGCAGGAAACGGAAAGCCGAAGTGTAAGTACGGTATCAACAAGCAAACAATACCCCCAAGGTTGGATAGGTTCCACCTTGGGGGTGTTTTTTGCTTAACATGGGGGATGTATTTGTGTGTTATTTCCTTTGAAAGACCCGAATAAGCCGCAAAATACGCTTCGCTGTTTTGCTCTCGTTTTCTTTCTGGGCTTTGCCCAGACCCACCGCGTCGCCGTACCCTGCGCTCCTTTTCCGATATGCAAGCATATCGGAGGCATACGCTTCGGGACGGCTCCTTCTAAACGCAAACAAGTTTGCGTTTATTGATGGAGATATATTCCCCTTGGAACCCGCAGCAGGGGGTTACAGCGTGGCTTTTCTGCCCACCTTCGCGCCAATCAGCAGGGTAATCCCCGCCACCAGCACGCCGGGCAGGGAGGGATCCCAGCGGTCGGCGAACAGCAGGTGGCTGACGATGGTGGTCACTACCCCCAGCACCATGGACGCCATGGCATAGCCCGCGCCGATTTTGCCCCGGTACCGCAGGGAGGTGGTCAGCACGCCGATGCCCGCCGCGCCGCGCAGCCCCATGGACAGGAACGTCAGGTTCAATATCATGCCGCCGATGTTCAGCAGCGTCAGCAAAGCGCATACCAGCAAAAAGGCGGTCAGGATGCCCCGGTTCACCCGCAGCTTTTTGCGCTCGCTCATTCTCTCAGTCAATCTGCGGGGCATGATGTCGTTGGCGATGATGTTGCTGATGCCCAGGCTCAGCCCCGCGCCGGAGCCCACGATGGTGACCAGCAGCGCCATGATCATGGCGCCGGATAGGAAGCCGGGCATCTCGTTCAGGATAAACTGGGGCAGCGCCATGCTGGAGGGCATGTCCGGGTAGTGGGCGCGCATGTACAGCCCCACCAGGATGCCCGCCGCGCCCACAAATGGCATCAATAGGCCCGTCAGGATGCCGCCGCGCACGGCGGTGCGGTCGTTTCTGGCGGACACCATGGAGGTAATGTTGGCCTGGGTGCTGATAAAACCAAACACCGCCGCCAGGCCCGCCCCGGCGTCCTTGAGGAAGCCTCGGGCGAAGGGGGTGCGGTAGGTCTCCGGCGGCAGGGCGGGGTTTAGCAGCACGCCCGCCAGCCCGCCGCCCTGCTGGAGGGCGACGAGGGCTGCAACCAGCATGGTCAGGCAGATGGCCAGCACCTTGATGATGCCCACATACCCCGCCCCCAGGGCGCCGCCGTACACCACATACACCAGCATCAGCGCGGCCATCAGGGTGGTGGCGGCCAGGGGCGGTAAATCGCTGACGGCGCTGAGCAGGGTGGCGCCGGAAAGCACCTGGGCGATGACGGAGATGAAGGTGCCCAGCATGTTCAGCAGGCTCAGGGTCAGCCCCGCCTTGGCGCCGTACTCGTTGGCCACTGCCTGGGCCAGGGTGGCGTAGCCGCTGCGCCGCATGGGCACGGCGTAATAGAGGCCCATCAGCACCATGCCCAGGCCGCCGCCCACGGTAAACCACCAGGCGGAGTGCCCGTAGGTGAAGGCCAGCTGTGCCGTGCCGATGGTGGACGCGCCGCCCACCATGGTGCCCGTCAGCGCGCCGATGACCATGGACAGGCTGGCGCGCCCGCCGGCGGAGGAGAAGTCCGCCGCGCTTTTCACCTGCCGGCCGGAAAAGAAGGCCACGCCCAGCACCAACGCCAGCAGAGCCAGGGAACCAAGAAGAAAGGGAAGGGTCATGATGTATCCTTTCGTTTAACGAAAATGAAATTAAATATTATATAAGCGTTAAACAACGCCTCATTGGTATCATAAGGCGTGAGGAGGTGAAGTGCAAGTTTTATGCTTAACCTGGCTTGAGTTTATAGACCATCATGACGAGCATAACAATTTATGTTTCTGTTTGTAACATGATATATGATGCATATAGGATGGATGAAGCGAAATGACGAAGTTTATGGAAAGAACGATCACGCTTAGAAAAAATCTTAATTGGTCATTTGTCCTTGATTATAAGTTATGAGTGTTATAAATTATGTATGTTTACTGTAATTTGTTAAATGTCGTTTTCCAGAACATAATCATTAAGCTTAGCTTTATTGAGAACAGAAAACCTTTTATTCCGATACTCAATGATACCTTCATGTCTACATTCCTGCAGAACTCGGTTAATGCTTCGGAGGGGAGCTTTAATTTGTTTAATCAGCATTTCCTTTGTGTATTTGTTCAAGTCTCCGCTCAAATACTGTGCGCGTAGGATGCTAAGAACTTGTTGCTTCAAAGGCAACATGGCTGTCATGGCTAGTGAGTCTGAAGTTGTGTAAAGACGGTAAGCCAAAGTTTCACAAATGAATTGTGAAAATAAAAAATCTTCTTTCATCCACTCGAACATCAAAGCCTTTGGAACAACGACAAATCTGCACTTGGTCTTAGCCCGCGCCTCATAGGACTGGAACTCCGGACAGAAAATTTCGATTTCCCCTGACCTGCCCCCCAATCCTTGTACCAGTCCGAGAGTTAGTTGAGATATAATCAA
>CALCQO010000041.1 GCA_937894675.1 uncultured Clostridia bacterium
ATAAAAAAGCAGAAAAGTGAGTGGCTCGTAATACTCGGTGGTCGTAAAACAGTAAAATCGAAAAAAGTCTGAAAACGATGTGTTTTCAAGGGGGAGCGGCGTGAATTCGGTCACGCCGCTTCCTCTTTCATCAGCTCATTGAGGGGGATAAATCCCAGACCGTCGTACTTGATGTGGATATGCTGTCTGCGCTTGCCGCTGCTCTTGTCCGGCGCGTCCACATAGATTGCAGACACCAGCTCCCGCAGCGCATAGGGCGTCAGCTCCTCAATCCCCACATACTTATGAGCTTTCTGAATGAACTTTTCGATGTTCTCATTCTGTCGTTCCTGTGCTTCAATCTCCTGCTGCAAGGTGATGACCTCTGCTTCAAGCTGCTTCTGCTCTGCTTCGTAGCTTTGGCTGAGCATATCAAACCGCTCGTCGCTCAAGCGTCCGCCTGCGTTGTCCTCGTAAATCTTGATAAACAGCCTCTTTAACTCGGAAATGCGTTTTTCGTCCCGGTCAAGCTGCTTTTTGCGGATTTGGATTTGTTCCCGGCTTTCAAGGCGCATTTGCTCTTCCATAACGGTACGGAAGTGTCTTTCATACCGCAGGATATACCCCATGACAGCTTGGATATGCTTCAAGACCATACGCTCCAAAACATTGACCCGGATGAAATGATTGCCGCACTTTTCTTTGTGCTTTCTGTGAAGCGAGCAGTCAAAGAAGTCCTGCGCTGCGTCATGGTTATTGGACGAGCCGTAATACATCTTCGAGCCACAATCGGAACAGCAGACCAAGCCGGAGAAAATACTGCTTCTGCCGGTGCGGGTCATGCGGTGGCGCTGCTGCCGGATGATTTGTACCTTGTCAAAAACATCATCCTCAATAATGCGTTCATGAGTGTCATGGAAAACGGCTTGCTTTTCAACCGGGTTTTCCCGCTGCTTCTTGTCCCATATGGAATTGCTGAAAGTCTTGAAGTTGACGGTACAGCCTGTGTACTCCCGGCGCTCCAGTATGTTGACAACGGAACTGTCGCCCCAACCGTAGGGATTTTCCGGCTCCGGGTGCGGTGTCTTGCGCCCCTGTTGTTTCTTGTAGGCTGTTGGGGTCAGCACCTTGTCCGCTTTGAGCTGGTTGGCGATCTGCTGCGGGCCTCGCCCCTCCATGCACATAGAGAAGATACGCTTTACCACATCAGCGGCTTCCGGGTCAATGAGCCAATGCTTCGGATTCTCCGGGTCTTTCACATAGCCATAAGGAACATTGACGGTTAGCGGTACGCCGCGCTCACCTTTCGCCTTGGTAACAGCCCGGATTTTCCGGCTGGTGTCACGGGCGTAAAACTCGTTAAACCAGTTTTTGATTCCGGCAAAATCGTTGTTGACGCTGTTAGCATCAGCGGAGTCGAAATCATCGTTGATGGCAATGAAGCGTGTCCCATTCTGCGGAAAGGTGAAGTTGGTGTAAAGCCCGGTCAACGCGGAGTTTCTTCCAAGACGGGAAAGGTCTTTCGTGATGGCAACCGCCACATTCCCGGCTTCAATCTCGGTCAGCATGGCTTGGAATCCGGGTCTGTCGAAAGTCACACCCGAAACGCCGTCATCCACAAAAAAAGTCGGGTTCGGAAAATGATGCTCGCGTGCGTATTGAAGCAAGATACCCTTTTGGTTTTCAATGGACAGGGACTCCCCAAGCCGTTCATCCTCTTGACTTAAACGGCAATACAGCGCGGTAATTTTGTTTGTTGCTCCAAACATTTCTGTTTCCTCCTTTAGTGGAGCAACTGTCAGTACAGGATTGGTTGCCTCTATTGTACCAAGATTCTGAGCGTTTGTCATTCCTGTCCCTCCATCTTTTCCGTAAACTTTTTGGCGGTGATGCGCTCCAACTTTCGGACAAAAGTTTCCGTCCCCTCATAGCTGCCGGTGACGGTGTAAACTGTCCCCGCAATTTCTTCCGTAACAGTCAATTCGGGAATCCAGTATGCGGAGAGATTTTTCACATGGATATGCCCATCCTCGCCAAACCAAAAGTTACGGTTGTGCCGTTCCTCCGGCAGCGGTTCGCATTTGGCGTAGGGGTCGGGATTGGCAAAATGGTACTCGGCGGGAGTGTCCCCGGCGGCCTCCTCCTGCTCTGCCCATTGGCGTATTTTCTCTAATTCCTCCTGGGTGAACTCGTTTTTGTTCCTATTCATAATTCTGTTTTCCTTTCTGCTTCATCGTTCCTGTTCGTGTTTGTGTTCCCGGTCATGCTGTGGCCTGTTCTGCTCCTGCAAAACCTTCTCCACGGCAAATTTGATATTCCAGAGTTTTTTCACATCGGCATAAAGGAGCGAAAGCTCTGCTTGCCTGGTTTTATATTCCTGTTGCAGTGCCGCCAGTTCGTCCCGCCATCTGGTCAGCGGCAGCTTGCCGCTCTCTGAAAAATGTGGTTTCAGTTTCCGCTGTGCCATATGGAACAGGCGCAAAGCGTTCTCATGTTCATTGGCATAGTTCTCACGGCTTTTCTTAAATTTGATGCTGTTTAGCTTCTCATATACGGGTTTTCCGGCGGCATAATATTCGACCATGCGGAGCAGCTCGTCCAGTTCCTTCATGCGGGTGGACTTGGTTTTCAAACTGTCTTTCATGCCGTTGATTTGACCGCTGAGAGTGTCCAGCCGGGCTTCAAGATCGTCCGGCGTGTAGAGGTTTTGCGCCGTGATGAAGTTGATCATCTCCGAATACTGCTTGATGTTGCCCACCTTCGCCTTGTTGCTCCACGCCCCAGCATTGCGCCCGGTGTAGTAGCTGCCTAAAAGCTCTGCAAGGTTGGGCTGCTGCGGTTTCGACAGTTCTGCTTTTGCCTCTTTCAGCCAGCTAAACAGGGCGGCGATTTTCCGCTTTGCGTCCCGGATAAGCGCATTGGTCGCCTTGATCCAGCGGTTAAGTTCACCCTTTTCCGTCTGGATGCCTTTCGCCTCCATCTGCTGGACAGCTGGGCCTTCGTGGATGGTGGGCAAAAGGTCAAGCCCTTGCCGGACAAAGCTGCGGTTGTCAATACGGCAGTCTAAACCCTTCTCCGCGAACTTGGCGTTGCACAAATCCGCCCATGCTGTACGCCATGCCTCCAGCGTTTCTGGCCTGCCCCAGTCTGTGGTGGGAACGGAGTTGAACACATCATTTCCTGCTTCGTCCTTGACGCGGTTTCCGTCCGCGTCCAGCACATATTCCCGGTGCTGCTTCGCGTCCCATGTGCCATTTTCTTTCAGCGGACGGATAGGGCAAAGAACATGGAAGTGCGGATTGGAAATGCCGCCGTCCTCCTTGTCTGGCTGGTGAACGACAAAGTCAACGGTCATGCCCCGACTTACGAAATTATCCAACAAAAATTGCCTTGCAAGAGCGATGTTCTCATCCAGAGAAAACTCGTTCTGCAAGGCAATATCAAAACTGTATGCAAGCTGGGCTTTCTTGCCGCGCTCGGCTTTCTCCACGGCGTTCCATAGCGTTTGGCGGTCTGCGTATTCCGGCGGGGCGTGGGCGGGCAGCAGGATTTCAGAACAGATGACGCCGCCCTTGCGGGTGTAGTCGCTGACATCCCCGTAGTACTCGCTATACAGCTTTTCTCCGGCACGATAGGCTGCGGATGCAATCGCGGATTGCCCCGCGCTGCGTTTGACTTGTGTTGCGTGGAAATGGAACAACGCCATTTATTCACCATCCTTTTGCTGCGATTTTTCGTGCTTGGTCAAGGCCATGCTGACTGCCGTTTTGACCTCCGGCAGAGAGAAGATAGATTCTGCCAGCGTGTAGAACTCCGTTTCTGTAAGATCCTTCACCTCTGGAGCGATACTCTCAATGGCCGCGCCACGTGTGATAAGCCGGTGCGCCCGCTTTTGTCTGTCGCCTTTTTCGTAATACTGGACACGGTTATTCAGCCGTTGGAGCTTGTGCTTCTCCTGCTGGATTTTCACCTCATTGGCGGCGTATTCCTGTTGTAGTTGCTCGATGGTTTTGCTCATAAAATCCCCCTTCAAGTAAAAATGAAAAGACCGCTTTGCCAGGAAAGGCAAAACGGTCATGTGTTAGGATAGGTTCGGTATGCGGTTGTCAGACCCGCCGGAAAGATACACCCTCTTTGCGTCTGTATCTTT
>CALCQO010000042.1 GCA_937894675.1 uncultured Clostridia bacterium
CACCCCCAGGCCCACGGAGATTAAGTCCCTGCGCCGGGGCGACAAGAGTGAGGAAGTGCGCGCCCTGCAGCAGCGGCTGATTGAACTGGGATACTTAAAGCAGGGGGATGCCGACGGCAGCTTCGGCAAGGGCACCATGGCCGCCCTGCAGGAGTTCCAGAAGAACAACGGCCTGGCCCCCGACGGCGTAGCCGGGCGGGACACCATCACCCGGCTGTTCGCCAGCGACGCGAGATAAGTATTGCCCCCGGCTTGTGTCTATACGACAAAGCCGGGGGTTTTTGCATACCGCAAAAGGAGGGAAACATTGAAAAAAGCACTTTCTGTATTATGCATTTTGCTACTTTTATTTCCTCTTACCACTTTTGGCCAGCGGGCTATGTTTGTGGAGGAACATATTGGAGATACAGCGTTTCTTTCTTCCCTGGCGGTGAAGGATAATACCCTCTATGCCCTCACCACCCGGGGAATCTGGCGGGATGATGGGCAAATAGGCCAGTATGTATCGCTTGATGACGGCGGATTTGGCTATGCTTTGATAACGGGAGCGGGTAGTTTGTATTTACTGGATGTATATGCTGGCGCCCTGCGAAAACTGAATGAAAGTTTCTCTGTAATTCAAGAGGTAACGCTTGACTATTCAGATTTGACCGAAGGGGATAGCGATTTACTGCCCTGGACACAGGTACCCAGGACGGTCTGTGTGGTGGGCGACAACCTGTGCTATCTGACAAAGGATGGTTTGTACCTCTTTGACTTAACCACAGGCGCCAGACGGGATGTGGAGGCATCTAACCTGATGTGGATTTGTGCAGGGGAGAGCGGCAGCATCCTCGCCCTGTGGTTTGACGGGCAGAACCCCTACGATCAACAGAAACAGCGCCTGCGCCCTGTGGAAGTGCGGCGGTTTTATCCTTTGGAGGACAAATGGGAAACAATTTGCGAGGTGGAAACAGACCTTGAACAGATGCCGGATAGGTATGTGTGCGATTATGAAGAAGCGGACAATGTGCTGTACATTGCCGCCCAGGACAGGCTGTACCGTGTTTCGTTGGACACCCTGGATGTTGTGCATGCCGCCTGGCTGCCCAGCCCCGCATTAAGTGGGGAGGGAGTTTCCTTCGTACCTATGCGGGCTTTGCCAAACGGGCAGTGCGCTGTGCTGACCCCAGCGGCGTTGATGGTGTTGGATGCTTCAGGTTCGGCTCATGATATGCTGACGTTAACGGTGCAGCGAAGCGCCCCGGGGGAGGTGTATCCCCCGGAATCCCTGCGGCTGACCATGCCCCAAATCCGTTTGGAGAACAAGCCGCCCTACTGGGATGACCAGGAGTTTCAACTGTCTTTGGTGGCAGGCACCCAGGACGCGGATTTTTTACTGCTTTCCACCGACAAGGACAGTATTGTAAACATGATGGAGAAAGGATACCTTCAGCCCCTAACCCACCCCGAGCTGGCGGCATTTTCTGAAGAGTTAAAGCCTGGTATCCGTAGCTTGGCGGCAAACCAGGGCGTGCTGTACGCCGTGCCCATAGAAGTAACAAGTGATGCCTGGCTGCATCATGCCCATGCGTTTAAAACATTGGGGCTGGAAGCACCCGGGGATTTTTTCTCCCTATGCGACCTGTTGATGGAATGGCCTCATGTAGAGGAAGATAGATGGAAACCCCTGTACTCTTTCTTTGGTGGAAAGGAAGAATTGTACATGCTGGCCTACCACCTGTTTGTAGATTATTTGCGTCTGAGCGGGCAGGACATGGATTTTGATACTCCCCTGTTTGCCGGGATGATAGAGAAAGCCTCCCAGGTATCCATGGAGCCCCCGCCGGAAGAAACCATGGAGGATGGTATAGTGACCAGCCAAAGCACCGTGCTGACGGGCACACCCAGTTTGCTGGAGTTTTCCAAATACAGCCCCAGCTATGAACGCCCAACAGGGGAAGGGTTGTTTGCTCAAACCCTGTTGGATTTGTCCGCGGAGGAAGGCTTGCCAGCCGCCCGGCGGGGTGTGATTACATTGCTGGCTGTCAACCCCCGCAGCGCCCATGCCCAGCAGGCTCAGGAATATCTGGCTGCCTATGTAAAAGCCCTGCCGCCCCTTCAGCGGATGCAGTTGCTGGAGATGACGCCCCAGGAGATAGAAAACCCGCGCTATGAAACTGAGATTCGCGGCCTGGAGGAGGAAATGGACCGGTTAAAGGACAGCATGGCGGGAATGGAAGCACTGGAAAAACAACAGCTGCAGCCCAGGATTGACGCATTGAGGGAGAGCCTGGCCTACGCGCGGCAAAACAGGCGCTTTCTGTTGACTGAGGAGGACGCTGTGGCTGTCCAGGAACGCATGGCGCTGATTACCCTGCGGGATGTTTCTCAGTCGCCGGAGTACCACCCCAGCATGCTGGCGCTGTTCCGACTGTTCGTCAGGGGCGGCATCCCCTGGGAAAGCTTCCTGACCCAAAGCAAAAATATCCTGTGGATGATAGAACAGGAAAGCCGCTGATTCCTAAAAGGAGTGGAAAATCATGATAGATATTCAGGATAGGCGCCGACAGCCCGCTTTGGAGGAGCTGTTTCCCCTGGTGGGAGGCGGTCTGCTGGAAGGGTTCCACCGGCATTTGAAGGATACATACCTGGCGCCGCATAGCATCCAGTACAGCGGCTGCAGCGGCATGCCCGGCTGGAATATCCAGTACCGCAAATCGGGGCGCGCCCTGTGCCGGGTGTACCCCCGGGAAGGGTACATGGTGGTGCTGGTGGTCATCGGCCCCAAGGAGAGGGAAGGGGCCGAGGCGCTGCTGCCCGCCCTGTCCGCCCCCATGCGGGATTTGTATCACAATACCCAGGAGGGCATGGGTCAAAAGTGGCTGATGGCCGAGGTGGGGGATGAGGGGCCCATGCTGGAGGATGTGAAGCGCTTGATTGCCCTGCGGCGGGGGAAGGCAGGCTGAAAGTTTACCCAAGATAAGGAAACCCTTGCTTGCTCTGATATGGATTGGTGCAAAGCGGCAGGCTATTGCCTGCCGCTTTGCATATCTATCCATAAAAACCAAAAAAGATGCAATCCATGGCTATCTTCCCGGCAGGCCGCGTGGTAAAATCAGGCCATCCATCAAAGGGAGGGAAGTTTGTATGAAGAAATTGCTGTGCCTGGCGGCTGCCCTGATGCTGCTGGCCATGCCTGTGCTGGCCCAGGAAAGCGACGCCGCCTACATCAAGGGCAACAACAAAATGGTGATTGGCTACACCGTGTACGCCCCCATGAACTATACCGACGAGCAGGGCGTGTTCACCGGGTTTGACACCGAGCTGGCCGCCGAGGTTTGCAAAGTGCTGGGGGTGGAGCCGGAGTTTGTGGAAATCAACTGGGAAACCAAGGAAGTGGAGCTGGCCGCCAAGACCATCGACTGCATCTGGAACGGCCTGACCATTACCGACGAGCGCATGGCCAACATGGAAATCACCAATCCCTATGTGCTCAACGCCCAGGTGGTGGTGATGAAAGCGGACGCCGATTATGAAAACACCGAGTCCCTCAAGGGCAAAACCGTGGTGGCCGAGGCCGGCAGCGCCGGGGAAAGCACCGTGCAGGCCGACCCGGGCCTGATGCAGGCCGAGTACATCGCCAAGGAAGTGCAGACCGCCTGTTTGATGGAGGTGGCCGCCGGCACCGCCGACGCCGCCGTGCTGGATTTGACCCTGGCCAACGCCATGATTGGTGAGGGCACTGACTACGCGGGTCTGGCCATCAAGGAACGCCTGGCTGTGGAAGAATACGGCGTGGCTTTCCGCAAGGGCAGCGACATGGCCCAGCAGGTGAATGACGCCTTTGCCCAGCTGAAGGAGAACGGCTTCCTGGAAGCCCTGGCCGAGAAGTACGGCCTGGATCTGGCCCTCTAAGAAAACCCGGGATGCCCCAAGGCGTTCCATGATTCCTTTCCCGCCCGTTCCCGGGCGGGAAAGGTGTTTGCGTCCCAAGGGGCGGCATCCCTTGTTGTAAAGAATCACCCATGGGCTGCAAGGGGCTGGCTGGGCGCCGAAGCAGTATGAGCCGCGCGTTTGACAGGGGCACCCTGCCGCGCGCCTTCCCCCGGACAAAGTCCGGAGGAAGGGAAACAAAGGACATTCCGGCGAGAGAGGAATTTTATGACAGACTTTTCCACCATCGTCTCCAGGCTTTTCAGCAGTTTTCAGCTGAATGTTCAGCTGTTTTTCCTGACCCTGCTGTTCTCCCTGCCCCTGGGGCTGCTGATCGCCTTTGGCTCCATGAGCCGCTTCAAGCCCCTCTCGCTGCTGACCAAAACCGTGGTCTGGATTGTGCGGGGCACACCGCTGATGCTGCAGGTAATCATCATCTTTTTCGCGCCGGGGCTATTGAACCTGGGCGCGCCCTGGGGCTCGGGGGCCAGCGCCCGCTTTACGGCGGCCACCGTGGCCTTTGTGTTCAACTACGCCTGTTATTTTTCGGAAATCTACCGCGGCGGCATCCAGGGGGTACCCCGGGGGCAGACGGAGGCCGGCCAGGTGCTGGGCATGACCAAGACCCAGATTTTTTTCAAGGTCACCCTGCTGCAGGTGGTCAAACGCATCATGCCCGCCATGTCCAACGAGGTGATTACCCTGGTGAAGGATACCTCCCTGGCGCGCATCATCTCCATCAAGGAAATCATCATGATGGCCCAGGAGTATACATCCAAAGGCCTCATCTGGCCCCTGTTTTCCACGGGGCTGTTTTTCCTGGTCTTTGTGGGGGTGCTTACCCTGCTGTTCAACCACCTGGAAAAGCGGCTGAGCTATTTCCGCGTGTAAGGGAAGGAGAAACGGATGCCGTTACTGGATGTACAAAACCTGCATAAATGCTTCGGCGGCGCCCAGGTGCTGCGGGGCATCAGCTTTTCCCTGGAGCAGGGCAAGGCGCTGGCCATCATCGGTTCCTCCGGCTCGGGCAAGACCACTTTGCTGCGGTGCCTGAACTTTCTGGAAAAGCCGGACAAGGGCTGTATTTTGGTGGACGGCAGCGTGCTGTTTGACGCGGACAGCCAAGGCGCCCTCTCCGAGGGGGAGATCCGGCTTAACCGCCTGAACTTTGGCCTGGTGTTCCAGCAGTTTCACCTGTTTCCCCAGTACACGGTGCTCAAAAACATCACCCTGGCCCGGGAGCTGATGCTCAAAACCCATAAGCAGGCGGGAGACAGCCCCCAGAGCATCCGCCAGGAAGCCCTGGAGCTGCTGCACCAGATGGGCCTAAACGGCCGGGAGGGTGCCTACCCCCACGAGCTGTCCGGCGGGCAGCAGCAGCGGGTAGCCATCGCCCGGGCGCTGGCCATGAAGCCCAAAATCCTCTGCTTTGACGAGCCCACCTCCGCCCTGGATCCCGAACTCACCGGTGAGGTGCTGCGGGTGGTGCGGGAACTGGCCAACAAGCGCACCACCATGGTGATTGTCACCCACGAGATGGCCTTCGCCCGGGATGTGGCCGACCATGTGATTTTTATGGACGACGGCCTCATCGTGGAGGAAGGCGCCCCCCAGGAGGTCATCACCAACCCCCGGGAGGAAAGAACCAGACAGTTCCTGGCAAGGTTCAGCAGCGAGGGGTAGGGGGACCTGCCGCCCAGCATCAGCAATTCAATCGGAATAAAAAGCGCCCCAAAGGGAGTTCAACTTAGGGATTTACGAAAACAAGTAAATTTTAGACCGACACTCTTCAAGCGGAGGCTCGAAAGCAAAGACTGCACCGAAGGATAAAACCTTTAGTGCAGTCTTTCTTGATGAAAAACCCAATATTTTACATATGATAACTAGTCATAAATATTAATAAATCGATCTAATAAATGGACTGCTAAACAGCTATTTCGTTTTGACCTGCCCCCCAATCCTTGTACCAGTCCGAGAGTTAGTTGAGATATAATCA
>CALCQO010000043.1 GCA_937894675.1 uncultured Clostridia bacterium
CTGTCGTTTGTTCGCTTCTCTTCTCTGTATCGTTTTCAAGGTTCCCGACCCTCTTTGCGAAGGGTGCCTGAATAGATTATCACACCAATCAGACACTGTCAAGCACATTTTGAAAAGAATATTCCCATAAATACGCACCTGAAATGGCAGGAACGGCGCAAAATCCACCATCATTTGCAAAAGCGATAAAATTATGCTACCCTATCCTTGACTTTAGGTTAAATTAATACCTACTATTCTACTCGAGAAAGGAAGATAACAGATGACAACCTTGAAAGTTTTAATAAAAGAAAGCATGAACAAAAGCGGCAACAACCGTTTGCGCCGGGAGGGATATCTGCCGGGATCCATCTCCACCAAGGGAGAGGAGTCCGTCAGCGTCGCCGTGCGCAGGGATGACCTTCGCCGGGCGATCGCGGACAGCGGCATGTCCGCCGTACTCAAACTGGAAGATGATAAAGGGACCGCCTACCACGCCATGATCGGGGACATCCAGACCGCTCCCCTGACCCAAGCCCCCCTGCACGTGGACTTCAAGCGCGTGTTCATGACGGAAGAAACCCGCATCAACGTCGCGATTCAGCCCACCAACCGCGAGCCCCTAGATATTGAGCGGCTCGAGTTCCTGCAGCATCTGGATCAGCTATCCGTCCGCGGGCTGCCCGGGGACATCCCCAACGTGATTGAAGTGGACATCGGCAACATGAAAGCAGGCGACAACCTGTATGTGGCGGACATCCCGCTTCCGGACAAGATTTCCACCGATACTGAGGGCGACCGTCTGGTCTTTACCGTCAGCATGCCCAGGGTGTACACGGAAACTGAGACCGGCGAGGCAGCCGAGACGCCAGCCGCCGAGGAAACCCCGGCCGCCGAGGATACCCAGGAGTAAGTCTCTCTTCTGTGTTAAACCAACCCGTATGCCGCAGGTCTATCCTGCGGCTTTTATAATAGGAACAAAAACACAATCAAGCCTGGATTGGATGGACAAACATGTATGAATATTCTATAATGGCGGGGAATATTGACAGGGGGTATCATCGTATGAGAATCAAAGCCGGCATCATCGGCTGCGGCGGTATTGCCAACGGGAAGCATATGCCATCCATCAAAGCGACAGGCGAAATCGACCTGGTTGCTTTTTGCGACATTATCAAGGAACGCGCCGATAAAGCGGCGCTGGAATACGGCGCCAGCGGCGCCAAGGTCTTTACCGACTATAAAGAACTGCTGGAATTGGACCTGGATGCCGTATACGTATGCACCCCAAACCGCAGCCACTCCTTCATCACGGTGGACGCGCTGCACAGCGGCAAGCATGTTATGTGCGAGAAGCCCATGGCTATCAACGCTACGGAAGCAAAGAAGATGCTGGATGCCGCTATAGAAACGGGCAAAGTGCTGACCATCGGGTACCAGAACCGGTTCCGCCCCGACAGCCAGTATCTGAAAAAAGCCTGCAAGCAGGGGGATTTGGGCGACATTTATTTTGCCAAAGCCAACGCCATCCGCCGCCGCGCCGTACCCACCTGGGGCGTTTTTCTCAACGAGTATGAGCAGGGCGGCGGCCCGCTGATTGACATCGGCACCCACGCCCTGGATCTTACCTTATGGATGATGGAGAACTACCAGCCCAAATATGTAGTAGGAGCCACCTATCATAAACTGAACAATGATACCGAAACAGGCAACGCCTGGGGTGACTGGGACAGGGAACAGTTCACCGTGGAGGACAGCGCTTTTGGTTTTATTATGATGAAGAACGGCGCTTCCATCATGCTCAGCAGTTCCTGGGCGCTGAACACCCTGGAGGTGGAGGAAGCCGCCACCGTCTTGTCCGGCACCAAAGGCGGCGCCGACATGCATGACGGGCTTCGCATCAACGGAGTGAAATTCGGGCGCCAGTATGTGGAGAAGCCTGACCTGGTCGCCAACAGCGTCGATTATTACCGAGGCAGCGACGAAAAGCCCCAGGTGCTGGAGCAGCGCGCTTTTATCCGGGCCCTGCGGGGGGAGGGGAAGCCTGTCGTGCTGCCGGAGGAAGCCCTGATGGTAACCCAAATCCTGGACGCGGTGTATGAATCCTCCAGAACAGGAAAACCCGTCTATTTCGACTGAGAAAAGGGGAAAAACAATGAGCAAACTGAAAGTCGCGTATCAGCTGTATTCCGCCAGGGATGACGTGGAAAAGGGCATGCTGCCGGTGCTGAAAAAACTGGCGAAGATGGGCTATGACGGGGTGGAATTTGCCGGATTTTTCGGCCACTCCGCCAAAGAAATCAACGAGATGCTGGCTGAAACCAAATTGAAGGCGGCCTCCAGCCATGTACCGGTGGCAGAGATGAAAAAGGATTTGGACGGCGTGATTGCCTTCCATAAAAAGATAGGCTGCAAGCATATCGCCGTGCCCTATCTGGAGGAGGCCTACCGGCCGGGGCAGCCCGGATTTGCCGACATGATTCGCTTTCTGTTTGAAGCGGGCAGGAAATGCTGCCGGCAGGGAATCAAACTGCTCTATCACAACCACGACTTTGAGTTTGTCAAGGTTTCTGGCATGTACGGGCTGGACTTCATGTATGCTTCCCTTCCGGAAAAATACCTGCAGACAGAGATTGACACCTGCTGGGTAAAGTACGCCGGGGTAGACCCTGTGAGCTATGTTAAGCAATACAAAGGCCGCGCACCTGTATTGCACCTGAAGGATTACAACGGCGTCCACAGCGATACCGCGCCCTACGCCCTGATCGGGCTGGATGATACCCAGGCATCGACAGAATCCACCTTTGCCTTCCGCCCCTTCGGACACGGCGTGCAGGATGTGAAGGCCTTGCTGAAAGCCGGGCAGGAAGCCAAAGTGCAATGGTTTGTGGTGGAGCAGGACGAGTCCAAGGACATGCCCGCCCTGAAGGCGGCGGAGCTCAGCCTGCGGTCCATCCGGGAAAATTCTTAAAAGGCGGATATATACATGAATAAATGGCGTGTTGGCATCATCGGCGCTACCGGCATGGTAGGCCAGCGTTTTATCGGTTTGCTGCATCAGCATCCCTGGTTTGACATCACCGTTCTTGCCGCCAGCGGCAGAAGCGCCGGCATACGCTATGAGGAAGCGCTGGCAAGCCGCTGGGCGATGCCCTTTTCCCTGCCCCAAAGCGTCAAGGATGTGGTGGTGATGGACGCTTCGGATATCAGCAGCATCAAACCTTTGGTGGATTTTGTTTTCTGCGCTGTTTCCATGACCAAGGCGGAAACGCGGGCTTTGGAAGAAGCCTACGCCAAGGCGGACATCCCCGTTGTCAGCAACAACAGCGCCTGCCGGATGGTGCCGGATGTGCCCATGGTGATCCCGGAAATCAATGCTTCCCATCTGGATATCCTGGAACAGCAGAAAAAGCGTTTGGGCAGCAATAAGGGATTCATCGTGGTGAAACCCAACTGCTCGATCCAAAGCTATGTACCCGCACTGACACCTTTGCTTTCCTTTGGCATCAAGCAAATTAGCGTCTGCACCTACCAGGCGGTCAGCGGCGCGGGAAAAACATTGGAAACCTGGCCGGAGATGCAGGACAATGTTATCCCCTATATCGGCGGGGAGGAGGAGAAGAGCGAGCAGGAGCCGCTGAAGGTTTGGGGCAATGTTTCCAAAGACGGCCTGAGCATCGAGCACGCCCAAACACCCGTCATCAGCGCCCAGTGCCTGCGTGTGCCTGTATCCGACGGGCATATGGCTGCCGTCAGCGTCAAGTTTGAGAGAAAACCAACCATAGACGAAATGAAAAAACTTTGGCAAAGCATGGAAACAGAGCCCCAAAGGCTGAAACTGCCCTCCGCGCCTGCGCCTTTCCTACAGTATTTTGAAGAGGACAACCGTCCTCAAACCAAACTGGACAGGGACATGGCGGGCGGCATGGGCATCAGCATCGGGCGCCTGCGGGAGGACAGCATTTTTGACTACCGCTTTGTCTGCCTTTCCCACAACACATTGCGGGGCGCGGCCGGCGGCGGTCTGCTGACAGCCGAGCTGCTTTGCGCCAAGGGATTGATTCCAAAGGGGGAGTAATTTGTGAAGAAGGTTCTTTTTCGCGGCTGCGCCACCGCGCTGGCCACGCCTTTTACCAACAGCGGGATTGATGAGCAGGCGCTGCGCAAACTGGTGAACTACCAGATAGACAACGGGGTCGCTGCCTTGATTGCCTGCGGCACAACAGGCGAGCCCTCCACCATGACCCAGGAGGAATGGGCGGAAACCATTCAAATCGTTGTGGATGAAACCAAAAAGCGGGTACCTGTTGTCGCGGGCACCGGCGGCAACAACACAGCGGAGGTAATTCACCTCGCCGCATTGGCCGAAAAGCTTGGCGCCCAGGCGCAGCTGTGCGTTACCCCATATTACAACAAGACAACCCAGCAGGGGCTGATTGCCCACTATACCGCCATCGCCGATAACAGCAACTTGCCGGTGATTATCTACAATGTCCCGTCCCGCACGGGGCTGAGCATCGCGCCGGAAACGGTAGGGGCATTAAGCCATCATGACAACATCATCGCCGTGAAGGAAGCGTCGGCGGATATGATCAAGCTTGGCGACATGATCCGCCTGAGCGAAGGGCGCCTGGCCTTCTATTCAGGTACGGATGAGGTGGTGGTGCCCCTGATGAGCCTGGGCGGCCTGGGGGTTATCTCGGTTATCAGCAACGCGGCGCCCGCGCTGACCGTCCAGATGACGGAAGCCATGCTGCGGGGGGACACGCAGAAAGCCGCGGAACTGCAGCTGAAGCTGCTGCCCCTCACCCATGCGCTGTTTAGCGAAGTAAACCCCATCCCCCTCAAGGCGGCGATGCATATGATGGGCATATGCGAAAACCAGGTCCGCCTTCCTCTGGTGCCCCTTGGCGAAAGCAATGCCAGAGTATTGGAGAAGGAATTGAAAGCGCTGGGGCTGTTGGCATGAAAAAGCTGATTTTATCCGGCGCCTGCGGCCGCATGGGCCGCAACATCGCTGAAATGGCGGGGGCGTATGGTTTTGAAATCGCCGCGGGCGTTGACCCCCAGGGCAAAGCCTACGCGGACTTTCCAGTGTATCCTTCTTATAGAGAGATCACAGAGGAAGCCCAAGTATTGATTGATTTTTCCCTGCCCTCCGCCCTTCCCCTGCTGGCGGAGTACGCGGCGCGCCATCACTTGCCCGCTGTGCTGTGCACCACTGGGTACAGCCAGGTGGATGAGCAGCAGGTATTGGCTTTGTCCAGGCAGGTGCCTGTGTTCCGAAGCACGAACATGTCCATGGGCGTGCATGTTTTGAAAACCCTCGCCGCACAGGCGAAAAAACTGCTGCCCGGCTTTGATATCGAAATCGTGGAGAAGCACCATAACCAGAAGGTGGATGCCCCCAGCGGGACTGCATTGCAGCTGCTCGACGCCCTGCGCGGCGAGGATACCATTGCGCAGTATGGCCGCTCTCCCGAAAGCGGCAAACGCAAGTCCGAGGAAATCGGCTTGCACGCGGTGCGGGGCGGCACCGTCGCCGGGGAACACGAGGTGGGCTTTTACGGCAGCAATGAAGTGCTGACCATTACCCACAGCGCGCAAAACCGTGCCATATTCGCGGCGGGCGCTCTACGCGCAGCTGGTTTTCTCCTTGATAAACCCAGCGGTTTTTATACCATGGACGACTACATGGCCCAATTGAACCAGTAAAACAACCCGCGGTGGATTCCTTTTCAAGGCATCCATCGTGTGCTATAATGAGCCTATGGAAACCGGAAATAATGGAAACGGCATGCGCGTGTGCGGCATTATCGCCGAATATGATCCATTTCACAATGGGCATGCCTGGCAGATATCCAGGGTAAAACAAACACTGCGCGCGGACTATATCGTTTGCGTTATTTCCTGTGGCTTTTCCCAGCGCGGATCAGCGGCTTTCTTTTCCACCCACACCCGCGCCCGCATGGCCTTATCAGCCGGCGCGGATCTGGTGCTGGGTATGCCGTATGCCTTCGGCACAGCCCAAGCGAACCGGTTTGCCATGGGCGGCGTGGGCATTCTGCACCAATTGCAGGTGATTACCCACCTGTGCTTCGGGGTGGAGGAGCAGTCCCTTCCCCTGCTTTCCCAGGCAGCGGACGCGGATCCCCTACTGACTGGCAAATTGAAGGAAGGCAAATCTCTGGCGCGCTCCCTGGGAGAGGCGTTGTCGGAGGCATTACCGGGCACTTCCCCCGCGGTGTTCAAAGCGCCCAACTTCATTTTAGGGGTGTGTTATCTGCAAGCGCTGAGCAGCTTGCACAGCGCTATCCAGCCCTGGCCTGTGCCCCGGCAGGGCAGCTACCATGCTTCGGGGATACAGCCCCTCCCCTCCGCTACCGCGGTGCGCGGCGCCCTGAGCCGGGGAGACTGGGCCGGGGTGGAGGCTTCTGTGCCCGCAACCACCCTCGCCATCATCCGGGAAGCGGCCATGAAAGGGCTGCTCCACAAAGAGGACGCGCTGGATTCGCTGCTGCTGGGTCAATTGATGACAATTTCGCCCGGGCAGATGCGGGACACGCCGGAAATCAGCGAAGGGCTGGAGAACCGGATACTCGCCTGTTCCAGAAGCGTTTCCAGCCGGCGGGAGCTGATAGAATGCATCAAGACGAAGCGGTATCCCTACACCCGCATCTCCCGGGCGCTGACCAACCTGATGGTAGGCATCCGCCAGGATGACATTCCCCCTGTTCCCCCCTATGCCCGGCTGCTGGGGTTCCGAAGGGACGCGGCCCCGCTGCTCAAGGCCATCGGGCAAAGCGGCCTTCCCCTCATCAGCCGCCCGGCAAAACACAACGGTACCATGCTTGCCTCGGACATGCTTTCGGAACAGCTCTGGGCCATCGGCGCAGGCTTGTCCCCCGACACAGCATATCGGGAGCAGGTTATTATACAATAAAGATAGAAAGGCGTGAACACATTGAGAACCGTAACAGCCAACCAAATCACGGAAACCGTGAAGAATCTCTTCCTGGATGCCAATCGATACATTGGCAAGGATGTTACCGACAAGTTTCTGCAGTACCAGGCTCTGGAGGCATCCCCCGTGGGCCGTACTGTACTGGATCAGCTGCTGGAGAATAACAGGATTGCCGCCGATGACAAGGTGCCCATCTGCCAGGACACCGGCATGTGCGTCGTCTTTGTCGATCTGGGGCAGGATGTCCACATCACCGAAGGCGACTTTGAAAGCGCCATCAACGAAGGGGTGCGCCAGGCGTACGAGCAGGGTTATTTCCGCAAGTCCGTGGTGGGCGAGCCCCTGTTCCGCCGCACCAACACCAAGGACAACACCCCCGCGGTGATCCATACCCGCATCGTGCCCGGCGACAAGGTGCACATCATGGTTACCGCCAAAGGCTTTGGCAGCGAGAACATGAGCGCGCTGAAGATGCTGGTGCCGGCGGACGGCATTGAAGGCGTCAAGAAATTCGTGCTGGAAACGGTGAAGAACGCGGGCCCCAACCCCTGCCCGCCCATCATTCTGGGCATCGGCATCGGCGGCACCTTTGAGCAGGCAGCCCTGCTCGCCAAGCGCTGCACCACCCGCCCCCTGGATCAGGATAACCCCGATCCCCGATACGCGGAGCTGGAGAAAGAGCTGCTGGAAAAAATCAACGGTCTGGGCATCGGACCCGCGGGTATCGGCGGCAACACCACGGCGCTGAAAGTCAGCATTGACTATACAGCCACCCATATCGCCGGCCTGCCTGTCGCCGTCAACATCTGCTGCCATGCCGCGCGCCACGCCGAACGCACGATTTGAAGGGAGATTGAACATGAACACCATCAACATTCAACTGCCGCTGGATGACGCCATCATCAAGGATCTGCGCGCGGGGGATTCTGTCCTGCTCAGCGGTTCTCTCTATACAGCCCGTGACGCCGCCCATAAGCGCATGCTGGAAGCCCTGGACAAAGGGGAGCCCCTGCCCTTTGACATCAAGGGACAGGTGATCTACTATGTCGGGCCTGCCCCCGCCGGCCCCGGGTACGCCGTCGGCTCTGCCGGCCCCACCACCAGCTACCGGATGGACGCTTACACGCCCCAGCTGCTGAACCTGGGCCTGAAGGGCATGATTGGCAAGGGCAAGCGCTCCGCCGCCGTGGTGGACGCCATGAAGGAGCATAACGCCGTGTACTTTGGCGCCACCGGCGGCGCCGCCGCGCTGATCGCAAAGCGGATTATCAAGTCGGAAGTCATCGCCTACCCGGACCTGGGCGCCGAGGCGATCCACCGCTTCGAAATCAAGGATTTTCCTGTGATTGTGCTCATCGACTCCCAAGGGAACAACCTGTACGAGATCGGCCCCGCCCTGTACAAGACCACCGATTTGTGATAGGATAATCGCACTTTGTATCAAGGAGGAGTGCGCATGAACAGAAGGCCCGCCCTGCGTTTGCTGGCTTTTCTGCTATGCGCGCTTCTCCTTTTGCCTGCCCCCATCCTGGCAAGCGACGCGTATGACAGCAATGTCCCCGACAACCTGACTGCCGACCATATCCGTGGGGAGGCAGCCATCCTGATCAACGCGGATACCGGGGATGTTTTGTTCGAAAAAAACGCGGATGATCTGCATTACCCCGCCTCCACTACCAAGATTATGACGGTGCTGCTGGGCATCCTGATGGGTGATTTGGAATCCACCGTTGTGACAACGCCTTCCGCCGTTACCTTGGGGGAGGAAAACGCCTCCACCATACCCCTGGAAGTGGGGCAGGAAATCAACTTCAAGGATTTGCTGTACGCCACCATGGTGGCATCGGGGAATGATGGCGCCAACCTGATTGCCGAAACTATCTCCGGTTCTCAGGAACAATTTGCCGCCTTGATGAACGAAGCCGCCTACAACTACGGCTGCTTCAACACACATTTTACAAATGCCCATGGCCTGCACAATGATTATCATCTCTCCACGGCGCGCGACTTGGCGACCATCGCCAAAGAAGCCATGCAGAATGAAACCTTCCGGGAGATTGCCCAGCTGTCCACTTTTGTCTTGCCCCGAAACAACACCAATGAAGGCCGCAGGCTGACCTCCCGGGACAATATCTTCAAGTCCCGCTCCGAAGTGGCGGAGGATCAGCAGTATTATTTTGAGTACGCTACCGGCATCAAGACCGGTTTTTATTCGTTAGCGGGGTATTGCTATGTAGGATCCGCCTACAAGGACGGCATCCATCTGATTTCCGTGGTTCTGAAGGAAACCAGTTACAAGCGGTGCTTTACCGATACCATCCGCATGTTCAACTATGGTTTCAGCCAGTATATCTCCACCAGTGTCGAGGAAATCTACAGGCAGAACCCCAAGGTGATTGATATTTCCGGTTTCGCCCTGGACGACATGGATTTGGGGCGGCTGGAACTGGACATCCACAAGATGGACTCCGCCGCCAACGACCACCTGGTCGGCCTGGTCAGCAAGCCCGATTCCCACCTGCAGGAATACAATACCCGCACCCAGTTCCAGTTTACACGCACACTGGAAGCTCCCATCAGCGCCGGGGAAACCATCGGCATCATGACCTACTCCCCCGTTGACGGCAGCGAGCCCATCGAGTATGAGCTGATTGCCAGCCGCTCGGTGGAAAGGCGCGCCGCCATCGCCCCCTCCCTGGCGGAGATCCTGCAGTTCTCCGAGAACGACCCCAATCCCTTCCCCAAGTTCTCCCTGGAACTTCTGTTCCTGATGCTGCTGCCCGTGCTGGCGGTAGCCCTGCTGATGTTCCTGCTGTTCAAGCTATTCACCCGCAAGCGCAAGCCAAAGCTGAAGCAAAAGCGCGGGTACAAAACCAGGTACTTCCGATAATAGGTAGTAAACGGAGGCTCATGCCATGCATGGCCTCCGTTATGCAATACGGGGTTTTCAGCCTAGGATGTCCCGCAGTTTGTCCGCCAGAGCGCTGGCAAAGTGGGCGTTGCTTTCTTTGTCAAAGTGCATGAAATCCTTGTCCGCTGGTTGCACATAGGGGTTGCAGTCCAGATAGTCGCAGCCGAAATCCCTGGCGGCCTGCTCGTACAGGGCGGGCAGCTGCTCGGACTTTTCCACGCAGCCAGCCCCCATGCCGGGACCATTGGTGGGGGACGTATACAGCCGCTTGTCGATGATGATGGGGGCGACAATCAGGATCCGGGGCTGAGCGGCCCAGGCTTCCACCTGCCGCGCCTTTTTTACCAGGCGCAGCATGCCGTCGCGGATATTGGCTGCGTTGGCGGAAAAACGCTCCTTGCAGTCGTTCGTACCCAGCATCAGCACCATCAAATCAAGCGGCGCGTGGGACATCAGCGTGGTGGCCAGGGCGGTAAAGCCGCACAGACCTTCGTTCAGCGGATCCTCGAACACGGTGGTGCGGCCGCTAAGGCCTTCCTCCACGATGAAATACTCCTCTCCCAGCAGCTTCTGCAGCTGCATGGTCCACCGCACATCGTCATCGTAGCGTCCGCCGCTGGCAGCGTCATACCCCCAGGTGTTGGAATCCCCAAAGCAAAGAATGTGTTTCTTTTTCATTATTTACCCTTTCACAGCGCCCATGGCCAGGCCGTTGACAAAGTCTTTCTGCACAATCCAGGTGAGAATAATCACAGGGATCAGCGTCACCAAAGCGGTGGCCGCCATGGGGCCCCAAGCTAGTCCCCGGTCGGTGATAAACCCGGCGATGACCACCGGCAGCGTCTTGCTTCGCTTGATGGACAGAATTACCGCGAAGAGGAACTCGTTCCAGGTGGCGTTGAAGGTCAGGATAGCCGAAGCAATCAGGCCTGGTTTGGTCATGGGCAGGATAATGCGGAAGAAGCGCCCCATAAACCCGCAGCCGTCCAGCATGGCGCTCTCCTCCAGGGAGTAGGGGGTCTGCTCAAAAAAGCCCATCATCAGCCAGATGACCAGGGGCAGGTTAAAGCTGGTGTTCATAATAATCAAAGCCATCTGGGTATCCATCAGCCCCAGGGTGCGCATCACCAGGTACACGGGGATGGCGGTAGCGATGGCGGGGTACATCTTCTGCACCAGAAACCAGATGCCAAAGATGCTTCTTGCCCGTTTGCCCAAGGGGCCTCTGACCACCGCGTAGGCAGCCATGCTGCCAAAAAGGGTGGTCAGCGCCGTGGTGACGATGGAGATAATCATGGAATTGCCAAAGTAGGTCAGCACCCTGTCCCGGGTGAAGATTTCCGTGAAGCTTTCTGTGGTCAGTGCGCTGGGCACAATCACCGGCGGATAGGCCAGGTATTCCTGGGGCAGCTTGAAGGCGCTGGTGGTCAGCCAATACAGGGGAAACAGCACCAACAGCAGGCTGAGGGTAATCATGATATATTTGAAGGGACGCCCGGCAAAAGCGCTGAGGATGGCCTCCACCGAGGTATAGTCCCTGGGCTTTCTGCGTTTTTCCGTTACCATACCTTCTCCTCCTCCGACTTGCGCCATTTCAGGAAGCCCATGCTCAGCACCGACATCAGCAGCACGAAAACGATGGCAAGGGAAGCGGCGTAGCCCGCGTCAAAGAAGCGCAGGCCTTGCTTGTAAATGTAGTTGGGCAGCATTTCCGTGGCGGTGCCCGGTCCGCCGTTGGTCATTACATAAACGGTATCAAACACCTTAAAACCGTCGATAAAGCGGATCATCAGCACGATGACCAGCACCGGCTTCATTAGCGGAAGCACAATCTTGCGGAATATGTAGCCGGGGGTTGCCCCGTCCACCAGGGCAGCCTGCATGCAGTCGCCCGGCAGGGCTTTCAGCCCCGCGGCGCAGATGATGGTGACCCAGGGGGTCAACTGCCATACGTTGACAAAGATAACCGACACCATGGCCATGGTGGGGTCGCTCAGCCAATTGATGCCCGGGATGCCTACGAAGCTCAGCAGATAGTTGATGATGCCGGTGGTGGAGTCAAACATCATGCGCCACAAAGTACCAACGGCGACGGGCGCCATGACCATGGGAATCATTAAAATGGATGTGACATTGCGCGCCCAGCGCTTATTGGAGCAGATCACCATGGCAACCATCATGCCCAATACTACTTCCAAAGATACCGATACCACGGTAAACAGCAGGGTATTCCAGGTGCTGGTATGCAGCAGCTTGTCGGAAAGAATGCGGGCATAGTTGTCCAGGCCGATAAAGCGCGGCACCTGATTGGGCAGGTTGAGCTTCATACGGAAAAAACTTAAATACAGCGAGTACAGCAGCGGTAAAAGCGCTGTAATGCCTAAATAAATCAAGGTGGGCGCCAGAAAAAGCCAGGTGGCCAGCTTGTCGCTGTTGCGGTATTTGTTCATAGCGTTTCACATCCTTTGCCGAAAAGGGCATGGCTGGACGGCAGTTTGCCGCCCAGCCATTGCCGATGAGGGATTAGTGGTTGAAGTTCTTGATGCCTTCCTCCGGCGGAGAGTTTTCCAGCGCCATCTTGATGCCCTTTTCCATTTCGGTCACAGCGGTTTCCAGATCCATCTGATCGGTCAGGTACGCGCTGACAACGGTGTTGAGCACGGTGTCCGCTTCCACGGAAGCGGCGATGCGCCACCACATGTTGGCGGTATCCAGGGCACCGCGCAGCTCATACAGGGCGGAGTTCTTGATGGCGTCCTGCTCCCAGAAATCCTTGCGGGGGGAGAAAATGGCGAACTCATCATAGAACTGCTGCTGTTTTTCCGCGCTGGTGTACATTTTGATCCATTCCCAGGCCAGGTCCTTGTTCTCGGAATTGGCGGGGATGGCCACGTCCCAGGCAGACAGCAGGGTGATGCCGGTCTTTTCGTAGGGGATGGTGCTCAGCGCCCATTTGCCAACAATCTGGGATTTCTCGGGGTCTTCCGCGTTCTGGGTGACACCCAGGGTAGGCCAGGTTTCGCACACAGCGGCTCTGCCGTCCAGGAAGGCCTTGATGGATTCTTCCACGCCCCAGGAGAGATTGGCGGGATCCATGGCTTTCTTGTTCAGCTCATACAGGTGGGTGAGGGCGTCCCGGGTTTCCTGGGAATTGATGGTGACATTCCAGTCCTCATCCGCCCAGGCGCCGCCCATGGACCACAGGATGTAGTCGAACACGCCGCCCAGCTGGCCGGGGGCTTCGGCGATGGTGACGCCGTAGAAACCATCCTTGGTCAGCTCGATGCTCTTTTCACGGTATTCTTTCCAGGTGTCGGGCAGCCCGTCGGGGAACAGGTCTGTGCGGTAGGCAAACACCTGGGGGGTGTTGGCGTTGGGGATGCCGATGATGGTATCCTGCCACTTGCCGCAGTTGTTCAGCACGTTCTCAATCCAGACGTCCATGTCGTAGCCGTCCTTCTCGATATAAGGGCCCAGATCCGTCAGGAAGGGGAAGAACTCGCCGTCCCACTGGCTGGCCACGTCGATGACGTCAAAAGCGGCTGTGCCGCCGCTGGTCAAGTCCAGCAGGGCTTTCTCATGCAGCGTCACATAAGGGAAGTCAACCACGTCCACCTTGGCGCCGGTTAACTCCTCAAACTCCGGCACGATGGAGCGGGCTGCGTCGGCATACACGCTGGACATATACAGAACTGTCAGCGTCTTGCCGGCAAAGGGTTTGCTCTCGGCCATCGCGGGTGCGGCGAGGGACAAGAGCAAGGCAGCGGTCAACAGGATTGCGAAAAACTTCTTCATAAGTTCTCCTCCTTAACAATATGGGCACCTGCCGTTTTGATGGAAAAATGATAACACGCCATCCGGCCGCCGTCAAGAAGGTTAATAAATATACACGTTTAATCAAGCCGACGGCAATTGACAATCCCTTGGGTTTTCCGTACAATCTTGAGGTAATCCTCGACAATGAAAAGGAGATGTTTCATCATGGACTATACCCTGCACGTGGCGGGGCTGCAAAGGCAGCTGCCCTTGTGCCGTGTAAATGACGATCTGTCCATCGCCGCCTTTGTAATCTTCGGCGATGTGGAATTAACCGTAGCCTGCGCCCGGGAACTGCTGAAAAAAGCGCCGGAGCACGATGTGCTGATCACCGCCGAATCCAAGGGCATTCCCCTGGTGTACGAGATGGCGCGCCAGCATGGTGAGAACCGCTACCTTATCGCCCGCAAGGCGCCCAAGCTGTACATGCGCAATATTTTCTCCACCGAAGTTACTTCCATTACCACCGCCAACCGGCAGATGCTGCATATTGACCAGAACGACGCGGACTTTATGCGCGGCAAAAAGGTGCTGATTGTGGACGATGTCATCTCCACCGGCGAATCCCTCAAAGCGGTGGAAAAACTGGTTTCCGAAGCGGGCGGTCAGGTCATCGGCAAGATGGCCATTCTGGCGGAAGGTCCTGCTAAAAACCGCGATGATATCATCTACCTGGAGCGTCTGCCCCTATTTAAGGCGGACGGCACCGAAATAGAATAAACCCCTCAGGCGCGAAGCGCCTGTTTTCATCTTATGGCAGGAAGGATATACAAATGAATCAACGCATCATCATTCTGGATTTTGGTGGCCAGTACACCCAGCTGATTGCCCGACGCGTACGGCAAATGAAGGTTTATTCCTATGTGGTCAACCATAAAACCCCGGCGGAGGAGATCCGCGCCATGAACCCCAGCGGCATCATCCTCTCCGGCAGCCCCGCCACCCTGCGGGTGGAAGACGCTCCCCGGTGCGACGAAGGGGTGTTTTCCCTGGGTGTGCCTGTCCTGGGCATCTGCTATGGCATGCAGCTGATGGCCAAGATGCTCGGCGGCGATGTCAGCATGGCGGACAAGCGGGAGTACGGCTTGGCGGATGTCACCTTTGATACCGCCAGCCCGCTGTTTCAGGATATGCCCAAATCCAGCCCCTGCTGGATGAGCCATACCGACCAGGTAGTCACCCTGCCCAAAGGCTTTGCCAACATCGCCCATACCCCTTCCTGCCCGGTAGCGGCCATGGGAGATGATGACCGCAAGCTGTATGGCATCCAGTTCCACCCTGAAGTAACCCACTCGGTAGACGGCATGCGGGTCATCGAGGCTTTCCTGCGCCGCATTTGCGGCTGCACCCAGGAGTGGGAGATGTCCGGATACGCCGAAACCGCCATCCGACAAATTCAGGAGGCGGTGGGGGAGGGTACTGTGCTGCTGGCCCTTTCCGGCGGGGTGGACAGTTCTGTGGTGGCAGCTCTTTTGTATAAAGCCATCGGCAGCCGCCTGCACTGTGTGTTTGTGGACCATGGCTTTATGCGCAAAGGCGAGCCGGAAATGGTGAAAGAGGTATTTACCGCCCACTTCCCCGTGTCCCTAACCTGCGTGGACGCGGGCGAGCGGTTCATGGAAAAGTTGAAAAATATATCCGACCCGGAAACCAAGCGTAAAATCATCGGGGCGGAGTTTATTGCCGTGTTCCGCGATGAGGCCGCCAAACTGGGCAAGTTGGATCACTTCGCCCAGGGCACCATCTATCCGGACGTCATCGAGTCAGGCGCCGTGGAAGGCAGCAATGTCATCAAATCCCATCACAATGTGGGCGGCCTGCCCAAGGAACTGGGCTTTACCTCCCTGGTGGAGCCCCTGCGCATGCTCTTCAAGGATGAGGTGCGCCAGCTGGGCCTTGTCCTGGGTTTGCCCCGGGAGATGGTGTTCCGCCAGCCCTTCCCAGGCCCCGGCCTGGCCATCCGCTGCATCGGCGATTTAACCAAGGATAAAATCCATATCGTGCGGGAAAGCGACGCCATCCTCAGGGAGGAAATCGCTGCCGCCGGCTTGGATGCCAGCGTCAACCAATATTTCACCGTCCTAACCGGGGTGCGCTCCGTGGGCGTCATGGGAGACGAGCGTACCTATTTCAATGCCGTCGCCATCCGCGCCGTTACCACCGATGATTTCATGACCGCCGACTGGGCCCGCATCCCCTACGATACCCTGGCCCTTATCAGCCGCCGCATCGTCAACGAAGTCTCCGGCGTCAACCGCGTCCTGTTGGATGTGACAACAAAGCCCCCGGCAAGTATTGAGTGGGAGTAAGCAACAAAGCCCCGAAAACGCAGTGTAAACAAGGGCTTAAGAGGTTCCAAGTCACCTTTTGATAACAGTTTGATAACAGGGCACTAAGAGGTACCCTCCTGGCGAGAATAGTCAGCCCCAATTGCCTCTAAAGTGCCATATTCCAAAAACGGCTTTGCTGATCGGATTGTCAGCAAGGCCGTTTTATTATGGAGGTGATATTTGACTATTTTTCTGTGATGGCGTCGCTTAGCTCCTGAGAAGGAACACTTGCCCACCGCTGAGTGGCATCAAATTGTGGATACCTGTAGCGCCACTGGTCGTATTCTTCCTTACTAATCTCTCCAGTAGATAGCTTTGCAAACTGTTCCTGCCAGGCACTTAGCATTCGGTGCATGTCAAAAAAGACCCCTTTGTCCGACTTGTCCAGGAAAAGGTACAGCTCACCATCACGCTCACCGATTCGCAAACCGCGAAGATCTTCTAACACGAACAAGGTGTGCATCAATCCGATGTTGCTGTCAATCTCCGGGACATCCAGAGCTTTAGGGGACACGCCCAATTCATGGGCAAGCAAACTGGTCAGATCAGCCTTAGGTGTCCTTGTGCCAGACTCGTATTGGGCCATCCGTACATCGGCTGACTTCTCAGGAAACCCTACAGCCATGCCCAGGTACTTTTGCGTCATACCACGCAAATTGCGGAAAAAGTTGATTCTTTCACCAATAGCCATTGTTGCTACCTCCAGCTAGTTGCATTGCGAACTGAGTATAGCATATATGTTTAGGAGAGCGCAAGAAAGATTTAACAAAATAGTTTAATTATTTTTTGCAAACCCCTTGACATTAACAAAAATGCTTAGTAGAATGCACGAGCTAAGCGAAAATGCTTAGTGCGAACCTTGAAAACAGAATACGCAGCCAGTCAGATACCGAGAATGCCCTCCTTGCCAAGTCCGCTTCCCCGGAGAAGCGGCGCGAGGGAGCATTTACGAGGCAACGCACTTTGGTCAGACAAGGCCGGGTGTAGGAACGGGACTGGGATGAAAGCGAAAACAGTCAAGTCCGGACAGCACTCCGGGGGGCTTGACAAACCCCCAATCTACAAGGGGGAAGTCTATCCAAAAAAAGGAGGAACGATTGATGGGGAAAATGCTGATTCATGTCGATGAGGTAGCTCAGCTGCTCGAAGTATCGAAACCATATGCTTACAAGCTAATCAGGAAACTCAACGATGAGCTTAAGAAGAAGGGTTGTATCGTTATTCCTGGCAGGACAGACCGCAAGTATTTCTTTGAGAAGTTCTACGGAACGCATGATCTGGACATTTTTGAAAAGGAGGATTCGGAAAGTGCCGGCATTCAAAACTGAGAGCAATAAAACCTGGTACGTGATGGTGCGATATATCGATTGGAAGGGAGAGCGCAAGCAAAAATGCAAGCGAGGGTTTCCCACTCGAGCAAAGGCGTTGGAATGGGAGCGAGAGTTTCTTCAGCAGGTACGGTCCGATGTGGATATGACATTTGAAAGTTTCTTTGAGCTCTACGCCAAAGACATCAAGCCGCGATTGAAAGAGAATACTTGGATTACCAAAGAGAGCATTATTCAGCACAAGATTCTTCCTTACTTTGCCAAAAGGAAACTCTCGGAGATTACGGCAAAGAATGTGATGGACTGGCAAAATGAGATCCTTAGCTCGAAAGACAAACGCCGGAAACCTCACACACCAACCTACCTTAAAACGATCCACAACCAGCTCAGCGCCATCTTCAATCATGCTGTGAGGTACTACGATCTGCGCATGAACCCCGCTGCCAAGGCTGGAAATATGGGAACAAAGGAAAGTGGGGAGATGCTGTTCTGGACAAAGGAGGAATATCTTAAGTTTGCGGATGCGATGATGGATAAACCAATCTCCTACTATGCCTTCGAAATGCTCTACTGGTGCGGCATCAGAGTCGGAGAACTGCTGGCCCTGACGCCACAAGACTTTGACTTTGAGAAGAACACTGTCACCATCAACAAATCCTATCAGCGCCTAAAGGGAAAGGATGTCATCACAACGCCAAAAACGAAAAAGAGTAACAGAGTTATTGCAATGCCCGACTTTCTAAGTCAGGAAATGCAGGAGTATCTTGGGATGTTCTACAGTGCAAGGGCAACAGACCGCATCTTCCCTATCAGCAAGCATTATCTGCATCACGAGATGAACAGGGGAACGAAAGCAACAGGAGTTAAGCGCATTCGAATACATGATGTTCGCCACAGCCACGTTTCATTGTTGGTCGACATGGGCTTTTCGGCTCTGGCAATAGCGGATCGTGTGGGACATGAAAGCATTGATATCACCTATCGATATGCTCACCTGTTTCCTTCCGTTCAAACAGAAATTGACCTGCCCCCCAATCCTTGTACCAGTCCGAGAGTTAGTTGAGATATAATC
>CALCQO010000044.1 GCA_937894675.1 uncultured Clostridia bacterium
GCGGCTGTGTAAAGGAACGTGAAAAGCAAAATCTGCCTTTTTCAGCAGGCCCTATGTACCAATTGGACATCTATGTCAATGACCTGGCGCGCAAAAAGGGCAAAGGGGAATACGGCCTGGCCAACATGCTGGACAGAAACCTGATTGGCGATGGCGTCTGCGATATGATTTCCGGCGTCATCGGCGGTCCCGCCGGCACCAACTACGGCGAGAACATTTCCACCATGGCCATCACCAAGGTGTTCTCCGTGCCTGTCATGTTCGCCGCCGGTATCCTGGCCATGCTGGTTTCCTGCTTTACGCCCCTGATCCGGGTGATCTACGGCATCCCCCAGGCGGTCATCGGCGGTCTGGAAATCTACCTCTTCGGCGCCATCGCCGCCCAGGGCATTGCCATCCTGATTGATAAAAAAGTCAGCATGTTTGACTCCAAGAACATTGCGGTCATCGCCAGCATCATGACGCTGGGCCTTGGTATCCACTACGGCTTTGGCGGCAACATCAACTTCTTTGGCATGAACATCCCCGCCGTCGCCGGCGCCGCCATCTTCGGCATCATCCTCAACTTTGTCCTGTCCATCGGGGAGAAGAAGGAAACCGCCGCCTGATTAACCTGAAAAACGCATCAAAGCCGCCGGGCAATCGGCGGCTTCTTCTATTTCAGCAGGTCAAAAGGTTGACGGCTCGATTTATCCTCCCGTATAATGAACAGCGATGAAAATTCGACATGGAGGGCGTATGAAAAAACTCAAAGCGTGTCTGTGTTTGGCGCTGTGCCTGGTGCTGCTGACTCCCCTTGCGTTAGCCTTCAATGAGCAGCAGGTAGCCGCCGATGTGGATAAAATGTTCAGCAAAAGCAAGGTGATGGGCGGTTCTGTGGTGGTGGCGGTCAAAGGCAGGATTGTTTACGCCAGGGAATACGGCTTTGCCAACATCCGCCAGAAAACGCCGGTCACCCCGCTTACTTATTACCGCTTGGCCAGCATCACCAAAATGGTATCGGGTATCGGCCTGATGAAGCTGGTGGAAGAGGGCAAGCTGAACCTGGACGAGGATATCAGCACCTATTACGGCTACTCTATCCGCAATCCGCGCTTCAAGAAAAATCCGCTGACCCTTCGGCAGCTGATGTCCCATACCTCCTCTCTGTCGGAGAACGGCGGTTTCTCCAACCTGCGCAGCACCATTCACGGCATGCTTAGCGAGGAGAGCAACCGGAGGGCAAACTTCCAGAACTACGCGCCGGGCAGCCAGTACAAGTACTCCAACTTCGGCGCCGGCGTCACCGGCAGCATCATCGAGGCGGTCACCGACCTGAGCGCCAACAGGTATATGATGCAGTATATCTTTGCCCCCCTGGGCATCCACGCCTCCTACGCCGGATCTGTCATTCAGGATCCCCAGAACTTGTCCTCCCAGTATTCCGACGCCACCCTGTTTAAATCCGCGGACGCCTATATCCGCGACGGGTATGAGGATTATCCTTCCCCGGACACCCATTACCGCACAACCTACGGCGGGCTGTGGATCCGTTCCCGGGATTTAATCAAGCTGGTCAGCGTGCTGGCGGGAGACGGCAGCTACGAGGGCGTGCAGCTTCTCTCTCCCGAAACGGTCCGCCTGATGCGCCAGGACCAGAAGACCCTGGGCGCCAGCGTAACGGGGGACAGCCCCTACGGCCTTTTTGTGGAGCGCAACACAACCCTGATACCGGGCAAGACCATCTACGGTCATCAGGGCATGACGGATGTGGGCATCGTCAACGCGTACTTTGACCCGGACACCCAGTTTGCCTTTGTACTTCTTAATAACGGATCCAGCCGTGTCCGGGAGGACAGGGTAGGGGTGATGGCCCGCAATATGCTCTCGTACCTGTACCCGATTTTCTCCGGCATACAGTAAGCAAGCCTCGTTTTTTACATAGAAGCGGAACCCGGACAAAAAGTTTTACGATTTTAAGGTAAAAAGCCTTGTAATTGTTACAATTACTTGACACTTTTACCCTTTTGCATTAGAATGATGCGGTAAGAAAGTGGCGAAAATCCGCTGACGCGCAGCGATGCTGCGTTCGGAAGGAGGGACGGGCATGTCAATTGCCCCTCGTTTTAAGGTATACCTGCTGGTACTCTGTCTGGTATCACTGTGTTTTGCCGCGGCTGTTCCAGCGTACGCTACAGAGCTGACTGGGCTGAACTTCACCATGGAAACGGATCCCAGCACCATGACATCCCCCGGTAAAGTAACGGTGAAAGTGCGCCTGGCCAACAGCGGCCAGACGGATATCACTGTGCCATTGGCGCTGTACGACGCGGACGATAAAATCGTCCCCTCCTTCTTTGACGGCGGCACGCTGTCCCAGCTGAAGGTGGGGGAGACCCATGTCTGGAGCGGCGAGTACAATGTAACCCAGGCGCAGCTGGACGCTGGCAAATTGATTTTTACCGTCAAGGCGGCATCCGCGGAAAGCGCGGGCAGTACCATCAGCTTCCCGGCGGAAGCGGCGCTTACCTACATTGGCGAAAAGGTGGACCTGTCCGTGAAGCGCACCGCGGATCCTGAGGTTGTCCGCAAGGACGACACCCTCACCGTGCTGTACGAACTGGTCAACAACGGCAATGTCCGCCTGCGGGACATTCGTGTCCGGGAACACAGCAGCATTTCCAATAAAACCGAAACAATCACCGCCTTGGAGCCGGGCGCCAGCGCCACGGTCAAGTTTGAAAAGAAGGCCAGCACCAGCGACCTGACGAGCCATCCCAACATCAGCTATAAAAAGGATGGCAGCACCGAAACCCTGCGCACTTCGCTGGACAACCTGGTCATTCCTTCCGCCCGCCCCAACCTGAAGCTGACCCTGACCGCCGACCAGACCAGCGTCAACATCGGCGACAAGGCGGTGCTGACATTGGTGATGCAGAACGACGGAAATGTGTCCTACTCCAATGTGTCCGTCAAGGACGCGAAGCTGGGCGAGGTCTTTACCAATATTGATATCCCCGCCAAGCAGACCATTACCCGCACCAAGGAAGTCACCATGCAGGAGACATCCTCCTTCCTGTTTGAAGTGAACCTGAAGGACAACACAGGCAGGGAACAGACGGAGAAAACCACCGAGCTGAAAATCAGCGCTTACGACCCGGCCAAGATGATCCGGCTCACATTGGAAATGTCCGCCGACAAAACATCCATTGACACCGTGCCCGGCGTTGTCGGTTTTACCGTCAACATCACCAACAATTCCGATTTTGATGTCAAGGACATCAAGATTCTCCAGGGGCTGACCCAGGTGTATTCCATCGCTTCCCTGGCGCCCGGCGCCACCACCACCCTTACCCGGCAGTACCAGGTGTCTCAGGGCGGCAAGTTCCAGTTTACAGCCCAGGCGGTGGACAGCGAGAAGAACACACAGACCTTTACCTCCAATTCCATGGACATCCCCTATGTGCCCGCCACCCCTGCCCCTACCAAGGAAGTGTTTGCCACCATTCCGCCGGTGGTTACTTATACTCCCGTACCGGCAGAAACCACGGGCATCAGCGGCAGCCAGGGCGTCAACACCCTGCTGATTCTCACCATCGCCGCCGGCGCGCTCTTTGGCGTCAGCTTCCTGCTCTTTGGCGTCAGCACCATCATGCGCCTGCGTGCCCAGCGCCAGTCGGATTCCGCCTATGACCATCTGGCCCGGGAGCCCAAGCGCGACTATCTGGACCCGGATACCTACAGCGATGCGCGGGGAGAAACCACTGTTTCAGCGGCTGAGGCAACTGCCCCGGCGGAGGAGATAGAGCTGCCCCATACCAAGTACCTGAAGGAAGACGCCCCTGTCGTGGAGCCCCTGGCCGAGGAAACCCTAGTGGATGAAACCCCCGCCGTGGAGCAGGCCGCGGAGGAAGGCGGCTACCGCCTGACCAGGGAAAACGAGATGCAGGACGCCCCGGAGACCGGCACAACTGAGCACCGCTCCCGCAGGTCGGACAAGCATAAAAACACCTAAACCAGGCTTTATACCCCGCTTCGGCGGGGTTTTTCCTGCTTTATGCCCTTGCCAACCATGGATAACCTGTGGTACAATACCCCTTGCGACAAAACGGGCGGTCCGCTGCGCGTCCTCAGGACGAAGCATGAACGTCTATGAGGGAAGGAGGAATTATCCCGTGAGTGAAATTATCAGATCCATCGAACAGGCGCAGCTGCGCACCGACCGGCCGGACTTCAATGTGGGCGACACCGTCCGCGTGTTTGTGAAGGTTGTGGAAGGCACCCGCGAGCGTCTGCAGGCCTTTGAGGGCACCGTAATTGCCCGCCGCAACGGCTCGGCCCGCGAAACCTTTACCGTGCGCCGCGTGTCCTACGGCATCGGCGTGGAGCGTACGTTCCCGCTGCACTCTCCCCGTGTGGACAGCATCGAAGTGGTGCGCAAGGGCAAAGTGCGCAGGGCGAAGCTGTACTATCTGCGCGGTCTGCAAGGCAAGGCTGCCAAGATCAAGGAAGCCAACACCTACCGCTAAGCGCCATCTGCAAAAGCCTCCTGTACAGGAGGCTTTTTCCATAGGGAGATATGAAGCATTTTGATTCCATAAAGAAAACCCCATCCATCGCGCTGGTGGCCGTCGCTTCCAGCTATGTGCACTCCGCCTTGGCGCCCTGGTGCCTGAAGGCGGGGGTGGAGGCCTATGCCCGCACACCCTGTGTTGTTCAGGTGGTGGAGGGCACCATCAACGAGCCCGTGGACAAGGTGGCGGATCGAATCATCGCGGTAAACCCCGGCATCATCGGGCTTAGCTGCTATATCTGGAATATCACCTTCATCAAGCAGCTGCTGCCCCTGCTGCGCCAGGCGCTGCCGGACAGCGTCATCGTACTGGGCGGGCCGGAAGTCAGTCCCTTGCCGCGGGAAACCCTGATGGCTTGTCCCCAGGCGGACTATGTCCTATGCGGGGAAGGGGAAAAGCCCTTCGCCCTGCTGGCGGATGCCTTGGCTCAAGGAGAGGGGATTCTTCATGTGCCCGGGCTGTGCTGCCGAGGGGAAAACAGCTTTCATCTGTCCCCGGCGTATCAGCATGGGGACATGCCGCCCTCACCCTACAGTGATGATTACTTTGCCCAGCTGCGCGGCCGCATCGCCTATCTGGAGACCAGCCGGGGGTGCCCCTTTTATTGCGCCTTCTGCCTGTCGGGCAAGGGGGAAAGGGTGCGCTGCACCTCCATGGAACGTGCGGAAAATGAAATGTTGGCGCTGGCGCAAAGCGGGGCTTCCACTGTCAAATTGGTAGACAGAACATTCAACGCCTCCGTCAACCGGGCGTATCAATTGTTTGATTTTGTTATCCGGCAGCAGGGCAAAGGCATCCCGGATGGGGTGTGCTTTCATTTTGAGATCGGCGGGGATTTGCTGGACGACGCGACAATGGACCTATTGGCGACTGCCCCCGCAGGCTGTATTCAGCTGGAAATCGGTATCCAGTCCCTGAATGAGGAGACTTTGCGCTGCGTGCGGCGGTACACACCGGTAGCCGCGCTGCTGCAGAAGCTGCGGCGGGTAATCGCCCCTGGCAACATCCATATCCATATCGATTTAATCGCCGGGCTTCCTAAGGAGGACATAGCATCCTTTATCCAGGGCTTCAACCGGGCGTTTGCTCTGTATCCACATGCCCTGCAGCTGGGTTTTCTGAAGGTAATTCCCGGCAGCTCCATGCGCCTGGAGCCGGACACCTATCCGCTGTCCTACAGTCCTCTGCCCCCGTATCAGATTACCGATACCCCCTGGCTCACCGCGGGGGATTTGGCGCGCCTGCAGATAGCGGAGCAAGCGCTGGAAAAACTCTATAACCGGGGTCGGTTCGCTTATACAATGAAAGAGATGACAGAAACATGGGGCATCTCTCCCTTTGAGTTGTTTGAATCCCTGGGGATAGAGATAACCCATGCGGAGAAGGAAAGGGGCATGCCCCTGCCCCTGGATGTATTAACCCAGGTGGTGTTTGACGCGCTATGCCGCCTTTTCCCGGAAAGAAAGGAAGAAGTGCGGAATTTGATGCTCAGGGACAGGCTGGCGACCACCGCCACGCCCTTGATTCCCGCCTGCCTGCGGCTGAGCCACCCAAAGTATCATCAGGCGAAGGAAGGGCTGGCAAGCAGGCATCCCCCGCAAAAAGGGATCTACCGGGCGATGTCGCTGGCGGCGGATGGGGACAGGCTGTTGGTGCTCTGGGCGGATTATGACAAACCTCACCCGGTTACCGGACGGTACCGGGTGAATGAGATGAATTTATTGGATCTGCTGCAATAAAAAAACAGGCTTTCGCCTGTTTATTTTTTATCCTGTCTGTCTCCGTAGTTCCAACCAGGCCGCTGCATGTTGAAGGGGTCGTACCCTACCGGGTTCTTGCCCGTTCCCGGAACCGCGCCCTGTTCCTTGCGTTTTTTCCTCAGGCTTATGTGGGCAATCAGGCTCAAACCAGCGCCCAGGAACAGCAGCACCAGGGGCAGCAGCTTTAACAGCTGCCAGAAGGTAGGCGCCAGCAGGGCGGAAAAACCTACAGAGAATACGGCGAAGGCGACGCTCAGCAGCATGGTCAGCACCCAGACAAGGGGTTTCCTGCGCCCCAGCATGGCCGTCAAGCCAAGAAGCACGCACAGCGCCAGGTACCCGGGAATTTCCAGTATCTTCCAGTCGATGTAAGTCACAGCGCGCTCGAAGGGGATTTTTTCCCCGATCCACATGCGGAAAAACATGCCCAGCGGCCGGATCATGGCGTCAACGCGGATGTACAGTTCATAGGCTGCCCAGCCAATCATCAGCAAGGCACCCCAGAACAACAGTTTCTTTCCGGTTTCCCGCACCGCCAGCATGCAGACCCTCCCTTTATCACTTTGTTGAAATCAGTGTACGAAGAACCCGCTGGGTTGTCAATATCCAGGGGCGGTAAAATGCCCCGGCTCAGTCCGGGGCATCAGCGTGTCGAAAAAGCCGGCAACCGCATGTTTCGATACCGAAACATGCTTGCGTTTACTTCATCTGCCAGAATCGGTCACTTACGAACCATGTAAGCTTCCTCTTCTGGCAGATTCGTTCCTAGCCCCGCAGACTTTTTGGACACGCCGCACCTCTTTGACGGTCTGATGGCCCGGCACAGGCCGGGGCATCAGGGTTTTTACATTTTCACATCATCCAGCAGGCGCAGGGTCACTTCCAGATCCACATACTCGCTTTCCCCGATGGTGTTCAGGCTCGCCGGGTCTTCCGTTTTTTCTACCCGGAATACCTTCACTTTCAGCACATCGCCTTCCTTGTACTGGCCGATGACTTCAATCAGGTGGGTGGAATTGTTGATGACTTTGCCGTCCACTTCCACAATGATGTCGCCCTTCTTCACGCCGCCGATTTCAGCAGGGGAGCCGCTTTCAACGTTTACCACATAGGCGCCGTTGGGCAGGGTGCCGTCCAGCTTTTCCGCTTCGCCGCCAACCAGGGTGCGGATGGTGACGCCCAGACGGGGCCGGGGCGCGTTCTGCTCTTCTTCCTTGGCCTGCACGGCGTTGGCGTCATAGCTTTCCAGCACGTTCTGCAAGAGGGGCTTGGCTACGTTGATGGGGATGCACATGCCGATGTTGTCGATGCTGGCCCGCCCAGTGAGGGAGCCGAAGATGGAAGAGCCGCCGCTGTTGTCATACTTGCGCGCGGGGATACCCTGCAACTGGCCCAGTGTGTTGAACATGCCGCCGCCGGAGTTGCCCTGGTTAATGGCGGCGTCCACCTGGATCATCTGGTTCTTCACCGTGGCATACCGGCCGTAGCGGTCGGATACCCTGTCCTGCACCTCGCGGCCCAGGGCGGATACATAGCCGACGGTTACCGTGCGCTCAAAATCCTCGCCCAGGGGGTTGCCGATGACGATGGCATACTCGCCCACCTGCAATTGATCGCTGTCGCCCAGGGATACGGCGGGCAGTTCCAGCCCGGGAGCTAGCAGGACGGCTATGTCCAGGGAAGAATCGCTGGCGACAACCTCCGCTGCCACTTCATTGCCCTCATAGGTAACGGTAACCCGGTTGGCGTCCTCCACCACATGCTGGTTGGTCAGGATGTGGCCGTACTTGCTGACCACCACGCCCGAACCCGTGCCGAACAGACGTTCGCTGCCTTCGCTGGGGGTGTTGAAATAACCGTACCCATAGCCGTAAAAATCGCTGCTTCTGCGCTGATAGTTGTTAACGCCTACCACGCTCTTGGAAGCGGAATTGGCCACCTCGATAATGGGGCTGGTTACTTTGGAGGCGTCCGTTGTCGTCTCAACAATGCTGGAAACTTCCTCCTTTGTCAGGCTGGCGCTGGCCAGCGCGCCAATGCCGATACCCACGGCCATCACCAGGGTAAGGGCTAAGGCGATCAGGGACATTCTTTTTTTCATTCTTCATCTATCCTTTCTGCCATACGGCAAGGAAATGCACATCTGTGCTTACCTTGCTATCATAGCATCGCTTTTTGTCGGAAGATTGAACAGGATATGAATTATTTTTCCTATTGGGGCTATACCTCGCCGGCACGATTTTCAAAATGTATACTTGTTTAGTAATATGCAATTTCTTGCCTTGTCCTTGCTATTCAAACCGGGATGGCATATAATATCTGTAATCAACCACATAATTGGGTCCAATGTTGGATAAGGCAGGTACTTATGTCAGAAAAGGGACAGACCATTGTACGGATGAAGGGCATCAGCAAGGCCTTTCCCGGCGTCAAAGCGCTGGATCAGGTGGATTTTGATTTGCGCTCCGGCGAGGTGCTGGCACTTTTAGGGGAGAATGGCGCGGGGAAATCTACCTTAATGAAGATTCTCAGCGGCGTCTACCAGCGCGATGAGGGCAAGCTTGAAATCTTCAGCCAGGATGTGGAAGTGGGCATGGGCCCCCGCAGGGCGCAGGAACTGGGCGTCGCCATCATTCATCAGGAATTAAACATGTGCCGGCACCTGACGGTGGCGGAGAATATCTTTTTAGGCCGGGAAATATGCGATAAAGCGGGCCGCCTGAACACCCGGGAGATGAACAGGCAGGCCGCCGAGGTGCTGGCCAGCATGAATGTGGATATCGACCCCACCACCATTGTGGGTTCCCTGTCCATCTCTAAGCAGCAGATGGTGGAAATCGCCAAAGCTCTGTCCACCCACGCGCGGGTGCTGATTATGGACGAGCCCACCAGTTCCCTCACCGGGCGCGAGATTGAGGACTTGTTCACCATCATCCGCCAGCTGCAGGATGAAGGCCGGGGCATCGTGTACATCAGCCACAGGCTGGAAGAACTGCATCACATCGTCGACCGTGTCACCATTTTGCGGGACGGTCAGTTTATCACCACCCTGGATTTTGACAAAACCACCCTGCCGGAAATCATCAGCTACATGGTGGGCCGGGACATCAAGGAGAAATACCCCCGGATTGAAACCCCCAAGGGTAAAAAAGTGTTTGAGGTTAAGAACCTCCACGCGGGACGCCTGGTGCGGGACATTTCCTTTTCCGCCTACGAGGGCGAAATCATCGGCATCGCGGGGCTGGTCGGCGCGGGGCGCACCGAGACCACCCGGGCCATCTTTGGCGCGGATCCCAAGGAAAGCGGCCAGTTTTTCCTGGACGGTAAGGAAATCTTTATTAACAAGCCCATGGACGCCATCCGCCAGGGGGTGGTGCTGGCACTGACCTGCCCCCCGATCCTTGTGCCAGTTTCAGAGTTAGTTGAGATATAATCAA
>CALCQO010000045.1 GCA_937894675.1 uncultured Clostridia bacterium
TAGAAAAAGATAAAGTCCTCCTCGGCTGGCCGGACGGCATTGCGTCATGGCTTCCAATTGATGGCGTTAGAAAAATATAAAGCTTGCCCCACGGTCTATGTTGAACATAGGTCGTGGGGGCTTTTTTTGAATCATTTAATGAATTCATACAAAATCACCAATATATGCTTGCCAGAAAATCAGGATGTTAATTCCAAGGCTTAAAATGATGAGAAAGGCATCATACCATGACTTATAGCTGGGAACCCCAATAACATTTATGAGAAATAAGAGGAGAGTTACGACTAAATTAAGCCAGCGCAACAAGTTTCCGCTGAGAAGCAGATTTAATATGATCATTAATATAGGGACAAACATAAAGACGGCAATTCCCAAATACATTAGCTGGCTTGCACTTTGATCGAAAAGCTCTCCGGGTTTCACGTCTCCACTGTATACTCGTAGCACATCTCCCAATAGATAGGTGAACATTAAAGCCACCCAGAGACCTGATAATATTATTTTTGTTCGCTCCATCTTTCCACCTCCTCGTCACTTATGCTAATGACAACAGCGCCTGACTTGTGACCTTTTTCGACATAGGTATGAGCTTCCGGGATTTTGTCGAAACTAAAAACACAATCAATTAAAGGACTGATTTTTTCTAGCTTGAGCCATTCGCTTAATTGTTGTAAATACTCATTCTTTTCTGCCGTCAAGCTTTTGGTGCTGGCAATTCTTCCACCCTTAGAGAGGAGCGGTAAAAGTTCGGCCTTCTTATATTTTCCGGTACTATCAAAAATTAGATCATAACTTAGTCCGGCAGAAGCCAGGCTTTGACTTTGGTAATCGATGACTTGATTTGCTCCAAGCTTTTTAGCAGTCTTTAGTTTACCCTTGCTACATACGGCAGTAACGGAAGCACCATAGATTTGAGTAATTTGCAGGGCGAAACTCCCCACGCTTCCACAGGCTCCAATCACCATGACCTGTTTAGCGCCTTCAATGTTTCCCTTGAATAGAAGGTCTAAGGCGGCCATTGCACCAATAGACGTAGCAGCAGCCTTTGCAAAAGAAATGTTTTTCGGAATTTTTGCCAAAACACAGGATTTCTTTTCTTGCGGTACAGCAATAAACTCAGCATAGCTTCCTATTGTTAGACCACTGGTCGTGCCATATACTCTGTCGCCCGCCTGAAAGTTTTTCACTTCATCACCGCAAGCTACAACTGTCCCCGCAAATTCATGCCCAAGAACTTGCTTCTTTGGTCTAAAAAGACCCAATACCAATCTTCCCGGAATATAATATAGGGGAGGAAAATCAGAAGATCGCATCCGAACATCCCCCGAGGTAACGGTTGTTGATGCAATTTTTATCAGTAGTTCTTTAGGATCAGGAGTGGGGATAGGCAATTCGCTCATACGGAGAACCGATGGGGGACCGTATTCGTCGTATTTTACGACTTTCATCATTTTTTCAGTCATTACTCTTTTCTCCTTCATTGTTTAGCTTCATTTCCAGACCTTTCAGAATGGTCTGAATACCAAAGGTAAAGTTTTGTTTTCCGTCGTAGTCTCCCTGCAAGAGCAGCAAGCTCAATTGATGCATAACGGGATAATCTTTTTTGGATAAATCCGGGAGCATTTGCTCTGTTGTGTGTACGTAGTCTTCTGTTTGAATGGGGAATTGCAATTCAATCAAAGTATAGCCATAAATATAGCTATCAAAATAATTTAATATTCGATCCGACTCAGGGAGCGAAAATCCGGCATGGTAAAGGCATGCAAGTGAATGGTCGATATAGCGAAGCATAGAAGGACCATTGTTAATTCTGCTCAGCAAAGGCAGAAGTGACCAAGCATTGTCTAAAAACACATTATGAGCTGACCCAGCTCGCTTGAGCATTTCTCCTTGCCAGTTTTCGTTTTCTTGAGGCAAGCGGATTTGTGAAATGACATCATCAAGCAGGAGATCAATTAAATGGTCTTTGTTTTTAATGTGGTTATAGAGAGACATGGCTTTTATATTAAGTTTTGCTGCCAGCCTGCGCATGGAAAGTTTCTCTAAACCGTCTAAGCAAACCATTTCCTTCGCCGTTTGTACAATCAAACTCTTGGACAACAATTAAAACACCTCCGTGATAGACTTACAGTGTAAGTCTATCACGGAATCTGTCAGATATCAAACTTTTTTGTGCTTGCTGCGAAAATACGCAATTGAAGCAAGTAATGAGTTGTAACCTTTTAACGATTGCGATACTTTTTAACGATTCTCCTTCCAACTTGCGGAAGGGGGTGCAAAGTCTAAAATCTAAACCGTATAATTAACCCAAACAAGTGAAGATTCGCTTTGATTTTGAAGCGTTTGATGAGCGATAATCTGCTGAAACTACTTGAAATCACGGACTTTTAGCCATTTCAAAGCTTATGAAAAATTGTATCAAAATGAGTAAGAACATAGATCCGGCTTGCGGCACGAGCGGCTTTTTGGTGGCAGCAGGCGAATATCTGAAAGATAATTTCTTGGAAGAGATCTTTTACAACAAAGAAGCCAAAGCGCATTATGATAGGGAAATTCCATGTACCGCATTTTCGAACCTTCTTGAATAACCTGTTTCTATTCACAGATGCAGGAGCACATGGTACAATGGCACTAGAAATGCACCAAGGTTAAAACTCATCCTTGATAGCATTTTGATAACACTAGATCAGCGAACACCGTGGAGATTGGATAACTGGTATCAAACAAAATCAAAAGGCGCTATAACCTCTAAACAATAAAGTTTAAGTCAGGCTTAAAGTTTGCGAGTGGGAATAATGACCAAGGCCAAAAGGTATGCAAGAGAGATAATATCAAGCGGTTGATCCAGAATCAAAATTGGATTAAACCAATTGAGGGGGCATTTATGGGAATGCCCTCTTTTTCTTTGTTAACAGAATTTTGACAGGACACCAATCCCTTGCTATAATTTTCATTGCCGATACCCATGGGGTCGGACTTGCATCCTACTGTATATCGTCAGGTATCCGCGGAACTTGAACGGAGGTAAAGAATGAGAAACAAACAAATCAAACGCGTAACGGCAACGGCTTTCTTCATTGCCCTGGTCGCCTTGCTGGGTCTTACTCCCTTGGGGCTGATACCCCTTGGGTTTATCAACATCACCATCCTGTGCATACCGGTCATCACCGGTACCTTGCTCATGGGGCTGCCAACGGGCCTGCTGCTGGGGTTCGCCTTTGGCACCGTCAGCATGATGAGCATGCTGGGCATGTCCATGACGCCGCCCAGCTTGCTGGCGGGCACCCTGCTGGGAGCATCCCCGGTATCCGCCATTGTGATGTGCTATGCCCCCAGGCTCCTTGTGCCGGTGGTCGCGCATCTCGTGTATACGAAACTACTGCCTGGTAAAGCGGCCCCTGCCATCGCGGCTGCCGCTGCATCGCTGACCAATACCGTGCTGTACCTGGGGCTCATGTGGGCATTCTATACGATGGCTGGCCTGGACACCGGGCGCGTGGTCGCCATCATCCTGGGCACAGGCCTGATTGGCGGCGGCGCGGAAGCCGTGGCGGCAGCCCTGCTGGTACCGCCCATTGTGGCAGCCGTTCGCAAAGCAAACTTATTCCCTAAAGGAGAAACGATATGATCCTCGTGATGGACATCGGCAATACCAATATCAAAACAGGCCTGTTCAACGGCAACCAGATGACCCAGTACTGGCGTATTTCCACCAACAGGCAGTACACCAGTGATGAATACGGCATCACCCTGGAGGATATGTTCCACCACAGCCAGGTGGATATGTCCGTGGTCAGCGGCATCATCATTTCCTCAGTGGTGCCGACAGTGAATTATACCATCGACCATATGTGCCGGGACTTCTTTGATATGGAGCCGGTGTTTGTCAACCCTGGCATCAAGACAGGCATCAACATCAAGTATGAAAACCCCAGGGAACTGGGCAGCGACCGCATCTGCAACGCGGTGGCGGCATACACCAATTACGGCGGCCCCTGCATCTTTATCGATTTTGGCACCGCCACCTCCTTTGGGGTGGTGGATAAGGACGGCTCCTTTCAGGGCGGCTGCATCTGCCCGGGCATCCGCATCGCTAGCGAGGCGCTGGTAACGGGCACGGCCAAACTGCCACACTTTGAGCTGGTGAAGCCTCCCCAGGTGATAGGTCGCAATACCATCGCCAACCTGCAGTCGGGCATGATTTACGGCTATGTTGGCCAGGTAGAGTACATCATCGAGCGCATCAAGGAAGAGATGGGAGAAAAGAACATGAAGGTGGTAGCCACCGGCGGCTTTGCTCATCTGATCGCGACGGAAACCAAGGTCATCGACCATATTGACGGCATGCTGACCCTGAAAGGCCTGCGCCTGATATATGAAAAGAACTATCCGACAGTTTCATAATAGTCTTGAAAACAAAAACCGGCTTCCATTGAGGGAGCCGGTTTTCTTTTTCCAATTATTCCTGCGCCTCGCAGAAGGATTGCAGAATATCCTCCACCTGGGACATGGTTTCCGCGTGGTTGATGGCGGTGCGCGCTTTGGCTGCGCCCCGCATACCCTTGAGATACCAGGCGAAATGCTTGCGCATCTCCACCACGGCGTGCTTTTCACCCTTCCAGTCCACCATCATCCTGCCATGCTCCAGTGCCAGCGCCACCACTTCCTGCGGGGTAGGCGGAGGAATACCGCTGCCATCCATCGCCTGTTTGATTTGGCCAAACAGCCAGGGGTTGCCCAGAGCGCCGCGGCCGATGAGGATGCCGTCGCACCCTGTCGCCTTCAGTATATCCAGCCCATCCTGGGCGGAAAACACATCGCCATTGGCGTATACCGGGATGGCCACCGCCTGTTTGACCTGGGCAATGGCCTGCCAATCCGCCTTGCCCATGTACTGCTGCATGCGGGTTCGGCCATGGACGGACACGCCGTTCAGCCCCTCCTCCTGGGCCATGATCGCGAAGGTATCCGCCGTAAAACTGTCCCATCCAAGGCGCAGCTTCACTGTGACGGGGCAGGATACTGCCTGGCGCACCGCGCGCATCAACTCCCGGGCAAGATCCGGCTCCTTCATCAGGGCGCTGCCGCTGCCCCCGCCCGTTACCTTGTGGGCAGGGCAGCCCATATTGATGTCGATGCCGGCGAAACACCCCATGTCCGCAAGCCGCTTGGCTGCTTCGGAGAGATACTCCGGCACAGTGCCGAAAACCTGGGCGACTACTTTCCCCTCCCCCGGCCATACCTGAGTTAAAAACCGGTAGGCGTTCAGGTTGGGCGGCGCCTGCAGCATGCCCTGGGCGCTGATCATTTCCGTATAGGTGATATCCGCCCCCTGGCGCGCGCACAGCAGGCGGAAGGGGGCGTCGGTAACCCCCGCCATGGGGGCTAAAGCAAGCAAAGGTTTTGTCATCAGGGCGTATCCAGCGCGGCCACAAGGGTCATGTTCTTGATGCGCCACCTGCCGTTTTCCCGGGAAAGGATGACATCATAGCGGCCGGACTGCCACCGGGGCACCGCCCACTGATCCTCCGGCAATGTCGTGCGGTAGCTGGACAGGATGCGGCCGTCAATGCCGGGCACCCTTTCCACCACCGTCGCCCGGGCTGTATCCTCCCACGGCCAGGACCACATCCACTCCATGCTTAAGCGGTGGTCAAGACCGGTAATCTGGTAGCGGCTGTAGGGGTTGGTGCCGTTGCGGGTGGTCTGCAGGGCGGCGTCCCGGCTTAAGTAGGTGGGGGAAAAATAGTTTTCCAGGCTCTCCTCCCCTTCCCCCATCATCACCACCTGGGCGCGGCGCGCCATGCCGTCCTTGAGGATGATCTGAATGTTGGACGCGTTCATGGAGAAATAGAAGGCAATGGTCATCAAGCCCAAAACGCCTGTGATAATCATCAGGCGGGTGGCGATATACCAAATCAAACGGCGTAAATATTTCATGAAACTCTCAAGGGTGCAGCACGGTACCCATGTCGTCGCCCTGCAGCACCTTCAGGATGTTTTCCGGCTCGGACAGGGCGAATACCCGCACCTGCTTCAGCTGTTTCTCTGCGCACATGGCAAAGGCGGACATATCCATCACCTTCAGGTTCTGCTTGATGGCGTCGCTGTAGGAGATGCTGCGGATGAGGGTAGCGCTGGGGTCCACCGCGGGGTCTGCGGTATAGACGCCGTCGATGCTTTTGGCCAGCAGCAGGGTATCCGCCTCCACCTCGATGGCGCGCAGCACCACGGCGGTATCGGTGGTAAAGAAGGGGCTGCCCAGGCCGCCGGCAAAAAACACAATCTCTCCCTTAGAAAGGGCTTTGCGCGCCTTATCCGCCCGAAACACATCGCACACGCTGGGCATAGGAATGGCGCTCATCACCCGGGCATTGCCGCCCTGGCGGATGACCGCGTCCTTCATGCACAGACAGTTGAGCACCGTGGCCAGCATGCCCATCTGGTCGGCGGTTACCGCGTCCATGCCGGAAGCCAGCCCCTTGCGGCCGCGCCAGATGTTGCCGCCGCCGATGACCACCGCCAGTTCGAACCCCTGGGCAGCCACCTTGCACAGTTGGCCAGCGACCCGGTCGATCATGCCGTGGTCGTACAGCCAGCCGCCGCTTCCCAGCGCTTCGCCGCTGAGTTTGAGCATTACACGCTTTGCCATAGTGCCTCCTTTGTTTGGAAAAAGGGTGTACTCATCGCACACCCTTTTTGTATCATTGTTTGGTTGTACCCGTCAAGCCTTCTTGGTCATCTCGCTGATTTCAGCGGCCAGGTCGGAGACCTTCTTTTCGATGCCTTCGCCGCGCTCGTAGCGGGTGAAGCGGCGGACGCTGATTTTTTCACCGCTGGCCAGGGTGGCTTCGTTCAGCAGCGCCTGGACATTGATGTCGGGGTTCTTGACGAAGGGCTGCTCCAGCAGGCAGACTTCCTTGTAGTACTTCTCGATGCGGCCTTCCACCATGCGGTCGACAATCTTCTCCGGCTTGCCTTCGTTGAGGGCCTGGACGCGCAGAATCTCGCGCTCTTTCTCCAGGTTCTCCTGGGGGACATCCTCCTTGGAGACAAACAGGGGGTTGCTGGCCGCGATCTGCAGGGCAATATCGTGGCACAGGTTCTTGAAGGTGTCGGTCTTGGCGACGAAGTCGGTTTCGCAGTTGACTTCGACCAGTACGCCAATCTTGCCGCCCATGTGGATATAGCTGTCCACCATGCCTTCGGAGGCAACGCGGCCGGATTTTTTATTGGAAGCAGCTAAGCCCTTTTCACGCAGGTACTCTACTGCCTTTTCCATATCGCCATTGCTTTCCACGAGAGCCTTTTTGCAGTCCATCATACCGGCCTGGGTGCGCTCGCGCAGCTCTTTTACCATTGCTGTTGTTACTTCCACAGTACTAATCCTCCTTAATCGGTTGGGGTATTGTTACGCCATCTCCGCGGCGGCTTCTTCGCCCTCGGCGCCCTGTTCACCCTGACGGCCTTCCAGCACAGCGTCAGCCATTTTGCCGGCGATGAGTTTCACGGCGCGGATGGCGTCGTCGTTGCCGGGGATGACATAGTCCACTTCGTCCGGATCGCAGTTGGTGTCCACGATGGCGACGATGGGGATGTTGAGGCTGCGGGCTTCAGCGATGGCAATGTGTTCCTTCTTGGGGTCCACTACAAACAGCGCGCCGGGCAGGCCTTTCATCTCGCGGATGCCGCCCAGGTTGGCCTGGAGCTTTTCCCGCTCGTGGTTCAGTTTGGCGACTTCCTTCTTGGGGAGCACGTCGAACTGGCCGCTCTGCTCCATCTTGTCGATGGCGTTCAGACGGTCCACACGGGTGCGGATGGTGCGGAAGTTGGTGAGCATGCCGCCCAACCAACGGTTGTTGACATAAAACATGTTGCAGCGGTCAGCTTCCTGCTGGATGCTTTCCTGGGCCTGCTTTTTGGTGCCCACGAACAGCATGGTTTTGCCTTCCATCGCCAGGTTGCGCACGAACATGTAGGCTTCATCAATCTTGCGGACGGTTTTCTGCAGGTCGATGATGTAGATGCCGTTGCGCTCGGTGAAGATGTAGGGCGCCATTTTGGGGTTCCAGCGGCGGGTCTGATGACCGAAGTGCACGCCTGCTTCCAGCAGGTGTTTCATAGAGATAACTGCCATGGTGTGAATTCCTCCTTGTTTTTATCCTCCGCGGGGTTCTATTGGCCTGCCACCCTGTCGGGCACAAGCAGCCGATCCGCCCGCGTGCGTTATCCGTTAAATTATAGCATGAAGGGTCAACTTTGGCAACCGTTTTTTACAGCCAACTGCCGTGTTTTCGGATGTACGCCTTCTTTACCACCTCAATGGTGACAGCGTATCCCAGGATGATGAGCGCCAGCAGCGGATAATAGCGGGCAGGCATCAGCGCAAAGTGGAAAGCGGGGATGGCATGTAAAAGAAACGGCACCGCCAGAGCGCCCAGGATGCCCCCCAGCGTCGCCAGAGACAAGCGCCAATCCGCACGGGACTGGAGAAAGGGGATTTTGGCGGTGCGGATGAAGTGCACAATCAGCGTCTGGGAAATCAGCCCCTCCATGAACCAGCCGGTCTGGAAGTACGTTTCCTGCGCGGTGGTTTGAAAGCCCATGATGAACCACAGGGCGGCAAAGGTCAGCATGTCGAAAGCGGAGCTGGTGATGCCCATGGTGTTCATGAAGCTCATCAGGCTCTTCGTGTCCCACTTCTTGGGGGTGCGCACAAACTCCTCATCCACATTGTCCCAGGGGATGGCAATCTGGGTAAAGTCATAAATCAGGTTCTGAATAAGCATCTGGATGGGAATCATGGGCAGGAACGGCAGCAGGATGCTGGCCACCAGCACCGAGAACACATTGCCAAAGTTGCTGGAGAGGGACATCTTCATGTACTTCATGATGTTGCCGTAGATGCGCCGGCCTTCGTAGACACCGCCAAAGAGCACCAGCAGGCTTTTTTCCAGCAGGATGATGTCTGAGCTCTGCTTGGCGATGTCGGTGGCCGTGTCCACCGAGATGCCCACATCCGCGTGGCGCAGGGAAGGGGCGTCATTGACGCCGTCCCCCATGTACCCCACCACATGGCCGTTGGCGCGCAGGGCGTCCACGATACGCTGCTTCTGCATGGGAGACACCCTGGCAAACAGGTCCGCGCCCTCCACCGCCTGGGACAGCGTCCTGTCATCCATCCCCTCGATGGCACTGCCCAGCAGGGTTGCCTTGCGGGCGATGCCCACCTGGGCGCAGATATTTTCCGCCACCAGTGCGGCGTCGCCGGTGATAATCTTGATATCCACCCCCGCGGCGTACAGTTTTTCCACTGCTTCCTTGACATCAGGCTTGGGGGGATCCAGGAACGCCACATAGCCGATAAAGGTCATGCCCGTTTCATCCTGGCTGGAGAAGGTGGACACATCAATCTGCTCGTCCCGGGCCGCGATGGCGATGACGTGCATGCCCTGGCTGTTGAGTTCGTCGGCATGGACGGTGATACGCTCTACCATCTGGGGAGACAGGGAAACGACATCCTCCCCATCCTGGGCGAAAGCGCAGGCTTTGAGCACTTCCTCCAGGGCGCCTTTGGTAATCAGGTGGTGTTCGCCTTGCGCGTTTTCCACCACGACGCTCATGCGGCGGCGCTCGAAATCAAAGGGGATTTCGTCTATCTTGCGGTACGCGCCCGTCCTGTCCCCCATGCCATGCTGGGCGCCGTAGGCAAGGATAGCGTTGTCAATCAGGTTTTTGACCCCGGTGGAAAAATGGCTGTTGAAGTACGCGTCCTCCAAGACGCTGATATCTTCCTCGCCCCGTACATTGATGTAGCGCTGCAGGACAACGGAATCCAAGGTTAGGGTGCCTGTCTTGTCGGTGCACAGCACGTCCATGGCGCCAAAGTTCTGAATGGCGGACATATTCTTGACGATGATGTTCTTTTTCGCCATAAACTGGGCGCCTTTGGCCAAGGTGGCGTTGACAATCATGGGCAGCATGCCCGGGGTGATGCCCACCGCCACCGAGAGGGAAAACATGAATGCCTGCAGCCAATCCTGCTTGACGACGCCGTTGATGATGAACACCACCACCACAACAAACCCCATGTATTTCACCAGGGTCTGGGTTACCTGAGACAGGCCTTTCTCAAATGCGGTCTGGCCTTTGCCTTCCTCCACCCCGGCGGCGATATGCCCCAGGTATGTTGCATTGCCCGTTTTAATAACCACCGCTTCCGCCGTGCCGGAGATAACGCTGGCGCCCATCAGGCAGATATTGGTTAAATCCGTGCTGGGAGCGCCGCATGTGTCCGCGCCTGCTTTCTTCTCCACCAACACAGACTCGCCGGTAAAAACCGACTGGGCGACAAACAGGTCTTTGCTGCGCAGAAGATATAAATCAGCCGGGACTACCGTCCCGCTGCCCAGGAGCACCTTGTCCCCCACCACCAGTTCATCGCCGGGAACCTTGCGCAACTGCCCGTCCCGCCATACATCCACATTGGTGACGGTGTGCCGCAGGCTTTCGCTGGCCAGGTACGCCCGGTAGTCCTGTACAAAGCGGAGCATGGCGCTGAGGAAAGCTAATAGAAATATTATACTGCCGCCAAGGGTATCCCGCAGAATCAGCGAGATAACACCAAGGAGCAGCAGCAAAATAATAAACTCATCCTTGAAGGAAAGGAGAAAAAAATGATACCAAGGCTTCTTTTTATTGTCGGTAGTGGCGTTCCTGCCATGCTCCTGAAGGCGGTGGGCAGCGTCCTCCCCCGACAGCCCCTCGGGGATTGAAGCGCAGTTTTCCAACACCTGCTGCGCGGACAGAGCCGCGATGTCCTGGTACTCTTTTTCCAGTTTTTCGTCCCTGGGCGGCTGCTTGACATTCTTCAGTTTACGCAGTGTTTCCATGTGATCGCCTCTTTATCCATCAGTGCAGCCCAGGCACTTCGGGCAAGTTGAGCCAAAGCAGGAAATGCTGGATATACTCGTCCCAAAACTCCCAGGTATGGCCGCCCGGGCCTTCCTGCCAGGTAAAATCGAAAGCGCTGGTAGGGAAAGCGCGGAAAAAGTCCTGCCCCACCCGGGCGGCGGGGAGCAGCTCGTCCTGCTGGCCAACCGCCATAAATACCCGCACCTTGGGGGCTTCGCCCCGGGCGATGAGCAGGGCATTGCCCCGCACATCCCGGTAGCCCTGCATATACGCCACCCTGCCCAGCACCGTTCTGTCGGGCAGGATGCCGCCCACATAATCGATGCCCGAGGACAGGCAGCCCACAGCGCTGTAGGTTTCAGGGTTGGCCATGCCCAGCATCATGGCGCCAAAGCCGCCCATGGAAAGGCCGGCGATGTAGTTATCTTCCCGCTTTTCAGACAGGGGGAACATGGCGCGCATCTTGCCGGGCAGTTCCTGGCTGATGTAGGTATAAAACCTGCCGCCATGCTGCATGTCCATATAGCTGCTCAGCTGGGCGGAGGGCATGACCACAGCCAGGTTCAGTTTCTGGGCGTAACGCTCAATGGAAGTGCGGCGCATCCAATCGTCGCAGTTGCCAAAGGCACCATGCAGCAGCCACAGAGTTTTACGCCGGGGCAGGTCCTTGCGGTTATAGTCGCTAACGGGCAGCAGCACATTGCAGTTGACGCACATCTCCAGGGCGTCGGAAAAATAACTCGCCTGTATCCACGCCATTTATATATCCCCCATCAGCCATTCAAGGGCGTCCTGTATTTTTTTGTCCCAGCAGTCCCAGGTATGCCCGCCGGGTGATTCCTCATAGGTAAGTGCATAACCAAGCCCCTGCAAATGGTCCCGAAAGCGCAGGTTATCCTGGTACAGAAAGTCTTCCGTTCCGCACCACATGTACAGAGGGGGCCGCTCTTCCGGAGCCATTTGGCTGGCCGCTGCGAACAAATCGTTGAAGGAATTTTCCACCTTGCCCGGGGTGCCGAATACATCCTTGAGCAGCGGGTTGGGCTGCTCCCGCGCCATGCGGGCCACATCCGTCACCGCTGACAGGGCGGCGGCTTTGGAAAAGGTTTCCGGCGCGCGCAGGGCGCACTTCAGCGCGCCGTACCCGCCCATGGACAGCCCGGCGGCAAAGGTGTCCTGCCTGTTCCGGCTGATTTGGGGGAACATGCGCCCGCACAGCACAGGCAGTTCCTTAGTCAGGTAGGTAAAATACTTGAAGCCGTAAGTCATGTCGGTATAGAAGCCCCGGTGGGTGCCGGGCATAATCACCGCCAGGTGATACCTGGTAGCGTAGCGCTCGATGGAGGTGCGGCGCAGCCAGATGGTATGGTCGTCCGACAAGCCATGCAAAAGATATAGCACCCGGCAGGCGCCTTGCCCGCCCCGGCTTTCCAGCCCAATCTGGCTCTTGGCTTTTTCCGGCAGGATGACCTCCATGTCCATGTTCATCCGAAGCGCCTTGGAATAGTGGTGCACATGCAGCAGCGCCATACGCCCTCCTACTAAATGAATCCGCCCAAGTATAGCACTTTTCCCCTTATCGACACAATGAAAAACGCCCCCGAAGGGGCGTAAATGCTGGCCGCTTATTTGGAGTATTTGGGGCGCTTGGTGTAGTGAGTATGCAGCAGGTAGTGGGCTTTGTGGCTGTTGGGCTTTTCCAGGAAATCCTCGTACAGCTTTTTAATGCTGGGGTTTTCATGGCTCTTGCGCAGCTTCATGCCCGCGTCCGCCTGGTACAGGGCACCGGCGCGCACCTTGCGGGGATCCACCGTCAGCCTGGTTTGAGCGGATACCACCGGCTGGCCGCCGCCCGTCACGCAGCCGCCGGGGCAGCCCATGACCTCGATAAACTGGTAGTTTTTCTTGCCGCTGCGCACCTGCTCCAGCAGTTGGCCGGCGTTGGCGGTGCCGTTCACCACGGCTACATTGAACTTCAGGTTGCCGATTTCCACGCTGGCTTCCTTGATGCCCTGGGTGCCGCGCACATCGCTGAAATCCAGCTTCTGCAGCTCTTTGCCGGTAAGGGTTTCATAGGCTGTGCGCAAGGCCGCTTCCATCACGCCGCCGGTGGCGCCGAAGATGACGCCCGCGCCGGAGGCCTCGCTGAGCAGGGGATCAAAGGTGCCCTCGGGCAGGCTGGGGAAGTCGATGCCCGCGGTTTTAATCATCTTGGCCAGTTCCCTGGTGGTGATAACCGCGTCCACATCAGGCATGCCGTTGGCCGCCAGCTCGGGCCGCTTGGCCTCAAACTTTTTGGCGGTGCAGGGCATGACGGACACTACCCGCAGCTTGTCGATGGGAATATTCATTGTCTGGGCATAGTAGCTCTTGATGACCGCGCCCATCATTTCATGGGGGGATTTGCAGGAGGACAGGTTGGGGATAAAGTCGGGGTGGTAGGTTTCGCAATACTTGACCCAGCCCGGGCTGCAGGAGGTAATCATGGGCAGCACGCCGCCGTTCTTCAAACGGTCAATCAGCTCAGTGGCTTCCTCCATGATGGTTAAGTCCGCGCCGAAGTTGGTGTCAAACACCTTGTCAAAGCCCATGCGGCGCAGGGCTTCCGCCATCTGCCCGGTAACATTGGTGCCCATGGGTAAGCCAAACTCCTCGCCCAGGGCGGCGCGCACGGCAGGGGCGGTCTGCACCACGACGTGCAGGTCCTTATCGGCCAGCATATCCCATACGATATCAATCTGCTCTTTCTCGTACAGGGCGCCCACAGGGCAGTTGGTGATGCACTGGCCGCAGCCGATGCAGGCCATGTCGTTTAAGTGCAGGTTCCAGGGAGACTCGATGGAAGTTTTGAACCCGCGCTGCACGGGGCCGATGACACCGCAGCCCTGGGCGTCGATGCAGGTGGACACGCAGCGGCGGCACAGAATGCACTTGTTGTTGTCGCGCACCACGCAGGGGGAAACATTGTCCACATCGTAGGTGTTCTGCTCGCCCTTGAACTCGTCCCCGTTTTCAATGCCTAGCTCCACCGACAGCTTCTGCAACTCGCAGTTCTGACTGCGCACGCAGCTGAGGCACTTTTTGTCATGGTTGCTTAAAATCAGCTCCAGCACCGTGCGGCGGGCTTCCCGTACTTCCGGGGTGTTGGTCCTGATAATCATATTGGGGGCCACCTGCAATACGCAGGCTGCCTGCAGGGCTCTGGCGCCGTAGTCCACCACGCACATGCGGCAGGCGCCAATCTCGTTGACATCCTTCAAAAAGCACAGCGTGGGAATCTTGACATGGGCTTTCTTGGCCGCCTCCAGCACCGTGGTGCCTTCGGGCACCTCCACCTTGATGCCGTCTATCATCAAAGGAATCATACGTTCGTCCATCTTTTCCTCCTGTTATACCTTGACGATGGCGTCAAAGCGGCATTTCTCGATGCAGGAATAGCACTTGGTGCACTTGTCCGTATCGATAGCATGTTTGTTGCGAACTTCGCCGGTAATGGCATCCACAGGGCACACGCGCACGCAGGCGGTGCAGCCGCGGCACTTGTCGGTGATTTCCAGGTGCAGCAGGCTCTTGCACTGATGCGCCGGGCACTTCTTGTCCTGTATGTGGGCCTCGTACTCGTGGCGGAAATAGTGCAGGGTGGACAGAACCGGGTTGGGCGCTGTCTGCCCCAGGCCGCACAGGGCGGTCGCCTTAATGGAGCGGGCCAGGCGTTCCAGCTTTTCGATGTCGTCCGGCTGCCCCTTGCCCTCCACGATGCGCTCGAGGATTTCCAGCATGCGGCGGGTGCCGATGCGGCAGGGGGTGCACTTGCCACAGCTTTCTTCCACAGTAAAGTCGAGGAAGAAGCGGGCGATGTCCACCATACAGTTGTCCTCATCCATGACCACCATGCCGCCCGACCCCATCATGGAGCCGATTTCCAGCAGGGAGTCATACTCGATGGGTACATCCAGCAGGTTGGCCGGGATGCAGCCGCCCGAGGGGCCGCCTGTCTGCACGGCCTTAAACTTGCGGTCGTTGGGGATGCCGCCGCCGATGTCATAAATAACGGTGCGCAGCGGGGTGCCCATGGGCACTTCCACCAAGCCTGTGTTGTTGATCTTGCCGCCCAGGGCGAACACCTTGGTGCCCGGAGAGCGCTCGGTGCCCATGGTGCGGAACCATTCCGCGCCTTTGAGCAGAATCTGGGGCACATTGGCGTAGGTTTCCACGTTGTTGATGTTGGAGGGTTTGCCAAACAGGCCTTTCACCGCCGGGAAGGGGGGCTTGGGCCGGGGCTCGCCGCGCATGCCCTCGATGGACACCATCAGCGCCGTTTCCTCGCCGCAGACGAAAGCGCCTGCGCCAAGGCGGACATGGATGTCAAAATTAAAGCCCGTGCCCAGGATGTCCTTGCCCAGCAGGCCGTATTCCCTGGCTTCAGCGATGGCGATGTTCAAGCGCTTCACCGCGATGGGGTACTCGGCGCGGACGTACACATAGCCCTCATCCGAACCCATGGAGTAGCCGCAGATGGCCATGGCCTCAATCACCGCGTGGGGGTCGCCTTCCAGCACGGAACGGTCCATGAACGCGCCGGGGTCGCCCTCGTCGGCGTTGCAGATGACATACTTTTTATCCGCCTTCTGGGCAGCCGCGAACTTCCACTTGGTGCCGGCGGGGAACCCGCCACCGCCCCTGCCCCGCAGGCCGGACTTGGTGATGACATCGATGACACCCTCGGGGGTCATTTCCGTCAGCGCTTTGGCCAGGGCTTTGTAGCCGTCAAAGGCAATGTACTCGTCGATGTTTTCCGGGTCGATGACGCCGCAGTTGCGCAGGGCGATACGGGTCTGATGCCTGTAAAAATCGATTTCGCCAAGGGGCTTGCCGGCGTCGTGATGGTCGCCCTTGTCGGTATAGACCAGGCGGCGGACAATGCGGCCCTTGAGCAGATGCTCTTGGACGATTTCCTCCACATCCGCATCCTTCACCCGGGCGTAAAAGGTGCCCTCGGGGTATACGATGACGACGGGACCCACTTCGCACAGACCAAAGCAGCCCGTGCGGATCACCTTGATTTCCCGTTCAAGGCCGCTTTGCTTGATTTGTTCTTCCATGGCGGCGATGATTTTGTCAGAACCCGATGAAGTGCATCCTGTTCCGCCGCACACCAGGACATGAGAGCGAAAAACTTCCATTCCCTTCCTCCTTAGCCGTTGGTCTTGCCTTCAGCGGTGCCGATGGTGAACTCCGTCACCGGCTGGCCGTTGACAAGGTGCTCTGCAACGATTCTGCGAACCTTATCGGGGTTTAAGTGCACATAGGTAACCTTTTCCTGCCCGGGCAAAAGAACATCCGCCATGGGCTCCAGGCGGCACATGCCGATGCACCCGGTCTGGGTGACATGCACCTGGCTCAGGTTCCTGCGGCCCGCTTCCTCCATGAACGCCATCATGACCGGGCGCGCCCCGGCGGCGATGCCGCAGGTCGCCATGCCCACCACCACACGGATGGCGTCATCCTTGTCTTCCTTGCGCAGGTTGATACGATCCAACGTATCCTTGCGGATTTTTTCCAGTTCAGCCAGCGTTTTCATTGCAGAATTCCTCCAAATAAAGGTTGAGTTTCTTCCGTTAAAGCGTCTTTCATCCAGGAAATCACTTCCGGCTCGCTCAGCATGACCCCGTCCAGCGCCTGTTTCAACACCCGGGTGTCCAAACTGCTTTCCCCCAGGGGGCTTGCGCAGGCAAGGACAAAATCCGGCGAAACGGGGTTGGAAGCGATGAGGGTAACCATGGTCTGGGGGATGTCGCCCAGGGGCAGGCAGTCGATGGAACGGGTGTCAAAGGTCATGTCGATGCGGGTGCCCTGCTGATGGCTGCTGGTCAGGTGAAAGGTGCCCCCTGTCAGCTCCGCGTTCTGCTTGGCCAGCGGGATGCCCAGGCCGACCTTGCGGGTAGTCCGGGTAGTGCCAAAGGGGCTTAGCGCCTTGTCCGCCATGGCCTCATCCATTCCACTCCCATTGTCCGTGAGGGTGATGGCAAGCATGCCTTCGGAGCTGAGCCTGATGGAGATTTCCACCAGGGTCGCCCCCGCGGTGATGCTGTTTTGGGCCAGATCCATCAGGTGCAGGGAAATATCCCAGATCAAACCTTGTACTTGCCCAAAATGGCGGGGACATCATCGGCGGTGATTCGGCCATGCACCTCGTCGTTGATGGTCATCACCGGGGCCAGGCCGCAAGCGCCGATGCAGCGGGTCGCCTGGATGGTGAACATGCCGTCATCACTGGTTTTGCCCGAGGCGGTGCCCAGCTCCTCGCAGATTTTATCCAGCACCTGCTGGCTGCCCTTGACATAGCACGCGGTGCCCAGGCAGACGCTGATAACATACTTGCCTTTGGGCTCCAAGGCGAACTGGGAATAAAACGTGGCCACCCCGTACACTTCGCTCAGGGTGACGCCCAGGCCGTCGGCAATCCTCTCCTGCACATCCAGGGGGACGCAGCCAAAAATCTCCTGCGCTTCCTGCATGACAGGCATCAGGTTGCCGGGTTCGTCCTTGTGCTGACGGATGATCTGGTCGAGTTTTTCGTACTTTTGCGCATTTTCAGCCATGAACCCATTAACCTCCTTACATAAGGCGCACCGTATCCCGATGCTCCAACGGTATCTTAGCATAGTTTCGCCCCGGGGTCATCTGCCCCGGGGCAAAATAAACAGATTTTGTCCCACCTGGGACATATTCCGCCCTCTTTAGTGATTTCTCTTCAGATAGTCCAGAATATCCGCTGCTGTGCTGCCTTGCAGGGTGTATAAAGGCTCGCTGATATCGCTCAATTGATGGGCATCGGAGGACCGGAGCACCCGGTACCCCTCGGGGACAAAATCCCCCTCCTTCACTTCAACGGCTGTTATCGCGTCCTCTGGGGGGAGAAAGCCCAGCATCTGAATCGCGCCGTTCATCCTGTGGATATGAGCGGGCACCGGAACGCCCCCCAGGGAGCGCACCAGGGCGCAAGCCTCAGAAAACCCGATGGACAGCGCGCCAATCAGCAGCGCGTCCTCCCGGGCGATTTCCTCATCCTGGGCGTTCATCACGATCTGGGCGCCGAAAAAATCCGGCCGGTTCTTCATGGGGGGCAGCAGTTCCAGGCACCTTCGCCCCATCTCCTCCGCCGCTTCCAGGGTGGGGAAGTAGCTGAGCAGATGCACTTCCTCCCGGGTGCACAATTCGATGCCGGGAAGAAACAGCAAATCAAAATGCCGCGCCGATTCGCAGCAGGCGCGCAGATTGCGGGCGCTGTTGTGATCGGTCACGGCGATTGCCTGCAGCCCCTTGATATGCGCCATGCCGCAGATATTGCCCGGCGTCATATCCTCCGCCGCGCAGGGCGACAGGCAGGAGTGGATGTGCAGGTCGTAATACAAAGACATTTACCTGTCCGGCGCGGGGATGCCGGCGGCGGCCATGCGGCCGCAGATTTCAAAGGCGCTCAGCGGAGAGGACAGCACCGGGATGCCCTCCTCCTCAGCTTTTCTTAACGGGGCGTCCTCCATCTGGATATGCTCGGGTAGGATGATGCAGGCCATCTCATGCAGGCTGGCGACCGCTACCACATTCATATGGGTCTGCACCGTCACCCAGGCGGAGCCCTCCTGGCCGCGGGCCATCACCCAGCTGAGCAGGTCGCACACATAGCCGCTGGCGATTTTCCGATCCAGATTCATATCATTTGTCAGTTCTTCCGCCTCGATGCGGTCCATCAGCCGTTTGACTGTCATACTCCCTCCTATTCACGCCTGGTGTGGGAAATGTCCACCATCTGCTGCGCCATGCCTTTTAAGCGTTCCTTGAGGATAAAGATGCAATCCGTCTCGCTGCAGTAGCCCCGCACGATGTCCTCGGCGAAGGCGCGGCAGGTGGGAGAGCCGCAGGAGCCGCAATCATACCCTGGCAGGCGGTCCAGGATGGCGTTCATCTGCTCCATGCGCTCGATGGCGTTGGCGATGCTTTCATGCAGCTTCATGCTGCCGTTGGGCACGATGGGCTTGTCAAAATACAAAGGATACTTGTTCAGCACGCTGCCGGGCACAGCTTCCTGAGGGTGCCGGGGCGGCAAGCCGTCCATCAGGGACATGACGGTATTGCGCGCCAGGTACTTGTTTTCGTAGGTAAGCGGCCCGCCCACACAGCCGCCGGGGCAGGCTGCCCCCTCAAAGTAATCAAGATCCCGCAGCTTGCCGTCTTCCACCTCTTCCAGCACGCGGATGACATTGTCCATCCCGTCCACCACCATGGAGTTCTTGGGCACCGCCGCGTCGGCCTCGCCCCCGCTGCGCGCCCAGCCGATGCCAAAGGGGGTGGCGGAGGTGGTCATGTCGGATGCTTTAATTTCCGCCACATGGGGCAAAAGGTGGCCGTAAATCTCCATCATGGAGATGGCGCCATCCACCTCGCTTTTTTCGTGGCCCAGGGGGCTACGGATGGCGGTCATCTTGGCGGCGCAGGGGGTGATGAAAAACACCCCGATTTTTTCCGGCGCCACGCCATGGGTTTTGGCGTACTCCGCCCGCGCGATGGAAGCGGCCACTTCCATGGGCTGTTTTAAATCGATGATATGGGGAATAAGGGTGGGGAAACGCACCTGGATGATGCGGGTCACCGCCGGGCAGGCGGAGGAAATCAGCGGTCTGGGCCGGTCGGGGTTCTTGAGCTTTTCCTTGACCGCCCGGGTTATCACGTCCGCGCCTCTGGCTACCTCAAACACGCTGGTAAAGCCGATGCGCGTGAGGGCTTCCAATACAATGCCGATGCTGCCCACATGGCGGAACTGGCCGTAGAGGGAGGGCGCCGGCAGGGCGATGCGGTGCTCGAAGCGGAAGATGTCCTCCAGCTTGTCGGTCATGGCCACCTTGGCGTGGTATTCGCAGATGCGGATGCACTCGCCGCAGTCTACGCACCTTTCGTTGATGATATGGGCGCGCCCGCCGCGCACCCGGATGGCCTCGGTGGGGCAGTGCTTGAGGCAGTTGGTGCAGCCCTTGCACTTGTCTTTATCCAGTTGTACCGAGTGGAATCGCTTTTCCCCCATCACCGGCTCCTTTATGTTAGTAGAAAGAGCATGCGGATCTGCGTCCCCTGCCCCATCACGCTTTCAATCTCGAACTGGTCGGCGTTGCGCCGCATATTGGGCAAACCCATCCCCGCCCCGAAGCCCAGGCCCCTGGCTACCTCGTCCGCGGTGGAGAAGCCCTCGCTCATGGCTTTGCTTACATCAGGTATACCCGGACCCTCGTCCCGGCTGGACAGCTTGATGCCGTCGTTATCCACCACCAGGGTCATGCTGCCGCCCAGGGAATGGATGATGATGTTCAGCTCCATCTCATAGGCCGCAACGGCAATGCGGCGCAGGGTGGCGCTGCCCACCCCAAGCTGGCGGAGCTGCCGTTTGATATCCGCCGAGGCTTCCCCCGCGCGGGTATAGTCCCCATGGTGGATGGGGTAATCGGTTTGGATCATGCGCTGTGTTCCCCGCCGGGCTTTTCATTGCCCCAGGTCATGGCGGCGCCCCTGAGCCCCGCGTCGTACAGCAGCCCCGCGCAGGTGAACATGGTTTTAGGCGCGGTCATCACCACAAGGCCCAGTTCATCCGCCGCGTCCAGCACATCCTCCTGGGGCACTTTACCCCGGGCAAAAATGAGGCACTTCAAATCGAGCATTTCGGCGGTGCGCACCACATGCATGTTGGTAAGGCCCGTGAGCAGCACGGTTTTCTCATTGACAAAAGCCAGCACGTCGCTCATCAGGTCTGAGCAGCAGGCGCTGTACACCTGCTGAGCAATTTTCTCTTCGCCGCGCAGCACGCGGGCATCCAGAACATTGACTATTTCCGCAATTGTCATATCCATCCCTCCGGTGTCTTCATCATACCGTCTTTGCCAAACAGCGTCAAGCGTCCGGGAAGGCGGGGCAATTCATTCTATGCAACCGGGACGAATTATGGTAGTCTTACACCATGAAGGAGGGAACCACATGAACGCAAAAACACGCAATAAACTGGTGACCGCTGTCGCCATCATCGCCATATTGGCCCTGGTGGTGTTTTCCGGTCTCTATAGGGTTGGGCAGGGCGAGCAGGCACTGGTCATCACCTTTGGCAAGGTGACGGACACCAAAGGCCCCGGCCTCTACTGGCATATCCCCTTTGTGCAGCACGTCATCAGCGAGAGCATCTCCGCCATCCACAATGTGGAATACGGCTACCGCACCACCGTGGGCGGCACCAGCCGTTCCTCAGCGGAATACGCCGACATGATGGACGAAAGCGTGATGCTGACCAACGATAACAGCATCGTGCAGCTGGAAGCCATCTACCAGTACACAATAAGGGATGTGAAGCAGTACATTTTTGACGTTGAGGACCCCGCCAGCACCATGCACCTGGCGTTTGAGTCCATCCTGCGCCGCAACATTCAGAACCGCTCCCTGGATGACGCCCTGCTGAACAAGGACTCCATCGAGGCCGAGGTGCTGCCGGACTTCCAGGCTTTGATTGACAAATACCAGATGGGCGTCAAAATCAACGCCGTGCATATCCAGAACATTACCGTTCCCCAGCAGGTTACCTCCAGTTACGAGGACGTGAACAACGCCAAGAACGAGATGACCCGCCGGCTGGATGAAGCCCAGCAGTACGAAAACAAGGTGCTGCCCATCGCCCGGGCCAACGCTTACGAGATGGAGCAGGGCGCCCTGGCCTACAAGGCCACCACCATCGCCAACGCCCAGAGCGAGGTTGCCCAGTTCCAGGCGGTGCTGGAGAAATACAAAGCCGCGCCGGAAGTGTCCCGCACCCGCATGATGATTGAGACCATGGAGGACATCCTGGGCGGCGCGGGCAAAATTGTCGTGGTCAACAGCGATAACGATGTGCTGAAGCTGCTGGACTTGAACGAGCAGAATGCTGTGACAGGAGGTGAGGGGCAATGAGCAACGATTTTTTCAATAATTTCAACCGCAACCAGCCCAACCGCCCTGTCAACCAGACCAGCGCGGAAATTAACGCGTTCTTTAAAAAACACGCCAAAATCCTGTGGATTGTGGGCATCCTGGTGCTGCTGCTGGCTCTTGTCTGGAACCAGTGCTTCTTCATTGTGGGCGAAGCGGAGCAAGCCGTGGTCAGCCGCTTTGGGGTGATTACCAAAATCATCATCAGCGACAACAACCATTTCCACGAAAAATACGCCGAGGAGTTAAAAGGCGAGCTGACCGCCGACGGGCAGGTGAAGGTTGTCCACGGAAGCGGCGTGCAGTTAAAGGTACCCTTCATGGACAAGGTGGAGAAGTTCCCCGACCGATTGTTCAACTACACCTCCAGCAGCGAGACGGTGAACACGGCGGAGAAAAAGCAGTACAACATCACCACCTACGCCCAGTGGCGCATCGCCGACCCCGCCCTGTTCTCTTTAAAACTGGGCAGCCAGTACAACGCGGAGCTGCACCTGGACAACTTAATCCACCCCGTCATCGTGCAGGCCATCAACCGGCTGATGAGCGAGGATTTCGTCAGCAACAAGGATGCCCTGAACCGGGCGCTGAGCACCGGACTGGTTACCATCAACCGGGATATGGTGCTGCGGGGCATTGAGGTGACTGACATCCAGGTGCACCGCACCATCCTTCCCCAGGCTAACGTGGAAACCACCTACGACCGCATGAAGGCCGACCGCGCCAAGGTAGCCCAGCAGACCCGCAGCGACGGCGAGCAGCAGTACCAGATGGCGGTGGCCGACACCGACCTGGAAGCGCGGGTCATCGAGTCCGCCGCTGTGAGCAAAGCCGGCCGTATCCGCGGCGAAGCGGACGCCGAAGCCCTGGCCATCTACGCCGAAGCCTACACCGCCGACCCGGAGTTTTTCTCCTTTTGGCGCTCCCTGCAGGCGCTTAAGGGCGCTTTCAACCAGAACAGCACCCTGGTGCTGGATGAAAGCCACCCCCTGTGGACGCAGCTGCTGAACTGGGGCTTTGGGGAGAACAAGTAATTTCTGACAAGTTATAAATAATGAAAAAAGGCGTCCGCCTCGATATAGGCGGATGCCTTTTTACACAACCAATGATTACTGCCTTTGTATCAGGACGCACTCGGGCGCCTGTTCCCCGGCGTTGACAAACTGATGCCGCAGCACATTGTACTGTTGGGGCGGCAGGGCCTGCAGGTAGGCAAGCAGCTGCTGCCGCTCCTCCTCCCCTTCGGGGTGGCCGGGATAGACGCAGACAACACATAGCCCATTGGGGCAAAGGAGGGACAGGGCTGTGTCCAGCGCTTGCCTGGTGGTAGGCCAGGCGGTGCGCACCTTTTTATCGCTGCCGGGCAGCCAGCCCAGGTTGAACATCACCAGCTTGACAGGCGGGGGAACCATTTCCCCCATCCTCTCATGCCCCATCAGATGCAGCACAGCCCGGTTCTCCATGCCATGCTGCCGCAGCAGCGCCAGGGTATTCTCCAGCGCCTGCCGCTGCACATCAAAGGCATGCACCTTGCCGGTGTCCCCCACCAGACGGCAAAGCAGCAGGGTATCATGGCCATTGCCCATGGTGGCGTCCACCGCCACATCCCCCTTTTTCAGGACACGGCCGCAGGCTTCCGCCGCGATGTGACGGGCGGAGCGCAGGATAAACTCATCCATGGGCGCGGAAGGAGGCAACCTCCTGCGGGGTTAAATCCCGCCATTCTCCCCGCTGCAGGGTGCCCAATTCCACCTGGCCGTAGCGCACCCGCTTCAGGCGCACCACCTGATGGCCTACCTGCTCCACCATGCGGCGGATTTGACGGTTGCGGCCTTCCCGGATGGTGATCAGAATGTCAGTGGAAAACGCGTCCTTGCGCAGCAGGCGCACCTTGGCAGGCGCCGTACGTCGCCCGTCCAGCATAACGCCGGAGCGCAGGGCATGGGCTTCCTCCAGGGTTAATTCCATGGACACCCGAGCGATATAGCCCTTCTCCACCCCATGGCGGGGGTGGGTAAGAAAAGCGGCAAAATCCCCATCGTTGGTCAGCAGCAGCAGACCTTCGCTGTCGTAGTCCAGCCGGCCTACGGGGTAGAGCCGCACGGGAAAATCCCGGAAACGGTCCATGACGGTGGCGCGTCCCTCGGGGTCGGTTACCGTGCACATTTCCCCCACAGGTTTGTAGTAAAGGATGTAGCGCTTCTCTTCCTCCGGGCGGATAAGGTCCCCCCGCACGCGCACCTCATCCTCCGGCAGCACCTTGACCCCCATTTCCCGCACGGTGATGCCGTTCACCTGCACAAGGCCGTCCAGGATCATTTCCTCCGCGCGGCGGCGGCTGGCCACCCCGCACAGCGCCAGGTATTTCTGCAGGCGCGTGCCGCCCTGTTTTTCCTGTGTCATTGGTTCAGCGCCTCCTGCAGCACTTTGAGATTCTTCAGCATGGCTGTTTCGTAAGCATCCAGGCCGCCCGCGCCGGAAACCACGGGATCCAGCTCGAACACCTTTGCCCCAGTCTCCTGGGAGATAACCTTGGCGGCCAGGTCAGAATACTGCGCCTCGATAAACAGGGGCGGATTGCCCGCTTCCTTTACCTGCTGGGTAACCTCCGCCAGCAGGGAGGGGGGCAGGGGCTGATCAGGCTCCCGATTGATAACGGCCACGGTATGCAGGTCGAAAGCCTTGGCGAAATACGGGAACGCCTCATGAAAGGTAACGATATCCCGCCGCTTGACATCCTTAAGACCATCGGCAATTTCTTTTTGCAGCGCCGTCATGCGGATCAGGAAGTTCTGGGCGTTTTCCAGCATCCGCTCCTCATGTTCAGGCAGCAGCTTGGCAAGGCCTCTGGCCATGTTGTCCGCCATCATGGCCGCGTTCCGGGGAGACAGCCAGATATGGCTGTTGAATTCGCCATGGTCGTGGTCATGCCCGTCATCGGTGGTGTGTCCATGTTCCTCGTGGGAGATATCGTTGGGCAGCAGCTCAATGCCCTGGGAAGCGTCAATGATGGGCAGCCCAGGCATCTGGGCGCTGATAGCATCCAAATAGGTTTCCATGCCCGCGCCGTTGATGAGAAACACATCCGCCTGGGACAAGGCTTTCATGTCGGACGCCAGCAGCTGATAATCATGCAGGCAGCCGGATACCCCCGGCGCCAGGGAGGTGATTTCCACCCCCTCCACACCCTCCAGCACATTCTGGGCGATTACATACACGGGATAGAAGGATGCCGCCACATGGTACACATCCTGTGCCTGGGCGGCAGGAAGGGCAGCAGCCCCTGGAAATACCAGCGCGAGCGCCAGCAGTACAGCGATTATTTTCATGGTTCCTCTTTCTGCTCCATTGGGAGATTCCATGGCTTTCCGCAGGATTCCCGCGGAAACCCAATTACTTGAACGGGGTATGGGATTGTCCATCCGTTTCATGCCCGTTTTTAGAGTATAACCAACCTTGTAGCGCTTGACAAGGAAAAGCACATCTTTTATAATAGCCACGCTTGCCGGCGTGTCGGAATGGCAGACGAGGTGGACTCAAAATCCATTGGTAGCGATACCGTGCTGGTTCAAGTCCAGTCGCCGGCACCAAACCGCCGCGGATCAAATGATTCGCGGCGGTTTTCTAGAATATAAAAAGAATTACCCAATCCATCGTTGAGTAATTCTTAAAAAGATAGAGAGTATAGGATGTTAATCAGGATATATTACACTTATATTTGTTTCACATAGACTGTCGCGATGCGCAACTGACTGTATGCTACGCCCGTGGGGATGGTGCAGTCGGTGCCCAGGATGAAGCCGGTTTTGCCTGCCTCATCAATAATTTTCTGCACTTCCTGCTGGATTTCATCCTTGCTGCCCTGGCAGATGACGGCGTCCAGGTGGTTGGACAGACCACCCATGATGGCGCCGGTGGGGAAGATCTTGCGCGCCTTAGTAAGGGACAGGTCCGCCTCGTACACGCCCCAGTTGGTGATGTCGTAGAGGCCTTCGTAGGACTTGTAGCGGTCGAAGTTCACGTTGGTTTTGCACATGTGCAGGATGACGCGGCCGCCCGCTTCCTTCACGGCCTGCATGACCTGCTTGTCCAGGGGGGCAATCCACTTGTCAAACTCTTCATCGGTGAAATAATGGCGCTCGCCGCCCAGGCTGGAATAGAGGATGCCGTCCATGCCCAGTTCGATAAACGCTAATGCCAGGTCTGTCATCCCGTCCATGATGCGCTTCATGGCGTCCAGCACCGGGGTTTCATTCTCCCGCAGGTGGGCGCAGAGCAGTTCCCGTACCGGCTCGTAGCCGTAGTGGGACTCGATGGGATGGATGGTGGAAGCCACCGTGCCATGGAGGGTGCCGATGTTGAAAGCGTCCTTGTCCATGCGCTCATAGATTCTCTTCATCATGTCCAGCTGCCGCTGCATGAAGGGGGCGCTGCGGTTCAGATGGGGAATGCAGGACCAGTCGGCCGGGGTTTTGATGGAGCCGTAGTTGGGCACCAGGTTCTCGTTCATGATTTTCTGGATGTCCGGGTTGACGGCATCAAAGAAGCGCAGATGCTCCTCCACCGCTGGCTGGTCAAAGTGCTTGTCCTTGGTGAAGTGGGTAGTGAAGTACGCCGGCACATGGTCTACCGGCTGGTGATTGATGGCGTTCAGTACGCGCTGTTTCCTGGTCATATACTCTCCTCCTTGGGTGTAATTACAATAGTTGGTGGATGTCCCGCCGCAGGATAGCGCAGGCGGTTTGAGCGTCCCTGTCTTCCATTGCCTTCAGCAGGGGGATATGCAGTTCTTCGTATTCTCCCCGGTTTTTTCTGCCCTGGAAATACTGGGTGGCCGCCCGCTCGCAGGACTGCAGCAGCTGGCGCAGGGCTTCCAGCAACAGAGCGTTGTCCCCCAGGGATGCCAGTGCCAGATGGAAAGCCATGTTGCGCCGCCAGTTATCCCGCACCGAGTGGCGCTCCTGCTCGTCGCGCACATTGTCCTCGTGGACAGCGGTCAGCTTGGCCATTTTTTCGGGGGTCAGTTCCCGGATGGTTTTTTCCAGCAGATAAAGCTCCAGCGCTTCCCGGGCCTCCAGCAGATCTTCCACCTCTTTGGGCATAATCTGCAGCAAACGGTACCCCGTGCGGGGGATGCTCTGCAATATGTTCTGGCTGCACAACATGACCAACGCCTCCCGGATGGGGGATTTGCTGGCGCCGTAGCGCTCGCACAGTTTTCCCTCGGTCAGCATGTCATTGGTGGTGATATCGCCGTTGACGATGCCTTCATAGATGCCGTCGTATACAGCCTGGGTGATTGGTTTATTGTTCGACAAGGCCGCTTTTCCCCTCTTTCGTCGCCTGCGCAGAAACAGCGTTTATCTAGTCTTATCAGTAATCATATCAGTCGAATGCAGTATAGAAGACGAACGCTGCCCTGTCAAGCATGAATTTTTCATACTATATATTTCTTTCATTCTTCCGCTTTTCCTGCCTGGTAGGTGGCTGATTCCGGCATTGCGGCAACGGGGCGGCGATGGTATAATGCCCGTGGCGGCGCGCGGCGCCGTCTGTGTTTGAAGTTGATTCCTGGAGGTATCTATGAAATCCAATTCCTTGCGCACCGCCCTGGCGGTAATTCTGCTGGCGGCGCTGACGCTGCTGCTTTCTTCCCCCAACATGCTGGCGGAAAGCAAGTGGACACCCCTGCCCATCGACATTTCCCCCGGCCCTGTGCCCAACAAGGCGCTGTATGGAGCGGACGGCATGTCGTACAAGGATCCATCCATCGAAGTGGTGGGCGGGGAAGGCCGCGCTTACGATACCAACTATATTTATCTGCGCATCAAAATCGCCGATGCAAGCCAGTTGCGCACCGCGCCCGCCAGCCGCTTTACCTCCCAATCGGCCACCCTGGGGCGTTCCATCGCCAAACGGTACAACGCCGTAGCCGCCATCAACGGGGATTTTTTCATGATGGATTCCCTGTCCGTAGCCATCCGCCAGGGTACTTTGTACCGCAACCGTCCCACGGGGGAGGATGTGCTGGTGATTGACAACCAAGGGGATTTCCATGTGTTAAAAGGCCCGGAAACAAAAGAGGATGTGGAAGCTGCCCTGGCGGAGATGGAAGAGCAGGGGCTGACCGCCATCAACGCGCTGACCTTTGGCCCCCTGATGGTGGAAAACAACGAATGCCAGGTGCCCGATGACGAGCACTACAAGTATTTCAGCACCGGCGCTCAGGGCTATGCCCAGCGCATCACTTTTTCCCAGCTGGGGCCGCTGGATTATCTGGTGATCGCTACCGAAGGCCCGGACAATGAAAACTCCCGCGGGATGACGCTGCATGAAATGGCAGTGACCACCCAGGAAGTGGGCCAGCAGCTGGCGGAAAACGGCTGCGTCCTGTCCTACAACCTGGACGGGGGCAGCAGCAGCACCATCATTGTCAACAACGCCAAGATCAACGCGCCTGGCGCTAAATCCCGCTACATCAATGACATCATCTACTTTGCCACCCTGGTGCCGTGATGGGTACATTTGAGCTGATACAATTTCCTGTCGGTTCCCTGACCATCCAGGGCTACGGCCTGATGGCCGCCCTGGGCTTTGCCGCCATGTGGCTGATGCTATGGACTACACAAAAAAAGCATGGCATTCAGCCGGGTACCCCTTCCATGCTGATGGTGTGGGGGCTGCCCCTGAGCGTGCTGATAGGAAGGCTGATCTATTGTGTTGTCCGCCGGGGGATGGTCTTTTACAACCCGGTAGACGGCGCTTTCCTGGGGCTGTGGCCTTTCTTCCGGATATGGGAAGGGGGCGTCAGCACCCTAGGCATGCTGGGCGGGCTGCTGCTCGCGGGGGTTCTGACCGCCAGATGTACGAAGCAGCCCTTCCATCAGGTGTTTGACTGGCTGGCCGCGCCCAGCGCATTGTTAATGGCCTTCCTGCAGGGCGGCGCCATCCTGGCCGGGGAAGGCTACGGGGAAATTCTGGAAGGGCCTTTGTTCCTGCTGAGTCTGTCCAACGAGTTCGGCGAAGCCTACCGCTCGGTGTTTCTGATGGAAGGGGTTATCTACCTGATGATTGCTTTCCTGCTGCACCGCATGCGGGTCAAGCGCCCCGGCGGCCGGGGGCTGAGCATGGTCGCTCTGATTGCCAGCGCTCAGTTGTTCCTGGAATCCCTGCACCGGGACAACTACATGCGCCTGGAAAGCAACGGCTTTATTCGGGTGAATCAGCTGCTGTGCCTGGTAATGCTGGTGGCCGTGCTTTTGTACCTGAGCAGTAAGGACTTGCCCCATGCCCCAAAGCGGGTCGCCCTCAGCTGGGGTATGCTGCTGATTACCGCGGTCTTTGTTATCGGCGCGGAGTTTTATGAGAAGCTTCCCCTGCCCACGCTGGTGCTGTATACCCTCAGCGCCCTGAGCTGCCTGGGGCTTGCCCTGGTGCTGACACGGCACGCCGCGGATAACCAACGGCTTGCGCATTCGTAGAAATAAGAACTGCATTTACAAAGAAGAGGCCGCGGCCTCTTCTTTTTCTTTTCGCCATAGCGGCGGTCCATTGTCTTTGCGGGTATTACCGTTTCGCGGCGAGCCGTTCCTCTTCCAGACGCAGCTTTAGGTAGTTGCGCAGGCGTTTTTCCTCCAGCGTTCCTGCCGCCACCGCGGCTTGCACGGCGCAGCCCGGCTCCAGTGCGTGCCGGCAGTCGCGGAACCTGCAGCCCAAAGCCAAAGCCAGAATGTCCTGAAAGCCCGCCTGTACATCGCTGGTATCTAGTTTCAACTCCCGCATGCCGGGGGTATCGATGATGTATCCGCCGCCGGGCAGCATGAGCAGTTCCCGGGTGGTGGTGGTATGGTGCCCTTTGGCCTGATATTGGCTGATTTCCGACGTGGCCAGCCGCTCCTCCCCCAGCAGGGCGTTGACCAAAGAGGATTTGCCCACCCCGGACGACCCCAGCAGCACCGCGGTCTTTCCGCCGCTGACGATATTGCGCACTTCCTCCACGCCCTGACCGGTCATGGAGGAGCACAGGATATACTTCCGCCTTGGTTTCAGCGATGCGATCCTGGCAAGGTAAGGGGCGGTGTCCGCTGTGATATCCACCTTGGTCAGCAGCAGCCAGGCCTCAATGCCTGCTCCGTCGGCCAGGGCGAGGTAACGCTCCAGGCGGCTGATGTTGAACTCCTCATTCATGGAGGTGCAGATCAGCGCCGCGTCCACATTGGCGGCCAGGGGCTGGCTGCGTCCTTTCAGGCCCGCTTCCTTGCGGCTGAGCAGATTGTTCCTGGGAAGGGTGTCCATAATCAGCCCTTCGCCTAACTGGTCCGAATTTCTGTCCAGCAGCACCCTGTCGCCGGTAACCAGCATGGTTGCTGCCTGCCGCAAGCTTCGCCTGGTTTTTCCGCTCAGGCGCGCGGAGATGGTTTGTTGATTGCCCGGCAAGTACACCTGATACAGGTTCTGGTACTGCGCGCTGATGATTCCGGTGTATTTTTCCATTGCATCCTTTCAGGGCAGCAAAAAGCGCCCGGTCGATTTTTCTCCCGGACGCCTAAACACCACCTGAATACACCGCTATGCCGGGAGCCACGCGGATACAGATTTCCATTGTTTCATCATCTTCCTCATATCCGCCAACTCCTTTCATGCTTTATTCCCGCAAACTGTACCACAGGGCTTAACTGGTGTCAATGCGGATGGGATGAAAATTTCACACAAACAGTTGACAAAAGGCGTCCGGCATGGTATTTTACTTCTTGGCTGAAGAAGCCAGTGCCATAGACAGCAGGTACGCGCAAGCGTTCAAAGGCAATGCCGCCCGCCGAGGTGCGAGAAGCGTAAGTAATTATGCCCTTGTGCCGCGCACAAGGGTTTCTTAATTTAGCCTGAAAGCAGGTGTAACAATGAGCAAGAATCTGGAGCTGAAAAAGCAAGCAGTCACCGAGATCTCCGACAAAATCAAAAACAGTGAGAGCATGGTGGTGGTCAGCTTCTCCGGCATCACGGTAGAACAGATTACCAACCTTCGCAGCAAGTTCCGCGAAGCCAATGTGGACTACTGCGTGCTGAAGAACACCCTGGTGCGCCGCGCCCTGGACGACCTAAAAATCGAGGGCATGGATGAGCATCTGCTGGGCCCCTCCGCTTTCGCCTTTGGCGACGCGGTCAGCCCCGCGAAAATCATCACCGATTTCATCGACGCTGACAAAGAGAATGTCAAGAAGATGCAAATCAAAGCCGGCATCATCGACGGCCGCGCCATTGACGCCAACGAAGTGCGCGCCCTGTCCAAGCTGCCAAGCCGCGAGGTGTTGATTGCCAAGATGATGGGCAGCATGAACGCCCCCATCACCAACTTCGTCGGCGTACTCAGCGCCACGCTGCGCTCGCTGGTCTATGCTTTGGATAGCGTACGTCAGCAAAAGGAAAGTGCCTAACCCCTACATCAAAAAAACAGAAATTAATTGGAGGAAAATCACATGAACCGCGAAGAAATTTTGTCCGCAATTGAGAGCATGACCGTACTGGAGCTGGCCGAACTGGTCAAGGCCCTGGAAGAGAAATTCGGCGTGTCCGCCGCCGCCCCCGTCGCTGTTGCCGCCGCCCCCGCCGCCGGCGCTGCCCCCGCTGCCGCCGCCGAAGAAAAGACCGAGTTTGACGTGGTCCTCACCGATGTGGGCGCCGAGAAAATCAAGGTTATCAAGGTTGTGCGCGAAGTCGTCAGCGGCCTGGGCCTGAAGGAAGCCAAGGAATTCGTCGAAGCCGCCCCCAAGGCCATCAAGGAAGGCGTGCAGAAGGACGAAGCCGAAAAGATCAAGAAGCTGTTCGAAGAAGCCGGCGCCAAAGTCGAAATCAAGTAAGACAGCCAAACAAAAAGGAGCTCCCCAGGGGGCTCCTTTTTTATATGCATAATTTTTCGCGGTTGTAACCTGGAATTATCCGATCATCTTTCGCAGGGCTTCCTCGTCAATCACCGGCACGCCCAATGTTTCCGCCTTGGTCAGCTTGCTGCCGGGGTTTTCACCGCACAGCAGGTAGCTGGTCTTGCGGCTGACGCTGCCCGAGGCGGTGCCGCCGTTGCTGCGGATCAGCTCCTCCGCCTCCTGGCGGGACAGGGTGGGCAGGGTGCCCGTCACCACAAAGGTAAGGCCGGAAAGGGCCGCGCTCTCCCCCGGGGCTTGCATGTCGCTGGGGATGACGCCCCTTTCCAGCAGACGGTCGATGATTCCGTTGGTGACCGGGTCGCTGAAAAAATCCACAATGGCCGCGGCAATCACATCCCCCACCGAGGGAATCTGGCGCAGCTCCTCGAAGGTTGCGTGCCGCACCCCTTGCAGGGTGATAAAGTGCTGGGCAATATCCCGGGAGGTAACCCTGCCGATGTTGGGGATGCCCACGGCAAACAGGAAGGCATCCAGCTGACACTGTTTGCTGTTCGCCAGCGCTTCCAGCAGGTTATCCGCCTTTTTATCCTTAAAGCCTTCCAGCGTCAGCAGCTGTTCCTTGGTGAGGGCGTACAGGTCGGCCGGCTCGCGCACCGCCAGGCTGTCGTAGAGCTGCTCTGCCGTTTTATCCGACAGGGTGGCGATGTCCATGGCGTTGCGGGAGGCAAAATGCGTCAGCCGCGCCACCACCTGGGGGCGGCAGTTGATCCGGTTTGTGCAGAACAAATTGGCCCCCGTTTCCACCAAAGGAGTGCCGCAGCCAGGGCAATACTCCGGTTTGTGGATGGGGGTGCCGGCAATGCCGTCCTCCACATGGCCGGTGATTTCGGGGATGACATCGTTGGATCTGCGGATCCAGACCGTCGCCCCCAGGCTGAGGTTCTTGCGCAGGATGTCGTCATAATTGTTCAACGTAGCCTTGCGCACGGTGACGCCGTTGAAGTCCACCGCCTGCACATGACCAAGGGGGGTGATTTTGCCGGTGCGCCCCACCTCCCAGGTGACTTTCTCCAGGGTAGTGGTGGTTTCCTCGGCCTCAAACTTGTAGGCGATGGCCCAGCGGGGAAACTTGTCCGTGTAGCCAAAGGCTTCCCGGGTGGCGTAGTCGGTAATCTTGATTACCGCGCCGTCGGTCATATAATCCAGATGATGGCGGTCGCTTTCCACCTGGCTGATGGCCGCGAGCACAGCTTCCCTGCTGCCGCTTTCCAGATAGAAAGGGCTGATGGGAAAGCCATTTGCCTTGAGAAAATCCAGCATGCCCTGCTGGGTGGTGTAGGGCGGGTTCTGGATGGTGTTGACCCCGTAGAAAAACGCGGACAGCCTGCGGGCCGCGGTGACCCGGGGATCCAGGTTGCGCAGGGCGCCGGCGGCGGCGTTGCGGGCGTTCTTTAACTTTTCCTCGGCGGTTTCGTTGTATTTCTTCATCACCGACAGGCGCATGATGACTTCGCCGTCCACCTCCACCTCCCCCTGATAGGGGATCAGCAGAGGCACATCCTGAATGGTGAGCGCCTGGGGCAGCACCGCTTCCCCCACAACGCCGTTGCCCCGGGTGGCAGCTTCCGCCAGCTGGCCGTTTCGGTAGGTAAGGCACAGGCGCAGGCCGTCCAGCTTATACTCCACCCCAAAGCGCAGGGGCGGCAAGCCTTCGGTCTTTAAACGCATGGCTTCCATGCGGTCGAACCAGGCATTCAGTTCCCCGGGGGACTGGGCTTTGTCCATACTCCACAGGCGGTTCATATGCCGATGCTGTCGGAAAGCGGCCAGGGGCTCGCCCCCAACCCGGCGGGTGGGAGAATCGGGCAGCCGCTCCCCCGTTTCCTGTTCCAAGCGCACCAGGCGGTCGTACAAAGCGTCCCACTCGTGGTCGCTGATAAGGGGTGTATCCAGTACATAGTAAGCGTGGGCCGTCTCATTGAGACGGTCCACGAGTTGACGCATGGTATATTGATCCATCCTTGTCACCTACTCTATTTTGGCAATGGGGGCGATGCTCAGGGCAAACTGTTTCTCTCCGTACGCGGTAAAGGAAATGGTGATGCGGGCTTCGCTGCCCTTCCCCTCCACCTGCAGCACGGTGCCCTCGCCGAACTTCTTGTGCAGCACCCGGTCGCCCTTCTCAAACACCTGGGGCGGCGCTTCCGCCTTGCGGGCGACGGAGGGGACAAACCCCTTAGTAACGCCCGGGATATCGCTGAGTTTCTGGCCGATGCCGGGGGCGCCAAAGCTCATCTTCGGGGGACGGGGCGCCGGGCGCTGGTAGGCGTCCCTGGGTTCCTCGTCCTTGCCAAAGTGCTTGCGCATGGCCTTGCCCCATACGTCCGTCATCAGGCTCTTGGGCATCTCTTTCAGGAAACGGCTGCGGTCGCCGTAGGAAATCTGGTTGAACAGCATGCGCCGCCTGGCCAGGGACAGGTGCAGGTAGCGCCGCGCCCGGGTCATGCCCACATAGCAGAGCCGGCGCTCCTCTTCCAGGCGATCATCATTCTGCATGGAGCGATGGGAGGGGAACAGCCCTTCCTCCAGCCCGGTGATAAACACCACGTCATACTCCAGCCCCTTGGCGGAGTGCATGGTCATCAGCGTGACGTACTGCTGGGTTTCCCCCTGCATATCCAGATCCGTAACCAACGCCGCGTTTTCCAGGAAGGCTTCCAGGGTCTTTTCCTCGGACTGGTTCTGGAACTCCTGCACGGCGCCCAAAAACTCCATCAGGTTGTCGTGCTTGGTGATGAGCTCCTCGTCGTTGGTGTTTTCGTACTGGGCCAGCAGGCCTGTTTCTTTGAGCATCATCTCCACAAAGTCCACCAGAGGCATGGCTTCCTTCATCGCCAGCAGGCGGTTGAACAGCTCGGTAAAGGCCATGACGCATTTGCGGGGACGGGAGGACAGGGTGTCGGGCATATCGTTGAGCACAATGTAGAGGGGCACATCCTTGCTGATGGCTTCTTCCTCCAGCAGAGCGACGGTGGCGTCGCCGATGCTGCGCTTGGGCACATTGATGATGCGCTTGAGGGACACATCGTCCTGGGGGTTGATCAGCAGGCGCAGATAAGCCAGGGCGTCCCGGATTTCCTTGCGGTCGTAGAAGCGTGTGCCGCCGAACACCCGGTAGGGGATGCCCGCGCGCATGAGCATTTCTTCCAGCACGCGGCTCTGGGCGTGCATGCGGTAGAGCACCGCCATCTGGGAATAAGGCACCTTTTCTAGTTTGTGCAGGCGGCGGATGCGCTCGCACACCCAGGCGCCTTCCTCCTGCTCGTCCCCCGCCTCATAAAAGCGGATGGGCTCGCCCTCGCCGATGTCCGTCCACAGTTTCTTTTCCATGCGGCCGGTGTTGTTGGCAATCAGCTGGTTGGAAGCGTCTAAAATCGTGGAGGTGGAGCGGTAATTCTGCTCGAGCTTGACCACCTTGGCGTCGGGAAAATCCTTCTGAAACTCCAGGATGTTGCGGATGTCCGCCCCACGCCAGCCGTAAATGGACTGGTCGTCATCCCCCACCACGCACAGGTTGCGGCTTTCCTCCGTAAGCAAACGCACCAGGGAGTACTGGGCAAAGTTGGTGTCCTGATACTCGTCCACATGGACATACTGGAAGCGCTGGCGGTAATGGGCCAGCACGGGAGGATGGTCCACAAAAAGCTGGAGGGTGTGGGAAATCAGATCGTCAAAATCCAGCGCGTTAGCCTTGCGCAGGCGCTGGTCATATTGAGCGAAAATATCGTGGATGCGCTGGGAGCGGAAATCCTTATGGGATTCCTTGAACCACTCATCCGCTGTCAGCAGGCGGTTTTTGGCGTCGGAAATGATGCTGCGCATCTCCCGGTGGGGAATCAGCTTGTCGTCGATGTCCATCTGCTTGTAAATATCCTTGAGGATGCGCATCTGGTCATCATCATCGTAAATGACAAAGGAGCGCTGGTAGCCCAGCTTTTCAATATCCCGCCGAAGCACCCGCACGCAGATGGAGTGGAAGGTGCCAATCCAGGCCTGCTGGGCTTTGTCGCCCACCAGTTCCTCCACACGGCTGAGCATTTCCTTGGCCGCCTTGTTGGTAAAAGTAAGGGCCAGGATGCTGTAGGGGGAAACCCCCTGTTCCATCAGGTGGGCGATGCGGAAGGTCATCGTGCGGGTCTTGCCGCTGCCCGCGCCGGCGATAATCAGCAGCGGGCCGTTGAGATTTTCCACAGCCTGCCGCTGCATCGGATTGAGGTTGTTAAAATCCATGACTGTTCCTCTTTACACTTCTTTTCGTACAAATTATACCATATTTTCCAGCAAAGATAAAGAAGAGGGCCTTCAGGCGCCAAGGCGCGCCTTGTGACCCTGGGGAAAAACGCAAAGAGCGCTATTCCCGGGGCTCCTCCTGCAGGTTGACGGGCAGGTCGGTTTCGGCGAAGGGATTGTCCTCCAGATAGGTGCTCAGGGATACCAGTTTGTCCGGCAGTTCCCCCTGCTGGCTTTCCCCCGTCATCTGCAGAACCACAGGCGGGTTGCGGGACAGGTCGATCTGCGCCGTTTCCCTGGGGGTAGTAAGCGCCGTCACATTGGTGCGCCGGGAGTGCATGCGCCGGGCGTAATCCTGGGCGATTTCGCTGCGGTTGCCAAAGTGCATAGGGAAAAAGACCCGGGGCTTGAGGGTCATGATGATGTGGTTGGCGCCCGCGTCGTAATAGCCGCCCTGATTGGGGTCGAGAGGAAACATGCAGACATCCAGGGGTTCATGGGGGATGCGCTCCACCGTTTCGTAGAAGGTTTGCTCCGCCTTGGCTATCACCTGGGGGCTGCTCTGCTCCCGCCAGTGCCAGAGGTTCAGATCCCCCGCGTGGAACACGCTGACCCCGTGGGTTTTCACCAGAAAGGACACCCCTTCATCCGTAGCGCCGCACACCCTGATGGCAGCGTCCGCCACGGAAAAGGAATCCCCCTCCTGAACAAAGCGGATGTTGCTGCGCTCGGGCACCTTGCCCTTCAAATCCTGGGAGGCGATGTAGGTAATGGGGAAGGAGGGCTTCCAAGAAAACACCACCTCGTCCATGTGCACGGCGGAGGCCATGGGGATGAACACCAGGATGTTGTTAAAACCGCTGAAGTCCTGGTCGGTGATGGGGATGCCCGCTTTATTCTCCTGGTTGTTTTCGTGGTAGCTGAACACAAGCAGCGTTTTGCCCACCGCCACGGCGAAAGTGGACTGGTAAAAATAGGTGACGGTGATAAAGCCTGTCATACACTTACTCCTTTCAGCGGAATGTTTCTCTGAGCACGCGCCCCTGGCAGGGAGGGAAGTACAAGCCAGCCGCCTCCGCCAGGGTGGGGGCGATGTCCACGACGCTGGCCTGCGTCAGCCGGGCGTTCTTTTTGAACATGGGGCCGCTGAGCCACAACAGGGTGCGGGCGCCGGGGTGGTGCAGCCCAAAGCCATGGTTGGCGCGGTGGGGCTGCATGTCCCCGCTTTCCAGGATTTCCACCCCGGGCTGGGCTTCCACCGCCAGCAGCACATCCTCCGGCGCGTGGAGTTCCCGCAGTTCCTGGCGCGAGTAGACATGGGAAAGGGAATACTCGTCCATATGGTCGGACAAATACTGGTACACCCTAGCCACCTCAGCCCGCTCGCAGCGGATGTAGGCGCCAAAGCCCAGGGTATGCGCCTGGCAGGGCACCTGGTTTTGCCGGAACAGCGCGTTCAAATCCACGCTTTCCGTGACATCGTCCTGCCCATGGTCGGACACCACCGCCACGATGGTGTCTTCCCTGGCTTTGCGGTACTCCAGCGCCTGCAGAACCCGGCCTACCAGCTGATCCAGACGCACCAGGGAAGCCTCCGCCTCCGGGCTGCTGACCCCGTACTCGTGGCGCATGGCGTCGCAATCCACCAGGTGCAGCGCCAGCATGTCGGGCATGTTCTGCCCCATGCGCCTGCGGGAGGGTTTAACATCCTTTTCCTCGAATTCGGGCGACTCGTCGGCGTATTGGCGGTAAATCAGCTGCTCGGTGAGCAGGGTGGCGTACCTGTCCAGGTAGGGCTGTTTGTTGGACACCCGCTGCTTGCCGAACTTGATCTCGTTTTTCAGCAGCCACCAGGCGCTGCCGTACTTGAGCACCTTGAGCACCTGGTTTTCCCAGGGCATGGCCAGGGCCTCGGGAAAATTATACTTGATGCCGCGGGAGTGGCCCGTCACCGGCCACAGCAGGGTGGCCACCTCCCGCCCTGCCTGGTAGGCGGCGCTGAACAGGGTGGGCACCTGGATGTCCGCTTCGTCCCAGTACCAGGGCCGAAGGCCCGGGGCGTCGTCGGGGGCGTACTTCTCGTTATGGCCGACGCCGTGCCTGTCCGGATAGCAGCCGGTGATGATGCTGGTATGGATGGGGTAGGTGAGGGTGGGATAGATGGTCCGCACATTGTCGCAAAACACGCCCTCCGCCGCCAGGGCCCCCAGATTGGGCAAGGCCAGCAGCGTTTGGGCGTCCCGCTGGAAACAGGCGTCCAGGCTGATCATCATCAGACGCATCTTATTTCTTCCTTAAACCAAACAAATCCGCCAGGCCGAAAACCGCCAGCAGATAGCTGAATGGGCCGCACCCGCAGCCGCATCCATCCCAGTTCTTTTTCCCCCGGCCGAAGATAAAATAGAGCACAAAAGCGATTACCACCAGGTTCCAAAAGCTCAGCCCGCTGATATCCTCCATCTGCCTGCGGGTTCTGAGCTGCTCGTCATGGTCCACCGGGGCGGACTCGGTAAAGAAATCCTCCCACCAGTAGGCGCTGTCCGGCTCTTCCTGTTTAGGTGCCTGAGTGGCGTAGGCGTTTTCGCCAAACAAGCCGCTGGTGTCCAGGCGTTCGCCCGAACTGGCGGCAATTTGCCGGGCCGCGGCCAGCATGAACTTGCCCGCCGCTTCGCTGTACTGCCGCTGCATGTAGGCGGGGCGGAAGGCGGTTGCCAATTGGGTATCCAGAAAAGCGGCGCTGATCATCTGCCCCGCGTAGGCACCGGTGACCGCGGTGTAATCCTCTTCCCCGATAACCATTAAAAGCAGCAGGGTATTATCCGGATCGGGGGCGGATTCCAGCAGGGATTTGGCATAAGCCGCTTTGTTGCCGCCCCCCAGGAAATGGCGGGTAACCACCTGCAGGCGGATGCCTGTCCTGTTTTGCAGCCGGCGGCTCAATTCTTCCAGGTCTTCACGGGTTTCCTCGGTCAGCACGGCGGCGGTATCATCCGCGGCCAGGAAGGAAGCCTGGGCTGGCAGCAACAGGACATACAACAGCACAAGCAAGAGCAGAATGGTCCATTTCTTCATGGCTTATCCTCCCCGGGCGGCAGGAAGAACTCCGCTTCCTTCACGCCCAGCAAACGGGCAATCATGCCGCTGAAGCTGCCCTGAAGCCCCTGGTTGAAGCTTAACGCCCGCTGGTTGTACAGGGTTTCCTGGGTCCACTGGGCGCTTTGCTCCAGCGCCTGGGGCAGCAGGTTTTCCACATACATGCTGTCCCGCTCGTCGTTTTGCACTGAGGAGAGGGATTCCAGCTTACCTAGCACCTGCTGGGCATCGGCGGCCAGCCGCTGGTTGGCGGCTGCCTTCCTGGGCAGAGACTCCCCGCTTTCCAGCACCTGCAGGCTTTCCCGGATGGATTGCAGCAGCGGGTCATCGGGGCTGATGTGCCGCTTGGCCACGGTGGCGATGTTGTAGCCCACTTCCCTGCGGGCGGTCAGCATGTCCACCAGGGAGGACTGGGCGTCCAGCACCTGGCGGTATTCTTCCGCCCAGCCTTTATACGCGCCAATGCCAAGAGCTGATGCCAGTAAGACCAGCATCAGCAATAGGGCGGCAATGGCAGTTGATTTACGTCGCAATGAACGAATCTCCTTAGCCGTTGATCATGCGGTTTTTCAGTTCCTTCTCCATTTCGTAGAGGGTCTTTTCGGCCTCGATGCGCTTCTGGCGGCCTTCAGCTTGAATCTTGACCACTTCGTTCATGGTGTCGATGAGGGACTGGTTGGTCTGCACCAGGGTCTCGATGTCCACAATGCTGCGCTCGGATTCCCGGGCGGTCTCAATGGTGCCCATCTTCAATTTCTCGGCGTTCTTCTTGAGCAGGTCATTGGTCATGTCGGTGACGGCGCGCTGGGCTTTGACAGCCGCCTGGGTATGCTGCAGGCCAAGGGCAAGCACCATCTGGTTTTTCCACAATGGCAGGGTGTTGACCAGGGTGGACTGGATGCGCTCGATCAGCAGGGAGTCGTTGTTCTGCAGCAGCCGGATTTGGGGCGCCATCTGCAGGCTGATCTGACGGGTCAGCTTCAGGTCGTGAAGCTTTTTCTCGAACCGGTCCAGGGCGGCGTCCAAATCCCCGGCTTTCTGGGCGTCCATGGCGTCGCCCGTTTCCTGGGCTTTGGCGCGCAGGGCAACCAGGTCGGTTTCCCGCACTTCCTTCAGGCGCTTTTCGCCGGCGGCGATGTACATGGTGAGCTCTTTGAAGTAATCCAGGTTCATGTCGTAGAGGTGGTTGAGCATGGATACATCCTTGAGCAGCTGCACCTGATGGCTTTCCAGCATGCCGGCGATGTTTTCCACATTCTTGGACACATCGTCAAAGCGGGAGCGCAGGCTTTCCACATGCTTCTCAGCGCTGACAAACCACTTGCGGATGCCCTTGGGCTCCTCGGCGGAATCCTCGAAGGTTTTCAGTTCACCAATCAGGCTGGACAGCATATCCCCCACATTGCCCGCGTCCTTATTCTTGACGCCGGCCAGGATGCTGTCGGCAAACTCGGACACCTTCTTCTGTGCGTCCGCGCCGTAGAGCATCACATGGGCGGGATCCTCAATGTTGATTTTGGAGGCGAACTCGTCCACCGTCTTGCGCTCTTCTTCCGTAAGCGCTGAATCAAACTGCATGGCGATGGCCTTTTGCGCGTCGGGGGCGACGGGGTTTTCCTTCTGGGCGGTTTCCAGCTGCTCCAGCTGCTGCACCGCCTGCTCCACCTGCAGTTTGTCCCCCGCCTCGGGGTTGAGGGTAAGCACGGGAACCTTGGGGGTTTCCTTCGTATCTACGGGCTGAATGGGTTGTTCAGACATGGGTTATTCCTCCTTTTGTTGTACGGCCTGGGCGCTTGCGCCGGCAGCCGAGCTGGTTTTCATACTCATTTCATCGCTGATCAGGCTGTCCTGCTTCAGCATGGTTTCCAACACGTCAATGTCTGTGGAGACATCCAGCATATCGTCCCGGTACAGCGTATCCAGCTGTTTTTTAAAAGCCGAGAGCACCACATCCATGGCGTCCTCGATTCTCTTCTTGGTATCCGCCACGTTATCGCCCTGTACCTTCTGTTCCTCTATCCGGCGGTAGCTGGAGAGCATTTTGAGGGTGGTGGGCAGATAATAATCCATAAAACGGCGGATTTGCGGGGCTTTGCCGGGCTGCTCAATAACGGTGCGGAAAATCTTGTTGCTGACCGATTCCATTTCGTCCATCTGCCGGGACAGGACAGGGTCGGGGATGCGGTCATTCTCCTTGCGGATCTGGGTCAGCATATCCTGGCCGCGCTGCACAAGGCGGTCCACCGTTTCATTGCCCGTCAGCGGCAGTTCCTGCTGCTTGGGGGCTTCCTTGGTGGTGTCCAGGCCCGAACCCATGATATAACCAATATACCCCGTCAGCGCCGATAAAGCGCCCATGCTGAGGTAATGCCCCAGTTTATACAGGGGAAAGACACCCGAATAGACAAGGGCCGTGACACCGGCGGCAATGGCGCCGATGATGATGCCTTTGATGGGTGATTTGGATTGACTGTATTTTTTGGCCATGTTTCCCTCCCGGCGGACTCCAAAAACCTTCCGCATATTCATTGAAAATTATAGCATACCAGGGGACTTGATTCAAATTAAATTTCCCTCATAAAAAGGCTTCTCCCCCGTCTGGACAAACCCCACGGGGACGGATATACTGGGGCGTGCAAGACAAATAACGGAGGACATGCTATGCCCATCATCGGGATATGCGCGGACTGGGACGAAACAAGGCTGCGTTCCAATCTGCCCAATGACTATGTGCGCGCCCTGCTCGCGGCCGGCGCCGTGCCCCTGATCCTGCCCATCGGCGGGGATGAAACAACCTGGCAAAAGATGGCGGACGCTGTGGACGGCCTGCTGTTTCCCGGCGGGGTGGATATGGATCCCCAGCTGTACGGGGAACCGAAGCATCCCCTGACCAATATCCCCAACCGGCTGCGGGATGACCAGGAATTGTTTATCATGCGCTACGCCCTGGAAAACGGCAAGCCCCTGCTGGCTGTGTGCCGGGGTTTTCAGCTGCTCAACTGCCTGGACGGAGGCACCCTGCACCAGGATATCGAAAACATGGTGGATACCAGCATTGACCACGCTCAATTCAGTTTGCGGGACGCGGACATCCACGAAGTGGCCCTGACCCCCGGCACTCTGCTGGCCAAAGTAATGGGCGAAAACAGGGTGATGGTCAACTCCCGCCACCACCAGGCGGTAAAGAAGATTGGACAGGGGCTTGTCGCCTCAGCCCACGCCCCGGACGGTATGGTGGAGGCGCTGGAGTTCGCGGACGGCCGTCCCTGTCTGGCGGTGCAGTGGCACCCGGAATCCCTGTTTGAAAAAAGCGCTGCCCAGATGCGCCTGTTTGACTGGCTGACCCAGGCGGCGGAAGGCAACGCATGAGAATCGGTCTGATCGCGGACCTGCACGGCAACATGACGGCGGTGAGCCGCCTGGAGCAGGATATCCATCGCCGAAACCTGGATAAGCTCTGGTGCCTGGGGGACATCGTGGGCAAAGGCCCCTCCTCCGACCGCACCTTTGACTGGGCGGCGGCCAACTGCGACGTGATTCTGCGGGGCAACTGGGACGAAGGGGTGGGCAACCGCCATTTCTGCAACGATTTCTTCTACCACGAGCAGCTAGGCGAAAAGCGGCTGAAGCGGCTGCAGGAATTCCCCCTGGAAAAGCATCTGGTATTAAGCGGCAAGCACATCCGCCTGCTGCACGGGCGGCCGGTCACCAAGAGCATTCCCTTCATCCATGACGAGGCGGCCAGCCTTGCCCCTTTGTTTCAGCCGGATTGTCAGGTGGTGGGCTATGCCGACTGTCATCGGCAGGGGCTGCGCACCCTGGACTGCGGCCTGCTGTTTAACACCGGCAGCGTGGGCAACAGCCTGGGGGTAACCCATATCCAGTACGCCATCCTGGAGGGGGACGAGGAGGACATCACCGCCCCGCTCGACTTCACCTTTGTCAACCTGCCCTATGACAACCAAGCCGCCGTGGAGGAAGTACGCCAGCAGCCAGGCCTGCGCTACCCAGACGCCTTTATTGAGGAGATTACAAAGGGCACTTACTCCCGGCACCTGAACAACAAGGAGAAATAAACTCTCCGCATGATTAAGAACGAAACGAAAAGACAGCCCCGCGGCTGTCTTTTTCTTTCATTTTGTCGATACGATAGGATGGGCCGAAAGCGCTTACCCTTGCTGCTTCTGTATGCCAGGTTTATCCTTTCCGGGCCCGCCGCCCAGCACGGAGGCGGTAAAGCCCTGGTAGTTGTTCGCTTCCCTGCGGTCCACCTCGGACAGGAGGGATTTCTTCGCCAGGCATCCCTGGGCAACCCCGTAGGGACACAGCTGGTCGTGGAACACATCGGGGTGATGGTTCCAGGTAAGCAGCACGGAAACCAGCATCCAGAGAAGCATCACCGGCAAATCCCTGCCCAGTAATTTGCGGGACAGAAAAAACAGAGCGATGGTAGCCGCAAGGGAAATATTGGCGGCTTTCTTTCCCCCAAGCCATTTGGGGGCGGGTTTATTGCCCCGGCCCAGTTTGACTTTCAGCTTCATCATCCATACCATCAGGGTATTCATGGGACAGGCCAGCACACAGTACAGGCGCTTGCCGAACAGAAGGGGAAAAATCAGGCTTACTAGGTACAGACCTAGCCAGACCAGCAGCAGCAGCCGGTTCCTGAGCAGGATAAAAAACAAGACCAGAAAGGCGATTCTAATCAGAGGTGCGGCTTTTTTCATAACAACCTCCCAAACATTCATACCAGAAGATTGTACTGGAAGGGAAAGAAAAAAAGTGTTACCATGGTAACACTTGGAGGATAGGATGAAAGATTCCGTGAAAGAAATGATGGGGATCCCCCTGCTGTCCCCTTTTTCCCAGAAAGACCTGCTTCAGTTGCTGGAGACGGGAAACATGCGCCTGTCCGTCCATCCCCAGGGCAGGCTGCTGCACATGGAGGGGGATGCTTGCCGGGAACTGGAGATCATCCTCTCAGGCAGCCTAGCGGTGGAGCGCGTCGACGCTGCCGGGGAGGTTATGACCATCGCGGCTTTTCAGCGGGGCGACTGTATCGGCGGAAACCTGTTGTTTTCCAAAGATCCTGTCTACCACATGACGGTCAGCGTGACCCAAAAGGCACGCATCCTCAGCGCGGACAAGGAGACTTTGCTGTCCCTGTTCCACTTGAATCAGGCATTTTTGGAGCAATACCTGGGGTATGTGGCGGACAACGCGGTGATTCTGGAGGGAAAGCTGAAAAACTACGCCAATGTGCCGGTGCGCCAGCGGGTGATGAACTACCTGGCCGCGGAGACACGCAGGCAGGGCAGCCGCCAGATCTTGCTGCCCGTCAGCAAAAAAGCGCTGGCCGCCCAACTGGGGGTGCAGCGCACCTCCCTGTCCCGGATGCTGCAGCGGCTGCGGGACGAGGGTGTGCTGGCATTTGACAGGCAGCATATCACCCTGCTGCGGGAGGATGGGTAAGCGGAAAATCCATGGGATTCGGCTTTACAGCGCTGTTCCTTTCGAGGGGATGGAGAATCGGGAGGTGTCCACCCCTTCCAGTTCCAGCAGCTGGATTTTCTTTGCAATGCCCCCCGCGTACCCTGTCAGACTGCCGTCCGACCCCACCACCCGGTGGCAGGGAATCAGGATGGAAAGGGGATTGTGCCCCACGGCGCCGCCCACCGCCTGGGCGGAGACGGATGCCTTTCCCTGCACATGCGCCAGTTTTCGGGCGATGTCCCCGTAGGTACATACCTGTCCATAGGGAATGTCCCGCAGGATGGCCCATACCGCCTGCTGGAAGGAGCTGCCCTGGGGCGCCAGGGGCAGCTCTGACAGGGCGGGCTTTTCCCCCGCGAAATACCTGGCAAGCCATTGCTTTGCGCTGTTGAACAGGGGGATATCGTCCTTTGTTTCCATAGACACGGGAAGGCTGCCCCCAAAATACTTCTGCCCTTCCAGCCAAAGGCCCACCAGGTTTTCACCCCCCTCGCCGCAGGCGATGGTGAGGGTGCCCAGTGGGGATGGATACGTGGTTTGGTAATACATAATGTCTCCTATCAAGCCCTTTGTCGCTGCTTAGAATTATACCATAACGGCGGCATATTAGGGCAGGTAATAAAGTGTTCAAAGGAACAGCCCCTCCGGTTTGGAGGGGCCGTTTGTATTTGGGCAGCTTTCAGCCGTGCCTGTGCCTGGATTGCCTTATGGCAGCAAGGGGGCTTTGGCCAGCTCAAACTCGATGACGATGTTGGAGGTAACGGACACATCGCCGCTGACAATTGCCGCGCCTTTGGCGGAGGCGTCCAGCATTTCCATGTTGTTGGCCAGGCCGTAGCCGCCGCGGTAGGTGCCCATGTCCTCGATGCGGACCACTTCGCCCAAAGTGCGTCCCGCCGCAGCCGCCAGCACCTGGGCGTTGGCTTTGGCGTTTTCCACCGCCAGGGTCATAGCCTTTTCATAGGCCTGGGTGGTTTTTGAATTGGAGAACTCCAGCCCGTAGATGTTGTTGGCGCCCGCCTTGGTGGCTTCGTCAATGACAGCGCTCAGGTTTTCCAGGTTGCGCACGGTGATGTACAGCACGTTGCTGACTTCGTATTCCAGCCCGCCCGACTCGGTGGCGTAGCCGTACATGTTGGAAATAATCTGCACATTGTATTGGCTGGTAATGATGTCTTCCTTGGGGATGCCGGCTTTTTCAGCGGCGGCCAGGATGTCCGCCATGACCTTCGTGTTGTTCTTCAGGGCTTCCTCCGCCGTTTGCTCCCTGGTGGCGGCGCCCAGGTACAAGGTGGCGGTATCAGCCGCCAGGGAAACGCTTGCCGTGCCGTTGACGCGGATAATATGCGTGTCCTCCTCCGCCAGGGTAGGGACAGCCAGGGACAGCGCCAGCACGGCCGCCAGCAGGACGATCAGTATCTTTTTCATTTGTTCTTCTTCCTCCTTTTAATCAGGGCTTTCACGATTACAACGATGAGGGCAATGCCCAGGATGAAGGGCAGCATGACGACCAGGAATACCAGCATGTCGCTGAAGAAGGCCTGCAGCCCTTCCCACATGGTTTGCAGCGCGCTTGAGATGCGGTCGCCCAGGGTGGCTTCCTTGATTTCCACGATGTCGCTGGGCAGTTCTTCCCGCAGGTAGATGGATACGGTGGAGTAGTTGACCTTGCTTTCCATCCCCTTGAGGGAGCCGGACAGGCTGTCAATCTGGTACTGGGTTTCGGCGATGGAGGATTCAATCTCCAGCAGGTCTGAAATGGTGAGGGCTTTCTTCATCATTTCCTGCAGGCGCGCCATCTTGTCCTGCTGGGTTTTCAGCCTGGTTTCCACATCAGTATATCTTTCGCTGACATCCTCCGCGCTTTCGCTGACGGATACCGAGCGGCCGACGGACTGCATCTGCTGGATGAAGCCGTCCAGCTTTTCCGCCGGGACGCGCAGTTTGAGGCGGGCATACCGGCTGGTTCGCACTTCCGCTGACAGGGTGGAATCCTCGATATAGCCGCCCATGTCCGCGAGGGCTTTCTTGATTTTCTCGTAGTCGGCGTCAAACTCCCGGGTGGAAAGGGTCATATCCACGGTGCGGATTACTTTGGCGATTTCCACCGCCTGAGGCGCGCCGCCGACAGCGGACTTCATGGCCATGTCCGGCATGGCGCTTTCGTAGGAGTAATCGGCGGTTGCCTGCATCCGGTGCGCGGAATCGCCGCCTACGGATGAGGGATAGTAGTAATCAGCGCTGGTCTGTCCGGCGGTTGTTTGGGCGTTGCGCTGGTTGGGGTTCAGGATATTCCTGGTTGCCAGGGTGCCGCCCAGCAACAGCATCAGCGCCGCCGCCGCGGCCAGCCACCGTTTGACGGGGGCGGTAAGCAAAGTTTTTTTCTCCATGGGGGGGGCCTCCTTTCTGATGGCCTGCCGCCAGGAGGAGCTGAAGGAAGCGGGTACCACGCCATCCTCGTCCAGGGTGCGGCAGTCGAGACGGAGGGTCCAGGCCATGCGGCAGTCGGGGCAGCTTTCCATATGCTGCCGCGCCTGCTGGCTTAGCTCAGCGCCTGGTTCCATCTCGCCAAGGAGGGTGCGGAAATCTTCACAGTTCATTGTATTCCCTCCTTTCATCAATAGGACGGGGAGTTGAGAGAAAAAGTTCCGCCTGCTGGGAAAGAATTTTTTGCAAAGCGTTTCTGGCCCGGCTGAGCCGGCTGCGCAGGGTGCCTACAGGGATATCCAGCGCCTGGGCAGTTTCTTCGTAGCTGAGCCCCTGCAAATCGCACAGCACAACCGCCGCCCTGGCATGGTCGGGCAATTGCTGCAGGGCCTTTTCCAGCAGCTCTTTGCGGACGCTTTCCTCCAGGGACAAATAGGGAGAGGGGCCGTCGTCCGCCTTTTCCCACCCCGCGTCCTGCAGGGCGTCCAGGGAGATTACGCCTTTTTTGCTTCTGAGAAAGTCCATACAGACCCGGGCGGCGATTGTATGCAGCCAGGTGGAAAACTTGGCGTCCCCCCGGAAGGACGAAAAAGCGCGGAAGGCGCGCAGCATGGTTTCCTGGGCGCAATCCTCCGCGTCCTCGCGGCTGCCCACCATGCGCAGACAGGTGAAATACACCTGCTTCTCGCAGGGGGCGGCTAATTGTTCAAAGGCATCCGCCTGTTTTTTTCCAAAAAGAGGCATTCAATCCCTCCCTTCGATGATGTAACGAAACAGGGACTGTTTTTCTTGCACGCGGCCTTTGGCCGTTATTTTCCGGTAAACAAATTAAGCAGCCGGGTCAGCACATTCTGATCCTGGGCCTGCACCTGCTGGGTTACTTCCTTCACCATTGGTTTGGCGGGTACCGCTTCCATCATCATCACGAACTGCAGGGCACTGATTTCCCCATTGCGCTCGTCGGCGAAGGATACGGGGTTCTTCTGGGGCTGGTTTAAAAAGCTGTCCATCATATTGCCGGCCGCCGCCTGCAGGGGGGAGCCTGCCAGCATGCCTTCGGCATACTGCTTGTACATGTCAGCGTCCATGGCCATGCGCACCCCGGCAATCTGCAGATCCGCCATGCTGAAATCCTGCACGTCGGCGGTGATGGTGAAGGCGGTTTCCGCCCCCGGCAGCACCACAAAAGCCAGGGTATAGGTGCCCCCCGCCGCCGCGATGGTGGCTTTTTCGCTCTGGATATTCAGGCACTTGTCGCCGTCCAGGGTCATGGTCATCTGCAGCGCCAGGTTGGCGGCGTATTGCTTATACGCAGGGTTAAGCGCAACTTTCAGCGTCATCTCCAATTTCCCCTCAGCGCCGGAGAGGGCTTCGGGCTGCGCGGGCTGCCCGTCCAAAAGATAGGACAAACTGATCTGCCAGGGCAGGGCGATCCAATCGGGGTTGCCCTGGTAGCGGAAGCGCCCCTTGGGCATGCTGAAGGAAACCTGTTCTTCCCCGTAGGGCAATTCTTCCAGGCTGCTCAGGTTTTCCACCTCTGCGTAGCGGCCGAAATCCTCTACCTGGGCGGCTTCATCCGCCTCAAAATCGTTGACGATGTAAAGGCCCTGAATGTCCCCCGAGGGAGAGAGGCGGGCGTAGACAACTTCCTGTTTCTTTACCTGGGCGGAAGCGGTCAGGGTGCCCAGCAGAGCGATTAGCAGAAAGGCCACGAAAACGCGCTTATGCTTCATGGGGTTGTTCCTCCTTGCTTGGAAGGGTTGTTTTTTGAATCAGTTTATCGCAGGCAATCAGCACATGGGGCAGCACCAGCAGCACCATGCCAGCGGAGATGGCGGCGCCCCGGCCCAATATCATGCCCATCTGGCTGATAACACCGTTGGTGGAAATAATGCCCATCAACAGCCCGGCAGCGGTTAAAATCAGCGCCGGCGGCAGGATGGAGCCGGTGGACACATTCAGGGCAAAACGGGCAGCCTCCCGCTTGGTCATGGCCCTGCGCGCCTCCAGGAATCGCTGGGTAAGCAGGATGCCGTAGTCCACCGTAGCGCCCAGCTGCACGGAGGAGACAATCTGAAAGCCGATGTAGTTCAAATCCGCCCCCTGGAAATACGGGGTAGAGAGATTAATCCAGATAGCCCCCTCAATGACCAGCAGCAGCACCAGGGGGATGGACAGGCTGCGGAAGGTGAGCAGCAGCACAAGGCCGATGGATAGGATGCCGCCCCAGAGCACCTTGCCGCTGTCCCCCGTGATGATGGCGCGCATATCGTAGTTGGCCACATTCTCGCCCGCCAGATAATAATCCTGCCCATAGAAGCCTTCCGCCAGGGCGCGTACCTTTTCCACCACGGCGAAGGCTTGCTCCCCCTCCTCGGGGGTGTCGGCGGCGATGATGATACGATCGTACCCCTTGTCCCGCAATTGCTTGAGGGACTCCCCGGGCAGCACCTCCGGGGGGATGCCCAGGCCCACGCTGCTGGGGTAGGAAACCACCGCGGTGACATCCTTCACCTTCTCCAGCTCATCCCCCAGGGCCTTGACCCGGGCCAAATCCCCCTGGGGCACCAGCAGCATCATCTGCTGGGTGCGGCCGAAGATTTCCTCCAGCTGCTTTGCTTCCACCCGCACGGGGGAATCCTCTGAATGCATGCCGGAGGAGCCGTAGACGAAGCTGTTTCTGCCCTGGCCCAGATAGGCGGGTACCAGAAGAATCAGCAGAATAACCGCAAGGGGCGCCGCGTAGCGGATGACCAGGCGGCTGAAGCGCTGGAAGGAGGGCATAAAGGAACGGTGGGCGGTTTTATCCAGCAGCCGGGTATAGCTGATGGCCATGGCCGGCAAAAAGATGATGACGGACAGGTAGCTGATGAACACGCCCTTGGCCAGCACCGCGCCCATGTCCTGGCCGATTTTGAACTCCATCAGCATCAGCGCTAGGAACCCGAACACCGTGGTCATGGCGCTGGCGGCGATGGAGGAAGCGGACTGCACCATGGCTTCCACCATGGCGTCCTCGTTGTTCATGCCTTTTTCCCGATACTCGGCAAAGCGGTGCAGCAGGAACACGGCATAGTCGATGGACACAGCCAGCTGGAGTACCGCCGAGGAAGCCCGGGTAACAAAGGACACGCTGCCCAGGAAATAGTTGGTGCCCTCGTTGAGCAGGATGGCGATGCCGATGGCGGACAGGAAAAGCACCGGCTCGAACCAGTGGCGGGTGGAAATAAACAGAATCAGCAGCACAATGGGCAGCACAAAGGGAATAATCTGCGCCACTTCCTTCATGGACACGCTGATAACCCGCGCCTGGTTGGCGGCGTTGCCCGCGGTGATGCTGTCCGGGTACATGGCCTTTACCTCAGAAAAACCGGCCGAATAGTTGTTGGGGTCGATGGTGGCCTGGAAAAGGGCGCCGCCGTCGTGGTACCAGGGGGACAGGGTGGCCACGGGTATCATTTCCTGCGGCATGCCGCGGATGTCGAACATGTCGTCCAGCCACAGCACATCCAGCACATGGGGGTTGGACAGCAGTTTTTCCTTGACCGCAGGCGCCTGGGTTAAGGGCGTGTCGGGCACATAGATTTTGATGTTGGGGCTGTCGGCACCCACCATGTTCAGCGCCTGGGTGGTGGGGGAATCATCCGGCAGGTAGGACGCCATATCGTAGTTGACCGACACCTGCAGCATGCCAAAAATGCTGACAACGCAAAGCAGCACTGTGATGATCATCACAGCGCGGCGGTGCCGTATCACCAGTCGGCTGAATTTTCTCATAATGCCTCCTGAAAAGCGCGTGAAAGCGCACTATGATTAATATATCGTAAACTGAAACGCGCTATCAAGTCAAAAACAGAAAATCTGTTGGATTTTGATCACTGTTCATGAATTGTTTAAAAACAGTCCGCCTCGGGCAGGTTAAAGGGCAGGGGCAGCCAGTTGGCGAAGGAACGCCCCTCCTGCTTGAACAGGGATAGAGGCGAAAACAGCAAGCTGACCGCCTGGTTGGCCGTCAGGGATACATCCGGCGCCAGGGTGGTTTGGGCAACAGATACCTGGCCTTGGGAAACCTCCAGCAGCCAGCGCCCTTCCCCTTGTACGTCCAGCACCACCTGGTTATCCCGCAAGGGACACCATGTATTTTTGAAAGCCAGCACGGTTTCCAGCACCTTGGGCCAGTTGAGGATGTTCAGCATGACGCTGTCGCCGATGGTAAAGTTCTCCGCGACGGGGTGCAGGATGCTGATGGCCTTTACCTCGTGCTGGGGCAAAACCACCCGCACATCCCCGCCATGGGTCTGCAGCCATTGCCTCAAAACGGGCAGCCACAATTTTTCCGGGATGGCGGCCTCGGTGATGACCCCCTTGCCGGACACATTGATGTAACCCGCAACCGCGTCCCCCTGTTTAACCAGCCAGGGAGCGGCGTAAACGCTGTCCAGCACGGCAAGAAACTCTTCCCTGCTTCGGTACGCAACCATGGGCATCCCCTCGTAAAAGCGGTAGGCGGCGTCTATGTCGCTGGGAGCAGCCTGAGCCAGGGGCGTGAGCGAGACTTGTTCTCCCTCTACCTGTTTCAGGGCATGGTGCAGGCAATCCTGGTTGATGGTGAACATCACTTCCGCCCCGCCCCGCTCATAGCCAAAGTAGTTGTAGCGGTGGCGGCGGCCGCCCAGCAGCAGCACATCCAGCCCCATCTCCCGGCCTTTTTGATACAGCATGTCCATGACCCGCTGCATGATGCCCTGGCCCCGATAATACGGGTGAGCGCCCACCGTGCCCACAAACCCGCTGGAAAGGGACATGCCGGGCAATACCCGGATTTCCTGGGGCAGCAGCGCCGCCATACCCCGGATGCGGCCTTCTTCCGTCGCGATGGCGTGCAGGGGCGCGAAATCGTCCCGGGCGTATACTTTGGGCAGCAGCGTACGGAAATCATGGGGGCGGTGCGCCTGGCTGAACACAAAGTTGGCAAAGTCCAGCACATCGGCTTCCTGGCCTGTATTGGCAAAGAGATATTCCATTTCAAACCTCCTTATGCTTCCACCAAAGGATACAGGAAGTATGCGCTGATTTCAACTGAGAACAGGGTGTAAATTTTGCCCGGGTTTTGTTGAACATTGCTGCCCGGGGCGGTATCATAGGATACGGAAATGGAAGGAGGATGCCTTTGAGAATGCCCCCCTGGGTACTAGCAAAGAAAAAGCGGATTTTCGCCCTGCCGGCGGCGGGCGTTCTGCTGGCGGCTATCCTGCTGCTGGTAAGCCCCGCGCCCACAGCCGCGCCCCCTTCCCCCCTGCTGCTGGCGGCAGCCCAGGAGCTGGACAATGTACGCTATGACCTGGTGTTTCAGCCGGAGAATCATACCCTGTCGGTTACCATGGAGTGGGACTATCAAAACCGAACCGGCCAGGCGCTGACAGACATCCCTTTGCGCCTGCCCGCCAACGCCTACAAAAAGGAGGCAACCAGCCCCGCCGCCTCCCCGGAACTGATAGACTTATGCTACCCCGGCGGCTTTTCCCCCGGCGGCGCTACCCTGCATGACGCCCAATGGAACGCGGTGCCCGCCGACACCTGGCTGGATCCCCAGGATGAAACCATCCTGTGGATGAGGATTCCCGAGCTGGCTTCCCAAGGCAAAGGCACCCTGCGCCTGCGTCTGGTGCTGGACATCCCCGACTGCCGCCATGTGTTCGGCCGGGGGGAGGATGTCTGGATGCTGGGCGGCGTGCTGCCCTATCCCGCCAGGTACGGCGAGAGCGGCTGGCAGCTGCGCCCCCTGCTGCCCATCGGCGACGCGCCCCAGCCGGAACTTGCCAACTATGCGTTGTCCCTGTCCATGCCAAAGGGGTATGCCTGCGCCGCGCCTTTTGCGTGGCAGCAGGAAGAGGGCAGTGCCAATATGCTGACGGGCGCTTTGCCCGCCGGCCGGGACATGGGGCTGGTGATTTACAGGGAGGCCCAGGTAAGCCGGGCAATGGCGGGAGAGGTGCTGGTGCAGTCCTTCGCCGATACCAAGGCAAACGCCGACAAAGCCCTGGGCTACGCGGTGAAAGCGCTGGCGTTTTTTGCACGGAGCTACGGGGACTATCCCTACCCTGTATTTACCCTGTCCATGGCGGACATGCCCTTTGCGGGGATGGAGTATTCCGGGATTATTATGACAGGCCGCGGCCAATACGCGGCGAAGGACAGCCTGGAGGTAACCATCGCCCATGAAACCGCCCATCAGTGGTTCAGCGTGCTGGTGGGCTCGGACAGCTATACCGACGCCTGGCAGGATGAGGCGGTCAGCGAGTACGCTTCCCTGCGCTACATCGAAAGTGTTTATGGGCAGGCCGCCTTTGAGCAGCTGGTGTTCCTGATGGCCCAGTCCCCCATGCGGGAAAACATCCGGCCTGAGATTACCCCCGGCAGCCCCCTGGACCGCTTCTATACCATGCAGGAATACAGCACCGTGGTGTACGGGCGGGGGCTGGCCCTGATGCTGGCCCTTGACACCGATACGGACCTTCATGCCTTCTTGCGATCGTATGTGGAAAAGTATGCCTTTTCCTTCGCGTCCAGGGAGGATTTTGAGGCGCTGCTGAAGGAAACCGCCGGATGGGACACCGCCCCGCTGATGACGGATTATCTGGACACCGCCATATAAACATGGTATTTTATAGGTTGGACTACCTATGAAAGAGAGACGTATGGAACAGGTATTGAACACCCTGGTGCTGATTCCCTCCCTGCACCCCAACCACCTGCTGACAGAGTATGTAGACAACCTGACCAAGGCAGGGTTTACCCGCATCCTGATTGTGGACGACGGGTCGGGGCCGGACAGGAAGTATCAGGACATCTTTGAGGAAATCAACAGCCGGGACAACTGCACCGTCATCGGCTACCCCGAAAACCACGGCAAGGGGTATGCCCTCAAGCACGGCATGGCCTATATCCAGCAGCATTTCCCCGACGCCCCCGGCGTGGTGACGGCGGACTCGGACGGCCAGCACACGGCGGAGGATGTGATGAAGCTGGCCACGCGCCTGCAGGAAAAGCAGGACAGTTTGCTGGTGGGCTCCCGGGATTTTTCGTCCAGAAATAAGGACATCCCCTTTAAAAGCCGGGCGGGCAACCGCTTAACCTCCTTCTTCTATCTGCTGCTCTACGGCCAGTGGCTGCCTGATACCCAGACGGGGCTGCGCGCCTTTTCCCCCAAGCTGATTCCCTTCATGATGTCCATCCCCGGCGACAGGTTTGAGTATGAGATGAACATGCTGATTCACTGCTCCGGCGAAAAGGTGCCCTTTGACATCGTGCCCATCGACACCATCTACATCGAGGACAACAAGAGCAGCCACTTCCGCGCCTTCCACGACTCGGCGCGCATCTACAAGCAGCTGTTCGGCAACTTCTTCCGGTACACCTCCAGCAGCATCCTCTCCGCTTTGCTGGATCTGCTGATTTTTATCGTGCTGGACAAATGGGTGCTGGGGCTGTTTGTGGGGGATCTGCTGAAAAAAACGGCTTTCCGCAACGGCTACCTGCATGTGTTTGCCGCCAAGGGCATCGCCCGCGTATGCTCCTCCATCTTCAACTACAAGGTGAACCAGAAATACGTCTTTGGCGACGCCAGCCAGGGCACCAGCGCCTGGCGCTACGCCCTGCTGGCCGTCATCAATGTGATTGTCTCCAGCTTTGTGATTGCTGAAATCAACAGCCTGCTGGGCATTGACAACGCCATCCTGGCTGTGATTACCGATACCATCCTGTATATCATCAACTACCGAATTCAAAAGGCCTGGGTGTTCAAGAAGTAGCCCAGGGGAGGGAGAACCATGTCCAAATCTATTAAAACAATCTGCGTCGTGCTGGTGGTGGTGTTTGCCGCCATCCTGCCCTTTACCCTGCCGGCAGGCAACCTGCTGGAAGAAGAGAAAATGCGCATGGAGGAAGAAATCTGGGCCCAGGAAGAAGCGGAGGAATCCGGCTTGCTGAGGCTCCTTGTGCCTGCCGCCCGGGCGGAAACCCCGGCCCTTGCCCCCCTGCCCATGGACTTTTCCCCCGGCATGAAGCCCAACCCCGCGGCTTTTACGCCGGAAGGGTATCAGGACGCCAGCATCACCCTGAAACTGGAAACCAGGGAAGAAGAGGGCGTGGTATGGCGCATCGCCTATGTGCAGATTACCGACCCCTCCCAGCTGCGCACCACCACCGCCGGCTCGCCCCGCTCCAGCCGTGTGGCGCTGATTTCCTCCATGGCGGAAAAGAATAACGCCATCATCGCCACCAACGCCAACTACATGGCCAATGACCCGGTGAAAACCTCCTACGAGTACCGGATGGGCGAAAAAATCCGCAACAAGTTCAACGGCGTGAAGGACCTGCTGATTACCGATGAACTGGGCAACCTGCACATTTTTACCGGCAGGGACAAAAAGAGCCAGGTGGAAGCCTTTGAAAACGAGGGGCATACCATCATCAACGCCTTTACCTTCGGCCCCGCCCTGGTGATTGACGGCACCCTGCAGAGCGTGCCCGAGGATTACGGCTACAACCCTAACGGCCGGGAGCCCCGCTACGCCTTTGGTCAGGTCGACACCCTGAGCTATGTGATGGTGCTGGCCGAGGGCCGCACCCAGGATTCCCAGGGCGCGACCCAGCAGGAGCTGGCGGACTTCATGTTCAATTTAGGCTGCATGCAGGCCTTCAACTTTGACGGGGGCAACTCCGCCACCATGGTGTACAACGGCGGTTACTACCAGCAAAAATCCAAGGACAATGAGCGCGCCCAGAGCGACATGCTGTATTTCGCCACCCTGGTAGACCCGGGCAGCTGGGAGTAACATGCAGACAGACGCTTCAATGTTCACCTTTCTGGGTATACAAATATATGCCTACGGGCTGTACCTGATGGCGGGCGTACTGTTGTTCGCGGGCCTGATCTGGATACTGGCCAAAAGGGACAGGGTGCAGGACGCCGCGCTGCTGGGCACCGCCATCGGCTTGCCCTTGGCATTGGTGTTTTCCCGCGGCTTGTACTGCCTGGCGGACAGCAATTTCTACGCTGTCGCCAGCCTGAAGAACGCGCTGAGCATTACGAGCGGCGGCATGTCCATGTTCGGAGCGCTGGCCGGTATGCTGCTGGGGCTTGCCCTTGCCTCCTGGCTGACCATGAGCAAGCATTCTTCCCTGCTGGACGCTTTTGCCCCCTCCGCCATGGCCTTCATCGCCCTGGCCAGGCTGGGTGAAAGGCACACGGCGCTGGGCATCAGCCGGCCGCTGGTTACGGGGCTGCTGAACAACACCTTTCTGGCCTACAGCGACACCTATGACGCGTACCTGAAAACCTGGCTGCTGGAAGCCATCGCGGCTGCCCTCCTGTGCCTTGTGTTGGTATTAATCCGCAGCAAGGCAAAGCGCAAAGGCGACACTTTCCTATTGTGGATGCTGCTCTTTGGCGCCAGCCAGACCATTCTGGAAAGCCTTCGGTACGACGGGCACATGCGTTTCAGCTTTATCGGGCTGCAGCAGGTGCTGTCCGCCTTCCTGTTTGGCATCGCCATCATTGTGTTTTCCCTGCGGTGCATGAAACAGGGCGGCAAAGGCAAACTGCCCGTCATCGCCCTGGTGCTGCTTGGCATCACCGTGGCAGCCGCCATCGGACTGGAGTTTCTCATCGACCGATCCGCCATCAACAAGGCGCTTCTGTACCTTGTTTACATCGTGGTGATGGCAGTGCCCGCCGGGCTTGCCATCCATATGCAGAAGGGATGTTCCCATGGACAAAGCAAAAATTGACCGTATCAACGAGCTGGGCCGCAAGCAGAAAGCACAAGGCCTGAGCGAGGAAGAAAAAGCGGAGCAGCAGGCCCTGCGCCAGGAATATCTGCAGGCCTTCCGCGCCAACTTCGCCGCGCAATTGGACAATGTGTACATTGAGCGCGAGGATGGCCAGTACGAAAAGCTGCAGAAGAAAGAACCGTCCCAAGGAGGGAAAGCATGAAAAACAAGCGGATTTTAATTATTACCCTGGCGCTGCTGGTGGTGCTTGGCTCCCTGCCCGCCCCAGCCCGGGCGCAGAATACCCAGGTATTGTACAACGCCATCATCACCAAGCTTTTCGCCAATTCCATGACCAGCGTGTACACCGAGGCGGACAAGGATTCCCGGGTGATTGACACCATGAAGCCGGGCACCCCCATCCAGGTGGTGGAGGTGCTGCCCAACTATGTGGGCATCCTGCACAAGGGCAATGTGGCCTATGTGCTGCGCCACCGCATCGCCGACGCTGTGGCGGTGGACCCGGTGAGAACGCCCCGCTACGGCACCGCCGTGAACCACTACTACGCCACCCTGGACAAGGCGACCCCCGTGAAAGCCGCGCCGGACGCCAACTCCGAAACGCTGATCACCCTGTACGCGGGCGCCAAAATCGGCTTTCTGGATGTGAATGACGGCTGGGCGTACACCATCTTCAAGCGCCAATACGGCTATGTGGACACCCGTCTGCTGCCCCAATTGGAAATGGTGGCCCCCTCGGAAGCCTATTCCAACCAGGATGTGCCCCTGGCTGTCTACAATTCCTTCTACAACATCGCGGACACCGACACCAACAAGAGCCGCATCTCCAACCTAGTGGTCTGCGGGCAGCGCATGGACGTTACCATGGCCCCCGGCCAGACGCTGGACTTTAACAACAATGTGGGGCCCTTCACAAAGCGAAACGGTTATTTGCCCGCAGGCGCCCTGGCGGACGGCGAGTGGACGCTGGCCTACGGCGGCGGCTCCTGTCAGGCCTCCAGCACCCTGTACAATGTGGTGCTGCAGTTGATGGGGCTGACGGTACTGCGCCGCGCCCCCCACGGGCCCAACGCCATCTCCTACCTGCCCCATGGGGTGGACGCCTCCAGCGGCGCGCTGAACTTTGTGTTCCGCAATGACTACGACTTCCCCGTCACCCTGCGCACCCATGTGCAGGACGGCTCCATGTTTATCGCCATGTACAGGGGAGCATTCTGATGAAAAAACTACTGGTTCTGCTGCTGTGCGTATTGATGCTGCCTTCCATGGCCTTGACCCAGGACGAAGCGCCGCTGTATACCGCCCTGTTGCGCTACAACGCCCTGGTGTATCCTGACCCTGTCAGCGAGCAGCAGCTCGCCAGGCTGAACAAAGGCCAGCGGGTGGACATCTACGAGGTGCTGCCCGCAAGGCTGAAAGTAGGCCGGGAAGGCAAGGTGCTGGGCTACATCAAGCGGGAAAAGCTGGATGATTACACCGTCACCACTCTGCAGGTAGGCAAGGTGCCCACCTACCCGGGCATCCAGAACACCTACCTTGGCTGGGTGGCCACCCCCACCCCTGTACGGGACGCCCCCGGCGTAAGCGGCGCGGAGCTGATTACCATGTACGAAGGCGCGCGCCTTGCCTTTATCGGGGTGGAGAACGGCTGGGCCAAGCTGATTTTCAAACGTCAGTACGGCTATGTGGACACCCGGGATCTCAAGGAGCTGCTGCCGGTCAACCTAACCGGGGAAAATGATCCCGACGCCCCCATCGCTGCGTACACTTCTTTTTACAACATCGCTACCGACGAAAACAACCTGAGCCGCATCCTGAATTTGGAGGTCTCCTGCGAAAAGTTTGAGACCATCACCATCCAGCCCGGCACAAATTTTGATTTCAACCGCGACCTTGGCCCCTACCGCAAATCCAACGGATATCATCCCGCTATCGTCCTGATTGACGGCGGCACCCAGCTGGGCTACGGCGGCGGCACATGCCAGGCTTCCAGCACCCTGTACAATGTGGTGCTGCAATTGCCCGGGCTGCAGGTAGACCACCGGCGCCCCCACGGGCCAGGCGGCATCTCCTACCTGCCCCACGGCGCGGACGCGGCGGTGGGCAACACCACCCAGAACTTCAAGTTTTCCAACAACTATCCCTTCCCTGTGCGCATCGAGGGCACTGTGCAGGACGGGGCGCTGACCATCTGCATCTGGCGCACCATGTAAAGCGGGCTATCCTCTGCCCCAACAAAAAAACAACGCGTTTCTCTCCGGCGTCCGCTGGAAGAAGCGCGTTTTTTTCATCCATCCGAGAGTATAATTTTCTTGACGCGGGGGGCGCGGTCTTCTATGATGGATGCATTAAACTAAGCGGAGGCAATGAATGATTACCGATACATTGAAAAATATCAGCCTGTACAGGGGCATCAGCAAGCACATGGACACCGCCATCGATTTTATCCAGGCCGCCGACCTGAGCGCCCTGAGCGACGGCAAGCATGTCGTGGAGGGGGAGAATGTGTTCGTCAACGTGATGTCCCCCCAGTTTAAGGAGCAGAACACCTGGGAAGCCCACCGCAACTATATCGACATCCAGATTGCCCTTGAGGAGGGGGAAACCATCCAGTGGCTGCCCCTTGAGGATGTCCCCGGCTGGAGCGAGTATGACATGGGCGGCGACTGTGTGCTGAGCCATGACAACAACCCCGGCATGGCCATCCCCATGCAGAAAGGCCAGTTCGCCGTGTTCTTCCCCCTGGACGCCCACAAGCCCGGCTTGGGCAGCGTGAAAGGCCATAAAGCCGTGGTTAAGGTGCGGGTGGAGTAAGCCCTCACCGCAGCAAATCAAACCGGAACCTTCCTGGATACAGTTTAGGAGGGTTCCGGTTTTTTATCGCGCAGATGTTTAGCGAACTGCCGCGATTAGTACCTTTTTCTATCTGAATATGTTTGAGAAGTATCAAGCAGCAGATAAATATTCTTCTACCCTATCCATGCCAACTAAAAGGCGGCGCATGGAACGATAAACCAAAAGAAAACACCTTTTGATTGACAAAAAACCCCTGTCTTCCTATAATTTCCCTATGTATTCAGAGGGAGGAATGTATGTCGCGCACCATTGTCCCGGAGAACTATTTTTCCAGGCTGTCCCTGTACGAGACCCAGGAAGCCATCACCATCATCAAAAAGACCTTTGAGGATGCCCTGAGCAAGGCGCTGCACCTGAAGCGTGTATCCGCGCCCCTGTTTGTGGAAACAGCCTCTGGTTTAAACGATAACCTCAGCGGGGTGGAGCGCCCCGTTCGCTTTGACATCGCCCAGACCAATTCCCACGTGGAGGTGGTGCATTCCCTGGCTAAGTGGAAGCGCATGGCGCTGCACCAGTACTCATTCCCTGTGGGCGAAGGGCTGTACACCGACATGAACGCCATCCGCCGGGATGAGGAGCTGGACAACCTGCACTCCATCTATGTGGACCAGTGGGACTGGGAGAAGGTCATCACCCCGGAAATGCGCACCATGGCCACCCTGAAGGATGTGATGCAGCGCATCGTTACCGCCATCTGCATCACAAACGACATGCTGATGTGGAAATACCCCCGGCTGAACAACAACCTGGCGCGGGAAGCCCAGTTCGCCACCTCCCAGGAGCTGGAGGATCTATGGCCCTCCCTAAGCCCCAAGGAGCGGGAAATCCGCTTCGTGCGGGAAAGCGGCACCGCCTGCATCCTGCAGATTGGGGGCAAGCTGAAAAGCGGCGTCAAGCACGACAACCGCGCCCCCGACTATGACGACTGGGCCCTCAATGGCGACATCCTCTTCTGGGACAGCCTGCTGGGCGTCCCCATGGAATTGTCCTCCATGGGCATCCGCGTGTCCCCCCAGAGCCTGAAAGCCCAGCTGCGGGAAGCCGGGTGCGAGGACCGCGCGGCATTGCCCTTCCACAAAGCCCTGTTAAACGGGGAATTGCCCTACACCATCGGCGGGGGCATCGGGCAAAGCCGCATGTGCATGCTGCTCCTGCAAAAAGCCCACATCGGCGAGGTGCAGTCCTCCTTCTGGGATGAGGAAACCAAGACCATCTGCGAACAAAACGGCATTACACTGTTGTGAGAACGGAGGCATTATGACACCGGATGAAATGTATGGATTGAACGTATTCAACGATGCGGTGATGCGCAGGCGCCTGCCCCGGGAAACCTACCAGGCGCTGCGGCGCACCATACAATCCGGCCGCCGCCTGCCCGAGGAAGTGGCGGGCGTGATTGCCAACGCCATGAAGGACTGGGCCATCGAAAACGGGTGCACCCATTACACCCACTGGTTCCAGCCCTTAACCGGCGTGACCGCCGAAAAGCACGACGGTTTTTTAAATCCCACGGGGGACGGCAGCGCCATCATGGAGTTCAGCGCCAAGGAACTGGTGCGGGGTGAGCCGGACGCGTCCTCTTTCCCCTCCGGCGGGCTGCGCGCCACCTTTGAGGCCCGGGGCTACACCGGGTGGGATCCCACCAGTTTCGCCTTCATCAAGAACAATACCCTGTGCATCCCCTCGGTATTTTTAAGCTACTCGGGGGACGCCCTGGACAAAAAGACCCCCCTGCTGCGCTCCATGGATGCCCTCAACCGCCAGGGGCTGCGCATCCTGCGGCTGTTCTCCAACCGGGACGCCCAGCGGGTCATCCCCACCACCGGGCCGGAGCAGGAATACTTCCTGATTGACAAGGACATGTACCAGAAGCGCCGCGACCTGCAGATGACCGGCCGCACTCTCTTTGGGGCGCGCCCTGTGAAGGGCCAGGAGCTGGACGACCACTACTTTGGCAGCATCAAGCCTCGGGTGGTGGCCTTCATGCGGGATCTGGACGAGGAATTGTGGAAGCTGGGCATCCCCTGCAAGACGGAGCACAACGAAACCGCCCCCGCCCAGCACGAGCTGGCCCATGTGTACGAAAACTCCAACCTGGCTACCGACCACAACCAGCTGATTATGGATCTGCTGAAAAACACCGCCTGCAAGCACGGCATGGTGTGCCTGCTGCACGAAAAGCCCTTCTCGGGCATCAACGGCTCGGGCAAGCACAACAACTGGGGCCTGTGCACCGACACAGGCATCAACCTGCTGGAGCCGGGCGAAACGCCCCAGGAGGACGCCCAGTTCCTGTTGTTCCTGTGCGCGGTATTAAAAGCAGTAGACTTGCACCAGGATTTGCTGCGCATCTCCGTGGCCACCGCCGGCAACGACTGCCGCCTGGGCAGCCATGAGGCGCCGCCCGCCATCATCTCCGTCTATTTGGGGGATGAACTGACAGCCGTGCTGGACGCCCTGGAGCACCAGAACACCTATGTAAAGGAAACCACCGCCTCCATGAGCGTAGGCGTGCACATGCTGCCCCGCATCCCCAAGGATTCCAGCGACCGCAACCGCACCTCCCCCTTCGCCTTCTCGGGCAACAAGTTCGAGTTCCGCAGCCTGGGTTCCTCCAACTCCACCGCCGACCCCAACACGGTGCTCAACACCATCGTGGCCGACGTACTCTGCCAATTCGCTGACGAATTGGAAAAGGCGGGGGATTTCCAGCTGGCATGCCAGAAGCTGATTGTGGACACCATCAGCAGCCACAAGCGCGTCATTTTCAACGGCAACAGCTATTCTGACGAATGGGTGCAGGAAGCCAGCAGGCGCGGCCTGCTCAACCTGCCCAGCGTGCCCGACTGCCTGCCCTATTTAATCAGCGAGGAAAATATTGCCCTCTACGCCCGTCAGCAGGTGATGAGCGAGACAGAGCTGCGCAGCCGCTATGAGATTCTGGCGGACAACTACTGCAAGGTTACGGTGATTGAGGGGCTGACCATGCTGGACATGGCCCGGCGGGACATCCTGCCCGCCGTCAGCCGGAATACCGCCCTTTTGTGCGACATCATCCATTCCAAGAGCGGTCTGGTGGAAGGGACGCTGCCTGAGCAGGATACCCTGAACAAGCTGCACAGCCTGCTGACGCGGATGTATGAAGCGGTGGACAAGCTGGAAGCTGCCCTCAAGAGCGCGGAAAGCGGCGAATCCATCGAGCGGGCGAACAAATACCGCCAGCAGGTGCTCCCCGCCATGCAGGAACTGCGTGCCGCCGCCGACGCCGCCGAGCAGCTGAGCTTCCGCGACATGTGGCCCATGCCCGGTTACAGTGATATATTGGGCAGCATCTAAGAAATTAGATTGTTAATAACTACAAAAACGCACCCCCTATGTTTGACGAAAGCCTGCGGATGGGGGTGCGTTTTCTCATGCTGAAAAATGAATTGTCTTAGAAGTTCTCCACCACGACCTGGCAGGGAATCAGCGCTTGGAGCGCCGTTTCATGGCCCTTGGGGCTGGCGCCGGCGCAGCAGGCGGCATCCACATGGACAGGGATTTCCGGCAGGGCGGCTTTAAGAATCAAAGCATTGGACAGCACGCAGATATCGGTGCACAGGCCGATGAGGGTGATTTTGCTGATGGGTTCCTCCTGGTGCAGGGCTTTGATATGGTCGGCCAGCGCCAGGGAGCCGAAGGAGGGCTTGTCGATGATATCCTGCCCTTGCGCCAGGGTTTTCAATTCCCCCGCCAGGTGCCAGCCTTGGGTATCCCGGATGCAGTGGGCGACAGGCAGCATGGTGCCTTCCTGGGTGGTTAAATACTCAGGAGTATGGGTGTCCCGGGTGAACACCAGCTTGCCGGGAAAGGTTTTCACTTTTTCCTCCACCCTGGGCAAGATGGCCTGGGCTTCCTTGGTGCCCAGGGCGCCGGACACAAAATCGTTCTGCATGTCCACCACAATCAGAATTTCCAGCATGGATGCTTCTCCTTCTCAGTACGTGCCAAAGGCATAGACTGTCACGCTGCGGAAGCTGTCCCCCGCTTTTAGGAAAGTGGTGGGAAACTCCTCATGGTTTACGGAATCCGGATGGTGCTGGGTTTCCAGGGCGATGCCGCCGTAGGGGCCGTAGTGCTCGCCCCCCTTGCCCCAATAGTTGAGGCCCTGGCCGGAGTAGCACTGCACCGCGGGCTGGTCGGTATAGACGCGCATTTCCCGGCGGGTGGCAGGCTCCTGCAGCACGGCGCACAGACGCAGCCCTTCCCCGGGCAAATCATAGCTGACATCAAAGCCGTTGGCCTTCTGGAAGGCGGGATGGGTGTCCTTTTTTTCCAGGGCGTCGCCGATGCGGGTCAGCTGCCGCACATCGTAGGGGGTATCAGCGATTTCCATCATCCAGCCGGTGGGAATCAAATCATCATCGGTTTCCGCGATTTCTTCGGAGACAATCTGCAGCAGGTGGTCCTTCACATCCCCCTCGCCCTTCAAATTGAAATAGCTGTGGTTGGTGAGGTTGACCACCGTGTCCGCATCGCTCTGGGCGATGTAACTGATTTCCAGGCGGTTGTCATCACCAAAGGAGTACACAACCTGGGTGCGCAGATTGCCGGGGAAGCCTTCCTCCCCATCGTGAGCGGTGTAGTAGAAGGCGACAAAATCCCGGTCGCTGCTTTCGGTGGTTTCATACACCCAGACCTTTTTGCCAAAGCCTACCAGCCCGCCATGCAGGGCATGGCCCTTCTCGTTGGTGGGAATCTGGTATTCTTGACCGTTTAGGGAAAATTTGCCCCCGGCGATGCGGTTGGCGTAGCGGCCGATGGTGGCGCCGATATGGCCGTTCTTTTTGGACTCGTACCCGGAGACAGTATCAAAACCCAGACATACATCCCCCAGGTTGCCCTGGGCGTCGGGCACCATGACGGACTGCAGGGAAGCGCCGAAGCTGATGACGCTGACGCTGGCGCCGTGCTTGTTGGTCATGGTGATTTTATCGATTCTGCGGCCTGTCTCATCCTGGCCGAAGGGTTCTTTGGCAATGCTCATACACGCCTCCGTTTTTTATTTCATCATGTCCAGCCAGCTGTCCAGGCGGCTGACGAACTCGCGGTTGGTGTTGGTTTTTTCCAGCATGCTCACCAGCATGCCCAGAGCTTCCTCATCCCCCTTGGCGTGCAGCAGGGAGCGCAGCTTGTCCACCGCCTCCTGCTCGTCCTTGGTGTGCAGGGCGTCCGCCTTCATGGTGCGGCTCTTGGACAGGCTGACGGCGGGGCGCAGGCCCTTACGGTCCAGCCCCTCATCAAAGACCAGCATGGCGTTGACCACATGGCGCAGGTCCTCCAGCACCATGCGGGAAAAGGGATTGCTCTCGTCCTGCTGAACGGCGGCCAGCATGGTGACGCTGCCCCCCTCCTTCAGGTTGCGGGCGGCCCCTAAAAGCTGCCGGGGTTTGTTGAGGGCGCCGGCGGCCAGGCAGCCGCGCATCTCCCCCTCGTCCACCGCGCCAAGGTTGTTGTAGGCACGGGAGAGGGCGTGGAAATCGTTGATCAAAATCAGCACATCCTGCCCGGCTTCCGCCAAGCGCTTGGCCCGCTCCACCACCATTTCGCTGACGCGCACGCTGTTCTCCGGCGGTTCGTCGAAGGTGGCGTACAGCACGTCGCTCTCGGTGCGGGCTTTGACGGCGGTCACTTCCTCGGGCCGCTCGTCCGCCAGCAGCAGCATGACGGTGATATCGGGGTGATGGGCTTTGGCGGCCGCGGCGATGCGCAACAGGATGTCCATCCGGTCGATCTGAGGCGGGGTCAGCAGCAGGCCGCGCTGGCCAAAGCCCACGGGGGCGATTAAATCGATGATGCGCAGCAGCAGGTCGCCATGATCCTTGCCCGATAGCTTGATGCGCTTGGCGGGGTAGATGGGGGTGAGCTTCTCAAACTCCCTGCGGGGGGTGCGCTCGTCCACTTCTTCGCCGTTGATTTCGGTGATATACAGCATGGCGCTGTAGCGGTCCATCTCCCTGCGGGGGCGGGTCTTGCCCTTGAGGTAATCGCCGCTGCGCAGGCTGAAGCGGCGGATCTGGGCGTTGGACACATACACATCCTCCCGCCCGGGCAGATAGTTGCCGGCGCGCAGGAAGCCGTAGCCGTCGGGATGGATTTCCAGCACGCCTTCCCCCTCGCCGCAATCGCCGGTGGCCAGCATTTCTGGGATGCCCATGTTCATGCCGGGCAGCTCCCGCCCCCTGGCGGAGGGGGTGTAGGCCACCTCTTCCCGCTGGGCGGGCACCTGAGGCGCGCTTCCCCTTCCCTGGGAGGGGTCGTAGCTGGGGCGGAATACACGCTGGGGCGCGGAGGCCTGCTCCTCCTCAGGGTTTGCCTGCACATCCGGCCCAAAACGGGTGAAGGTAACAGGCCGCACCTGGGGTTTGGCGTCGGTCATCCCCCGCTGGTTGCTGAGGGTGACATTGATGGGCTGGGTCTGCTGCACCGGGGCGTACTTGGCAGCCGGAGGCACCGCCGCGAAGGGCTGCGGGTTATGCCACGCGCGGGCGCCCTGCAGATTAAAAGCCGGCTTGTTGCCCTTGGGGGGCGCGGCCGGAGGCCGGGGCACGGACACCGCGGGCTTGGCCGACGCTTCCTGGGGACGGGGACGGGGATTGACCGTCATCACGGGAATATCGTCCGAGTCGTCGGAAATAATCAGCGCCTGGCGTACCGGGCGCGGCTCGCTCTGCTGGGCCGCGGCGCGCTCGGGCTGGGCCTCAGAAATTTTATCGATGATGGCCTGCTTGGTCATACTGCTGCTCAGCTCGATGCCCTGTTCCTTGGCGTACTTGCGCAGCTGCGCCACCGTCATCAGCTTTAAATCGTCCGGAAAATACATGCTTTCCTCCTGTATGCTCTCTGTTATGGTTTTTTGCATGGAGACATTCGAAGCGGTACTCACGCCCCAAGGGGCAAAAGTCCGTTGTCTATCCTATGGGATCATCAGATGGGCGGATGTGATATATACCTCTTATTTTTATAACGACAGCGGATGCACACCGATGCCCAAAAGGCCGGGCCCCGTGTGTACGCCCAGTGCCGGGCTAAGCTCGCTCTCAATAAAGTTCTCGCAGTTGGGCAGGCGGCGCTTGAGTTCCTCCAGGGCATGCCTGGCTTCTTCCTTGGCGCTGCCGTGGGCTACCATGACCTGGTAGCGGATATACTTGCCGGCTTCGCGCACGGCGATGTTAATGATTTCCGCGATGGACTGGGCGCGGCCGCGCACCTTGGCGGCGACCACATACACGCCTTCCTCGTTGCAGGTGATGATGGGCTTGATTTTCAGCAGCGTGCCCATCACCGCCGACACCTTGCCGATGCGGCCGCCCTTGGCCAGATAGTCCAGGGTGGCGACGCTGAAATAGATGTGGGTATGGGGGATGCTGGCGGCAAGTTTGGCGAGAACCTCGTCCACGCTGAGGCCCTGTTCCAGCAGCATGCCGGCGTAAATGGCGCTGACGCCTGTGCCGATGCCGATGTTGAGGGAATCCAGCACATGGATGGTAAGGCGTTTTTCATCCTCCGCCACCAGGCGCATGGCGTTGTAGGTGCCCGACAAACCGCTGGAAATGGCGATGGCGATTACGGTGTCGTAGCCGTCGTGCACGATACGCTCAAAAGCGTCGCGTATCGCTTCCAGGCTGGGCTGAGAGGTTTTGGGCACCTCTTCCCCCATGCGGTCGTATACTTCCTGGGGGGTGATGTCTACCCTGTCGTAATATTCGGCGTTTTTATACGCGATGCGCACAGGCACCGAGTACATGTGATATTGCTCTATATAATGCTGTGGCACATCCGAGCATGAGTCGACCAGAATGGCAACTCTGTTGACGCTCATCCTATAGCCTCCTTAAACCGGCTTATTGTGTTTAGTGTACTTTATTTGTAAATCCCTTGTCAAGTTATTCCGCGTCCAGCACGCTGCATGGCTCCTCCCCCTTGGAGGGGCGGTAGCTGAGCACCGTATCCAGGTTGATGTTCTGGATGGAGGAAAAAATGTTGTTCATGATACGGGGGTTGGTTGTAGCAAGTTCCTTCAGCAAATTCTTGATTTCTTTGCGCTTGCCGCCTTCTTCCCGCCTTGTGACGGCGCAGGCGCAGGTAAGGGCGGGTATCTGATGGGCCGCCTGCCAGAGCAGGATGTACTTCTCCCGCACCAGGTACAAGGGGCGGATGAGCTGCATGCCCTCGTAGTTGTCGCTGCTGAGGCGGGGCATCATGGTTTTGAACTCGCCGCCGTAGAACATGCTCAGCAGCACGGTTTCGCATACATCATCAAAATGGTGCCCCAGGGCGATCTTGTTGCAGCCCAGCTTTCGGGCTTCCTTATACAGGTAGCCCCTGCGCATGGCGGCGCACACATGGCAAGGAGAGGAGGTGCCCTCGGCGATGGACAGTATGTCGGTATCAAACATGGTAAGTTCAATGCCCAGTTTGGCCGCAGTCTCCAGAATCATCTGCCGGTTTTCGGGGCTGTAGCCCGGATCCATGCACAAAAATTTGGTTTCAAAGGGGATGTCGCTGTACTGCTCCAGCAGCTGCATGCATTTGGCCAGCAGCAGGGAATCCTTGCCCCCGGAGACGCACACGGCGATCACATCCCCCGGCTGGGTAAGGCGGTATTGCTTCATGGCGGACACGAAGTTGCGCCAGATGGTTTTGCGGAATCGGGTGGTGATGCTGTGTTCCACAGCCCGGGCCCATGCGTCGTTCATATCTTCCTCCTGAGCGCGCATATCATAGCACATTCCCCCTGCTTATGCTATAATCTTGACGCTTAAGAAGGGAGCTTTGTATGAACGGAATGCTGGAGACCATTGTCAAGGGAGCGTCCCGCATCATGCTGGAGCATGAGAACGCCGCCATCCACCAGAAGGACGGCCACAACAACTTTGTGACGGAAGCCGATTTGATGGTGCAGGAATACTTGCAGGAAAAGCTGCTGGCGTACCAGCCGGGCAGCCACTTTTTCGCCGAGGAACAGGAGAACAGCAAGCTAACCAACGCGCTGACCTGGATGGTGGACCCCATTGACGGCACCACCAATTTCATGCGGGGCAGGCATTTCTCCGCCATTTCCGTCGCCCTGATGGAAAACAGGGAGCCTGTGCTGGGCATTGTGTACAACCCCTACACCGGGGAATTGTTCCGCGCTGAAAAGGGCGAAGGCGCCACCCTCAACGGCCACCCCATCGCCCCGGCCGCCACCCCCTTTGACCAGGCGCTGGTCACCATCGGCACCGCTCCCTACAACCCGGTATTCGCCGAGGCAAGCCTTAAGGCCGCCCTGCAGTTCCTGCTGAAAGCGGGGGATTTGCGGCGCACCGGCTCCGCCGCCCTGGAGCTGACCGAGGTTGCCTGCGGGCGCACCGATATTTTCTACGAGATGGATTTAGCCCCCTGGGATTACGCCGCCGGATGGCTAATTGCCAAAGAGGCGGGCGCTCTGACCGCCATGCCCTTCGCGGCCCAGGAGGATTTTGGGCGCAACAACGGCATCCTGGCCTGCAACCCCCACTGCCTTGAGCAGTCTCTCGCCATCCTGCGCGTCGCAAGGAGCACAGAATGATCCCCCTGTCCACCCCCCACTGCCATACCCTGTTCACCGATGGCAGAAACACGGCGGAGGAAATGGTGGCGGAAGCTCTGCGCCAGGGCTTTGTCAGCCTGGGCTTTTCCGAGCATGCCCTGCAGCTGTTCGACTTCCCCTACGCACTGACGGAGGAATCGGAAGCGCAGTATATTCAGACCGTGCAAAGATTAAAGGAAGCCTATCAAGACCGCATCCGGCTGTATCTGGGCATGGAGCGGGATCTCTTATCCTGTGCGGATAAAGCCAAGTTTGACTATGTGCTGGCAACCAGCCACTATGTGAAAACCGCCCGGGGCAATACCGCGGTGGACGGCGACCTGAGCAAAATCCAGACAGCCCTCCGGGAGGATTTCGGCGGGGACGGCCTGAAGCTGGCCAAGGCGTATTACCAGCCCTTTGGGGCGTACATCGCGTCGTACAAGCCGGACATCATTGGGCATTTTGACCTGGTGGTGAAGTACAGCCGCCAAGGCGAGCTGTTCGACCCGGGCAGCCCGGCGTACCTGCGCATCGCCATGGAGGCGATGGAGGAGGCTTTTACCGGCTGCACCCTGATGGAAGTAAACACCGGCGCCATCCTGCGCAGCGGCGCTCCCAGCCCCTATCCTTCCCTGCCGCTGCTGAAGCACTGGCGGAAACTGGGCGGGGATGTTATCCTGGCTTCCGACTGCCACTTCGCGCCCCAGCTGTCCAGCGGGTATGAAAAAGGCCTCGCGGTAATCCGCGAAGCCGGTTTCGAAAGCGTATTGATACTAAACCCCGAGCCCGGGGAGCTGTTCGCCCGCATCAGCCTGTAGTTACTCGGTCAGCAGCGCCATGCCGGGCAGGGACAGGGCAAGCCGTTTTTCCCGCTGGCGGGTGAGGCTCTGCAGGCGGTCGATGCGCTGTTTAACGCGCAGCCCCGTCATGGAGCGGCCGCGGAAGCGGTCGAACAGAAGGCGCACGCCGATGGCCACCGGCAAGGCAGCCGGCGCCGCGCCCGCGGCTGCCACCGCCGTGCCAGCCCCCATGGCCGCCCCGGTTTTCATCATCCGATACGCCGCGTCCTGGGCGCCCGCCACGGGCGCTTTCTTTTTAAGCAACACACTTGCGCCCTCGGTGATGGCGACCACCGCGAAGGGAAGACCCATCGTTACGCTGCCCAGCACATCGTCCAGCAGGCCTGTTTCTTCCATCAGGCCCAGGTCGACGGATATTTCATCGGCGAAACTCAGCCCCGCGGTGATGGAATCCACCAGGGCGCTTTTTCCCCGCTTTTGATAACGCTGTACTAAATCCTGAAACATTTAACCTCCCCAGAGTTTGAGCACGGTGGTCAGCACCCAGGCGCCCGCCAGGATACCGGTTATCCAGGTTACCTGGGTGAGCACGCTGGTGACGGTGCCCTTCTTTTTGCTGTCCTCGTTTTTTTTCGCCAGGGTTTCCACCTGTTTTTTCAGATCCTTGATGGTCTGGTCCGTCTGTTTTTCCTTCCCGCGGCTGTTCTCCTCCAGGATGGTGAGCCTGGCGGAGAGTTCCTGCCCCTGCTGCTGCAGGGTGTTCAAATCCTCGCTCATGCCCTCCAGCACCACGGTGACTTCCTGGGTGTATTGCTCCACCAGGGCGTTCAAATCCTGCCCCTTGAGGGAGGAGACGGCGCTGTCCAGAAAATCCTTGGATTTTTGAACCAGACCGGCTTTTTTCTGGCTGTCCTGCTCCATGGGCAGGTTGTTCTGGTTTTCCATTACACCAGGCGGATGCCGCTGGCCGCCTGTTCCGCTGAGTAGCGGTCCAATAGGCCCTTGATGCGGTTGTAGGGGTTGAGCAGCTTATTGAGGCTGCGGTCGTGGTTGAGGGTGGCGATCAGGTACGCCATGTACTTGCTGATGTCCGCCTCCACAAACCATTTGACATCCTTCAGCCCCGGGTTGCGGTAGGTCATGTTGCTGGAAATCACCTTGGTAATCAGCCCCTGCTCATATGCCTCCTGGAAAGCTTCCAGCCCACTGGTGAAGAAGGCGAAGGTGACGATGGGGAAAATGCGGTTCACTTTGCGCTTTTTAAGTTCTTTGGCCAAGTCCAGGATGGAATCGCCCGAGGACAGGATGTCGTCGGCGACAATGATGTCCTTGCCCTCCAGGTCGGGGCCCAGGTACTCGTGGGCGACAATGGGGTTGCGCCCGTCGATGATGCTGGTATAATCCCGCCGCTTATAGAACATGCCCATGTCCAAAGACAGCACCGAGGAATAGAAGATGTTGCGCGGCACGGCGCCTTCATCGGGGGCAACCACCGCCATGGATTCCTTGTTGATGCGCAGATCCTTCACGTCCCGCAGGAGGGCCTTTAGCATCTGGTAGGTGGGCATGACATTCTCAAACCCGCACAGGGGGATGGCGTTTTGCACCCGGGGGTCGTGGGCGTCGAAGGTAAGGATGTTGGTGACCCCCATGTTCTCCAATTCCTGCAGCGCCAGGGCGCAGTCCAGGCTTTCCCGGGTGGTGCGGCGGTGCTGGCGGCTTTCGTACAGGAAGGGCATGATGACATTAACCCGCTTCGCCTTGCCGGCGATGGCGGCGATGATGCGCTTTAAATCGGAATAGTGATCGTCCGGGGACATGGGCACCACCATGTCGTACATCTTATAGGTGATATTGTAGGCGGTGACATCCACGATGATGTAGATATCATAGCCGCGGACGCTTTCCTTGATCATGCCCTTGCTTTCGCCGGTGCCGAAGCGGGGGCAGTATGCCTTGATCAGGAAATCGTCCCGGTCGCCGCCGGGCACGGTGAAGTATTCCGTATCGAAGAACTCGCAGTTGTTCAGGTCGCGCCACTGCATGAGCCAGTTGTTGATTTTCTTGCCGATTTCCTCGCACCCGGGCATCGCGATAATGCCCAGAGGGCCAATGGGTACATTGGTTAAATCCTTACTCCAGTCTTCGACAATGCGGTCCAAATCCTTCGCCCCTTCCATTCAACCATTATCAGTATTGTTACAGGGTGGTGCCTTCCACCAGTTTCACCTGAAGCTTGGGTATCTCGATTTCCTGCTTCTCGTCGTTCATCATGCTGTTGGTGCCCACCAGCACGCCGTATACCAGCACCGGGGTGTTCAGCGGGAAGCCCGGCTCCTTCTCGGAAGCCAGAATCAGGTAGTCGCTGTAGGTTTCCCCGTCCTTTTCCAGGGCGAAGGTCATCACCCATTCGCCCGCCTTTTCTTCGGAGGAAACCAGATAGCCTGTATAGGACAACATATCGCCGTCGTAGCGGTCGATGTTGTTGCGCAGGGTGTTGTACTTGGGGCTTTGGGCCGCGTCCTTGATGCGGGCAACCCGCTCCTCCTCAGACAGCGTGCGGCTGCCGTTGTAGGTGAAGATGCGGTTCTCAAACCCCTGTTTGGAGAAAATCAGCCGAAATTCGTACTCCCCTTCCTGGGAGGTGTCGGCGGTGAAGGTGAAGGTACCGTTGGCGCCTACCTTCTTGGTGGTGCTCTTGTTGTTGACGCTCAATTGCACCTGGGCGCCTTTTTCCGCGGTGCCGGCGATGCGGTAGCTGTCGTCCGTGAGAATCTCCGGGGGCACGCTGGACATGGACACGCTCATCAGCCCTTTGCGGTAGGTGATGGCATACTGTTTTTCCAGAGGCAGGGCGCCGTCCGCCTGCACGGTGAGGGTTAAAAAGTAAAGGTCTTCCGCCGGCAGGGTGATGGTGAGGGAATACTCGCCGTTCTTCTTGGCGGTTGCCTCCACCACCTGGGTTTTGGCCGTGCTGTAGGAGCCGACCACCGCCACCAGGCGGGCGTTGCCAAGGGTCGTGCCGGTCATGGTGAAGGTAGGCTCCGAGGTTTCCATGGGCGCGCTGACCTTTTCGTTGAACAGCACGGGCAGCTCCGGCAGGGGCAGGGTGTTGGTAAATGCCAGGGTGTTAAAAACCTTGTTGAGGGCTGTGTTGTCCGCCCCCTTCAGCTGCCTGCCGCCGGGCACATACAAATCCAGGGTGATGGTGTAGCCGTTGTACACGGTGCGCCGCTGATAGCCGCGGCCCGCCACTTCGCCCCCCTGGCGCAAATCGTATTTCAGCATCAGCCACCGGCCGACGCCGCGGAAGTTTTTCCACTCCACGCTGTTGTAGTTATAGCCCTGGGAAATATACTTTTCGCCAATGGCATGCATGCGGCGGTAGGAGGCGCGGGTCTCCGGGGTGTGCTCGTTGATGTTGAAGTACTGCTCGGCCTCGCTGTCCTTAAGGGCTGTCAGGGTCAGCACCCGGCCGTCTTCCTCGTCGTAGGCGCGCATCAGCACTCCGTCGAGCTGGTAGCGGGCCTTCGCTTCCTCCAAAGTGGTGCCCAGGGTCTGCAGGTATGCCTGGTTGGCCTCCAGATTGCCCGGGGTCAGCACCTGGGCATACACGCCGCCGGGCAGTTCCAGGGTGGCGCCGATGTCGCTAAAAGTAAAAGAGTTGCTATCCTGGGCCAGGGTAAACCCCGGAAGCACCAGCAGCAACGCCAACAGCATAGATAAGCATTTACGCATGTTTTCCCCTCCTTACGTACAAGGCTCATTTGTATTTTAGCATAAAACAGGGGGCAGAACAACTGGCACAGCGCCCCTTTCCCCCGCCATGATTGCATCCCGCGGGCGGTTATGATATATTTTATGCAACAGTCAACATGCATACCATCCCGCGAAGGAGGCTTACGCATATGAGAAAATGGTTACCGGTTCTGCTTCTTTTTTTCCTAATGACCCTGCTCCCTGCCATGGCGCAGCAGGAGTACACCATCGACCCCCAGACGGGAACGCTGAAAAGCTACACAGGGCCGGGCGGGGACATCGTAATCCCAAGCCAGGTGGACGGCGTTGCCGTTAAGGCGCTCGGCCCGGCGCTGTTTGATCAGAACAAAGCCATCACCTCCGCCGTGCTGCCCGAGGGGCTTGTGACCATCGAGTACAACGCCTTCTATTTCTGTGAGAACCTGAAAAGCGTTGCCCTGCCCAGCACCCTGGAGGTGGTGGACAGCTATGCCTTCTTCTCCTGCGCCGGGTTGGAAGGCGTAACCCTGCCCGCCTCGCTGCACACCCTGCGCGGCCACGCCTTCCAATTCTGCGACAGCCTGGCACAGGTAACCTTTCTGGGGGAGACACCGCTGATTGGCCCGGAAGCCTTTGCCACAACCAACGCGAATCTGGCGCGGGTGTATACCGTACCCGAAGATCAGCAGGCCGCTTACGAAAAAGCCCTGGGTGCCCCTGTTCAGACCCAAGGCGCAAGCGCGCCCGTTGACTATCTGGTGCCCGCCAGCGACCTGGAGTTTGACGCCGCCACCGGCACCATCCTGGGGTATCGGGGCGGGCATACCCGCCTTATCCTGCCCCAAACCATCGACGGCGTGCAGGTGCGGGCTATCGGAAGCAAGGCTTTCTTCGCCCGCCGGGACATCCGCCGGGTGCAGCTGCCTGAGGGGTTGGTTTCCCTTGGCGAATCCGCCTTCTTTGGCACCGACCTGGAGGAAATCATCCTGCCGGGCACCTTGGAACGTATTGAGGAAAAAGCGCTGAGCAGCGCAAGCCTGCCCGCCCTTAAGCTGCCGGGCGGCGTAAAAGAGATCGGAAAGGAAGCTTTCAGCTTCAACCGCCTGGCCCATCTGGTGCTGCCCGAGGGGCTGGAGAGCCTGCCGGAAAAGGCCTTTTCCAACAACGCTTCCCTGGAAGACATCGTTTTCTCCGAAAGCCTGAAGTCCATCGGCAAGGAAGCCTTTGCGGGCTGCTCGGCGCTGAACTATATGATTTTCAGCGGAAAATCCCTGCCCAGTATCGCCCAGGACGCCTTTCTTGGGTGTGACAAGGTAGCGGATGTGGACATCAGCCAGTACGGCAGCCGCCAGGACGCCCAAGCCGCCAGGGAAACCTTTACCAGCCTGGGGTATTCGGCAGACGCCCTGCATGTCTGGCGCGCCAACCCAAAGGACGAGCCGCCCTATCCCCCCAACGGCACCATGACCACCTTTGACACCGCCACCGGGCTTATCAGCGGGTATACGGGCAGCCTGGACGGCATGACCATGTACTGGACATTCGACGCTCTGCCGGTGCGGGGCGTCAGCGCAAACACTTTTAAAGGCGCCGGCCTGAAAGTATTCCACATGCCCCACAGCGAAACCTTTGCCATCATCGGGGACGGTGCCTTCCAGGACAGCCAGCTGGAGCGGGTATATCTGTTTGATTCCCTCACCCATATCGGCAGCGACGCCTTCCGCAACTGCGTCAACCTGAAGGAAATCGTCATCCCCGCGTATGTGGAGGAGATTGGCGCCAACGCCTTCGCGGGCTGCACAGCACTGGAAAAAGTGGTTTTCCTGGGCGGAACGCCTAAAATCGGCGCGGACGCCTTCCAAGGCTGCGCTGCCCTGAGCCAGGTAGTGCTGCCCGCGGGCAGCCAGCCCGCCAACCACCTGGGATTATCCCCCCAAGTGGTGCGCGCGGCTGATGACGCTGCCCCCGAACAGATCGCCGCGCTGCGGGAAGCCCTGGGCTTCCCCTGGTACCGCTCGCTGCTGACCGTCAGCCAGGAGGACCCCTTCCAAACCATGCCCGACACCCCCAACCCGGAAAGCGAGTTTGAGTTTGACGCCGACAAGCAGCAAATCACCCGGTTCATCGGTACAGGCCCCGTCTGCGTCATCCCCCGGAGCATCGGCGGGGTGGAGGTCGTGAGCCTTAGGGAAATGGTTTTCTCCGCCTTTATGGACTTTGATATGGAGGGGGACACCACCCAGCGCCCCGAGCTGACCCGGATTGTCATCCCCGAAACGGTGAGAAACCTGGCCGACAATTCCTTCCTGAACCTGAAAACTTTGCAAAGCGTGGCCTGCTACGGCCCCATCGACCGGGTGGGCATACGCGCCTTTGAAAACTGCGTGAAACTGGAAAGCATCATCTTCCACAACGGGGTGAAGGAACTGGGCATCTACGCCTTCAACATGTGCGAAAGCCTGCGGCAGGCGGAGCTTGGCCCCTATATCCAGACGATTTCTGAGGGCGCCTTCTTTGGCTGCGGCTTTGAAAGCCTGGTGCTGGACAGGCAAATCTATCAGGATTTTGCTTACCAGAAGAACGCCAAGGTAACCAGCGTCCATGTGCTGCCCACGGTGCAGTCCATCGGCAACCTGATGTTTGAGGGGATGCCGCAGCTGAAAGAAGTATACTTTGAGGACGTCCCCGCCAGCGCGCTGAGTTCCTACGGCTTCCACTTCCCCCAGGACAACGCGGATTTCAAGGTATATATCCCCCAAGACGCCAGCGAGGAATCTTACCAGGCCTTTGTTACCCTGCTGGAGCAGAACGTATTGCCCGGGGAAAGCATTGTGGAGCGCAAGGATTGCCCCGTTGACCACAGCGCCGCCGTGGAGGAGCGTGAGCCCGCCATTGAACCCGAAGCTACTGCGGCGCCTTTGGATGCCGCTGCTGAGCCAGCGGAAACCATGGCGGCACCTGCGGCAGTAGAAGAAATAAAGGAAACCGCGGCGCCCACGGCAGCAGAAGAAACAAAGGAAACCGCCCAAGCCCCCATAGAAGCCGTCCAGGGCATCCTGCAGGACACCCTCTACGTTTGCATGAAGGCGGAGGCTGGCGGCGTGCCGGTGGACACAGCCCTGATTGGGCGCTACGAAATTACCTTCCTGTCCGACGGCAGCGCGAAAATGACCATCGGCGGCACAGAAATCGCCCCCGTTACCTGGACGGGGGACGGGGCATCGGCCACCGTCGATTTCTTTGGCACCAAGTATGTCTTTTCGGCAACGGAAGACGGGCTGCAGATGAATTACTTTGACACCATGCTATTGACCTATCAGCCGGAGTAATTGCCAGCCACAGGAAAGCGGCTTACAAGCGGCAGCGTTGCCCTTTGACTGGGAACAAGGCCTGCGGTATACTGCCACCATCAATCAACAGGAGGTCGTTATGCGGCCCAAAATTACCCTGCTGGCAACGGGCGGAACCATTGCCAGCCTTCGAAGCGCCAACGGACTGATCCCCGCCATGCATGGGGAGGAAATCCTGCGCCTGTCGCCCAGGCTGACAGAGTTTGCCGACATCACCGCCCAGGACGTGTTCACCCTGGATTCCAGCAACATACAGCCTGAGGAATGGCAGCTGCTGGCCAAAGCCGTTCGCAAGGCCGCCCAGGAGGCGGACGGGGTGGTTATCACCCATGGCACCGACACCATGGCGTACACCGCCTCGGCCCTCAGCTTTATGCTGCAGGGGCTGAACAAGCCGGTGGTGCTGACCGGCTCCCAGCTGCCGCTGCAGTACCCTTTTTCCGACGCGCCCATCAACCTGGAGGAAGCCTTTTCCGTCGCCGCCCACGCGGCGCCGGGGGTGTATATCTCCTTCCACCACAAGGTCATCTACGGCACCCGGGCGGTAAAAATGCGCACACTGAGTTATGACGCCTTCGACTCCATCAATGCGCCGCCGGTGGGGTACTTTGACGCGGACGGCCTGCATCTGAGCCGCCAGATTCCCATCGCCCCGCCCGATTTGCCCCTGGACACCATGGCTGACATCGATCCCCGGGTGTTCCTGCTGAAGCTGATGCCCGGCACCGATCCGGAAATCTTTACCCATCTGGCCAGCGCCGGCTACCAGGGGCTGGTGATGGAAGCCTTCGGCCTGGGCGGCCTGCACTACATCCGCCGCAACCTGGTGGACAGCCTGAAAGCCCTGTCCGCCAAGGGCATCGTTACCCTGGTAACCACCCAGTGCGTCTATGAAAAGGCGGACTTTTCGGTGTACGAGGTAGGCCATGACGTGCCCGACGGCCGCAACATCCATGGCGCCCACGACATGACCACCGAAGCCGCGGTAACCAAGCTGATGTGGGTGCTGGGCGACCGGGAGAGACGCATGCGGCTGATTACCGGCAGCCTGTGCCACGAGATGATACTGGAACAGGAGTAAAGCCGCGGCTGGCGGTAAAGTACTGAAATTCGCATATTCAGCATAGTAAACAGTAAACATAAAAGCGCCCCCGCTTTGGCTGTGCCAGTACGGAGGCGCATTATTGACTGGTATTTTTTACTTGCCTTCTATGGCGGCGATTTCTTTCGCCGTCTCCTTGCGTATTGAGAAGTATCCGAGGACGGAAACAACCAAAGCGCTGAGCAGGTCGATAATCAAATCCTCCATAGTGTCTTCCAGAGCGGCGGCGCCCACCAGCGCTTCCCCTGTGTCTGTGAGGTACTTCTGCATGTTCATGCCCAGCAGCCTGTCGACGGCAAATTCGTAGATTTCCCACACCACGCCGCACGCCGCCGCGAAACAGAAGGCGAAAAAGGCGACGAAGAAGGGGCTTAAATGCAGCGTCAGCCTGTCCCACTGATTCAGGATGACCACGATGTAAAAGCCGATAACCGCCAGCATGCCCCCGCTCATGGCGTGGAGGATATTGTCCCAAAAGGGGATGCGGAAGTAGAAATTGCGCACCTCCCCCAGGTAGATGGCGCAAAAGAGGAAAATCAGGTACAGGTATTCCAGCAAATCCGGAATGTCGATGCGCAGCTTCTTTTCAAGAAAGGTGGGCAGGTAGATGACCGCCAGCCCCAGAACGCACTGCACCACCATAAGGCCGTAGTCATTTCGGGTGCGGCTGCCCGGCTCTTTGCTTACCGCGTCCGCCGGGGTCTGGGCGTAGCGCACCAGGGCAAAAACGATGGATACAGCAAGCAGCGCGTAAAGCACAATGGCCAGGCGCTGCTTGTTTCTCGTGATTCTTTGTTCCCTTGTAAGCGGAGCTTTCATGGATTACTTAAAAATACTCGTCTTGTTGAACACGACAGCCACCACCGTGCTGATAATGGCGGTGAGGCCCACGATAATCCAGAACCCCATGGGGTGCTGGGCGAAGGGCATGCCGGCGTCGTTGACATTCATGCCGTAAGCGCCGAAGATGATAGTGGGGATGTTGAGCACAATGGTCAGCACCGCCAGGGTTTTCATGACGATGTTGAGGTTGTTGGAGATGACCGAGGCATAGGCGTCCATCAGGCCGGACAATATGCCGCTGTAGATGTTGGCCATTTCGATGGCCTGCTCGTTTTCAACGATGACATCTTCCAGCAGTTCGGAATCGTCCGGATATTTTCGGATAATTTCGGTGCGGAACAGTTTTTTCATCACCGTTTCGTTGGACCTGAGGGCGGTGGTAAAGTACAGCAGGGATTTTTCCAGGCGCAACAGCTCGATGAGCTCCTTATTTTTGGTGGATTTCTGCAGTTTTTCTTCCACCAGATCGCTCTTTTTATCGATGACGTGCAGGTAGGCCAGGAACAGCGCCGACATGCGGAAGAGAATCTGCAGGATAAAGCGGGAGCGCATCTGGGTGCGGAAGGCGCGCATCATCCCCTCCCGGAAGGGTTTGAGAATGGGCGTCTCCTCACTGCAGACGGTAATCACCGCGTTGTCCACCAGGATGATGGACAAGGGGATGGTGGTATACAGTTCCTTCTCCCGGTCGTCCTCCACCGCGGGGATATTGACCAGGATCATGGTATATTCTTCATCAAACTCAAGGCGGGAGCGCTCGTCCAAGTCGAGGGCGGCCTTGATGATATCGGTATCCAAAGCGTAGCGCTTGGCGATTTTCTGAATCTCCCCGTCATCGGGGGCGACCATGTTAATCCAGCAGCCCGCAGCCGGAATGTCCAGTTTCTGCAGATGCTCGTTGTCTGAAAGGTAAAAGTTAATCATGTGAACCTTCCTACTTTCCCCGGCTTGGCGGGGCGTAAGCAGCGGTCCCGAGCCGGTTATTTTATTTGATTATTGGTACTGTCCGGTCGGGGTTCCGGGTCCATCCACGTTTCACTTCCTTTTATCGATTTCCGCCAGTGATGGCAACACCTTTTTATAGCATGCCTTCTTGCGGGATGTCAAGGGCAAAGCCGGGTCAATCCCCGTCGATGGGGATGATTTTGTTGAGGAAATATTTGCCCCACGCCAGGGTTTCCCGGGTGTGGTTTTTGAGCCAGTATTCCTGCTTGATGGGGCTGCCGATGCCGGAGGGAGTCAGCCCCATGTCCCTGGCCAGCTGCATGGCCCGGGGCAGGTGGTAATCGCTGGTGACCAGGGTAACCTCCCGGGTGCCCTCGGGCAGCAAATCAATGGCGCCGGCGATGTTCTGCCTGGTGTTGAAGCTGTATTCCTCCACCAGGACATCCTCGGGTGCCACGCCCCTTTCCAGCAGCCACTGGCGCATGACGCTGGCCTCGGTAGCCGGCTCGTTCACCCCCTGGGCGCCGCACACCACAATGAGCCTGGGGCTGCGCTGGTACTCCGCCAGGGCTTTTTCCAACCGCCACTGCAATTGCACGCTGGGAGTGCCGTCGGGGTTCACCTGGGCGCCCAGCACAATCAGGGGGCTGGCGGTTTCCGCCAGGGCGGGCACGCTGTGCTCCAGCCAGAGCTGGTACCCGGCGATGGTGACAAACGCCAGGGCAAAAAGCGCCGCGCCCAGCAGCGCAAGTTTAATCAGCAGCATCAGGATGCTCCTTTTCTTTTTCCTTCTTGCCATGTTTCCTCCCTATAGAAGGCCGCTCTCCCGGAAGCTGTACGCCCCGGTGCCTGCGATGATGATATGATCCACCAGGCGGATGCCCACGGAGGCCATCACCTGCCCCATCTGGCCGGTCAGCTCCTTGTCCGCCTGGGAAGGCTGCAATACCCCGTCGGGATGGTTGTGGGCCAGCACCGCCTGGCAAGCGCCCAGGCGCAGCAGGAGGGAGATGACCTTGCGCACCGACACGGCGGCTTCCCCCTCGTCGCCGGAAGCGGCCCGCTCCCAGCCGACCACCTGGTTTTTGCTGTCCAGGGCGATGACATCGAAATGCTCAAAGCCCTCGCCCAGCAGCAAGCCCCGGGCGTAGGCCTTGCAGGCGTCGGGGCTGTTGAGCACCGCCTTTTCCCCCGCCTTGCTGGTAAGATACGACCGCATCAGCGGCAGCATCATGCCCAGCAGGGAGGCGGCCTGCTCTCCGATGCCATCTACCTGCGTCAATTCTTCCTGGGGCGCTTCCAGCACCTGGTGGAGAGAACCAAAGCGCTTAATCAGAGCGTGGGCGATGGGGTTGGTATCCCGGCGCGGGATGGCAAAGGTAAGCAGCAGCTCCAGCACCTCATGGGGCGCGTAGCCCTGAAGCCCGGTCTGCCTGAAGCGCTCCCGTATCCTGGCCCTGTGGCCCGCGTGCTCCTCCTGCATGCCATCCCCTCCTGTGGGTCAGTATAGCATAACGGCCCATAGCCCGCAAAGAATCCCCTGGGATTTTACAAGTTTTTCCCTGTAACCCGCAAAAATTTTATGCCTTAAAAAAATATTTCTTCGGCACGCAGGAAAAAAGGGGTTGATATCGAATATGCGAAGTAGGGAAAATGTGGACAATCGTTCTCAGTCCCGATAAAAAAGAAAACCGCGCAAGCGGGAACAATATTTGGAGGTTGCTATGTCTGAACTGAACCTGGAATACCTGGGCATCATCGAGCCCGCGTACGTGTACAGAAACCTGTCCCCCGCTGTGCTGGTAGAGCACGCGCTTTTCCGTGAGGAAGGCGTGCTGAGCGAGACGGGCGCTTTGGTCGTCAACACCGGCAAATACACCGGCCGCTCCCCTGAGGACCGCTTCATCGTGGATCAGCCCAGCATCCATGACGAAATCGCTTGGGGCAAAGTAAATGTGCCCATCAGCGAGGAAAAATTCACCCAGATTTTCCGCAAGATGAAAGCCTACCTGCAAGGCCAGGAAATCTATGTGTTCGACGGCTTTGCCGGGGCAGATCCCGCTTTCCGCCAGAACATCCGCGTCATCAACGAAATGCCCAGCCAGAACCTGTTCATCCACCAGCTGCTGCTGCGCCCGGAAGAGAAGGACCTGGAAGGCTTTGCCCCGGACTTCACCATCGTCGCCGCCCCCGGCTTTAAATGCATCCCCGAAGAGGACGGCGTGCACAGCGAAGCGGCCATCATCGTCAACTTCGAGCAGAAGCTGGTCATCATCGCGGGCAGCCAGTACTCGGGCGAAATCAAGAAGAGCGTGTTCTCCGTGATGAACTATGTGCTGCCCAAGCAGGATGTGTTCAGCATGCACTGCTCCGCCAACATCGGCAAGGATGGGGACAGCGCCCTGTTCTTCGGGCTGTCGGGCACGGGCAAAACCACCCTGTCCGCCGACCCCAACCGCAAGCTGATTGGCGATGACGAGCATGGCTGGAGCGAAAAGGGCATCTTCAACATCGAGGGCGGCTGCTACGCCAAGTGTATCAACCTGTCCAAGGAAAACGAGCCGGACATCTGGAACGCCATCCGCTTTGGCGCGCTGGTGGAAAACGTGGTCATCAACGATGACACCCGGGTGCTGGACTTTGACGACGATTCCCTCACCGAGAATACCCGTGTGGGCTACCCGGTAGACTTTATCAACAACGCCCAGATCCCCGGCGTAGGCGGCCATCCCAAGACTGTCATCTTCCTAACCGCTGACGCCTTTGGCGTGCTGCCCCCCGTGAGCAAGCTGACCCGGGAAGCCGCCATGTACCACTATGTCTCCGGCTACACCGCCAAACTGGCCGGCACCGAGCGGGGCATCACCGAACCCCAGGCCACCTTCTCCACCTGCTTTGGCGCCCCCTTCCTGCCCCTGCCGGCCGCCCGCTACGCGGAGCTGCTGGGCAACCGCATCGACAGCTTCGGCTCCAACGTGTACCTGGTAAACACCGGTTGGGCCGGCGGCGCCTACGGCAAGGGCGGCAACCGCATGAAGCTGCCCCTGACCCGCGCCATGGTGACCGCCTGTCTGAACGGCTCCCTGGAGAACAGCGAGTTCGAGCTGGATCCCATCTTCAACGTACTGGTGCCCACCACCTGCCCCGGCGTGCCCGACGAAGTGCTCAGCCCCCGCAAAATGTGGCAGGACAAGGACGCCTATGAGGCTACCGCCAAGCTGCTGGCCGAAAAGTTCCGCAAGAACTTTGAAAAGTACACCAACATGCCCAAGGAAGTAGTGGAAGCAGGCCCCCAGGGCTAATGACGCTTCCGCGTCCGTAAAGAATTTTTACGGGTAAGAATACAAACCAACCGCCCCGCCGCACGTGCCGCTGGGGCGGTTTTCTATCGCAAGGTTTGCCCTACGATCCCTCCTGAATGACGCGCCCTGCAGCCGCGCTGTTGGCGGACAGCCTTTTTCATCATCTTACCCCGGGAAAACAACGGTTTTTCCGCCTATGTTCATTGATATTCCAAGGTCTGTATGGTATGATTTGGGAAATGCCAGACGAAAGAAAGGAAGAACAACATGAACAAGAGAATTGTCGCTTTGCTGGCGGCCCTGCTCATGGTGCTCACCATGTTCCAGGCTTCCGCCGAAATGACCAAGGATGAGAAAATTGCCGCCATTACCGAGGTAGTGAAAGCCTACATCGCCGGGGAAGGTTTCAATTTCGACTATGACGATAAAAGCGATCTCTTCGAGGGCACCTTCACCCTGGACAGCGCTTTGGGCGAATGCGATGTGACGGTGTTTGTCTATGACGACATGGTTTCCGTTACCGCCGCTTCCAGCCTGCGGGTGCCCGCCGAGAACCGGGACAATGCCGCCATCTTTTTGACCCTGGCCAACTATGACGAATACTATGCCCAGTTCCGTATGGACTATGAGGACGGCTATGTCGCCACCCGCATGGCGCACCTGGTGGAGAATGTCATCCCCACCACCGCGGAAATCGACACCCTGATGATGATGACCATCCTGACCCTGGATGACTACGGCAACGGCCTGAACAAGGTTGCCCTGGGGGCGGATCCCCATGAAACCTACGCCGAGACCCGCCAGTCCATCGACGGCCAAGCTACCGACAAGAGCTTATAACAAATTATCGACAAACGCCCTGCGCTCGCGCGCAGGGCGTTTTGGTTTCGGCGTTACTTAGTATTGACGCTCCCAGTACTTTTTCAGCGCCGGGTAGGTAAGCACGGCGATGCCGATGGCGATGAGCGCCTCAGGCAGCATGTAGGAGCCGTTGTAGACGAAGGAATACACCATGGCGGACATGCCTTGCTCGTTGGGCCACAGGGCCTGCCATACCAGCCAGCCCACAATAAAGTGGCTGACGAAGCGCAGGAAGTAGGTAAAGGCGATGCCGACGCTGATGCCCGTCAGGCGGTTCTTGAAGCGGTCGGTGAACAGGGCGCCCAGGCCCAGCACGCCAAAGGCAAACAGGTAATCAAAGAGGATGATGGCCACCGCCGTCAGGGCATTGGGGGCGTAGCCCACATTTTTAAGACCCAGCACCAACTGCAGCAGAGCGTAGACCACGCTGGAGAACACACCCCATTTGGTGCCGTAGCGGTGGGCAATCAGGATCAGCACCAGGGTGCTGCCGAAGGTGACGGAGCCGCCCATCATCCAGGGGGCGGATACCGTGAGGAACTCCAGGGAAAGCACTGTGCCGATGCCAAGGAGAATGGCCGTTTCCACCAGGCGCAATGTGGCGCGGGCGGATGGGCTTGTTTTGGTTGTCATGTTTCTGTCCTTTCTGGTTGTCCCGGTTTTTGGATTACGGTATTGTGCTGAAAATCCTCCTTTCATAGCCGGGAAAAGAAGAAAGCACCTTGCGGAAAGCAAAGTGCTGATTACTACTTCTCTTTCCTACGCCGGCATTATCCGGATCAGGTTTGAGGGTTCTGGGAAAATCCCAATCTCAGCCGATGTCCATCAGCACCCCTTGCCGTTTGCACGGCACAAGGGGATTATACCCATTCGCGCCTGGCTCGTCAATCCCATGATGGCACGGCACATTTACATAAAGTTCGTTTTCATCAGGTAGCGGATGTGGTATCATACAGGGGCAATGCACAAGGAGGTACCATGCGGCTGTTTGAACGAAAAGAAGAACCCCGCGTGCCTGAAGGCGCGGACAGCATGACCCTGCTGGCCCTGGCCAGAAATGAGGAGGACCCTGTCCGCAAGCACCAGCTGCTGCTGCAGGCGCGGGATTTGGACAAGGACAACCTGAAGGTGCAGCATGCCCTGCTGATGCTGGGGCGCCTGTATGAGCGGGATGTGAAGCGGGTGGATTTCAGCGTAATCAAATGCTACATCCTGCATGTATACGAGCATCCCGAGCAGCATGGGGAGGAGGACATCCGCCAGAAAACCCGGGAGCTTTTTGATGATGAGCAGCTGAAAACCTGCCTGGCCCTGGCGCCCCATCCGGATAGCTATCTGCGGGATTATCTGGAGGAATTGTCCCTGGAGTACATCCGCCTGTTTCTGGCGGGGGACTCTTCCAATGTGCCTTCCCTCTTCGGCATAACACGAAAACATTCGGTAGCCAGATACCTAGCCAAACCCATGGCGGACATTATTGAGAACATGCTGTCCTCCGCCTACCTGCGCATGCAGGAGCAGCAGCTGGCCGCCGGGATGTTCTACCGAGCCTGCCACCGGTACTTAAACGGGCAGACGGAGGATTTGGACAGGCAGTTAAGCCCGGAAATCATCAAAGCCCTGATATGAGGAAAACCTTTCTTTCCTTGCTGATTATCAGCCTCCTGCTGGCCATGGCGGCGCCGCTGATTACCCTGTGGAACCACCCTTTATCCCCTGTGCTGCTGCACATCCACAGCCATTGGCTGATGCCCATCGCCTGCCTGGTATTGCCCATGGGGGCCTGCTGGCGGGGACTGGATCCCTACGCCGCCTTCTTTTTGCCCCTCGTCTTTTATATTCTTGCCTACATCTGGCTGCGCCTGCCCCTGCCGCCCCTTGTGTGGCTGCTGAGTTTTTTCCTCAGCGTGCTGGGCGCCGTCATCGGCCAGGAAGCGCGCAAACGCAAAACGGAGTAATATGTTCAAAAAAATTCTGACCCTTGTATTGTCCCTGCTGCTGGTGGGCGTGTTCTATGTGTACGCCCTGCTGAGCGAGGATGAGGAAGTACGCCAGAGCAGCCCCTGGATGGTGGCCGAGGAAAAAGCGCCGCTGCAGCCCATGGACACCCTGACCTCCCAAAGGGGGGAGGATCTGGCCAGGGCGATGGGCGCCGCTTCCCCCCTGCCCCAGACGCTGTCCGCCGGCTCGGTAGAGGACGGCAGCTACCATGGGTACCGGGTGCGCCTGCTCCACGCTTCCGCCCCCGGGATCTCGGTGCGTGGGGTGTGCCCCTTATCCGCCTCGCCCCTGGTTAGGACGGACACCGTCAGCTATAAGCCCTCAGGCGCGGCGCTGCTTGGCTACCCTGTCATCATCGCCCAGGACGCCGGCGGTTTTTATTACTACCTGGCCACCGAGGACGCCGCCTTTGAGATACGCACCCAGGCGCAGGATGAGCAAGCCAGCCTGCAGCTGCTTAGCGCCATGACACTGTTCCAACCGTAAAAAGGAGTATTCCATGTCCCCATCCGCCCGCGGCGGCCATATCCGCCGTTTTCTGCCCTACTATAAAAAATACACAGGCATCCTGATTTTCGACCTGTTCTGCGCCTTGATGACCACGGTGTGCGCCTTGGGGTTCCCCCTGATCGTGCGGGAAATTACCAACCGCGCCGTGAACGACATAACCGCCATCACCCTTGAGTGGCTGCTGCCCCTTGGCGCCCTGTACCTGCTGTTTGTGCTGGTGGAAGCCGCCGGGGTGTACTACATGCAGTCCCAGGGGCATATCATGGGCGCCATGATGGAGACGGATATGCGGGCGGATTTATTTTCCCACCTGCAGCAGCTGTCCTTTTCCTACTACAACAGCAACAAAATCGGCCAGATCATGGCGCGGCTGACCACCGATTTGTTCGACATCTCCGAGTTTGCCCACCACGGGCCGGAGGAAATCACCATTTCCCTGGTAAAAATCATCGTGTCCTTTGTGATTCTGATGTTTGTCAACGCGCCGCTGACGCTGATTATTTTCGCCCTGCTGCCCTTGATGCTGCTGACCACCGCGCATTTCAACGGCAAACTGCGCAGCAGCTTCCGCATGTTCCGCCACCAGGTGGGTGAAATCAACGCCCAGACGGAGGACACCCTGCTGGGCATGCGGGTGGTGCAGTCCTTTGCCAACGAGGAGATCGAGAACGCCAAGTTCTCCATGGGCAACCGCAAGTTTCTGGACATCAAGAAGCTGCAGTACCGCGCCATGGCAGGCTTCAACAGCAGCACCCGTCTGCTGGACGGGCTGATGAACATCGTGGTGGTGATTGCCGGCGCCTGGTTTTTATCCCAGGGGCGCATCACCCCGGGGGACTATACCTCTTACCTATTGTACATCGGCACGCTCCTGGCCTCCATCCGCCAGTTGGTGAACTTTACGGAAATGTACCAGAAGGGGATGACGGGGCTGGAGCGCTTTTTCTCCATCATGGACGAGCCCTTTGAAATCAAGGATGAGCCCGGCGCCAAGGAGCTGGACAAGGTGCGGGGAGAAATCACCTTTGAGGATGTTACCTTCTCCTACCAGGAGGGGGAGGGGCAGGACGTGCTGCGGGACATCACCCTGCATGTGCCCGCCGGGCAGAATGTGGCGCTGGTGGGGCCCTCGGGTTCTGGCAAAACCACGCTGTGCAATCTGATTCCCAGGTTTTACGATGTGACCTCCGGGCGCATCCTGCTGGACGGTCAGGACATCAAGGGGCTGACCCTCAAGAGCCTGCGGGACAACATCGGCACCGTGCAGCAGGATGTATACCTGTTTTCGGGCACGGTGTATGAAAACATCGCCTACGGCCGCCCCGGCGCCAGGAAAGAGCAGGTGGAGGCCGCCGCCCGCCGGGCGGGCGCCCACGACTTTATCATGGAGCTGCCCGAAGGCTATGACACCTATGTGGGCGAGCGGGGCGTACGCCTCTCCGGCGGGCAGAAGCAGCGCATCAGCATCGCCCGGGTGTTCCTGAAGGATCCGCCCATTCTGCTGTTGGACGAAGCCACCAGCGCCCTGGACAACGAGAGCGAGTTTCTGGTGCAGCGGTCCCTGGAGGAACTAACCAAGGGAAGAACCACCCTGACCATCGCCCACCGGCTGACCACCATCCAGCACGCCGATGTCATCTGGGTGCTGACGGACAAAGGCCTGCAGGAGCACGGCACCCATCAGCAATTGCTCGCCCGCAACGGCGTGTATTCCAAACTGTATCAAATGTACGCGACCAACGAGAAATAGGAGGCACACATGGATCTATTGTTCTTAGGCGCCGCCCGGGAAGTTACCGGTTCCAGCTATCTTTTGACGGTGAATGACCGCACCATCCTGATAGACTGCGGCATGGAGCAGGGCAAGGACACCTACGAGAACCAGTCCCTGCCCATTTCCCCCGCCCAGGTTGACTGTGTGGTGCTGACACATGCCCACATCGACCACAGCGGCATGCTGCCCTTGCTGTACAAAAAGGGTTTCCGGGGCGCCATCTATGCCACCCCCGCCACCATCGACCTGTGCGACATCATGCTGCGGGACTCCGCCCACATCCAGGAAATGGAAGCGGAATGGAAGAACCGAAAAGCCCAGCGCTCCGGCGGGGAACTGTATGAGCCCTTGTACACCCAGGCGGACGCCGAGGGCGCCGTGCTGCTGATGCGGCCTGCCTCCTATGTGGAAAACATCACCATCCTGCCGGGGGTCATGCTGAAAATGACGGACGCCGGCCACCTGCTGGGCTCCGCCAGCGCCACCCTGACCTGCACGGAAAACGGCGTAGAAAAACAGGTGGTCTTTTCCGGCGACATCGGCAACCTGCACCAGCCGCTGCTCAACGACCCCCACTACCTGACCCAGGGGGACATCGTGGTGATGGAGTCCACCTACGGCGACCGCCAGCATGGCGAGCGGCCGGACTATATCGCCGATCTGACGGACGCGCTGCAGACCACCTTTGACCGGGGCGGCAATGTGGTCATCCCCTCCTTCGCGGTAGGCCGCTCCCAGGAATTGCTGTATTTCCTGCGCGAAATAAAAGCCAAAGGGCTGGTGAAGGGGCACGACGGCTTCCCCGTCTACATGGACAGCCCCCTGGCCATCCGCGCCACCAACATCTTTACCCAGAGCCACAGCCAGTTTTTTGATGAGGAAATGAACGCCCTGCTGCGCCAGGGCATCAACCCCATCTCCTTTGATGATTTGAAATTGTGCGTCACGGCGGACGAGTCTAAACAGATTAACTTTGAGACCCGCCCCTGCGTGATTATTTCCGCCAGCGGCATGTGCGAAGCCGGCCGCATCCGCCACCACTTAAAGCACAACCTGTGGAAGAACAACGCTACCATCCTGTTTGTGGGGTACCAGAGCGTGGGCACCCTGGGCCGCCAATTGGTGGACGGGGCGGACGAGGTGCGCCTGTTTGGCGAGGACGTCACGGTAAACGCCCAGATCCGCATCATGAAAGCCATGAGCGGCCACGCCGACAGGAACGGCTTGAAAGCCTGGGCGGACAGTTTCTCCCCCCGGCCGATGCGCTTCTACATCACCCACGGGGATGAGCCTTCCGCCTTGTCCTTCGCGGAGCTTTTGCAATCGGAGGGCAACGACGTAAAGGTGCCCTATTCGGGCGACCGGTGGGACCTGGTCAGCGGCGAAGTGTTGAAGGAAGGCCCCCGCACCCTCGCCGATGGCAAGCGGCAGCGCGCTGAGCCCACGGGAGAGTTCGCCGCCAAAAAGAAATCTAAAAAATCCTCGGTGAACGAAGCGGACCGCCAGCTGCAAAGCGCGGTGGACCGGCTGCACAACCTGCTGGACAAGTCCGCCGGGTGGAGCAACGGCATCAAGCGCCAGATTGCCGAGCAGATTGTCAAGCTGATTAAAAAGTGGGATTGAGCATGATCCAGGACAGCATGATGGCCAGCATGGCCTTCCCCTTGCCAGAGGACGCGGACAGCGCCCTGCAGTCGGGGGACATGGCGCTTGCCGGCCAGATTCTGGACGGCTACCTGAAGCGGGATATTCCCCCCGCCCTGCGGGCACGCCTGACGCTGGAAAAGCATTTCCTGCCCCAGATGGAGGCGTGCTACCCTTTGACAAGGGATGACTTGGTAAGCGCCTTGCAACAGCACATCCCGGACTTTACCGCCGGGGATTTGCTGCGCCTCTTGCAAGAGGGCTGGCTGGACACCCGCATGGCGCGGGGCCAGCGCATGTACATGAAGGACACGGTGGACTCCCTGCTGAAAGCCCACCCGGACATCGCCGCCCGCGCCGGGCAGCCTCTGCAAAAAGAAAACCCCCAATTGGATGACATGATACGAGCGGTGAAAGCCAGGGGGCATCTGGCCATGGGGCTTTCCATGGACATTTCCCTGCGCGTCCGGGAGGATTGCTTTGTGCCGGGCACCGCTTACCGGGTGCACCTGCCCCTGCCCCGCCCGGGAATCAGCCAGAAAAACATCCACGTGCTGGACGCCCAGCCCACCCCCAAGCACATCGCCCGGGAGAGCGCTCCCCAGCGCACCGCCTATTACGAGGAAGTATTGGGGGAGAACAGGGATTTTACCGCTTGCTTTTCCTTCGAGCAGCACATCCGGTACGCGAACGCCTGGGACGGGGAAGCCGCCATCGCCTATCCCCACGCGCCGCCGCCAACGGCGGAAGACCTGGGCGAGCAGGCACCCCACATCCTGTTTACACCGTATCTGAAAGCATTGGCCATGGACATCAAGGGGGAGGAAGTCTTTCCCCTGCGGATCGCCCGCAACATCTACAAGTGGATTACCACCCATGTGCGCTACGCCTATCAGCGCCCCTACCGGCTAATCCCCGGCGGGGCGGAGTACACCGCCATCAACCTTCGGGGCGACTGCGGTCTGCAGGCGCTGCTGTTCATTACCCTATGCCGCATCCTGGGCATCCCCGCCCGCTGGGAGAGCGGCCTGTTCGCCAGCCCCCAGCATGTGGGCAGCCACGATTGGGCCCAGTTTTATACCGAGGCATGCGGCTGGCTGCCCGCCGACTGTTCCTTTGGCGGCACAGCCGCCCGCTGCGGCAACGAGGAAAGGCACCAGTTCTACTTTGGCAACCTGGATCCCTACCGCATGGCAGCCAACAACCAATACTACGCTCCCTTCCAGCCCGCCCGCCTCCACCTGCGCAACGACCCCTACGACAACCAGCGGGGCGAGGCGGAAACCCTGGAGCGTCCCCTGGAAAGCCATGAATACGACACCCGTTTTACCCTGACAGCACACCAGTTGCTTCCCTGAAAGGAGAACAGCATGAAAGCGCATGTACTCTGCGGCCTGGACAGGCCGGAACTGTACCATTCCAGTTTAAACGCGGGCCGGGTGGGCCTGATGACCAACCAGACGGGCATTGACCGGCTGTACCGGCCTGCCATCGACATCATCCACAAAAACTACCGCCTCAACGCCCTGCTGGCGGTGGAGCACGGGGTGCGGGGCGATATCCAGGCTGGGGAGCATATCAGCGCTTCGGTGGACAAAAAAACGGGGGTGCCCGTCTACTCCCTCTACGGCGATACCCGGCTGCCCTCCGACGATTTGATGAAGGAAATGGACGTGGCCGTCTACGACATGCAGGATGTGGGCGCCAGGTTTTACACCTACCTGTACTCCCTTTCCTACCTGATGGAAGCCTGCGCCCGCAATAACATCCCCCTGGTGGTGATGGACCGGCTGAACCCCCTGGGCGGGCTGAAAGTGGAAGGCACCATCTTGGAGCCCGACGTCCACTCCTTTGTGGGCGAGCATCCCCTGCCCACCCGCTACGCCCTGACGGTGGGGGAATACGCCCTGTTTGTTCGCAAGCTGCTGAAATTGGACATTGATTTGACCATCATCCCCCTGGACGGCTGGCGGCGCAGCATGTACCTGGACGACACCGACACCCCCTGGGTAGCCCCTTCCCCCAACTGCGGCACCCTGCACGCCGCCCAGTGCTTCCCCGGCACCTGCATCTTTGAGGGCACCAATGTCTCCGAGGGGCGCGGCACCACCATGCCCTTTGAGTATATCGGCGCCCCCTGGGTGGAGGCGGACAAGCTGGCGGACACCATGCGCAAACGGGCGCTGCCCGGCGTGTTCTTCCGCCCCTGCTCCTTCGTACCAACCTTCTCCAAGCACAAGGAGGAATTGTGCCACGGGGTGCAGATGCATATTGTGGACAGGGAAAAAGCCGACACTTTCGCCGCGGGGCTGTACCTGCTGGAAACCATCCGGGATCTGTACCCGGAGGATTTTGCCTTCATCGGTATTGATGAAAACGGCCTAAGCCACTTCGACCGCCTGCTGGGCACCAAGCGCTACCGCCAGGGATTGGTGGACGCCAAAACCCTGATTGAGGAGCAGCAGCCCCTCTTGGAGGAGTTTGAGCATACCACCCACGGCATCAGGCTGTATCAGTAAACGGGTACAACCGCGGAGGGGAGATTGGAAGGTGTTGTATGCCAGTTCCCTCCGCGGAATTTTTTCCTTGACATTGACGTAACGTCATCCCTGATGATAGCGGCAGGAGGTGCGGATGGAGTATTCTGTGATGGAACTGGCCCGCCTGTCGGGGGTAAGCAAGCGCACGCTGCGCTATTACGACCAGATTGGCCTGCTGCCCCCCACCAGGGTGGAAGCCAACGGCTACCGGGTCTACAGCCAGCGGGAGGTGGACATGCTGCAGCAAATTCTGCTGTACCGGGAGATGGACATGCCCCTTAAGGACATTGCCCAATTGCTGGGCGACCCCCATTTTGACAGGGAAAAAGCGCTGGAAAACCATCTGCATAGCCTGATAGAGAAAAAAGAGCGGCTGGACACGCTGGCCCAAACGGTGCGGCGCACGCTGGCAAGCATGAAAGGACAGACAAGCATGAGCAACAAAGAGAAGTTTCAGGGCTTTAAGGAAAACATGGTAAAGGAAAACGAGGAAAAGTACGGCAAGGAAGTGCGGGGCAAGTATGGCGACAAGGTGATGGACGCCAGCAACAAAAAGGTGCTGAACATGAGTGAAAGCCAGCTGCATAGCGCTGACGGCCTGCGCGCGCAGTACGAAAGCCTGCTGAAGGAAGCCCTGCAGGAAGGCGACCCCGCCGGCGAAAAGGCGCAGAAAGCCTGCGATTTGCACCGGCAGTGGCTGTGCCTGTACTGGCCGGACGGCATGTACAGCAAGGAAGCCCATCGGAATATGGGCGACATGTACACCATGGATGAGCGCTTCCGCGCCTACTATGAGGCCATCGCCCCGGGAATGGCGGAGTTTTTACGGGACGCGCTGCAAGTATATTGCGCGTAAATTCACAAAGAAGCGGCGGGACAACCCGCCGCTTTTGTTTTGATTACACCCGCATGGCCTGACCGGAATGCTGTAGGTTTTCCTCCAGCAGTTTATCCCCCGCCAGCGCCAGATGCCCGTTGATGTACACCCTTTGGATGCCAAAGGGCTTTTCCACATCGGGAACGCCGGACAGGATTGCCTTTTCATCAAACAGCGTCAAGTCCGCGTGATAGCCGGGCAGGACATACCCCCTGTTTTTCAGGCTGAAACGGTCGGCGGTGGCCCCCGTCATTTTCCGGATGGTGCGGGGCAGGGTATCGCCCCGGCCTGTCAGGGCGTCCTGTAGGAATTTCGGGAAACAGTCGTACAGGGCGGGGTTCTGCACCCCTTTTTCCTCCACCCAGGCGTCGGTCATAAACAGGACATGGTCGTCCCGGGACAGTTCCGAAATGATGCTCCTGGTGGAATAGGGGCCCATGTTGACCCGCCCCTTGAAATGGCTGATTTCGCACAGGTGCAGGTAGGCGTCCACTTGGGACATGTTCAGCTCCCGGGCGATCTGGCTGACGGTTTTATTCTCGAACCGTTCATTGCCCTCCCCCGCCCAGGCGATGAGGATGTCATCAAAGCTGAAGCCCAGCAGCGGGATGGTGGCGCGCACCATGGCGGTGAAGCGCAGCTTGTTGAAGGGCTTGCGCCGCTGCTCGGGGGTCATGGCCTGGTACCAGGCGGGCATGATAACGGTAATGACCGAGGTGCCCAGGGTTTCGTTGTAGATGTCAAAACCCGCGTCTACCCCATCCTGGCGCATGCGCTCCAGCATGGACATCAATTCATCCTTGCAGCCAAAGGTGCTGCGCCCCACAAAGATGGCGTGGGAATATTGCAGCTTTACCTTCAGCCCCCGGGTTACTTCCCTGAGTTCGTCCATCGCCCGCAGAATGTGGGGGCGCCCCAGCAATTGGGGATAGGCCAGGGACACCTTGGAGCAGGCCCGGGGATGCACGGTGAGGGGCCGGTCGTACTGGGCGCACAGGCGGGCGACGGCTTTGAGTTCCTCCATGGGGGCGTACAGCCCCGGCTCGTACATCAGGCCCAGGGACACGCCGCAGGCACCTTGTTGTAGGGATTCTTCCAGCAGGGAAAGCATAGCCCTGGAGTCTTCCGGGGACAGGGCGCCGCTTTGATACCCTGCCACGCTGGCCCGAGCGGTGCAATGCCCCGCCAATGCGGCGATATTGCAGGGCATTTTGCCGTCGACGGCCGCAAAAAAGGATTGATGGGAGGGGTAGCGGCCGGTGGCGCCATGAAAAGAAAACAAATCCGCCCCGATTTTCTCCAGATGGGGGGTGTCTGCCTCGTACCCAGCGGCGGCGATGCCGCAGTTGCCGGTAACAAAGGAGGTAATGCCCTGGCGGATGAAAGGCGCAAAGCCAGGCAGGGCATCCTGCTTGATGGCGAACCAATCGTTGTGGGAGTGGGCGTCGATAAAGCCGGGCGCCAGGGATAAACCGGAGGCGTCCACAACCTGAGCGTCCGGGGTGGCAATCCCCTGCTCTACCTTCAGTATCTTGTCCCCTTCCAGCAGCACATCGGCGGTAAAAGGCGCTTCCCCGGTGCCATTATATACGAGGGCGTTTTGAATCAGTGTTTTCATGTACCTTCCTTTTTGCTTCGACAATACTTTTAAGTTCAAAGCGAATTGGATTATACATCCATTTCCTATGGAAAGCAACTTGCAAAAAATTAGCATCGCAAGTATAATGCCTGTAACGCGTTTGAGGAAAGCCATGGTTTGAGGGACGCTTGCAGAGAGCCGGGGAGGGTGGAAACCCGGCAGCGGACAAAGCCTATCCACTTTCCAAGCGGCCGGCGAGGAGCCGGAGGGCAGCGCCCCATACAGCGCGCGCAAGAGGCCGATAACGGCAATTTGGGTGGCAACGCGGAGCTTTCCGTCCCATAGGACGAAAGGCTCTTTTATATTCATAAACAACGCAGGAGGGAAAACAGATGATTGATATCAACCTGGTGCGCACCAACCCGGAACTGGTGCGGGAGAACATGCGCAAGAAGTTCCAGGAGCATAAGCTGCCCCTGGTGGACGAAGTGCTGGAGATGGACAAGCTGAACCGCGAGGCCATCCAGCGGGGCGATTACCTGCGCAACCAGCGCAATGTGCTCAGCAAGCAGATCGGCGGCCTGATGGCCAAGGGGCAAAAGGAAGAAGCCGAGGGCATCAAGGCCCAGGTGAAGGCCATGCAGGAAGAATTGGCCGATCTGGAAACCAGGGAAAACGAGTATACCGCCCAAATCAAGAAAAAAATGATGATGATTCCCCAAATCATCGACGACAGCGTGCCCCTTGGCAAGGATGACAGCCAGAACGTGGAGGTGCAGCGCTACGGTGAGCCCGTGACCCCGGCCTATGAAATCCCCTACCATGTGGACATCATGGAGCGGCTGAAGGGTCTGGATCTGGACAGCGCCCGCAAGACCAGCGGCAACGGCTTTTACTACCTGCGGGGGGATGTGGCGCGGCTGCATTCCGCCATCCTAAGCTATGCCCGGGACTTTATGATTGACCGGGGCTTTGAGTACTACATTCCCCCCTTCATGATCCGCGCCGATGTGGTGACGGGGGTGATGAGCTTTACTGAAATGGAAAACATGATGTACAAGATCGAGGGGGAGGATCTGTACCTGATTGGCACCAGCGAGCACTCCATGATCGGCAAGTTTATCGACACCATTCTGGACGAGAGCGAGCTGCCCCAGACGCTGACCAGCTATTCCCCCTGCTTCCGCAAGGAAGTGGGCGCCCACGGCATTGAGGAAAGGGGCGTGTACCGCATCCACCAATTTGAAAAGCAGGAGATGGTGGTGGTGTGCAAGCCCGAGGAAAGCATGCATTGGTACAACCAGCTCTGGCAAAACGCGGTGGACTTTTTCCGCACCCTGGACATCCCTGTGCGCACCCTGGAATGCTGCTCGGGCGACCTGGCGGATTTGAAGGTGAAATCCTGCGACGTGGAGGCCTGGAGCCCCCGGCAGCAGAAGTATTTTGAGGTGGGCAGCTGCTCCAACTTGGGGGACGCACAGGCCCGCCGCCTGGGCATCCGGGTAAAGGACGCGGACAACAAGAAGTACCTGCCCCATACCCTCAATAATACCGTGGTGGCCCCGCCCCGTATGCTGATTGCCTTCCTGGAGAATAACCTGCAGGAGGACGGCACCGTCCTCATCCCCAAAGCCCTGCAGCCCTATATGGGCAACAAGACACAGATAGGGTAAAGGATGGGTCAAGGGATATCGTCGGAATACCCTTTGCTTCCTTTCCCTTGGGCATAGCCCAAGGGAGGCGTTCGCGCCGGGATTCCTCCTCTCAAACGCAAGCGGGCTTGCGTTTGGATCGGTTCCCAGCTACCCCCGTACCCCAACAATCGAAAGCCTGCTTTTGATTGAAAGGAGCCGTCCCGAAGTGTATGCCTTCGATATGTTTGCATATCGGATAAGGAACAAAGGACACGGTGACGCAACAGCGCAGCGCCTTTTTGCGGCAATACGCGCAAGTGAATAGAACACAGAGAAACGGGGAAGGAGATTCATGAACTCCTTCCCCGTACCCCATCCGCAAAACTTAAAATTATTACCGCAATTCTTTCAACCGCTCCCAGCCCAGTACGGCCTCCCGGCGCACATTGTCCGGGGCGGGGCCGCCTAGCACCTTGCGCTGATTGACGCAGGTGTCCAGGGACAGGGCGTCGTACACGTCCGCCTGGATGGCGGGCGAAAATTTCTGCATCTCTGTTAGCGGCACATCGTTAAGGGCGCATTGCTTGCCCAGGCAGTAGGCCACCAGTTGGCCCGACACGCTGTGGGCGTCCCGGAAGGGCACGCCCTTGCCCACCAAGTAATCGGCCAGGTCTGTAGCGTTGGTAAAGCCGTCCAGGGCTTTGGCACGTAGGGTTTGCAGGTTATAGGTGGTGGTGGTTAAAAGCGGCGTAATCAGAGACAGGCACTTGAGCAGGGTATCCCGGGCATCAAAGAAGCCCTCCTTATCCTCCTGCATATCCTTGTCGTAGGCAAGGGGCAGAGCCTTCATCACCGTCAGCAAAGCCACATAGTTGCCGTATACACGGCCTGTCTTGCCGCGAATCAGCTCCGCCACGTCGGGGTTTTTTTTCTGGGGCATCATGCTGGAACCGGTGGCAAAGCCATCATCCATGGTGATAAAGCCAAACTCGGTGGTGGAGAAGATAATCAACTCCTCGCACAGGCGGCTCAGGTGCATCATGCACAGGTTGGCGGCATGGAGATAATCCAGCACAAAGTCCCGGTCGCTGACTGCGTCCAGGCTGTTGCGGCAGAGGTTCTGCATGCCCAGCTGCTGCTGCACAAACGCCCTGTCCAGGGGGTAAGTGGTGCCTGCCAGGGCACCCGCCCCAAGGGGCAGGCAGTCCGCCGCCTCCTTGGCGTTTTGCACCCGCTTGATATCCCGCAGGAACATCTCGAACCATACCAGGAACCAGTGCCCTAAGGTAATAGGCTGTGCCCTTTGCAGGTGGGTGTAGCCGGGCATCACATCGCCGGAATATTGCTGGGCTAATGTGAGCAGCGCTTCGCACAGAGCATGGAGGGCCTGGGCGGTTTCGTCGCAGGTGTCCTTTACATACAGGCGCATGTCGGTGGCCACCTGATCGTTGCGGCTGCGGCCGGTGTGCAGCTTTTTGCCCGCTTCGCCGATGCGCTGGGTGAGCAGGGTTTCCACCAGCATGTGGATGTCCTCTGCCTCCTGGTGCAGGGAGATGCTGCCCTCCTCCATTCCCTTCAGGATATATTCAAGGCCCTGCTGGATCTTCTCCCCTTCATCCTTTGTCAGGATGCCTACCTTCACCAGCATGGCGGCATGGGCCTGGCTGCCCTGGATATCCTGCCGAAATAAACGGCAGTCAAAGGGCAGGGAAGAGTTAAAATCATCCACAATGCCTTCGGTATGCTTCTGGAAGCGTCCGCTCCACAGCTTCATATCAGTCCCTCTTGTGGTCGGGCACTTCGGCCTCGATGTGCTGGCTTTGCCGGATTTCCTTGGCCAGTGCGCCCACCTTGACGGGCAGGCCGAAGAGGTTGATAAACCCGGCGCTGTCCATGTGGGAGTACAGATCCTTGCTGTCGCCGAAGGTGGCGATGGATTCCATATACAGGCTGTAGGGGCTGTGCACGCCGTGGGCAAATACATTGCCCTTGTAGAGCTTCAGGGTGGCGGTGCCCGTTACCTGCTGCTGGGTGCTGTCCACAAAAGCGCTGATAGCTTCCCGCAGGGGGGTGTACCAGAGGCCGTTGTAAACCAATTCAGCGAACTTTAAGGCCACATGCTGTTTGAAGTGCTGGGTTTCCTTGTCCAGGGTGATTTCTTCCAGGTTCTGATGCCCGGCGTACAACAGGGTGCCGCCGGGGGTCTCGTACACGCCGCGGCTCTTCATGCCCACCAGGCGGTTTTCCACCAGGTCGGTGATGCCCACCCCGTTGCGGGCGGCGATTTCATTCGCCTTGGTCAGCAGGGCGACGGCGTCCATCTTCTCCCCGTTGATGGCCACTGGGATGCCCTTTTCATACATGATGCTGACGATTTCCGGCTTGTCCGGCGCCTTTTCGGGGGACACGGTCAGCAGCAGCAAATCTTCCGGCGGGGGATTCTCGGGGAACTCCAGATCGCAGCCCTCGTGGCTTAAGTGCCACAGGTTGCGGTCCATGCTGTAGGGGCGCTTCTTGCTAATGGGCAGGGGGATGCCCCGGGCTTCGGCGTAGGCAATCTCATCCTCCCGGCTTTTCAAATCCCACTCCCGCCAGGGGGCGATGATTTTCATATGGGGGTCAAAGGCCTTGATGGTCACTTCGAAGCGTACTTGGTCGTTGCCCTTGCCCGTGCAGCCATGGCAGATGGCGGTGCAGTTTTCCTGATGGGCAATCTCCACCAGGCGCTTGGCAATCAGGGGACGGGCAAAGGACGTGCCCAGCAGGTACTTATTTTCATACACCGCGCCCGCTTTGAGGGTAGGCCAGATAAAATCCTCCACAAATTCCTTGCGCAGGTCTTCAATGTATAATTTTTCGGCGCCTGTCTTGGCCGCTTTTTCGTGCAGGGGCTCCAGTTCCTCCCCCTGCCCCACGTCCGCCGCCACACAGACCACGTCACAATCATAGTTTTCTTTCAGCCAGGGGATGATTACCGTGGTGTCCAACCCCCCGGAATACGCCAACAATACGCGCAGCTTGCTCATCAGTCGTTCCCTCCTTCAGTGAATGTGCATATTATACACAACTTCTCATTTTAATTCAACCCCCTTTTCGCTTTTCTTTTTGATAATTCATGGTATCATGGAAAAAACACCAAGGAGGCGCGGGCATGGACATTGTGGTGATTGACGGGCAGGGCGGCGGCATCGGCCGTCTTTTGGTGGCGGCTTTGAAGGAAGCCTGCCCCGGACACCCCATCACCGCCATTGGCACCAACAGCCAGGCCACCGCCAGCATGCTCAAGGCCGGAGCGGACAAGGGCGCCACCGGGGAAAACGCCGTGAAGGTTGCCTGCCGCAAAGCCGACTTTATCATCGGCCCTATCGGCATCGTGATTGCCGACAGCCTGCTGGGGGAAATTTCCCCTACCATGGCCGCCGCCATCGGCCAGTGCGACGCCCGCAAGCTGCTGATTCCCGTAAACCTGTGCAACAACCTGATTGTCGGTGCCCGGGAGATGGGCATGGCCGACATGGTGCGGGAAACGGTGGCGGCATTGCAGAAGCTGATTTGACAAAGCCCTGCCCCCTCTGGTAGGATGGCATCAGCCCGCTGAAGCCGGCAAAAGGGGCAGAAGCCCTGCAGTATATCCCATCGCGTTTTATTGTGTCATGAAGGCACCCACCGGCAGAAGCCGCGGGCGCTTTTTTATTTTGTGTTGGAGGTATGTATGAACACCCAGACCAAGAACATCACCATCGCCGGGCTGTGCCTGGCCCTCGCCATGGTGCTGCCCTTTTTGACGGGGCAGATTCCCCAGATTGGCTCTGCCCTCTCCCCCATGCACATCCCGGTGCTGCTGTGCGGCTTTCTGGCCGGGGGCTTCTGGGGCCTGCTGGTGGGCGCCGCGGCGCCTCTCCTTCGCTTCGCGCTCTTTGGCATGCCGCCGCTAATGCCCATGGGCATCGCCATGGCTTTTGAGCTGGCCACCTACGGCCTGGTTGCCGGCCTTGTATACCGCATGCTGCCGGGCAAGCCCATCCACGTGTACATCGCCCTGATCATTGCCATGGTGGCGGGGCGGGTGGTATTCGGCATCGCCATGTATCTGCTGATGAAATCCGCGGGCAATGTGTACACGATGCAGATGTTCCTAAGCGGCGCTTTCGTCAAGGCTGTTCCGGGCATCATCCTGCATCTGCTGCTGATTCCGCCCATTGTGCTTGCCCTGGAAAAAAGCGGTTTTCTTGGCAAAGGGAAGCGCTGAGCCCCTCAGGTATGCTACAATGTCCCCAGCGTTAGGAGGGACTTATGGCAGAGGAAGCATTGCGGATCATCGCCAGGATACGGACAGATTTCCCCGAAAAGTTCGGCATCCCGCGCCAGAGCGGCCGGGTAGCGGGGCTTCAGGCGGCCATCGTGTTTGAGCCGGAGTTTCGGGACCTGAACGCCCTGCGGGGGCTGGAGCAGTACTCCCACCTGTGGCTGATTTGGCAGTTTTCCGCCAACCTGAAAGCCGGTTGGTCGCCCACCGTGCGGCCGCCCCGCCTGGGTGGTAACCAGCGGCTGGGGGTGTTCGCCACCCGCTCCCCTTTCCGGCCCAACCCCCTGGGGTTGTCGGCGGTACGGCTGTTGGGGGTGGAAATGTCCAGGGAGGAGGGGCCTTTGCTGCGGGTATCCGGCGCGGATCTGATGGACGGCACCCCCATCTATGACATCAAGCCCTATCTGCAAAGCGACTGTGTGCCCGACGCGCGGGACGGTTTTTCCTCCGCCCACAGCCAGGATTACCTGCCGGTGGAGATCCCCCCTCAGTGGCTGGAGAAGGTGCCGACAGACAAGCAGGAAGCTCTGCGGGGCATCCTGCGGGAAGACCCCCGCCCCGCCTACCAGGAGGAGGGCCGCCGGTACGGCTTCTTCTTCGCCGGTTTGGAGATTTTCTTCGTGGTGGAGCAGGGCGTCCTGCAAGTGGTAGAGATTAAAAACGCATAGGAGAACATGGAAAAAGCCCCTTCGCAATCGCAGCGAGGGGGCTTCAGCGTTCTCTCTTGTTCTCAGAGCAGGCTTTCCCACTCTTTCTCTTTGAAACCGACCAGTACGCGATCCTTGCCCACCAGCAGGGGGCGTTTTACCAGCATGCCGTCGGTGGACAGCAGGGCGATTTGTTCCTTCTCTGCCATGTCGGGCAGCCGCGCGCTCAGGTTCATCTCCCGGTACTTGATGCCGCTGGTATTGAAGAAGCGCTTCAGGGGCAGCCCGCTTAGCTTATGCCAGGCAGCCAGTTCTTTCCTCGTGGGGTTTTCCTGGCTGATGTCCCGGAACGTATAGGGAATCTGATGGGCATCCAGCCATGCCTGGGCTTTTTTGCAGGTGGTGCACCGGGGATAACATATAAATGTGTACATTATTCTTTCCTTTCCGATACGCAGGCGGTTTTGAGGCGTTATACTTTCTTGTCCATCCATTTCCCGCTGCTGAAGCGGCGGCCGAACATCACGGAGCGGATGATAATCTCGCTTAAACTGAACAGCCAGGTAAGCGCCAGGCCGAAATGGAACACATTCACGGCCAGCACTGCCATGATGGGGCGGATGATGCTGACGCATACCCCCATGACGCCGGCGACAAACAGATTGTCCCCCGCCCCCCGCAGGCAGCCCGAGAGCACCACCGAGCCCATCTGGAAGGGCTGCATCAGCGCCACCACCAGCATGGTCTGAGCGGCGGCATGGATGACGACATCAGCCTGGGGGGTGTTGGCGTCGATAAACAAGCCGCTGAGGGGATAACGGAACAATACCAGAAAGAGACCGATGACGGCAGAAATCATCAGCGCCAGGCGGTAGCTGAGCTTGCCGTACATCAGGCTTTTGTCCGGCCTGCCGGCGCCCAGCTGCTGCCCCACCAGGGAGGTGGCGGCGATGGCGGTGCCGTCCGCCAGGCTGAAGGTGATGTTCAGGAACTGCATGGCGATGTTGTGGGCGGCAAACAGGGTGACCCCCAGGCTGTAGGTGATGCGGGAATAGAAAAAGAAGCCGAAACGCAGGCTGAGCTGCTCGATCATGGCGTTGCCGCCCACCTTAAGGATGCCCCGCATGGTGGGCTTATCCACCCGCCACTTGTCATACCTGGACAGATGCAGGTAGGAGTTGCCGCCGTGCATCACCGCCACAAAGGACATAATCGCCCCGGCGGTTATGCCGATTACGCTGGCAATGGCAGCGCCCGCCACTTCCAGCCGGGGGAAGCCGAAGTTGCCTCCGATGAGCAGGTAATTGAACACCACGTTTACCAGGTTGCTGACGATATTAACCTGCAAGGTAATCTTGGTATTGCCAACGCCGCGCATCGCCGCGTTAATGCACATGCTGACCGCCGTGATGGGCAGCCCCCAGGCCATAATCTGGAAATAGCTGATGGCGCCGCGCAGCACCTCGGCGTCATCCAATGTGTTGGTGTTGCCGCCGGACAGGCGCATCAGCGGCTCGGACAGAATCAGTACCGCTGTCATAATCACCACCGAAAGGGCGGCCACCAGCATGATGGCGTTGCGCAGCGTCAGGTTGGCGTCCGCCTGGCGGCCCTCACCCTTGCGCCTTGCCACGATGGCGGTGACGCCCACGTTCATGGCGAAAAACACGCTCATCATAATCATGCGGGGCTGGCCGGGCAGGGCAACCGCCGCCAGGGCGTTCTTGCCCAACTGACCCACCATGATGGTGTCCACGCTGCCAATCAGGCTCATCAGCACCATCTCGGCGATGGAAGGCAAGGCGATGCGCAGCACATCGTCATACGCTTGCTTGGCGCTGGGCAACTCCCCCTTTCTGTGATGCTGGGGGACGATCCTGTCGACATGAAAAAGACGCTCGAAAAACGCCCGCAAATCCGCTTCCTCCTTCATGGCCATGACCACTAGTATAGGTATTTATCATACCTTTTTTTCTTCGGTTGTTCAAGAAGGCGGGGGCAGGGATGGCGGGAATCAAGCCGAAATGACCGCGTTGGGATGCATTTCTTCTGATTTCTTTGCGCCGCTGTAAGCGCTGCCCAACGGCGGGCATCCCGCCTGTTTGTTTGACACCCCTATGGGGGCATGATAAAATGCAGGGGCAATTTATGAGGAGGAGTAAGGCGATGCACCCCAATTTATGGTTGATTCTGGTTTGCGCTTGTGTCGCGGCCGGCGCCTTTTCCATTCACCGGAAAACAAGAATAAAGTAGCTTCGTTATCCCGGTTGTTCCGCCTTTGCGCATATGTATTCTGGTTTGCGCGCACCGCCCGCGCAGCGGGTTGAATAATAAAGGATGAAGGAATCCAGCTTGAAAAAAGTATCCATTATCATGGGCATATACAACTGCGAGGGGACCGTTGGGGAGTCCATTGATTCCATCATCGGGCAAACCTATCCCCATTGGGAGCTGATACTTTGCGACGATGGTTCCAGCGATGGAACCTACGCGCGCGCCAAGGAGTACGCGGACAGGTATCCTGAGCAAATCATCCTGCTGAAGAATGAAAAAAACCTCGGCCTGAACATGACGCTGAACAAATGCCTGGAGAAAGCTACAGGTGAATACATCGCCCGGCAGGATGGGGATGACATTTCCCTGCCGGAGCGCTTTGAGAAGGAAGTAGCCTTTCTTGGGGAGCATCCGGAGTATGCCATTGTCAGCGCTGCCATGGTGCATGTTGATGAACAGGGCCCCTGGGGCACCAGCGACTTCCCCCGGCAGCCCACCCCCGCGGACTTTATGCGGGGTTCCCCCATCGCCCATGCCCCCTGCATGATCCGCCAGGAAGCCTTCCGCGCCGTGGGCGGGTACAGCGTGTCGCCCAAACTGCTGCGGGTAGAAGACTACCACCTCTGGTACAAGATGTACATGAAGGGTTATTACGGCTACAACATGCCCGAAGCCCTCTACCACTGCAGCGATGACCGCGATGCCCAGGGCAGGCGGAACTTTCAGAACCGCCTCAACGAATGCCGCATGAAATGGATGATTTTCCGGGATATGAAGCCGGGCCTGCGCACCCTGCCCTATTTGGTGCGCCCCCTGCTGGTGGGCATGCTGCCCAGCCCCCTGTACCGCTTTTTGCACCGCAGGAAACTGCAGTCGGATACACAGAATCTTTCTTAGGAAAAACAAGCTGATGCCCTCCATCCCAGAATGGCAGGCATATGCCGATGGCTCGAATTGTAAATCTTCCTGTTGCCCCCGGGAGGGTGTCTGTATACATTGACATCCTCCCGTTATTGTAATAAAATTGTAATGAATTGGCGAAGAACCAAAGGAGGAGGCATCTGTATGAATCATGCCCGTCGTTTCAACATATCCCGGGGAGGGGCGCTTTTCTTAGCCCTGATGATGCTGCTGTCGCCCGTAATGGGTTTGGCGCAGCCGCCCCTGGATCCCATCACCATCGCCGCGTCCTGGACGGGAGCGGACGGCTCTGCCCAGACGGCGAATTCCGTCCTGGTAACCTATGAAGGGTACCAGAACACCTACTGGCTGTATCTGCCCATGGAGGCGGTGCAGGCGGATGCCGCGGTGACGGTAACCGACAACTACCCTGGCACCTATCCCGGCGGCTTCACCCTGCCCCAGGGACAGCCCCTGAGCATGCTGGGGTACATTGACGCGGGCGCAGGTTTGAGCCAGCAGCCAGTGTATTTCCAGGCCCTGGACGCAAACAATATGCCCATGGCTGATTTTACTTTGTATGTATCCACCCTGGCTCCCACCCCAGAGCCGCCCCAGCCGGTGGAAACCCCGGTGCCCCAGCCCCTGAACATCCCTGTTCGCTATGTGGATCAGAACACAGGAGCCGAGCTGATGCCCGCTTCCAGCGTGTCCGCCCCGGTGGGGCAGACAACCCCGGTATACGCACAGCCCATTGACGGATATACCCCCACCCAGAACGAGCAGGCGGTTACCGTGGACGGTAGCGGCATGGCCAATGTGGCGGAAGTTGTTTTCTACTACACCGCCAACGCCACACCGGTGCCCGAGCCTTTGAATATTCCCGTGCGCTATGTGGATCAGAACACTGGAGCCGAGCTGATGCCCGCTTCCAGCGTGTCCGCCCCGGTGGGGCAGACAACCCCGGTATACGCACAGCCCATTGACGGCTACACCCCCACCCAGAACGAGCAGGTGGTTACCGTGGACGCAAACGGCATGGCCAATGTGGCGGAAATTGTCTTCTATTACACCGCCAACGCCACCCCGGTGCCCGAGCCTTTGAATATCCCGGTGCGCTATGTGGATCAGAACACTGGAGCCGAGCTGATGCCCGCTTCCAGCGTGTCCGCTCCCGTGGGGCAGACCACCCCGGTCTACGCTCAGCCCATTGACGGATACACAGCTACCCAGAACGAGCAGGCGGTTACCGTGGACGCAAACGGCATGGCCAATATGGCGGAGGTAGTCTTCTACTACACCGCCAACGCCACCCCGGTGCCCGAGCCTTTGAATATCCCGGTGCGCTATGTGGATCAGAACACTGGAGCCGAGCTGATGCCCGCTTCCAGCGTGTCCGCTCCCGTGGGGCAGACCACCCCGGTCTACGCTCAGCCCATTGACGGATACACAGCTACCCAGAACGAGCAGGCGGTTACCGTGGACGCAAACGGCATGGCCAATATGGCGGAGGTAGTCTTCTACTACACCGCCAACGCCACCCCGGTGCCCGAGCCCCTGAACATCCCGGTGCGCTATGTGGATCAGAACACAGGAGCCGAGCTGATGCCCGCTTCCAGCGTGTCCGCCCCGGTGGGGCAGACCACCCCGGTCTATGCCCAGCCCATTGACGGCTATACCCCCGCCCAGAACGAGCAGGCGGTTACCGTGGACGCAAACGGCATGGCCAATGTGGCGGAAGTAGTCTTCTACTACACCGCCAACGCCACCGCTGTACCCGAACCCACCCAGACCCCCGCCCCCGCGCAGATACCCGTCTATTACAAGGACAGGGACAGCGGCGCGGACGTTGCCAGCGCCCAGAGCGTAACCGCCGAGGCCGGCAAGGAAACCCAGATTTACGCCCAGCCCGCTGATTTGCAGGCCGGCTATACCCTCGCTGACGGGGTGGATGTGCAAACCGTGTCGGTGGACGAAAACGGCGTGGCCACCCCCGCTGAAATCACCTTCCTGTATGTGCAGAAAGCGCTGCCCGTGCTCACCATCCGCTTTGTGGATGAGACCACCGGGCAGGATGTCGCCCCCAGCAAAACCATGTCCATGACGCCGGGCGAGCACGACATTCTGGCCGAGCCGGACAACCTGCCCGAGCTGTACGCCCCCTCCGGCCCCACCACCCAGCGGGTTACCGCGACGGAGGACATGGTCAGCCCCGATACCTTGACCTTCTTCTACAAGCCCAAGGTCAGCGAGCCTGTGGACGTGCCCGTGCGCTTTGTGGACAGGGACGGCAACCCCGTCGCCACCGCCAAGGTATTCCAGGCTGCCGACGGTACCAACACCATCAAAGCCGAGCCGGATGATCTGCAGACCGGCTATCAGCTGATTGAGGGAGAGCCGGATACCAAGTACGTGATTGTCAGCAACAACACCGCGGACCCGGCCGAGGTGCTCTTCCACTACGAGTTCGTGGAGACCCCGGTGGTCACCGAGGTGCCCACCCCCACCCCGGAACCCGCCCCCAAGGTTGCCATTGTGACCATCTATTACAGGGACCAGTTTGGTGCTTCCCTGATTAACCCGCCGGAAACCGTCACGGTAACGGAAGGCCAGCCCGCCACGGTAGCCGTGGATCCGACCAAACTGGACAGCCGCCGGTATGAGCTGACCAGCGCCGCCGAGCAGGTGGTAACCGTGGACGCCAGCGGCATCGCCTCCCCCGAGCAGGTGGTCTTCCTCTACAAGGATTTAAGCGTTGACCGCACCGCGGAAATACAGGTGAAATACCTGGATCAGGCCGACGGCGAAGTGGCCCCCGCGGAAACCGTGCCGGTGAAACTGGGCGACAACACCATCACCAGCAAGCATGAAACAGCCCCTGAGGGCTTTGAAGCCCAGCAGCCCACCAGCCAGACTGTCAACCTGAGCCCCGAAGGCGTGCTTACCCCCAGCGAGGTGGTGTTCCGCTTTACCAAGGTGGAAATCACCCCCTCCCCCGTGCCCGAGCCCACCGCCTTCCCCTTTACCCTGAAGGAAATGGACGCCTACGCCTACCCCCGCAGCAATGAGATCAACTTCCGTTCCGAGCCGCTGGCGTCGGGCACGGAGAATATCATCCGCAAGGTGGGCGCTCAGGATTTGATGCATATCACCGGCAGCCTGGTGAACAACCGGGATGAGGTATGGTACTTTGGCACCATCGACGGTGTGGAAGGGTTTATGAAGCAGGATGTGACCCGTATCCTGACGGAGGATGAGACCGCGGCGGCCCTTGGCTACACCCCCGCGCCCACCACCGGCCCCACCCCCAGCCCCACCCCGGTGGCGGACGGTGTTGCCCTGAACATCTGGGGCGTGGCCAACGCCAACTCCCTGCGCTTCCGCGCCGAGCCCTCCACCAAGGCCAAGGTGGTGGCGGACCTGAAAAAGGGCGACAAGGTATTCGTTTATCAGCAGCAAACCTCCGAGGAGGAAAAGTGGTACGCCGCCGTGTTCAACGGCAAGGAAGGCTTTGTCATGTCCAGCTTCATCGATCTGATGAGCAAGCAGGAAAGCGACAAGCTGCAGGCGTCCCTGCCCTCCCCCGCTCCTGTGCGCACCCTGCCGCCGCTGGCTACAGAAAAGCCGGCGGCCACCACCCAGGCGCCGGCTACCGCGACGCCCGTGGCCACCACCATGGTGGTAACCGCCTCGCCCCAGCCGACAGCCTCCGCGGCCCCCGCCCCCTACCGGGGCTACGCCCTGACCACCAGGCAGGTGCCGCTGCGCACGGGCATCAGTGAGTCCAGCGAGTTCATCCTGGCCACATTGCCCCAGAACGCCCTGGTGTTGATTTCCGGCCAGGCCTACGTGGAAGGGACTGCCTGGAACCATGTGGAAGCCCTGAGCATCAAACAGACCGGGTATATCCCCGACAGCGCCCTGCGCCGCATCGATCCCCAGGAAGCGCAGCCCTATCTGAACGCGCTGCAGACCACCCCCTCCCCCACCCCTGTGCGCATTACCCAGCAGGTAACGGGCTTTGCCATCACCATCGGCAGCAATGTGCCCATGCGCAGCTACTTCAACACCAACGCGGAAATCATCGCCCTGCTTGGCATGGGCGAGGTGGTGCAGGTGCTGGGCCAGGAAGCCCAGGACAACATCACCTGGCATGTGGTGCAGTTCAATGGCTTGTACGGCTTTATCCGCACCGACCAGCTGCGCATGCTGAACCCCACCGAGTCCCAGAGCTATCTGAACTCCCTGCGCGCCACACTGCCCCCCGCTGTGACACCCGCCGTGCAATTGACCCAGAACAGCCTGTCCAGCTACGGCTATGTGAACACCGACAAGGTGCGCCTGCGCAAGGAAGCCAACACCAATTCCGCGTACCTGAAGATGATGGACAAAAACGCTTTTGCCCTGGTATTGGGCAGCGTCATCGGTGCCGACGGCAGCACCTGGTACAAGATCAACCAGGCGGGCACGGAAGGCTATGTGATGGGCAGCTACTTTACCGTACTGCCGATGAACCAGCTGACCACCTTCCTGCAAAGCTCCGACTACCTCAACGCCAATACCGGCGCTTCCTCCTCCGGCGGCAAACCGGCCTCCCAGATTACCGCGGTGGAAGACTTCAACGCCCAGGTTTGGAAGAACCCCACCCTGGCTCAGGCCAGCTATGAGCCCTTCAACCCGCTGGGCTCCCCCACCCCCCAGGTGGAAGCCATCGTGACCCCCTCGCCCGAGCCGTCTGAGACGCCGGAAGCGACGGTAAGCTTCGGGCCGCTGACCACTGAAACACCGGTTTCGCCTTCCTCCTCCTTCCCCACAGGGCTGCTGGCCATCGGGCTGTTAGCCGTGCTGGGCGGCGGCGGATACTACGCCTACTACATGTACAAACAGAACCAGCAGCGCGCCGCTGCCCGCAACGCCAAGCGCCGCCAGCAGCAGCAACAGCAGCAGCAGGCGGGCGGCCCCCAGACAAGGCCGGCGCAGACCCAGGGCACTGCCGCTTATCAGCCCCCCCGTCCCCGCACCCCCGGCGCCCCCGGGCAGACAGGCGCGGCCGGACAGCCCGGACAACCGCCCCAGGCAGGCGCCCAGGGAACCCAGCGTCCCCTGAGCCAGCAGCCGCCCCAGGGAGGTCCCCAGGGAACAAGCCAGTACCGCCCGGCCCAGCCCGGCGTGCAGGGAACGGCGCAATACCGTCCTGAGCAGACTGGCACCCAGGGTACCACCCAGTACCGCCCCGCGGGCCAGGTGCCCCCAAGTGCCCCCGGCCAGGCCGGAACAAACGGACAGGCTGGCGCGAGCGGCACCCCCGCCGCGGGAACCGCCCAATACCGGCCCGTAACCCAGCAGGGTGCCCCCGGACAGACCGGCATGCCCCCTGCCCAGACGGCGGGAACCACCCAGTTCCGTCCGCTGAACCAGCCGCCCATCCAGGGCACCCCGGCTCAGCCCCCCCTTAGCGGCCAGCAGGCGCCCCTCCAGGACAGCGCCCAGACGCCGCAACCTACCCGGCAACTGCCCGTCCAGAAGGCAGACACCCAGGCGCCAACGGATAAACCGGTGGAATCCGCCGCGGACAGAACCGTTGATGCCGTCCCGGAGAAACCCAGCCAGGCAGGCGAAACGAAGCCTTCCGAAGGGGAAGCTTCCCGCCGCCGCCGCAGGGCAGACAGGCACGACGATGAACCCGACGCGTAACACCTGAACCCTCCCCCCGGGCAAATGCCCGGGGGATTCCTTTGCAATCCCCCATCCCGCCTGTGTTTGCTTTGCAAATGAGGCGGGCTATGGTATACTGACTATGCTTCATCAAGTACAATTTTGAAGTGATTACATGCCCTGAAGGCATAAGGAGATACATTTGGCTACATCAAAATTCGCGATTTTTGTCGACCTGGAAAACTGCGGCGCGAAGGTCGAAACCCTCAACAACATTTTAGAAAAGGTGAAAATCCGCGGCGACATCCTGCTGGGCAAGGTGTACGGCTACACCGACGGGTTTAGCGCCTTAAAGGAAGTGCTGCTGTCCAACACCTTCAATGTGGTGCCCTCCCTGCGCTACGGCATCAGCCAGAAGAACAACGCCGACATCCAGCTGGTGCTGGACGCCATGGAGGTGGCCTACACCAACACCCTGATCGACTCTTTCTGCATTGTTTCGGGCGACAGCGACTACACCCCCCTGGTGGGCAAACTCAAGAGCATGGGCAAGTACGTGCTGGGCATCTCCCGCAGTGAAGTGGCCAGCAAGATTTTTATCAATGCCTGCAACGAGTTCCAGTTTCTGGAGACAGTGGCCACCCGCCGCGCGCCTGTAGTAAAGAGCCGCAAGCCCAATGTGGAGGAAAACGGCGATGAGGCTTCCCTGGTGAAGCTGCTGGAGAGCATCCTGGACGAGCAGGCGGATGAGGACGAAATGTTCGCCAGCGAACTCAAGGGCATCCTGCTGCGCCTGCGCCCCGACTTTGACGAGAAGAGCTACGGCTGCAATACCTTCTCCAAACTCCTGACCAAGCTGTCGGGCAAGTATGGGGTCATCAAGGTGCGCAACGAAAACAACAATGTCATGGTGTCCCTCTCCGGCGACACCGTCAAGACCGCCAGCCTGCTGGACAGCGCCAACTGGGTCAGCGTGTTTGAGGATCAGCTCAAACGCTACAAGGATGACGGGTTCGAGCGCATCAACCCCAGCATCCTCAAGGCGGATATCACCAGCCAGTACCCGGATTTCAGCGAGAAAGGCATCGGCTTTAAGCGCTTCAGCGACATCCTGAAGGATTTGGAGAGGCGCGATGTGTTGAAGTTGGAAATGGACGACCAGAAGAACATGCTGGTTAAAATGCTGTAAGGAGACACAAATGCCTAACCCTGTGTATTCCATCATCATTCCCTGCTACAACGAGCAGGAGGTGCTCACCGAGACCCACCGCCGCCTGACGGCGGTGATGGAAGAGATGGGCGAAAGCTACGAGCTGGTCTATGTCAATGATGGCTCCCGGGACAATACCCCCGCCATGCTCAACGACCTGGCGGCCCAGGACCCCCATGTGCGGGTGGTACATTTCGCCCGCAACGGCGGGCACCAGATTGCCGTTACCGCGGGGCTGGACTACGCCTCCGGCGACGCCCTGGTGATCATTGACGCCGATTTGCAGGACCCGCCTGAAGTGATCCCGGAAATGGCCGCCAAGTGGAAGGAAGGCTTCGAGGTGGTGTACGGGCAGCGCCGCAGCCGCCAGGGGGAAAGCCGTTTCAAGGAAATGACGGCTAAAGCCTACTACAAGATTCTGCAGAAGCTGGCCGGGGACATTTTCCCCCGCGATACAGGGGATTTCCGCCTGGTGGACCGCAAGGTGGCGGACGTCATCCGGGGGATGCCCGAGCATTCCCGCTATCTGCGGGGCATGTTCGCCTGGGCAGGCTTTAAGCAGACCCCTGTGCTGTTTGACAGGGACAAGCGTTTTGCCGGGGAGACCCATTATCCCCTGAAAAAGATGATCAAGCTGGCCATGGACGGCATCCTGTCCTTTTCGGACAAGCCGCTGACACTGCCTCTGGTGCTTGGGTCTGTGATGACCGCCCTAGGCGGGCTGATGGGGCTGATCCTGCTGATTCTTTTGCTCTTCCATACCCAGGGCGGGCTGTGGTGGATCGCTTCCCTCATTTTGCTCACGGGCGGCGTCATCCTGCTGTGCATGGGCATCCAGGGCAGGTATCTGGCTAGGGTGTATGAGGAAGTCAAAGGCCGGCCTCTGTACGTGGTGGGCGACACCCGCGGTTTTGAGGGCGAAGCCTGAAATTTTACATCAAAGGAGAACCTATGGCACTGGAAATCCAAAGCGCGCAGGAAGCGCTGTTTATTGCCTGCGAAATGGAAAAGCGGGCCATCCGCATGTACGAGCGTATGCTGATGCTCTTTGGCGATAGCGGAAGGGAACCGGTTCTGAAGCAATTGCTCAGGGACGAGCAGAACCATTTGAACTGTTTTACCAACCTGCGGGGCGAGGATGCCCTGTCCGGCGAGGAAGCCCTGTTGCTCAGCGCTCAGGCCAGCGGGATTTTGTTCCCCGGCGGCCTGACGGAGGCGCTGCGCCATGGGGCGGTGGACACCCCCCAGCAATTGATTGCCTATGCCGCCGGGCAGGAGGAAACCGCCATCCAGACCTATACGGATTTCGCAGCCAAAACCAGCGGGGAAGCGTCGGAAGCCTTTTTGCTGATTGCCCGGGAAGAGAGCCAGCACCTGCAGAACCTGCGGGATATGCTGCAAAACCAAAGCGAAAACCCCTGAAAGGATACGCCATGTCAGAAACGCCATTGCTGTCCCTTCGGGGGCTTCGCAAGTCCTTTGCCACCCAGGACGCCCTGAACGGGCTGGACCTGGATGTATACAAAGGCGAATTTCTTACGCTGCTGGGCCCCTCGGGCTGCGGCAAAACCACCACACTGCGCATCATCGCCGGGCTGGAAACCCCCACCGCCGGCGAAGTTTATTTAGAGGGGCAGAACATCACCTCCCTGCCGCCGGAAAAGCGCGCCGTGAACACGGTGTTCCAGAACTACGCCCTCTTCCCCCATATGACGGTGGCCTCCAACATCGGCTATGGCCTGTGCATGCGCAAGGTGCCCAAGGAGGAGGTTAAAGAACGGGTAGAGAATATGTTGCACCTGGTGCAGTTGGAGGGCTACGGCAAGCGCATGCCCTCCCAACTGTCCGGCGGGCAGCGCCAGCGTGTGGCCATCGCCCGCAGCGCGGTGCTGGAGCCCAAGCTCCTGCTGCTGGATGAGCCCCTGGGCGCGCTGGATTTGCAATTGCGCCGGCAGATGCAGGCGGAACTGAAAAAAATGCAGCAGCAGCTGGGCATCACCTTTATCTACATCACCCACGACCAGGAGGAAGCCCTGAACATGTCCGACCGCATCGCCCTGATGCGCAGCGGACGCTTTGTGCAGCTGGACACCCCCCACAACCTCTACGAGCATCCCGCCACCGCCTTTGCCGCCACCTTCATTGGCGAAACCAACCTGCTGGAAGGCAGGGTAACGGGCATCAAGGGGGATGACGTGATGCTGGATCTGGACGGCATCTCCGTGCCCGCCCGCACCCAGGACTGGGTGGTGCCCGGGCAGAAACTGTGTCTGTGCGTACGCGCCGAACGGCTGCACTACGCCCGCAAGGTGCCCGACAGCACCTGCCTGCAGGGCACCTTCATCGGCAGCCACTACGCCGGCAGCGACCGCACCGCCACCATCGAACTGCGCAACGGGCAGACGCTGCTGTCCCGCCACACCACCGAGCAGGAAGAAAGCGTACAGCCCGGGGAAACCGTCTGCGTCTGGTGGGATATGGAAACCGCCAGCCTGGTGCGCGACGACCGGGAGGGTGTGTAATGCAGAGCGAAAAGAACCGCACCCAGCTGGCCGCCCTGCCCATGTCCCTATGGGCGCTGCTGTTTGTGGGGATGTCTTTGTTGTACATCATCGGGCTGAGCCTGCTGAGCCGCGGGGAGGGGTTTACCTCCCAGGGGCCGTTGAGCCTGGATAATTACGCGCGCCTGGGCAGCCCGGTATATGTGAAAAGCCTGCTGCTGAGCATGCGCCTGGCGGGGCTGACCACGCTGATTTGCCTGTTCATGGGCTATCCCTTCGCCTATTTCATCGCCAAAACCAGGCCGCGGGTACGCACCTGGCTGCTGATTCTGCTGATTGCCCCGTTCTGGACCAACGCGCTCATCCGTATCTATGGATGGAAGATACTCTTCTACGCCAACGGGCCCCTGAACACCCTGCTGATGCGCCTGGGGCTGATTCAAAGGCCGCTGAAACTATTGTATACCGAGATGTCGGTGCTGGTGGGCATGGTATACGCCATGATTCCCTTCTTCGTGCTGCCCGTGTATTCCAGCGTGGAGCGCATCGACTGGACGATGGTGGAAGCCTCCCGGGATCTGGGCGCCTCCCCCCTGAAAGCCTTCCTCACCGTCACCGTCCCCATGACGGCGCCGGGCATGGTGGCGGGCTTGGTGCTGACATTCATCCCCTCCATCGGGCTGTTCTTCATCAGCGACTTGCTGGGGGGCTCCAACACCATGCTGTGGGGCAACCTGATCCATAACGAATTGCTCAAAAGCCACGACATGCCCTTTGCCGCCACCCTGTCGGTGGTGCTGCTGCTGCTGACGGGGCTGATTATTCTGCTGTACCGCCGCATGGGCGGCAAGGCAGAGAACATGTTCTTTTAAGGGGGCTGCATGAAAAAGAATTCGCCCCTGGCCATTGTCTATATCACAGCCGTCATGCTGATGCTGTACCTGCCCATCCTCGTGGTGGTGCTGTTTTCCTTCAACGCCAACACCACCCGCACGGCGGTGATGAACTTTACCGGCTTCTCCCTGCACTGGTACCAGGGGCTCTTTGACGCCACCAGCGGCTACGGCACCCAGCTGCTGGCCTCGGTGGAGGTCGCTTTCTGGAGCGTGCTGGCCGCCAGCGTACTGGGCACACTAGGGGCGGTGGGCATGCTGCGGCGGCCGCTGCGCAAGTCCCTGGCGGGCCGCGCCGCCAGCGGCGCCCTGTCCCTTGGCGAGCAGCTGGCCATGCTGCCCATGATGATACCCGAGTTAATCCTGGGCATCGCCTTCATGTCGCTGTTTACTTTCCTGAAGCTGCCCTTTGGCAAGATGACGCTGATTCTTTCCCACATTACATTCTGTGTGCCTTACATTTTGATTACTGTAAAAAGCCGCCTGAGCACCCTGGACCCGGCGCTGAACGAGGCGGCCCGGGATTTAGGCGCCAGCCCTTTGAAAGCCTTTTTCACCATCACATTGCCTTTGGCCGCGCCCGCCATCCTGTCGGGCTCCCTGCTGGCCTTTGCCATGTCCATGGATGATTTTGTCATCAGCTTCTTTGTTACCGGCGCAGAAACTACCACGCTGCCCCTGAAGGTCTATTCCTCGGTGAAGGTGGGGGTTACCCCCCAGGTAAACGCCCTGTGCACGGTGATGCTGGGCGCCGCCTTCCTGCTGGTGGGCCTTGGGCAGCTAATTTCCGCCGCCAGCGAGCGGCGGCAGGCGCAGACGAAGGGGGCGTAAATGAAACGGATTGTGTTAACCGGCGGCGGCACCGCCGGGCATGTCAGCCCCAACCTGGCGCTTTTGCCCCATCTGCTGGAGAAGGGGTACGATGTGCACTACATCGGCTCTGCCCGCGGCATCGAGCGGGAGATGACCGATTTGCCCGGTATCACCTACCATGCCATCCAAAGCGGCAAGCTGCGGCGGTATTTTGATGTAAAAAATTTTACCGACCCCTTCCGGGTGGCGGCGGGCTGTGCCCAGAGCCTAAAGCTGATGAAAAAGCTGCTGCCCGATGTGCTCTTCAGCAAGGGGGGCTTTGTGTCGGTGCCCGTTGTATGGGCCGCCAGCAAGTTTCATGTGCCCATCCTGTGCCACGAGAGCGATATCACCCCCGGGCTTGCCAACCGCATCAGCGCCAGGTACGCGAAAAAGATATGCGCCACCTTTCCCGAGTGCGCGGCCAAGCTGGGCAGCAAGGGTGTGCTGACCGGCACGCCCCTGCGGCCTGAGCTGTTCTCCGGAAGCCGGGAAAAGGGGCTTGCGCTGGCCAACTTTGACGGCAGCCGTCCCGTGCTGCTGATGATGGGGGGCAGCCAGGGCGCCCAGGCGGTGAACCGCGCCCTGCGGGAAGCGCTGCCTGATATCACCCAAGAGTTTGATGTGCTGCACCTGTGCGGCAAGGGCAACGAGGACGCCCAGCTGCACGGCGTGAAAGGCTATTGGCAGACGCCCTTTTTAAGCGCCGAGCTGCCCCATGCCCTGGCCGCCTGCGACCTGGTGCTGTCCAGGGCGGGCGCCAACGCCATCAACGAGTTCCAGGCGCTGAAAAAGCCCATGCTGCTGGTTCCGCTGCCGCTAAGCGCCAGCCGGGGGGATCAGATTCTCAACGCACAGAGCTACGAAAAGCGGGGCATCGCCCGGGTTCTGTATCAGGAGGAGATGACTGCCGACAGCCTGGTCCAGGCGCTGCGGGAGACCTATGCCCAGCGGTCGCGGCTGCTGGCCGCGCTGGACAAGGAGCCGGCCGCGGACGGCACCCAGAAAGTCTTACAGCTGATTGAGGACATTCAAAAGCAGCATTAACTTTCCGTTTGTTTGTTTCATGCTTTTCCGCAGTATCCAGAGGTTTTCTATGAAATCCTACACCCTGTATCAGGTGGATGCCTTCACCAAGACAAAGTTCACCGGCAATAGCGCCGGTGTGGTTCCCCGCGCTGACGGGTTAAGCGTGCCGCAAATGCAGCAGATCGCGCGGGAAGTGGACAGTTCGGAAACTGCCTTTGTTTTTTCTTCCCCTTCCCCTGCCTATGATGTGCGTGTGCGGTTCTTCTCCCTCTTGCAGGAAGTACCCCTGTGCGGCCACGCCACTGTCGCCGCCCATTATGTACGCGCGCTGGAAGGAGCAGCCACCAGCGGCACTATATACCAGAAAACAAAGGCAGGTATTCTGCCTGTGGATATTCTTCGCGTGCGGGGCGATTTCGCTGTCAGGATGACACAAGGCACCCCCTATGTCGGCCCGCCTTTAAAGGAAAGTGCGGCGCAAGCCATCCTGAACGCATTGGGCATCACCCCGCAGGACTTACGGGAAGGCTGCCCCGTCGCCATCGCTTCCGCTGGCTACGGCAAGATGATGGTTGGTATTGGCAGCCTGGAAAAGCTGCACCGCCTGGCGCCCAATATGAACAAACTAACCGGCCTGAGCAAGGAAATCGGCTGCAATGGGTATTATGTCTTTACCCTTCACCCCGGAGAAAAGGTGTTGGTTCATGGACGCATGTTTGCCCCCGCCTCCGGTGTGCCGGAAGACCCGGTAACAGGCAATGCCAATGGCCCCCTTGGTCTGTACCTTGTGCATTACAATGTGTGCCCCCGCTTGATTTCCGGGGACAAGCTTGTCTTTACCATCCGCCAGGGGGAGGCCATGGGCCGGCCGGGTTCCATGCAGGTGCAGGTGGACATCAGCAACGGCACGCCCATCCGCTCCCACATCACTGGCCATGCAGTGGTCGTATGGAAGACTGAAATCGTTTTATAAAGCAATTGGCATGAGATAACTTGTTAGCCTACAAGTATATAGAAAGCACTCCCGCCTTCCGGCGGGAGTGCTTTTGCATAAGTTTCTAAATTTTTCTACGCTCTTAGTAAGTAATCGCGCAGACCAGGCCGCCCATGTTGTCGGTGGACACGAAGAAGTCCGACGCGTTGGCGGGAATCTCGTGGGTTCTGTCTTCCAGGCCCTCGGGGACGCGGTAGATTTCGTACTTGGCCACGCCGTCCTCATACACGATGATATGGGGGTTGGCAATCAGGTAGTCGATGTACTCTTCCAGGCAGAAGCCCTTGATGTGCATCACCGTGGCGTGGGGGATGCCCACATAACGGTAGGCGTCCAGCTGCAGGCTGCTGGTGATGCCGGTGATGTAGCTCTTATCCACCGTGTCCGCGTAGGGGTAGCCCTGGGCGGGGAAACGGAAGATGAGGCCGTACTTCCAGCCGTTTTCATTGAGGAACTTGGCTTGTTCGCTGGTCTGGAAGGGGGTGGCGGTGATGACGCTGTCCTCCCGGCTGTAGATGTCCATGTCAAAGCTGAAGCCGGACTGATAGTCGCTGGTGCCAGGATAGGAAACCTTCACCCGGGCCGCTTCCACCAGGCCTTCGCCGGAGCGGTTGGGGTGCAGCGCCAGTTCCTTGTTCCAGGCTTCCGTCTGGTCCGCCATGGTGCGGTAGGCGCGGCGGACGATATAGAACTCCAGCCCTTCCTCCTTGGCGTCGGCGACAAATTTGTCCAAGGCGCTGATGGCAGCGGGGAAGAGCAGTACATTGCGGTCCCTGACAGGTACGCGGAAGCTGGTTTCCTCGCCCAGGCTCTTGAGGGTTTCCTCGGCCATAGCGAAGTCAGCGGGCAGTTCGTGCCAGCGGTTCAGCAGCAGCAGACCGCCCTGCAGGGCGTCCAGCCGCGTGGTGGTAACGCTCTGCCCCCCCTCCACTGGAAAGGCGCTGGCGTCGATAATATCCCAGCCGGTGGCAGCGGGCTGAGGCATCTCTTCCACCTCTTTGGTGTTCAGCTCCCTTTGCTGCGCGTCCCTGGCGGCCTGATACTCCTGCACCAGCTTGGCGTTTTCCTCCTCAATCTTTTTCTGGAGGTTGGCCTGCTGGCCTTTCTGATAGGAATCCAGCAGCACATAGCCGGTGCCCAGCAATACCAGCAGCACCAACAATACAATCATGATGATGGTCAGCCTGCGGTACGGATCAGTTTTCCTGTTGTTTGCCATGTCCCCTCAATCCTTTCCGCGCGCGAAAGGCGCAGGATATGATTATTCGGCAGTGATGTGTAAAATCCCTTTATTTTATATCAAAAATATTACAATTTGTCAACTTTTTTGTATGAATTGAGCAGTTCCAGTACGGCTTTCGCCGCTTCCTCCTCGTCCGTGCCGTCGCATTCCAGCATGGTGGGGGCATTGTGCAGGTCGCGCAGCGCCATCAAACCCAGCATGGACTTGCCGTTGATGATGGTGTTGTGGGATTTGAACACAATGCGGGAGGAAAAGGTGTCCGTCACGCTGACCAGCTTGATGGCGCCTTCCCGGGTGATGGGCAGAAGTCCGCTCAGGTCGATTTCATACTGTATCATGGGGCATCCTCCTTTGAAACGCTGGGGGTATGGGTGCGAAGGTTGGCGGAAACCTGCGACAGCCTGCGCATGCGGTGCTGTACGCCAGATTTGGAGATGGGCGGGCTGAGCATGGCGCCCAGCTGCTCCAGGGTTGCCTCCGGGTGCAGCAGGCGAAGGCGGGCCAGGGCTTCCAGATCCCTGGGCAGGGAGGTGAGCCCCGCCAGATGGGAGATGCGGGTAATCATGTCCACCTGCCTGCGGGAGGAAGCCACCTGCTTTTCCAGGTTGGCGTGGTCGCAGTTCAGCGCCCGGTTAACCTGCTGCTTGACGGCGCCTCTGGTGCGCATTTCTTCTACCTCCAGCATAGCTCTGGATGCGCCTAAGGTAGCAAGCAGACGAGCAATCATGCCGCTGTCCTTGATGTAGACCGCCGCCTCGCCCTTGCGCTGGGTGATGGCCGAAGGGATGTCGCACATCTCCAGCACCCTTTGCACAAAGCGGGCGCGGGCATTGTCCCCCACCAGAAACTCGGCGTGGTATCCCTTGTCCGGCGCGGACAGGGTGCCGCAGCCCAGGAACATGCCCCGCAGGAAAGCGCGGCGGCAGCAGATGCGGCGCACCACCCGCTTGGGCACCCCCTGGAACACATCCTCCCCCGTTTCGTCCCTGCGCAGGACATCCAGCCGCCGCAGCAGGCGGCGGGAATCCGCGGGGGTCAGGGTAATGGTGGTGACAAACCGTCCCCCGAAGCGGGGGTCCTTCACCACGCTGGAAGCCGCGTCCAGTTGGCCGTAGTAGCGCAGCAGGGTCAGCAGCCGCTTGCCCACGGTGGTGCTGAAGGAGCGGTAGATTACCTGCATCTGCCCCGCCCCCTGCAGGCTGATGCTGCCCAGGCACTGGGTTAAAGCCCCCAGCTCCGCCATGGCGCAGCATTCCTTCTCCGGCATGTCGCGGGCGATTTCCCGCTTGATTTCGGCGGCGAAGCTCATGCTTACCCGCCTAAAATGCGCACTTCCGGCTCGAGCATTACGCAGAACTGCTGTTCCACCGTGTCCTGCACATGGCGGCTTAAGGTGACAAAGTCCTGGGCGGTAGCGCCCCCTGTGTTGATTAAAAACCCAGCGTGCTTTTCGCTGACCTGGGCGCCGCCCACGCTGGTGCCCTTGAGCCCCGCCGCCTCGATGAGGGCGCCGGCGAAATGCCCCTCGGGGCGTTTGAAGAAGGAGCCCGCGCTGGGGTAGCTGAGCGGCTGGCTGGCCTTGCGCCGGGCAACATAATCCATCATCAAGGTGCGGATTTCCTCGCCGTCACCTTCCCGCAGTTGAAATTCCACTTCCAGAATCAGCAGCCCCTCCGCCATGGCGCGGCTGTGGCGGTAGCCGTAATCCATCTCCTTGACCGGGATTTTCTGGATCGAGCCGTCGGGCATCACGCAGCGCACCCAGGTAATAACATCGCACAGGGAAGAGCCGAAAGCCCCCGCGTTCATCAGCGCGGCGCCCCCCACGGTGCCGGGAATGCCGCCGGCAAATTCCAGCCCGGCAAGGTCCGCCCCCGAAGCGATGGACGACAGGCGGGAGAGCATGGCGCCGCTTTGCGCGCGCACGCGCGTACCCTCCACCGTGATGGCGGCGAATCGGTTACCAAAGTGAAGGATGAGGCCCTGATAGCCCGCATCCGAAAAGAGCATGTTGGAGCCGTTGCCCAGCGCCATGCAGGGAACGTCAAACAGGCGGGCGGTCGCCAGGGTATCCAAAACATCCTGCTGGCTGGCTACATCAACAAAGAGCCTCGCCGGCCCCCCCACCTTGATGGTGGTGTGCTGGCGCAGGGGTTCATTCTCCCGCACTTGCAGCCCGGAAAGGGTGCGGGCAAGCCTGTTCCATTGGCTTTCATTCATCCAGTATACTGCCTCCGTTTTGTCATGGTAAGTATATCATCAACCTTCAGCCCCTTCAAGGGGAGATGTTGCTTAAAGATTGCATTTTCAGTATAATATGGTTGGAAGATTGTTACAAGTTCGCTGAAAGGATACAGGATGGAACCGCACATCACAGACTTCAGGGGCGCCCGCGTGCACATGATCGGCATCGGCGGCAGCAGCATGTCCGGCCTGGCTGAAATGCTTAAAAGCGAGGGCTACAGGGTTACAGGCTCCGACTCCAACGAAAGCCACGCGGCCCAACGCCTGCGCCTGATGGACATCCCCGTATCCATCGGCCACCACCCCGAGGAAATCCAGGGCGCCGCCCTGGTGGTGTACTCCGCCGCCATCCACGAGGAAGACGAGGAGCGGGTGGAAGCCCTCCGCTTGAATATACCCCAAATGGACCGGGCTGTGCTGCTTGGCCAGCTGATGGAGGGATACCGCGACACCCTGTGCGTCTGCGGCACCCACGGAAAAACCACCACCACCGCCATGACCGCCCAGATGCTGCTGGGCATGGGGATGGATCCCACCGTGCATGTCGGCGGCCGGGTGGACGCTCTGGGGGGCAGCACCCGCCTGGGCAGCCAGGATATTTTTGTGGCCGAGGCCTGCGAGTTTAACCGTTCCTTTCTGCACATGCCCCCCACCATCGCCATCCTGCTGAACATCGAGGAGGATCACCTGGATGTTTACGGGGATATGGAGCATGTGGAGGAGGCTTTTTTCCAGTTTCTCTCCCGCCTGCCTGAAAATGGGCTGGTCATCGCTTACGCCGAGGACGAGCGGGTGATGCGGGTGCTGGAAAAGCTGCCCCGCCGCGCCGAGACATTCGGCATGGAAAAAGGCGACTGGACAGCCCGGGACATTACCCTCAATGACCAGGGGATGCCCACCTTTTCCGCCTGCCTGCATGGCCAGGAAGTTACCAAGGTAACCTTGAATGTGGCAGGGGATTTCAACATCCTGCACGCGCTGGCCGCCCTGGCCGCCGCCCGGGCGCTGGGGGGCGATGTAAAGACCGCGGCGGAAGCTCTGACCCATTTTGTAGGCGCCCACCGCCGGTTTGAGTACACGGGCGATGTGAAGGGCATGAAAATGTACCACGACTACGGCCACAACCCCGCGGAAATGCGCAGCGCCATCAGCGTGGCCAGGCTGAAAAACCGCCGGGTGATCGCCGTGATGCAGCCCCATACCTACAGCCGGGTCATCAGCCTGTTCAATGGCTACCTGACCTGCACCGGGGAAGCGGACATTACGTTGGTTACGGATATTTACGGCGCCAGGGAGAAGGATCCGGGCACCATCAACAGCCAGATGCTGGTGGACGGCATGCGCAAGCACGGCGTCGACGCGCACCTGACCCCCAGCTTTGAGGACACGGAAAACTGGCTGCTGGAAAACGGGCAGCCGGGGGATCTGGTGCTTACCATGGGGTGCGGCAACATCAACCTGCTTAACGAATTGATGCAGCAGCACTGGGATGAAAAACAACCGGAGGAAACATGACAGACCGACAGACATTTATCCGCAATTTCTGCATCATCGCCCATATCGACCACGGCAAAAGTACCCTGGCTGACCGCATTCTGGAAAAGACCGGGGTGTATCAGCAGCGGGAAATGGTCAGCCAGATGCTGGACTCCATGGAACTGGAGCGGGAGCGGGGCATCACCATCAAGAGCAAGGCCGTCAACATGCGCTATACCGCCAAGGATGGGCAGACCTATACCCTGAATTTGATTGACACCCCCGGCCATGTGGACTTTACTTACGAGGTCAGCCGCGCCCTGGCCGCCTGCGAGGGCGCCATTTTAGTGGTGGACGCCACCCAGGGGGTGGAAGCCCAGACCCTGGCCAATGTGTACCTGGCGCTGGAGCACGATTTGGAAACCATCCCGGTCATCAACAAGATTGACTTACCCAGCGCCCAGCCTGAGGAAGCCTGCAAGGAAATTGAGGAAATGATCGGCTTGGACGCCCAGGACGCGCCTTTGGTTTCCGCCAAAATGGGCATCGGCATCGAGGATGTGCTGGAATCCATCGTGAAAAGGGTGCCGCCCCCCGCCGGGGATGAGGACGCGCCGCTGAAAGCCCTGGTGTTTGACGCGGTGTACGATAACTACCGCGGCGCCATCTGCTTTGTGCGGGTGGTGGACGGTTCCCTTTCCCCCGGCATGCGCATGCGCATGATGTCCACCGGGGCCGAGTTTGACGTGGTGGAAGTGGGCTTTTTAGGCAACGGCTACATGCCCGCCGAGGCGCTGAAGGCCGGCGATGTGGGCTATGTGGCCGCCTCCATCAAGGAGGTGCGGGACACCCGGGTGGGCGACACCATCACCGACGCGGCCCGCCCCGCCCCAAGCCCCCTGCCCGGCTACAAGCAGGTAACCCCCATGGTGTACTGCGGCATTTACCCCGCCGACGGCGCGGATTACGACGCATTGCACGACGCCCTGGACAAGCTGCGCATGAATGACGCTGCCCTGGTGTTCGAGCCGGAAACCAGCGCCGCTTTGGGCTACGGTTTCCGCTGCGGTTTCCTGGGGCTTTTGCACATGGAAATCATCCAGGAACGTCTGGAGCGGGAGTTTGACCTGAACCTGATTACCACCGTACCCAACGTTATCTACGAAGTGGAAACTACCCGGGGCGAGCATATGCGCATTGACAACCCGGGCAACCTGCCTCAGCCCAACGACATCGCCATCATGAAGGAGCCCTTCGTGCTGGCCACCATGTTCACCCCCCAGGATTATGTGGGCACCCTGATGGACCTGTGCCAGGAAAAGCGGGGCATCTTCAAGGACATGCAGTTTGAGGGCGGCCGGGTGAAACTGACCTACGACATGCCGCTGAACGAAGTCATCTACGACTTTTTTGACCAACTCAAGTCCCGCAGCCGGGGCTACGCGTCCCTGGACTATGAGCTGAAGGGGTACCAGGAGAGCGACCTGGTGAAAATGGACATCCTGCTCAACAGTGAAATCTGCGACGCCTTCACCATGATTGTGCACCGTGACAAGGCCTACGCCAGAGGGCGCACCATCTGCGAGAAACTAAAGGATGTCATCCCGCGCCAGCAGTTTGAAATTCCCATCCAGGCGGCCATCGGCGGCAAAATCATCGCCCGGGAAACCGTGAAGGCGGTGCGCAAGGACGTGCTGGCCAAGTGCTACGGCGGCGACATCAGCCGTAAAAAGAAGCTGCTGGAGAAACAGAAGGAAGGCAAGAAGCGCATGCGCCAGTTCGGCTCGGTGGAACTGCCCAGCGAGGCTTTCATCGCCGTGCTGAAAATGGGAGACGACAAGAAGTGAAATGCCCTGCCTGCGGACAATGGAACCGCGCATCTTTCCCCAAGTGCTTTAAGTGCGGCACGCCCCTGCCCCTGCAAAGCAGGAAGATTGTGCTGCCCGCCCAGGAAATGGAGCGAACCGCCAGGGAAACCCAGAGCGAGCTGCCCGTTAAATACATTGTGGACGAGCTGGGCAACGAAAAGCCGGATCTGGATCCCAAGGACCGCCTAGCCCAGGAGATGCAGAGCTACCACGAGCGCAAGCGCCGGGGCAAAATCCGCCAGCAGAAGCTGCGGGAGGAAGGCGCCCAGCTGGGCTATGCCCCCACGGGCACCAGGGTGAACACCCCCTCGCGCAAAAGCGCCATGTTTTCCGCCCCGGATGCCGCCTACGACCCCTACCAGGTATACAGCGAGGAAAAGGTAGACTATGACGGCTATACCCAGGGGCCGGTCTACCAGTCCACCAGGGACGGCTTCTATACCCAGGAGCGGGGCGGGCGCATGAGCTCGGGGGCTATCCCCCTGCCCAACAAGCGCATCCGCAAAACCCGCATGTTCGGCTTCCGCAGGTTTTTGCCCCATATCGCGGTGCTCCTCTTTGTGGGCGCCCTGCTGTTTTCCGGTTATTATTTCCTGTTCAAGCCCTATCTTTTGGATCAGAAGGTAAGCCCCGAATCCCTGCAGCCCCAGATTACCGCCTCCATTCTGGATGACAACGCCGCCCACACCATCCGCATCCCCGCGGAGGACGGCGCGCAGATCTACATCAAGGAGCTGCGCAAGAGCTTTCTGGCCACCGGCGGCTACGCCACCTTCCAGGTGGCGGACTACACCTGGTACGAGCTGATTGACGAAAATCCCTACGATACCAGCACCTGGCTGCCCGAAACCATGGATGTAACCCTGTCCCCCTTTATCCGCTCAGCCACGGGCGAGCAGGTGGCCATGCCCGAGGTGCACTACACCATCGACATCCTGCAAAGCCCCATGACCTTAATCAGCCCGGATGTCACCTACATCGAAACCAGCATGCCGCTGTACAACATCCGCTTCAAGGTCATGACCAACAGCCAGGTGTTCATCAACAACGAGGACTTTTCCTCCTATGTCAACACCCAGGACGGTCTGATTTCCTACAACGCGCCCATCCAGCCCATCGGCGACAACCAGATTACCATCACCGTGCGCAGCCAGTACTACCGGATGAACACCACCACGCTGACCATCCACCGCGCGGTGCAGGATATCCCCCTGGATCTGGCCGCCACCATGGACGATGAAAGCAGCCGCGACAGGATGCCCATCTTCGGCACCACCCGGGCGGGAGCTACCCTGACCATCCTGACCCCCTATGAAAAGCTGGATATCTCCGAGCTGGCCACCACCGGCACCTTCAACTTCAACGCGGTGTTTGACCACTACGGCACCAACACCATCCGCATCCAGGCGGACTACCCGGGCAAGGAAAGCACCATTATCGAGTACAATGTGTACTACCTGCCCAACCCCAACGAGTACACCACCAAGGCCTGGTCTTTAAACGACGGCTTTGGCTACCCCGACCTGCTGGCCAACCTGTCCAAGCGCATCGAGAAAACCCAGGTGTATGTGATGACGGGCACCGTTACCCAGATTGTGTCCACCCGCCCGCAATTGGTGATACTGGACGCGGGGGACGGCAAGACCTCCTCCCCCCTGAACGTGATGCTGGAAAACCAGACCAAGACCACCTGGGAGCTGGGCAAGCGTTACAATATCTACGCGGACGCCTACGGCATGTACAACAGCATTCCCCGCCTGGTGGCGCGCTACACCTACACCCCCAAGGACAGCCAGTAAAAAATCGAATGAAAAAAGAGGCACTTTCAAACGGAAGGTGCCTCTTTAATTGTGCGGTGTTTATTTCTTCGCGCCTTTTGCCCCGCTCAGGGACATTTTGTTGAACAGGTCGCTGCGGTAAGCGTAGTTGTTCTCGCTCTTCTCGTGGTGGGCTTGGAGGGCATACTCCACCATGGCGTCCACCAGGCGGGGATAGCTGAGGCGGGGCTCGCTCTCCTTCCACAGATAGAAGGACAAGGAGCCGGGGATGGTGTTGATTTCCGTGATGTACAATTCGTCTGTTTTGGGGTCGATCATCCAGTCGATGCGCACCACGCCCTTGCAGTCCATCAGGCGGAACACCTGAACGGACAGTTCCTGCACCCTTTGGGTGAGGGTATCGCCGATGGGCGCGGGGATGGCCCGGCGCAGGGACGCCATGCCCTTGCTGCCGCCGCCCGCCAGGTATTTTTCCTTAAAGTCCAGCAGCTGACCGCCGGTGACGGGCATTTCCACCACCGAGGGGCGGGCCTTGTTATCAAAACCCAGTACCGAGCAGTTGACCTCCACGGGCTTGTCCAGCCCCTGTTCCACCAAAATGCGCCGGTCGTAGGCGCTGGCCAATTCCAGGGCGTCCCGCAGGGAGGAGCGGTCGTCCGCCCGGCTGACCCCGATGGAGGAGCCCAGGTTGGCGGGCTTGACGAACACCGGGTAGGGCAGGCGCCCCTCGATGTCCGCGATGATTTCCTCCGGCTTTTGGCGCCATTCGCTGCGCAGCACCGTCGCGTCGGGCAGCACAGGGATGCCGCCGGAGCGGAAGATGTGTTTCATGAGGATTTTATCCATGGAGGCGGCGGAGCCCGCCACCCCGGTGGAGGTGTAGGGGATGTCCGCCAGTTCCAATAATCCCTGCAGGGTGCCGTCCTCTCCGTGGAGGCCGTGCATCACGGGGATTACGCAGTCCAGATGGGCAAGGATGGTGACCCGGGGGCGGCTGTAGAGCCACTTGCCGGGGCGCACCGCCACCAGAGCGCCGGAATGGGCGGTGACATCCAGGGTAACCCGCTCGTACTGCCCCTTCTGGGTGTACATGACCGGTTCCTTATAGGTATCCAAAGACAGAAGGCCGGGGCCGGAAAACCATTCCCCGCTTTTGTTGATGTAGATGGGGTGCAGATCGTACTTCGCCCTGTCCACCGAGTGGGCCAGCTGCAAAGCGCTGATGACGGATACCTCATGCTCGCAGGACCGGCCGCCAAAGATCAGGCCAAGCTGTAATTTCTTCATGCCTTACACCTCTGAGTAATGGTCGGGCAGGTCGTTCTCGTAGAGCACATAATCCCCCTGACGCTTGATGGTGTCGTAGAAGGCGTTGGCGTCCTTAAGGGTATCAAAGACATGGATGTCCCCCTCGTCAAAGCCGCTTTCCTTCAAGCCCTCTAAAATGGGCAGGGTGCGCTTGGCGCCGATGAGGAACACCTTGTCCGCCACCTTGGCGATGTGCTGCCCCAGCTCCTGGTTGAAGCGCTTTTCTTCCCGCCCCAGTTCCACAAAGCCGGGGGTGATGATGACGCGGCGGCCTTCATAGCGGCCGCTGCCCAACTCCGCCAGGGTCTGGGCGCTGCTGACGGGGTTAGAGTTGTAGCCGTTGTTGATGCGGTGCACACCGTCGGGCCCCGTTTCCACCATGAAGCGGTTGCGGATGGGGGGAATCAGCTCGATGCCGTACTGAATCTGCTTGTCGCTAAGGCCCATATGCCTCGCCACCGCCACCGCCATCAGGATGTTGCGGATGACATGAGCCCCCGTCACATAGGTGGTGCAGGGCAGGCGCTTGCCGTCCTCAAAGCACAGGGTGAAGGTGGTGTACACATGATCCTGGGCGTAATGATCCTGGACATCCTCCGCCCAGACATCATCCCCCTGGCTGCCTGTGATGGCCTTGGGGATGCGGCACTGTTCGTAGAGGGAAGCCACGATGGCATGGTCGTTGTTGAACACGGCAAAGCCGCCGCCAGGCAGGGCGCGGATTAAATCGTACTTGGTCTGCTTGATGTTCTCGATGCTTCCGAAGGTTTGCAGATGCTGGGGGCCCACCGAGGTAAGGATGCCGATTTCCGGCTTCACCAGGCGGCAGAGCTCCCTGATATCCCGGCGGTGGCGGGCGCCCATCTCGGCGATGAACACATTGTGGGCGGGGGTTAAATCGTTGCGCACCACGGTGGACACCCCCATGGGGGTGTTCATACTGCCCCGGGTGCACAGCACATTGTATTTCTGGCTGAGCAGCGTTTGCAGATAGAACTTGACGCTGGTTTTACCATAACTGCCCGTGATGGCGATGCGCGTAACATCCTGCCGTTTGAGCAGGGTGCTGCGGGCGTCCCGGAAGTACAGTTCGTACATCAGCCGTTCGATGGGCAATACCAGCACCGCCGCCAGCAGCACCCATAAGGGCATGGGCAGCACCAGAAGGGCGTTGAAGCCCATGATGGGGGCGAAGCGTTTGAGCAGCCAGAGCACAAATACCATCAGGGCGAACAGCACCGCGTAAAAACGCTTGACGCGTGCGGTCAGGTTGAGCTTGCTCTTTCCTTCCCGCCTTTGGTAGCTGAACTTGTCCAGCAGCGCGCCCCAGGCAAGCATCACCGCGGCTCCCAGCAAGGGGGCCAGCACGCTGAACACGCCTCCCCTTAAGGAAAGTTTGTCAAACACAAAACAGGTGAAAAAGCCCCATATGGCCAAAACCGCGCCGGGAATCCAGGCATGCTTGGGCTGGCGCTTCAGGGCGCCCAGAAAGCCCCGGAACTGGTAGCTGGACAACTGGTAGTACATCACCACCCGGCGGGAAGCCAGCAGCAGTGCCGCGGCGGGGGCGTACCATAGAAGCGTCCGGGCAAGGGACGTGAAAAACTGGGTCAAGGATGCTCCTCCTCTAAGAAATCCAATACATAGTCGCAGAACACATCCGGATAGGATAGAAAGGCAAAGTGCCCGCCGGGCATGATGCTAAGCCGGCTGCCGGCAATGCCCGCGCGGAAAGTTTCCGCCATCCACAGGGGGGTTTCCGTATCCTGCTGGCCCCACAAAAGCAGGGTGGGGTTTTTTACGCGGGGCAGAAACTTGCGGGAATCAAATTTGATGATGTTGTTGAAGGTGGCGCGCATTTGCTCGGGCAGGGCTTTGTAGTCGGCCGAGTTGTGCTTATCGCGGTATGCCTGCAGCCAGCCCTTCGCCCTGTCCTTGATGACAGGAAGATGGGAAAGGAAGGAAAGGCCGGCGCGTCCCAGACGGTACTTGGCCGCCCTGCGCCTGTCGGCGGCGTTTTTTTCCTTTACCAAGCCGGCGCTGCCCGTTAATATGACACGCTGGAAAAGGGAGGGGGTATTGGCGGCCAGATACAGCGCCACCCGCCCCCCGAAGGAGTGGGCCAGCACATGGCAGCCTTCCAGGTTCTGCTGGCGGATGAAGGTTTCCGTCCACTTGGCAAAGTCCGGCACCGTCCAGTCGCCGGATATCATGCCAGTACCGCCATGGGCAGGAAAATCCACCGCGGTGACACGGTGGTACTTTTTCAAGCGCTGGATGACGGGCATCATCGCCGCCACATCGCTGCCCCAGCCGTGCAATACCAGCAGGGGGCTGCCCTTTTCGCCGAACTGCTCATAATAGGTCGGTATGCCCATTACTTCTGTCTGCACAATGCCGCCCCTTCCTGTAGTAGTAAAATGTACCGGCACTTGCTGGGCGCCCCCATGCAGATGTCCCGGTAGTCGGGGGGCACCGGCACGATGTTTTCCAGCACGCACCCCAGGTTTTCGCAGGTTTTTCGCGAGGGCAGGTTGTCCTCGTTGGTGGTAATCACCACGCTGCGCAGGCCCAGCCTTCCCATGAAGGGAATCAGCAGCCGCGCCGCCCGGGCGGCGTAGCCCCTGCCCCTAAAGGGCATCTCCACCCGGTACCCGATATGCCCCAGGTAGTACAGCCCCGGGCTTTCCCCCACCCGCAGGCTGATGTAGCCGGCGCTGATCCGTTTGCCCTTGGGGCGGATGGTGAAGGTGTACTCCTCCCGGATGCCCAGTTCCTCATCATAGCGGCTGTGCCTGTCCATGACAAGGGAAATGGCGTCGTCCGAATAATCGGGGTGCCTGCGAAAAAACGAAAACATCCTGAGCCTCCCCGAATGTTCATACGGATGATATTTTATCACAATCCCTATAGGCGTTCAAGTTTGCCATACAGGGCATATCCATAGGCGTTTAAACATGGTAGAATGAACCCATCGAAAGGAGGATATACCATGCGTTATGTACAACCCGCCCCCGATTTGAGTGTCTCCAGCATTGCCCTTGGCTGCATGCGCATCTCCCAGATGGAAAATGACCAGGTGCGCGCGCTGATTGAAACCTCCCTGGAAAGCGGCGTCAACTTTTTTGACCATGCCGACATCTACGGCAAAGGGCAGAGCGAAGTGGTCTTCGGCAAAGCCCTCAAAAGCGCTCCCGGCCTTCGGGAAAAGATCCTCATCCAGTCCAAATGCGGCATCCGCACCGGTTTTTACGACTCCTCCAAGGAGCATATCCTCACCAGCGTGGACAACATTCTGCTTAGGCTGGATACCCCCTACCTGGATGTGCTGCTCATCCACCGCCCCGACGCCCTGGCGGAGCCCCAGGAGATGGCGGAAGCCTTCGCCCAGCTGAAAACACAGGGCAAGGTGCGCTACTTTGGCGTAAGCAACCACAACCCCGCCCAGATGGCGGCGCTGCAGCAGGCGGCGCAGGACAAGCTGCTGTTCAACCAGCTGCAAGTAAGCCTGATGCACACCCCCATGGTGGACCAGGGCATCAATGTGAACACCCAGTTTGACGGCGCCGTGGACAGGGACGGCAGCCTGCTTGCCTACTGCAAGCAGCAGGGCGTCACGGTGCAGGCCTGGTCCCCCTTCCAGTTCGGCTTTATCAAGGGCGTGTTCCTCAACAACCCGGCCTATCCCGAGCTGAACAAAGCCCTTTTAGATATGGCCGAAAAGTATGAAGTGTCCATCGCAGCCATCGCCGCCGCGTGGATTCTGCGCCTGCCCGTGCAGATGCAGGTGGTGGTGGGCACCACCACGGCAGCAAGGGTTGCGGATGTCACCAAGGCGGCGGACATCACCCTCTCCCGGGAGGACTGGTACGCCCTCTACCGGGCAGCGGGCAATAAACTGCCGTAAAACTTCGCTCGTCAAAAAAGGTCCTTCGGACACTTTTTCGCCGGTCGGGAACGATTCGGCCTTCCGCCTCTCGCTTCGCTCCCGGGCGGCGGAAGGCGATGCGGATTCCAGTAGGAGGGGTTCCCCCTCCTACACCTCCCCTCATGCGTCAAGTTGCCCATTATTAAACGAAAAAAGGCTGAAGCATTATGCTTCAGCCTTTTCGTTATTATGCCGTTTGCTCGAACTGGCTGTTGTAAAGTTCGGCGTAGAAGCCGCCGTTACTAAGCAGCTCCTCGTGCCTGCCCTGCTCCACGATGTCGCCATCGCGCATCACCAGAATGATGTCCGCGTCCCGAATGGTGCTCAGGCGGTGGGCGATAACAAAGCTGGTGCGCCCCCGGGTCAAATTGCCCATGGCTTTCTGGATGCGCTGCTCCGTCAGGGTATCCACATTGCTGGTGGCCTCGTCCAGAATCAGGATGGGCTTGTCCGACAGGATGGCCCGGGCGATGGTCAGCAGCTGTTTCTGGCCCTGGGAGATGTTGTCCGCTTCCTCGTCAATGACCATCTGGTACCCCTCGGGCAGCGTGCGGATGAAGTGGTCGGCATGGGCTGCCCGGGCAGCCTCCACCACCTCCTCATCGGTGGCGTCGGGGCGGCCGTAGCGGATGTTCTCCATGATGGTGCCCGAGAACAGCCAGGTGTCCTGCAGCACCATGCCAAAGCAGGTGCGCAGGTTTTGTCTGGGAATACCGGCGATGTCCCTGCCGTCCAGCAGGATGCGCCCGGCGTCCACATCGTAAAAGCGCATCAGCAGCTTCACCAACGTGGTTTTGCCCGCACCCGTGGGGCCGACGATGGCCACCATCTCGCCGCTTTGTACGCTGCTGCTGAAGTTTTTGATAACGGGCTTGGCCGGGTCGTAGCCAAAGGTTACATTCTCAAACACCACATTGCCCTGGGTGCAGGCAGCCCCTTCCAGGGGGGCTTCCTGGGGCTCCTCCTCCTCGTCCAGGAACTGGAAGACCCGCTCGGACGCGGCCAGCATGCGCTGGATGACGCTGCTCATCTGGGCAAAGCGGGCGATGGGCTGGGTAAACATGTTGATATACTGGGTAAAAGCCAGGATGTCCCCCACCTGGATGGCGCCTTGGGACGCCAGGATGGCGCCTGAGAGCACGGTTACCACATACCCCAGGTTGTTCACAAAGGTCATGATGGGGTGCATGAGACCCGAGAGGAACACGCTTTTCCAGCCGGACTCGTAGAGTTTTTCGTTGGTTTCGCCAAAGGTGGCTTCCGCCTCATCCTCCCGGTTGAAGGCTTTGATTAGCTGGTGGCCGGAAAAGTCCTCCTCCACCTGGGAGGTAATCTTGCCCAGGCTTTCCTGCTGCTGCTTGAAGTATTTGCGGCTCACCTTGAACACCACGGCGATGACCACCCCCGAGAGGGGCACCACCAGCAGCGCCAGCAGGGTCATCACCCAGTTGATGGACAGCATCATGATCAATACGCCCACCACCGTAACGATGGCCGACAGGCTTTGGGTAATGCTTTCGGACAGGTTGGAGGACACGGCGTCCACATCGTTGGTCAGGCGGGAGAGGATATCCCCCACAGGGTTGCTCTCAAAATAGCGCATGGGCATGCGGTGGATTTTATCGCTCATCTTTTTGCGCAGGCTGTAGCCAAAGTCGGTGGACACCTGGGCCATCAGCCAACCCTGCAGCCATTGGAAGAGGGTGGATACCAGGTAGAGGCCCAGCATCATCAGAAGGGCCCGGCCGATGCGCTCAAAGTCGATGCCGCCCGTGCCCTGCATCTTGCTGACAAGGCCTTCAAAGATAGCGGTGGTAGCCTGGCCCATGAGCCTGGGGCCGAAAATCTGGATAACCGAAGCGCCCAGCGCCAGCAGGGCCGCCAGGATAAAGCGCCCCCGGTACTTCTTCATACCGCCCAGCAGCCGTTTGAGGGACTGCCCGTAGTTCTTGGGGGCGTCGGTTGTCATGGGTCCGCGTCTGTGCTGCATATTACTCCCCCTCCCCCACGTCGCTATCCTTCAGGCTCAGTTCTTCCGTTTTCAGCTGGCTGGAGGCAATCTGCCGGTAGACATCGCTGCCTCGCATCAATTCCTCATGGGTGCCCTGGGCAACCACCTGGCCTGCGTCCAGCACCACGATGCGGTCGGCGTGCAGCACGGTGGAAATGCGCTGAGCCACCACCAGCACGGTGGCGTTTTGCCGCTGGGCTTCCAGTGCTTTGCGCAGCTTGGCGTCGGTGATAAAGTCCAGCGCGGAAAAGCTGTCGTCAAACAAAAGCACCTGGGGCTCGCCCGCCAGCGCCCGGGCGATGGACAGGCGCTGCTTCTGCCCGCCGGACACATTGCTGCCGCCCCTTGAAATGGGGCTTTGGTAGCCCTGCTCCATCTTGTCGATAAACTCCTGAGCCTGGGCGATGCGGGCGGCGGAAATCATGTTATTGTCGGGCATCAGGGGATCGGAGAACTTGATATTGTCCTCCACCGTGCCGGTAAACAGCTGGCTTTTCTGAGGCACAAAGCCGATTTTTTCGCGCAGCTGGTGGATATCAAACTGGCGGATGTCGGTATCATCCAGGGTGATTTTTCCCTGGGTCACATCAAAGAAACGGGGAATCAGGTTGAGGATGGTGGATTTGCCGCTGCCGGTGCCGCCGATAAAGGCGACGGTCTCGCCGGGGCGGGCGGTGAAGCTGACATGCTGGATGCTGTCCTCCTCGGCGTCCGGATAGCGGAACGACACATCGTGGAAGGTGATTTCCCCGCGCACCTCCTCGGGCATGGGGACAGGGCTGTCGGGCGACTGGATGGAGGAGGGGGTGTCCAGCACCTCCTGCAGCCTTTCCAGCGCCACATTGGCACGGGGCAGGAAAACCGCGGTCATGGACAGCATCATGAAGGAGGACACAATCTGCATGGTATAGGAGATGAACGCCATCATTTCCCCCACCTGCAAAGTGCCCTTGTCGATGCTGCCCGCGCCGAACCACACAATCAGGATGGAGATGACATTCATCACCAGCATCATGGCGGGCATCAGGGTGCTGAAGGAGCGCTGCACAAACAGCATATTGCCCGCCAGGCCTTTGCTGGCCTGGTCGTAGCGCTCGCGCTCAAAATCCTCCCTGGTGAAGGCGCGGATGACATTCAGACCCGTCAGGATTTCCCTGCCCACCTGGTTCAGCCGGTCGGTGAGCTTCTGCATCAGGCGGAAGCGGGGCACCACTACGAAGGCCATCACCGCCATCAGCGCCATGATGAGGCCCACCGCCACAAAGATAATCCAGCCCAAGCCGGTATTGGTGCTGCTGACCCGCAGCACGCCGCCGATGCCCAGGATGGGGGCGTAAAACACAATGCGCATGGTCATCATCAAGCCCTGCTCCACCTGCTGGATGTCATTGGTGGTGCGGGTGATGAGGGAGGCGGCGGAGAACTTCTCCACCTCGGTGGAGGAAAAGGCCATGACCCGCCCAAACACATCCCGGCGCAGCCCCCGGCTGATGCGGGAGGAGGTGCGGGAGGCGAAAAAGCTGACCGAAGCGGCCAGGGCGCCCATGAGCAGGGTGATGAGCAGCATGATGCCGCCGGTGCGCAGCAGGTAAGCGTTGCGCAAGCCGTTCACATCGATGTTCAGTTGTTTGTATTCGCTTTCTACAAAGGAGGCGGCCGCCTGTTCCAGGGCGGCATCCCCGCCCATGCCGCCCAGCATGGTCTGGGCGCGGGTCTGTATTTCCTGCATCGAAAGGCCGCTTTGCCGCAGCTGGGTCAGCATGCCCTGCATGCCTTCCCCCTGGGGAAGCTGGGCCATGCCCAGCAGGGCCGCGGGCATCAGCAGCATGTCGTCCAGCTGTTTGCGCTCGTCGCCTGCCTTGGTTTGCAATACATACAGCCCGTCGGTCAGCAGGTAGGCCTTGTCAAAAATTTCCTGCTGCTGGGGGCTCAGCATGCCGCGCAGGCTGTCCCTGCTTCGCGCGCTCAGGTAGTCGGGGGATGGGCTGTCTATGCCGCTGCGCTGGATGCCTACATCCACCAGGCTGGATGTATACCCGGGCAGCGCCAGCTCGAACATGGCCTGCCCAAAGAGCAGCAGGAACACAAGCAGGCTGGTTTTCCATTCCTTTCTGAGAATCCGTAGTAACCGCATAATACCTCCGCCATATAAAAAGCGGCAGTACAACTGCCGCTTTCGGGGTTTCCACCCGGTCGCACAGTGGTAAAGTGGCTGTGCTTATTGTTTCACCGGTGAATCAATCAGAATCTCTGTATCGTTGGCCATACAGATTTTCTGAACGCCATGTTTTCCCTTCATCTGCTTAATCAGAACGATGTTGGCGTCCTGCAGCAGCTTCATGTGGGTGGTGATGGCACCGCCGGTGATGTTGAGCGCTTCGGCAATCGCCGTCATGCGCATGGGTCCTTTGGCCGCAAGCAGCTCGACGATGGCAATGCGCGTTTCAGAGCTGAGCGCCTTGAATACGGCCATCCCTTTACGGTGTGACTTGATGTGAATCACAAAAAAAACCCTCCTTCTTCTTTTGCCTAACTGCGACTTATCAGCTATGCAATACCATGAATTATATCACACAATTAAGCAAATGCCTACTGGCTTCCATGAACATTTATTAAATATTTTCGATAAACAAGAAACACATAGTCCAGTTGCCGACAGTTTACGCGGGCGCTGCCGTCTCGCCCTATGCGTCAATGGGTATAAATATAAGGAAAGCCAAGCAGAGGAGGCGTCTATGAGCATACAGAATATTTTGGTCATCCTGCGCGCGAATGAGGAGCAGCTGCGGAGGCTGCAGGAAGCCGCGCCCGAGGCCCATGTCCTGCGCCAGAGCGTGAAAACACTGACAAAGGAACAGGTGGAGCAGGCAGATGTTATTGTGGGCAACCTGCCGGTGGAATTTTTGCCCCACACCAAGGGGTTAAAGCTATTGCAGCTGAATACCGCCGGGGTGATCGCGCCTTATACTGACATGGCCGCCCGCCAGCCGGGCACCGTGTTATGCTGCGCTACAGGCGCCTACGGGCCCGCCGTGTCCGAGCATATGGCGGCCAGCCTTCTGACGCTGATGAAAAAACTTCACCTGTACAGAGACCAGCAGTTCCAGGGCCTTTGGGCCGACCAGGGCAATGTGGAATCCCCCCGGGGCAAGCAGGTGCTGGTGCTGGGCATGGGCGACATCGGCACCCATTTCGCCAGTCTGTTGTCGGATATGGGGGCGGTGGTGACGGGCATCCGCAGGCGGCCATCCCAGCCCCCCGCGGGGGTGCAGCGAATCGCTTCCATGGAGGATCTGGACAGCCTGCTGCCCCAGAGCGACATCATAGCCATGGTGCTGCCCGAAACAAAGGATACCATGAACATCATGAATAAACGCCGCATCGGCCTGATGAAGCCGGGCAGCTACCTGGTAAACGCCGGGCGGGGCAGCGCGGTGGATCAGGACGCTCTAGTGGAGGCCTTGGAAAGCGGGCGCCTGGCAGGCGCCGCCCTGGATGTCACCACCCCTGAGCCCCTGCCCGCAGAGCATCCCCTGTGGAAGCAGAAGAACGCCCTGATCACCCCGCACATTTCCGGCAACTTCCACCTGCCGCTCACCTTGGATTTAATTTACGAAATTGCCGCCAACAACATCCGCGCCCTGCAGGGCAAGGCAGAATATCTATCCCGGGTAGACCCCCAAAGCGGCTACCGGGCATAAGGAGGGTTTATGGTTATCCACCCCATGATTACCGTACGCGACGTGCGCAAAAGCGCCGCCTTTTACGAGAAGGTGCTGGGGCTGGAAAGCGCCCACGGCGGTACGGAGTATGAGCAAATGTGCTATGATGGTGAGCTGCTGCTGCAATTGCACGATATGGAGCCAGACTTGAACCATGGCCCCCTGCTGCGCCCCGAGGAAGCCGCTGGCCGGGGCGTGCTGCTGTGGTTTCAGACCGAAGACTTCCCCGGCCTGCTTGCCCGCCTGGAAGAAGCCGGCGTCACCCCGGAAGTACCCCCCTACCTGAACGAATACGCCCTGCACCAGGAAGTCTGGTTCCGCGACCCGGACAACTATCTGGTCGTAGTGGCCGGGCCGTCGGGGCATGGGAAGCACAAAAAGGATGATAGGATTGTATATTGAAGTTGCTGATTTTTCTTGGTACGGTATGATAAGCATACAAAGCGGCGTTAGGTGAACTACGTTGTAGCTCCCTGATCTTTCTTGGTATGGTATGATTTCCAGTCGCTGCTTGATGGCTTCAACCTGGTTGTAGCTCCCTGATCTTTCTTGGTATGGTATGATAGAAAAGGAATTGACGCGCCGGGAACTGCGGTTGTAGCTCCCTGATCTTTCTTGGTATGGTATGATAATTCCTTACACGCCTCGCACCAAAGACGGGTTGTAGCTCCCTGATCTTTCTTGGTATGGTATGATTGGCCGCACCAAGGGCAGAAAGCGGAATCAGTTGTAGCTCCCTGATCTTTCTTGGTATGGTATGATCGGAACGTAAAGCGCAACGCGTGACTTTAAGTTGTAGCTCCCTGATCTTTCTTGGTATGGTATGATAAAGAAGCAGAGGGCACCATAACAGGTTCAGTTGTAGCTCCCTGATCTTTCTTGGTATGGTATGATAAGAACTCAGTTTTCTGCGGCGGGTCACTGGTTGTAGCTCCCTGATCTTTCTTGGTATGGTATGATACCAGCGCTTCCCGCCCGATGGGGCCGTTAGTTGTAGCTCCCTGATCTTTCTTGGTATGGTATGATAGACAGGTCAGGAAACCCGCCGGATTCAAGCGTTCCGGCGGGTTTCACAACAAAAATATACACTTTCAATGGAATCAATCTTCCAAAATCCGATGTTTTTTCAGAAAAAAGTGATCTGCGTATTCATCGCGCTCTCATCCGCCACTGTCAGCTTTCCGATGAGCAGCGCCATGCTTTCAAACTGCTTTTCCGTTACCACCAGGCAGCGCACAGAGCCATTGTCCGGTACATTGTCATCCAGGCGCGCGCGATGTTTGTTAACAGCATCCACCCCGTTGCATATCCGCACATATACGGAAAACTGCATCATGGCATAGCCATCCTTCACGAGAAAATTACGGAAGCCCGCCGCCGCCTTTCGATTCTGGGCAGTGGTAACAGGCAGGTCAAACATCACTATCAGGCGCATAAACTTATTCATATTGATGCCTGCGCAGGGGGATGATAACAGGCAGAGTTAGGGGTATGATTCGGTTGAACTGAATCGCTGTAATGAGGCTTTGCACCATACGCTCAATCGCGTAGGGTATGCTGTGATGCTGCCCGGCAGATAGGATGTCGCACCCCAGCAGCCCGAAGATTTCCCGTTTATTTTGCGGGGTAAGCAGCTCATCCTCGGATATGTTCTGTATGACAAATAAGTCGATCAAAGGACGAAAGGGTTCCATCAAATCGTCCGCTAAGTTCATGGCATTCAACTCGCTGCAATGCTGCAAACCATGGCACAGCAGCAAGCCGTATACCGCCAATGTGCGGGCTACACAGGCGCGCAGGATGGCGTAGCCATAATTCAAGGCGGCGTTGATGCCATTTTCCTCCCCGCGGCGGAAGCCCTTCCCAAACAACGCCCCAAAGTACTGGGCGGCCGCCGTTCCCTCCAGATATCCTTTATCGCCTGATTGCACCTGCCTGCTCATGCTGAATTGTTTTTCCGCCATGTCTTTGTGTCCCGTCAATTTGAGGCAGTGCGCTTGGTTGTTGATTTTCGCCTGCACCACCTGTTGCCATAGGCGGTTTCTTTTGGGCAAACTCATATTCAGTTGCCGTTTAACAACCTGTAAGCGGCGGCTGTGCTGCTCATAGGGCAATAGAACGCCGCAGGGCAGATGCCGTTCATCGCACACCATAACGGCAATGCCCCGCTGGGCCATGTTGGCCATGGCCGCGGCGGTAATGGTGCTTTGCCTATTTTCAACCAATATAGCACTGATGTCTTCCAGAGGGATGAGATGTTCTGTTTCCAGCGCGATGACAAGCTGCTGCTGACGGATGGACAGGTGCGCCTTGTTTTCCACCATGATGCAGCGATAGGCCATGAAATCCCTCCTTTACTGGCGGAAAGTCTGCCGCTCCTCCCTGTGTACAGGTGTAATATTGCCCAGAACATCTACCTGGAACTTTTCTATGCTTTGCAGTGTTTTAATGCCAACACTTAGTTGATAGGCGCTATCATGAGTTATGCACTGTATTGTCGCTACCGATATATTCGATGAACTATAATAGTAATACTGTTGCTGATCTGCGATGCTATTTCTGGGTAATGTGCTATCATTCTGTCTAATTAACATTTTGATATCCCTTTTTGACCTAATCCGTATTAAATCATTTGGATATAAGGAAAAAATAAAGTCTTCGGGTTTCATCTCTTTCCAGTCGTTATAGTCTTTTGCCTGTACACAAGCCTTGTTCGGCAATTGCTCTTTGATGGTGTCCGATACATAGATTGGCACCAGATAGTATCCATCCCCCGGCACATGGAACAAGTCTACCCGCACCATACTGCCGTTGGCGGCGGCTCCTTTTCCGCCATGTACCGGCACAGTCAGGGTGCTCTTCTCCACCAATTTCACTTTCTTTACCAGGGAAGGAGTACCGCCCTTGGGGGCAGGCTTGTAGACCGGCTGTTGGAAGGCTTTCTTCGCGTCTCCTCCATGGCGCATCAGCAGATCTTTTAAGTGGTTGTATAAAAGCAAATCATCCTGGGGGCGGTAGTAGTTTGCAATTTCACCATCTACCAACTTTAAATCGCTAAGGGGTACTTTCCTGATGGTTTCACCAGGCGACTGCTGGCCTTTGATGGTTTCCATATGCGCCTGGCCTGTTACCTTCCGGCGGGGCATGCGGGAGACAAACAGGGGCTGGGCCATGTCAATCAGCTGCGGATACGCGTCATAGCTGGGCAATTGACCACGTTTACGCAAGTCTGTCAAGCGTTCGCGGGGGTCAGGCCCCATGCGGAAGAGCACATCATTGCGGAAGTTCGGCCATGGATGGGGAAAAATCTCTCCCGTCTCCCGATGGGTGGAGTAGGTGCCATCCTCTGATTGGGTATACTCGTGATTTTCCTTCCAATCGTAAAAGCGGCTGATTTTTTGAATCATTCCATCGGTGGCACAGACGATGACCACAGCATCCAGAGCGTGGTGGGTATCGCCATCTTCACGAACCTTGCTAAGCCCCCAGCGCTTGCGCAGATGGGATGTAATGCTGCCGCTGACAGCGGTAACACGCTTTTTACGCGGGGAGGGGGCAAACAGCAAATGGTCATTCAGGTAATTGTACAGGAAGCGGGACATGTGCTTGGTATCCTGCAGGTTGCGTTCCTTAAAGCGCGCCTCATCCTCCTTGGTGATGGCTTTCTTTAACAGATTCAACTTTTTCCTGTAGGGATAATTGGCATTGTTGGTATGCACGATGAACTGTTCTTTTTGCTCCCCCCGCAAGTATTGAAGGGGAAGGCGGTTGCGCTTGTCCCGATTCTCTTTGGATAAAATCAGCGCTTTGTTGTTATAGCTGTCATCAAAGGAAATGCTGTAGGGAATGATATGGTCAATTTCCGCATACCCCTTTTCAAATATCCGGCGGATATCCAACGGCCGCAGCGAATAGGCGCACAGCCCCTGCTGCTGATGGTACAGCTTGAGTTTTACAATATCCAACCCTGTAGGCTGGGCAACCCCAAACTCTTCCTTCAGCTGCTTTACAATGCCTTCATTGCGCGCCTCATTTTCCCGCATGGATTTATCCATCTCTTTGCGTTCGTTAAAATCTTTCGCCATTTCCCGGGCTAACTCAATATTCACATAAACGGGGCTTGTGCCCATCATGCGGATTATGGCATTGACAACCTTGATGGTCTGCGCCACAGCACGGCGGACAACGGGGCTGGTAATCTCCTGCATTTCAGGGGCAACGGCAGGCAATGTCATCTGCGGGGCTTTTTCGTGGGCGCGATGGTCATACCCAGCATTTGCGCAGGCAACATCGTATGTATCACCCTGTTGAAGAAAGGGCAGCAGTTTACGGATAGCGGTTAGAGATAAGTGCCCAAACTTCGCAAAAGAAGTAACTTGCAACAGCGCCTGGGTTTCCTCCACCGAGCAGCCAACTTCCAGCAGCATGTCCCGAACGGTGTTTTCCTGTTTGTAGCAGGTAAGCACCTCCGCAATGGCATCAAGCTTTTCAACAGAAATAGAGCCGATGTAGTTCTTTTCAATCGTATCCAGCGCTTTGCGCAGGATATGATAACTGGTCAGCGGCTCAAACTTCAGCGTTTCCGGGTCTTTTCTGGCATCCTGCCGATACAGTACGCCGCTGAATGTATCCTCTGCTGATAAGGTTTCCTTCAATGCGCTCCGGACAGATTTGTAGGTAAAATCAGCCGTTTCATGGGCTTTATCTAGCACCTTTTTACGCTCTTCTTCCGTCAGCGCCCTGCTTTCACCCATGCGGTAAATGCGCAAATGGTTGATTTTTTGCAGCAAGCGGAATAGTTCGAAACTATACGCTGCCTTTGGCGCGCGCTTCTCCCCCGTTTCAAAAACACAGGTGCCGCGCATGCGCTGTATCTGACTGCCGCCGTAAGGGCTGTTGCCGCCAGGGCCTTCATCAAAGGAGCGCTGGGACAACAGGATTTCCAGATACTTTTTTTCGATTTCTTCCGACGCAAAAGGCTGCCCCATTCCCCGTTGGACAGAGAACAGCTGCCGTGCCTCATCCTGCACCATATCCCGGGAAATGGTAGACAGGTAGTTCTCTCCTTTATTGCGCTTATGCTGGGCATAGAACGGATCCCTGAGAAACATTTCCCCCGCTGTACGCCACCCGTTTTCCTGCATGCGCTGGCGGTTTGCCTCCACAGCGGACAGAAGCTTTCCATTCTCGTCCTTGGCATCCTTGCCAGCTTTGTCAGCCTTTCTGTTAGATTTAAAGCCCCTACGCTGCGCCAGGTGTATCAACACCCGCGCAAATTGGGACGGGGTGAGGGGCATACTCAGCCCCTGCACGCGCAGGGCATAGACATCCTCCAAGTCCTTTGCGGTGTACAGGGCATCCAGCTGCTTGCCAGTAAGGATGCCGCCCGAGACAATCAATGCCCGAATCCGCTCCAGCCGATGGCTGTGCCGCCGCAGACGTCTGCGCATGCCTCTGGCCAATCTGCGGGGCTCCGCAAGGGAAGCCCCTGTCTTAGGCGTTTCTGCGGCATCAAAGGTACGCACGCCCATGCGTACAATGCCGCATGGCTCTTCCATCTCGTTCAAGGCAATAATGGCCGAGCCGACAGATGATATACCAATATCCAGACCAATCGCATAGGGTATGTTATTCATTTTATCGCTCCCATCAAATATTCTCTTAGTACTTTATATAGTATATAATATCACAAGCGGCTGTCAATAGAGATGACCCCCTGCAAGCAGGGGGTCAGAGCTCTGCGGTGTACTACACTAAGGTGTAGCAACCTTATTGTAGCAACCTGATCGTTCTTGGTATGGTATAAGAACATCATTACTATAGCAGAGAGTCAGCAGGAATGCAAGATATTTCCAAAATTTGGCCAAATAATCCAGCCCCGCCGCGTTGACAATTCCACCGCCTTGGGGGTATACTGATTCTATCCCGCTGATGATTGAGGACATGTCCCGTTGAAGGTTGCCGTGAAGAGAGGCGCGCCCTGGCTGCAAGCGCGTCCGGCGGACATAACGGGGTACCGCCTGAGGAGGCTGGGCGCAGAGCGAGCGATACAGCGCTTTTAAAGAGGTCTTTCCGTAAGGAAAGGCAACGAGGGTGGAACCGCGGATACACATCCGTCCCGACGAGGGACGGATGTTTTTGTTTGCAGGAAAGGATGGAAAACAATGATTATCACAGTGAACAACGAACAAAAGGAATTTGACAGGGGCACCAACGCCCTGGACATGCTGGGACAGTTGGGGGGCGACCTGAAGAAGAACGCCCTGGCGGTGAAGGTAAACGGCGAAGTGCAGGACCTGGCCCAGCCCATTGAGGGGGACGCCAAGGTGGACATCCTGACCTTCCAGGACGAGGAGGGGCGGGAGACCCTGCGCCACACGGCCAGCCATGTGCTGGCGGCGGCGGTGAAAAAGCTGTACCCCGAAACCAAGCTGGCCATCGGCCCCGCCATCGAGAATGGCTTCTACTACGATTTTGACCGGGACGAGTCCTTCACGCCGGAGGATCTGGTGAAAATCGAAAAAGAAATGAAGAGCATCATCAAAAAGAACGACCGGGAAGTGCGCTTCAGCCTGCCCAGGGATGAGGCCATCCAGCTGATGGACAAGCGCGGCGAAAGCTACAAGGTGGAATTGATCCAGGATTTGCCTGCGGATGAGGAAATCTCCTTCTATCAGCAGGGCGAGGATTTTGTGGATCTGTGCGCCGGGCCGCACCTGCCCTCCACGGGCAAAATCAAAGCCTTCAAGCTGACCAGCATCGCCGGCGCCTACTGGCGGGGCTCGGAAAAGAACAAGATGCTGCAGCGCATCTACGGCACGGCCTTTACCAACCGGGAGGACATGGACGAGTACCTAGCCCAGATTGAGGAAGCCAAAAAGCGCGACCACCGCAAACTGGGGCGGGAACTGGATTTGTTTGACGTGATGGACGAAGGCCCGGGCTTCCCCTTCTTCTTCCCCAACGGCATGGTGCTGCGCAATGTGCTGGAGGACTACTGGCGCCAGATTCACCGGGAGCATGGGTACGAGGAAATCAAGACGCCCATGATCCTGTCCCGGGATTTGTGGGAGCGCAGCGGTCACTGGGATCATTACCGGGAGAACATGTACACCACCAAGATTGATGAGCAGGATTTTGCCATCAAGCCCATGAACTGCCCCGGCGGCATGCTGGCCTACAAGCGCCGCATGTGGAGCTACCGCGACCTGCCCATGCGCATGGGCGAACTGGGTCTGGTGCACCGCCACGAAAAGAGCGGTACCCTCCACGGCCTGATGCGGGTGCGCTGTTTTACCCAGGATGACGCCCACCTGTTTATGACGCCTGAGCAAATCAAGGAAGAAATCATCGGCGTCTACAAGCTAACGGACATGGTGTACAAGCTGTTTGGCTTTAGCTACAAGGTGGAACTGTCCACCCGGCCTGAAAACAGCATCGGCGAAGACGCCATGTGGGAGCTTGCCACCCAGGGCCTGCAGGGCGCCCTGGACGAACTGCAGGTGCCCTACCAGGTCAACGAGGGCGACGGCGCCTTCTACGGCCCCAAGATTGACTTCCACCTGCGCGACAGCCTGGGCCGCACCTGGCAGTGCGGCACCATCCAGCTGGATATGAACCTGCCCGAGCGGTTCGACTTAAGCTACATCGGCCCTGACGGCGAAAAGCACCGGCCGGTGATGATCCACCGGGTGGTGTACGGCTCCATGGAGCGGTTCATGGCTATCCTGGTGGAGCACTTCGGCGGCGCCTTCCCCCTGTGGCTGGCCCCGGTGCAGGCCCGCATCATGACCATTACCGACCGCGCCGACGCTGCCGCTCAGAACCTGAAGGCCGCCATGGAAAAGGCCGGGCTGCGGGTGGAGACGGATCTGCGCAATGAAAAAATCGGCTTTAAGGTACGGGAAGCCCAGATGCACAAGATTCCCTATATGCTGGTGCTGGGCGACCGGGAGGCCGAGGAAGGCACCGTCAGCGTGCGCACCCGCGGCGGCGAGAACCTGGGCGCCATAGCCTGGGACAAACTGATCGCCAGCCTGCAGCAGGAAAGCGGCGCCCGGGCGCTGGAGCGCAACTGGGAAAACGCGTAATACAGAAACATAAAAAGACGGGAACCGCGGCGGTTCCCGTCTTTTTTATGCTGATGTAAATCAGCCGTTTCCGATGTAGTAGGGGTCAAACACCGTTTTCACCACTTCGCCGGTATCGGCGTAGAGCACCACGGTGCGGATGCCCTGCTGGGAAAGGGGGACTTCCTTTTGCATGTTGTCGCCGTACAGGTGGAAGGAGAACACCCAGGTGGGGCGGTCCTTCTCGTCTGAACTGGCATCCACCAGGTTGTACCAGACGAACATTCTGCCGTCCTTGAGCATATCGTCGGTCACGCCCAGCTCCTTCTTCAGCACCTCGTGGGCGATAACCAGCGCCTTTTCCTGGGTGAGGTCTGTTGCCCGGGGCAGCGCCGCCGGGTAGGCTTGGGCGCTGAAGCCCGCGTCCCGGAACAGTTGGTCATGCTGGGCAGCCTTGTCGATGGGCATGAACATGGTGTCCTGCTCGCCCTCGGGCATGCCGTCTACCAGGGCGTGGTACTTTTCCACAAACTCCGCCACCCAGGGCAGCATGTCCCTGGTGTAGGCGGGGGCCTGCCCCCAGGTTTGCCGGGTATAGGGGTCTTTCTTTTCGCCGCTCAGGCTCCAGGTAATGGAATGATAGCCGTCCGGATACATCTGCACCAGGTACTCCCCGAAAGGGTTCACCTCTTCGTAAGGGTCAGTGCTGACCAGGTGGCTGGTGACAGCGGCCGGCACCTTGGAATAATCCACCAGCCAGGCCACATTGGTTTCGTTTTTGCGTTTGCGCACCTCCGGTTCAAAGAGGGCGAGGGATTCCTTGGTAAAGCCCTCCTCCAGCATGGCCTTCGCCAAGCGGTCGATCAGCTCTTGCTCCTGCGTGGTAAAGCCCTGCCCCTCCCGGGCGATGGGGCCTTCCTGGTTTTCCAATTCCTGCTTGGTATACGCCTGGATTTCAGCTTCCTTGGCCACGATGTGCCCGGACAGCGCCTCCTCCATCTGGCTGGCTGTCCAGTAAGGCCTCTCCAGCAGGGGCAGCTTCTCATAGAGTTTCAGGTCTTCGCCTTCATGCTGCCACACAATGGCCGCCTTGCCCTGCTTGTCCAGGGTGACGGTGTAGGTGCCGACGGCATCGGGATAAAACCCCGCGGAGTTGAAGACAACGGTGTAGCCGTCCCGCGTTTTTTCGGGCTGGCCATAGAAGATGGCGATCGCCTGATCGGAAAAGCCGTACTTTTCCTGCAGGGCCTGCCGGGCGGCTTTCTCCGCGTCGTACCGGGGGCTGAAGAGCAGCGTTACCGCCAGGGCGGTTACGGTAAGGAGTATCAGGGCAGCAGCCGCAACCATCACCAGGGAGCGCTTGCCCCGCGCCCTGCCCACCGGCTTCTGGGCGCGGCTGAGGACCTCCTGGGACTTGCTCCATTTGATATGGGACATTTCGTTGTCGATGCTGTCCCGGAAGTTTTTATTCGGCATCGAAATACCATCCTTTCAGGGTTTCCCGCAGCCTGCCGCGGCCGCGGCTCAGGTGCGTTGTAACTGTGGACACGGGCAGGGAGAGCATGGTTGCGATGTCCTTCACAGGCAGACCCTGGTAGTAGCGCAGCAGCACCGCCAGACGGTACTTCTTGGGCAGCGCCATCACGGCGCGGGAGACGGTATCATCCCCCATCTGCTGCTCAAAGGGCTGGGGCACATCCTCCACGGGGTTGCGCAGATCCATCAAGCGCTGCCAGGGGGTGCGCCGGATATCCAGGCAGACATTGATGGCGATGCGGATCAGCCAGGTTTTCTCGCTGCTGTCGCCCCGGAAGCTGTCCATCCCCTTATAGGCTTTCAGGAAAGTTTCCTGCACGGCGTCCTCCGCCAGGTGCGCATCCTTCAGGTACAGGCAGCACATGCGCAGCAGGCTGTTGCCATGGGCTGTCATCATGCGCTCCAGTTCTTCCTCCTTGGTGGGAAGCAATTCCACTTGCACGATTCCACCTCCTTTCACCTGTTGGACGGATGGTTTGTCTGTTTTGTCCCAGTTTGTAAAAACCGCCGCACAACGGCGGCGGCTTTTACTCAAGATTCACAGCTATCGAATGAAACAAGTTGCAAGGGAAAGGTACGGATTGATACGCGGCCGCGGTGTGCCGGTTGCAGGCTATTACACGTTTTTTTATCCCTTCACCGCGCCGACCATCATGCCCTTGACAAAGTATTTCTGCAGGAAGGGGTAGAGCAGAATGATGGGAAGGGTGGAGGTGATGATGACCGCGGATTTAACGGCGATGGCGATGGACGCCCTCTCCCCCACGCCGCCGGCTTCGCCCACCATGGTGGTGCCGTTGACGATGTTGCGCAGCAGCAGCATAACGGGGTAGAGCTCGGATTTGAGATAGATTAACCCGTAGAACCAATCGTTCCAGAAGAACACGGCGGTATACAGGCCGATGGTGGCCAGCGCAGCCGTGGACAGGGGCAGCAGCACGCGGATGAGGATGCCAAAGTAGTTCAGGCCGTCGATGCGGGCCGCGTCCTCCAGTTCCTCGGGCAGGGATTTGAAGAAGTTAATCAGTAAAATCAAATTGAACTGGTTGATGGCAAAGGGCAGAATCATGGCGTATACGGTACCCGTGAGCCCCAGGGAAGAAATCAGCAGGTAGTTGGGGATGAGGCCGCCGGAGAAGAACATGGAGAACACCACCAGCTTCATGACGAACTTCTGCCCCTTCAGGTGGGTTTTGCTCAGCGGATAGGCAAAGAGCACCATCATCGACAGAGCGATGGCCGTGCCCGCCGCGGTATAGAAAATGGTGTTGCGGTACGCCCGGAAAAAGTTGGGGTAGGCGAATATTTGCTGGTAGCTCTCCACATTGAAGCCCACCGGAAACAGGGACACCCTGCCGTTGAGGATGGCCTCGGAGGAGGAAAAGGACATGGCGATGATGTACAGAAAGGGAAGCACGCAGGCCAGGAGCATCAGCACCATCACCGCGTAGATGAGGATATCCAGCAGCGGGCTGCGGGACTCCAGCACATGGTGTTTATGAACAGCTGTTTTCATCCGCGCCCCCTTAATAGATGCTCTCGCCCGTCACCTTGCGGCTGAGCAGGTTGGAGCCGGTAACCAGAATCAGCCCGACGATGCCTGAGAACAGGCCGATGGCGGTAGCGTAGGAGTACTGGTTGGCGCTGGACTGGAAGCCCATGCGGTACACATAGGTATCGATGATGTCGGACACCACGGAGTTTGCCGGGGTGTACATCAGCAGTACCTTTTCAAAACCCAGGGATAACAGGTTGCCCACTTTCAAAATAAACATGACCATCACCGTGGGCATGATGGTGGGCAGGGTAATAAAACGAATCTGCTGCCAGCGGCTGGCGCCGTCGATGCGGGCAGCCTCGAACATTTCCGCGTTGATGCCGGTGATGGCGGCCAGGTAGACAATGGCGCTCCACCCGGTGTACTGCCACATATCGGTGAGGATATACAGGGGCCGGAAATACCGCGCCTCATTCATATAGTAGATAGGCTGGGTACCGAAAACCGACTGCAGCAGGCGGTTGAGGGCACCGCTGGAAGGGGATAAAAGCTCGGTCAGGATGGAAATCACCACCACGGTGGAGATAAAGCGGGGCATGTAGGAAACCGTCTGCACCAGCTTTTTGAAGCGTAGGTTGCGCACCTCATTGAGCAGCACGGCAAAGATGATGGGCACGGGGAAGTTGATAATCAGGTTTAACAGGGACAGTTCCAGGGTGTTGCGGAAAGCCCGCAGAAAGCCCTCGTCCTTTAGGAACATTTCAAAATACCGGAACCCCTCCCACCGCACGCCGTAGGGGCCGGTCAGCGGCCGAAAGCGCCGGAAAGCCAGGATGTTGCCGAACATGGGAACATACTTGAACAAGATAAAATAGGCAAGGGGCAGCAGCATCATCAGGTACAGCTGCCAGTAATTATTCAGGTAACGCCTCCTCAGGGAGGGGCGCCGGGTTTTCCATTCTTGCTTTTGCATGCGCGACCTCGAAAAAAAAGAGAGGGAACCGCCCCCCAGGGGCGGTTCCCGCGGAAAGGGATTACATTTTCTTGTTGTCGTTGTAGATCTTCAGGAATTCTTCCATGCCCTTGTCGTTCATTTCCTGAACATAGGCGTCCCAATCGTTCTCAATGGACTTTTTGCCCGTCAGGAAGCCGTCGTTCCACACTTCGAAGGTGTCCAGCAGCGTGGTCTGCAGCAGGGACGCGTCCTCGGCGGTGACATCATCAAAGGAGGGGGTGGGCGGGATGTACTGGATAGAATCAGGCATGGCGGCTACGGCGGCGTTGATGGCGGCGTAGTTCTCGTCATACTTGGTCATTTCCTGAGCGTTGTACCACACCAGCTGCAGGCCGTCACAGCCCGCGCCGTAGGCATTCTGCATGTATTTGTAGATACCCTCGGGCGCCGCTTTGATGGTGTCAGAATAGACGATGGTATCGCCATCCATGGTGTAGCTGTCCCCTTCAATGCCTACGCACCACATTTTGGCGGCTTCGGGAGAGAAGAAGATTTCGTCGATTTTGCGGACTACCTGTTCGTAGTCAGCCCGCTTGGAGGTGCCGATGGGGAACACAAAGCCGCCCGCCGTGCGGTTCTTGGGCTGGTGATGGGCACCCGCGGAGGCTTCCAGCGGCGGATACATCTGCAGCTTGATGCCTTCAATTTCACTGCCCTGCTCCCAGCCGCCGATCTGATCGTAGTAGCCGTAGGTGGCCATGGCTTTGCCGGTGGCCAGTTTCTGGGAGGTGGAGGTGGCGTCCTGGGTCATTTCCGGATCCAGCAGGCCTTCGGCGTACAGCTTGTTGAAGAAGGTTACATAGGACTTATACTCGTCAGAAATGGCGCCGGCGAAATACTGCTTGTTGGCATAGTCCCAGGACAGGGTGCCGGTGCCGGTGGCGGCATTGAGGCCCACGGACATGCCGAAGGAGGGCATGGTCATGCGGTAGAGCACCCGGGGCGCCACGATGGTGGTCAGCGGGTAGGAGTCGGGATACTCTTCCTTGTAGGCTTTGAGGATGTTGTACAGATCATCATAGGTTTTGGGGGCTTCCAGGCCTTTGGCCTTCAGGAAGTCTTCCCGCAGGATGAGGCCGCCGTCGTAGAAGGGCTTGTCATACAGGGCGGGCATGTAGTAGCGCTTGCCGTCGCTCAAAGACAGAGAGTTGACATTGTCTTCCAGGGCAAACTCCGCCACGCGGTCGTTGAAATGGGGGGTCCACTCGGGATAGTCGCTGACAGCCACCATGGCGCCGTTGAGGGCCAGGGAGGCGTTGGCACCCGCGGTGCTGGAGCCCACGATGACATCCGGCGCGTTCTGGCCGGTGGATAGGGCAAGGCCTACCTTGGTGGGGAAGTCGGCAATCGGAATGGGCTCGATGTTGAGTTTTACATTATATTTTTCCTGGATCGCCAGCAAAACCGGCCAGTCCGCGCGGAAGGGCAGGGTGGCGTTGTCGGAATAGTACATGGAGATTTCCAGGGGCGCTTCCTGAGCCAGAGCGGGGACAAGCCCCAGCACCAGCATCAGGCTGAGCAAGAGTGCTACGGTTCTTTTCATGGTGGATCCTCCTCAATTATTTCCGCGTCAAGCGGTTGTCGGAACAGAAGAAAGCGTTGCCGCCTTGCCAATTCTATCCGATTTGATAGGCTTATTATACCCGCTCAGGCGGCAATTGACAACCTTTGGGCAATCCCTGAAGGGATATAGCAAACTACGGGGTAACTTTGCCCACCGGCGCCATGTAGATAACAAACTCTTCCTGCCCGTCAACCTGCACCAGGGCGTCCGCCGCGGGCTGGTCGTAGGCGGCCACCGCGCAGGTGCCGCAGGAAATAGCGCCGCAGGCAAGGTACAGGTTCTGGCAGATGTGCCCCGCGTCCAGGGCGATGACCTTGTGGGAGGCCTGGGCGTAGCGCCACTCCGTACGGTAGGGGATGCTGGTCCAGAGAAAGGTGAGAGGCGCGCGGCCCACAAAGCCCTGATCCAGGGCGGCGGCGCTGACCCGCTGATTCAAATCATCGGGGCAGTGCAGATAGGTAAGAGCATGCTCAAGGGGCAGATAGCGCCAGATGCCGGGGGTAAACAGGGTTTGCCCCTCCCCGTCCCGGACGGGCTGGGTGAGGGCCAGGTAGGTTTCGGCGCTGTGGCGGTTGCCGGCGGAGGGCACCGTGCGCAGCACCCGCCCCGGCCTGTTCTCCCGCACCCCTTGGGTCGCCCAGAGTAAAAAGGAAAGTTCTTTCGCGCTGACGGGGGCGTCCGTATACCTGCGGCGGCTGCGCCGGGCGGCAATCAGCGCGTCCAGGGTGGCGGTAAGGGGCAGGCCTTTCCAATCGGGCAGGGGCACCACTAGGGCGCCCTCCGGGATGGGTTTTTCCACGGGCGGCATGGGGATCCCCTGGTTCTGGTGGGTGTTTTCAAAATCGGTGCGCATGCGCACATCATCCTTAAGAAACTCGCGCAGGCGATGGATATCCTGTTCAAAGGGCATAGCAACCCCTCCTTTCCATGAAGGCAATCGTCAAATATTGTTGTTGAATCAGTCGATAACCCGGATAAAGTCGGCAATCCATTCCATGTTCAGGATATCGTAGGGCTTGGGGTCGGAATGCTCGGGGATGCGCAGCACATTTTCCTGGTCGAACAGCGGCCCGTGGAAGGGGTTGAAGCGCCCCAGGGCGATGCTGCTGCGCAGGTAGCGCACCAGGTTTGCGGCGATGGGGTGGACAAAGTCGGCCATGCGGAACTTGAGCACCCCGGTGCCCAGGCCCCACCAGAGCCCCGCCAAATTGGCGTCGCTCTTTTCCACCATCTGCAGCATGTCCAAACTGTGGTTCAGGTAGGATTTGGCGATTTCGGTGTAGTAGCGCCCCCAGTCCCATGCGGGGGAGGCGATGTACTGGCCGGGGGTGCCGTCCTCCTCCAGGCGCACCACGGCGGAAAAAGCGTCCTTGGGCATGCCTGGCAGAATAAGCCCCGGGTACAGGGGGCTGAGCACCACGTCCGCCCCGCGCTGGGCGGCTTCCCGCATGCCCACGGCGCAGGTTTCGGGGTTATGGGGCACCACGCCCTTTTGAATCAGCATCACCCTGGTTTCAGGGCTGACGGTCTTCACCCCCAGGCCGAAGGCGTTGATATCGGGGGTAAAGCGCTTCTCCGTCTGGGGGGTAATGTAAGCCACCTTGCCGCTGCGGGTGGCAAAGCCCGCGGCGACGCCGCAAAGGAAGATGGACTCATAGTACCTGCCGTAGTAGGTGCCAAGGCGCGCGTCCTGGCGCACCCGGGAATACACCAGCGTCATTACGCCGGGGTTTTCCAGGGCGAAGCGCAGGGCGGGGGTCACCAGACGGGTGGTGGTAATGAGCACCAAATCCGCGTTCTTGGTGTGCTTGGTTAGTTCCTCGTAGCCGTTTTCCGGGGTCAGGCCGTCCACCACGATGGTTTCCACCCTGTCCCCCATCTCCTGCTGCATCACCTGCCTGCCCTTTTCATGGGCGCCGATCCAGTTATCATCGGTGCGGCCCTTTTCATAGGCGAAGGCGATGGTGGCGGTGCGGCGGGGGCTGAACAGCCTCTCAATCAGGCCGACGGGCGCCTCCTCCTTGGTTTCAAGCAGCAGCGTGGGCTCTTTATCCGTGGCCGCCACCTGCTCCAATTGGGGCTGCATGGCGGTGACCCGGGCGGTGATTTCCGAGAGCACCGTGCCCGCGGGCACGCCGTAGAGGCGGATGTATTCCAGCATCACGTCGCCCACAGGCTGTTTGATGCCCGCCTGCTCGCAGGCCGCCACAAACTGGATGTAGATGCTGTTGCAGCTGGCCACATCCCGCTCGCCGCCGGAAGCGATATAATCTTCCTCCAGCCGGGACAGCTGGCGGTATTTTTCCTCGCTGCTCAGGCGCAGGCCTTTGAACAGGCCGTTTTTTTCATACTGCAGGAAGGCATAATACAAAACGGTGTCCGGGTCCCCCGCGTCCACCTGGGGAATCATGCGGGTGATTTCGGCGCGCACGGTGAGGGCCTCAAAGTATTTCAGCACGCTGACCCTTTTGTTGCCCTCCACCACATAATAGTTCCACATGTACTCGTACACCTGGATGGCGTCGCGCAGCCCCTCGCCCATGTGGGCGGCGCACAGGGTAATCCATTTGCTGGCAAACTCGCTGCTTTCCGGGTGCAGGGGCATGAAGTTGGGGCTGAAGGAGTAGGACCTGCCTGATGTGTAGGTGCCCACCACCCGGCTGAGGGGAATTTCCATGGAAGGGCGCTTGACATACGCCATCACCCGGTTCTGCTCGGCGATTTCATCCAAAACCAGCAGGTTGCCCCGCTCTCCCCGGGCGATGCTGGCGCTGTATTCCTTTTTCCCTATTCGCAGGGCGCGCTCATACTCCACGCGCGCCTGGCGGTCATATGCCTGCTGCATTGTTCCTCCCCCAATCGTATCTGGTCTTGATATAGGACAGACGCTTGCGCTTGACCACCGGCACCTGAAGGTCGATGATGCGGTAGCCAAAGCCATTGATGATGGTGGTCGCGCCGTATTGAATCATATATTTGTTGGAGCCGTAGTTCAAATGCTGGTGCCCGTGCAGATGGTAGGCCGGGGCAAACTGGTTGAGCAGCATCCGGTAGGCGCTGAAGCCCTGGTGGAAGGAATCCTCCCCGTCCCCCAGGCCTGCCGCAGGGGTATGGGTGACCAGCACGTCAAAGCCGCCGTACAGGCAAATCTGGGGCATACGCTTGATAATTTGGCGGTTTACATCCTTCTCTGTATAGTGGAACGGCTTGGGGCTTAAGGATTTGCAGCCCGAAAAGCCCAGGAAACGGATGCCGTTGATTTCCACAATCTCGTTGTCCAGGCTCTCACAGCCCTCCGGCGGCTTGTGCAGATAGGAGGCGTCGTGGTTGCCGTGCACATAGTACAAGGGCGCCGCCACCATGGTGGTGAGAAAGGACAGATAGCTGGCCTTCAAATCGCCGCAGGAAATGATGACATCAACACCGGCGAAGGCGCTTTTGTCAAAATGGTCCCAGATATAGGCGTTTTCCTGGTCCGCGACCACCAGGGCTTTGACGCTTGGCATGGGCTTTCCTCCCTGTATAACTTTCAGCTTACAGTATACAGGATGGGTTCCTATCTGTCGAGAACACGGGTGGAATCCTACGAAAAACCCATTTCGCAATCTTTTCGTAAAAAATTTTTACATTGATGCAACAAAATCGATGTTCCGCGCGTCTAATAGATAGAGAGGTGATTGACATGACGCGACGCTTGACAGCCCTGGGCAAGGATAACCAAAGCGTGGAACTGACCATGAACCCGGACTTGCTGGTGGTAAAGGTAGGCAGAAAAGCCTCCCGGCTGACCATGCAGGAGTACTTGCTGCTGGAAGCGCTGGCGCAGCAGCCTGGCGCCACCCTGTCGCGCACCAGCCTGCTGATGGATGTATGGCAGTGCCATTACCCCATCAAAACCCGCACGGTGGATGTGCATGTGCAGCGCCTGCGCCGCAAACTGGGCCCCCAACTGATCGAGACGGTGCATGGTATCGGCTACCGTCTGCATACACCCCCCTGCCGGGACGCATTGGTGCAGGCGGTGTAAAAGTCAAATAAAAAAGAGGAACTCCATGTTCCTCTCCATTTCCCTCCCTTTGATAAGGGAGTTTTTTTTACAAAAGCCGCTCCACCGCTTCGTAGATGGCGTCCAGCTCGGTGCGGTTTTTATAGCTGATGATGATTTTGCCGCTTTCCAAATCCCCCTTGATGCGGGTGCGGGCGCCGAAGGCGCGCAGCAGATTCTCCTCAAACTCGCGGAACTCGGGCTGGGGGCGGGCTGGGGGCTTAATCGCCGCGGGCTTGGCCGCCGCCAGCTGCTCCAGCTGGCGCACACTGAGGCTTTGGCGCACCGTTTTCTCCGCCAACTCCCGCTTGCGGGCGACGCCTTCCACCCCGGCCAGCACCCGGCCATGGCCTTCGGAGAGCTTGCCGGATAACACCAGCTGTTTGATGTCCTCCGGCAACGTCAGCAGGCGCAGCAGGTTGGCCACCGCCGGGCGGGACTTGCCCAGCCGCTGGGCGGCCTTCTCCTGGGTGTAGCCGCATTTGTCCATCAGGGCGCGCACCGCCTGGGCTTCCTCAAGGGGGTTCAAATCCTCCCGCTGTAGGTTTTCAATCAGCGCGGCTTCCATTTTTTCCTCGGCGGAAAAATCCCGCACAATGGCCGGGATGCGCTGATGCCCCGCCAGGCGGGCGGCGCGGAAGCGCCTCTCGCCGGCGATTATCTGGTAGCGGCCTTTCTTTTGCTGCACCAAAATGGGCTGCAGCACCCCTACCTCCCGAATGCTGTCGGCCAATTGCCCCAGGGACTCCTCGTTAAAGTCCCGCCTGGGTTGATCCGGATTGGGGTCGATGTCGGTGATGGCGATGTCGGACACCTGGCCGCCGGAAATATCGATTTCGGGCAGCAGGGCATCCAGCCCCCGCCCCAGCGCGCTCTTCTTCATGCGTTATCCTTTGCGTGATGTGCGGCGCAGCAGCTCCTGGGCCAAGTTGCGGTAAGCCTCGGTGCCGGCGCTGCGCGGGTCGTACAGATGGATGGGCTGACCATGGCTGGGAGCTTCCCCCAGGCGCACTGTGCGGGGCACAATGGTGGTGAACACCTTGCCCCGGAAATGCTTTTTCACTTCATTGGCCACCTGGATAGACAGGTTGGTGCGGCCGTCATACATGGTCAGCAGCACGCCCTCGATTTCCAGCTTGCGGTTCACCGACTGCTGCACCCGGCGGATGGTGTTCATCAGCGCCGTCACCCCTTCCAGGGCATAGTACTCGCACTGGATGGGTATGAGCACGCTGTCCGCCGCCGTCAGGGCGTTGAGGGTAAGCAGCCCCAGGGAGGGGGGACAATCCACCAAAATGGTGTGGTAATCATCCTTAATGGGTGCCAAGGCTTCCTTCAGGCGGTATTCTCGGCTGGGCACATTGACCAGTTCCACCTCAGCCGCGGCCAGGCGGATATCGGCAGGCAGCGCGGAAAGCCCGGACGTCTGGGTGGGCTGCACCGCCTCCCCCGCGGGGGCGCCGCTGACCAGCACCTCATAGACGGTCTGCTGGCCTGCCTTGCCGCCAATGCCGCTGGTGGCATTGCCCTGGGGGTCCAAGTCGCACAGCAAAACGCCGGCCTTGCCCTCCGCCATGCAGGCGGACAGGTTCACCGCTGTAGTGGTTTTGCCCACGCCGCCCTTCTGGTTGGCGATGGCGATGATTTTTCCCATGGAACCCCTTCTTTCATTGGCTGTTGATCCAGGCGCGGAAGCGGAACGGCTCGTGGCAGGAGGTAATCACCCGGCGCACGGTGTCCCACTCCTCCGGGGTCTGGAACATGTGATAATCAAGGTACAGCGCCCGCAGCGCCGAAAGGCTGCCCTGGCGGACGGAGTAGTCGCGAATCAGGACAAAATAGGGCATTTCCCGCGGCATATTATGGAACAATAGGTACAGGACATCATCCACCATCAGGGCAAAATCGCTTACGCGCACCCTGACGAACAGGTCGTCATCCATCTGCAGCACCATCTTGCCCCGGGTAAAATCCCGCACAGACAGGAACAGCAGATCATTCACCCACTGCGCCACTTGGGGCACCTCGTCCCGGTTGATGGTGAAGGCGTTGAGCTTGTGGGTCACACGCTCGGCCACCTCCGCGTTGCGGGACAAAAAATCGCCGCCAAGCCAGGGGCGCAGGGCGTCAGAAGTCTGTGCAAAGGCTATCATTCCGCCACCCCCTATGCCCTTCCCTTGATGAACGCGAATATCATATCATCAAAGCGGTCAATTGTCCACCGCGCCCAGGGGATGGTATAATGCCGAAAAGGAGGGTCGTATGGAGCATATTGTCAGCACACAGCAGGCGGGACAGACGGTGCGCCAGGTAGCCCTGGGCACGCTGAAGCTGTCCCGGGGGGCGCTGAGCCGGCTGAAGTTTACAGGGGGCATCCGGCTGAACGGGCAGCAGGCGCGCAGCACCCAGCGGGTGAGCGCCGGGGATGTGCTGTGTTTTGTGCTGACTGAGCCTGATGTGCCCCAGCCCTTGCCCTCCCCCCATCCCCTGATGGCGGTTTGGGAGGATGAACACCTGCTGATTGCCGACAAGCCCGCGCCGCTGGCGACCCTGCCCTCCAGGCACCAGCAGGGAGAAACCCTGGTAAACCGGGTATACAGCCACCTAGGCTGCCCCGAACATTTTGTGTACCGGCCGGTGAACCGGCTGGACAAGGGCACCAGCGGGCTGTTGTGTATCGCCAAGGACGCCCACATCCACCAGCTGCTGCAGCGGCAGCTGCACACCGGGCTGTTTGAACGGGAGTATCTGGCTGTCTGCCAAGGCGCGCCGCCCGAAGAACAGGGCGTCATCGACCTGCCCCTGGGCAAGGGCGAGGGCATCCTGCGCAGGGTAGACCCCCAGGGACGAAAGGCCGTTACCCTGTATCAGGTGCTGAGGCGTAAGGGCTCCTATTCCCTGCTGAAACTGTCGCTGCTGACGGGACGCACCCACCAGATTCGGGCGCATGTAAGCGCCATCGGCTGCCCCATCGTGGGGGATTACCTCTACGGCACCCCTCACCCTGCATTGCCCGGCCGCTTTGCCCTGCACGCTTTCCATCTGCGCCTGCGCCATCCCATCAGCGGGCAGGACCTCTGCCTTGAATCCCCCTTGCCAAAGGAACTGCGGAATCTGCTGGAGTATCCCCAGCCGCAAACGAACATTTGAACTGCCTGTAAACACGCTGTTTTCCTGCTTTCTAGTGCAGGAAAACAGCGTTTGCATTCGTTGTATCAGTGAAACCCACAGAAAAGAGGATTGATTTTTGATGAAGAAACTTTTGTCCCTGATGCTGGCAATAGCCCTGCTGTTGTCCCTGGCGCCTGCCTCGCTGGCTGCAAGCGACAGCTTGAAGGTAGAGATTGTGAAGGAGCTGACCTTCCAGGACTACACCGGAGAGATGGATGCCTTTACCCTGCTGAACCAGAATGCCTACCCGGTAAACGTTACCATCCAGGTGTACGACCAGGCCGCCAAAGCCAATGTACAGACCCTGCATGTCAGCCTGAACCCCGGCGACGCGCCTTTGCCCATCAAGGCCCGGGTGTACAAGAACCTGCCCCGCAAGGGCAGCATCAACCTGTACCGCTACACCATCACCACCCCGGGCGGCTACAAAAGCGAGGTTTTTGTCGCCCAAAAGTTGATGGATTACAACCAGCAGGGACAGCCCATCTACAACCAGTACCACAATGTACATCTGCGCAACAACACCGCTTCTTCCTTCGGGCCCCAGTTTCGGGAAGTGACCCCGGGGATGACGGATTTGTGGTACATGTTCACCGCGCTGGATTTAACCGTCCAAGGCCGCCAGACCTATGAACTAGTGGCCAGCAACATGTATGTGATTGGCGAAGTGTATGTGGATGTGTACGGCGACACCGTAACCATCTCCTACCGCAACTACTATGATGACCAGGGCGGCGAAACCAGGACCCGTCAGGAGTTCCTGGGGCTGTACAATTCCTACGCCGATGTGGTGCTGCCCACCGACGTGCCGGTAAAATCCTATGTGAACCCGCCCACCAGGTTTGCTTTCGGTATGCCCTTCAGCATCCAGTACGATTTGGGCGGAGACACCAATGTGCTGATGCTGGTGCGCAATGTGGTGGATTACTGGCGCTTCCCTCTGCCTACGGATACCGAGTTCAGCCGCTTCTGGGCCAACAGCCCCGGCAACAAAGCCATGCGGGAGAGCATGCTTTCCTTTATGGATCCCATTTTCCCCGCCCTGCCGCCGGAGGGCGGCAAGTAGACAATCGCCGATTCCGAAAGATTTCCGCGGGCAACCTGATGAACAGGTTGCCCGTTTTTTACATTCTTGTTATGAAATATTCACAAAATCATGTATAATAAGGTGTGTCTCTATGGAGACGCGCAAGGAGGATACCGATATCATGGATGATTTGGATAAGAAGATAGAAGCGGCCAAGGCGGAAGAGGAAACCATGCCCGCCATGCAGGAGATTGTGCATCAGGAGATCTGGGACACCCTGCCGGAGGAAAAAAAGGACATCGTGCAGGAGATTGCCCAGGAAGTCGCCGAGGAAAAGGGGGTGCCCCTGGCCAACCCCTTCGCCTGGGAGGAACACCCGGACAACCATGTGATGATGCAGTACTTTGAGTGGTACCTGGCCGATGACGGCAACCACTACCAGCGTCTGATTGACGATGTGCCCCATTTGAAGGAAATGGGCGTGGGCGGCGTCTGGCTGCCGCCGGCGTGCAAGGCGACAGGCACCAACGATGTGGGCTACGGCATCTACGATTTATATGATTTGGGCGAGTTTGACCAGAAGGGCTCGGTGCGCACCAAGTACGGCACCAAAAAGCAGTTCCTGTCCGCCATCAAAGCCCTGCAGAAAAGCGGCATCCAGGCTTACGCCGATGTGGTGCTTAACCACAAGGCGGGGGCGGACAAGGCGGAAACCTTTAAAGTGGTAATGGTCAGCGAAGACAACCGGGAGCATCAGGTGAGCGAACCCTTTGACATCGACGGCTGGACGGGCTTTACCTTCCCCGGAAGAAAGAACAGGTATTCCAAATTCAAATGGAACTTCCAGCACTTCACCGCCGTGAACTTTGACAACAAAACAGGCAAGATGGCCATCTACCGCATCCTGGGTGAGAACAAGGACTTTTCCGGCAATGTCAACCAGGAGAAGGGCAATTTTGACTACCTGATGTTCTCGGACATCGACTATCGTAACAAGGATGTTATCGATGAGACATTCGCCTGGTGCGACTGGTTCATCAAGGAGACGGGCATTGACGGCATGCGCATGGACGCCATCAAGCACATCGACTCCAACTTCATGGGCGCCTTCATCCGCCACGCGAGGCTGACCAGCGATAAACCCATGTACTTCGTGGGCGAGTACTGGCACAACGATGTGGGCGAGTTGAACCATTACATCAGCCGCACCCGGGATATGACCGCTCTGTTCGACGTGCCGCTGCACTTCCGCTTCAAGGAGGCGGCGGACCGGGGGCGGGATTATGACCTGCGCACCATCTTCGACTTTACCATGGTGCGGGAGGATCCGCTGAACACCGCCACCTTTGTGGACAACCACGACTCCCAGCCCGGGCAAGCCCTGGAAAGTTGGGTGCAGGACTGGTTCAAGCCCCTGGCCTACGCCCTGATTCTGCTGCGCAAGGACGGTTATCCCTGCGTATTCTACGGCGATTATTACGGCATCGGCGGCGAGCACGCCATCCCCGGCAAAAGGGATATGCTGGACAGGCTGCTGACCGCCCGCAAATACAACGCCTACGGCGAGCAGTGGGATTACTTTGACGAGCCGGACAGCATCGGCTGGGTGCGCAAAGGGGACGCCCGCCACCCCAACAGCGGCCTAGCGGTGGTGATGAGCAACGGCGGGGACGCGGTGAAATATATGTCCCTGGGCGAGGAGCACAAAAACACCACCTGGTACGATACCACCGGCACCATCATGGGCATGATTACCCTGGATGATTCGGGCAGCGCTCACTTCCCCTGCAAGGGCGGCAGCGTCAGCGTTTTCGTCAAGAAGGTATAAGCAAGCGCCGAGTTTTCACTGGGTACAGAATGATTCTCAAACTTTCCATTAAAAGCCGGAACGCCGCGGTCAGCGGATTCCGGTTTTTGCGTCCTGCCCGGCATGGCGCTGCCGCGCAGGTTATGGTATGATGCAATCAGCAATCAATATTTGGAGGGTAGGGTATGAAATACCGTCAGCTTGGCAATACCCAATTACAAGTCAGCGAAGTAGGGCTGGGGTGCGAGGGCATGATTGGCGCCGCGCCCGAGCTGATCCGCCAATTGGTGGACACAGCTTTTGACAGCGGCATGAACTTTTTGGACCTCTTCAGCCCTGACCCGGCTGTGCGCAGCACCCTGCGCGAATGCCTACAGGGACGGCGGGACAGGATGTACATCCAGGGCCACATCGGGGTTTGCTGGCAGGACAACCAGTACCTGCGCACCCGGGAAGAGAATTTGGTTACCGCGTCCTTTGAGGACTTGCTGCGACGCCTAGAAACGCCCTATCTGGACGTGGGCATGATTCACTATGTGGACAATCAGACCGATTTTGATCTGGTATTCAACGGTTGGCTGATGCCTTATGTGCAGGACTTGAAAAAGGCCGGGCGCATCCGCTATACGGGGCTTAGCTCCCACAACCCGGAAATCGCCCTGCAGGCGGTGAAAACCGGGCTGATTGACGTGCTGATGTTCAGCGTGAACCCATGCTACGACCTGCAGCCGCCCAGGGAAGAGTTTGACGATGTGTGGACGCCCAAAAACTATGAACAGCCCCTGACCAACATCGACCCCGTCCGGGATACCCTGTACAAGACCTGTGAAGCAATGGGCGTTGGCATCGTGGTGATGAAGGCCTTTGGCGGGGGCGATTTGCTCAGCGACAAATGGTCGCCCTTTGGCAAGGCGATGACGCCGGAGCACTGCCTCCACTACGCCCTGACCCGCCCGGCCGCCGCCTGCGTGGTGGGCGGTTTCCGCAGCAGCCAGGAGGTTGCCCAGGCAGGCGCCTACTCCGAACTGCCCGACAGCCAGCGGGACTACGCCGCCTTCCTGAAGGATGTGCCCCTGCACCGCTATGAGGGCAAGTGCATCTACTGCGGCCACTGCGCCCCCTGCGTGGTGGGCATCGACATCGCCATGGTGAACAAATTCAACGACCTGGCCAAGGTGCAGGACTTCGTGCCCGACAGCGTCCGCGGCCACTATGAAGCCCTTGACCACCACGGCAGCGAGTGCATCGCCTGCGGCCAATGCCTAGAAAACTGCCCCTTCCAGGTGCCCATCATCGAAAAGATGGCGGAAGCCGCGGAGACATTTGGGCGGTAAACAAGAAGTAGGCTGTTTTTATCTTTCATGGTTTGCCATTTCGATTTTCTTACGCCAATCAGAAACGATAACGGGTTATGTGAAGCACATAACCCGTTTTTTATCGAAAAGATTCCGCACTTTTGACCTGGGTCAAAGTATCTTTGTCTGTTCTGCGGTAAGATAAAGCCATCAAGAGGAAAGCAGGTTTTTATGATGAAAGAGCAGAGCAAGTTTTTTGATGTTTCCAAAGCCCATTTGAAGACCCTGGGGGTGTATGTGCCGGTGGTGGACCGGGTGCACGGCGCCCATCATCCTGAATTTCACGAGGTGCGGCGGCTGTTTGACATGATGGCGGACAAAATCGGCAAGGCGGGCAAGGACATTCCCCAGCTGACAGAAGAATTTCTGCAGCTGCGCCAGGTGACCGACTCCTACAAGGTACCGGGGGATGTCTGCGAGAGCTACGAGGCAGTGTATAAAATGCTGGCGGAAATAGATCAAGCCTATCACGGATAAGGGGGGATAACATGCAGCGCACGATACTCAGGAACAAGAAACTCATTACACTCATCAGCGGCATTTTGGTCGCCGCGGCGTTTGCAAGCCACTACTTGCTGCACAACGGCCCCCTCGCGGAAGGGCTGATGCTGGCAGCCTCCATCATCGGCGTGCTTCCCATCGCGCTGCAAGCCTACCAGGCGCTTCGGGTAAAAGTGGTAAGCATCGACGTGCTGGTAACCATCGCCGTCATCGGCGCGTTGGTAATTGGCAACTATGAAGAATCCGCCGTGGTTACCTTCCTCTTCCTCTTTGGGGATTACCTGGAACTGCGCACGCTGAACAAGACCCGCTCCGCCATACGGGAGCTGACCCAGATGGCCCCTGAGAGCGCGCTGAAGCAGATGGAAGACGGCAGTTATCAGGAAGTGCTGATTGATGAAGTGGACATCGGCGACAACCTGCGGGTGCTGACCGGCGCCAAGGTGCCGGTGGACGGCCGGGTGCTGACCGGCGAAGGCCATGTGAACGAGGCGAGCATCACAGGCGAAGCGGTGCCTGTGAGCAAGCATGAGGGAGACTCGGTGTTCGCCGGAACCATTCTGGACAACGGCACCCTGCACATCGTGGCGGACCGGGTGGGCGAGGACACGACCTTTGGCCGCATCATCGAGCTGGTGGAGGAAGCCCAGGACGCCAAATCCGAAGCGGAGCGCTTCATCGACCGATTCGCCAAGTGGTATACACCCGCGGTGCTGGTGCTGGCGCTTGTCGTATGTCTCGTGACCCGCAACATCGAACTGGCCATCACCATTCTTGTACTGGGCTGCCCCGGGGCGCTGGTCATCGGCGTACCGGTATCCAATGTGGCCGGCATCGGCAACGGCGCGCGCCATGGGGTGCTGCTGAAGGGCAGCGAAGTCATCCACGACTTCAGCCGGGTAGACACGATGGTGTTCGATAAAACCGGTACCCTGACCATCGGCCGCCCCAAGGTGGCGGAAGTGAAGCACTACCATGAAGAACAGGACGAGACCCGGGCCCTGATCTACAGCGTGGAAAGCCAGTCCGACCATCCCCTGGCAAGGGCAATCGTTGAGCACTTATCAGACATGACCCCCTACCCGGTGGAAAAGACCGATGTGGTGAAGGGCGGCGGCATCGTCGCCCAGGTGAACGGCCAGCGGGTGGCGGTGGGCAACCTGGCTTTGATGCAGCAGGAAGGGGTTGCCATCAGCGAATCGGCCATGGACGACATCGCCGCCATGGAAAAAGCAGGTCAATCCATCGTGATGACCAGCGTGGAAGGCCAATTGCGCGCCCTAGTGGGCATCCGGGATCAGCTGCGCCCCAAGGTAAAGGAAGACCTGCAGCGCCTAAAGCGCATGGGTGTCAAGCACCTGGTGCTGCTGTCCGGTGATAACCAGGGTACGGTGGACCTGGTGGCCAGCGAACTGGGGCTGACGGAAGCCCACGGCCACATGCTGCCTGAAGACAAGGCCGCCTACATCAAGGACCTGCAGAAGCAGGGGCGCATCGTGGCCTTCGTAGGCGACGGCGTGAACGACAGTCCCTCCCTCGCCCTGGCCCAAATCGGCATCGCCATGGGCAGCGGCACCGACATCGCCATTGAAACAAGCGATGTGGTGCTGATGAACTCCGACTTCAGCCGCCTGCCCCACGCCTTGGGCCTGGCCAAAGCCACCGCCTTCAACATGCTGCAGAACATCGTCATCGCCATCGGCGTGGTGCTGGTGCTGCTCTTCAGCCTCTTCTTCAGCACCTGGATGAACATGTCCATCGGCATGCTGGTGCACGAAGCCAGCATCCTGGTTGTTATCCTCAACGGCATGCGCCTGCTGCGCTACAAGCCGCGGGCATAACAAAGAACCATACAGAAAAGGAGAATCATCATGAAAAAAGCAACCATCCAGCTGGAAACCCTCACCTGCCCCTCCTGCATGACCAAGATTGAGGCCGCCCTGAAAGGCCTGGAGGGCGTCAACAAGGACACCCTGAGCGTCTCCTTCAATACCAGCAAGGCCAAGGTGGACTATGACGACAGCAAAGTCGCCATCGAGGACATCACTAAGCGGATCACCGATTTGGGCTACGAAGTGAAAAAACCCAGGTGAAGGATCTGTAAGTTGACATCGAACTAGGAACAGAAAGTTGAAAGGAAAGCCCTCTCTCCGGCAGGTTGCGGGAGAGAGGGCTCTTTCGTTGCTTAAATTGTAATAACTACACCAGTTGACGCCGGTTACGCTCGGCTTCCAGCTCTTCCGAGTCGGCGGCGTACCACATGGCGCCAGGGAAGCGGAGGTAGCAGGTCTCGCCCTGGGCAAACTCGTTGCGGTGGGGCGTCTGAATCTTGATGACAGCGTCCCCCACTTTTACCAGGTATTCGGCATGGTTGGTCAGGAAACTGCGCTTGACAACCTCGGAGGGGTAGCCGGAGGTTCTGTTCATGTCAATCTGGTTGGGGCGGGTGGCCATAATCATTCGGGATTCTGCATTAGCAGGAACCTCCACCGGCAGGGCATTCTCAGGATCGCCTTCCGGATACGCCTTTCCATCCCGTATGTTGACATAGGTGAAAGTGGACAGACCCAGGAACTTGTGCACGAACTGGTTGATGGGCTGGTTGTACAGTTCTGTGGGGGTGCCTACCTGAATCACCTTGCCCATGTCCATCACCATCATCCGGTCGGACAGCGCCATGGCTTCCGACTGATCGTGGGTAACAAAGACGATGGTGAAGTTGAACTCCTTCTGCAACTCCTTGATTTCAAAGCGCATGCTTTCCCGCAACTTGGGGTCCAAATTGCTCAGGGGCTCATCCAGCAGCATGACTTCCGGATTGGTAACAATGGCCCGAGCCAGGGCGATGCGCTGCTGCTGGCCGCCGGACAGGGAGCCGGGGAACACCTTCTCCATACCGTCCAGGCTGGTGTGTTTGAGGGCTTTGGCGACGCGCTCGTGCATCTGAGCCTTGTCCACTTTGCGCACCTTCAGGGGGAAGGCGACATTTTCAAAGATGTTCAGGTGAGGCCAAACAGCAAAGGACTGAAACACCATACCCAGACCACGCTCTTCAGGCGGGACATACAGATTCTTGGATTTGACGGACACAGGCCTGCCGCAAAGGTGGATTTCCCCTTCCGTCAGGTCTTCAAAACCGGCTATCATCCTAAGGGTAGTGGTTTTGCCGCAGCCGGAGGGGCCCAGGAAGGAAAAGCATTCCCCTTTCTGGATGGTAAGGTTGAGGTTATCTACCGCTGTTACGGTGCCCAGGGTTTTTGTGGTGAAGTTTTTTGTAACATTCTTTAATACTATCTGATCCATATTAGCCCTTCTTCCTGTCTTTGACGATGGCATTGACAATGGCATTGACAATGATAATCAATAGAATGGTCATCGCGGCCAGCGCGGAGGCGTCCACGATATAGCCATCCGAACGCAGGGAGTAGATGGCTACGCCCAGGGTGCGGGTATAGGGGCCGTAGAGCAGCACCGAGGTGGTCAACTCCCGCATGGCTGGCAGGAAGATGAGGAAGAAGCCGGAAATCATGGCCGGACGAATCAGGGGCAGGGTAATGTCCGTAAGTGACTCAAAGTGAGTCGCGCCGCTGGATCGGGCCGCGTCCTCCAGGGAATAGTGTACCTGCTGCAGGGACGCGGAGGCTGACTTCATGGAGAAAGCCACATAGCGGGCGATGTAGGCGACCAGGATAATCCAGATGGTGTTGTACAGGTTCAGCCCCAGGTTGCCGCTCCAGGCCAGGATGACGCCGATGGCCAGCACAATGCCGGGAATGGAGTAGGGCAGTATGCTGATGATTTCCAGCGCTGTCTTGCCCCGGGGGCGGATTTTATTGATAACATAGGCAATCATCACACCCAGGAACATGGCGATAACGCCGGATGCCACAGAGAGGAAGAGGGAGTTTTTCACCGAGTCAGCCACCATCTTATGGTTGAACAGGTTGACGAAGTTGTCCAGGGTGAAGTTTTCCATGCTCAGCGGCAAGCCGTAGGCGCGCAGCAGGCCCACCAGCACAATCATCAATAGGGGCACCACCACGATTACGAACAGGGACAGGAAAGAGATAATCAGCAGAGGAATCTTCGCCCCGCGCAGTTTAATCAGCATAGGGCGCATGGATTTGCCCTTGATGATGTCATAGCTGCCTGTTTTCAGCACTGCCTTCTGCAGCCAGAGGGCCAGCATGACCACAATAACCAGCAGAATGGACAGTGCCGCGCCTTCCCGGATGCCCTGGAAGGAGCCGGAAGCACGGGAAATCAACTGATAGATGCGGGTGGGGAGTGTGTAGATTTTTTTGCTGAAGCCCAGGATGGCAGGTACGCCAAAGTGGGACAGGGAGGAGGTGAGAATCAGCAGCGCGCCCGCGCTGGTGGCCGGCAGCACCAGGGGCATAGTAATGCGCCGGATTACATACCACTGTTTGGCACCGGCGATACGGGCCGACTCTTCCAATGTGGGGTCCATGCGTTCCAGCGCTGACACAACCTGCATGAACACAAAGGGGAAGTAGTAGCTAAGCTCCACGAACACGATGCCGCCAATGCTGTTGATGTTGAAGGGCGCGGAAGCAAGGCCGAAGGTGGTAACCAGCCAGTTGTTCAGATATCCGGAGCGGGGCGATAGGAGCAATTCCCATGCCATAGCGCCGAAGAAGGGCGGGAACATGTAGGGAATGGTAAACATGGAGCGCATCAATCCCTTGAGAGGAATATCGCTGCGCCCCAGCAGCCAGGCAAAGAACAGACCGACCAGGGTGCCCAGCACCGTTACCAACAAAGCGATTTTTATGGTGTTCCACATGGCGCCCACATTGGCGGGATCCAGGATAATCTCGGTGAACAGGGTGGTGTCAAACCTGCCGTCCACAAAGAAGGTGTTATACACAATCATCAGCATGGGGATAATGACAACAATGATTAAAATCACGAAGGATAGGATGGTTAAAAACTTATCCATGGAAAACTTTTTACCATCCAGCCTGGCCATATCGGGGTTTACATTGGACCGTCTCATGCTGTCACCTCCCGGGGATAGAAGGCGGGATTGATGAATACCAGACCCACATCATCCCCCTCCTGGTACTGTTTGCCCTGCATGGCGTCCAGGGCATTGCGCTCCACGCGCAGCTCATGGCCATCCAGGGACACAAAGTAGTCGTACTGATTGCCAAGAAACACTGCGCGCTTGATGGTGCCCCTTAGGGGGCTGGCTTCATCAAAGACAATGTTCATGGGGCGCACACCGATGTCCTGTGTGGCCTGGCTGGATACATCCGCGGGCAAATCAAAGGGCAGCACAAGGTCGCTGTTTTCCAGCTTAGCCTTGCCCCCCTGAAGGGTCGCCGGCAGAAAATTGGATACCCCGATAAAGGAATAGACATAGCGGTCAATGGGGCTTTTAATAATTTGCTCATCCGTGCCGATTTGGGCGATGTCGCCGTTCATGCGCATGATGGCAATCCGGTCGCACAATTGCAGGGCGGCCTCCTGGTCATGGGTGATGTAGATAATGGTGGTACCGATGTCCCGCTGAATCATCTGGATTTCCACAATCATTTCTTCGCGCAGCTTGGCGTCCAGGTTGGTGATAGGCTCATCCAGAATAATCAGTTCACTGGAGGAAACAAGTGCCCGGGCGATGGCTACCCGCTGCTGCTGGCCACCGGAAAGCTGGGAGGGCATGTGCTTTTCATAACCGGTCATCCGCACCTGAGCCAGGGCATGGGTTGCCCGGCGCTGGATTTCGTTTTTTTCAATCTTGCGTTTTTTCATGGGGTAGCAAACATTGTCCCAAACGGACATGTGAGGCCAAACGGCATAATCCTGGAACACAACACCGATGCCCCGGCGCTCCGGTGGGATGTTGATCCGCTTGTCCACTGAAAACACCAACTGGTCGCCGATATAGATGTCCCCCGTATGGGGCTTGATAAACCCGCACAGGGCACGAATCAGGGTGGTTTTACCACATCCTGAGGGGCCAATGATGCCCATGATCTCGGAATCTTCCACGGTTAGTGATAAATCCCGGATGACCTGCTTGTCCCCATAGCTGATGCTGACGCGCTCGAACCGTACGCTTGCCATGGTCACGACCTTTCTGATAGGCAGGGGAGCAGGCTTTCGCCTGCTCCTCCCACCATCTCGGTAAAATATTGCTTATTTGAACAGGGAGTCGAACTTATCCAGGGTGTCCAGCTTTTCAGCGGCCAGCTTGGCTTCGTCGGGGGTCAGGGCAACCTTGGCGATTTCGCTGGCAATCAGGGCGCCTTCCACCGTCGCGTCGTCGCGGATGGGGGTGCATTCGTTGGCAGCCAGGACCTTCTGACCTTCCTGGGAAAGAATGAAGTCATACAGCAGCTTGCCGTTTTCTTCGTTGGCCCGGCCCTTCACCAGGGCGATGGGGCTGGAGATGGCAATGGTATCTTCAGCGGGGTACACGAACTTGATAGGGGAACCCTGGTTTTCCAGCGTCTGGGTAATGTAGTCCACCGCGATGCAGACCTTGTAGCCGCCGGCGGCAACATTGTTATGGGTGCCGGCGGAACCGCTGTCCAACTCGGTGCCCATAGCGGCCAGTTTCTCGAAGAAATCCCAACCATACTTCTCGTTGTTCACGAGGGCGCCTACCAGGTAAGCTGTGGTGCCAGATTCGGTGGGGTCGGTCATGATGATCATGTCGCGGAAACGCTCGTCCAGCAGGTCTGTCCACTTAGTGGGGGCTTCTTCAGGGGTAACCTTATTTGTGTTGTAAGCAAGGCCCATAACCACCAGGCGGGCGCCCACATACAAGTTGTCGGGGTCTTTGAACACAGGAGCGATGGTTTCCGCTTCGGGGGAGACATAGGCTTCCAGAATGCCCTGCTCTTTGAACGTTAGATAGTCGGAAGAGTCACCGACCCACAGAATGTCAGCCGCCACTTGGCCTGCCTGCTGTTCCGTGGCAATTTTGGTCTTGATTTTGCCTGTGCCTGCCTGATAGTAGTCCATGACGATGCCGGGATACTTCGCCTGGAAGGCTTCCTTAACAGCGGCCAGCTGGCTCTCCTTCAGGGACGAATAGAGCATGACAGCCCCAGTGGGCTCCGCCTGTACAGAGATAGCCAGGGAGAACAGCATCATCGCTGCCAAAGCAACTACCAATAGCTTTTTCATGTAGACCTCCTCAATATTCGCGCATTGCGCTTTTGTGATAAAAACGTACCAAATATGCCAACCATGCGCAAGTTTGAATGTGTTTAAACTACTTTTAGTGCACATTTTTAAACTCTTTTCCCCTGCCCTTGACAACTCGGCTATTAGCAGTGACAATGCAAAGGAGGTGAAACCATGGGCCGCACAGCGGAAAAACTGAATATTCGTTCCCTGCTGCGCAGAATATTGGCTGGTTTTTCCACAGCTATACTCATTCTGCTGGTTTTCCTACTGCTCTTTGGCGCTTTCGAGCGCATTTCCCTGCAGGCGATTGTCACAGCCCACAGCAGCTTTTCCCACCATATGTCTACCTTGTCCGAAACGATGGAGTCTCTGGTACAGACCATGGCTACCCAGATTTACCACATCAGCTCCGCCAATAAACTGCGAACCGCCCAGGAGATGACTACTTTTGACCGAATCTACGCTTTGCGGGAGGTTGGGCAATATACTTCCTCCAGCCCCATGCTGCAATCCATCTACATCTTTAATGACGCGAAGCAATTTGTCTATTCGACGGACGAACTGTTCTTTTCCGCGCCTTATGACACTTTCAGCGATAAAGACGCACTGGCCATCTACACAAATAGAACACCTCTGGACCGCGGTGTGCTTGCGTACCGCGTGATACAGGATCCCGTTCAGCTGCCCTATTCCCGGCCTTCCTATTCCTTTCTGCAATACGAAACCGATGCCAAAGGCAATCCCCTCCCCGGGGGTATCCTGCTGAATCTGGATCCCGCCTATTTCAGAAACCGGCTGCTGACTTTCCCTGGTGATAACACCATCATCCTAGACCGCACCGGCTTGCCCGTCGCAGCCCAGTACCAGGCTTTGGTCCCCCAGGCACAAGCCCTCCTGCCCCAGGTACTGGATGCCGCCGAAAAGGAGAGCAGCGGATTCATCATCAGGAATGTGGATGGTGAAAGACATTTGGTACTCTACACCGCCATCCAGACAGGCGGATGGGTCGTTCTCCGCCTAATGCCCTATGAGGAGGCACTGCCCGGCCTGCACCGTATCCGCAACGGCGCCGCGATTCTGCTTGGCACAGCCTTTACCCTGCTGCTGGCCGGCAGCATCGTTGTTTTCCTCCGCATCTATCAGCCCTTTAAGCATATCAAAGAACGCCTGGTGGAAAGCCGTCCTGGCAGCGGACAGGACGAAACCAAGGCGGTGGACAAATTGGAACGGATTATTGAAACATCCCAGCAGTTGAAGCAGGAGGAAGCTTTGCGCAAAAGCCTTGCCGGGCAAAGCATAGAAGATAGTATTCTTCCCCTCTCCCCATGGATTCTGCTGATGGTGGAGCATGAGAATCATGATACCTGTAAAGCGATTGCCCAATCCATAGATGAGGAAGCGGTGCGATTGAGTATAACGCCGGGTACCCTGCTGCTCTTCCCCGCACATGAGGGGATGGAGCCTCTTGCCATCTGTGAACAATTCACCAGCATCCTGCAATGCCGCTGTTATTATGGAAGCAATTTACAGGATACCGCAGCTTTATCCGCCTGTTACAAACATTTGTTGGAACTTAACAATTTGCGTATGCTTTACCCCGGCCAACAGGTGTTCCATGAGGCACTCATCAATAACCACATGGAACCCGGAAACTACCCGGCGGAGGAAGGCAACGCCGTGCTTTCCGCCCTGCGAAGCGGCGATGAAAAAAGTCTGCGCCAAGCCTTTGCCCTTTTTATCGGCAGTATGCGCAAGGCTTCATCCCGGGATATTGCCTTTGCCCTCCGGCGGCTGATGACCCAGGTCAACGCTCTGGCTACTGATTCTTCCAGCGCTCAAAGGGCTTCCGTCATGGATGAGTTGATTGCCAGCTACGACAGCATCGACGCGCTATATGAAGATCTGTCCTCGGATTTCCAGGCGGCCAGCGCCGCACAGGCGGAAATCCGACAGCAAAAGGTAACAGCATTAGCCCGCCAGGTAGTTCAGCGGTTGGAACAAGGCTATGCTGACCCGCACCTTGGAGTCAAACAAATCGCGGATGAAATGGGCATCTCCCCAGCCTACCTTCGCCGTCAGTTCTTTGACGCCTATCACATGTCCATATCTGATTACCTGAACCAGGTGCGCATCAAACAGACGCAGCACCTGCTGCAGACCACCGACCTCAGCGTGGAAGCCATCGCCCGGCAAGTGGGCTTTGACAACCATAAATATTTATTCGTGCTGTTTAAAAAATCGATGGGAATGACACCAAGGGCTTACGCGAACCAATTTAGAGGGGGTGAGGGCATAGCAGTAACCGGGGAGGACTAACTGGGGTTGGGTTGAGCGTAGCTATATAGCAATACTCACATCTTTCCAGATAACATATATGCTGATAAATGTAAAATAGCCACCGAATAACCGGTGGCTATTTTACATTATTTGTTTTGTTCAAACCTAATTGCTTTATATGCTGGAATTATTCATATTCATCAAACTTGCAATGAAATCAACTATATAAATACAAGATTGCGCTTGTTGATGCCGCCTATGCGATTTGCAGCAGTTACTCCCCGCTCATCATATCCAAGGTCGCTTGCTCGTTGACCCCCAGGGACCACAGGTAGAAATGGCGGATGCCTGTTTCCCGCGCGGCGAAAGCCCAGGCGGAAAGGGTTTGGTCGTCGGCGTACCACACTTCATGGTGGACGCCGTCCAGCTCGCCGGAGAATGTCATGGCGGCGCTGCTTTCATCCCGGCGGGCTTTTACGTCCATCCGCTGCCGCAGAGATTCCGCCTCCTTCTGGGTTAGGGGCAGGGTTTGGCCATCCTGCCAGGAAAAGCCTCCCGCGGAGAAGGCGGCAGCTACTTCGCCCGGCAGGTTTTTCAGAGCCAGAGCGGCGCGTCTGCTGATGAAATCCATGTCGGCTTTGGGGCCCGGGCCGCTATGGTTGCCGTAGAGATTGTAAAGCATCACCACATATTGAGGGCCTTCAGGGAAGGCTGTTTTATCCAGGGCGGAGGGTTCCAGCACCACGCTCAATTCCAGGCCTTCCCCCGTTATCAGCTCTTGCATCAGTTCTATCAGCGCGGCGTAGTTGGCCCACAATTCTCGGTCGCTGCCCAGGTTTTCATAGTCCAGTTCGATGCCGTCCGCCTGTACAGAGCGTGCTATGTCCAGAATCTGTTGGGCGTGGGTTTGGCGGCTTTCGGGTGTTTCCAGCAGTTTGTACAGCAAATCCCGATCCTTGAGGATGGAGGCACCCTCCGCTGTCAGAGAGTCATTGACCAGGGTCAGCATCAGGCGGGGCTGATTTTCCGCATCCGTTTCCCGCAGGATTTCAAAACCCTTGCGGGTTTCCTCGGGGATGAACAGCTGTCCGTCTGCGTCAAAGTAGGCGGCGAACAGGCTGAGGGTATCCAGTCGCTGCCCAAGCCGCTGGGCTTCGGCCATGCCGGTTTCCATTTGCCAGTAGGGAAGCCACGCCGACCAGCGCGGCTGCCTGTTCTCATCCGTCACGGCTTTCTCCACCCCAAAGGCTGCGGTGACAAGCCCCAGGGCTATCACCGCAGCCAGAATCAGGCACCACGCGCGCCTTGGTATTGTTACAGATTGGTGAGAAACCAGTTGACGATACTGTTCCATGCATCACTTACCCCGTTCACCGCTTTGTCCAGTACGCTGCCTTCATTACTGAAGTATACCCTGGAACCGCTGCCTTGGGGCGCTTTCACGCTGAGGTTGTGGAAAACGCCGTCGTAGATGGGGTCGTACACATTGCGCTGGTTGTCTTCCGGGGCGATGGGCCGGCTTTCCAGCAGCACATAGCCGCCTCTTTCATTGCCTGCCCGCAGCGCTTTCACCAGATGCTGCCCATCCAGGGTGACATCCAACAGGCCGTTCTGGAATGTGAAGGAGAGTTGGCGCGACGCGCGCTGCAACTGATCCACGGGGGCGACATAGGTCTCGCCTCCCTGAGCGACGGTAACGGGATTCTGGGCCAGCGCTTCCTCGCGGCGCTGCCTTGCCTGCTGCACCCGCTCGGCGTTGCCGCTGTATTGGATGATGGCATCCTGGATGCCCACCACCACGCGCTGCTCATCCTGCTGGGTGCTGAGGGTTTCCGCCGGGTTAACCTGTGCCAGGTTGTAAGAGAACAACTCCGTATCCTGCCCGCCTGTTTTCTGGGTAACCACCAGATGGTTGTTGACGATGCCGATGCCCAGTCCGTTGCTGCCCCGCTCGTCCGCGCCGATAAATACCATCTGGCTGCCGTAGGCGTTGCCCTTGAGCTGGGCGGTAACCTGGACGGCGCCGGGGACGAACTCGCTTAGCCGAATCGCGCCTAGGCCCTGCTCGTTGGAGGTCAGGTAGAGGGTGTTGCCATGGAAGTCCGCCTGGCCTGCCAGGGTGGTGAACGCCTCTGCCTGGCGGCTGCTGCCCTTTGCGAACACCAGGGGTTCCCCGGTTTCCGCCTGGATGCGCATCAGCAGATGGTTAGGCGACCAGTCGGCGTAGGGCTGCATACGGGTCAGGTCGAAGGCGGATACGCCGCGGTCGTTGCGGGCATAGCCTTCCCGGTTGAAGTTGATCTGGAAGATGTCCTTGATCCAGCGCTCGTTCTCCGCGCTGACCAGTTCGTGGGTGCCGAATCTGCCGGTATTGGCGTGCATCAGGGAATGGGCGGAGGGCATAAAGCCGAGCTTTTCCCGGAACGCTTCCTGCATCATGCGGTAGTCCTCTTCCACCCGCTGGGCCATTTGGACATTGTTTTCCAGGGGCACATCATCCTCGTCCCGCAGGAAGTCCATCAGGTAGTGGTCGTATTTTCTGTCCAGATAGCTGAGGGTGTGGGCGTACTCATCGCTGCTCAGCTCACCCACATAGTGGCCGTAGCGGTCGAACACATTGATGTAGGACAGCCGGTAGCCGCTGGAGCCGATATCCCAGTAGCTGTTATCATTCAGGGCAGTCAGGTCGGCACCTGTCAGGTACTGCCTGCCCGGGTTTTCAAGGTTGGCTCCGTACACCCAGGCGCTGGCATGGTAGTTCATCTGCTGCAGCAGTTTCTGGGCCAGGGAGGGGGTGCTCTTCAGGCCGTCCTCGAACATCAGCAGCACGGCCTTTTCGGGCAGCTGCTGGCCGCGCTCGTAGTAGGCCGCCACATCCTGCATGGTGATGGTGACATAGCCGTTATCCTTGAGGGCTTGCAGATGGCGCTTGAGCATATTCTGGGGAATGACGACCCTGGCGTTGGTATCATTGGCCTCCACCCCCAGATAGGAGATGGCGATAAAGCCATGGTCCTGCGCGTTGGCCGCTTCCCCCAACGGGGAGGTGCTGGGCATGGGCGCGGGGCGGTACTTACTGGGGAAGACGCTGCCCTGCACCGCCAGCAGCGCGATGGCTGCCACCAGCGCCAATTGCAGGAAGGTGCGGATAACCTTCCAGGTATTTTTTCGCTTAACGTTCATGGTTTTCATACCGGTAGCTCCTCTTATGCCGTCCCGCCCAAGCGGGACGGCTTGTCGTATCGGTGTTTAGCGCGTACCCCAGTTGGAACGCCAGAACGTGAACCACGCGATGGGCATTTGCCAAATCAGTACGGCGACATAGAACAGGTTGTACAGGATGCCGTGCAGCCAGGTGGTGCTTCTTCTTAGGAAGAGCTGGGCGAAGCTGGTCATCATGGACATCAGCATGATGCCTACCAGGAACACCACCGGCACCTGCCCCAGGGCGAGGGGCACATAGACCGCGTTGTACAGCACGATGATGGGCGAGAGAATGGTAATCACCATGCCAAAGTAGAAGGACAGGGACATGAACGGCTCTTTCTTCCACATGAACCCGGCGGCGATGAAGCTTTCCCGCAGCCAGGAGCGTTTCCAGCGCATCTGCTGTTTGAAGAACACGCTGTAGTTGCTGGGCACGATGGTGAAGGCGACGGCGGTATCCTGATAGTTGGTGCGGTGGTTGCGCAGCATGAAGTTGGTCATGCTTCGGTCGTCGCCGAAGGTGGCGCGCTGGCCCAGGAACTGCTGATCAAGCCAGTCGTCCAGGTGCTCGAGCATGACGGATTTGCGGTAGCACGCCAGCGGCCCGGACAGGCAGGTGACCCCGTCAAAGACGGCTTCCGCTGCTTTCATCACCCGAAAGGCTACATAGTAGCGCACGGACTGCATGCGGGTCAGGTTGTTGGTGAAGGTATTGGCCACGTCGGTGCGGCCGGAAACGCCGGCAATCTTCTCATCCTTGAAGGGCTGCACCAGGTTGCGGATGGCGTCGGGCTCCAGAAAGCTGTCCGAGTCCACGAACACAACCAATTCATGCCGGGCTTCCTTCACGCCCCAGGCCATGGCGTGGCGTTTGCCCGCGTTCTTGGGCTGTTTAAGCAACCGCACCCGCTCGCGCACCGAGAAGCGCTCGCCTTCCTTGAACAGGTGTTCCAGGGTGCGCTCAATCACCTCCAGGGAGTTGTCGGTGGACTTGTCGTCCACGATCAGCACCTCCAGCTTGTCCGCCGGATAATCCTGATCCAGGGCGTTGGTGATGGTGCGGTCAATCCACTCCTGCTCGTTGTAGCAGGGAATGATGATGGTAACGCCCGGCGTGTAGTCTTCATCCACCTTGACGGGGCGGTAGAAGGAGCCGAACAGGTAGCGGCTGAGCAGGTATACACCTGTAACCACGCTGTACACCGCGGTGATGCGGTTGAAGCGGAAGAAGAACAGGCTCTCGGCCCTGAGCAGCATGGCGACCAGGGAGATCAGCAGCAGCGCCGCGAAGGCGATGGTGGCGTACACGGTCTCCCGCGCCCGGAAGTAGCGGCTCATGGGTTTTTCGAAGGCGTAGGCTACCGCTTGCTCCTCAGGCAGGGTGCGGATCTTGGCGGCGCGGATAATCAGGGGTTTCTTTTCCATGCCCTCCTCCATCGCCCCCGGGGGGATGCGGAAGGAGAGGGTGGCGTCGTCCATGCCGGACAGGCGCTCATACTCCTGAGCCGTGGCGGCCTTGAGCAGGATGCCGCTTTGGGATACGTCGATGCTGGTGGCGCGCAGCGCCCCTTTCTTGGAGCGCACCTTCACCGGGAACTGAGCCAGGAAGCGTTTTCCGGGTTCTTTGCTGTGCGCCACCTTCTGGTCTTTGGTGAATGCGTTTCTTCGGTCATCCTTGCCCCTCACCTGGAAGGGATCGGGAACATGGGATAATATTCTCCGGTCTGTTTTGGCGCTGGATAGCACCTCTTTTATTTGTTTATTTCGCATGTGGTACCGCCCTTCCGTCCTGCATCTTCAGCGGGAAATAATCGCCCAGCCGGTCGAAGGTGAATCCCTGGGACCGGGCATATTCGATGATTTCCGGTAAAGCCTCGTTTGCGGACGCGTTGTCGCTGGAGTGGATGAGCACCATGGCTCCGTTGTTGATGTATCGTTTGACAAAGCGCAGCACTTGCTGAGCATTGCGTGTGTAGTCGTGGGTACTGACGCGCGAGCCGATCACGGCCTGATAGCCGGTGGCCAGAATGGCGTTGATGGACTTGCGGTCGGTGGAGAGCTGCGGCGGCTGGAACAGCAAATCGGGCGTGTGTCCAAGGGCGACTGTTACCTCCTGGAAGGCCTTCACAGTAAGCTCCTGCAGCAATTGGGGATCGGTGTAGGGCATCAGCTCATGGTTGTAGGAATGGTTGCCGATGCTGTGCCCCGCCTCATCTATGGCGCGCAGCAGGTTGGGGTTGTTGGCCGCACGGCTGGCGATGACGAAGAAGGTTGCCTTTACATCATGCTCCTTGAGGATATCCAGCATGCGGGTGATGGTTTTGTCGCTGCCCCAGTCGTCAATAACCAGGAACACACGGCGCTCATCGGTTACCAGTCTGCTGAGGTACCCCTGCCCCAGGGGCGCGTCCTTGTCGTAATCCATGTTCACCCGTACGCTGTTCCATCCGGGGATGGACTCCAGGGGCTGCAGGGTGTAGGTGTTGTCCAGCAGCGCATCGGGTGTCACCAGTCGGTAGCCGGTATCAGCCACGATATGCTCGATGCCTTGCAATAGTTCGGTGGTTTGTGTGTATCCGTCCAGGTCCACCCGGATGATTTCGCCGCGGCGCACGCCCCATTTGAAGCGGTCCGCCAGCACATCCTGGGCTGTCTGGCTCTGAAGCGGCGCTACCCTGGTTTGGAAGCTGAGCAGGCTGACCCCCGCGTCGCTGGCCGCCTGCAGGGTTTCCACCCCGCTGCGTCCGCTCAGCGGCGCGTAGTGCTTGGTTTCACCCCCAGCTTTTCTTTGAGCAGCAGGGCATTGCGCTGGATTTCCTGGTAGGCTTCCTGATAGTTCAGGCCGCTGACGCTGCCGCCGGTGAAGCCGCCGTTGACGATGGCGTGGCCTGCCTTGGCCAGCTCCTTGATTACTTCCGGCTGGGCCGCGGCGTCCTGCCCGGTAACGATGATGGCGGATTTTTCTTTGCTGTTCTTCAGGTATTCCCGCACCGCCGCCAAATCCTGCGGGTTTTGGGGCAGTCTAATCAGCAGGGAAAGTTCCTTATCGGTGGTGAGCGCCTGGGTGACCAGAACCGCTTCCCCGCCGCTGGGTTTTTTCGCGCTGGTCAGCAGGGCTGTCAGTTCCTGGTTCTCGCCCTTGGCGATTTCCTCGGGGCTGACGAAGGTGAAGCCCTGGTCGATATAGCTTTCCAGCAGCCACTGGGTCGCCAGCAGCAGCTTGCCCTCGTTGTCCAAATCATCGGGGATGCGCTGGGGCTCGGGGGTGGGCTGCGGCGTGAGCGTGGGGGC
>CALCQO010000046.1 GCA_937894675.1 uncultured Clostridia bacterium
ATGGTACTTGGCTGGTAACGGCCCGGGAGAGTAGGTCGCCGCCGGATTCCACATCGCAGCCGCCCCTCTATTAGAGGGGCGGTTGTGTGTTGCGGGAAGATTGGCATGTGGTTGTCAAAGTGTGATTGTTTTCGAAACTTCCCCGCGATACTGTACAATATAAGGGAATCTATGCTATAATACATACTGTATTGTGAGGAAGATTTATGATTAGAACCGGAAGAGTTATTACGATAGAGAACAACAGGCCCATGGTCTGCTTTGACCGTTTGGATGCTTGTGAAAAATGCGGCGCCTGTTATAATAATAAAAAACAAACCCTTGTCCGGGTGCTTGGGCAGGCAGAGATCGGCAACATCGTGGATGTGGCGCTTCCTGACAACAGAATTCTGACATTGTCAGTCATCATGTATGTCATCCCCTTGCTGGGGCTCATATTGGGGCTGCTCATCGGCAACGCTGTACTGGGCAGTGAAGTGAAAACCTTGCTGGCCGGCCTTGCTGGAATGGCTGTTTTCTTTATTGCTGTAAAAGCCATTGACAAGTGGCTGCAGAACCAGCCCAAATGGCAGCCCCATATCATCTCCGTCCGCGGACAAGGGGCACAAGAATAAGAAATTATTATTTGTATGTTTAATACTGAAAAAGGAGGGACATTGTGCCTGAAAAACCAAAATTAAGAATCATCCCGCTTGGCGGCGTGGATGAAATTGGTAAGAACATTACTGTCATCGAATGTGAAAATGATATCCTGGTCATCGACTGCGGCTCCATCTTCCCCAAGGACGATATGCTGGGGATTGACTTGGTTATTCCTGATGTCAGCTATCTGATCGCCAACAAGGATAAAATCCGCGCGTATCTGTTTACACACGGTCATGAGGATCATATCGGAGCAACCCCCTATGTGCTCGACCGCGCCCCCGCGCCCCTCTACGGCTCCCGGCTGACGCTGGCGCTGGTGGAGAACAAGCTGAAGGAGCGCGGCATCAAGGGGATGAAGTTCAACCCCGTACAGCCAAGACAGATTGTACATATCGGCTGCTTTACGGTGCAGTTCATCAAGGTGAACCACTCCATCAGCGGTGCCTATGCCATATCGATAACATCCCCGGCGGGGACGGTTGTCTTCTCGGGAGACTTCAAAATCGATTTCACCCCCACAGATGGAGAGCCGACGGACATCAGCACCCTGGCCGCCATCGGCGAGCGGGGCGTGCTGGCGCTTCTGTGCGAAAGCACCAATGTGGAGCGACCCGGCTACACCATGTCCGAGCGCAAGGTCGCGGCCACCTTCGATCATCAGATCAGCACGGCGCGCGGGCGGGTTATCATTGCCATGTTCGCCAGCAACATCAACCGTGTGCAGCAGGTGGCGGACTGCGCCGCCCAGTACGGCCGCAAAGTGTGCTTTGTCGGCAGAAGCATGATCAATGTCAGCACGGTGGCGATGGATCTTGGCGAACTGAAGATTCCCCGCGACAACCTGATTGAGATGGACGACATCAACAACTACCGTGATGACCAGGTGCTGGTGCTGACCACCGGCAGCCAGGGCGAGCCCATGAGCGGCCTGACCCGCATGGCCTTTGCCGAGCACCGCAAGCTGCAGATTAAACCCACCGACAAGGTCATCATTTCCGCCACGCCCATTCCGGGCAACGAGGTCTTTGTGTCCCGCGTCATCAACCAGCTGTACCGCTGCGGCGCGGAAGTCATCTACGAAGCCATGGACGATGTGCACGTTTCCGGCCACGCCTGCCAGGAAGAGCTGAAGCTGATGCACACGCTGATCAAGCCCCAGTACTTTATCCCCGTACACGGGGAATACCGCATGCTCTGGCAGCACGCGGAGCTGGCGGAGTCCATGGATATGCCCAGAGAAAACATCGTCCTGCCCGAAATCGGCCAAGTCATTGAGATGAGCGAAAACTCCCTCTCCCTGGCGGGCATTGTGCCCAACGGCACCGTACTGGTGGACGGCCTTGGCATTGGCGATGTGGGCAACGTGGTGCTGCGCGACCGCAAGCACCTCTCCCAGGACGGCCTGATTATTGTGGCTATGGCATTTGACCGCACCAACGGCGTGCTGGTATCCGGGCCTGATGTTATCTCCCGCGGTTTTGTGTATGTACGGGAGAATGAGGATTTAATCGAGGGCATCCGGGATACGGTGCGCAAGATTATCGAGTCCTACAACCGCATCGAGGGTAGCGACTGGCCCAGCATCAAGAACCGGATCAAGGATGAGCTGCGCCGCTACATCTTCGACAAAATCAAGCGCAACCCCATGGTGCTGCCAGTCATTGTTGACCTGGGATGACTATGGTATACTGTAGAGGCCGACATGATCGGCCTCTATTTTCATTTGGTGCGAGGTAGCTATGCTGATGGACACAGCCAGGAAGCTGGCGGGAGAAATCAGGCAGTCCCAGGAGTATCAGGAGTATGCCGAGGCAAAGGAAATCGCCGCGGGCAGCGATACGGGGATGGCGCTGATTAAAGAATATAAAAAGCTGCAGATTGCCCTGCAGATGAGCGCCATGGCAGGCGGCGGCATGCCGCCGGAGGAAATGCAGCGCTTTACCCAGATATCCTCCCTCCTGTACGCGGGGACGGACACCTCCCGCTACCTGCTGGCGGAACTGCGCCTGCAGAAGATGGTGGGGGATGTGCTGAAACTTGTGACGGACGCCGCGGATATGCAGTTTGATTTGCCCGAGGGCAGGTAAGACTTACGTGAAAAAGAAAAAGCAAAAAATCTATACGCCTGAGTCCCTCCAGGAAGAGAGGGAATACGGCATTTATTGGTACAGCTGGCTCTGGAGCATGGTGCGCCCTGTGCTGGTGTTCCTGTGCTCCGCCCTGCTGCTCATTGGCGTGGTGTCCACCATTGTCAACAAAGGCCGGGAGGAATGGATCAACCCGGTCAACGCGCTGGATCAATCGGAGATTGTTTTCGTGGTCAACAGCGGGGACAGTCTGAGCAGGGTATCCAAGAACCTGGAGAAGCAGAACATTGTACGCAGCAGTTCCTTCTTTAAGTATTACGCGGACTTCAGCGGCTTTAGCCAGAAGATACAGGCAGGGGAGTATAAGCTGAACCGTGCCATGAGCGTGAAGGAAATCCTGGAGAACCTGGCATCCGGCGACGGGCGCCCCATGGTGCGCTCCATCACGGTGATTCCCGGCTGGACGGTGGAGGATATCGCCGCCTATCTGGTAAGGGAAAAGATTCTTGCTACCCCTGACGCCTTCCTGAGCAAATGCCGCAGCGGCAGCGAGTTCAACATGTTTTATTATGTGTCCGATGTTCTTTCCTCCGGCCGCCCGGCGGACCGCAAGTACGCCCTGGAAGGGTACCTGGCGCCGGACACCTACGAAATCTATGTTTCAGCGGATGAAAGCGAAATCATTAAAAAGCTGCTGTCCCAGACCGAAGCGGTGTATAAAGAACCTTTCCACGCAAGAGCCGAGGAACTGGGCATGTCCATGGACGAGGTCATTACCCTGGCATCGCTGATTGAGAAAGAAGCCAAGACGGCTGATTTCGCCAAGGTTTCCGCCGTGTTCCATAACCGCCTGAAGGACAATATGACCCTGGGCAGCGACGTAACCATTAAATATGTGCTGGGCACCAAACGGATGGTGCTCAACCAGAACGACCTGAATGTGCAGTCCTACTTCAATACCTACCGCAACAAGGGATTGCCCATCGGGCCCATCTGCAGCCCGTCCCCCGGCGCCATTCAGGCCGCACTGTATCCGGACGAGTCCTTTATCCAGGAAAAGGTGCTGTATTTCTGCAGCAAGGATCCAGACACGGGGGAACTGCACTTCTCAAAGACCTTAGCGGAACACGAGCAGGCTGTGCAGATTTACGCCCCGCTGTGGGAAGCCTTTGATAAGAAGACGGGGGCTCAATGAGGCCGCAGAACCAAATCCTTTTTGGTCCCTCGGGCAACTCCGACAGCTTTTACGCCCAGGGCAACAAGCATACCTGGCAGGCCTTTTCCTGGATACGGGAAAGGGGATTGAGCGCCTTTGAGTATTCTTTTGGCCGGGGCGTCAGCCTATCCCAGGAAACAGCGGAGCTAATTGGCCGGCACGCCGCGGATAACGGCATTTCCGTTAGCGCCCATGCGCCCTACTATATCAATCTGGCAGCGGCAGAGCAGGAAAAACTGGAAAAGGGCATCAGCTACATCCTGGAAACCGCCTTGCGCCTTCGCTGGATGGGCGGGCAGAGGATGGTGGTGCATGTCGGCTCCGCCATGAAAATGCAGCGGCAGGAAGCGTTGGAAAACTGCGCCAGGGGGCTTGACATGGCACTGGAGCGGCTATCGGAAGCTGGGCTTTCTCCCCAATTGTGCATTGAAACCATGGGCAAGCCCGGGCAGATTGGCGATTTGGATGAAATTCTCCAGTTCTGCAAGCGCGACGCCCGTCTGACCCCCTGTGTCGACTTTGCCCATCTGCATGCTCTGGGCGGGGGCTGCCTGAATCAGCCGTCCGATTTTGCCCGGGTGCTGGATCAGATGGAAGAAGTCCTGGGGACAGAAAGAGCCAGAAACATCCACATTCATTTCTCCACGGTGGAGTTTGGTGAAAAGGGTGAAAAGAAGCATATGACCTTCGCGGACACCATGTACGGCCCAAGGTTTGAGCACCTGGCGCTCCTGCTGGCTCAGCGGCGCTACACGCCGCACATCATCTGCGAAAGCCGGGGCACCATGGCGGAGGATGCCCGGACCATGCGGGACATCTATGAAGCCGCTGTGCGGGACGTATCCTCGGGGAAACAGGAAATTCCGCCCTCGCCAGCGGAATGAAACAAGCATGCATCATCAGCGGATAGTCCGCTGCGCTAGAAAACGATATCCGGTATCACCAGAAATGGGACAGCCAGCCCGCGAAAATATCCTGGCATGGTAGTCAAACACAAGGGTTTGTGGTAGAATATCAATGAAAAAGGCCGATTGGGAGGTATGTATGGACAGGGTCAGCAGGTTGTTGAACATGGCGGGGGTCGCGGCACAGGATGCCATCCTCATCCATAAGCCTTCCAACATCTATTTTCTAAGCGGTTATTCCGGGGAAGGTCTGCTGCTGCTGACGCGGGACATATCCGCCATTATCACAGACTTCCGCTATACGGAACAGGCTGGCCAGCAAGCACCGTCATTTCAGGTCTATGAGATTTCCACCGGGAAAAGCCATATTCAGGTAGCGGCGGACGTGCTGCAGCAAGCAGGCATCCATCAGCTGTACTACGAGGACGACCATGTAACCGTTGTACAGTTCGCGGCGATGGGCAAAGCCATGCCGGGCATGACATTTACCCCCATCAAGGAAAAGCCGGAGCAGCTGCGCAAAGTAAAAGACGAAAGCGAAATTGCTGTCATCCGCAAAGCCTGCGGGATATCCGTACAGGCGTTTGACTATATCCTCACGGTCATCACCGAAGGCATGACAGAGCGGGAAGTCCAGCTGAAACTCGACTTCAAAATGCTGGAACTGGGCGCGGAAGGGCTGGCGTTCAGCACCATTCTGGCTTCAGGCGAGAACGGCTCCCTGCCCCACGCGGTGCCCACCAGCAGACGCCTTCAAAAAGGGGATTTGATTACCCTGGACTTTGGCGCGAAATACGGCGGCTACTGTTCGGATATGACCCGCACCATCGCCCTTGGGCAGCCTTCTGAGGAGATGCGCAAGGTATACGATATCGTGCTGCAGGCCCAGATGGCGGCTCAGGAAGCGCTGATGCCCGGCAAGGTTTGCCGGGATATCGACGCCATCGCCCGCGATATCATTACCCAGGCGGGGTACGGCAAAAACTTCGGCCATGGCCTCGGCCACAGCGTGGGCATCGACATCCATGAGATGCCGCGCCTGAACCAAACCTGCGAAGAGGTGGTGGAGCCCGGCATTGTCATCACCGTGGAGCCGGGCATCTACCTGCCCGCTATCGGCGGCGTCCGCATCGAGAACACCTGTCTGGTAACGGAAAACGGCGCGCAGTCCCTGGTTAGCGCGCCTAGGGAATTGATCATCCTGTAACGAGGGTCGTTGCATTATTCTTTATTTCATTGGAGGAACAACTATGATTACAGCGGGGGATTTCAGAAAAGGCATTACCTTCGAAATGGAAGGCGGTGTCTGGAACATCGTGGATTTCCAGCATGTCAAGCCCGGCAAAGGCGCCGCGTTCGTACGCACGAAAATCAAAAACATCATGACCGGCGCGGTCATCGAGCGCACATTCAACCCCACTGATAAAATGCCCCGCGCCATTGTGGAAACCAAGGATATGCAGTACCTGTACAATGATGGGAACCTGTACTACTTCATGGATCCGGAAACCTACGAGCAGATGCCCCTCAACCAGAGCCAGGTGGAGGACGCCATCCGCTTTGTCAAGGAAAATACCAATGTCAGCATCCGCTTCTTCAAGGGCGAGGCCTTCTCCGTGGAAGCGCCCAACTTTGTGGATCTGGAAGTCACCCAGACAGAGCCCGGCTTCAAGGGCGACACCGCTTCCAACACCTACAAGCCCGCCACCCTGGAAACCGGATTTGAGCTGATGGTGCCCCTGTTTATCAACATCGGTGATATGATTAAGATTGACACCCGCTCCGGGGAGTATCTCTCCCGCGCGTAACTGTACACAGGACAAGAAGAAAGGGACAAAGCCATGAGTAACCTGTCTGAGAAAGTTGCCTATCTCAAAGGCCTGGCGGAAGGCATGAAGCTGAGCGACGACACCTCCGAACAGAAATTGCTGGTCAAGCTGATTGAAACGCTGGAAGCGTTTGCCCAGGAAATCGATGATATCCGCGATGATCTGGACGATTTGAACGACTATGTTGAAGAAATCGATGAGGATCTGGAAGACATCGAAGACCTGCTGGGCGACGAGGAAGACGATGAGGAAGGCTGCGAATGCTGCGGCCATCATGACGATGAGGACGAGGAACTGGAAGGCGGCGTTGTGGAGTATGAGTGCCCCCATTGCGGCTATCTGACCCGCTTTGACGTGGCCGATTTCGACCTGGAAGAAGACTACCGCTGCCCCTCCTGCCATCAGCCCCTTTTCCCCGAAACCGAAGAAGAGGAAGAGGACGAGGATGATGAGGGAGAAGACAAGGAATAAACGCCCCGCCGCTTGAGCGATACAAAAGCTGCTCCTGCTTTGCAGGTGTAGCTTTTTTTCGAAAATGATAACCTGATGGGGAGGATTTTATGCTCACAAAAAAGCGCAGGAGCTCCATGTCCATCGAGATGCTGCTCGCTTTGGGTTTCTTTCTGATTATTCTGCTGGGGTCCCTGCTGCTCTCCCTGCCCGTTGCCTGGGAAGAGGGGAAAAGCGCCAACTACCTGCAGGCGCTCTTTACCGCCACCAGCGCCACCTGTGTTACCGGGCTGACGGTGGTGGATACAGCCGAAACCTATTCCCTCTTTGGTGAAATTGTCATCATCGCCCTCATTCAGGTAGGGGGTCTGGGTTTTATGCTGTTTGCCACCATGACGCTGGTATTCATCCGAAAGCGCATCTCCCTGCAGAGCCGCGCGCTGCTGCGCGACAGCATGGGGCTGCCGGGGCTGTCCGGCTCGGTGCGCACTTCCCTGCACTTTGTATTGATTGTCTTTGGCATCGAGCTGCTGGGCGCGCTGCTGCTGAGCATCCGCTTTGTCCCCCAGATGGGCATGGGCAAGGGGCTGTACTACGGCTTCTTTCACGCGGTCAGCGCTTTTTGCAACGCCGGGTTCGATCTCTTCGGCTCTCTGGGCAGCCTGCAGATTTATCAGCAGGATCCCTATGTGCTGCTGATTATTTCCTCGCTGATTGTGCTGGGCGGTTTGGGCTTTGCGGTTTTGGCGGAGGTGATTTCCCATCACCACATCAAAAAATACAGCCTGCATACCAAAACGGTGCTGTTTACAACCGCCGCGCTGCTGGTGTTTGGCACCTTGGTTATCAGCGCGCTGGAGTGGAACAACCCCCGCACCCTGGGCACCATGCCCGCTGTGCACCGCGTAACCAATGCCTGGTTTCAATCGGTAACCACCAGAACCGCGGGGTACTTCTCCATCAGCCAGATGGGGATGACGGACGCCAGCAAACTGGTCAGCTCCATCCTGATGTTTATCGGCGCTTCCCCCGTATCCACAGGCGGCGGCATCAAAACCACCACGCTGTTCCTGCTGCTGGCGCTGGTGTCAACCGTTGTTCACGGCCGCGTGGATGTAACGGCCTTCAAGCGCAAGGTGCCCCTGTCGGTGGTGCGTACGGCGCTGAGCATTTTTGTTATCTTCCTCATCCTGGCGGTGACGGGTACGGCTTTGCTGTCGGTATGGAATGCGGAGTTCCAGATTATCGACCTTACCATGGAAGCCACCTCAGCCCTGGGCACGGTGGGCCTCACCAGCGTGGGCACAGCCAACCTGACCGCCCTTAGCCAGGTGCTGCTGATTTGCTTTATGTACATCGGCCGTGTAGGCCCGCTGACCCTGATGCTGGTGCTAACCCGCAGGCAGGAAAACAAAACAACCCTGATGCACTACCCTGAAGAACAAATGCTGGTTGGATAAAGGAGAAAAGTATGTCGAACGCGAAACAATTTGTTGTCTTTGGCATCGGGCGCTTCGGCGCTTCGTTGTGCAAAACCCTGTGCGATTTGGGCCATGAGGTGCTGGCGGTGGACGGCGAGGAGGAAGTCATCAATGACATCGCCCCCTTCGTGACCCAGGCCATCCAGATGGACGCGACGGACGAGGACGCCCTGAAGAAAATCGGGCTGCGCAATTTTGACGCCGCCGTTGTGTCCATCGGCGACAATGTGCGGGATTCCATCCTGGTATCCCTTTTGTGCAAGGAGGCGGGGGTTAAATATGTCATCAGCAAAGCCACCGACGAGCTGCACGCCAAGGTGCTGCGCAAGGTAGGGGTGGATAAAGTGGTGTTTCCCGAAAGGGATATGGGCATCCGCGTCGCCAAGTCATTGATTGCCCCCAATGTGGTGGATTTAATCAACCTGACGGATGAGTATGCTATCGAAAGCATCCAGCTGCCCGACCATTGGGTAGGGAAAACCGTGCGCGAGATTGAGGTGCGCCGCAAGTACGGCGTTACAGTATTGCTGCTCCAGCGGGGAGAGGATGTCCTCATCGAGGAGCTCAGCGACACCAGGCTTCTGAAGGGCGATGTGCTGATGCTGCTGGGGCACAAGCATGATGTGGAAAAGATTGAGAGCCTGCCCTGATGCGATTGATTGTATTTGATACCGAAGCTACTTCCCTGACGCCCGGGCAGATTTGCCAGCTCTCCTACCTGATGGTGGAGGGGGAGGAAGTAACGGGGAAAAACTACTTCTTCAGCGTGGACGAGATGAGCGAAGGCTCCTTCGAGGTGCACGGACTGAGCATGGAAGCCCTGGCGGAACTGTCCGGCGGCCTGTACTTTAAGGATTGCGCCCAGGAGATCTTCGAGGATTTCGCCAAGGCAAAGCTGCTCATCGGCCACAATGTGTCGGCGGACGACAGGTACCTGCGCACAGAGTTTTCCCGCTGCGGTTTAAATCTGCCCAAAATCAACACCTTTTGCACCATGAACTACTCCACCGGCATCCTGAACATGCAGCGGAAGGTGGACATCGGCCGGCCCAAGCCCCCCAAGCTGGAGGAACTGTACACCCATTACGGCATCTCCCCGGAGCATATCAGCGAAATGTCCTGGCAATGGTTTGGCGGCGGCAGCGACAAGCACGACGCCCGCTTTGATACCGCAGCCACCTGGCTGTGCGTGCTGGCGGCTACCAGCAAGGGCGATCTGCGCGGATTACTCTGAAAACGCCATGGTTCTACAGCGATGAAACCGAATCCTTCGTGTTTTATCGCTTTTTGTTTCCTTTATATGACTAATTGTGTCGGAATCGCTTGATTTTTCTTTCCATTTTGATGTACAATATATCAGAATAGAATCATGGCTGCACGCAGCATGGGAAACGGAAGGATGGAGCGCTTTGTCGACACGTATACTGCTGGTTGATGATGAGCCTTTGATGGTCAAAGGTTTGAAATATACCCTGGAGAAGGATGGGTATGAAACCCTGACGGCTGTCGACGGGGAAGAAGCGCTGGCCATTTTTAAGTCGGAACCGGTGGATTTGATTCTGCTGGATGTCATGCTGCCCAAACTGGACGGCATCACCGTGTGCCAGCGGATTAGGGAATTCAGCAATGTTCCCATCATCATGCTGACCGCCAAGGGCGAGGACATGGACAAGATTCTGGGCCTGGAATACGGCGCGGACGATTACATGACAAAGCCCTTCAACATCCTGGAGGTCAAGACCCGCATCAAGACCATCCTTCGCCGGGCCAACCAGTTTTCCGGCGTGGAGGACGCCAATGTCTTCAAGGTGCGGGATCTGGAAGTCAATGTCATCAACCGCTCGGTGCTGCTGGCAGGCAGGGAAGTGCGCCTAACAGCCAAGGAGTTTGACTTGCTCCAGTTATTCCTGAACCATCGGGGCAGGGTGTTCACCCGGGAAGAGATGCTGGATGCGGTGTGGAAGAATGATTATTCCGGCGACGCCCGCACGGTGGATGTGCATATCCGGCGTCTGCGCGAAAAGATTGAGCGCAATCCTACGCAGCCAGAGTTTATCTTCACCAAGTGGGGAGTGGGCTACTATTTCACTGACCGCGACGAATAATCCCCTGGCCAGCATACGATGGAAAATCCTGCTGGCCTTTTTATTGATTATCGGCCTGTCCTTCCTGGTGATGGCAGGCACCTTAACCAATATGCTGGGGGAATACCTGTTTGAACAGCGCGTCCGCGCGGACAGGACGGGCTTGGAAAAATGGGCTGTACAAACAGCCCCTTCTTTGTATTCCGTGGATATGGACAAAGTCAGCGATTATCTGGGCCAGGCAGGCAACGAGCTTTCCGGCCGGGTGCTGCTGCTGGACAGCGACGGCAAGGTGCAGGGCGACTCCTTTGGGGAGATGAACGGCACCCGCCTCGCTTTCCCCGAGGTTGCCTCCATTTTGGTGCAGGGACGTACGGGGGATTACGGCGTCCATTCCCTGTCGGGGGAGACGGTGAACACACCGGAAATCCTGCTCCAGCGCCGCGCGGGGGATGGGTGGGTCAGCCTGTGCACGGCGGGCATTGTCCATGCCTCCCAGGTGATCGGGGTCTTGGTGCTGGTGTCCTCCGTCAATGAAATGATGCAGAACCTTTACATGCTGCAGGACAATATGGTCATCATCTTTGTGGTGGTGGCCTTGGCCGCCATCCTCAGCGGCATGGTGTTTTCCAGCGTGCTTACCAACCCCATGGGGGAATTGACCCGGGGCATCCAGCGCATGGGGCGGGGAGACTTTTCCGCCCGGGTGCCGGAGAAGGGCAGCGGCGAAATCAAACAGCTGGCGCAGGCTTTCAACTCCATGAGCGCGCGGCTGGAATCCCTGGATCATTCCCGCAACCAGTTTGTTTCCGACGCCAGCCACGAGCTGAAAACCCCCCTTGCTACCATGAAAATCATGATAGAGTCCCTCATCTACCAGCCGGATATGGAGGAGGAACTGCGCACCGAGTTTTTAAGCGATGTCAACCGGGAAATCGACCGGCTCAGCGCTATCGTGTCAGACCTGCTCACCCTGGTGCACGCCGACGCCCACATCATGAAGCTCAGCCGCGAGCGGATGAGCCTGGCCAGCGTCGTCAAGGAAGCCGCCCACCGCCTAAAGCCCCTCACCGAGCAGAAGGGGCAGCAGGTATTCCTCAGCATAGAGGACAGCTGCGACATGTACGCCGACAAGGCCAAGCTGGAACAGGTGGCCTACAACCTAATGGAAAACGCGGTCAAGTACACCCAACAGGGCGGGGAAATCAGGGTCAGCCTGGTACGGGTGGGCAAGGACGCTTTGCTGACGGTTTCCGACAATGGCCAGGGCATTTCCAAAGAGAACCTGGATCATGTGTTTGAGCGTTTCTACCGGGTGGACAAAGCCCGCAGCAGGGATTCGGGGGGCACCGGGCTGGGGCTGTCCATCGCCCAGCAGATTGTTACCCTGCATTCGGGCACCATCCGCGCTGAAAGCGAGGAGGGGAAGGGAGCATCCTTCATTGTAACCCTGCCGCTGCACAAGGGATAAAATCCATAGGATATTGGCTGTGAAGAAAGGCTGTCACAGCATGAAAAGAGCGTTTCGGATTATTCCTGAAACGCTCTGTTTCATTAGATAATATCGGGTTGTTGCTTACTGCTGTATGATGTTCGGGTTGAAGAGAAACTCGCCGGGCAGGTACAGCGCGCCGGACAGTGTTTCAGGCTGCTGCCCGGCTACATAGAAGCGGACCCGGCGGATTCCCCGCAACTCGCAGAAGGTGTTGACCAGGCTGTAGATCACCAGCGTTTCCTGCTGGGGGGATAAGCCCTGGCACTGCTGCAGGAAGTTTTCCGACAGATTCACCAGCACCGTATCGTTTTCCACGGTAAAACCAATTAAATCCGCGCTGGTGATGCCGCCGGGCATGGGGTTCTTCAGACCGGGGGTGATTTCCACCGCTTCCGGCCCACCCAGCAACTGCTCAAACAAAGCGCGCACATGCTGGGCTCTGTAGTAGGGCAATGGCCGCTGCACCCGTGCCAAGCGTCCTTCCCCGTTGTCAAAATACAGGGGCACCATGTTCAGCAGGAAGTTGGTAAAGTCCGCCCGGCGCATGATGCCGTCCTGGAAAAGAATCTCCTGCCCGCCGCCTTCCAGCACGCCCGTGGGCACTAAGGCGCGCACATTTTCCTGCCCGATACGCACCGAAACGCCGCTGATGTTGGGCAAAAAGGTGGTCAGCGTCAGTACGATGGAAGCCATCATCACAGAGCGGGGAATGCCGGCGTTGATGAACACCTCATTGGCGGCTTCCTGGAAATGCAGGCTTACCACCCGGCCGCCTCCGGTGGTGCTGTCGGAAACGATGACGCGTTCCGCAAGCAGCAAATCCAGGGAAGGCACATCCGGCAAACCCTGCAGGGAGGGAGCGTCGGCGGACAGGGCGGTCAGCAGCCCCATCACCATATCGCTCATGGTTTTGCTGGCGAAGGTAACCGCCCGGGCTTCCGCCAGCACCCCTTTGCCGACATTCGCCGGGTAGTACAGGGTGGCCACGCTGGTAAAACGGGTGTCCCCGGCCGGGATGTCCCACAGGGCTTCCTCATTCTGTGTCCTGCGCAGGCTGCCCATGGGCAGGGTGGCTGTAATGTCGATGCCCGGCTGGCGGGACGCGATCAGGATGTTCACATAGCGGATGTCATTCCACTGGGTCAGGGTGTTGGTGATGGCGCGGCATACGGTCAGCATCTGCTGGCTGTCAAGGGCCAACGCCCCGGCGCCCAGGTTGACGGTCGCGGTGCTGCCCAGGATTTCAATGGCGCTGCCTGTATACACCTCCAGCTGCTGCCCTTCCAGCAGCGGCCGCACCGTCTCGCTGCCTGAATAGGACAGCAAGCGGCTCAGCGCGGTTTCCGCCGGATGCCTGTTGGGGGCCAGCGCCATGGTCATGCTAAGGGGCGTCAACTGGCCGGTACTGGCTGAAGGCAGATAGAGCAATACCGTTTCCACCTTGTCCCGCTGCTCGTCCCCTTCAGGGGCTTGGTAGACCGCCTTGGCCGGGGGCAGGGTTACATTGCTGTTCTCCCGCATAGGCACAGCGGGAGAGCAGCCGGTTAATAACAAGATAGCGCACAGCAGCAGGCTGATGCCTTTGGATTGCTTTCTGGTCATGGCGCCCCCCACAGCGGAATCAAAGACTCCGCCTGGATCAGCCAGATGCCCTCCGCCGCCTGCAGGCGAAGGGGCCAGCCGCCCCGCTCCAATATGGTGCCGTCGTTTAACTGCATGGCGGCGCTCAGCAGCACCATGGCGCTCGCCCCGTCATGGGAAATGGTGCCGGGGGACAGGGTATAGCCTGTCAGCAGGGGGATTTCCCCCCAGGCATCGCTCGAATCATTACTGGCGGTAATAAACTCGCCCATACCGGTCAGGTCCTTCACCGCCCATTTCTGACACATCAGATCCACCGCGTCATGGGGCTTCATGATGCTGCCCTCGTCCCTGGACAGCGGCGGGGGCAGGATGTCGGACTCCAGCAGATAGTAGCTCTGGGGCAGGCGCAGGGAATCATTCCTTATGGCAGCGCCTTCTACCAATACCTGCACATAGGCGTAGGATGTATTTTCCGTAATGGTGCAGCTTAAGGCGGACATGGCCAGCGTGCGCCGCAGCCTGCCTTCCCCTTCCCGGTACAGAGGGTCAGCCAGATTGCTTTCATTGGTGTAGGGGTTCATGATGTTTTCATTAAAAGTCACGAACAGGATATTGCCCTGGGCCCGGGTGCCCAGCACCCTTGTGCCCTCGGGGAACAGGGGCATCAGATGGGCGTATACGGCGCTGGGGCCGTCCAGCAATGCCTGCACCAATGCCTTTTCATAGGAGGAGGCCGGGTCAAACAGCAGCGTCCTCTTTTCCCTGCCCAGATAGGGTGTTCCCTGGTAGCGGAAATAGAGCACCGCCGCCTGGCTGGAAGAGCCGCCGGGCAGATAGGAGGGCACAGCCGGGGACGCAAGGGCGCCAAAAGAAACGCTGCCCAGCAGCAGCCAAAGAATCAATAGGGTCGCTCGTTTCATCATGCGGGCACCTCAGCGCTTGTCATCCGGCCACGGATTCTCCCCCAGGGTCCAGCCTCGCAGGAAGTTAACCGTGCGCTCCAGAGCGTCCTTGCTGTTGTTCCAGGGTTTGTCCGCGTTGCGGTAATCAAATTTCAGGGTAAACCAATCGATATCCTGCTTGTTTGTATCCAGGGTTTCCAGGGTCTTCTCCCGAAGGGCTTTTACAAACCGCTGGTACATGTCCGCCTTCATCTGCTCCTGGGCCATGGAAAGAACCAGGTGGATATCCTTCAGGCACAGACCGCGGGACGCCTGGAACGCCTCCCGGAAGGCTGCCTCATGCTCATACAGATGCAAAAAGGAATAGACATACCTGCGCATGTTGTCATCCAGACTTTCGCACAGGATGCATACGCTGTCCATCTGTTCAAAGGCGGCGGCGCCATCCGCGGTGGATTCCGCCTTGCGCTTGAAGAAGCAGCGTCCGCCGGCGTTTTCTGCCTTGTTAAAAGCATCAGTTATCTTGGCTTTTACCACATCCAGGTGGGACTGCATCATCAGCGCGTGCCCCAGGCGGTTCTGCTTCTGGTACAGCATCCGCTGATGCCGGGAACAAAACCCCTTGTCGTTTACCTTGATGCGGGTATCCGGCTCCATCACCGACGCGCCCAGGTACCTGTCCACCAGGGTGTGCTCTGTCCTGCTGCGCAGGGCGCATAAAGGACATGCCCCGCCTAAATGCAGGGCATCCCATACAGGTATTGTATCCAGATGATAGCGCATACTCCTCCTTACCGGCTGGGCGCGCCGCAACGTCCGCAGGGTTCCAGCTGGCTGAAACGGCTGCTGCTGGCATCACTGTAATAGAAGGAAGCCGTCAGCGGCAGGTACTCCGGCAGCAGGCTGCTGCAGTTGGGATCCTTGTGGTAGAGCCTGCCCCCGCTTGGGTTGTAGTACAGCGTCATACCGGGGTCGGGTGTGGCGGTGGGCACAATGGTGGTCAGCGTGGAGGCGGCGATTTCCGCTTCTGTCTGCACAATGCCCAGGGAACCCAGAGAGTTGGGATCCACGTACCACTCGTTGTTCACCCGTACCATCAGCACCTGGAAGCGGTGGGTCTGGGGCGGGCTGCCGTTGCTTTTATCAATCACCACCAGCATGTTGATGGTGCGGGTCTGGTCCGAGTCATTGCCTGTTACATCCAGTATTTCATAGGAAACGATGGAACGGTTGGCGCGGATATGGAACATGGCGGTTTGCGCGTCCTCCTGCAGGGCGACCCAGGAGGGCACGCAGTAGGTTGCCATGGCGGCGTAGTCGATGTTGCTCCACGCGCTCATAAACTGCTCCAGCCGCTGCTGGGCAAAGGAAGCGTGGCCGGGGTTGGGGGTAGGGGAGGGGCCGGTTTCCGCCTGCTGAGCGCCCATCATGGCCACCATGCTGGCGGAGGACTCTGTGCCGAAGATGGATTGCAAATCGTTGCCGGCGGTTTTATCCTCCGGCGCTGTGGCGGCGGGGCTGATGAGCACCGCAAAGAGCACCACCAATACCATGGCGATGTGGATGATAGTCAGTGTTGCCCTGGCGTTGGGAACAAAAGCGGAAAAAAGCCAGGTCACCATCAGGCACAGCACGCTGGCGGCGGCAAAAATCAAGTACAGCAAATTGCTGCGCACAAAAAGAGACACAATAAACAAAACAGGCAGCACAATCATCAGCAGCAACTGCAGGCCTGTAAAACTGCGCACCGAAGCGCTGGCGGCCGGCATGCCGCCGCCCATGGGGGCGCTGGGACGTTGGCGCTTGGGCGCCCGCGCCTTGGTTTGCCGCTGCGCCTGCTTCAGGTTCTGCAGCGGCGCGCTGGAATATCTGTTGCGGTTCTCGCTCATATCCTATCCCTTCAGTACCAAGCTTCTAGCGAGGATACAACACAAGTATATCATATCTTAACACAAAGTAAACAGTTTTGACGCAAACTGCCCTCCCTACTCGTCCTGCACGATGATGTTTTCCCTGCCGGCCAGATGGCTCAGCAGGTCGATGTCCTGGGCGGCGATCTGCTCCCTGCTGATCTGCTGCGCCTGGTTGTCCTGCAGGATGGCCTCAAAAGTCACCAGACGCCCCATCTCTTCGGTGAGGATTTTTTCGATATCCCCTTTGCGGGCTGCGTCGTTGAGGAAGGAGAGATAAAAGCTGTGCTGTTTCTCAAAGGACAGGAAGAAGCGTTCCTCCTTAAAGCCGCCGAACTTGCCCTGCTGGATGATGCCGTAGTAGGAGGTATGCTCCCGCTTCACCCGCTCCAACATCCTGTTCCAGGCATCCTTGGGCAAGGCTGCCTTGGCGGCTTTGTCCGGGAGGGGGACGGAAGGGGCGGGCTCCTCTAGCGCTGCTTCTTCGGGCGGCGCGGTCTGTTCTAACGGTTTGTTATCCGGCTCCGCGTCCCTTGACTGAACAGGCGGTGCCATTTCCTCCGGGACTGGTTCTTCGTTCTTCGGAGGTATCGCTGTTTTTACTTCCGGCTCTTTTTCAACGGGAACAGGCCGTTCAGCTTGGTCCATCACGGGTGTTGGGGCAGGCTCGGGGGCAGCAGCCGGGGCAACATGCCCCGCTTTCACAGCGCTCAACCGCTCTTCCAGCGCGTCCACCCGCGCCTGCAGAGCCAGGCTGTCCCGGGCGTCATCCAACAGGCAGGCGCGCAGGGCGAATACCTCCAGCACGGTGCGTTGGGAGGAGGCCCACCTGGCGTCCGCCTCGGTGCGCATGCAAAGGTCCATTAAATATGTTAGGAAAGAAAGCTGCAGGCTGGCGCCCTGCTGCTTCAGACGCTGCACATGTTCTTTGGTGGCGTCCCCGCTGGGGGTAGCCTGCAGCATCACGGCAATCACCTGGCGGATGTGGCGGGACAGATCCCGCAGAAACACCTGGGCGTCCCGTCCGTCGGCCAGCAGGGTTGACACCATATCCAGCGCCGCTTTAGCGTCCCGCCGGCTGAGCAACTGTAAAAAATCAAACAGGAACTCCCGGTTCACCGCGCCCAGGGCGTCCCGTACCCTTTCCTCGGTCAGCTCCTTGCCCTTTTCCAGGCACATGTCCATCAGACTCCAGGCGTCCCGCATGCTCCCCTCGGCGGAGGAGGCAATCAGCGCCAGGGCGCCGCTTTCCGCTTTTTCGCCTTCCAGGGCTTTGTTCAGGCGGCTGATGATGGCGTCCTCCGAAATGCGGCCAAAGTCAAAACGCTGGCAGCGGGAGAGGATGGTGGCGGGCAGTTTCTGGGGCTCGGTGGTGGCCAGAATGAATACCATGTACTCCGGCGGTTCCTCCAAAGTTTTCAGCAGGGCGTTGAAGGCGGCGTTGGACAGCATGTGTACTTCGTCGATGATATATACCTTGTGCTTCACCTGCTGGGGCGGGTAGTTCACCTTTTCCAGCATGTCGCGGATTTCCTCCACCCGGCTGTTGCTGGCGGCGTCCATCTCAAACACATCAAGGGACGCGTCGTTCTGCAGCGTTACGCAGCTTTCGCAGGCAAGGCAGGGGTCGCCATGGTTTGGGTTTTGGCAGTTGATGGCCATGGACATGATGCGCGCCGCGCTGGTTTTGCCTGTGCCGCGGCTGCCGCAGAACAGGTACGCGTGGGCGATATGGCCGCTGACAACCTGGTTGCGCAAAGTGCGCACAATGGCATCCTGCCCCACCATGTCGGAAAAAGTATGGGGGCGCCAGGTGCGGTACAGGGACTGGTACATACGAATCTCCTTTTACAGGCTGTCGGCCGACAAATCGTGGAAGCCTTCGCCCAGGGTCTCATGGGTTTCGGTGATAAATACAAAGGCGTTGCGGTCCTCTTCCCGGATGATGGATTTAAGCGCCGTTACTTCCATACGCCCTACCACGCACAGCAGCATGCTGATGTTTTCCCCGCTGAAGCCGCCGGTGGCGTTCAACACGGTGACGCCACGCTGCATATCCGTCAGGATGCGCCTGGTAATGGCCTCATGGTGCCTGGAAATAATATAGCAGGCTTTTTCCGAGCCGATGCCGGTGAGCACCGTGTCCAGCACCTTGGAAGCGATAAACACGCTGATCATGGCGTGCATGGCGTGCTCCGCGCTCATTAGGATGCCCGCGGCCAGTATAACAAAGAAGTCGAACATGAATAGAAACATGCCCACGGAGATGCCGGAAGCGTGCTTGTGCAGCATCCTGGCCAGCATGTCGGTGCCGCCGGTGGTCGCGCCGCCGCGCAGGATAATGGCCAGGCCAGCGCCCAACAGCACGCCGCCGTAGATGGAGGCCATCATGGGATCCCTTGTGATGGGCTCCACTTTGATGATGTCAATCAAGGCGGAAAACATCAGCGTGGCAAGTAGGGTGCGGAAAACAAAGCGCTTGCCCATGGTGCGGAAGCCCGCCAGGAACAGCGGTATATTCAGCAGCAGGCTGGTGATGCCCACAGGGTATTTGAACAGATAATGCAGGATGGTGGCGACACCGGTTACCCCGCCGGGGGCGATGTCGTTGGGAATCAGAAACAGAGGATAGGCGACAGCGCCTACAATGCACCCCAGCAGAATCTGGGCATAGTCAAGCAGGGTCCGCCGGACATCGGGCAGGGCGATTTTCAAGGGAAACCTCCTTCAGGCTCGTTTTCATCCGATAAATATTGCGTTTCAGTATACCATATAGGCGCGGATTTTGGAATGTTCCCCCCTTGTATGCAGGATTGTGTAAACATCTGTCGAAGTGGTACAATAGAGACACAGTATCCCATAGAGAGGAGTAATACCATGAAGACGACCATTACCGCAAAAGACATGGTGGTGACGCCGGGTATCACCAACCGCATCCTGAAGAAAACCGCTACCATGAGCCGCTACCTGCGGCCTGAGACGGAGATGTTCATCCGCCTGAGGAGAGAAAAAAATCAACGGATTGTAGAAATAACGGTGCCTATGCAGGGGGTCACGCTGCGCTCGGAAGCGGCCAGCGAAGACAACCTGTACATGGGCATCGATAAAGCGCTGGCCAAACTGGAAAAGCAGATTCTGCGCCACCGCACCAAGTTGGAGAAGCGCCTGCGCGACGATTTGAATACCGACGAAGCGCCGGAGTTCATCGAAACCCTGGACGCCAGCGACAAGGCGGAGCGCGAAGTGGTCCGCACCAAATCCTACACCGTGCGCCCCATGCACGTGGAGGACGCGGTTATGCAGATGGAAATGCTGGGACACAGCTTCTTCGTGTATATTGATTCGGACACCAACGAAACCCATGTGCTCTATCAGCGCAGGGACGGCAACCTGGGTCTATTGGTTCCGGAAGCCTGAAGAAAATTGTAAGAACCGTGCGGCCAATGCTCCGCACGGTTCTTTTTTATTGGATATTCTGCCGCTGGTTATACTCTTCCAGCCGTTTCATGGCGATGGATAACAAGGTCTGCTGATCATTGGGTTCAAAGCCGTTGATAACCCGCTGCAGCAGGTACTGCAGCGTTTCCCCCAGGAAAGGCCCGCTGCCAAAGCCGCTCTCCACCAGCAGCCTGCCGTCAACCGCCAGATCCCGCAAGCTCAGGCAGGCGTCACTTCTGGCCATTTCATTGGCGCGGACAACCAGATCATCAATGTTGCCGACTTTTGCCGCCACATCCGGCGCGTGGGCGCCCAAATCCGCCCGCTGGAGTGCCATGAGTTTGATGAACAGGGGATGCCCCAGCTTGCTCAGCCACTGCTGCAGGTTGTCCGGCCCGATGCGCTCGTCATGGTACTTGACCAGTACGGTAACTTCCTTAATCATAGCGTTGGGTTGGCGCAGTTTGGTAAGGGTTTCTTCCACAATGCGCGTGCTGATGCTCTGATGACCGCGGAAATGGGTGGTGCCGTCCGGGTCGTAGGTGATGGCGGCTGGCTTGCCGCTGTCGTGGAACAGAGCGGCCCAGCGGATGGACAGTTCCGCCGGCGTGTCCTCCAGGGCGTGGAGGGAATGTTCCCAAACATCATAGCAATGAAAGATGGAGCGCTGGGGGCAATGGTACATGGGCTCCAGGCTGGGCAGCACCTCAAAGAGGATGCGGGGATACTGCCGGAAAACTTCCGCAGGGTTCATGCCCAGCATCAGTTTATTCAGTTCCACCGTGATGCGTTCCACGCTGACCTTTTTCATGGAGGCTTTGCGCTCCTCCATGGCGTCCGCTGCGCTTTCCTCAATGGAAAAGCCCAGGGTGGAAGCAAAGCGCAAGGCGCGCAGAATGCGCAGGGCATCCTCGTTGAAGCGGTGGCGCGCCTGCCCCACGCAGCGGATCAGGTGGTTGTTGCAGTCTTCCCGACCGCCGAACAAATCTACAATGCCCACCGACGGATGCCAGGCCATGGCGTTCATGGTAAAGTCCCTGCGCTTCAGGTCCTCCGCCAGGTTGTGGGTAAAGCTGACATGGTCTGGCCTGCGGCCGTCGCTGTAGGGCCCGTCCGCCCGATAAGTGGTTATTTCGATAGGATAGTCTTCCAGCACCACGGTAACCGTGCCGTGGCGGATGCCAGTATCGATGGTGTTCTCATCCTGAAAGCAGGCTTTGATCTCCTCCGGGTAAGCGGAGGTGCAGATGTCGTAATCATGGGGAGGAATGCCCAAGTAATCGTCCCGTACGCAGCCGCCCACAAGGTACGCCTCGTGCCCGCTGTCATTCAGGCGGGTGATGGCTTCCAAAATCGAGCCGGGTACGGGAAAATGCATGGACTATCCTCCTATCCTGCATATGTAGTGAAAGCATACAGGACGCCGGAAATCTTGTCAAGTCAAGGAAAGCATGCTACAATTGGGACAATTTTAAGGAGGGCATGGGATGGACGCAACGGCAGCTGTGCTGAAAGCGCGGGAACTGCTTGAGACGGTCACGCCGCTTCATCAGAACTGCGGCCTGCTTTGCGGCAGCGCGTGCTGCATAGCCTCAGAAGCGGGGGAGGGCATGCTGCTGTTCCCTGGTGAAGCGGCGCTCTACGAAAACCTTCCTGAGGGCTTCACCTTGCAGCCCGCCCCGCGGATGCCGGGCGCCTGGCTGCTTGGGTGCTCCAGCCAGTGCGAAAGGGCAGACCGGCCCCTCGCCTGCCGCTTTTTCCCGTTGATTCCCTATATCCGCAAGGATAACAATAACAAGAGCGCGGGCATCATGATGGATGTGCGCGCCTGGCCGGTATGCCCCCTGATGGAGGGCGGTTTAAGCGGCTGCTCCCGGGAGTTCGCGCGCGCCGCCGCCCAGGCGGCCGGGGTGCTGTGCGCCGTGGAGGAACACCGGGTTTTTCTTACGCGCCTGACCCAAATAATCGACGGGTACCGTCAATTTTCATGAGCGGAGAAGCAGGATGATTTGGCAGCGGTCTACATGTGAAAAGGAAGTCAACAGGATGCCCGGTCCGGGCGGTTTGCTGATGCTCTCTGACGCGCTGACAACCGACCTCTCTTCCTTCTTTGGCACAGTGAAGTGCGTCTATCTGGATCCCCCCTATTACACGGGGGACAGGTTCTCCATCCGGATGCGCGTGGGAGAGGAAGGCTGGGCGAACAACAGCCGCTTGCTTACGCTGCCCGCCTATGATGATTTTGCCGGCGCGTCCCGGGAAACCTACCTGTCCTTCCTGCGGGGCATCATTACATTGTCCCATAAGCTGCTGACAGATGACGGTTCCTTCTTCCTGCACTTGGATTACCGGGCATCCGCTCACGCGCGGCTTTTGTGTGATGAAATCTTCGGGGAAAGCAACTTCATCAACGACATCATCTGGAGTTACCAGACCGGGGGCAGATCCAAGCGCTATTTCAGCAGAAAGCATGATACCATCCTGTTCTACGGCAAAACACCGGACAGGTATTTTGACATCACCCAGGTGCCCTCCCGCCGGAAAAAAGACCATAACAACCACATGAAACGCCAGGTGGATGAGAAGGGGCGTTCCTACCGCTCCATCCAGTCGGGGGGCAAAACCTACACCTATTATGATGATGAGCCCTCCTACCCGGACGATGTGTGGACGGATGTCAGCCAAATGCAGCAGCGCGACCCCCAGCGCACAGGGTATCCCACCCAGAAGCCCCAAATGCTGCTGGACCGCATCATCCGCTGCTGCACAAAAGAGGATGACCTGGTGGCGGACTTAATGTGCGGCTCGGGCACAACCCTGGTTTCGGCGTCCGCCAACAACCGCCGCTTTCTGGGGCTGGATACATCTCCCCATGCCTTGTCCGTCAGCCGTAAGCGATTGCATACGGTGGGGCATCATGTGCTGGCGCCCCTGTCCGATGTCAGCGCCATGGTAGATGCCGGGGTGCTGCCCGGCATCGGCTTTTATGATGTAGACCTGAATGCCTATACCCTGCCCTCGGGAGCGTTTGATTCCCTGGAAACAACCCCCAAAGACATGCCCATCCATGGTCTGGACGCTGTGGATCAGTGGTACGCGGGGCTGTTAAGTGATACAACCTTTCATGTGTACGCTTCCGCTGTGCGTACCAAACAGAGCCCGGCATTGCCCCGCACGCTGAAGGTGCCGCTGCTGAGGGGTACGGTGGGCATCATGATCATTGATGTGCTGGGCAACCGCACATTCTGGACGGCGTCCTCCCAGGTGTAGCGGATAAGTGGCGTTATAGTGGCATCTGCGCAGTTATTATGCTATAATAAGCCGTCAAAGTGGTGATTTGATAAAATATTTTATCGTTTTTCTTCGAAAAGGGGTGATTGTGTATGGCGGCAATTGAAGATATCGGGGTCGATTTAGGCTCTTCCAATGTGCTGATCTATGCAAGGGATAAGGGCATCGTGCTCAACGAGCCGGCTGTGCTGGCGGTGGATCATGATACCCAGAGTGTTATCGCCATCGGGATGGAAGCATACAAGATGATGGGGCGCGAGCCCAGCAACATCGAGGTGGTGCGCCCCCTCAGGTCCGGCGCCATCCGGGATAACAATATGCTGGGCCTCATGCTCAACCATTTTGTGGTGATGGTGATTGGCAAACGTGTCTTTTCCCGCCCCCGGGCGGTGCTTTCCATCTCCAGCATGACCAACGAACTGGAAAGAAGGCAGCTGCTGATGGGGATGCTGGAAGCGGGCGCCAGGCGCACCCAGATTCTCGCCCGTCCCTTGGCGGCGGCTGTGGGCAGCGGCTTGAAAATTATGCCGCCCATCGGCCATATGATTATTGACATCGGTGGCGCCAACAGCCATGTGGCCGCCATCGCCTCCGGCCAGATGATGGCGGAAAGCACCGACATCTGCGGGGGAGACGCCTTCACCGAAGCCATCGTGCGGTATGTGCGACTCAAGCATAACCTGCTGATTGGCTTTCGCACCGCGGAGGATATAAAATGCGCCATCGGCACCGTGCGCAACCTGGGCGACACCGATTTGGCCTTGCCCATCGCGGGGCGCAACCTGGTCAGCGGTTTGCCCAAGCAGATAGACATCACCCGCAACGAAGTCACCGAGGCCATGGAGGATTCCATGCGCGCCATGCTGGAGGGCATCCGCGGCGTGATAGAGCGCCTGCCCCCCGAACTTGCCAACGATGTGTTTGACAACGGCATCATGCTCACCGGCGGCGGCGCGCAGCTCAAAGGCCTGCAGGAAGTGATTTCCGAGGATATCAAGGTGCGCTGCTACACGGCGGAAGACCCGCAGCATAGCGTGGCCGCCGGCTGCGGCTACGTGCTGGAGCGCATGGAAGAGTTCGGCGCCCTCCTGGGGGATAGCCGCCGCAAGAAGTAACCGGCAGCAAAGCGGCATCAGATTTCTAACATTTGCCTGGATGAATCCCAAAATGAAAACCGCGCGTCGCAAGGACGCGCGGTTATTTCTGCTTAAAACGGTCAGGCTTCGGTGACTTCGGCGGATACCCGCGGTAAAGCGCGGACAACCTTGCCGCTGCGCAGGCAGCGGGTGCAGACGCTCAGCCGCATCGGCGAGTTGTTGAGCATCACACGGATGTTTTGTACGTTAGGCGCCCATTTCTTGCCGCTTTTACGGTTGGAATGGCTGACCTTGTGGCCGTTCAACATGCCCTTTTCACAAACTTGACAGAACTTTCCCATTCAATTACACCTCCCTGCCGGTATTCAAAGAGCCAGGCTCTTGTATCCATCAAAAATGACAGCTTCAATATAGTATCACAGCGTCTTCCCTTTTGCAAGGGTTTTTTCGAAGTCCATTGGGCGATAAAAAATCCGAAGGGCGTGAGCCCTTCGGAACCTCATCGAGGTAAATGGCAGGTTTTGCTTACTCTTCGGGGGAGAAGCTGTCCTTGTCAGCGCCGCACAGGGGGCAAACCCAATCTGCGGGCACATCTTCCCAAGCGGTGCCGGCGGCTACGCCGTTGTCCGGATCGCCTTCAGCGGGGTCGTACACGTAACCGCAAAGGTCGCACACATACTTTTTCATGCTGCATCTATCCTTTCTAAAAGATTAGGCCTTCCAAAGACCATGCAGGTTGCAGTACGCGTAAACGTTGACAACCTCATCGCCTTCGAGCAGAGCGAACTTCACTTCGGGGTGAGCGCCGGGCTTAAGCTCCTTGCGCTGATTGCCTTGCTTGGTCTGCAGGGCGACCCAGGGGATGTAGTGTTCTTCGGTCATGGGATGCTCGACGGAGCCAACCTTTACCGTTACCACATTGCCTTCCACATGATACACGGGAACGTGCTTTTCCAAGGAAGCGTCGACGGTGCCGGGAACCAGTTCCTGCATTTCCTCGCCGCAGCATACAACGCGCACGCCGCTGTCAAATACGTGGGAAATGATGTTGCCACAGTGTTTGCATTGGTAGAACTTCATCAGATGTACCTCCTGTTTTGATAATCATAGAATACTGTTTTGCTCCCCTTATGTCAAGGGAAGGAGGGTTTCTGAAAGCCTCAACCATTGCTTGACAAAAGAGCAGTGCGTACCTACAATATCAGTGTACCCACAACATCAAAGGAGAAACGTTTGCCTGACGTGAGGAAAAAAAGAAGGGCGCGCTCTCTGGATGAGGAACCAAGGCAAAATGACTTCCAGCAGCACCCTCAAGCGTGGCAACCGCCTGTGCAGTCCACTCCGCCTGTCAACCAGGACGAATGGGCGGCTTATACTTTTGTGCCCGCTTCCCCTTACGACCCCATGCAGGATACCCAATGGGACGCCTATCAGCCCTCCCCCGGGGAAATACAGGCAAAGCCTTCGGCACCCGGCAAGGCGGGCGTATTCTGGCACTGGCTGGCAGCCGTCATGGCGCTGCTTCTTCTATTGATGGGATATGGGATTTTTCGCTTCCGCGCGCCTTTGGCGGCCTTTCAAAACCAGAAAAAGGCGATGGCGCGGGATACCTTTTTTGACGGCATTTTTGTGGATGGCGTTTCCCTTGGCGGCATGACCAAAGCCCAGGCGGGGCAGGCCGTCAGCGGCAGTGCGCGCCAGCAGGAAAAGAACATGGCGCTGCAGGTGGAAGTGGATGGAAAAAAGTGGCAGATTACCGGGCAGGAAGTGCCCTTCAGCCGCAACATGTCCGCCGTGTTGGACAAGGCATTTTCCATCGGCCGCAAAGGGTTCTCCTGGGCGGCGGAGAATGGCCAGACACCCTTCCAGACCCGCTACCTGCACACCCAGCAAACCAACCGCGACAAGGCGCACCTGAACACTGCTGTTACCTACAGCCCTGGGGATGTCCGCAGGGTGGCGGAGGAAATAGCCGGGCAGGTTAACCGGGAAGCGGTCAATGCCGTCATCAGCACCTTTGATTTTAACACCAAGGCTTTTACTGTCACAAAGGATGTTCAGGGCGCAAGCCTTGACACCCAGGAACTCTACACCCGCATGACCCAGGCGCTGGACTCTGGGAACTATACGGGCCAGGTACTCATGTACTCCCAGCCCATCATGCCCCAGGTAACCAGCGTGGAGCTTCAAAACGGCTTTACCATGCTGTCCAGCTTTACCACCAATACGGGCAGCAACCAGAACCGCAATGTCAACATCTCACTGGCGGCCCAGGCCATCAATGGCACCGCCGTCATGCCCGGGGAAAGCTTTTCCTTCAACCGCACAACGGGGGAAAGAAGGAGCGATAAGGGCTACCTGCCCGCCCCGGCCATCGCTGACGGCACCACCTTTGATGAACCGGGCGGAGGCGTATGCCAGGTGTCCAGCACCCTGTTCAACGCGGCCGCCATCGCGGACATGACCATCACCATCCGGGAGCCTCATGCCTGGCCCGCGACCTATGTGGACAAGGGGCTGGACGCCACGGTGAACTGGCCGAACCTGGACTTCCAATTCCGCAACGACAAAAAAACACCGGTCTTTATTGTCTCCTCCTATAAGGACAAGAAGATTACGGTGGAAATCTACGGCATGCGCCTTGGGAACGCGGAAAGCGTGAAGCTGGAAACCGAGCTGGTGTCCACCACCGAGCCGCCGACGCAGCCTGTCTACGAGCAGAACGTATCGCTGCCGCCCGGTGTCCAGCAGGAAAAGCGCAAGGCGCGCACCGGCTATGTGGTCAACACCTATCGTGTCTACCTGCGCAACGGGCAGGAGTACCGGCGGGAAACGCTGTGCACTTCCAATTACCGTGCCATACAACAAGTGATTGAGTATAATTAGAAAAGAGAGGGTGCCATGCGCAAAGGGGAAAAACGCAAGCTGGATATCCTAGCCTCTGCGGAAAATCTGTTTTATTTGCAAGGATACAACCGGACAACCATCGAAGAAATTCTGGAACCTCTGGGATGCAGCAAGGGCAGTTTCTACCATCACTTCGACAGCAAAATGCAGGTACTGGAGCAGATCGCCGCGGAGCGCATCAGCATCTCCTACGACCTGTTTCAGGAAAATGCCCGCACCGGCGGGCTGGACAGGCTGAACGACATTCTCTATTACGCCTCCCCCTTTCATCAGGAGGGGGTTGGGTTTCTCTCCGTGATGATGGCTTTGTCCCTGCAGCAGGAAAGCGCGGTTGTCCAGCATGGCATGGACGTGGCGCGGCGCAGCCTGTTTTTCCCGGTGCTGCAGGAAACCTTAGCCCATCTTCGCGATCAGAACAAAGCCTTCTGGCGGGAGGAATCTTTGCCTGCCCTGGTGTGGGACGCGCATACCGCGTTCTGTCAAACCCTGGTCAGGGAAGTGTGCGACAGCTTGGCGACCGAGGAAAGCATGACCGCCAACTCCCTCAGCCTGCTGCGCGCCGCCCGCTTCCAGTGGGAGCGCCTGCTGGATTTGCCCTTTGATTCCATCCGCATCATCGACGCGGCGGAACTGACCAGCAACATCAACGCCGCCTACGGCCGCCTGCGGCACTTCCTGCCGGAGAGCGAGAAGGCGGTGCAAACCCAGATGCGCGGGGCGCATTAGTACATCGTAAAGGATATTTCATGAAACGACTCCTCTGTGTTTTCCTATGCTTTCTTTTACTGACACCCCTGGCATTGGGGCAGGAAGAACCCGTGGTCCCATACCCCGTGCCCGAAGGTGGTACGGAAATAGTCCTCACCTTCGGGGGCGACAGCACCCTGGGCAGTGAGGACTATCTGTGGGAGGAAGCCACCTCCTTTATCAGCCTGGTCAATCAAAACGGGTACGCCTATCCCTTTGAAAAGCTGTACCCCCTGTTCAGCACCGATGATGTCACCATTGTCAACCTGGAGGGGGCATTCTATGACAGCACTTCCGGCCGGGTAACCAAAACCTATAACTTCCGGGCGCCTACCGAGTTCGCCAAGATTCTGCCCATGGGCAGCGTGGAAGCGGTGATGCTGGGCAACAACCATACCATCGATTACGGGCAGCCGGGCTTTGACAGCACCATCGCCGCTCTGGAAAAAGAGCGGGTGGACTGGTTTGTGGACAGCAACGAAGCCAACAAGACCTGGATATATGAGAAAAACGGCATAAAAATCGGATTCGCGGGATATTACATCGGCTACTGGCGCGCCAACATCGCCAAGGTGCGCGCTTCCCTGCAGGCCCTTCGGGACGCTGGCTGCGCCACCATCATCGGCTCCATGCACGGGGGCAGCGAGTACGCCCAGAAACACAACAACCATCAAGCCCTGATGGCGGACACCTTCCTGCAATACGGCGCCAGCGTGGTCATCGGCCACCACCCTCATGTGGTGCAGGGTATGGAAATTAAAAACAACGCGTCCGTTTTCTATTCCCTGGGCAACCTCAGCTTCGGGGGCAACAAACGTATCAAGGAAATGGCGGACACAGCCCTGGTGACCCAGGTACGCCTGATTTTTGACAAGGACAAACAGTACCTCGGCCATCAGATGACCATCTATCCCATTCATCCCTCAGGGACATTTACCCAGGTGAACGACTACCGCCCCATTCTTGCCTCGGGGGAGGAAGCCCAGCGGATAATGGGTTTGATGCAGGCGGATACGCCCCATGCCCTGGCACCCTATGTGGAGGGCAAAGGCGCTCTGCAGCCCTTTGTACCCGCGCCGCCGCCCCTGCCGGGGCCGCCGGACCCCATGGATCTTCATATCATAATGGAACCGATGTGAAACACAAACTCCGTGCCCTCCCCGGGCGCGGAGTTGACTTTTATGCTGATGCCATGCCTGTCCGCCACCTGGCGGGCGATGGCCAGCCCTAGCCCGCTGCCCTCCTGCTGGCCGCGGGCGTTTTCCCCGCGGTAAAAGCGGTCGAACAGATGGGGCAGATCCATAGCGGATATGCCCGGGCCATTGTCCCGAACAGATAACGCGGCATCCCGCAAGGTAATTTCGACGCGGGCATCCTGCCCGCCATACCGCAGGGCGTTGGACAGCACCGCCAGCAGCATCTGACGGATGCGGGCATAATCCGCGCGCACGGAAACCGGGCTGTCCGGCAGTTCCATATGGATATTTGCCCCTTGCTTGCTCATCTTTTCCAGCCCCGATACCACGTCATGAAGTACCTCCTGAAAGACCCAATCGGACAGGGACAGGAAATACTCGGGGCTTTGCAGTTTGCTCAACTCCAGCTGGTCGCTAATCAGGTGCTCCAGCGCGCCGGTTTCCGACAACATGGTGCTGTAGTATTGTTTTACCTGTGCAGGCTCTGTCACCACATCATCCCGCAGCGCCTCCAGGGACCCCCGCAGCACGGTAACGGGGGTTTTCAATTCATGGGATACATTGGCCATAAACTCCCGCCGCAAATTTTCCGTCTGGTTGGTTTCCTCCCTGGCCTGCTCCAATTTGGTGCTCAGGGTATCAATAGCCTTCGCCAGGCTGCCGATTTCGTCCTGCCTTCGGATGTCTGTCTGGATGCCGTACTCTCCCTGGGCGATGCGCGCGGTGGTGCCCTCCAGCTTCTTAATGGGAGCGGTTACCCTCCGGGACAATAGCAGGGACAGCCCCAGGGACAAAAGCAACCCCACCAAGAGACTAATCAGCAGAATGCGCTGCCCCTGGCGGCTGCTTTCCTCCAGCCCCTGAATGGGGGCATGCAGCAGCAGGGCGCCCAGGGTATCGCCGCTGATGGTTACCGGCATGCCCAGCGTCAGGGAAGGGGTGCCCGTCACCCCGCTGAACCCCTCGCTGAACACTTCCTGGCCTTGCAGCACCTTGGCAACCACATCCTCCGCCCCGGTGGGCAAATCCTGGTACCGCAATTGTCCGGCGGCGGTAATCAGCTGCATTTGCTCATCCACCAGCCAGGCGTCAATGCCGGTAATGTGATCCAGATTCCGTAAAAACCCCCGGCTGCCGGCCATGTGTCCCCTGCCTCTGCCCATTCCCTGTCCCTGGTTGGCGGGGGCTGTTTCATCCTCCATTGATAGGGCAGACAGGATGATGCCCGCTTCCCGCTTCAATGTTTCCTTTGCGGCAGTCTTTGTATGCTGACGGAAAAGGGCTGAAAAGGTCAGCCCGATCAACAGGGAGAAAATAAGGAGAGCTGCGGACAGCATGGCGGCCAGGGTGATGGCAAAAGATTTTTTCATACCGTTTTCTCCTCAAACCGATAGCCCATCCCCCAGATCGTGGCGATGTCCCAATCTTCGTGGGGCCGCGCGTCCAGCTTGGCCCGCAGCCTTTTGATGTGGGAATCCACCGTTCTGGTATCTCCGAAATAGTCATAACCCCACAGAGTGCTCAGCAGGTGGTCACGGGTGAACACCTGGGCGGGATGTTCCGCCAGGGTGCGCAGCAGGTCGAACTCCTTGCGCGTCAGGCGGATGTCCTGGTTATGGATGCGCACAGTCAGCGCGTTCAGATCAATCTGCAGGCTGCCGCGCTTAAGCAGGCTGCTCTCGCCGCCTTCCCTGCGCTCCGTGCGGCGCAGCACAGCCCGTACCCTGGCCATCACCTCGGCGGGGGAAAAGGGCTTCACGATGTAATCATCCGCCCCGATATCAAGGCCCATGATGCGTTCAAAATCCTCCCCCCGGGCGGTGACCATGATAACGGGGGTGTCGCTGGTTTCCCGGATGCGCCGGCAAACCTCAAACCCGTCTATCAAGGGCATCATCACATCCAGCAGCACCACATCAGGGGCAAAGGACGCGAACAAAGCCAGCGCCTGCTGGCCATTGGCCGCGATGCGCGTCTCATACCCCTCTTTTTTAGCGTAACTGTTCAGAATATCGGTAATCTGCGGATGGTCATCCGCGATGAGCAGCTTCATGGTATCACCCCTGCGCCTATTTGCTTGTATTATACCGCATCCAAGTGTTTGCAACAATCGGATACGACAACCCGTCATTTTCATAAAAAATGAAGTGATTCGGGCGAAAAATTGAAACTGGGCCAGCCTTGGCTTGCAATCTTTCCGCTGGAGGTCTATACTGTCTATAACAAGCAGAACCCGCATAACCTACGGCAAGCGATGGCTTTTTCTTGTGATACCGCTGCTGCGCTGAGAAAAAGGAGGTAACTATGGTAAACCTGCAGGAAAAGTATGATCTGTTTATTGGCGGCCAGTGGAAGGCGGCGTCAGACGGCGCGACCTTTGCCACCCATTGCCCGGCCAACGGGGAAAAACTGGCCGACTGCGCCCAGGCGACCAAACAGGATGTAGACGATGCCGTCAAGGCGGCATGGGTTGCCTTTGATTCCTGGAAAAAGACGACCCCCGCCCAACGCGCCGAGATTCTATACAAAATCGCCGATGTCATCGACGCCAACACCGAGCACCTGGCCATGGTGGAATCCATGGACAACGGCAAACCCATCAGGGAAACCTTGGCCATCGACATTCCGTTATCCGCCAAGCATTTCCGCTATTTTGCCGGCTGCATCCTGGCGGATGAAGGCAGCGCTTCCATCCTGGACGGCCAGTTCCTGTCCCTGATTCTCAGGGAGCCCATCGGCGTTGTCGGGCAGATTGTGCCCTGGAATTTCCCTTTCCTGATGGCGGCCTGGAAATTGGCGCCCGTGCTGGCCTCGGGCTGCTGCACGGTGATTAAACCCTCCAGCACCACGCCTCTGTCTGTACTGGAGCTGGCACGGCTGACCAAGGATCTCATCCCCGCAGGGGTGTTCAATGTCATCACCGGCGCGGGCTCCAAGTCCGGCCAGTACATGCTGGATCATCCCGGGTTCAGCAAGTTTGCCTTTACCGGCTCTACTGAGGTGGGGCGCGAGATTGCCCTGGCGGCCGCCAAGCGGCTTATCCCCGCCACTTTGGAACTGGGCGGAAAATCCGCCAACATCTACTTTGACGATTGCGACTTTGCCGCCGCCCTGGACGGCTCCCAGCTGGGCATCCTCTTCAACCAGGGGCAGGTTTGCTGCGCCGGATCCCGCATCTTTGTGCAGGACACCTTCTACGACAAGTTTGTGGACGCCATGGTGAAGGCCTTCAACAAGGTCAATGTGGGCATGCCCTGGGAGAAGGACACCCAGATGGGCAGCCAGATTAACAAAGCCCAGGTAAAGAAGATTCTGGATTATGTGGAAATCGGCAAGAGCGAAGGCGCGAGGGTGGCCTGCGGCGGCTTCCAAATCAAGGATGGGGACTTTGCCAACGGCTGCTTCATCAAGCCCACCCTGCTGGTGGATGTGGACAACAAGATGCGTGTCGCCCAGGAGGAAATCTTCGGCCCCGTGGCGGTGGTAATCCGCTTCAAGAAGGAAGAGGAAGTCATCGCCATGGCCAACGACAGCCCCTACGGTCTTGGCGGCGCTGTCTGGACAAAGGACATCTACCGTGCGCTCCGGGTTGCTCGCGCCATTGAAACCGGCCGTATGTGGGTGAACACCTACAACCAGATCCCGGAGGGCGCGCCCTTTGGCGGCTACAAGGAGTCCGGCATCGGACGAGAGACCCACAAGGTCATGCTGGAGCACTACACCCAGATGAAGAACATCATGATCAACCTCAACCAGGCGCCCTCGGGCTTCTATCCATGATGGGGTAACGCAGCAAACGGGGGATGAGCGCCGCTGCCTGAACTTTCCCTGCACCCGCTTTCCCGAGTGCAAGCGCGCCTGCGGCAAGGGATGCAGCATCTCCGACGAGCCGGATTTAAACTGGGAGGACCCCGCTCAGTTCGTCCAGCCGGAAGAATGCCGCGCCGCCAACGGGTATCCATATTTCACGTAATGAACCGACGGGAGGCAGCCTTCGGGCTGCCTCCGGTTTCACTCTATTGCCAACAAATTATCTTGTCATAGAGGCAAAGCAAGGTTTATTATTACTTACATGCAAAACGTTTGTTTTTCAGAAACAAAAGAAAGGATTGATAATTGAACTACCCGCTTCTTCGGTATTTTAAAGTTGTTGCAGAAACAGAGAATTTCACGAAAGCTGCACGGATTCTCAACATCAGTCAACCTGCCTTAAGCCAAGCCATGAAAGCGCTGCAGGTAGAAGTAGGATGCCCCTTGTTTGATTACAAGGGCAGGGGAGTGGAATTAAATGTATTCGGCCGCATTTTTTTGGAACATGTCACCGACGCGCTTAACTCGCTGGACGAGGGAAAAAGTAAAATCCATATGCTGATTTCACCTGATTCTGGAACTGTTCGGCTCAGCTGCCTTTATTCATTAGGCGTAAACATGATTCCGTATATTGTGAAAGAATTTAGAAAAGAGTACCCCAAAATTGCGATTCAACTTTCCCAGCATCCTACGATGATACAATTAGGCTTGTTGGAAGAGGGGAAAGTAGACCTGTGTTTCTGTACTGATTTTTTAGACTTTGCCAAGGATCGATCGGTTCAAAAAACAACAATATTGATTGAGGATTTATACTTATTAGTTAACAAGTCTCATCGGCTGGCAAACCAAACTTCCGTGAATCTCAAGGAAATTGATGGTGAGGATTTTATTGCGTTTAGCAATTTAACCCTTTTTCAGAACAATCTGGAAAAGGTTTTTACAAAGATGAATATACATCCCAATACAGTGTATGAAACAAATGAAGATGGGACGGTCGCGGCTTTTGTCGCCGCGGGACTTGGTGTTGCGGTGATACCTCCGATTATCGGGGTCGACTTCAGTAAATGTGTCGCGTTGAAAATTTCCTATCCTATTTTGCAAAGAACGCTGTGCATGGCGTGGAATAATAGAATCGAAATGCATCCACCCGCAAGAAGTTTTCGGGATTATGTGATTAAATGGCTCCCAACTGATAAAAAGTATAATTCACCCATATACCCATAACCTATTTTTCGGTAAAAAACTTTACAAAAACAACTGAATACATAGACATATCGAATAAGTACGATAGGTTAAACTTATCGTACTTCTTGTTTTTATCCTGATTCTTGCTTTAAGTATATTGATATATAACGAGTTATACCATGAATCCCGAATTAGTGTAAGAGAATCTTCGTTTTTTATCTATTACGAGAACGGTGTTCCTTATCAATAATTATTATAATTTATTTATATTGGACATCTCCAAGCAAGCTTCTATACTTTGATGTATACCAGTTTCGTTCAATAAAATAGTGCTTGGAGGTAAAAGAGATGAAAATGCTGATTGGTGGTAAAAAAGTTGACGCGATAGATGGAAAGACATTCGAGATTCTTAATCCAGCGACACACGAGGTTATCGACACCATGCCCTCGGCATCAAAAGATGATATTGAACTGGTGTTGACAAATGCGCAGAAGGGGTTCAAGGAGTGGTCAGCGGTACCTCTTTGGAAGCGCATAGATATTCTGGATAAAGCTGCTTGTGCTGTGGAAGCGCATCGTAAAGAAATCGGGGACAGTATTGTTGCTGAGTTAGGCGTCCCCTCAAATCAGGTGCAGGGAGAAATTGCCGTAGCGTTAGCAAGGGCTAATGCGGCGCTGGAAGGAGCGCGATACCTGGGTGGAGATAGTTTTGCTCCATCCAATAGTCCGTCTACCGAAGGGGATTTGGTACTGACTGTTCGTGAGCCGCTAGGCGTCGCCCTTGCGATTATCCCCTTTAACTTCCCTGTGGGCACCTTCTGCACAAAAGCATGGCCGGCTCTTTTAATGGGCAATGCTGTTATCGCCAAACTGCCGTCTGATGACCCTCTGTCAATCACCAGAGTAGTGGAACTCATGCTGGAGAGCGGCGTTCCCGGCAATGCGCTGCAAACGATTACAGGCAGCGGTTCCGTTCTTGGCAAGTGGTTGAATAACGATGAGCGGATTGACGCTGTGTCCATGACAGGTAGCACCCCTGTTGGCGCGGAAATCGGCGCGGCTGCTGGTCGAAACATTGCGAGCTGCACATTGGAACTTGGCGGTAACGATCCGCTGATTATTTTGCCTGATGCTGATATGGACCGCGCTGTGAAGGAATCCATCAACAACCGCAATAAGCGCTCCGGTCAGATTTGCCATTCCTCCAAAAGATTCATTGTCCATAATTCAATCAAAGAGGAGTATATGGAGAAACTGGTTGCTGCGCTGAAAGAGATGAAAATTGGTGATCCAACTGACCCCGAGACAACATTTGGGCCGGTAGTGGCGGAACGAGCGGCAGTAGAGATTGAACAGCAGATTCAGCACACAGTCAGCCAGGGAGCAAAGATTTTGCTTGGTGGGAAACGGTTTAATAAAACCTTCGTGGAACAAACTGTCCTGGATTGCCCGCGCACTGCGGATGCCGCCCGTGACATGGAAATCTTTGGGCCGGTATGGTCTATCATTGGCTATGATGAGTTGGATGAAGCCATTGAGATTGCCAATGATACAATCTATGGTCTTAGTTCTGGCGTTATTGGAAAGGATGTCAACAGCCTGCTAAAGGTGGCAAAGAATGTGCGGGCTGGTACTTGCGTTATTAACGGCGGCGGCTCTTACGCACCTCCTTATTCACCCTTTGGCGGCTATAAAAAGAGCGGTCTGGGCCGCCAGTCTTCCATGGAATGCTTGAAGGAATTCAGCCAGTTGAAGACCATCGTGTTCCGCCAGAGTTATTAATCTAACATGGCGCAGAACTTTTCTTATGACCAGAATTAGGAGCTAACTGAAATGAATAAAGTGATCAATTTTCTATCTGCAACAGACATTCGGTTTGGCGTTGGTGCCGTACAGCAAGTAGAGCAGGCTTGTGCGGGCTTGGGGATAAAGAAGGTTCTTGTGGTAAGTGACCCCTTTATGGTGGAGAGCGGGAATGTCAAGCATGTGACAGATGTCCTGGACAATACAGGGGTTGAATACTCCATTTATAGTGAATTTGAGCCAAGTCCAAGCGTATCTCAGGTACTTCAAGCGTCTGAGTTTATGCAAGCTAATGATTATGATGGGATTATTGGCTTTGGGGGCGGCAGTTCTTTGGACACAGCCAAGGCGATTGCAGTTCTTCACTCCAATCCATTGCCGGTGGAACAATACTTTGGAATTGACAAAGTGCCCAATCCGGTTTGTCCCATGATTCTTATTCCCACTACTTCTGGCGCTGGATCAGAAGTATCCAATGCCTGTATCCTTCGTAATGAGAAAACTGGGGTTAAGGGCGGTATCTGTTCTGGCTTTATTATGGCTAATGTCGCGATATGCGACCCTGCGCTTACTGTTTCCTGTCCCCCTGCTTTGACAGCAGCGGTGGGAATGGATGCCTACACGCATTGTATTGAAGGGTATGTGTCGAATAACGCGAATACCATCACACGACTGCTGCATCGCGAGGCAATCCGGTTGATATCGTCCAATTTGCGCAAAGCGGTAGCAAATGGAAAGGATATTGAAGCACGTTACAACATGATGCTTGGCTCTATGTACGCCGCTTGGGCGATGGCAGTTGCCTCACTAGGTGCGTGCCATGCCATGGCCTATGCGATGGAAGGAAAATATCATACTTCCCATGGTGCGGCTAACGCGGCTCTGCTGCCATCAGTGATGAAGTTCAATGCCCTTGGAAATCTCTCATTGTTCAGGGAGATGGCGGAACTAATGGGTGAGAATGTGGAAAGCCTAAATGATAGAGAAGCAGCGCTAAAAGCTGTAGCATCTGTGAAACAATTGGTAGAGGATATTGGTATAAAAAGTATCCGTGAGTTGGGAATGACGGATGAGGATGTAGAACCGTTTGCCCAGTCAACATTAGAACGCCAAACCAGGTTGCTTAACTTCAACCCACGCGCTCTGACAGTGGAAACCTGCGCCTCGATATATCGTGACGCGCTATCATAATAAGAAAGGAGGAACATTTCTGGTTTCCCGGTTTTATTGAAGGATCTATTTGGTAATCCGATTATATTGGAGGTAAAAAATGAAACGTTTGGTCGCATTTGCTTTTATCTTGGTTTGCATGATATCTCTTCTATCGGTAGGGTACGCCCAGGATCAGAAAATTGAGATGATTGGCGGCATTAACCTTCCCACAACGCATCCTTACTACCTGGGCATGGTGAAGTTCGGTGAACTCATGAATGAATACTCTGGCGGAACACTGTCCTTAACAGTATTCCCTTCTGCTCAGTTAGGCAATGAAAGGGATGTTGTTGAAGCACTCCAGTTTGGCACTGTGGACGTAACTTTGATTTCTGCAGCTCCTCTATCGAACTTTACTGATGATTTCCAGTTGTTTGACTTTCCCTACATCTTTAATAGCCGTGAGCATGCCTATGCTGTTCTTGATAGCGAGATTGGCAAGACAATGCTGGAGAACCTGAACCAGTTTAGCTTGAAGGGTTTGGCATTAATGGAGAATGGCTTTTACTGGGTAGGGTCGACAAAAGCCGTCAGATCAGTGGACGACATGAAAGGCTTGAAAATCCGTTCGTTGGAAAACAATATGCAGGTGTTTGGGTATGGGCAGCTAGGCGCGAACGGTATCGCCATGGCGTTTTCGGAGGTGCCTACCTCTCTTTCAAATGGCACATTGGACGCGGTTGGATTAACCACGGCGGTTATCGGTGTTAACGGCTTGAATAATAATGTGCCCTATTTGACTAAAACCTGGCATTACTATGCCGCTGCTCCATTGCTCATGAGCACCTTAACCTGGGACAGAATGAGCCCCAGCCAGCAGGATGCCGTTGTGCGCGCTGCTGCGGACGCAACGACCTATCAGCGGCAGGAATCCGCAAATTCCGATGCCGCATGGGAAAAGACAATGCAGGATGCAGGATCAGAGCTCATCGAACTTGATAAAACAGCCTTAGGTACTTTCTATGACAAGATGGTTCCCGAAACCTATGCAAATTATGTTGGCGAAGGTAAACTGATTGATGCCGCCCTGTATGCGCAGGTGAAAGAACTGGGTGAGCAGTTTGGCGGGGATCCTGGTACCTGGAAGCCTGAGTAAGGCATTGTTTTAACTTTACCGGCGCGGTGCCATGCGCACCGCGCCCAATAGTATTCTGAGGTAGCAAAATGATTAAAAAAATTGATCATATTTTTCAGAAAATCGGTGAGGTAATCAGCGCGCTTTGTTTGTTCGCCATGATGACCATCGTTACCGTTTCTGTCGTATGCCGTTGGTTGAATATCCAGTTTACCGCGGCGGATGAATTAGCCCGCTATGTAATGATATGGAGCATTTACATTGGCATCATCATCTGCACCAGGCAAAGAGCGCATGTCAGCGTAACAATACTACCTGACTTACTTAAAGGAAACGCAAGAAAGATTTTAATGATTATCATCCAAGTGATTGTCATAGCTCTTTTATGCTGGCTGTTTAAACTGTCTATCGACTTGGTTGCGCACGCGGTTCGAAGCGGACAAAAGGCACCTATAACCAAAATACCTTATTGGTTCATGTATTCCTCGATGGTTCTTGGCTTTGGTTTTTCGATCATAAGGGAAGTGGAACTATTCATTCAGGATTATTTTATTAAGAAGCCGAAAACGCCGGCTGACCTACCTCAAAAGAAAGAGGTGATGGAATAATGGATGCTTTAACGATTTCTGTATTTGCAGTTTTCTTTGGTCTCGTTTTTCTTGGGGTGCCAATTGCCTATTCATTGGTTCTTGGCTCTGTTATCCCAATGCTCATCTATGTACCTGGTTTCAACATGATTGCGGTTGTGCAAAAATTGTTCGTAGGTGTTGATTTATTCTCGTTCATGGCAATACCATTATTCATTTTCTGCGGTAGCTTGTTGGAAAAGAGCGGTGTTTCCAGACGTCTGTGTACATTTGTAACCTCTCTGGTTGGCTGGATGCATGGCGGCGTTGCCATTGTAACCTTTGTTTCCTGCATGTTCTTTGGAGCAATATCTGGCTCTGCCACTGCAACTGTACTTGGTATAGGAAGTGTCATGGTGCCAATAATGCTGGAGCAAGGCTATGAAGAGAAATTTACACTGGCTTGTATCGCGATTGGCGGTATACTGGGTTCCATTATCCCTCCCAGTATTCCGATGGTTGTTTATGGTATGAATGCCGGCGCGGATATCGGAGCGATTTTCATGGGCGGTGTTGTTCCTGGTGTGATTCTTACTGCTTTCTTCTCGCTGTATGCGTATTTTTACGGTAGAAAGCATGTACAGAATAGAATTAAGTTTGTATTGAAAGATGTATTGCGAGAGTTCGCCAGTGCAATCTGGGGCTTGATGATGCCATTGATTATCCTTGGCGGTATTTACGGAGGATTCTTCACTCCAACAGAAGCTGCAGCGATAGCCTCTGTCTACGGCATCTTCGTTGGCTTCGTTATTTATCGTGAACTAAACATGAAGAAGTTCTATGCTTGTTTAAAGGAAAGCGTAGTATCATCCGCTATGATTATGTTTATTATCGCAGCAGCAAGCGCATATGGCTATGTCATGACACGGCAGCAGGTGCCAACAAAGCTCGCTGAATTAATTATGAGTGTTTCCAGTGGTTATGCTTCATTCATGTTAATGGTAATTGTTTTATTATTAGTCATGGGATGCTTTATGGAAACATGCGCTTCAATACTAGTTGTTACGCCTATGCTCCTACCAATTGTAAAAGCGTTGAACATTGATCTGGTGCAATTTGGTGTTATCATGGTTGTAACATTGGCAATTGGATTCGTGACCCCTCCGATGGGGCTAAATCTTTTCGTTTCCGCAAGACTGACAAATACTTCCGTTAATACTGTCATTAATAAACATTTGATGATTCTAATTCTTATTGCTTTACTAACCACATTACTGATAACCTTTGTCCCCGGAATAATCCTATGGCTGCCTAATATGTTGAAATGATTCTTCATGATTTGATGGGGTGATACTATCTTATGATTGTGTATGTGTGCAGATATTGTACACATACACAATCTTCAAATGTATTGTAGTTGCGCCCTTAATCGATATGTAGACTTTGTTTCTTTAGGGAGGAAGCATGAGAAAAGGCTGGAGAAAATACATTGGATTGGTACTCATCGCGGTTCTTGCTATTGTGTCTGATTTTTTCTTTGTTGGAAAGTTGAGTGCAGATTTTCAGCCTGATTCCATAATCCTTCGTGGCGGCTTAACAAGCGAAAAAGTGATGATTTCTGAAGTGGATACTGTGGAATGGCTAGACACGTATCAAGTAGGGAAGCGCTTGAGCGGCGTAGACACAATGCAGTATATAAGCGGTGAGTATCAAGGGGAAGCGATTGGAGAAACGGTCAGTCTATTTGTTGATCGAAATTATCAAGGTGAGTATCTAGAATTGACACTCAATAATCACTCAGTCATCGTGGGATCGAAGTACATTGATTTGAAACTATTGCAGAATCTGCTGACAAAATAGTATACTTTGCATGGTGATGTACACAGGAGATGTGTAGGAGTTTCATGCTGCGTTATAGATGTCTACAAATGTCTAATTTCTATAAGATGTGGATGAATGGATGTTCATATAGGTGAAGGAGGTACTATGTACGATATTGTGAAGAAAACCCCGCTGAATGACACGGTTGTCAGGATGGATGTCCTGGCACCGCTGATTGCCAAGAAAGCCAAGGCGGGTCAGTTTGTGATTCTGCGCACCAATGACAATTCCACCCGTCTGCCCCTGACGGTTGCGCAAACCGACCCGGAGAAGGGAACAGTGTCCATCATCTTCCAGCTGGTGGGCGGCGGCACCATGGAGCTCAATAGCCTGGAGGAAGGCGACTGCATCCACGACTTTGTGGGCCCCCTGGGCAAGCCCACCGAGCTGGAGGGCATCAAGAAAGCCTGCGTGGTCGGCGGCGGCGTGGGCTGCGCCATTGCCTGGCCGGTCGCCCGGGCGCTGCATGCCCAGGGCTCTACCGTGCACAGCGTGGTGGGCTTTCGCGAAAAGGGGTTGGTCATCCTGGAGGATGAGTTCCGCGCCATCAGCGACGAGCTGCGCATTATGACCGATGACGGCAGCTATGGCCAGAAAGGGCTGGTAACATCCGCGCTGGAAGAGCTGATCAAGGAAGGCAACCAGTATGACGCGGTCATCGCCATCGGCCCCCTGGTGATGATGAAATTCGTCAGCCAGCTGACCAAGAAGTATGGGATAAAGACCGTCGTGTCCATGAACCCTGTCATGGTGGACGGAACCGGCATGTGCGGCGGCTGCCGCCTGACGGTGGATGGCAAAATGCAGTTTGCCTGTGTGGACGGCCCCGACTTTGACGGGCATCTTGTGGATTTTGACGAGGCCATCAGCCGTTCCCAAATGTATAAGAAACAGGAAGTCCACGCGCGGGAAGAAGCCTGCAACCTGTTCACCCGGGAGGTTCAGGCATGAACATGAAGGAAAAAATGGCCATTCCCCGCACCGCTATGCCCGCCCAGCCCGCGGATAGACGGGTAAAGAACTTTGACGAGGTAGCCTTGGGCTATACCCCTGAAATGGCTGTGCTGGAAGCGCAGCGCTGCATCATGTGCAAAAACAAGCCCTGTGTGGCAGGCTGCCCGGTGAGCATTGATATCCCCGGTTTTATCGATAGGATCGCCAAGGAAGATTTTGAGGGCGCATATCAGGTGCTTCGGCAGGATACCGCCCTGCCCGCCGTCTGCGGCCGTGTCTGCCCCCAGGAAACTCAGTGCGAGGAGGTCTGCACCCGGGGCATCAAGGGGGAAAGCGTGGCCATCGGCCGTCTGGAGCGCTTCGCCGCTGACTGGCATATGGAGAATACCCACGAACAAGCCCAGGTGCCCCCCAGCAACGACATCAAGGTGGCGGTGGTGGGCTCCGGCCCCAGCGGGCTGACCTGCGCGGGGGAAATGCGCAAGATGGGCTATGATGTTACCGTTTTTGAGGCGCTGCACAAAGCCGGTGGCGTTCTGGTGTACGGCATTCCCGAGTTCAGGCTGCCCAAAGCCATCGTGCAGCAGGAAGTGGACGGCTTAAAAGCCATTGGGGTGGATATCCAATTGAATCATCTGGTGGGCCGCACCATCATGGTGGATGAACTGTTTGAGGAGGGCTACCAGGCCGTCTATCTGGCCAGCGGCGCGGGGCTGCCCAAGTTTATGGGCATACCCGGCGAATCCCTCAAGGGCGTGTACTCCGCCAACGAATACCTGACACGTGTCAATTTGATGAAAGCCTACGAAAAGGACAGTCATACCCCCATCATGGAAAGCAGGCGGGTCGCGGTGGTGGGCGGCGGCAATGTGGCGATGGACGCGGCGCGTTCCGCCCGCCGTCTGGGGGCGGATGTGTTTGTTATCTACCGCCGCAGCCGTCAGGAACTGCCCGCCCGTCTGGAGGAAGTGGAGCACGCGGAGGAAGAAGGCATCGTGTTCCATTTCCTGCACAACCCCACCCGCATCCTGGGGGATGAGCAGGGCTGGGTCACCGGGGTGGAATGTGTCCGTATGGAACTGGGCGAGCCGGACGCTTCCGGCAGACGCCGTCCCGTGGTGGTGGAGGGCAGCGAAACCCTCCTGCCCATCGATACCCTGATCATGGCCCTGGGCACCTCGGCCAACCCGCTGCTGCACATGACAACCCCTGGGCTGGACGCCAACAAATGGGGCGGCATCATCACTGACGAGCCGACGGGGCAAACCAGCCGGGAGGGTGTGTACGCCGGCGGCGACGTGGTAACGGGCTCCGCCACGGTCATCCTGGCCATGGGCGCCGGCAAGGCCGCCGCCAAAGCCATGGATGAATATATAAAGAGTAAAAACGCGGGGGAAGCAAGCCGGGAGAAAAACCCTGAAGTGTGATTTCCGTCAAGGAAATAGGAACAAGCATGGTGTATACTGTGTATGAACACAAGGAAGGAGAGATTCGTATGAAAGTTTCTGTAGACCAGGATCTGTGCATTGGCTGCGGCCTTTGCGAAAGCATCTGCCCCGAAGTTTTCCGCATGAACGACGATAATCTGGCAGAGGTCATCGAGCAGCCCGACAGCATTTCGGACACCTGCCGCGAGGCTTGTGAATCCTGCCCCGTCAGCGCCATTACCATCGAAGAATAAGACCATAAAAAAGCCGCGTCCCTCTGGGAGGCGGCTTTTTGTATGGACTCTTGTATTGTTTACAATGTACTTGCCAATCGTAGTCTCAGCGATTATCTGACAATGTCATACGGCCAGTTGATGATGCCGCCCAGGTCGTACACCTGGGTGTACCCCATCTGCACCAGCAGGTTGCTGGCGGTGCGGCTGCGCGCGCCGGAACGGCAATAGACCAGCAGCAGGGCGTTTTTGTCCGGGTAAGCCTGTCCGATTCTGTTCTGCAGTTCATCCAGCGGCAGGTTGACGGCTTCGGGCAGATGTCCGTCCCTGTATTCGGCAGGGGTGCGCACATCCAGATAAACGGCGGCAGGGTTTTCCTGCTTTAGCTGCAGGGCGTCTTTGGGGGTAATCGTTCGGTACTGTGCTTTCAACTCTTCGGTCTCCTGTCCAATCTTTTTCGCTTCCTCAAAGGCGGATAACGGGATATGGCAATAACCGGCGGGGTTTTTCACCAGATAATCCTGATGGTAATCCTCCGCCAGGAAAAAGTTCTGCAGCTCGCCGATTTCAATGTGGAATGCCGCGTGCTTGGCAGCTTCCTGCTTTGCCAGGTTTTCCACGATGGTCTTGCTGTCTGCGTCATCATAATAGATGCCCGCCTGATATTGGGTGCCCACATCGTTGCCCTGTTTGTTGGGGGTCAGCGGGTCAACGACGCTGTAATACAATTTCAGCAGCGCCTCTAGCGATACTTCCGCGGGGTTGTAGGTTACCTTGACTGTTTCCCTATGCCCGGTATCCCCTTTGATGACCTGTTCATAGGTGGGGTTCTCCAGCGTGCCGTTGGCGTATCCGCTGACAGCGTCCATCACCCCCGGCACCAGCGACATCAGGTGTTCAACGCCCCAGAAGCATCCGCCGGCCAGATAAATTGTTTTGTTCATGGTATCTCCTGTGTTTTGCTCCGCGTAAGCGCCCGGTATCAGCATCAGGGCAGCCAGCAGAAGCGCAAGTGTTTTCTTCATGATTTCTCACCTCCTGCAGAGTATACCCGCAGGAGCACCCGCCACTCACCCTTGCTTTCTGAAGCCGCATTTTTTATAATGCCAGCAGAATACGAGGGAGGATGGCATGCGCGGTAAACATTGGCTGATGATATCCCTGCTGCTGGCGGCGGCGGATCAGGCGCTGAAACTGGTTTTCAAGGATGCCCAGGCGGTTGTGCTGCCGGGCGTGTTGGCTCTGCACGGAACGCGCAATACCGGGGCGGCATTCAGCATGCTGTCCGGCAGCCCCTGGCTTGTCCTTCTCGCCTCCCTGCTGCTGATAGCGGTGCTGGTCATCTTTGCCCATCGGATGCGGCAGCACCGCCTACTGTCCTTCAGCCTGTCCATGATCTTTGGCGGCGCGCTGGGCAACCTGGCGGACCGGCTGCTTCGCGGCTATGTGGTGGACTACCTGGAACTGCTGTTTGTGCAATTTCCTATCTTCAACTTTGCAGATATTCTGATTACCCTAGGCGCGGGGCTGACGGCGTTGGCTGTACTGCGCCTGCCGGGGGAGAAGGCATGAAAATGCTTCAGACAAATGGCGGGGGCAGGTTGGATGTTGTCGCCTCCGTAGAAGGGCTGACCCGTTCCCGCGCGGCTTCCCTGATTCGTCAGGGGCATGTCAGCGTGAATGGCGTTGTCATCCTCAAACCATCTCATCAGACGCGGCCAGGGGATACGGTGGAAATCACCCTGCCCGAGGCGGCGGACACCGCCGTGCGGGCGGAGGAAATGCCCCTGCAAATCCTTTATCAGGATGAGGACATGGCCGTGGTGGTGAAGCCCTGCGGCATGGTGGTGCATCCCGCCAACGGCAACGAGTCAGGTACCCTGGTAAACGCGCTGCTGTATCATCTGGATGGCCTCAGCGGCATCGGCGGGGAAAAGAGGCCCGGCATTGTCCATCGATTGGATAAAGACACCAGCGGTCTGCTGCTGGTGGCCAAGAATGACAAGGCACATCTCAGCCTGTCGAGGCAGTTGGCGGATAGAAAGATGGACAAGCACTATTTCGCCGTGGTGGCAGGCACCATGCGGGAAACCCAGGGTCTAGCGGACGCCCCCATCGGCAGAAGTCTGAAGGACAGGAAGAAAATGGCGGTGATCGCCTACGGGCGCTCTGCCCAGACCGCATGGTCCGTGGTTACCCAGTCGCAGGATAGGGCTTTGCTGGATATCAAGCTGATTACCGGGCGCACCCACCAAATCCGCGTCCATATGGCCCATCTCCATCACCCGGTGCTGGGGGATCCCCTGTACGGGGTAAAGGGTATGCCCAAGGCAGCCAGGCTGATGCTGCACGCCTACGCCCTGCAATGCGTCCATCCTTCCACCGGGGAAAGCATGCGTTTTGTTTCCCCGCCGGAGGAATCCTTCCGGGTGCCGCCTGGATACATCAAATAAAATACACCCCGCTTGAGCAAGCGGGGTGTTGTCATCTATCTCAGTTATTTGGTTACCTTGGGCTGGGGGAGAGGGGTTGTCTTGGTCAGCCCCAGCAGGTCGCTGACGGTTACCATTTCATACCCCCGCTCCTTCAATGTGGGCAGTACAGCCTTCAAGGTGCGTAAATCCTTGCGGTTGGAATGCAGCAAGATGATGCTGCCGTTCTTCACTTTGCGCAGGATTTCCTTGGGGTCGGTGGTATCAATGTCCCACAGCACCACGTGGATGTAGCCAGCGTCTGCCACCGCCTTGGCCAGGGAGGAACGGGTGCCCTTGTGCCGCCCGGCGCCAAAGGGATAGCGCAGGGTGTTCACAGTGTATTCCTGCCCCAGGGTTTGCGTAAGGTTCTTCTCCATATTGTTTAGCTGCCGCTCCACCCTGTCCCGGGAGAGATCCTCAAAGCTGATATGGGTGTTGCTGTGGTTGCCGATTTCATGCCCCTCCGCGAGGGCGCGCAGCCAGCTGTCCCGGTTTTCTTCCTTCAGGTTGATGCCGATGGGGTACAACGTCAGCTTGATATCATATTCCCTCGCCAGATCCAGAAAATCCGGCAGCATCTCCGGCTCGTACCAGTCATCGATGGTGATGGCGATGCGCTGCTGTTCCCGATCCCCATTCAGATAGAAGGTAATCAGGGGGTCTGCTGCCTGGGCGGGCAGTATGCCCACCAGCATAACCACTAGGAACACAGCGCACAGAAAACGTTTCATCATTCAACCATCCTTTCGCACCCATTATAGAAGCATGGGCGGACGCTGTCAAACGACAGCGGTTACGCGAATATACCCTGAAAACACAGGCAAAATACAGGGCAGACGTTGCAAGGTGAAGAAAGTTTGTATACAATTTCATTGCAATCAATGGAAGGGGGAATGGGTATGAACGCATATGTCAGCCGCGTGCTGGAAGAACTCAAGAAAAAGAACGCCCACGAAAAGGAATTTTTACAAGCCGCTGAGGAAATGGTTGTTTCCCTCAGCAAGGTATTCGATCAGCATCCCGAGTATGAGAAGGCCGGCCTGCTGGAGCGCTTTGTCGAGCCGGAGCGGGTCATCCAGTTCCGGGTGCCCTGGACGGATGACGCGGGGAATGTCCGGGTCAACCGCGCGTACCGCATCCAGTGGAGCAGTTCCATCGGCCCCTACAAGGGCGGCATGCGTTTTCACCCCAGCGTCAACCTGGGCATCCTGAAATTCCTGGCGATGGAGCAGACGCTGAAAAACTCCCTCACCAGCCTGCCCATGGGCGGCGGCAAGGGCGGGGCGGACTTTGACCCCCATGGCAAAAGCGACGGGGAAGTCATGCGCTTCTGTCAGAGCCTGATTACCGAATTGTTCCGCCACATCGGCGCGGACCTGGATGTGCCCGCCGGCGATATCGGGGTGGGCGCCCGGGAAGTCGGCTACATGTACGGCCAGTATAAGCGCATCACCAACCAGTATACAGGCGCTTACACCGGCAAGGGCTTAAGCTTCGGCGGCTCCATCGGCCGCAAGGAAGCCACGGGTTATGGTCTGTGCTACTTTGTGGAAGCCATGCTGGCCAAACAGGGCGATTCTTTCCAGGGCAAGAAGGTGGTTGTGTCCGGCAGCGGCAATGTGGCCATCTACGCCGCGGAAAAAGCCATGGAGCTGGGTGCCGCCGTCGTCGCCATGAGCGACAGCGACGGCTACATCACGGATGAGAACGGCATTGACTTAAGCCTGGTCAAACAGATCAAGGAAGTGCAGCGCGGGCGCATCTCAGCTTACGCCGAGCAAAAGGGTGCCTATCACCCGGGCAGCGTGGGAATCTGGAATGTCCCCTGCGACATCGCCCTGCCCTGCGCCACCCAGAACGAGCTGCCCATCGAGGGGGCCAAAGCCCTGGCAGCCAATGGCTGCAAGGTTGTGGCCGAAGGCGCCAACATGCCCACCACCCCCGATGCAACCACCTTCCTGCAGCAACAAGGCGTGCTGTTTGCCCCGGGCAAAGCGGCCAACGCCGGCGGCGTATCCGTCAGCGGCCTGGAGATGAGCCAGAACTCCATGCGCCTGAGCTGGACCCGGGAAGAAGTGGACGAGAAGCTCAAGGGCATCATGGTCAACATTTTCAACAATGTGTCCAAAGCCGCCAAACAATACGCCGAGGACGAAAACGACTATGTCACCGGCGCCAACATCGCCGGCTTCCAGAAGGTCGCCGAAGCCATGATGGCCCAGGGCGTAGTCTGATAAAAGTTCAAATCTGACGAGCCGGAGTGCAAACGCACTCCGGCTTTTTCTATGTGTACAGTTTGCTATCCCCGCCATATGCGGGGATGTTTTCCTTTACGAATACATGACAAATACAAACATTCTCTTTTTCCCAATGGCAGAAAATTTCTTTTCGTGTCACTCAACATAGTAGGAAAGGCTGGAAGATGAAGCAATGTGCGGTACTTGTCTTTACTCAATGCACGATACCCCTTGGGCAAGGGCATCTACTACTAAAGTAGTAGATGGAAAAAGTATACTTTCGTACAATATTCAATTGATACATTTCAAATTAGAATGGCAACAAAGATATAAGGGCAATTTGTCCTTCGGAGATAACCTTACCTCCCAGTCCATGCAAACTGACCGACACCAAATGTTGCTTATCGAATCAATTTTTTATTTGGTATGAGGAGGATCAATATGAAACACATCAGCATCATCAACAAAGGCCTGGCGATTTTGGTTGCCATCACCATTGTTTTATTGCCGGCTGCAACTAGCCTGGCATCTGACGCACAACCATTGCAGAATATTCTTGGCAGCGCGTATGCCGCGCGGTCTGTCAGTGTCTCCGGCTCCGCAGGCGCAAACCCTGTCGCTGGAGACTCTGCCCGTTTATCCGCCCATATCAACGGATATGACGGACTCCATTACTCACTTACCTGGCAGACCTCTTCAGGCGGCGGATGGTCTGATATAGGGGGAGGCAGCAGCCTGAGCGTGACCCTTAACGCCGGCAATGCCCGCAATGCCTACCGGATGAAGATTACCATTACCGGCGCTAGCGGCGCCGCTACCCATGGCGTAGTGGAAGACTTCTCCAACAGCGTGACCCCCGCGCCAAACGGCTTAACTGTTCCCGCGACCCCGGTGCCCCCGCCGCCCGCTGCGACGCCCGCTCCTGTCGTGGAAGCGCCGCCTGCAGAGCAAGCGCCCGTAGAGGTCAAAGCCCCTGCGGAAGATAAGCCGGCGGACAATCCGTCCAAGGAACAACCGCAAGAAGAGATAAAAATTCCGGAACCCGAAATTCAGCAGCCTGAAAAGGATTTGGCTCCGCCAACCCAGGAAACCAAGGAACCGGTGATTCCGGATGAGCCTGACGCTGAAAAATCAAATCCCTCGGAGAACCAGACGATTGAAAACCCCAAAGTGGAAGAGCTTGAGGAATCAGAACCCGAAACAGAGGAAAACTCTGAGCTGGAGCTCGGGGAAGAAATAGCCACCGAGGGAAATCCTGACAAACCTAGTGAAACACCCAACCCTGAGGTGCTGGAAAATTCAGATGAAACGCAGGATGAAAACCCTGAACTGCCAGAAAACACAGAACCTGTTTTGCATGATCAGGATGGTTTGAACCAAGAAACGCCCGCGGATGAACCCTCGGACGAAATAGTAGAACCTGATGCCGAAATAAAGGAAGAGCAGCCTCAAGAAGAGGAGGCTCCTTCAGAAGAGGAAATCCCAGGAGACAATACCCCCGATCAGATAGAAGAGCCCAAAGAAGAAACCGGGACTGAACCAGTAACTGAGGACGCGGAAGAATCCGACCTTCCCGACGAACCCCATCCAAGCATTGATGGGGAAGCGGTAATGGAGGGAGAACCGGAAGCGCTGCCCATCGAGGAAGACCTTCCCACCATTAATGATGAAGAAGAGATTCCGCATGAAGAAGCTGCCTTGACAGTGGAAGAGAACTCTGAAGAACTGGCGCTTGAGGTACTGCCCGCTGAGGAGAGCGCAGTTGCCGAGACGGCTCATGTCATCCCGGTGGGAACATTGTCAGTAGGCGCGAATGCCTTGTACCTGTATAACGCGCCTTCCGCGGACGCTGACCGCATCACCTTGCTGCAGCCGGATTCTCTGGTAACGGTGCTCAGCAAGGATGGAACCTGGGCGCACATCTCCCTGGACGGTGTTACCGGTTACCTGCCCCTTGTCAATTTGGTGCCCGCTGTACAGGATTCGTCTGTACCGCCCGCTGTGTACGCTTGGCTGAACCAGAAAGAGGAAGCGCACTATGGCGATGTCATCAGCCTGGGAGCGCGCATTGTCGGCATGGAGGGCATGAACTATACCACCGTATGGCAGCACGCGGCCATGAGTGAGAGCGGCGCCGTGATTGGCGCTTGGATTAACCAGGATGGCGCGAACGCATTGCATTACTCCTATACATTATCTGAAAGCAACGCATCTTGGGCATGGCGCATCGCCGTGTACCTGAATGAGAACCCCTGATCGGCGTCACATAAAGCCGACGATACTATAAAGAAAGAGGTATGAATATGACGCATTCGATCAGAAAAACAATGGCTGTCCTGCTGACATTGGTGCTGCTTCTCAGCAACGTGCCGTTGGTATTGGCAAGCCCCTTTCTCACATCCAATGTACTGCGTGTGAGCAATATTATTCCGCCCGAGTATGAGCCGGGCAACAAAGATGAGGAGAGCAACTATGTTGAGTTAACGGGTCAAAGCCCCAATGATAAGACAATCGCGATCGCGATTTACCAGGAAGACGATGGGGAGCCCGGCATCCCAGTGGGAAGCTACTGGATTGCCGTTACCCAGCAGCAGGAAAGCGGAACATTCAAGGACATTAAAACTGTTAAAATTAATGGTACCGTGGTATGGCTGGATAATGGAAATTATGCTCCGATTATCTACTCAAAACGTATTGCGGAGGAAAACAAGCCCGTACGGTATGCCTACATCAATCTGGGCAGTTACATCCCGCCGGCTACCTTCAGCTTGACGGTTGACACCACGGCGGGCGGATACGACATCAAATCGGTTTCAACAGGATTCACATCCATAGGATCGGTGAATGTCTATCATGTATACGGCGGGCAAAGCTACACGGATACCGCCCAGTCGAAAACCGGATTGAAAATCGATTCAAGGCTGAGCATCAACCGCTGGAATCCGGAAGGTTTTGAATTGACAAAGATTACCGTAACCTATCGTGATCAAAAGACGGGAAAAACCGAAACACAAACATTCCCGCCGCAAAACAGCGTCAGTATCAAAATCATTCGCGGTGTGATTGACGTTGTGTTTACCTATTCGCCCTCCGGCATCATGATAAGCGGTACTAAAACCTGGAAGGACAACAACAATCGTGACGGTGCCCGGCCGTCAAGCATTACGGTGCTGCTGATGAACGGAAACACCGTGGTGGACAGGCAGACAGTAACAGGACCTGATTGGAAGTATGTATTTAAAAACCTGCCCAAATACGCTGGCGGCAAAGTGATTACCTACACCATCAAGGAAGCGGACGTAGCAGGTTACACATCTGAAACAAGCGGCTACGACCTGATTAACACCCGTACACCTGAATCCATCAGCGTGGAAGGCAAAAAGACTTGGAATGATAACGAAGATCAGGATGGGATCCGGCCGACTAGCATCATAGTGCAGCTGATGAACGGCAAGAAGATTGTGGATAAAAAGACCGTTCAGGGGCCGGACTGGACATACTCGTTCACAAACCTCCCCAAGTACGCCTATGGTAAAGAGATTCACTACACCATCAAGGAAGTGTACGTGGAAGGCTACACATCCAAAGCCAATGGCTACGACCTGACGAATACGCATATACCGGAGACTATCAAAATACAGGGCACGAAAACCTGGAAGGATAACAACAACCAGGATGGCGCACGGCCGACAAGCATCACGGTATTGCTGATGAACGGCATCACCGAGGTTGACAGGCAGATAGTAAAAGGACCTGACTGGGAATATACCTTCAAAGACCTGCCCAAGTACGCAAACGGCAAGGAGATTCAGTATACCATTGCCGAGGCGGATGTGGCTGGTTACATGTCTGAAGTAAAATACGGCTACAACCTGATCAACACCCGCATACCTGAAACCATCAGCGTGGAAGGCAAAAAGACCTGGGATGACAAAGACAACCAGGATGGTATCCGGCCCAGGAGCATCCTTGTGCAGCTGATGAACGGCAGAAAGGTCGTTGATAAAAAGACCGTTCAAGGACCGGAGTGGACGTACTCCTTTACTGGTTTGCCCAAGTACGCCAATGGAAGAGAGATACAGTACACCATCAAAGAAGTGGATGTACCAGGCTACAAAACCAAAGTTGACGGCTACAACCTGATTAATACCCATACGCCTGCAACCACCAAAGTGGAGGGTATAAAAACCTGGAAGGATCATGACAACCTGGAGGGCTTGAGGCCAGCAAGCATCACCGTGCTGCTGATGAACGGCACCACCGAGGTGGACAGACAAACGGTGACAGGACCCGAATGGAAGTATGCTTTCAACAACCTGCCCAAGTACGCTAATGGTAAAGAGACAAAATACACCATCGAGGAAGTAGCCGTGGATGGATATGAAACCAAAGTCTACGGCCGAAACCTGGTCAATACCCGTACACCCGAAACCACCAGCGTAAACGGCACCAAGTTCTGGGAGGACAACAACAACCAGGACGGCATCCGGCCGACGAGCATCACGGTCAAGCTGATGAACGGCGCAACCGAGGTGGATAGCAAAAAAGTGTACGCTCCCTGGTCATACTCTTTCACCAACCTGCCGAAATACAGAAACGGACAGGAGATACAGTACACCATCGAGGAAGTGAACGTAACTGGCTACGAGTCCAAAGCCAACGGCCACGACCTGACGAACACCCATACACCGGAAACCACCAGTGTGAACGGCACCAAGTTCTGGGAAGACAACAACAACCAGGACGGCATCCGGCCGACGAGCATCACGGTCAAACTGTTGAACGGCACAACAGAGGTGGACAGCAAGGTAGTATCCGAGCCCTGGACCTACTCCTTCACCGAGTTGCCCAAGTACGCAAATGGTCAGGAAATACAGTACACCATCGAGGAAGTGGACGTAGACGGCTACGAGTCCAAAGCCAACGGTCACGACCTGACCAACACCCACACACCGGAAACCACCAGCGTAAACGGCACTAAGTTCTGGGAGGACAACAATAACCAGGACGGCATCCGGCCGACGAGCATCACGGTCAAACTGTTGAACGGCACAACAGAGGTGGACAGCAAGGTAGTATCCGAGCCCTGGACCTACTCCTTCACCGAGTTGCCCAAGTACGCAAATGGTCAGGAAATACAGTACACCATCGAGGAAGTGGACGTGGACGGCTACGAGTCCAAAGCCAACGGCCACGACCTGACGAACACCCATACCCCGGAAACCACAACCTTCCTGGTAGAAAAGGTGTGGGAAGACTTTGAAAACCGGAACAACCTTCGCGCTCCTGTGACGATGCAGTTGGTTGCCAAGGTTGGAGGTCAAACCATTCCGTGGGTGGATCTAAGGGATGCCTCCGCCTCCAAGACGCAGATGAGCGCAGACGGCAAAGTAACCTTGGATAAGAATACCGACAAAGAAACCCACACCTTCGTAGGGCTGCCTGTGTACTATCAGGGAGAGAGGGTATCTTATGAGGTTGCGGAGCAGACAGTGCTTACCGGTTACAATAGCCCTGAATACGTGAAAAATGACCTGGGCGGCATGTCTGTTATCAACAGCATCAAGACATCAACACTCACAATCACCAAACAGATTGCGGGCACCGAGTACACGGAAACAGAATCCTTCCAGTTCCGTGTGGTGCTGGACGGTGAAGAGGGAAATGCGTTCACCTTCAGCCTCAAACATGGTCAGAGCCATTCCATCACGAATTTGCCCTATGGGATTTCCTACCAAGTGGAGGAGACGAAGCCAGACGGATTCATTGTGACGTATGATGAGTACGCGTCAGGCACCATGATGGGTGAGGACATTGCGACAACCGTAACCAACATCTACCAGGCCAGCGGTGCCTACGACATTGACGAAAATCTGAACCCCACCAAAGAACTAACGGGCCGCGTTATGGCGGAGGAGGAATTCAGCTTCGAACTGAGGAAAGACGGTGAACTGATTGAGACGGTGCAGAACACTGCAAATGGCAACATCCCCTTCAGCCCACTGACCTTTACCCAGGATGACATTGGCGAGCACGCCTACACCATACAGGAAGTGGATGGCGGAGAGGCTGGCATGAGCTACGACCCCAGAACGCTGGCCTTCACCATTCAGGTGAAAGACATCGGCGGACATCAACTGGAAGCGACAGTTATCAAACCAGATAGCGTAACGTTCAATAACACGTTTACACCGCAGACAATGGACATCGTGCTTGAAAAACAATGGACGGACAACAACAATGCATTTGGCCTGCGGCCAACTTCCATCCAGGCGCAGCTGTTGCAGAACAACATCCCCCTGGGACAACCAGTTACTATCAGCGCCGCCAATGGCTGGATCATCTCGTATCCGAACCTGCCTATCCGCGATAGCGGCGGCAACCTGTATGTCTATACCCTGCGCGAAACGACAGTCCTGGCCAACTACCTGCCTACTTACCAGGGGCTGGCAGCCGGCCGCCTGATTATCATCAATACCCTGGTCGAGCAGCAAACGCCGCCCGTCCCGCCCGTTCTGCCGCCCGTCCCGCAGCCGGTCATCCTCCCGGATGCCCCCGAAATCATCCCCGGCGCTCCCGGCAATATCACGGGCAACATGGGCGAGACATTCGAGTAACGCAGCGCCAGCACCACCAAGAGAATGGAGATAAAAACGATGAAACGAAGAATAATACTTACCATGATGGTGCTAGCACTGATGATGACCCTGCCCTCCGCGGCTTTGGCCGCGGAGGGGGGAAAACCTCTCGTGGTAGCATCCACAACCCAGATGAGTGGCAACTTCACCACCAACATGTGGGGCAACAATACATCCGATGTGGATATGCGCCTATTGCTCCACGGTTACCCAACCATTTATGAGAATCTCGACCAGCAGTATGAAGTGAATGAGGTTGTTCTCATCAACCTGACAACCCGGGATGAAAATGACGGTGGCAAAACATTCAGCTTCAAAATCAAACCCGGTCTCCGCTACAACGACGGAAGCCCCATTACCGCTAAGGATTATGTGTTTTCCGTGCTGCTGTCCTCCTCTCCTTACATAGAAGGCCTCGGTGGTTCCCCCATCGTGTTCGACTATATCAAAGGCGCGCAGGACTATGTGCAGGACCCGACCAAGCCCTTTGCGGGCGTGCGGCTGCTGGGGGACATGTCCTTCAGCCTGACCATTACGCCCGAGAGCTTCCCCCACGCCAACGAAATGATCTACGCCCTGGTGCAGCCGTATCCCTACCAGGTAATCGTGCCGGGCAGCGATATCAAAGATGACGGCCAGGGCGCCTATGTCTCCGGCGCGTGGACGCTGGATGTGCTGATGGAATCCATGCTGAACCCTGAAACGGGTTACCTGAGCCATCCCATGGTGACATCCGGCCCCTACAGCCTGGTTTCCTATGACCCCCTCACGGGCAGGGCGGAAATGGATATCAACCCCAATTTCCAAGGCAATCCATACGGACAGAAACCCACCATCCAGCGCCTGGTGTATGAGCCAATCGCCAACAAGGACATCATCACGAAACTCAAAAACGGGGAAGTGGACCTGATAAACAAAGCGACAGCCCGCAGCGTGACCGATGCCGCCGCCCAGGATGCTTCGCTGCATTCTGTGGAGTATGAACGGGAAGGCATGGCTTATCTTCTGGCCGCTACCGAAAAGGAAGTTATGTCCACCGTGGGTGTGCGCAAAGCGGTCGCCTACAGCCTGGACGTACCAACCATGATTGACCAATTCATCGGCGGCAAGGGGTTCCGTGTGTCTGGCTTCTATGGTCTGGTCACCGCCCGCTCTCCCGAGTTCAGAGCGCAAATCAACAGCATTCCCGTCTATAACCTCAACCAGGAATTGGCACTGCAGGCCGTTGTGGAGGACGGCTTTATACTCAATGAGTTGGGGGAACCCTACGATGAAAAGGCCGGCGGCATCCGCCACCGGCAGGGAGCGGCGGGTCTTATCCCGCTGAGTATTACCCTGGGCATCACCCCGGACAACCTAGCGGCTGATATCGTCGCCAGACAATTGGAGCAGAACCTGCCCAAAATTGGCGCTCAGTTCAACCTGGCTATGCTGAACATGCCCACCCTGCTGAAGCAGTACTACCGCCAGGGGGAAAGAACAAGCGATCTGTTGTTCCTGGGCAGCAACTTCATGAAGGATTTTACGGGCAACCCAGCCGGGTACTCGGCGGAATCCTTCGACATGGGTAATAACCCGGCGGCGCTGATGGATAAACAGCTCAGCGACCTGAGCGTCAGCCTGCGCAGAACCGCCAACAACCGCAACGCCTACGTGCAGATCTGGCGCTCCTACCAGACGCGTCTGGCGGAGATACTGCCCATCATCCCCCTGTATACCAATATCTACACCGACATCTATTCCGATCTGTCGGGGCTGACGGATTATCACCCCGAAAACTACTGGAGCTGGGGAGAAGCCATTCTCTACGCTCACCGCTGACACCACAAGATAACCCGCAGCAGGGAAGGAATCTTCCCTGCTGCTTGTCATGCTCCCCATCTTCGTGTAGAATGAGAATCAGTAGAGGTATCAAAAGATGTAAGTTTGCCCTGCTGATGGGGGAGAAAAACCGATGCGGAGAACCGGGTTGTCCTATCTGCCCAGGCGTCTGTCGCTTAAATTGAGGGACGCCGAGCTGTTTGGCGCCACCATCATCGCTGCTCCCTCAGGCTATGGCAAGACGACCGCTGTGCGCCAGTTGGAGAAGGAACTGACCCATGCGGATTTTTTCTGGTGCCCCCCTGTCTGGAAAGATCAGCAGAATGGCTGGCGCGGCTTTTACGAGCAGGTAGCCCAGTTCGATCCCAGCTCTGCCCAGGCATTGTCCCAAATCGATATATTCGATGGCGGGGAAGTGCAGGGCGCGGATATTCTGCGCAGCATCACCTGCCCCGTCAACCAGAGCACCTTCCTGGTGATAGATGATTTTGATCATTTTCTTGGCATTGTGCCGCCCATGGTGGTCAATGCCCTCATCAACCATACCTGTGAATCCCTGCACATCATCCTGATTGGCCAGGGGTTCGAACTGCCCTTTGCCGCCAGGTACAGCGCGTTTGCCCTGAACTGGATAGGTACAAACGACCTGATGTTTGACCTGGAGGATATCCGGAATTATTACAGCCAAGCCGGACTGACGATTGATACCAGGCAGGCGCAGGAAATTCTGGATAAAACCCACGGCTGGACAATCGCGGTGGCCATGGGGGTGCAGGACACGCTCAACCGGGCGGACAACCCCAGGTGGCCGGTTCCTGTTCTTCTGGCGCGGCTGTATTTTGACCGCCGGGGACCGGAAGAACGAAAGAACCTGCTGGCCCTCGCGTTTTTTGATGAGGTGAACGAAGGGGATCTATGCGACTTATGGGGCATTCCCCAGCTGGATGACGCTTCCCTATCTCTGCTGGCTTCCATTCCGTTGCTCAGTGAGGATGAGGCGAGGCAAACCTACACCCTGCGCCCCGCGCTGAAACAGTTTTTAAGGGGAAGGCTCGACAACGCGCCATCCGCTGTCTGGAATGAGATTTACCGCCGCGCGGGCCACCGCTTTGCGTCCCGAGGCGAAATCAGCGAAGCCATCGCATGTTACTATGCCATAAAAGATTATGAGTCTATCCTGGCGCTGGATTTGAAACTGCTCACTTTCACCAAGGCAGGGGATATGCCCTTTGAGGCGGTCGCGCGGGAAATTGTCGCCTCAACCCCTGTGGAACTGTTCAAGCAGTACCCTATTTCCCTATTGCGCCTTGCATACCATCAATACGCAGCGGGGGATATGGAGGCATATGCCCAGGCCATGTCCCTGGCTGCCACTTTTATGACCCCGGAAGAAGAGCCGGCGCTATACGGGGAATGGCTGCTGGTATCCATGATGCGCCAGTTGCCGGACCTGGAAAAAATGAATGCTGTGCTGCTGCAGGCCGAGAGGTATTTGCAGGGCGCGCCCCGCTCCATTCCCAGGGAGGAGCCTTTCCTCTTTGGCTGCCCCTCCATCTGGTTTGCTTTTTATCACCAGCCCGGGCAGGGGGAGAGGATTGCCGGGCAGTTGACTGCCTTGCTTAAAGATTACCAGCGAATCTTTGGCGGCCGGGGCTTTGGCGCGGATATCCTCTACCGGGGAGAACTGGCCAGTATGCAGCTGCGCCTGGACGAAGCAAGCGCGTTTGCCAATACCGCGGCGGCTCTTGGCGAGCAGGCGCAGCAGCCGACAGTGGTGTACGGCGCGGCGCTGCTGATGGCGCGCATCGCCATCGCCCACAAAGACATCGAAGGCGCGCATAAAGCCCTGCAGTATCTGGAGGAAAGCACCGACAGCTTCCCGGCGCTAAAGTCCTCTGCCATGAATGATTATATGCTGTCGTCGGTGCGCAGCATCATGCTGTCCATGATGCAGGAAATGGGTATGGCGCCTGGGATTACCGGGCAGGCAGGACGGATGCCCAGAGGCAACTCCCTCTTATCGCAGATGTCGCTGCATGTACAGGTGGTGGAACTGCTCATGCGCGGGGAGATCGACCGGGCGCTGGGCGAAATGGAAGCTGTGCTGACACAGGACGCTAACCATTGCAATACCGTCACCCGGATGATTATGAACACGGCTGTCGCCATTTGCCAGCTTGCCTCCGGCAGGCAGCGGGAGGCCTTGGCCGCTGTGGAGAAAGCCCTGGCGCTTGCCAGCGGGGATCAGCTGATGGCCATGTTCTCCAACCATCGGGAGTATATCCAGACTCTGCTGGAACACCCCAGCCTGAAGAAATACCGCCCCTTTATTGACATGATTCTGTCGCGGGAATCCGTGCCGATGCCAGCTGTGCCTGCCGAGCGGACCATCGAGAAACACGCGAATCTGCCCCAAACGCTGACAGCCCGGGAAAGGGAAGTAGCCAATTTGGCGGCCAGCGGCTTGCGCAACGCGGAAATAGGCAGCAAGCTTTTTATCTCTGAAAGCACGGTGAAAAAGCATATGCAAACCATCTTTGACAAGCTGGAAATTGATAGAAGAACCCGGCTGATTGAGCGCCTGGGTCGATAAAACACCTAGAAATCAATAAAAAACCCGGACTCCCTTATGGAATCCGGGTATTTTTTCATTTTCATTAAACGGCGCTGGCCGGCTGGGGTTCCTTGGTGACCACATACAGCAGAGCGGGGGTCATCAACCCCAGGGTCAGGGTGACCAGCATGTCGAACAGGTAGTATCCGTTGAAGCGCAGGTACTCCTCCGGCCAGATAAACAGGGAGATATGCAGCATCATCTCGTTGAAAAACACCATCGCCAGCACAATGGCGTGATAGATGGCGCGGTAACGTTGTTTATGCTGGAGGGCGTAGAGAAAGCCCCGGAAACTGACCCAGGCCAGCGATAAGAAGGCGAGGCACCAAAACGTGTTCACCCAGGGACTGGCGTATTCCATTTCCACAAACCAGGCGATGGCGAAGATAATGGTTATCAGCGGCGCGAGAAAAGCAAGCGGGGGATACCAGCGCTTTTCTTCAGGCCCGGCCAGAGCCTGCCCAATGGAAGTCAGGCACAGGAGGGAACCAATCCAGGCGAAGTTCGCTGGGCTGGGTTCCAGGGGAGAGTACCCCCGAAGGAACGCGTACAGCAGCCAGAAAACCAGCCCCAGTGCCCAGCACATCAAGCCGCTGCACAGAAAAGCGAACACTGTCTGCTTGTTTTTTCGAAACAGCCACAAAGACCACAGGGAGCCTGTGGCGGCTACGAGCAATTGCAGGAAATTATCCAGCAGTTCCAATGGTGGCATCTACGGCCGCCTTTCGTTGATGGCAGTTCTTAAGAAAGATAATCAGAAGAGTGCTTGGGTATACCCGCTCAGGCAGGCTGGGCTTCATCCGCTGTCAGACGCAGGGGGAACATTTTCAGCCACAGGGCGAACAGCAGGGGGACGATATAGCCCGCCCATCTGGCAGGCCCGGGGAAGGACACCAGCAGGTTGTACACGGCGTGGTAGACGATGGCGATGGATATTACCCCAAAGATGGCGGTGAACTTGGGCCAGTTTTCCCTGCGGCTGTAGGACAGGCTAGCGCCCATAAAGGCGGTTCTGCCAATGTGCATGGCGCCTACCGTCAGACCGCGCAGCACCATGCCCATCAAATCGCCGGTGTCCACCAGCGTCAGATAACAGACGTTTTCAAAGGTGGCAAACCCGGTGCCGATGGCCATGGCCGAGTCCATCATGCGCCTGTGGTTGGGCGCAAACAGCACCGTGATGTACAAAAGCGGCAGAAACTTGCCGATTTCCTCCACAATGGGCGCGACAATAATCACGGCGTCCAGGTTGTCATGCCCCCCCAGGGCGGTAAAAAAGCTGTTGAAATAGGCGCATATCAGACAGACCGCCATGCCCATGGTGAAATGCCAGATGAAAAACCGGCTTGTGCCGCGTAAAAAGGGCAGCGACACCAGCAATGGCGCCGCCAGACAGATAAAGATGTTTTCGGCGTAAATCATACCGTCTCCACCGTTTCTATCAAAGAATCATGATGAAAGGATGTTGAAACGACCAAACAAGCCCCATGGCTTTTCTGCCCGGTCATTTAGTTCGGAGAGATCAGCGGTTGTGTTTTTCCTTTTCCCGCAGCCACTGGCTGAGCAGCACCACGCAGGCACCGAGAATAAACGCCAGCACCCCCACCACGATATAGCTGATGGCGCTGTTGCTCACAAACAGGGCGCCCAGCGTGTGGGATACCGTCGGCGCGTCCTGGGGCAGGTCCACTCCCTTGGGGATAAAAACGGCCAGCACGAACACCAGCATCAGTCCGGTGATGACGGTTGCGGCGCTGAGGAGGTAGCCCCGCTTCCTCAAACGCAGCCAGGTTATTTTCTTGGCTCTGATCAGCACCTGCTGGGCGATTTCCTGGTTGGACCTCAATTCTGCTCACTCCTTTAGCAAGCGGCATAGTACTTGCTTTGCCCTTGCAACCAAATGGGTAACCTGGGTAACGTTTTTCTGCATAATCTGGGCGGCGTCCCGATGGGTCATTCCCTGGAAGTACACCAGAGTCAACGCCTGGCGGTAGTCAACGCTCAGCTGGCTGATAGCACTGTGCAGGGTTTCCATGTCCTGATTTTTCAGGCAGTCGTCCTCGGCGCTGGAATTGTCCATGGGTTCCTGAATCAGGCGGATGATTTTTTCCGGCTCCAGCGGGATTTCCTTGATCTTTTTCCTGCTGCGCAGCGCGATGTGCCGGCCGATGGCAAACAGGTAGGTTTTCAGGCTCGCTTGTCCCCGGTAGCGGTCGCCGCTGGCCACCAGGTAGGCGAAAGCGTCCACCATGATTTCCTCAGCATCCTGACGGTTATGCACGATACTGTAAAGAAACATGGTGAAATCGCCGCGGTGCTGCTCAATCAAGCCCTCAAGCGCCGCGGTATCGCCTGCGCAGATGCGGTGATACAGATCCATATCCCCGGCATTCTCCTGCATGAAAACCTCCGTAGCGGCAAGGCGTGTACCTGGCGGCAAGCTCCTTTTGACAGAAATGGATTCCTTTCCTTCATTATAGGACTGCGGATACCATTCGTCAATGGCTGCGTTTTGCTATGTGCAAGGCGCCCCCCTTCTATACATTGGGGCAGTCATTTGTTACAATGGCCAAAAGACAAGAAGGGGGAGATGGTATGAAAATCCTGCTCACCGGCGCCAATGGCTTTCTGGGCGCGCGCATTCTGGCGCGCATGCAGGCGCAGCCAAGCGTGACCCTGCGGGGGATGTCCCAGGATGATATGAGCCGGTACATCGACGAGGTGCAGCCCGACGCCATCATCCATACCGCCGCCATTTCGGATATTGGGACTTGCGAGGCGAACCCGGAGGCGTCCTACCATGCCAATGTGCTGCTCCCTGTGTACCTGGCCAAAGCCGCGCCCAACAGCAAACTGGTCATGCTCAGCACGGATCAGGTGTACAACGGCAACCCCAGCCCTGGTCCCTACCGGGAGGGGGACGAGACCATCCCCAGCAACCTCTACGCCCGGCATAAGCTGGAGATGGAGCAGCGGGTACTGGAGATTTCACCAGGGGCCGTGCTGCTGCGTGCCACCTGGATGTATGACATGCCCCTGTACCAGGGGGATAACCGGGGCAACTTTCTGATGAATATTATCAAGTCCGTCCTCGCGGGCCAGCCCACCGCCTGGAGCCGGGAACAGTACAGGGGCCTCACCTATGTACGGGAAGCGGCGGAATCCATGACCGGCGCCCTGCAACTCGCGGGGGGTGTATACAACTTCGGCAGCGAAAACAGTATGAATATGTACGATACCGCCCAATTCCTGCTGTTCGCTATGGGCGCAAAGGGGCATCTGCTGGAAGCGGGCGTCCGGGGCAACCTGTGGATGGACTGCGAAAAGGCCAGGGTGGGCGGCGTAGCCTTCCTGAACACCCAGGAAGGGCTTGCGCGCTGCCTTGCGGACTACGGCATGGGCGCGCCCGGCAAGTAGGGGTGCCGGGGGCTGTTTTTCTCCCATCCAAATACACAGGTGGGCTTGTGTTGCCCATGATTTAACGCAATCCCATGATGTATCATACCAAACAAGGAAAGGAGGATAGAAACCATGAAGCTTTTGCTATTGATGTGCGATTTGGTGATATCCTCCGTGTACGCCCTGCTGTGCTACTGGCTGTTTCCCGCACAGTTTGGCGGCATCATGATTATTATGCTGTTTTTTCTGGCGGTGCGGGTGCTGGCGCTGTCCGTGCATGATGCCTTTTCCATCGGCAACCTGCTGCTGCTCGTGCCTTTGCGGCAATACCAGCCGGTGCTGCTGGTGGTGATGTACCTGCTGTACATGGCGCTGTATTTTTTTCTGACCCTCAAGGAGCAAAAACAAAAAGCCCTGACGGAGGAAAACACCCGCCTGCAAATTGAAACCCAGCAGGCGCGGCACTACCGCCAATTGCAGGAACGCTTTGAAAACCAGATTGCCCTGAATACCAGGCTGCAGGAGCGCGAGCGTATCGCCCAGGACATCCACGATGTACTTGGGCACTCGGTCACCGCCTCCGTTTTTCAGTTGGAAGCGGCCAAAAAAATCATGGCGGAACAGCCCGAGAAAGCGCGGCAGATGGTCAGCCAGGCGGCGGATAACCTTCGCCAGGGGATGGAGCAGATACGAAGCACCGTGCACCAGATGAAAGCCCAGGCGCCGGACATGAACCGCCAGGAAATGAACACCATCATCGAGCGTTTCAGGCGCGACAGCGGCCTGACGACCCACTACCAGGTGGAAGGCGAGGGGGAACTAAGCAATGGGGCATGGGATGTGCTGCACAGCAATCTGACGGAAGCCCTCTCCAATGTCATGCGCCACGCCCAGGCTTCCCAGGTGCGGGTAACCTTGCAGATATTGCCGGGCGTTGCGCGCCTGGAGGTGCACGATGACGGCCTGGGCGCCAAGGACGCCCGGGAGGGCATGGGCATCAGCGGCATGCGCAGCCGGGCGCTGGAGAGGGGGGGCAGCCTGATGGTCAGGGGAGACAAGGGGATGACAGTCATCACCCTGCTGCCCCGGGAAGGAAAGGAAGTATGATTCGCGTAGCGATTGTGGATGATGACGCTCTGATCCGCGAGTCCCTGGCGATTCTGCTGGAGGGCAGGGAAGGCATTACCATTGCAGGCCAGGGTCAGAATGGGCTGGATGCCCTTGCCCTGTGCAAAGGATGCGATGTGATGCTGCTGGACTTGCGCATGCCCGTCAAAGGCGGCCTGGAGGTGCTGGAGGAACTGATCCGTCACACCCGGGTGCTGGTGCTGACAACCTTTGACGATGACGCCGAAATGGTAAAAAGCCTGCAGCTGGGCGCCCATGGCTACCTGCTCAAGTCCGCCACCCCCGACTCCATTGCCCACGCGATTGTGGAAATCAGCCGGGGCAAGAATGTCTTTGATACCGTGGCCATGGAGGCGGTGCGACGCAACCTGCACGCGGCCGGGGAAAAACGCGCGGAATTAACCCCCCGGGAGGCGGACATCGCTGCCTGCATCGCCGAGGGGCTCAACAATAAACAGATTGCGGAAAGGCTGTTTCTTTCCGAAGGCACGGTCAAGAATCACATCTCGGTGATTCTGCAGAAAAGCGGGCTGGAGCACCGCACCCAGATTGCCATCAGCCGCTTAAAGGGCGAGCTGTAGAGCGCTGGGGTGTAGGCGGCTTTATTGCCCCTGGGCAAGGCGCCGGAGACGTTCGCCCAGCAGTTCTCCGTCTTTTGATAATACGTCCCGCAAAGCGGCAATGTCCGCTTCTATGGTGGGGCTTTCAACCGCCACCTTCACCGTCATCGCTTCCCCCTGCAGGCCAATGCGGCTGACAAGGGGGTTGTTTTCGTCATAGAGCTTGGGCATCCGGTAGGCTTCGCCCATGTATCCAAGGGCGGTCTGCAGCAGCAGCGCCATATCGGCAGCCTGGTGCAAGGGCAGGGTTAAGGATGTTTCCCCTTCCCGCAGACGAATGACGGCCTCGCCCGCCTCATCAAGGCCGATGGCAAGGGAGGCAGCGTTTGCCTGCCCGGCTTTCCTGCCGTTGACGCGGCCATAGTCCCCGGCTTCAAACACCGGGCGGATATCATCCTTCATTGGGTTCCCCCTGATTATGCATGGGCCGCTTGTTGGCCTTGAACCATGCGTCCTCCTCCGCTAATTCCTTGTTGAGGGCTACGCTGTCCCAGGCGCTGTTGGTCTCCGTCAGCACCGCCTTTAGTTGAATGGGGCGGTAGCCTTTCTGCCGGAAGGCGTTGAGGAAAGCGGACACCTTCTCATTGGGAAAGAAGCATAACACCATCATTTCTTCGGCGAAGCCTTCCCCATCAAACAGGGCTTCCTTTTCTTCCTCCAGCCCAGCCAGCATGCCGAGGGGCAGGGCGTATTCCTTTTTGTCCACCACGCGGCAGCGGATGCCGTTGATGACGCTCAGCATTTTTACCTGTTTTTCCCGCTCGGGGGAAAGGTTGTATACCAGGGCAACGGGTTTGATAACAATCCCTCCGTTTCATCATTGATTTATAAAACCATTATACCCGCCCAGCCGCCGCCCCGCAAGGAAACGGACAGGGGGGGTGACTTTTGTCATGCCGGAAAGTGACCTTTTCAACTCCTTTCCCTGCGCTGCCTGTTGTACAATGGCATCAGTCAAGGAGGTACGAGTATGCTGCAAACAAGTCAATTGGTGAAACGATATGATAAAAACCTGGCGGTCAGCTCCATCAGCTTTTCCGTTCAGCCCGGGGAAATCTTTGGTCTCCTGGGGCCCAACGGCGCGGGCAAAAGCACTACCATCAACATCATCACCGGCCTTATCCGCAAGGACGAGGGCAGGGTGCTGGTAGGCGGCGCTGATTTGGACAAGGATTTAGTGAAATGCAAATACATGATGGGCATCGTTCCCCAGGACCTGGCCATCTACAGTGATTTGACCGCGGAACAGAATGTGCGCTTCTTTGGCTCCCTTTATGGGTTAAAAGGCGGCAAGCTGGAGGAGAATACCAAAGAAACCCTGGAGTTTGTCGGCCTGTATGAAAGACGCAAGGACCGGGCGAAAACATTTTCCGGCGGCATGAAGCGCAGGCTCAATATCGCCTGCGGTCTGGTGCATCGGCCCAAGCTCCTCATTCTGGATGAACCCACCGTGGGCATAGACCCCCAGAGCCGCAACCATATCATGGAGTCCATCACCCAGCTGAACAAACAGGGGATGACCATTCTGTACACCACCCACTACATGGAGGAGGCGGAGCATCTGTGCGACCGCATCGCCATCATGGACATGGGGCAGATTGTCGCCCAGGGTACCCTGCCCCAGCTGCGCGCCATGGTGGAGGAACACTGGTACATCACCATGGCGCTCAAGGGAGAAGTGCCCATGGAGCAGCTGCGCATGGTGGAAGGGGTGGAGCAGATTGACATCCGCGACCACCGCTACCGCTTTTCCTGCAAGCAGAAAAAGAACCAATTGCGGGACTTGCTGGACCTGCTCATACATCACCAGGTAGAAATCACCGACATGGACATCAACGAACCGGATTTGGAGGATATATTCCTCACCCTCACCGGTAAAAGCCTGCGGGATTAAGGAGGAAGCATGCGTTTTCTGAAATTTCTTAAAAAGGAAATCCTGCACATCCTGCATGACAGCGACTCCCTTTTATTGATGGTGCTCTTTCCCTTCGCCCTGACATTGGTGCTGGGCTCAGCCCTCAGCGGGGCTTTCGACCGGGTGGTGAATATGCCGCAAATCAGCCTGCCCATCGTTTCCAAAGGGGATATGCAGTCTTCCCTGTTTATCAACCAGGGCAGGAGCGCTGGAATCTCCTTTCATGAAACATCCCTGAAAGATGCAAAGGAAGAAGCGAAAACAGGGGAAAGCGACGGGTACATTACACTGGACGGCAAGGGTGTAAGTTATTACACCGATAACCCCGGCAGCATCAGCGCCATGGTGGTGCGGACCTACTCGGGCATCTTTGCCAAGCAGGCAACCATGGCCAACCTGGCGGCGCAAAAGGGAAAGCTGGACCTGATTGCCCCCCGCATGGGGAATTATGTGGAAAGCCAGGGCATTGATCTTGAGAACGAGCCCTCCTCCTTTGGCTACTATGGCATCACCATGCTCACCATGATTATGATGTACGGCGCCATCCAGGCGGCCAACATGATGGACCTGGAAAGGAAGGAGCGCACCTACCAGCGCTTGAAGACATCCCCGTATTCCATGAACGGGGTATTTCTGGCCAAATCCGGCGTATCCGTGCTTGCTCTGCTGGTTCAGGCGGCGATTCTGATGATTACCAACCGTTTGATATACCAGGTGGATTACCGGAACATGCTGATGGTGACGCTGATGCTGATTCCTTACGCCCTGTTCTGCGGGGGGCTTGGGCTGATGATGTACCAGGTGCTGGGCAACGCCCGTTCCGCCAACAGCGTGCTGAACCTGCTGATTTTCCTGTTGGTATTCATCGGCGGCGGGTATGTGCCCCTGTCCATCATGATGCCCGGCGCCGCGAATATCGCCTCGTATTCTCCCGTGGGGCTCATCAACAACGGCTTGTTCGACTATATCTACAAGAATGACCTGGCTTCCATCATCCGCGCCATGGCTGTTACGGGAGGCCTGGGGTTCATCATGCTGGCGGTTGCCTACATGCTGTATAGAAAAGAGGAGGGAAGCAACCGTGCTGCAGGTTATTAAGAACAATTTCAAGCAAATGCTGGCAAGCCCGGGCATGCTGCTGGTCAGCCTGATTCTGCCCGCGGCCCTCTTCGCTGTGGCGCTGGGCATGTTCGGCAACAGTTCCGGCCAGGCCAAATGGAACATCGCCATTGTGGATGTGGATCACACCGTCCTGTCCGGCAGCCTGGGGGATGTCCTGCGGCAGGACGCCAACCGGGTGGAAGAGAAGACCAGTGAAGAAGCGGACAAAGCCCTCACCAGCAGCCGCTCGGACGCTGCGGTGCTGATTCCCAAAGGGTTTGAGCAGCAAGTGCTGTCGGGCGGGAAACCAACAATTACCGTGCGTTCCCTCAAAGGGCAGGAGGTGGTGGGAACGTTGAATGTCACGCTGAACATGTACATCGGCGACCTGCTCCGCCTGCGGGAGATTCTTGGCATAACTAACGGAGAAGCGCTGGCGAAGGAATATTCGCTGCTTGCGGAAAACGGGGTGCAATACCAGGAAAAACCGGTCAGCGAGGGCAAAGTCAGCCAGGGGCTGTCCCAGGCCAGCGGCATCCTGTTCTACATCCTTTCCATGAGCATGATGCAGAACGCCCACCTGATTCTGAAGGAAAAGCAAATGGGCACCCTCAACCGCATCCGGCAGGCGCCGCTGAGAAGACTCACCTTTATCGTGGCGGTGTTCTGCCATGGTGTTCTGCTGCTGCTGTTCAACCTGCTGAGCATCTTTTTGCTGACAATTTTCCTGTTCCCCGCCCAGACCAGCCTGGATATGTACCTATTGTGGTTCTACTATGGCGTGACGTGGATTATTATCGGCATTTTCTTCGCCCTGGTGGTTAGATCCAGCACGGTGTTTGATTCCCTCTCCACCATCCTGACGGTTATCCTGGCCATGGTAGGCGGCAGCTACTGGCCGCTTTGGATGATGCCTGAAATGATGCAAAAAGCCGCGGTGGTGGTGCCCCAGTACTGGGCCAACGATGCCATGGGCTATCTGCAAAAGAATATTTCCCTCTTCCGCCTGCCTGGGCACCTGCTGGCTCTGACGGGGTTCTCCTGCCTGTTCCTGGCGCTCTGCATCTTTGCCCTCAGGCGGGGCAAGGCGGCGGAAACCTTTATCTGACGGCAAATAACAAGGAAGAAAAGCGGCACGTGCTTCGCGTGCCGTTTTCTCATATACGCCCCAAAGGCTGTCCCAAAGTTCAACCGTTTTATACATCTTCCAAAAACCTTGATTTATCAACGGTTTTGAAGCGGGAAAAGAAGGGAAAAAGCCTTCCAATTCAGACCAAAATATGGTATACTGAATAAGTGCACAAAGCAAGAAAAATCAAGGGGTTTTGCGCCGCTGCGGGGGAGAGGGTTCTCCCCAAAGAATGCTGAGACAAAGGAAGGGCATATGACGGATTTAAATCAACACAGCGGCACGCCTGTGCCGGACAACGCCGCGGGCGCCGCTCAGATGAGCTCCCGCGTAGAAAAAAATCATTACGATGAAAGCCAGATACAGGTGCTGGAAGGCCTGGAGGCCGTGCGCAAGCGCCCCGGCATGTATATTGGCTCCACCGATGTAAATGGCCTGGAACACCTGGTGTACGAAATCGTGGACAACTCCATCGACGAAGCGCTGGCGGGTTACTGCACCAGGGTGGATGTTTCCATCAACCCCGATGGCTCCCTTACCGTGCAGGACGATGGCCGCGGCTTCCCAGTGGGGCTGCATCCCAAGCTTCACCGCCCGGCGGTGGAAGTATGCCTGACGGTGCTGCACGCCGGCGGCAAGTTCGGCGGCGAAGGGTACAAGGTGTCCGGCGGCCTGCACGGTGTAGGCGCTTCGGTAGTCAACGCTTTGAGCAGGCATATGCAGGTGAATGTTTACCAGGATGGCAAAATCTACCAGCAGGAATACAACCGGGGCAAAATCGCCTACGACCTGAAGGTGGTGGGCGAAACGGACCGCACCGGCACCACCGTCCAGTTCTGGCCGGACATCAAATCCCCCGAGAACCCCGACGGCGTGTTCGAGGAGGGCATCAGCTTCCGGATGGAAACCCTGCGCGCCCGCATGCGGGAAATGGCCTTCCTCAACAAGGGCATCCGCATCGCCATCAGCGATCTGCGGGGCGAAACCCCCGTTACCAAGGAATACCATTTCGAGGGCGGCATCCGGGAGTTTGTCAAGCATATCAACAACAACAAGGAAGTGCTCTTCCCCGAGCCCATCTACGTGGAAGGGGTCAAGAACGATGTCGCGGTGGAAGTAGCGCTGCAGTACAACGACAGCTATTCGGAGAATACCTTCTCCTACGCCAACAATGTGCGTACCCCTGAGGGCGGCACCCACCTGGTGGGCTTTTACTCCGCGCTCACCCGCACCATCAACGATTACGGCCGTAGGTTTAAAATCCTTAAGGACAGCGACAGCAACTTAAAAGGCGAGGATGTCCGGGAAAGCCTGGCGGCGGTTGTGTCCGTCAAGCTGCACGAGCCCCAGTTCGAGGGGCAGACCAAGTCCAAACTGGGCAACTCCGAGGTGCGCGGCGTGGTGGACAACCTGGTGTCCGAAAACCTCAGCGCTTTCATGGAGGAGAACCCCTCCGTCGCCAAAGCCGTGCTGGAGCGGTGCCTGGGCGCCGCCCGCGCCCGGGAAGCCGCCCGTAAGGCGAGGGACCTGACCCGCCGCAAAACCGTGCTGGAAAGCGCTTCCCTCCCCGGCAAACTGGCGGACTGTTCCGAGACGGACCCCGCCAAGTGCGAGCTGTTCATCGTGGAGGGAGACTCCGCCGGCGGCAGCGCCAAATCCGGGCGGGACAGGCATTATCAGGCCATCCTGCCCCTGCGCGGCAAAATCCTCAATGTGGAAAAGACCCGCATGGACAAAGCCCTGATGAACGCCGAAATCAAGAACATGATTACCGCCTTTGGCTGCGGCATCGGGGAGGATTTTGACATCTCCAAGCTGCGCTACCACCGCATCGTCTGCATGACCGACGCCGACGTGGACGGCGCCCATATCCGTATTTTGCTGCTCACCTTCTTCTACCGCTATATGCGCCCGCTGATTGACAAGGGCTACATTTACATCGCCATGCCGCCCCTGTACAAGGTAACCAAGGGCAAGAAGGAAAGCTATGTCTACGACGATGACGAACTGCAGCACCTGCTGGACGAAATCGGCCGGGATCCCATGCCCGAATTGCAGCGCTACAAAGGCCTGGGCGAAATGTCCGCCACCCAGCTGTGGGACACCACCATGAATCCCGAAACCCGCACCATGCTGCAGGTGACCAACGCCGACGCCGTAGCCGCTGATGAAACGCTGAACCTGCTGATGGGCAACCTGGTGGAACCGCGCCGCGAGTTCATCCAGGAGAACTACAACATGGTCACCGACCTTGATCTGTAATTGGGGGAACTATGAGCGAAATTAACGATAAACTTCTGCCCATGGAGCTGGAGACGGAGGTAAAAAAATCCTTCATCGCCTACTCCATGGCAGTCATCATCAACCGTGCCCTGCCCGATGTGCGCGACGGCTTAAAGCCGGTTCACCGCCGCATCCTCTACGCCATGAACGAGCTGGGCATGACCAGCGACAAGCCCTACCGCAAGAGCGCCCGCATCGTGGGCGATGTGCTGGGTAAATACCATCCTCATGGGGATTCCAGCGTGTACGGCGCCATGGTGCGCCTGGCGCAGGATTTCAACACCCGCTACCTTCTGGTAGACGGCCAGGGCAACTTCGGCTCGGTCGACGGGGACGGGGCGGCCGCCATGCGGTATACCGAAGCCCGCATGAGCAAGCTGTCCACCCATCTGATTGGCGAAATCGACAAGGACACGGTGGATTTTTACCCCAACTTCGACGCCACCCTGCAGCAGCCCGCCGTGCTGCCCTCCCGCTTTCCCAACCTGCTGGTCAACGGTTCCAGCGGCATCGCCGTGGGCATGGCCACCAACATCCCGCCCCACAATTTGGGCGAAGTGATTGACGCGGTCATCGCCATGATTGATGACCCGGAGATTGACATGGACGGCTTGATGCAGCATGTGAAGGGGCCTGATTTCCCCACCGGCGGCATCATCCTGGGCACCAGCGGGATACGGGAAGCCTACTACACCGGCCGCGGGCGCATTGTGGTGCGCGCCAAGTCCGAGGTGGAATCCCTGCCCAACGGGCGCGACCGCATCGTGATCAGCGAGATTCCCTATCTGGTGAACAAAGCAAAGCTCATTACCAAGATTGCCGAGCTCGTGCATGAAAAGCGTCTGGAAGGCATCAGCGACATCCGCGACGAGAGCGACCGGGAAGGCATGCGCATCGTCATCGACCTAAAGCGCGACGCCCAGGCCCAGGTGGTGCTCAACTACCTGTACAAGCATACCCAACTGCAGGATACCTTTGGCGTCATCATGCTGGCGCTGGTCAACAATCAGCCCTGCGTGCTGTCGCTGAAGGAAATGCTGGGCCACTATATAGACCATCAGGAGGATGTGGTTACCCGCCGCACCCGCTTTGATCTTGACAAGTCCCTTGCCCGCGCCCACATCGTGGAGGGTCTGCTCAAAGCGCTGGACAATATCGACGAAGTGGTGCATATCATCCGCCATTCGCCGGATACCGCCGCCGCCAAGCAGCGCCTGATGGAGCGTTTTGAATTTTCCGACCGGCAAGCCCAGGCCATCCTGGACATGCGACTGGCCAGGCTGACCAACCTGGAGTCGGACAAACTGCAGGCAGAGTATGACGAATTGCAGAAGAACATCGCCTACTACCAGATGCTGCTAAGCAACCGCACCGAGCTGATGGGCGTCATCAAGGAAGAAATCAGCGAAATCCGTAGGAAGTACGCCGACGAGCGCCGCACCGCCATCTCCTTTGTGGAAGGGGAAATCGACATCGAGGATTTGATTCCCGTGGACGAAATGGTGGTCACCATGACCCACTTTGGCTATGTGAAACGTTTAAGCCAGAGCACCTACCGCCTGCAGAACCGCGGGGGCAAGGGCGTCGCCGCCCTGACCACCAGGGAAGAAGACTTTGTGGAGCAGATGTACATCGTCAACTCCCACTCCGACATGCTGTACTTTACCGACAAGGGCAGGGTGTACGGGCTCAAGTGCTACGAGATTCCCGAGGCTTCCCGCACCGCCCGGGGCACCGCCATTGTCAACCTGCTGCAACTGCAGGGCGGGGAAAAAGTCACCATGATGCTGCCCGTGCCCGACAGGCAGAGCGAAGACTACCTGATGATGGCTACCCGCCAGGGGATGATTAAAAAGACCCCGCTGAGCGAGTTCATCAACATGCGCAAGTCCGGCCTGATCGCCATCGGCTTAAAGGAAGATGACGAGCTCATCGGCGTGGTGCTCACAAATGGGCAGAGCGACCTGATGCTGGCCACCAAGAAGGGCATGTCCATCCGCTTTAACGAAACCACCATCCGCGCCACCGGCCGCCCCTCCATGGGCGTACGCAGCATGAAGCTCAAGAAGGACGACGCCATCGTGTCCCTGTCCCTGGTGGAAGAGGACAAGCAGGTGCTGTGCATCAGCGAAAACGGCTACGGCAAGCGCACGGACATCTCCGAATACAGGGAGCAGGGGCGCGCCGGCAAGGGCGTCACGGTGATGAAGCTCACCGAAAAAACCGGCGACCTGGCCACCATGCTGATGGTGACGGAAAACGACGAAATCATGATGATTACCGATGACGGCACCATCATCCGCACCCCCGCCGCTGATATCCGGGAATGCGGGCGCGTAACCCAGGGCGTGCGCCTGATGCGGGTGGCTGAAGGCAGCCGCATTGTGGACGTGGACGTGGCCGCCCCCGAGGATGACGAGGAGATCCTCCAGGCAGCTGACGGCGCGGCGGGCATACCGCCCGTAATCGGGGAGGATTCCCTGGATTATGAAGGCGCGCCGGACCAAACGGAAGAAGAAGACAACCTGTAAGCCCCTAAGACAATCCGGGTTTTACAAGGTCAGCCAAGCAGTGTACAATCAGAGGGGCGAAAGCCTCTCTGATTGAATCTATAACGGCAAGCGAGGATACGATGACGAAACGGCAAAAGTCGCTGGTGCGGGGCATCTCCATATTGGGTATCTCCGGCCTTATTTGCAAGGTCATCGGCGTTCTGTACAAAATACCCCTGGCCCATACCATCGGGCCCACCGGGATGGGGGTGTACCACCAAGTATTCCCCACCTACAACCTGCTGCTTACTATCTCGTCCGCGGGCATACCGGTCGCCATCTCCCGCATGGTGGCGGGCTATCTGGCGCTGGACGATAAAAAGAGCGCCAAGCGGGTCTTCACCACCGCCCTTTTGCTGCTATTGGTGCTTGGGGTGCTGGGCACGCTGCTGATGGTGGTGCTCAGTCCCATTCTGGCGTCCGCTAAGGGCACCGCCTCGGCCCAGAGCAGTTTTCTCATGCTGGCGCCCAGCCTGCTGTTTGTCTGCGTGATGAGCGCTTACCGCGGCTTTATGCAGGGCAGAAGACGAATGGAACCCACGGCCATCTCCCAGCTGATCGAGCAGGTGGGCAAGGTGGCCATTGCCATGCCCTTTGCCGCCATCGGTATGCGGCGCGGCGGCTTTGTTTCCGGCGCGGCGGGCGCGCTGCTGGGCACATCCATCGCCGAGCTGCTGGCGCTTTTGTACATGCTGGTGGATAAAAAGCTGGCGGACAGAGAGTTTGACGCCCTGCCCGACGCGGGCGGTCAAGCTGCTCCAAACAAACACATCATCCGGGAATTGATGCTGATTTCCATCCCCATCACCATCGGCGCCAGCATTGTGCCCATCGCCGCGGAGGTGGACTCCTTCATGCTGGTGCGCTTGATGAGCGGCTATTTGCCAGGTGTGGAAGCGCTGATTCATTACGGCACCTATGTGGGATTGGTGTTTCCCCTTATTAACGTGCCCACAGCCTTTGCCATGGCTACCTCCGTCAACCTGGTGCCGGCCATCGGCGCGGCCTTTGAGCGGAAGGATTTTCCCGCCATCCAGAAGGAAACGGCCACCGGGCTGCGCATCGCCTCGGTTATCGGTCTGCCCGCCTCCATCGGCATGAGCCTGCTGGCCGAGCCCATTCTGGTGCTGCTCTTCAGCGGCGACCAGTATACCCTGGCGCAGCTGCACAAAGGCGCCCAGCTGCTGGAAATCAGCGCCCTGACCATTGTGCTCTTCACCATGGTGCAGGCCACCAGCGGCATCCTCCAGGGGCTGCACAAGCAGCGCATCCCTATGTATACCCTGGCGCTGGGGGTGGTAATGAAGGTGCTGCTCAACTACACACTGGTGCGCATCCCCGCCATCAACATTCATGGTGCGCCCTACGCCTCGCTGCTTTGTTACTTTGTGTCCATGGTGCCCAACCTTTACTATGTGGCCAAGTATGGCAAAGTGCGTTTAAGTTTCAGCCAGCTTGTGCTGCGCCCCGGCGCGGCTTCCTTGGTGATGGGGCTGTCGGTGCTGGGCATGAAAGCGCTGCTGGGGGAGCGCCTCATTTCCCTTTTCTGGCTTACCATCACCATCCTCATCGCTGTTGCGGTGTACTTCGCCGCCGCCCTGTATGTAAAAGCGATTCAAACCAGCGATTTACCCCGCAGATTCAGGAGATAGATCCACCATGCATCCAATTGATATTGTCACACTGGGCCCCGGCAGCAGGGAATACCTGACCCTGGGCGCCATGGAAACCCTGCGCAAAGCGACCCATGTTGTGCTGCGCACCGGCCGCCACGGCGCGGCCAAGTGGCTGGAAGACAGCGGCGTTCCCTTTGAAACCCTGGATAACATCCACGAAAAAGCGGAAGATTTTGATGAATTAAACACCGCCTGCGCCGAGTATGTGCGCGATAAGGCACAAGACGGCAGCGTCGCCTACGGCGTCGCCGATCCCCTGCAGGATGGAAGCGTCCAGGCGCTTATCCAAGCGGGGGCGAAGCTGCATACCCTACCCGGCGTGCCGCTGCAGGCGCCTTTGCTGTCCGTGGCGGGGGTGTCCGGCGCTGTAACAACAGTAACCGCCTCAGATTTGCGCCTGACCGATGGGCAGAGCACCCTGTGCGTTACCGAGATTGACAGCCCTTTGCTGGCGGGCGATATCAAGATGAAACTGCTGCCCTACTACGGGGCGCGGTGCGAAGTGCTTTACTTCCCGCCCTCCGAAAGCGCGCAAAGAGCGTATCAAACAATCCGCCTGGAGGATCTGGACCGCCAGAAAGCCTACAACCACACCGTCGCCTGCGTCATCAAGCCCCAGCCCCTTACCCTCAAAGAACGCTTTGATATGGCGGATCTGCTGCAGCTGATGCGCGTGCTGCGGGGGGAAAACGGCTGCCCCTGGGACCGCAAGCAGACCCACCAGAGCCTGCGCCCTTACCTGATTGAGGAAGCCTACGAAGCCGCCCTGGCCATTGATGAGGGGGATGACCTGCACCTCACCGAGGAACTGGGCGATGTGCTGCTGCAGGTAGCGCTGCACGCCGTTATCGGGGAAGAGTACGGCACCATGGATATTTCCGACATCACCACGGCCATCAGCCGCAAAATGATCGCCCGACACCGCCATGTGTTCGGGGAAGATACCTGTCTGACCCCCGAGTCCGTGGTAGACAACTGGAGCCGCATCAAGCAGGAGGAGCGGGGCCAGCGATCGGTGGGGGAAGCCATGCTGGATATCAAGCCCGGCATGCCGCCTCTGCTTCGGGCGGAAAAAATCCAGCGCAAAGCCCGGGATGTGGGCTTTGACTGGGAAAAACCCGAGGAAGCCCTGGACAAGGTGATGGAAGAGGTCAGGGAAGTACGGGAGGAGCTCAATGGCTCCCATCTGATGGAAGAAGTAGGGGATTTGCTGTTTTCCTGCGTCAATGTGGCGCGCCTGTGCGGCGTAAATGCCGAGGAAGCGCTTACATTTTCCACCCAAAAGTTCCTGAATCGCTTCCTGTGGATGGAAAAACAGGCAAAAATTGACGGGAAAGCGTTGAAAGTATTGACAATAAGTGAATTAAGTGTATACTGGGAACGAAGCAAAAGCGAAATGTAATCTAATTTTGCTTTATTCAAAATGAGGAGGTTTCCAACATGAATAAAACAGAACTCATCGCTGCCGTAGCAAAAGAAACCGAGCTGAAAAAGGCTGACGCCGACAAGGCCGTCAACGCCCTGCTCAAAGTCGTTCAGGCCCAACTGAAAGCTGGCGAAAAGGTTCAGCTGATTGGCTTTGGTACTTTCGAAGCCAAGAAGCGCCCCGCCCGTACCGCCCGCAACCCCCGCACCGGCGCGGAAATCAAAGTTCCCTCTTCCAAAGCCCCCACCTTCAAGGCCAGCAAGGTCTTCAAGGATGAGCTGAACAAGAAGAAGAAGTAATTTCGGAACGAACCACAGAACGGCCGGATTTCCGGCCGTTTTTTTATCCCGTAAATAAGAAAGGAAACCATGCGTTTAGACAAGTTTTTGAAGGTATCCCGCATCATCAAGCGCCGCACTGTCGCCAAGGAGGCCTGCGACGGGGGGCGCGTCATGCTCAACGGCCGCGTGGCCAAAGCCGGGGCGGAGGTGAAGGAAGGGGATATCATGGAAATCCGCTTCGGCAGCCGTGTCGGCCGCTACGAGGTGGCGGCTGTGCAGGAGGTTGTGCGTAAAGAAAACGCGGCCGAAATGTACCGCGTTTTGCAGGAAGACGAGGGAATGCTGGCGGAGCGCAGCTGATTACACAGCCAGTGGCTGCACCAGCCCGTTATCCATCATGTCGTAGGGCGTAAGCCCAAGGGCTGTGATGTTCTTGATGCCCATCTCGTAGTAGGTTGTGTCGCTCAGCTGCACCGGGTCATGGGCGTCCACGTTCATGATCACCGGACAGTTTTCCTCGGCGGCGATTTCCCAGAACTCCCGGTAGGGATAGCCCAAGCCCGAGAAACCCTTTTCATGCTGAACCCGCAACCCCAGCAGGTTGTACTCCAGGGGGATACGGGAAGCGGCGGCGGCGCGGCAGATTTCCCTGGCGGTTTCCCGGCAGGCGTCGTCAAACTCCGGATACCTGCGCAGGTACAAATCCGGATGGGCCAGCCAGGCGTACATGCCTGTGTTAAAGCCTTCCAGGGTGGTGCGCAGATACCGCCTGACATCCTGTTTGCTCCGGCAGGAGCCGAAATAGATGCCCGTTTCCTCGTCCAGATCGAAATGGTTGCCGAAAATCAGATAGTCCAGCTGGTAGGCCGCCTTGGTGTCCTTCAGCCAGGACATCCGGTCGGGGAAGTATTCACATTCCAGCCCGCAGGTAATGCGGATGCGGCCTTTGTATTCCTCCCGCAGGTCTTTGACGGTGCTTACATAGTCGGGCAGCATGCTTTCGTCCATGCGTATGCCGGGGGAGTGTAGGCGCGGCCAGGGGCTGTGGTCCGAAAAGCCCAGGGCGTCGTAATCAGCGGACAGCGCGGCTTCAATATATTCCCGTTCAGAGCCCACCGCGTGGCCGCAGCGGGGTGTATGGGTGTGGTGGTTTTTTCTCAACTTGCAAATCCTCCTTGGTTACCAAGGGTAGCATAGCAAAGCGCCGGGCGGCTGTCAAACCAAATGAAAGGGATCAATGATGACCTTTGTGCCCAAAGATAAACAATCGAAAACTGCCCGGCGCAAAGCCCAGAAGGAGAAGCGGCGGGTGTGGGGCTTTTCTCCCGTCACCCGGGTGAAAGAAAGCCGCAAGGTGTACCGCCGCTCGCAAAAGCACCGGGGAAAGGACATGCCATGACCGTGTATATCGACGCGGATGCCTGCCCGGTGGTGGACATCGCCCTGGCCGCGTGCCGGGGGCGCGGTATCCCTGTGGTGCTGGTTTGCGATGTCAACCATGTGCTGCAAAAGGAGGGGGCGCGCACCGTCTATGTGGAAAAGGGCAGCGACAGCGCAGACCTGCGCATCGCCAACATGGCCGGCAGGGATGACCTGGTCATCACCCAGGATTACGGCCTGGCGGCCCTGGCCCTCGCCCGCGGGGCGAAAGCACTTAGCCAGAATGGTCTGGTCTTTACCCAGGACAACATCGACGCCCTGCTTTTGTCCCGGCACACCGCGGCGCGCATCCGAAGGGGCGGCGGCCGCCTCAAAGGCCCGGCGAAGCGGACAAAGGACATGGACGCCGCCTTTCTCAAAGCCTTGGAAACGCGGATTGCGACATAAAAAAAGGTCTCCCTCGCGGGAAACCCTTTTCTTGTTTTGGTAATTACAGGTTGAAGTGGGCGTTGAGCAGTTCCACTGTCTTCTTGGCGGTGTCGCCGGTAACGCCTGCGCAGCGCTCTTTGCGGGCCTCATCACCCATTTTCACGCCGGTGGCTTCCATGTAGCCGGTGACGGACTCGTCGCAGTTGACGGAGTTAGCCACGGTGGTCACGGACGCCAGCTTGGGCTGGTAGATAGGCAGTTCCGCTTTGCGGTACCAGGCAAACAGTTCCTGGGTCAGCTTCTTGGCGCTGTCGGGCTCGCACACAAGGCCGATGGCGTTGACCGCGCCGGCCAGGGAGCCGCACAGGCTGCCCGCGCCGTAACCAGTCGCGCCGTTGGCATACATGTCAATGGGAATCTGGTTGAAGGGGTATCCCACGTCGTCCGCCAGCTGGCCGATGATGGCATCGGCGACGCCGCGGGCGCAGCCGCCCTTTTCGTAGTAGCCGCGGTAGCCGCGCTCTTCCGCCACGGCGGGATCCAGCTTCTTGTAGGGGAAGGGATACGCTGGCGCGCCGGGTTTTTCCTCGGCAATGGCATTCAGGACGGGGTTGACCGTGGTAACCAAAGCGGCACCGGCAGCCAGCTTGCCTGCGGTCATCAGGAATTCACGGCGGGTCTGCATTTTGTTCATGGTGATACCTCCGAAATCTATTTACAATACCTGTAAGGTACTGTGATCTGCACTGACATGGTAAAGTATAGCCCAACATACAGGCAGTTTCAAGGGAGAAAGCATGTTATTGAGCGGAATTTCCCCGACTGGGCGGAATCTGTCCCGATAGCGGAGCATTTTTCGGGTAGAATATACAAATCCGTCCATTGAAACAAGGAGGTATGCCCATGAAACGATTCTTCAGTCTTCTTCTGTCGCTTTTTGCGATTCTTCCAGCCTATGCGGAGGAAAAACCTGAATATACACTGCCCACCGCGGAGGAACTTCGCGCCCAGCTGACCCAGGAACAATGGCAGGTAACCCAGGAAAAGGGTACGGAGCGTGCCTTTACCGGGGCATACTGGGATGAATGGGGCAAGGGCATCTATGTGGACATCACCACGGGTGAGCCGCTCTTCTATTCCTTTGACAAGTATGACGCCGGCTGCGGTTGGCCCAGTTTTACCAAGCCCATTGAGCAGCAGGTAATCAAGCAAAACCTGGACACCTCCCATGGCATGGTGCGCATGGAGGTAGTCAGCGCTCTTAGCGACGCCCATCTTGGCCATGTCTTTAACGACGGGCCTCTGGATAAGGGCGGCCTACGGTATTGCATCAACAGCGCGTCGCTGAAATTTGTCCCCTATGAGGAAATGGAAAACCAGGGCTACGGCTGGCTGATGGCAGAGTTTGACGCCCAAAGCCCGGAATAATCAATTGCTATAACGTGATGGTTCTGGTCGCCACCCGCTCGACAAAGCGCTGGTCATGCTCCACGAACACCAGGGTGGCATCCGTCTGCAGCAGCAGGTTTTCTATCTGCTCCCGGCTCTCCAGATCAATGTAGTTCAGCGGTTCATCCCACAAATACAGGTGCGCTTGCTGCGCCAGGGAAGCGGCAAGCAGCACCTTCTTTTTTTGCCCCAGGGAGTATCCTTCCATCGGGCGGTCAAAGGCTTCCCTGGGGAAATCCAGCTTGCGCAGCAAGGTTAAAAAGAAGTCGGTTTCAAGGCGCAGCTTGCGGGCGTAGTCGTAGGGGGTGCCGGATAATTCTCCGCTCACCTGGGGCAGGATGGATAGAACCAGATCCCCGGGGCCGGTCATGCGCCCTTCCAATAAGGGCATTTCCCTTTGCAGTGTTTTCAGCAGGGTGCTTTTACCCGCCCCGTTCCTGCCGGTGATGGCTACCTTTTCCCCCTGGGCAATGTCCATGGTGAAGTGGGTCAGCACGGGCACTCCCTCATACCCAACGCAGACATCGTGCAGCCTCAACAGCTTGCCTGCCCTATGGGGCAGAGGGCGCAGCTTCAATTCCGCGGTGTACTCCAGGTTCTTCAGCAGCCCTTCCTTTTCTTCTACCTGCCGCTGTATGCGTTTTTGAAGATTCATGGCTTTGCGCATCATGCTGGCGCTCTTGGCGCCGACAAATCCGCGGTCAGCCACATGCTGGCCTTTTTTGCTGCGCTCGACCTGGTCGCTCCAGTTCTTTTTTTCCCTTGAGGATGCATTCAGGCGGGTGATGTCTTTCTCCAGCCGGGCGTTCTTTTCCTTGTCCGCCGCGTCCTGCTGCTCTTTGTTGTGGGCGTAGGAGGAGTAGGTGCCCTGCTCGATGCGCACCGCGTTCTTTTGCAGCGCCATGATGTGGTCGCAGCTGGTATCCAGAAAGTCCCGGTCATGGGATACCAACAGAAACCCCGCCTGGCTCTGAAGGTATTCCGCGACACGCTTGCGGCCCGGCAAATCCAGATGATTGGTAGGCTCATCAATCAGCAGGAAATGGTTCTTTTTCAGGAATAGGGCGCTCAGCAGCATGCGGGTGCGCTCTCCCGGGCTGAAAGTATTGAAAATCCTGTTCAGCTGTCCGGGGTCAAGACCCATACGGGCAACCTCCCGGGCGATGTATTCGTTGATAACATAGCCATCATGATGGGTATACAGGCTTTCCAGATGCCCCCATTGGTTCAACTCTTCCCCGGTTTCCAGCAGCTTCTGCATGTCCCTTTCCCACTGGTCAAAGGGGGCAATCACTTGGCGCAGTACCGTCAAGGCGCTGTTTTCCTCCTCTACCGGGAAGGGAAACAGGCTGAAGGAAAGGGGCGTCTGAATGCTTCCCTGTCCCCGCAGTTCGCCGGCAATCAGCTTTAGCAGGGTGGTTTTCCCCCGACCGTTGCGCCCCACCAGGCCCAGACGCCAGGAAGAATCCATATGAAAAGAAAGCTTATCAAACACCGGCACATAGCTGCCGGGGTAGGTAAAGGATAGCTGCTGGACTTGTATGATGGACATGATGCCTCCTGACCGCATGGGAGCATGCCGCTTTTCCGCGGTTATGCTGTATGCTGTGTGGAATATTCAGCTTCAGGCGCGCTTGTCCATTTTTTCTCCTTCAGGGTATGTGATGCCCTGATTATAAAAGATACCTCCTCCCCGGTCAAGGGCGACAGGGCGGTGGTAACGTGGTATAATCCTGTTAGCATCATAAAGGAGGTAATCCCATGTTTACCATGGTTCATACCAATTTCAATGTATTCGATCTGGAAAAATCCCTCGCCTTTTACCATGAGGCGCTGGAAATGAAGGAAGTCCGCCGCAAGGAAGCGAAGGACGGCAGCTTCATCATCGTGTATCTGGCGGATGAAAAGCACAACTGCGAGCTGGAGCTCACCTGGCTGCGGGACCGGGACACCCCCTATGACTTGGGCGACAAGGAGTTCCATGTGGCCTTCACCACCCCGGACTTTGATAAAGCATACCAGAAGCATAAGGACATGGGGGTCATCCTGTACGAAAACCCCTCCATGGGCATCTATTTCATCGGAGACCCGGACGGCTATTGGCTGGAAGTCGTACCGGAAAGGAAGTAAAACCAGGTACACAAAAACCGCGCTCCCGCTGCTGGCGAAAGCTGCTTTGGGCGCGCGGTTTTTCATTAAGGAGAATCCATTACCCCATAAAGGGCGGCATCTCCGGCCGAAGCAGCCCATCGCTGCCATGCTTAGCGAAGCGCACAATCATCTCATTGGTCATGCTGATGCCGTCAAAGGACACATCCAGTTCACCCCGGGGCACCCAGAACGCGCTGTCCAGTTCCTCGTCCTGGGGGTTGATAACATCGCTGCCCGAAAGGCGCGCGTAGTAGCCCACCAACAGGCTGGAAGAAAAGCCCCATGGCTGGCTTTTGTAATAGGTAATATCCTGCACCCGCAGCCCTGTTTCCTCCCATACCTCCCGGCGCACCGTCTCCTCCAGGGTCTCGCCGATTTCAGCGTACCCGGCCACCAGTGCCCGGTGATGGGCGGGGCGATTCTTCATGCGGGTCAGCAGCAAGCTGTCCCCGTGGATGACTCCCACAATGACCGCTGGGGAGATAGCGGGGTAATACAGCTGCCCGCAGGCGGGGCAGAACAGCATGCGCTCCATGGAGGATTGCTGAGTTTTCTCCCCGCAGGCTCCGCATATCCGATTGCGTTTGTACCACAGGGACAATTGCTGCCCCGTCGCGGCGGCAAAGGCCATCTCCCGGGGGGCTTCAAAGCGCACCTCCCGCATCTCGACCCAGCGCATTCCAGGGGGCAAAGGCGCGTCCGCCAGAAAAAAGACGGTTTCGCCAATGGAGAAAAGATAAACCAAGCTGTCCCGGCTGCCTTGAATCTCATCCAGGCGGGGAAAGCGGTTGGCCGTCTGGTCCATGGCGATATGGTCTCCCTCAAACAGCAGAGCAAAGCTGTCATCCCTGGGCAGGGCGGCGGTGTACTGGCTGTTGAATACCTGGTCGGTTAATTCCTGCAGCATAGGGCTCCTTTCAAAAGAGAACTGCTATCAGTATACCCCGATGCCATGGGTTTTGCACCTGTTCTTTGCGGCTGGGATACAAACGAACCGTAAACGCGCCCTCGCTCGGCAAACATGGTTTTGCGCCTGTTTCAATATGCGCTGACTTGCTATGTTTGACGATTGTCTGTATAATCTTTGGGGAAAGGCGAGAGTCTTCCGGCATGACAGAGACAAGGAGTTTTTATGCGTAAAACAAAAATCATCTGCACCCTGGGCCCGGCGTCCAACACCCGTGAAACAATCAAAGAGTTGGCTTTGGCCGGCATGAACGTGGCCCGTTTTAACTTTTCCCACGGCACCCATGATTCTCACCTCGCGGTATTTAAAGAGCTGCTCAGCGTGCGCAACGAGCTGGGCCTGCCCATCGCCGCGGTGCTGGATACCAAAGGCCCGGAAATCCGCATCAGGGATTTTAAGGACGGAAAAGTCACCCTGGTGGAGGGGGAGCAGTTTACCCTGACAACCCGGGATGTGGAGGGGGATCAGCACATTGTGTCTGTCAGCTATCCCGACCTGCCCCAGGACTTGGGGGACAAGAGCCGCATATTGGTGGATGACGGCCTGATTGAGCTGGCCATCGAAAGCAAGACGGATACAGACGTTGTCTGCCGTGTCGTTTCCGGGGGCGAGCTCAGCAGCCGCAAGGGCATCAACCTGCCCGGCACCCACATTTCCATGCCCTACATCAGCCCCCAGGATCGGGAGGATATCCTCTTTGGCATACGCACCGGGTTTGACTATATCGCCGCCTCCTTTGTCCGTTCCAAGGAAGACCTGATGGAAGTTCGCCAACTGCTCAACGAAAACGGCGGCGAGCATGTCAACATCATGGCAAAGATTGAGAACCCTGACGGAGTGGCGAATATCCGGGAAATCATCCAGCACTGCGACGCGGTCATGGTAGCCCGCGGCGATATGGGGGTGGAAATCCCCCTGGAGGATGTGCCCGTCATTCAGAAATACATCATCAAGGAAGCGCGCATGGCAGGCCGTCAGGTGGTTACCGCCACCCAGATGCTCGAGAGCATGGTGCGCAACCCCCGCCCCACCCGCGCTGAGGCGACCGACGTGGCCAACGCCATATACGACGGCACCAGCGTCACCATGCTCTCGGGCGAAACGGCCAACGGCCGCTACCCCGTGGAAGCGGTGCGCACCATGGCGCGCATCGCGGAAAGGGCGGAGCAGGATATTGACTATGCCAAGCGTTTTTACGAGCATACAGGCAAGGACACCACTGCCAGCATCACCGACGCCATTTCCCACGCCACCTGCCTGATTGCCTACAACCTGAACGCCGAGGCCATCATCACCGTTACCAAGTCCGGCTCCACCGCACGCATGATTTCCCGCTTCCGTCCCGAAATGCCCATCATCGCCTGCACCCCCTCCGCCGAAACTCAGCGCCAGTTGTCCCTCTCCTGGGGCGTGGAAGCGCTGATGGTAGGGGAAGAAAGGGTGACGGACATTCTGTTTGATCAGGCGGTCAACGCTGCCAAGCGGGCAGGCCTTGTCCATGACGGGCAGATTGTCATCCTCACCGCGGGCGTCCCCCTGGCCCAGTCGGGCACCACCAACCTGATCAAGGTTGTCAAGGTAGGCGAGTAAGCAATATCAAACCGGGCGGTCATGCCGCCCGGTATTCAATGGAGGGTCTATGGACCAGCATACAGGCTATGTGTCCCCTTTTTCCTCGCGGTACGCTAGCCAGGCCATGCAGCGCATTTATTCCGACGAGATGCGGGCGAAAACCTGGCGCTCCCTGTGGGTGATTCTGGCGGAAAGCCAGATGGAATTGGGGCTGAACATTACCCCTAATCAGGTAGAGGAGATGCGTGCCCATGCGGAGGACATCGATTTTGACGCGGTCGCTACCTATGAAAAGCAGCTGCGCCACGATGTCATGGCCCATGTCCACGCCTATGGGGACTGCTGCCCCCTGGCGCGCCCCATCATCCATTTAGGGGCCACCAGCTGTTATGTGGGGGATAATACCGATGTGCTGCTGATGCGGGAAGCCCTGCAGTTGCTGCTGGCCCGCCTGGTGGAGGTTGCCCGGGCATTCGCGGACTTTGCCGATACCCACAAAGCGCTGCCCACCCTGGGCTACACCCACTTCCAGCCCGCCCAGCCCACCACCGTGGGTAAGCGCGCTACCCTGTGGCTGTACGATGTGCTGCAGGACATCCGGGAGACCCAGCATGTGCTTGATACCCTGCTGCCCCTTGGTTCCAAGGGCACCACCGGCACCCAGGCTTCCTTCCTGGAGCTGTTTGGCGGCGACTTTGATAAGGTGAGAAAGCTGGATGAGCTGTGCGCCAAAAAGATGGGCTTTGACAAGGCGGTGCCTGTTTCCGGGCAGACCTATTCCCGCAAGCAGGATACCCGGGCGCTGAACCTGTTGGCCCAGATTGCCCAGACTGCTCATAAGTTCAGCAATGACATCCGGCTTTTGCAGCACCTGAAAGAAATTGAGGAACCCTTTGAATCAAAGCAAATCGGTTCCTCCGCCATGCCTTACAAGCGCAACCCCATGCGCAGCGAGCGCATGGCGGGCATCTCCCGTTTTCTGATTGCCAATGTGCAAAACGCCGCCATGACCGCGGCGGAGCAATGGCTGGAGCGCACCCTGGACGACAGCGCCAACCGAAGGCTGTCCCTGGCGGAAGGCTTTCTTGCCGCTGACGGGCTCCTGGTCCTGTTCCTGAATGTCGCCAGGGGGCTGGTGGTGTACCCCAGGATGATCGAAAAACACCTTCGGGAAGAACTGCCCTTCATGGCCACCGAGAACATCATGATGGAAGCGGTTGCCCGGGGCGGCGACCGGCAGGAACTGCATGAGAGAATCCGTGTGCACAGCATGGCGGCCGGACAGCGGGTTAAGCAGGAGGGGCTTTCCAACGACCTGCTGGAGCGCATCGCGGGAGACGAGGCCTTCGGCCTCTCCCAGCAGGACATCACCGGCCTTTTATCCCCGGAAGCGTACACGGGCTGCGCCGCCATGCAGACGGAGCAGTTCCTGCAAGGGGAAGTCAGGGAAGTGCTCTCCCGCTATCAGAATTTTCACGCCCCCGGCGAGGAAGTCAGGGTATAAGTACCAGGCAAAAAAGACCGCCGAATCGGCGGTCTTTTCAAATGCTTGTGTTAGGGCTGCGTTGCTGCAGGCGCTTCAACCGCGGGGGCGGCGGAGACGAACTGCCGCAGGAACTCATGGATTTTTACTTTGGAGGCTTCCTCGTACCAGGCGGCGGAATGTCCGCCCTGCTCCAGGGTAACAAGGGTCGCGCTTGGGAATTCCTTGCTCAGGCGCTCCGATTGTTCGTAGGGAATCGTTCTGTCGTCCCGGCTGGCAACAATCAGGGTAGGGCAGGTGATTTTCTTCGCGTACTCATTGCTCTTGAAGGGGTTGCGGATGGGCAATACGCCATTGGGAAGGTTGATGTCCAGCATATCTTTGCTGAATGCGGACACCAATTCCTTGCCGTTGTAGAAGGGGGCAAGCAGCAGCAGCCCCGCGGGGTTCTTTTCCGCAGCCAGTCGCGCGGCGGTGCCAGAGCCCAGGCTCCACCCGCCGATGACGATGCGGTCTTTGTCAATTGCGGGGTGGCTGGCGGCAAAGTCATACGCCGCGTTTGCCATGGCGCTGATGCTTTCCTCGTTGGGCTTGCCGTCGCTGCGGCCGTAGCCGGGGCTGTCCATCATCAGGACATTGTAGCCGTCCAGCGTCCCGCCTTGGTTGCGGTACTTGCTGAAGGAAAGCACCGAGGTAGCGTCCTCACCGTTGCCGCCAAAGTAGATGAGCAGCGCTCCCTTGTCCGGGGCGTTCTTCCACAGCCAGCCGGAGTACTCCCCATCGGGGGAGGGCAGCAGCACCCGCTCAAAACGGGCGTCGGCGGCCATTTCCTTTTCAGCGTTCTCATCCGCGTCAATGGGGGGAAACATGAAGTAATCCTGGGCAATCCAGGCGGCGCCGACGCTCCACACGATGGCCAGCACCAGCACAAAAGCCAGCACCCGGCCAAGGTTCTTAAGCAAACGCACCGGCCTGTTGGCGGGAATCAGCATCACCAGCGCGAGCAGGCCAGTGGATACCGCGGCGATGGGCAGCAATTCTTCCCACGCCAGTTTGAAGCTTCCCTCAGACATGGCGCGAAGGGCAATCTGCGCGCCCAGGGCAATCAGTCCGCTGATGAGGGCGGCAGCCAGCAGGCTGAAAAACACCCTGCGGAATGTGAGACGGTTTTTCGATGAGGTCATGTTAAACTTTCAATCCTTTATTACTGCTTATTTATCGCTGATTTTCTGCATCAGCTTGATGGTCGCGAAGAACAGCCCCAGCACCAGGAATACGCCTACCAGGCCTACGGCTGAAATCAACAATCCTTTTGTAAACAATGCCATTTCTTCATCCTCCCTTATAGAAACATGGAAACCAGGGTGATAATCATGCCGCCGGCCACGATGGAGCCAAGCTGGCCTGCCACGTTGGCGCTGATGGACTGCATCAGGATAAAGTTGGTGGGATCTTCCGCCGTGGCCATTTTCTGGATGACCCGGGCGCTCATGGGGAAGGCCGAGATACCGGCCGCGCCCACCATGGGGTTAATTTTGTTCTTGCGGAACATGTTCAGGAACTTGGCGAACAGCACGCCGCCGGCGGTATCAAACACAAAGGCAAATAGCCCAAGGCCCATGATCAGCGCGGTATCCAGGCGCAGGAAGTTGTCCGCCAGCATGGTGGAGCCGATGGTGATGCCCAGCAGAATGGTAACCAGGTTGGCCAGTTCGTTCTGGGCGGTTTTGCTCAAACGCTCCAGCACGCCGCACTCGCGAATCAGGTTGCCAAACATCAGCGAGCCGACCAGGGGCGCGGACATGGGTACGATGATGCCCGCCACCAGGGTAACAATGATGGGGAAGAGAATCAGCGCCGTTTTGGAAGAGCGCTCCTCGGTGTAGTTCATGCGGATCATCCGCTCTTCCTTGGTGGTCAGCGCTTTGATGACCGGCGGCTGAATGACGGGCACCAGGGACATGTAGCTGTAGGCAGCTACCGAGATGGGCGCCATATAATCCTGCAGTTTAAAATGGTTGGCCACATACAGGGTAGTGGGCCCGTCGGCCGCGCCGATGATGCCGATGGCGGACGCCAAACGCAGGATGAGGTTCTCATCCCCGGCGGTGGCGGGCAGCACGATGGGGATCAGCAGGATGGCGGTCAGGAAGGTGGCGAAGATGCCGAACTGGGCCGCCGCGCCGAAGAAAATCATGCTGGGGTCTTTCAGCAGGGGGGAGAAATCAATCATGGCGCCAACGCCGATGAAAATCAGCACGGGGAACAGCTCGTTGGCGATGCCCGCGTCAAAGAGCACCTTCAGGAAACCAGGGGCGTCCGCCGTGCCGATGGCGGAAGGCATCATGGTTTCAATTACCGGCGGCAGGTTGGCCAGGATGGCGCCAAAGCCGATGGGCAGCAGCAGCGCGGGCTCGTAGTCCTTCTTGATGGCCAGGTAGATAAGCGTACCCGCTATCAGGAACATCACCAGTGTTTTTAGACCCGCTCCTGTAAACAGGAAGGTAACGCCGGAAAACAGTTCACCGATCATTTTGGCAAAGTCCATAGAATGATCCTCCTTATGTTGTGCCTGTGGTATCAGGCTGTTTTTGATGGTAACGGGGACCCAGGGGGGCATAGCGCCGGGCAATCCAGCGGCAGATGCCATCGAGCCCGGGATAAATCATGCGCTCGGAAATGTTGATATAGTCCAGCTTGTCCCGGATTTCCAGCTTGACTTCCGCCGGTATTACGATGCGGATAAAGGCACTGTCCGCGCCTTGGATGCTGTCAATCAGGATGTTGGCGTCGCTGGTCAGCGAGAACAGGGCATACTGGTTGGCAATCCGGTTGACGACGGAGGCAGGCTCAAAGAAAAAGGAAAAGGGCTGGTCGCAAATCTCCTTCAGTGCGGAAAAGTCTTCCGCCGCGCCGTCGAGCATCTCCATGGAAAAGACATTGCACTTTTCCTGATACAATAGGCGGGAAAATTTCTCCGGCAGCAGGTGGTTGATTTTCTCCATATCGCAGCAGATGATGGCGCCGTCCAGGTGGTAGGCGTCGGTGTTCTCCGTGGCGAAATGGGCGGCCACCAGGGGGGAATAGGTCCAGTCCAGCAGGCGCGTGGGCAAGCCGTACTGCTGCCCCATGGCGACCAATTGCCAGAAGGAATGGCAATCGGTTAAATCCGCGTATCCATACTTGCGGAAAGAGCGGATAATCTGCCGTTCCAATCCCGTGTTCTGGGGGCAGCAGCGGTTCAGGGAGGGTACCAGCCCCCACCTTTTATCCGCGACCCCGCGGAATACCCGGTTGTTGCGGTAGCGCAGGATGTCCTCATCCCACACATTCTCAAAGGCGGCCGCCTGCAGGGCATCCCAGTTGTCAATAATGATTTCCCGCATGGCTCCTCCTTTCTTGATAAAAGAACATACGCAATATATTATACGGGAAATTGGAAAGTTCTTCAACAAAATTCCTGTAATTTTCTGTGTTAAACCTGTATGAAGGCTTAACAGGGCAAGATACCTCAGGATAGAATGGACGATGCAATCTGGCAGTAAGTGCGTATCCTAGCGAGATGAGGATGCTGCGCCATATGCTCGCTGCCAGAGCGATGTCTACCGTTGGCGAGGCATCTGTGTCAATATAGATGGTTATGGCTTGTCCTTCCCCGCTGTTTTTATGCGCGTGCGTAAGAACATACGGTTTTCCTTCAACTGCGGTAGAGGAGAAGAGCCCCAAACCCGCCGCTTCACCATTTCCGCATCGATTCACTCGTTTTGGCATCCCGCCCTGTATTTTCATTGTTTCCAATTCTCACATCCTTGACTTCATCTAAGTGAAGTGATAAAGTGATGAAGCGTTAAACAAGGAGGTTTTATGACAAGCATCTTTACCAAGGAGAGCGACCGGCTGTTTCAGGCGCTGCTGAGCCTGAAAACACCGGAGGAATACCGCCTCTTTTTCGAGGATTTATGCACCGTGGGTGAAATCCATGCCCTCGCCCAGCGCTTTCAGGTGGCGGGCATGCTGAAGGATAAAAAGAACTATCAGGAAATCGCCGCGGCCACCGGGGCTTCCTCCGCTACCATCAGCCGGGTTAACCGCTGCCTGCGCTACGGCAGCGGCGGGTACACCATGGCGCTGGAGAGGAGCAACGATGCAGATTGACGATAAACTGCTGACCAGGGAAGAAAAGGCCCTCTTTACCCTGCGGGCGCTGTTTGACAGCCAGGGGTATACCCGCTACACCATGAGCCGCTTTGAGCCCTACGATCTGTATGTAGAAAACAAGGATTTTCTGGGCAACGACCGCATCATCACATTCACCGATGTGGGGGGCAAGCTGAAAGCCTTGAAACCCGACGTGACCCTGTCCATCGTCAAGCGTGCGCCGGACATCAAGGGGGAAAAGTCCCAGGTCTATTACAGCGAGAATGTATACCGCGCCCGGCCAGGGGCGGGCGGTTTCCGGGAGATACTTCAGGCCGGGGTGGAATGCATCGGCGACTTGACGAATCAGGATGTGTGCGGAGTTGTTCTGCTGGCGGTGCGGGCTTTGCAGGCCCTTCGTGACGAATATGTGCTGACCCTGTCTCACGCCGGCTTGATCACCAGCCTTATGGACTTTTGCCAGGTGCCCCCGCACCTGCGGGATTCCCTGCTGCGCTTTGTGCGGGAGAAAAACGCCGAGGGTCTGGATGCCTTCTGCCGCGTCCAGGGTATTTCCGCAAAGAGCGCGGGGATGCTTTCCCGTTTGATTACCCTCTACGGCCCCCTGCGGGATTGTTTGCCCGCGCTGCGGGAGATGAGCAAAACAGATACCATGAAAAATGCCGCGGGGGAGCTGCAGGAGGTAGCCGACGCGCTGGAAAATCTTGGCGAAGGCGACAGGGTGCGGCTGGACTTTTCCGTCATGAACAACATGCTCTACTATGACGGCATGGTGTTCAAGGGGTTCGTCCAGGGCCTGCCCGAGGGCATCCTGTCAGGCGGCCAGTACGGCGGGCTATTGCAGAAAATGGGCCGCCAGGCAAACGCCATCGGGTTTGCCGTTTATCTAAACGAAGTGGAGTATTTGCCATGAACAACATCCTGCGCGTCGCCCTGCCCAAAGGGCGGCTGGGCGAACAGGTATATGAGCGGCTGGACAAAGCGGGCTACTCTTGCCCGGAAATTCTGGAGCAGAGCCGCAAGCTGGTGTTCGAGAATCTGGACAAAGGCGTGCGATATTTCTGGGTGAAGCCCTCAGATGTGGCGGTGTATGTGGAGCGGGGCGCCGCGGACCTGGGGGTTGTGGGCCGTGACACCCTGCTGGAGAACAGCCCGGATATCTACGAACTGCTGGATTTAAAACTGGGCAAGTGCCGCATGTCCGTCGCCGCGCCTGAGGCCTGGCGGGATGATGCCTCCCGGGCACTGCGGGTGGCCAGCAAGTACCCCCGCATCGCCGCCCGTTTTTACGAGGCCAGGGGGCGGGACATTGACATCATCACCCTCAATGGCTCGGTGGAGCTGGCGCCTCTGCTGGATTTGTCCGATGTCATTGTGGACATTGTGGAAACGGGCAAAACTTTGGTGGAAAACGGGCTGCGGGTGGTGGAGGACATTGTGCCCATCAGCGCCAGGCTGATTGCCAACCGGGCTGCCTACCATTTTAAACACGGCGAGTTGGAAACCATGACAGCGGCGCTCAGAAAGGGGATAGACGCGTGATACCCATTCTTCAATCGGCCGATCAATTGGAACAACTGCTTGCCCGCAGCACGCCGCTAAGCGGCGTGCGGGACAAGGTAGAGGAAATCCTGCGGGATGTGCGGGAGAACGGGGATGAAGCCCTGCTCAAATACAGCGCCATGTTTGACGACGCTCCCCTGCGTACGGTAGAGGTTACCCAAAGGGAGTGGGAGGATGCCCTTGCCCAGGCTGACGCAAAGCTTACCAATATCATGAAGGAAGCGGCGGCTAACATCCGCGAATTCCACGAAAAGCAAAGACGGGACGGGTTTGAAATCCGCAAACCCAATGGCGTCGTGGTGGGCCAGCGGGTGCAGGCTGTCAAACGCGCGGGTCTGTATACCCCCGGCGGCACCGCGGCATACTACTCCAGCGTGCTGATGAATGGCATCCCCGCCAAAGTGGCCGGCGTGCAGGAAATCATCATGGCGACCCCCGCCAAAGGCGGCGTCATCCAGCCCGATATTCTGGCGGCTGCATCCATCGCCGGGGTGAACCGAGTATTCAAAATGGGGGGCGCCCAGGCCATCGCCGCTATGGCATACGGCACCCAGAGTGTGCCCAAGGTGGATCGTATTGTCGGCCCCGGCAACGCTTATGTGGCGGAAGCCAAGCGCCAGGTGTACGGCGTATGCGGCATCGATATGATTGCCGGGCCCAGCGAAATCCTCATCGTCGCGGACAAGGAAAACGATCCCCGGGTGCTGGCGGCGGACCTGCTGTCCCAAGCGGAACATGACAAGGACGCGGCGGCGGTGCTGGTGACGGATGACATGGATCTGGCTTTGGCTGTGCGGCAGGAGTTGGAAAAGCAGATTCCCCTGCTGCCCAGGGCGGACATCGCCCGGGCATCCATCGACAACAACGGGCAGATCATCGTCGCCGGGGATATCCGCCAGGCGGTGGACATCGCTAACGCCTGGGCGCCGGAGCATCTGGAACTGTGCGTGGCGGATCCCTTCAACTGGCTGGATCAGATCGAGAACGCCGGATCCATCTTTCTGGGACGATCCACCCCGGAAGCGGTGGGGGATTATTGGGCGGGCACCAACCACACCCTGCCCACCTCGGGAACCGCGCGCTTCTCCAGCCCCTTGTCGGTGGAGGATTTTCTTAAAGTATCCCAATACATTTATTATCCAAGGGAAGCCGCGGCGGAAGCGGCGGACAAGATTGCCTATTTTGCCAAGAAGGAGGGTCTCATGGCGCACGCCCAGAGCGCTCTGATGAGAAAATGAGCCGATTTTTTCATAGCCGATACGCGTCCCTGAAGCAGTATACGCCGGGAGAGCAGCCCAGGGACAAGGCGTACATCAAGCTGAACACCAATGAATCTCCCTACCCGCCCTCTGATAGGGTGGTACAAGCGGTGGAGCAGGCCGTAAAAAACGCCCACCTCTACTGCGACCCATCCTGCACCCTGCTGCGCCGGGAAGCCGCCAGGGTATACCAGGTGGATATGGACGAGGTGCTTTGCTTCAACGGCAGCGACGAGGTGCTGTCCTTCGCTTTTTCCGCCTTCGGGGAGGATGGGGTTGCCTATCCCGCCTTGTCCTACGGCTTTTATCCCATCTTTGCCCGCATGAACCTGGTGGAAGGTTTACCCATCCCCCTGGTCGGGCAGATGCGGATCGTCCCCGAGGATTACCATCAAATGGGCAAAGCCATTGTCATCGCCAACCCCAACGCCCCTACCGGGCAGTTTCTGCCCCCAGAGGCTGTGGAGGGGATTGTGCGCAGCAATCCAAACCATGTGGTGGTAATCGATGAAGCGTATATCGACTTTGGCGGGCAGAGCGCGCTGCCGCTGATAAAAAAGTATGAGAATCTGCTGCTTACCCGCACTTTCTCCAAATCCCACTCTCTGGCGGGGGCACGGGTGGGCTTTGGTTTTGGCTGCAAAGAGCTGATGCGGGACATCGATACCCTGCGCTGCTCAGTTAATCCCTACAATGTCAGCAGCATGGGGCAGGCCGCGGGTCTTGCGGCGCTTGAGGAAAACGGGTATTATATGGCTTGTTGCAAGGCTGTCGCGCAAACCAGGGAAACAGTTCGGAATCAGCTGTTGAATCTTGGCTTTTCGGTCACGCCATCCCTGGCTAACTTCCTGTTCGCGTCCCATCCGGACATCCCGGGCGAAAAAATGTATCAGCGTCTTCGGGACAAGGGAATTCTGGTCAGGTGGTTCAATCAGGAGGGGATTCGCGATTTTGTCCGTATCTCCATCGGCAGCCCGCGGCAAATGGAAGATTTCATGACCGCCGTACAGACCATACTGCAAGAGGAGCGCCATGCGTAACGCGTCACTGGAAAGAAAAACAAACGAGACGGACATCCGACTCAGCCTAATTTTGGAGGGCACAGGCCAGCGGGACATCAGCACCGGCATCGGGTTTCTGGATCATATGCTGGAACTGTTTGCCGCCCACAGCGCTTTTGACCTCACGCTGCAATGCGAAGGGGATACCCGGGTGGACGGCCACCACACGGCGGAGGACATCGGCATCTGCCTGGGCCAGGCGCTGAAAAGCGCGCTTGGGGACAAAAAGGGCATCCGCCGCTATGCTTCCCTGGCGCTGCCCATGGACGAGGCCCTTGTCTTGTGCGCGGCGGACATCTCCGGCCGGGGTATTTTACGGTACCATCTGCCCATGGAAGTACAAAAAATCGGTACCTTCGATACCCAGCTGCTGGAGGAGTTTTTCACAGCCTTTGCCGTCAACGCTGGCATCACCCTGCATATTAAGCTGCTGGACGGCCGCAACGCCCATCACATCGCGGAAGCGGCTTTCAAAGCGGCAGCCCGCGTACTGCGGGAAGCGGTGCAGATTGTTGGCGATACCGTTCCATCCACCAAGGGGGTTTTATGAACATTTATCCGGCGATTGACCTGGTGCAGGGCAAGGCGGTGCGCCTTGTCCATGGCGATTTTGATCAGATGACCATCTATTCCGACGACCCGGTGCAGGTGGCCAAAGACTTTTTAACCCAGGGCGCGCAGTTTCTGCATGTGGTGGATCTGGAAGGCGCCCGGGACGGGGAACCGCGCAATGAGGGGGTTATCGCCCGCATCATCCAGGAAAGCGGCCTGATTGTTGAAGTGGGCGGCGGGATACGGGATAAGGAAACAATCGAGAAGTATCTGGCTATGGGCGCCCGCCAGGTCATCCTGGGCACGGCAGCCCTGGAAGACGCGGATTTTCTTCACGACGCGGTGGACATTTACGGCGAAAGCATCGTCATCGGCGTGGATGTTAAGGACGGTTTTGTCGCGGTGGAAGGCTGGCGGGAGCTGAGCGATATGCGCCTTGACACCTTCCTGCAGGATTTGTCCGCCATTGGTGTCGGGCGCATCATCTGCACCGACATTTCCAGGGACGGCGCCATGGCAGGCGCCAACCGGGACATGTACCGGGAACTGGTGGAGGAATATCCCGTGCGCATCACCGCCTCCGGCGGCGTTTCCACCCTGGATGATATCCGCGCCCTTCGCCATATCGGCGTGGAAGGGGCCATCATCGGCAAGGCTTTGTATACCGGCGGCATTGATTTGACCGTCGCCCTGCATCTGGCCAAAGGGGAGGAATAGCGGTGGCTGAGCCAAAGAAAATCGTGGCGTGCCTTGACATTCAGAACGGGAAGGTTGTCAAGGGGGTCAACTTCGCCGGCATCAAAGAGGTCGGAGATGTGTTGGAGCGCGCCAAACTGTACGCGCAAATGGGCGCGGATGAACTGTGCTTCTATGATATTTCCGCCTCCGTGGAGGGGCGCGTTCTCTTTACAAAGCTGCTGGGGCAGATGGTTCAAGCGGTGGATGTGCCTGTGTCGGCGGCCGGCGGTGTCCGTACCCCGGACGATTTTGCCCGGGTGCTGGACACAGGGGTCACAAAAGTCAGCATGAACTCCGGCGCCTTGGCGAGCCCGTCCCTGGTGGAAGAATGCGCCAATCGCTTCGGCTCTGACAAGGTTGTGGTGGCGGTGGACGCGGCTCGGGTAGGGGATACCTGGCACTGCTTCAATCAAGCCGGTGCCCATGATACCGGCACTAAAACTCTGCCCTGGCTGAAACAATGTCAGGAAAGCGGCGCGGGGGAAATCGTGGTTAACTCCATCGATACCGACGGGGTGCGGGAAGGGTACGACCTGCAGCTGCTCCAGGCGGTATGCCAAGAGGTTTCCATCCCTGTGGTGGCTTCCGGCGGCGCGGGCAGTATGGAGCATATCCTGCGCCTGTTCCAGCAGGTACCTGGATGCGCCGCGGCGCTGGGCGCTTCCATTTTTCATTTCGACTTGGTGGACATCGGGGAACTCAAGCGGCTGTTGCGGCAAGCGGGTATCCCGGTGCGGCAGTGAGGGCAAGCATGGATATCAGTTCATTGCGTTTTGACGATAAAGGGCTCATCCCCGCCATCATCGTGGATGAAGAAACCAGCCAGGTGCTGATGCTGGGCTATATGAACGAGGAATCCCTGAAGCTTACCATGAAGCGGGGGAAAACCACCTTTTTCAGCCGCAGCCGCCAGGCTTTATGGCTCAAGGGGGAAACCAGCGGCAACTATCAGCATGTGGTGTCCATCACCCCGGATTGCGATGGGGACACGCTGAAAATCGTGGTGCGCAAGGACGGCCCCGCATGCCATCTGAATACGGACACATGCTTTGACAGGGAACCGATTTTTATTGGGGAAGCTCCCGGCTTCTCCCTGGAAGGCTTGATGGACCTTCTGCGGGAGCGCAAGGCCAACCCTCCGGCGGGCTCCTACACCAGCTACCTGTTTGAAAAAGGGCTGGATAAAATTTTGAAAAAAGTGGGGGAAGAAACCACCGAGGTCATCATCGCCGCCAAGGCGGAGGACAAAAAGGAAACGGTATACGAAATTGCAGACCTTGCCTATCATGTGATGGTGCTGATGACCCAGGCGGGCATCAGCCTTCAGGATCTCCGGGCAGAACTGGCCTCCCGCCATGTGGTGGATAAAAAAGTAAAGCAGGAAAAAATGACGTGAAAAACCCAGTCTCTCCCTTTATCAGCGCGTTTCTCAGAAGCAAAACCTCTTTGCTGACCATCCTCAGCGGCATGCTCAACAGCCTGTCGCTGCTGTTTCTTGGGCAGGCCGTTTCCCATCATACGGGCAACCTATCCAAGCTTGCCCAGGGGCTGGCTCAGAAGGATCTGCCGCTGGTGGGGATGATGCTGGCGCTCATCCTGTGCTATTTTCTGGGGGCAATGCTCTCCGGGCTGATCTTTACTTCCCAGCAGGGGCTGCTGTCCCGCCGTTACGGGGTATTGATGGTTGGGGCGGCGTTCGTGCTGATTTTTGCCTCTCAGATGCTGGGGCAAAGCCTGTTCATGGCGCCTCTGCTGGCCATGCTTTCTGGCATCCAGAACGGCATGTACCTAACGTATAAGGATATGCTGCTGCGCTCTACCCACATGACCGGCTATCTGTCGGACCTGGGCTTTCTCCTCTCGCGCATCATCAAGGAGAAGGGGGAAAAATCAGAGCGGTTTTGGCTGGTATTCTTCCACCTGCTCGCCTTTGTGCTGGGCGGCGTGTTGGGTGTGCTGATGATGCCCCAGGGGTTCGCGACCTCCATGCTGATTGTGGGCCTTTTGTACCTGATGGTGGGAGCGGCTTTTGTGTACACGGGGCTGATGCCCTACCCGAAAGAGCAATAGAAGCTGTCTGGTCAGCGCAAAGGCATTTGATGCAAATCAAATGCCTTTGGTGTATAATAACACCATGGTAACACTGTATCGCCAGCCTTTCTCAGCCCGCTTTATCGACCGGCCGAACCGTTTTATTGCCCGTGTGCAGGCAAACGGGCAGGAACTGGTCTGCCATGTTAAGAATACCGGCAGATGCAGGGAACTGCTGCTGCCCGGCGCGAACGTGGTGGTTGCCCCGGCGGGGAATCCCCTGCGCAAGACAGGGTACGACCTGGTCGCGGTGTACAAAGGGGACATGCTGGTGAACATCGACAGCCAGGCTCCCAATGCGGCTGCCTATGCCTGGCTGAAAGAACGCTATCCAGGCGCTACAGTGCGGCGGGAAGCGTCTTTCGGGGATTCCCGGCTGGACTTTCATGTAATGGCGCCGGAGCTCAGCCTCTATGTGGAGGTGAAGGGCTGCACCCTGGAAGAGGACGGCCTGGCGATGTTTCCCGACGCGCCAACCCAAAGAGGCGTGAAACATTTGAAAACACTGATGGATTGTCAGGCGCAAGGCCACCAGGCGATGGCGCTGTTTGTCATCCAGATGAAGCCGGTCCGCGCGTTTTCTCCCCATGCCGCGATGCACCCGCAGTTTGGGGACACGCTGCGTCAAGCGGCGCAAAGCGGCGTGCAGGTGCTGGCGTACGATTGCCGGGTGGGTATGGACGGCATGGAAATCGACGCCCCCGTACCTGTTATTCTGTAGCCGGAAAGGAGAAGGACTTGCCCAACATGGACCTACAAAGAATGTCAGACGCGGTTGAACAAATCCGCGGCCAAATCGCCGACGCGGCCAAGCAATCCGGCCGCCGGGCGGAGGATGTGCTGCTGTGTGCCGTCTGCAAGACCCAGCCCTCCGACATAGTCCTGGCCAGCGCTGGTTTACCCATTGATCTGTTTGGTGAAAACAGGATGCAGGAACTGGTCAGCCACCAACAGGAAGGCGCCTTTGGCGGCAAGCCCTGTCATTTCATCGGCCACCTTCAGACCAATAAGGTGCGGCGGGTGGTTGGCCAGGTGGAGATGATACAAAGCGTCAACAGCCCAAGGCTGCTGGAAGCCATCAGCCGGGAAGCGCGGCGGCAGGATATCGTGCAGGATATTTTGATGGAAGTGAACATTGGTGAAGAAGCTACCAAAACCGGGGCGTCAGAGGAGGAGGTGTTTCCTTTGATTGATCTGGCATTGGCCAGCGAAGGCATACGCCTGCGGGGGCTAATGGCAATCCCGCCCGCCTTTGACAATTCTGACCAAAGCCGGGGATACTTCGCCGCCATGCGCCGCCTGCTGGAAAGCGCCCGGAAACACGCGGGCGGAGACGCTGTATTGGACACCCTGTCCATGGGGATGACGGACAGCTATATTGCCGCCATCCTGGAAGGCTCCACCCTGGTGCGCATCGGCCGCGCCATCTATGGGGAAAGACTTTAAACCGGCGGCAAAACAAGCCGCAACATTTGGTAAGAAATACATTTTGGAGGAATACTATGGATAAGATACTATTCTACGGCATGACGGGGGAGAAAATGTGTTTTCAGCATGTGCTGATGAACGCGCTGGATTTGCACGCGGACGGCAAGAATGTGCAGATTATCTTTGAGGGGGCGTCAGTTAAACTGGTTCCCCTGTTCGAGCAGGAGCAGAACGCCCTGTACGCCAAGGCAAAGTCCTCTGGGCTCATTGCCGGCGTCTGCCTGGCCTGCTCCAAGGTGCTGGGCGTCTATGATGAGGTGCTTAAAAGCGGCCTTTCCCTGCTGGATGACATGAATGGCCACGCCGGCATGAAACGCTACGTCAATATGGGATACTCGGTAATCAGCATGTAATTGTCCGGGTTCCCGATAGCGGGTCAAAGCTCTATCAGACATGCCCGCTACTGCCCGCTTGGGCCCTGTTGTCATGCGGCAAAGAGTTACGATCTATAAAAGCAAAACCCCTCCGCTTATTAAGAACGGAGGGGTTTTTCAATGGAACGATTACTCGTCGTAATCCACGCTGTCCTTCAGGAAGGTGCCTGTGCGCAGCTCGGTAAAGGCGTGGCGCAGTTCCTGCTCTGTGTTCATGACAATGGGGCCGCCCCATGCCACGGGCTCATCCAGCCGCTTGCTGGAAATAAACAGGATTTCGATGGGGGTATCCTTGGCCTGGATGTGCAGGGTGTCTCCCTGGGTGGTCAGCGCGGCGGTCTTCTCCCGCACCGGGGTGCCGGCTACCAGCGCGTCGCCCAGCAGGGTAAACACAAAGGCGCTGTTGTCCTTGGGGACATTCAGGGTAACGGACGCGCCCGCGTCCAGATGGATATCGTAGTAATCCAGCGGCTGATACGCGCCTTGATGGCCGGTATGCCCCTCATAGGTACCCGCCAGCAGCCGCAGCTTGCCGCCCTCCAGGGGGATTTCCTCGATATCCGCTTTCTTGATGGCGTGGTAGTTGGGCTTGGCCATTTTATGCTCTTTGGGCATGTTCAGCCAAAGCTGCAGGCCCAGCATACGCGGCCAGGCGGGAAGCTTTTCCTCGTGCATGATGCCGCTGCCAGCTGTCATCCACTGCACTTCCCCGTCTGTTACCGTATCCTCATTGCCCAGGCTGTCGCGGTGGGTCATCGCCCCAGAGGACAGGAAGCTGACGGTTTCAATGCCCCGATGGGGGTGCATGGGGAAACCGGCGGTGTAGTCGCTGGGGTTGGTGCTGTCAAAGGAGTCCAGCATTAAAAAGGGGTCGTAGGCATCCACCGAATTGTGGCCTAATACGCGCACCAGTTTCACGCCGGCGCCGTCTACCGCGGGTACGCCCTGCACCTGTTGTTTGATTGTTCTTTCCATGGGTCATCCTCCTCGTGTTATACAGTTAGAATATACCCTTCTTTGCGCATGCCAGACCGCGGAAAGCAGGGGAAAACGGCATGTGAAATCCATGTAAAATATCCTGAAACAAGGGAATGCCCTTGAAAGCGGCGGAATTAATCTGTAAGATGTTATCAGAGAAAATAGGCGGAGGGCAATCATGAAAACAGAAGACGCTCGCGGGCTGCTCAGACAATTGACCGACTTGCGCAAGCAGGTGCAGGAGGACGGCGCCGCCCTGTACAAAACCTGGAAGCATGATATCAAGCGCGAAGCCTTTGAAGCCAGCGCCCAGAATCTGGCGGAATATATGGCGCTGCGCCGCCATGATTTAAGCGAGCTGCAGTGGGAGCTGATTCCCCTGGGCTTATCCTCCCTGGGGCGGCTGGAAGCCCGGGTCATGCCTACCCTGGATTCTGTGGTCGCCTCCTGCGCCCGCATCGCGGGAGAGGAAACCCAGGTCAGCTATCACGCCAACAAGGACTTTTTGTCAGGCGAGGAAACCCTGGACCATAATACCCAGGAGGTTTTAGGCCCGGAGCCGGAGAAGCGTTATACCCGCATCATGGTAACCATGCCCACCGAGGCGGCCTACAATCCCGCCATCGCGGACAACCTGGTAGCTTGCGGCATGGAAATCGCCCGCATCAACTGCTCCCATGACAACGAAACCCTCTGGCGCATGATGATCCGCAACGTGCGGGACGCGGCCGCCAAGCACCGGCGCTCCTGCCGCATCAGCATGGAAATCCCCGGCCCGAAAATCCGCATCGACCGCATCATGACCACCATGCGCAAGCCCCGGGTCGTGGCGGATGATAAAATATACTTTACCGGCAACAAACTGATGTTCCTGCCGGGCGGCATCCATCTGGCGCTCTGCTGCAGCATCCCCGAGATCATTGATTACCTGACGGTCGGGGAAAAGGTGCTGTTGGATGACGGCCATGTGGACACCACCGTTATTGAGCGCCTGGATGACGGGGTGATTCTGAAGGTGGACAAAGTAGTGCGGGAGAAGGGCATCACCCTGCGGGCGGAAAAGGGCATCAACTTCCCCGGCATTGATTACAAGATTCCCCTCCTGTCTCCAAGGGATGAGGAGATTATGGATTTTGTCTGCAAAAACGCGGATATCGTGGGCTGCTCCTTTGTCCGGGACAAGGAGGATGTTACCCTGCTGCTGGATGAAATCAACAAGCGCATTAAAAAGAAGAATACCATGCCAGTGATTATCAAGATTGAGACTTCCGACTCCATGCGTATATTGCCCGAAATACTGGTTACGGCGGCTTCCCGTGTGCCTACCGCCATCATGATCGCCCGGGGCGATTTGGCAGTGGAGGTGGGCTATGCCCGCCTGTCCGAGCTGCAGGAGGAAATCCTCTGGATATGCGAAGCGGCCCATGTGCCGGTCATCTGGGCTACCCAGGTGGTGGAAACCATGGTAAAGACAGGCATCCCCACCCGGGCGGAAATTTCCGATGTCAGCCTGGCCGCCAAATCCGAATGCGTTATGCTCAACAAAGGGGATCATATCAACCAGGCGGTGCTGTTTGTGGGGGATGTGCTGTCCAAGTTTGAGAAGCATGTGTATAAAAAGACAGCCATTTTGCGCAAACTGGCCATCGCCAGCGGCTTGTTCGAGGAAGACAGGCTGTAACAGGCGAGAGAAAGGCAAGCATCAAAAAACGAGCCGGAAACGGCTCGTTTTTCTTATCCTTACATGGGATTGCTGAGCAGTATATGCCTGCCTGTCATTTCCAGAGGAAAACCCTCCGCCGGCAGCAGCGCGGTATCGCCGGGGGCAAGGTTCAGGGAACCTTCCTCCCACCGCAGGACGGCATCTTCCACCGCGGTCAGCATGCGGAACATGCGCGGATCAGGCTCAAGCTTTATTTGCTCACAGCCGCTGTAGCGCTCCGTGGCAAAGAACGGGCAGGACAGCAGCAGTTCCCGCTTCCCTATGCCTTGCAGGGGAAGAACTGTTGGAATAGCGGCCTGAAGGCGGCTGTCCACATCCGTCACATCAATGGCCTGCTTCAAATGCAGCTGCCGCTTATTGCCTTGGGCATCCGACCGGTTCCAGTCGTAGAAGCGGTAGGTGACATCGCTGCTTTGCTGCACCTCATACAGGGTGATATGGCTGCCGATGGCGTGCACCGTTCCCGCGGGGATAAAGAAGGCGTCCCCCGCTTTTACCGGGACCGAGCGCAGCAATCCTTCCACGGCGGCGCCCTGCAGGGACGCTTCCATCAGCTGTTCTTTGGTGACCCCTTCCTTTACCCCGTATACAATGCGCGCGTCCTCAGCCGCGTCCAGAATAATCCAGGCTTCCGTTTTGCCCAGCTTGTTTTCATGCTGCTTAGCATAGATGTCATCCGGGTGCACCTGCACGGAAAGCTTGTCCCGGGCGGCAATCAGTTTCAGCAGCAGGGGAAAGGTGCCGGTATGCGCCGTGCCTGTCAGTTTTGCACCGTGCAGGGCAATCAACTCCGACAGGGTTTGCCCCTGGGGGTCGCGGCTGTTCAGCCCGCTGATGGCGCTTACTTCCAGGCTTTCCCCTGTTCTTTCGTCGGGAATATCCCGGCCAAACAGGGCGCGCAGCTGGCTGCCGCCCCAGGGGGTGGCTTCGCCGAATCGGTAGGCGGGAATCATGGGAATCGGGGCTAACATCGTTGCTCCTTTCAGACGATGGCTTTGGTGGCCACCACGCTCACGCCGGTGTCGGCGACATTCTCAATCAGCACATCGCCGGGCAAAATGGGCATGCGCAGGTCGCTTTGCAGGATTTCCTGCATGCAGTCGAATATTTTGTTCTTGGGGATGGGGGCAGAGGTCTTGACGCTGACAGGGATTTTACTGCCCTTTACCGGCGCCACGGCGGTTACCATACGCATGGGGGCAACGCATTCCTGCCGGGCGTAGGTGTCGCCCCGCTTGCAGGTGTTGTTTTCTACCTTGGTTACCTGCCCGTCCTCCAGGGTAACGGTCATTCGGCAGCCCACAGGGCAGCTGATGCAGGTTATCTGTTGCTGTGTCTGCATAAATCCTCCTTATGCGCCGGCCAGTTTGACAATGGCGTAGGCAAAGATTTTCATGCTCTTGTACAGGGAATCCAGGTTCACATACTCATCCGCCTGGTGGGCAACCTCGGGGTCGCCTGGGAAGGACGCGCCGAAGGCGACGCCTTCCTTCAGCATTTTGGCATAGGTGCCCCCGCCGATAGCCAGGGCTTTCTTTTCAAGGCCGGTTACCTCGTGGTACGCCGCCAGCAGGGACTGCACCAGTTCGCTGTTTTCCGGCACATGGTGGGGCGCTTTATCCGTTGTCTGTGTTACTTCAAACCCGGGCAAATGCTGACGAATCATCTGCACCAGGTAGACCCTGTCCGTCAGGATAGGGCTGCGGATGTCCAGGGTAGCGTACAGGCTATCGCTGTCCACCCGGATAATGCCCATGTTGCACGTCAGCTTGCCGCTGAGTTTATCTTCCACCATGGCGCCGATGCCCTCGCCCCAATAGGTGGTGCCGATGGTGTCCGCCAGGGTTTTGATGGCGCCTTTTGCTCCCAAATCCCGCAGGGTAATCAGCAGTTGCCCAATGGCGTTGCGCCCGCCCTGAGGGTAGGCGGCGTGGCCCGGGACGCCCTCGGCGGTGATTTCGATACTGCCCTCCGCTTTCCGGGCATGCACCGGCCAGCCATACTGGCGGCTGATGCTTTCTGTTTTGGCAATCAGGCTGTCGTCCCCGTCTACCAGGGCAGTGGCGCTGCCGGGGATAACGTTCATCCTTTCGCCGGTGGCCCAGCGCAGCACCTGCAGACCCTCCTTGGAAGGAACTGCGCGCAGCTGTAGGCCGACCATGCCCTTTTCAATGTTGATGACAGGGTAATCGGCGTCAGGGCTAAAGCCCATCCGGGGCATGGTTTCGTGCTTCTTATAGTACTGCATGCACTCCATGCCGCTCTCTTCGTCGCAGCCAAGAATCAGGCGCACTTTGCGCTTAAGGGGGATGCCCGCCTGCTGCACGGCGCGCATGGCGTACAGCGCCGCGACCGCGGGGCCTTTGTCATCGCTGGTGCCCCGTCCGTACATGCGGCCGTCAACAATCTGCGCGCCAAAGGGATCCTTTGTCCATCCGTCGCCAACGGGCACCAGGTCCAGGTGCGCCAGGATGGCCAGGGCATCCTCATCGCTGCCTGTGCCCATCTCAGCGTGCCCGGCGTAGCCGTCCACATTCTTTACGTCAAACCCCATTGCCTTGCAGTCCGCCAGGGCTTGTTCCAGCATTTTTTTCAAATCCTCGCCGAAGGGAGCCTGGGGAGCGGCGTCCTGCCGGATGCTGGAGGTCTGTATCCACTCGGCCAGGGTGGCGGTCATGGGGGCTTTCAATTCTTCCAGAATCTGATTCAGTTTGTCCATTATACTCTCCTTACTGATTCTTTACAGCCTGGGCAAAACGCTCCAGGCCTTCCAGCAGCTGCGCCCGGGGGCAGCCGAAGTTGACGCGCATAAAACCCTGTCCCATTTCCTTGCCAAAGAAGGTGCCGCTGGTTAAGGCTACCGCGTTGCTGTAGCAGCGGCGCATCAGGGCGTCGTTATCCTTTTCATAGGCGGATACATCCACCCAGGCCAAGAAGGTCGCCTCTATGGGGGTTACCCTGGCTTCGGGCAGCAGGCGCAGGAGGGTATCCACTACAACCTGGCGGCTGGCGGACAGATACTCCATCAGCCCGTCCAGCCAGGCGTCCCCATGGGTATAGGCGGCCTGGGTGCCCGTGAGGGCAAACACATTGCCGCTTTCCACACCGCTGACTTCCATATGTCTGCGCAGTTTTTGAAGGGTCTCCATATCCCGGCAGAACAGGTACGCCTGCTTGAGACCGGCGATATTGAACGTCTTGCTGGCCGCTGTCATGCAAATGGTCTGCGGGGGAATGCCCTCCAGCGCCATAATGCTGGTAAAGGCATTCGGTTTGAAAACAAAATCACAATGAATCTCATCCACCGCCAGGTACGCGCCGTAGGCGGCGCACAAATCGCTGATGCGCTGCAGTTCCTCCCAGGACCATAGGCGGGAAACTGGGTTGTGGGGGCTGCACACCATCACCAGTTTGACACCCTGGCGCATTTGCGCCTCAACCTGCTCAAAATCGATGTGATAGCGGCTTTCCTCGTCCCGCTTCAGGGGCACTTCCACCAGGGTGCGCCCGCTGTCCTTCACCGCGGCGAAGAAAGGGCCGTACACCGGCGTCATAATCAGCACCTTGTCCTCCGGCTGGGTCAGCGCGGCCACGCAGGCGCGCAGGCCGGAAACAACCGAGGGCATCATCAGCATCTCCTCCGGGGTAAGGGACACCTGATGGCGGCGCTGCCAGAAACCAATCACCGCTTCGTTGCTGGCCTTCGACACCAAGGGGTACCCGTAGGCCGGGTGTTCCGCCCGCTGGATGAGGGCTTTGGTGATGGCGGGGTCGCAGTGGAAATCCATGTCCGCCACCCACAGGGGCACGCCGCCTTTGGGCAGCATCTCCCGGTTGTCCCATTTGGCGCAGTCCGTCCCTTGGCGGTGGAGAGGTTTGTCAAAGAAAGCCTGGTCAAACATCATTGCTTCTTCCCTTCTTGCATTCAAATACGCGAAAACCCGCGTTTCGTTGGCGAATGGTCACTTCCTTAAACAGGGTGGCGAGGTATTTCTGCGCGCTGTCTGCTCCCTGCTGCTTGCGGATCACCACATACAGCGAGCCTTCCGGCGCAAGGTGCTGCCTGCACCCGTCAAACAGGCGGTAGACCACCTGCTTGCCCGCGCGGATGGGCGGATTGAGCAGGATATAGTCAAATTGACCGGGGATTTTATCAAAACCGTCGCTAAGTATTGTATCCGCCTTCACGCCGTTGGCGCGGGCGTTGTCCGCCGCTAACGCAATGGCCCGCTCGTTGATGTCTGCCATTGTTACCTGCAGCGCGGGATGCAGTTTACCCAGGGTAACGCCGACAGCTCCCCAGCCGCATCCAAGATCCAGCAAGGTGCCCTCCATACGTTCCGGCGCTGCGCTCAGCAGGGTCAGGGTTCCCTTGTCCATCTCCCCCTTGGAGAATACCCCGGCATCGGTTACAAAGCGGTAGCGCACCCCCTTGTACACAGTATCAAAGGGTTTGGGGCTGCTGGCCGCCTGGGGTGTCTGGGAAAAATAGTGGTTATCCAATGCCGGCGGCCTCCTGTAAAGCGGTCAGTTCCTCTAGAGTCAGCGCCCGGAACTGCCCGGGGGCTAAGCCCTCATCCAGACTTAGGGGGCCGAAGGACACCCGGTTCAGGCTGATGACCTCATGCCCGCAGGCGGAAAACATCCGCTTCACCTGGTGATACTTCCCCTCATGCACCGTTACCCGGGCGGTGCTTTCCATAGGCTGGGCAGTAAGTATTTCCAGCTTGGCCGGCAGGGAGGAAAATTCTTTAAAATCCATGCCTTCCTTAAAACGGCGTACGGCCGCCTGTGTCAGTAGGCCGGTAACGGTTGCCTCATACATCTTGCTCACTTCCTGCCGGGGGGAGAGCAGACGGTGGTTTAGTGTTCCGTCCGTGGTAAATAGCAGCAGCCCCCGGGTATCCCTATCCAGCCGTCCCACCGGCATGCAGCCAAGGGACAGATACTTTGCTGGCAGCAAATCCATCACCGTCTTCTGCCTGCGGTCCGAGGCGGCGGTCAGCACCCCGGCTGGTTTGTTCATCATCAGATGATGGGTAAGCCGGGTGTCGATTTCCTCCCCATCTAGGGTGAAAACGCTGTCTAACGAAACACGCGCGGAAGCGTCCCGCGCCTCCTGTCCGTCCACCAGAATACGTCCTTTGCGCGCCATCATCTGAGCTTGGCTGCGGGTGGCGATGGACAGTAGGGACAACAGCCGGTCAAGCCGCAGAATGTCAGGCGCGCTCATCAGCAGAGGTCAGCACCGCCGCCAGGGCAGCCTTGCGGTACAGTACAAAGGGCAGATACAGCACCGCCAGGGCGATGAGCACCTGGGTAAAAGCCCTGGAGGAAAACGCCATCTTGTTGATAGTTTCCAGCACCATCAGCAGATCTCCCGTCAGGCTGCCCCGCATTTTGGGGGCGATGTCCATGGCCAGGATGATGAAAACTGCCAAGATTGCAGGCAGACAAATCAGAAGGTTTACACGGGTCGCTCTGCCCAGGGGGGCTTTATACCGGCGCATCAGCTCCCTGTTTCTTGTAAAAGGAGAATGAATCAGCTCTTCCTCCGGCAGGAACTCCAGCGCCAGATGCCTGCGCCAGCCGAAGTAGGCAAGCGGCAGGCTCAGCAGGAAAATCGCCATCAGCATCAGGGTGCCGTGCAGGTAGCTGCCCCCCACCAGGGAAGCCAGCCAGCGGATAACCTTTACCAACTGGGTAGCGTCCGCCACATTCCACAGATAATATAAGCCGCCCGCGCAAACCATGGCGGGCAGCATCCATAAAAAAGCCTTGAAAAACCGCGCCAGCCCCAGTTTCAGCCACAACCCGTAACGGATTTTCTGGGCGGGCAGTTCCCGCGCAAAACGCGCCAGCCTGCCCCGGGAAAGAAAACGCAGCGGCAGGGGCAGCAGCAGGTACAACAGGGCGGAAGCCCCCAGCGCGTACAGCAGTACATACTGGCTGTCAATGCCCAAGGTAACCCCGCTCAGCGCCGCCAGCAGGGGAGAAAGGGCCAGCAAGCGCAGCAACAGCTGGAGGATTGTCATCAGTACCATATCAGGCAGACGCTTTTTCACCATCTGACCCGCGATGCCATGGGGGGTTAAGGTTTTCAATAGGGGTTCCTCCTGTCATTAATGGTTAAATTATAAAGCAAGACCCCCGCTAAAGCAAGGCGGAGGCCATAAGGAGCGGAAGAATTTCCGTTGTTTCTTACCTTTCCAGGTTATCTTTCACAGAATCCATAGATACGATGGGGGAGGGCAGTCTGCCTTCACGCAAGGACGCGATGTCCTCGCGGCTTAATACCCTGCCCGCGCCCATGCAGGCGGAGCATGTCTGGCTGCAATGGGGGCACTGGCAGCGCACCTCGCCGCCCTCTGTCTGGATCATGTATTCCCCGCAATCGGGGCATCCGCAGCGCATTACTTCTTCCCTTTCCGCTTTTTGGGGGCTTTGCCGGGTTGAATCCCCGCCTTCACCAGGTACTGGCCTGTGTAGCTTTCGCTGACGCCGGCCACTTCCTCGGGCGTCCCCTGGGCGACGATGCTGCCGCCCATGTCGCCGCCGTCCGGCCCCAAATCGATGATATAGTCGCTGGTTTTCAGTACATCCAGGTTATGCTCCACCACCAGCACTGTATTGCCTGACTCGGTCAAACGCTGCAATACATGTATCAGCCGGGATACGTCATCCATATGCAAGCCGGTGGTGGGCTCATCCAGCAGGATGATGGTTTTCCCCGTCGCCCTGCGGCTTAGCTCCGTCGCCAGCTTCACTCGCTGGGCTTCGCCGCCTGACAGGGTGGTGCTGCTCTGGCCCAGGCGGATGTAGCCCAGCCCCACGTCGTGCAGGGTGTTCAGTTTGTTCATGATCTGGGGGTGGTTTTCAAACAGCCGCATGGCTTCTTCCACAGTCATCTCCAGCACATCGGAAATGCTTTGGCCTTTGTTTTTAATCTCCAGGGTTTCCCGGTTGTACCGCTTGCCCTTGCACACTTCGCAGGGCACATAGATGTCCGCCATAAAGTGCATTTCTATCTTCAGCAGGCCGTCCCCCGCGCAGGCTTCGCACCGCCCACCCTTCACGTTGAAGGAGAAGCGCCCGGCGTCATAACCCCGGGCTTTTGCCTCGTTCAATTGTGCATACACCTTGCGGATCAAATCGAACAAGCCTGTATAGGTAGCCGGGTTGCTGCGGGGCGTGCGCCCAATGGGGGATTGGTCGATGTTGATAATCTTGTCCAGATGCTCCAGCCCCTGGATGCCGTCATGCTTGCCCGGGTAGCTTTTGGCGCGGTTCAAATCCCTGGCCAGGGCTTTGTAGAGAATCTCGTTCACCAGGCTGCTTTTACCGCTGCCCGACACCCCCGATACGCTGCAGAACACCCCCAAGGGGAAGGCGATATCGATGCCCTTCAGGTTGTTTTCCCGGGCTCCTTTCACCGTCAGCCAGCCTGTGGGCTCTCGCCGCTGGTCGGGGGTGGGGATGCTCTTCTTGCCGCTCAGGTATTCCCCTGTAATGGAACGGGGGGCGGCCATCAAATCAGAAACCTGCCCCACGGCGACCACTTCGCCGCCGTTCTCCCCGGCGCCCGGGCCGATGTCCACAATGTAATCGGCGGCGCGCAGGGTGTCCTCGTCATGTTCCACAACAATCAGGGTGTTGCCCAGATCCCGCAGCCTTTTCAGGGTTTCCAGCAGCCGGGCGTTGTCCCGCTGGTGCAGGCCGATGCTGGGCTCATCCAGAATGTACAATACCCCCATCAGACTGGAGCCAATCTGGGTAGCCAGCCTGATGCGCTGGGCTTCGCCCCCTGACAGGGTGGCCGCGGTGCGGGACAAGGTCAGGTACTCCAGCCCCACATTGCACAAAAATCCCAGACGGGCATTGATTTCCCGCACAATCTGCTCGGCAATCATGTGCTGGGTGGGGGAGAGGGTCAGGCCGCTGAGGAAATCCCGGGCTTTGAGCATGTTCATATCGCTGAGTTCCGCGATGTTCCTGCCCCCAACGGTTACCGCCAGGGCTTCGGGCTTCAGGCGCTTGCCGCCGCAGGCGGTACAATCCTGTTCGCTCATGTACTCCTCGTACATGGCTTTCATGCCCTCGCTGCTGGTCTCATTGTAGCGCCGCAGGGTGGAGGGAATGATGCCCTCGTAGGCAACCTTGTAGACGCCCGAGCCGGAGAGGGACTCAAACTTCACGGGCACCTTCACGCCCTTGGTGCCGTAGAGCAAAATGTTCATGATTTTTTCCGGAAGCTCGCCCACCGGTGTATCCATGCTGAATTTGTAGTATTCCGCCAGCCCCACAAACAGCATATGGCTGGTGGAGCGCGCGTTGCCCGCGCTGTTCCACCCCATGGCGTTGATAGCCCCCTTGTTGAGGGACTTGGTTTTATCGGGGAATACCAGGTCAGGGGACACCGTCATAAAACGGCCCAACCCCGAGCAGGTGGGGCAGGCGCCGTAGGGATTGTTGAAGGAGAACATCCGGGGGGTCAGCTCTTCCAGGTTGATGCCGCATTCCGGGCAGGCGTAGTTCTGGGAGAACATCATGTCCTCCCCGTCCACTACCTGCACGCTGACCAGCCCGCCGGACTGCTTGAGCACCGTTTCCAGCGAATCGTTCAGCCGCCCTTCCAGCCCCTCTCTGATGGACACCCTGTCCACCACGATTTCGATGGTGTGTTTCTTCTGCTTGTCCAGAGCCGGCGGATCGTCCAGCTCGTAGATTTCCCCATCGATGCGGGCGCGGACGAAACCGTCCTTGCGGGCGTCCTCCATCAGCTTAATGTGTTCGCCTTTGCGCCCCCTGACGATGGGCGCCATAATCAGCAGCCTTGTGCCCTCGGGCAAAGCCATCAGGGCATCCACCATCTGGTCCACCGTCTGCTGGTGGATTTCCTTGCCGCATTGGGGGCAGTGGGGAATGCCGATGCGGGCATACAAAAGCCGCAGATAATCGTGGATTTCCGTTACCGTGCCCACGGTGGAACGGGGGTTGTGCACAGTGGTTTTCTGGTCGATGGATATGGCGGGGGAAAGACCCTCGATGCTGTCCACATCCGGCTTTTCCATCTGTCCTAAAAACTGCCTGGCGTAGGAGGACATGCTCTCCACATACCGCCGCTGCCCCTCGGCGTAAATGGTATCAAAAGCCAGGGAGGATTTGCCCGAGCCGGACAGCCCCGTCAGCACCACCAGTTGGTTGCGGGGAATTTCCAGATGGATATTTTTTAAATTATGGACGCGCGCGCCCTTGATGACAATGGAATCCTGCATACATGCTCCTTTTCTTCATACATGGCCGATTATAGCACGTATGTTCCCCTGGTACAAGGATGGGAAAGCATCAAAAAAAGGCCGCCTCAGCGGCCGTTTTTATAGTTGTTTTAGTCCCTCGCGGCGATGATTTCCTTCACCTTCATCAGCCGGATGATGGAGCTGCGCTCGTTCTCGTCCAGCTTCATGGTGATCACGCGGATGGTCTCCTCAAACTGGGGGATCATCACGTATTCCAGGGCGTTTACCCGGCGGCGGGTCTTCTCAATCTCATTGGCCAGCAGGGAACAGGTTTTTTCCAGCTCCGCCAGGCGGAACAACTCAGGCAGCAGGGCGGCCATGGTTTCAATGGCGTCGTCCAGCTCCGCCGAAGTTTCAGCGTACCCGTAGGGCTGGATGGCGTCCTTCAGGCTTTCCGCTTCCAGGGAGATTTCCGGTACCCGCACCGACAGGATGTTGCGGATGGACATGCTCACCTTGGCGCTGCGGGCGGGATACATCAGCGCGCTTTCCAGGGTGGTGCCGTCCATGACAGCCCGGGCCATGGCAAAGCGGCGCAGCGCCACCTGCAAATCGGCTTCCACTTTTTTGCGCAGAACGGCGTTCTCCCGAATCAGGCCGATGAAGCGGCGCACCAACTCGTCCCGCTTGTCCTTGAGCAGCTTGTGCCCGCGTTTGGCGGTCACCAGGCGGCGTTTGATGCGGGTTAGCTCCATCCGGGTGGGGTTGACGCGCAGGGTGGCCATTACGCTTGCTCCTCCTCATGAAGGGGCAGGTACTTGTCGACCATCTCATCACGGATACGCTTCAGTTCGTTGCGGGGCAGAATTTTCAGCAAATCCCAGCCCAGGTTCAGGGTATCCTCGATGCTCCGGTCGGTGTCATTGCCCTGGGATACATACTGTTTCTCAAAGGCGTCGGCAAACTCGGCGAATTTCTTGTCTGTATCGCTCAGCGCCGCTTCACCCAGGATGACGGCCAGCTCCTTGGCGTCCTTCCCGCGGGAATAGGCGGCGAACAGCTGGTTCATGGTGGGGGCGTGGTCTTCTCTGGTCTTGCCCTTGCCGATGCCCTTGTCCTTCAGGCGCGACAGGGACGGCAATACATTGATGGGGGGCACGATGCTCCTGAGGTGCAGCTCGCGGCTGAGGATAATCTGCCCCTCGGTGATGTAGCCGGTCAGGTCCGGGATGGGATGGGTGATGTCGTCCTCGGGCATGGTCAGAATGGGCAGCTGGGTAATGGAACCCTTCTTGCCCTTCACCCTGCCGGCGCGCTCGTACATGGAGGCAAGGTCGGTGTACAGGTAGCCGGGGTAGCCGCGGCGTCCAGGCACTTCCTTGCGGGCTGCTGATACTTCGCGCAGGGCTTCGGCGTAGTTGGTCAGGTCCGTTAGGATGACCAGCACATGCATGTCCTTTTCATAGGCCAGGTATTCCGCGGCGGTCAGCGCCATACGGGGGGTGGCGATGCGCTCGATGGCGGGGTCGTTGGCCAGGTTCATAAACAGCACAGCGCGCTCGATGGCGCCGGTGCGCCGGAAGTCGGAGATAAAGAAGTTGGCTTCCTCAAAGGTGATGCCGACAGCGCCAAAAACCACGGCGAATTTTTCGTCCGTGCCAAGCACCTTGGCCTGGCGGGCAATCTGGGTGGCCAGTTGGGCGTGGGGCAGACCGCTGCCCGAGAACACAGGCAGTTTCTGCCCGCGTACCAGGGTGTTCAAGCCGTCAATAGCGGAGATGCCCGTCTGGATAAACTCGCTGGGATAGTCCCGGGCGGCGGGGTTCAGCGGCTCGCCGTTGATGTCCCTGCGTACCTCGGGGATGATGGCGGGGCCGCTGTCGCGCGGTTCGCCCATGCCGTCAAACACGCGGCCCAGCATGTCCATGGACAGGGACAGCTCAATGCCCCGGCCTAAAAAGCGGGCTTTGCTGTCGTCAATCTTCAAGCCGTTGCTGCTTTCAAACAGCTGCACCAGCGCTTTGTCGCCATTGATTTCCAGCACGCGGCCCCGGCGCATTTCACCGTTGGCCTGCTCGATTTCCACCAGTTCATCGTAGGTGACGCCGGACACCTGTTCCACCAGCATCAAAGGCCCTACGACCTCTTTAATGGTACGGTACTCTTTCAGCATCTCACAGCCCTCCCTCGTCAGTCAGCGCGGCTATCTGGCTGTTTAAATCGGATTCATAGGCATCAAAATCATTCAGATCTTCTTCCAGCACATACTTGGCCCGGGCGATGCGGTCGCGCACCGGCAGGTTCAGCACCCCGCTGAGGGTAGCGCCCTTTTTCAGCGCGTCGTGCCCCTTGTGGGAATAGGCCAGAATCAGCTGCAGCATCAGCTGCTGTTTTTCCAGGGATGTATAGGTGTCCACCTCGTCAAAGGCGTTCTGATGCAGGTAGTCCTCTCGGATAGAGCGGGCTACTTCCATGGTCAGCCTGTCATCCCAGCTCAGGGCGTCAATGCCAACCAGGCGGACGATCTCCTCCAGCTCCGATTCCTGCTGCAAAATAGCCATGGCCTCTGCGCGCATGCTGTTCCAATTGGCGGATACATGGTCGCTGAACCAGTCCTGCATGGAGTCGACATACAGCGAATAGGAAGCCAGCCAGTCGATGGCGGGGAAGTGGCGCTTGTAGGCAAGGGAAGCGGACAGCCCCCAGAAAACCTTTACGATGCGCAGGGTGGCCTGGGAAACAGGCTCGGAAATATCGCCGCCGGGAGGGGACACCGCCCCGATGGCGGAGATGGAGCCCAGGCGCTCGTTGGAGGCGATGCACTTCACCACGCCGGCGCGCTCGTAGAACTCGGCGATACGGCTGGCCAGGTAGGCGGGGTAGCCTTCCTCGCCTGGCATTTCTTCCAAGCGTCCGCTCATCTCGCGCAGGGCTTCCGCCCAGCGGCTGGTGGAGTCTGCCATGATGGCTACCTTGTAGCCCATGTCGCGGTAATACTCGGCGATGGTGATGCCGGTGTAAATGCTGGCTTCCCGGGCTGCCACGGGCATGTCCGAGGTATTGGCAATCAGCACGGTGCGCTTCATCAGGGTTTCGCCGGTGCGGGGGTCGTGGAGTTCGGGGAACTCCATCAGTACGTCGGTCATCTCGTTGCCGCGCTCTCCGCAGCCCACGTAGACGATGATGTCAGCATCCGCCCACTTGGCCAGCTGATGCTGCACCACCGTCTTGCCCGAGCCGAAGGGGCCGGGGACAGCAGCGGTGCCGCCGGAGGCGATGGGGAAAAAGGTGTCGATGACCCGCTGGCCGGTTACCATGGGGCCGTCAGGCGCTTGCTTTTCTTTGTAAGGCCGTCCGCGGCGAACAGGCCATCTCTGCAGCATGGTGACGGGAATCTCTTTGCCCTGCGCGTCCTCAATGACGCAGACAACATCCTCCACACGGGCAGCGCCTTCGTGGATGGTTTTTACCTTGCCGGCAACGCCCTGGGGCACCATGATGCGGTGCTCCACAACCACGCTTTCCTGCACAATGCCCAGCACATCCCCGTGGGCCACCTCAGCGCCGGGCAGTACCTTGGGCACAAATCCCCACATTTTTTCGCGGTTCAGGGAAGGCACTTCCACGCCGCGGGAGATACGCTCGCCGCTCTTTTCGCGTATGGCGGTCAGCGGGCGCTGGATGCCGTCGAAAATGGACTCAATCAGCCCCGGGCCCAGTTCCACCGACAAGGGCGCGCCGGTGGATACCACAGGCTCACCAGGGCCGATGCCCGCCGTTTCCTCATATACCTGGATGGAGGCGCGGTCGCCCCTTAGCTCGATGATTTCGCCGACCAGGCGGCTGTTGCTGACGCGCACCACGTCGTACATGCGCGCGTCCGCCATTCCGCCAGCTACAATCAGCGGGCCGGCGACCTTGATAATGGTTCCCTGGGCCATAATTATTCCTCCATGTTGTTCAGCAGTATGTTGGCGCCCACGGCTTTTTCCACATTGGCGTGCAGGCGCTCCATCCCAAGCCCTGTTGTTTCCCGGCTGCCGGGTATGGGAATCAGGGATACAAGGGGATCGCTGTCGTATTGACTCATCGTTTCGGGAATCTGACGGGCGATGTCCTCGGTTATAAAAATCACGGGGATGCCGTCGGACACAAGCTTAAAAACGGCGTTTGCGGCCTGCTGCGCGCTCTGCACGGAGATGACGCGCATCCCCAGGGTGCGGAACGCCAGCACCGCGTCGCTGTCGCCAATGACGCCGATGGACAACGGTTTTTTAGCCATACAACTCACGCAGCCTTTCCCTGATGGCTTCCATGGGGAAGCTGTTTTCCTTGCCCGCCAGAATCAGGCGCACAGCGGAAGCTTCCCGGCTGCGCATCAGCAGATAGCCTATCAGCCGTTCATGCTCGCCGATAGTCCTGCGGTAGGGGGTGAAAAAGGCGAGCAGATAGTCGTCAATTTCCCGCTCAAAGGCAGCCAGCTTGTTCTTGTCCATAAAGGCGGCGATGGCCGCGGCGTACACTTTGGCGCCGTAGCGGTTTACCAGCAGGGGGATTTTCTCGCTCTTCTGGTACGCTCTCTCCCACTCGGCGTTCTTTACATGGCCGCCTTCCAGCAGCATGCCCTGTAAAAACGCGAAAGGTTTGCCCGCGTGCATGGAGCGCAGCGCCATCAGGGTGTTCAGCAAATCCACCTTGGCCTGATAATAGGAAAAGGCCACCTTTTGCTTGCTGTCAACCAGGGAAAAAATCCACTGGTAATGGGCTTTGTCCAGGTAGGTGTCGATTTCCATGGGATCCACATCCACCGCAAGTCGCCGCTCCAGATGCTCCAACGCGTTTTTCAGCGCGTCGGGAAACCCGTCGTACTTGCGTTCATTGACAGCGTGGCGCATCCTGTCCAGGGCAATCGTGCCGCAGGGGGACAGGGCGCCTGGCTCGGTTTCCAGACTGCGCGCTTTCAGCAGGATTTTCAGGTTCTCAATGTCAAACCCAATCAGGAAGGACTGCACCAGCTTTTCATCGGTGGATAAGTCCTTGAGCAGATTACATGCGCGCTTGACATGTTCCTTGGCGTTGTCCTCGTCGCTGCCCACGTCCGGCCAGTTGTATTCGTTCAAAATACGGCGGGCTTCCTGGGCACTGGGGGCTTGAAGAAGGCGCTCCAGCTTTGCCGTGTCCAGGGCGTTCTTTTCCAGCACGCTCAGGCGGCCAACGGCGTAATAAATGCTGCTTTGCGGCAAAGGCTTGTCTCCTTTCTGTTAGTTGGAGAAGAGTATGCCGGCGACATCCGTCTCCGCCTGCAGGCGCATGGCGTCCACCAGCGCCTCAAAGGTGCAGTTAATCTGGGTGCCGTCTTTTTGCAGCACGAAACCGGTGCCGGGCACGATCTGGCTGCCAAGGGCGAGGTTGCCTTCGCGGCCTTTGGCCTTCAGCTGCTGGTTTGCTTCTTCCACAAAGGAGGCGTCCAGCAAATCCTTGGTATGCTGGCCGGCCAACAGGGTTTCAGTGCCTTCCGCCAGGCTGACCGCCTGCCGCAGAAAGTAAGCTTTCATTTCTTCCTTTGGCAGAGCGCGTAAATCTTCAGCAGCCTGTTGAAAGGCGCTGTCCATTACCTGGCGTTTTTGGGCCAGGCCGGTCTTCTTGTCCTCCAGTTCCGCCATGCGCAGCATGCGTTTCTCTGTATCTTCCCCATCCTGGGCGATGCGCTGGCGGTTGAGGGCAAGTTTATCATTGATGCGCTTCTGGGAGGCTGTCCGGATGGCGTCAGCCTTTTGCTTGGCATCCTCCAGGATGTCCGCGGCGCCTGCCCGGGCGTCCTCACCGATTTTATCTAAAATCGTTTTGACATCCATGGCTTAGCCCAATACGGAGTTGACCATGAGGAAGCTTGTCAACAAAGAGAAAACAGCGTAGGTTTCCACCATGACGGCCATGGTGATGCCGCGGCCGGACATTTCCGGGCGCTGGCCGGTCATCAGCATACCGGCGGCGGATACCTTCGCCTGCTGGATAGCGGAGTACCATCCCACCACGCCTACGGGCAGGCAGGACACGATAAATTTCAGCCCCTGGGTAACGGTGATGTCCACCATCTGGCCGCCCAGAACACCGGTGTTGATCAGCACGATAACGCCAATCAGGAAGCCGTAGATACCCTGGGTAGCGGGCAGCAGCTGCAATACCAGCAATTTGCCGGCAACCTCGGGGTTTTCGGTGGCGACACCGGCAGCGGTTTCGCCTGCCAGGCCGACGCCGCGGCTGGAGCCGATACCACTGAGGATGACCGCCAGGGCGGCGCCAAGAAGGGCGAGAATCTGACCAAGTTGAAGAACTTCCATTTTTTTTCTCCTCTCAGATAGGGTCTGTTATATAAGGCATCCTACTCGGCCGAAGCCTGTTGGATGCTTACATACCTTGTTTGCATGTCCAGCGGCCGGAAGGGCTTGCCGCCGTCCTCATAGAATTTGCCGAAGAACTCGATGTACTGCAGGCGACAGGAGTGCACATACGCGCCCAGGGCGTTGATGCCCAGGTTGAACAGGTGGCACACGATAAACAACACGATGGCAATCACCTTGCCGATGATGCCGCCCGACCAAACCATGCCGATAAGGATGTTGAAAACCATGCCGATGACGCCGGTGGCCAGTCCCATGCCGAACAAACGCATGTAGCTAAGCAAATCGCTAACCCAGCTGGTGATGCCGTACAGCGCGCCCAGGCCGCTGAGCAGCCGCTTGAAGGGGTTCTTTTTGTCGCGGCCCGTCATCAACAGGATGATGACAAAGCCGACTATCGCCATGTATTTGCCGATGGCGGCAGTGGCGGGCAGCACCAGCAGCCCCAGGCCCACCAGCAGCAAGAACCAGCTGAACTGGTCAGAGAAGGCGGCAACCGGGTCGCCCCGTTTGATGTTCATGTAGGCGGCCACCCCAAGCCCGGTAAACAGGTGGATGGCGCCGATGGCAAGACAGACCGCCATCACCGGCATGGGGTCGTTGACCGCGTCCAGGGGGAAGAAGCGGCTGAAGCGGGGCAGGGGGTTAAAGCCTACCACGGTATTGAAGGCAAGGCCCCAGATGATGGTGGAGATGCCGCCGAAAATCAGCAGGTACAGCATCTTGGCGTTGCGTACCGGAATCTTTTTGATTTTGACAAAGGCCAGCAGCGCCAGCGCCATCATCAGGCCGTACCCGGCGTCGGAAAGCATCATGCCGAACAAACAAACATAGAAGGGCGCCATCACCGCGGTGGGGTCGATGCCCCGGTAGCTGGGCATGGCAAAGCCCTCCACCACCGGCTCAAAAGCGGTGACGAAGGGGCCGTTCTTCAACAGGATGGTGGGTTCCTCATCCTCTTTGGGGTCTTCCAGGGACACGATGGCGGAAGGCGAGGCCTTCAGCAGCATGTCCTTCAGCGGCAGGGAGGCTTCCTCGGGCACCCAGCCCTGCAGCAGGAAGGTTTGGCACGTTTCGGCGGATTCCAGTAAAGCGCTGTGCTTGCGCACCTCCAGCGTCAGCATGTCGTGCAGGATTTTCAGATCCCCGATATAGGAAGCCAGGGCTTTGCTTTCATCCTCCAGCTCTTTGCGCTGTACGGCGATGCCCGCTTCCTGCTCATTCAGGCTATGCAGATAATCCTTAACATTCTTTCCCTGCAGGGGGGTAAAGTTTTCCTGGGCGAACCCGGCGGTTTCCAGGGCAGCCCTGCCCTCTTCCAAGGCGGAATTATGGATGACCACATAAATATTGCTGTTGTCCTGGGTCTGGGAGATAATGCGCGTTAACGCAGGCAGGGTTGACAGGGCTTCCTCCAGCTTGGGCAGGTTGCGGGTAGGCAGGCTGCCGGCCATCTGCAGCACGCTGCGGCTGGCGGACAGTTCCCCCGCGGTGGGGGTAAAGACTTCCCAGGGTATGTATTGATCCCGCGCGGTTTTGATGCGGGTCTCCAGGGCGCGCGTTTCACCGCTGCGCCGCTCGATTTCTTCCAGACGGGTGATGATGTCTTCCAGTTCGCTTCTGCTTTGCATAACCCGCAGGGATTCTTCCTCGGGCACCACCGGGTATTGCCCGAAAGCGGGCTTAGGCTGGGTATCATAGCGGCTCAGCTTCTGCAGCGCCCAGCGGATGCGCTCCAGCGCTGCCTGCTCCTTCTGCTGGCCGGCTGTTTCCCTGGCGCGCAGTTCCTCATGCTCTTGGGGCAGCTGCGTAATCTCCACGCACTGCATGCGCTGCATCAGTTTCAACAGCTTTTCCCTGTCCTTGCGCATGGCAAGCAGGGTCAGGCGTTTCATCTTAACGATGGCCATCGTTTAATACCCTTTCAACGATGTACTTCGCGGCCTGGGGCACGCGGGATAAAGCCTGCTGATACGCGGCTTCCCGGGAGGCGCTGTGCTGTTTCTGGCTGCCTTCAATCATCTGGTTCACTTGCCCGCGGCGCTCTTCCAAGGCTTTGTTGTACTGTTCCCGGATTTCTTTGTCCGCGCCGCGCTCGTCAGCGGCAGCCGCTTCCTCGCTGGCCTGAACAATATCGCGCCCCTGGCGCTGGGCGTCCAGGCGCAGTTTGTCAGCGGCGGCTTCCGCTTTGCGGATGCTGTCCATGATTTCAAAAGCCATCAGTCATCTCCCCCTCAGGCATATGGTTTCTTGATTTGGCAAACTATGGGCGGTGTTTTCTCTTGAACGAAAGGATTATACCATCATACTAATGATTATTCAAGATTACCGTTGTCTTTTTCTTCTTTTCCTCTGCCAGTTTGTCCATGCGGGCTGTCAGCTGCTCCATGGCGGTAATACCCTGGCGCAAGGCGGCTTCATCATCAGCCTGGGGCAGGGACAGCACCAGCGCGGGCTTTTTCCCGCCCACCAGCGTAAGGGGGCTGTCCTTGAGGGCTTCCACCAAAATGTGCAAATCCTCAATGTATTCTTCTTTCAAGCGCAGCGTTAAAAAGCCGGCGCCAAAGGTTACCATGTCGCTGCCCGCCAGCCCCGCCAGAGAGCGCAGCAGGGCGATATCCATCAATGTTATAACTTCCTGGGGCGGTTCGCCAAAGCGGTCGAGCAGATCATCCACCAGCTGCATACGGTCCTCCTGGGAGCGGATCAGGGAGATGCGCTTGTAGATTTCCACCCGCTGGCTTTGTCCGGACACATAGCTTTCCGGCAGGAAGGCGTTGACATGCAGCTCCACTCTGGTTTCCCGTTCGCTCTGGCGGCTCATAGCAAAGTCGCCCTGGGCTTCCCGCACGGCTTCCTCAATCATTTTGCAGTACATGTCATAGCCAATTACGCTGACCTGGCCGGACTGCTCGGGGCCAAAGATATTGCCCGCGCCGCGGATTTCCAGGTCGCGCATGGCGATACGGAAGCCCGCGCCAAACTCAGTAAACTCCTTGATGGCGGCCAGGCGCTTTTCCGCCGTTTCGGTCAGCGCTTTGTCTCCCTTTACCAGGAAGTAGGCGTACGCCGCCCGGTTGGAGCGCCCCACCCGGCCGCGCAGCTGGTACAACTGGCTCAGCCCGAAGCGGTCTGCGTCAAACACAATCAGGGTGTTGGCCCGGGGGATGTCGATGCCGTTTTCAATAATCGTGGTGCACAGCAGCACATTGAACTTGCCCTCGGAAAAGTCCATCATCACGTCTTCCAGGGCGTTGTCCCGCATCTGCCCGTGGGCAATGGCAATGCGGGCTTCCGGCACCAGGTTGCGCAGGCGGGAGGCGAAAGCGTCTATCTGCTGCACCCGGTTGAACAGGAAAAACACTTGGCCGTCCCGGCCCAGCTCGCGCAGGATAGCGTCCCGCACAACCCCGTCATTGTAATCCACCACATAGGACTGCACGGGGTAGCGCTCCTCAGGCGGGGTTTCCAGCAGGCTCATGTCCCGCACGCCCACCATGCTCATGTGCAGGGTGCGGGGGATGGGGGTGGCCGACAGGGTCAGCACATCCACTGTCTTCTTCATATTCTTGATGATTTCCTTGTGCCCCACCCCAAAGCGCTGCTCCTCGTCCACAATCAGCAGGCCTAAATCCTTAAAGCGGACATCCTTGGACAAAAGCCGATGGGTGCCAATCAGAATATCGATTTCCCCGGCCTGCATTTTGCGCAGGGTCTCCTTGTTTTCCCTCGGGCTGCGGAAACGGCTGATCATGCCGATGCCCACTGGAAATCCCTGGAAGCGCTTCTGAAAGGTGCGGTAATGCTGCTGCACCAAAATGGTGGTGGGCGCCAGCATGGCGACCTGCTTGCCACCCATCACCGCCCGGAAAGCGGCGCGCATGGCCACTTCGGTTTTTCCGTAGCCCACATCGCCGCACAGCAGGCGGTCCATGTTGACGGGCTTTTCCATGTCCCGCAGCACATCGTTGACGGCGCTTTGCTGGTCGTCCGTCAGTTCAAACTCAAAGTTTTCATCAAACTGCTGTTCCCAGGGGGAGACGGTGGGAAAGGCAAAGCCGGGGGTGGATTGCCGCTGGGCGTACAGGCGCAGCAGGTCGAAAGCCAGCTTTTGCAGCGACAGCTTCACCTTGCTCTTCTGTTTGGCCCAGGTATTGCCGCTTAAATCATTCAGCTGCGGTGCGTCCCCCTGGCCGCCGATGTATTTCTGCACCCGGTCAAACTGGTCTGTGGGCACATACAGCTTGTCGGTGCCCTTGTATTGAATCAGCAGATAATCCCGCCAGGTGCCCTCGCTCTGCAGGCGCACGGTGCCCTGGTACACGCCGATGCCGTGGTGTTCGTGCACCACATAGTCCCCGGCGCTCAGCTCCACAAAGGCCTCGATGCGGGCGCCCACATTGGCGGTTTGTTTCGTTTTTTTCTGTGACTTCCCATACAGGTCGCTGTCGGAAACCAGCATCAGCTTAGCGTCCTCCAGGATAAACCCATGGGAAATGCTCAACGGCAGCAGCGCCGCTTTGCCCCGTGCCAGTTGGTTTTCCTCCCCGTCTTGGGAGGGCAGGGGGCAGTCAAAATCATAGAGCATCTGGCGGATGCGCTCGCTGCGGGCGGTGCCCCCCGCCAGCAGCCCCACGGCGTATCCCTGCTGGGTAAAGGCTTTGATATCATCGCTCAGCTGGCGGAACCTGCCCCGGTACTTGGTGGCGCTCAGCCCCTTCATTTGAATCAGCGCCTTGGGCTCTATACCCGCCATGCCCCGCAGTAAATCCTGCATGGTAACCACATCCAACCCCTGCAGGCGGGTTCTCACTTCCTCCAGATCGTAGAGCAGCTGCGCCTGCTCGGGCACCGCTTCCTCCCGGGTCAGCGCTTGCTGAACATCCTCATAAAAGCCGCTTAACCTGTCCTGGGCGCGGGTCAGCACCCGGTCGGGGGTGTCCAGCACCAGAAGGGGATTGTCCAGCCAGGCTTCCAGCGGCACGCTGTCGCTTGTCAGCAGCGGCTGCCACAAATGGAAGGTGGAGAAAGTGCCGCTGTCCCGCAGGCGCTCGGCGTCCCGCAGCATACGGTGATACCCGGTCATCAGCCCTACCTGCAGGCCTTCTTCCTGTTCCGGGTCATCCAAAGTTCGCTGGCTTTGCAGGGCGGAGCGCTTCTGCATAGCGCCGCGGATGATGGCTTCCATCCGCTGGGCTGCCTGCTCTCGTTCCTCTTTGGGCAGCAGGTATTCTGCCGCGGCGGTCAGGGTGCACTCGCTCAGTCTGCCCTCACTGCGCTGGGTAACCGGGTCAAAGGGACGGATGGAATCCACGTCCCGGTCAAAAAATTCGATGCGGTAACCCATATCGCTTTGGGGGGGATACACGTCCACAATGTCCCCGCGCAGGGCGCATTGCCCCCGGCCTTCCACCATGTCCACCCGTTCATAACCCCATGCGGTCAGTTTGGTAATCAGCGTCTGGGGATCCAGCTGATCCGCCTGGCGCAGCACCAGAATCCGCTTCGCGGCCATTTGGGGGGAGGGAAAGCGCTGCAGCAGCGCTTCCGCCGGGGCGCACAGCACTTGAACACGCTTTTCCTGGGTGTGGCGCAGGGTCATCATGCGCTGCCACTGGCTGTCGCGGCTAACCGTGCCCTGGATAAACTGCATGTCCGCTGCGGGCAGGGCGGCGGCTTTGCCGTTATAAAAGGCGGCGCAGTCATCCCCGGCGCGCAGGGCGGTTGGCATGGTGGGCAGCACATACAGCACCGGCCTTTGCAGCGCGTCTGCAAGGGCGCAGGCGAAAAACGCGCGCTGTGACTCGGTCATGTCATAGAGCGCGGCGGTTTGTTTTTTTTGAATACTCTCCAGCGTTTGTTGGAAAGCGGGATAATCTTTTAGTGGGCTAAACAGCGGGTTCATCTTGCTTCTTTCTATTATACTTGTTCATGGCGGCTGCCATGCCTTCCTTCACGAAAAACAGCGCGGCTTTCGCCGCCTCGTCCAGCGATGTTTCAATGGCCTCCTGATCCGCGCTGCCCATGTAGCGCGACAGCACCCAGTCAGCCAAATCCCACTGGGGCGGCGGCGCGCCTACCCCCACCCGTACCCGGGGGAAACGGTCGCTGCCCGTCTGCTGGATGATGCTCTTCCACCCGTTGTGGGTGCCCGCGCCGCCGTGGGGGCGCAGCCGCAGGGTGCCGGGGCTTAGGTCGATATCGTCCGAAATAATCAGCACATCCTGCGGCTCCAGATGATACCAGCGCATCAACTGCTGAATGGCGATGCCGCTTTCATTCATGTAGGTCTGGGGTTTTGCCAGAGCAATGCGCTGCCCCCCGTACTGCCCCTCCGCCACCATGGCCTGCATTTTTTTGCGCGCGCTGTGGATGCCGCACAAATCTGCGATTCTGTCGATCACGTCAAAACCCGCGTTGTGGCGGGTGTGTACATAGGGCTGCCCAGGGTTACCCAAGCCGGCGATGAGAATCATAGGGTTTCGTCCCTTTCCTGGGAAAGCCAGGGGGCAGGGCGCACCAGCAGCCGGTCCGGACCGGACTCGCTGAAGAGCATCAGGGAGGTGTCGCCGCTGATGTGCCGCTCGCTGGGGTTTTCCTGCGCCAGCATAAAGGCGGAACCGATGACTTCTACATTAAACTCTTCCATCAGCGACATCATACCCCGGGCGGTGCCCCCGGCGCGGATAAAGTCATCCACAATCAGGGCTTTCTGCCCGGGTTTGACGGCGCGGCGCGCCAATGCCATGGTTTCTATGCTGCCCCGGCCGGTCACATAGTTGATGTTCACCGCGCTCCCTTCATATACCTTGCTGGAGCGCCGGGCGATAATCAGCGGCACGCCCAGGGCCTGGGCGGTCATCAGCGCGAAGGGAATGCCCTTGGTTTCCATGGTCAGCACAAAATCCGCCCCGGCGTCATAGTATTCCCCGGCGATAATGTACCCCATGCGCCGGGCGATATCGGGGGAGGAGAGAATGTCCGACCAGTACAGGTAGCCGCCTGCCAGCAGGCGCTGGGGGTCGCAAAGCTCCCGGCTGATGTCCTCCACCTGCCGGAAGGCGTCCTTTCGGGACAGCATGGGGCGGAACCGCACCCCGCCGGCGGCTCCGGCCAGGGTCTCCACACGGCCCAGGCCGTGCTTTTTCAGGGCGGCTTCCACAATGGCGATGTCCTCGCTCATGGTGGATTTAGCGGCCGAGAACAACCCGCAAAAATAGGGCAGGGTAAACAGCTGGTTGGGGTTGTCTGTCAGCAGGCGCGTGACAGCCGTGATGCGCTCGGTGCGCTTGGTTTTCTCCATGGTCATCCCTCCAAATTCAACCCCATCATACCATAGACATACGAATGTTGCACCACGATTTTTACTGATTGTTCGGATTTTTTCGGCGAACAGACATTATAATGATAGAAAAGCGTTCTGTTTGCTTGCATCCCTTGACGGCAGGTGGTATGATAAAGTGTATTGTTCTGGGGTATAATCTACCCGGACAATGATTTGTTTGATCAAGTAGGAGGAGTTTCCATGGCTTACACCAAAGAAAAGATTTCCGGCAATCAGGTACGGTTCGACTTTACCATCCCCGCGGAGCAGTTCGACGAAGCGATGCAGAAGGCATACCTTCAGCAGCGCGGGCGAATCAACGTGCCTGGCTTCCGCAAGGGCAGAGCCCCCCGTAAACTGATTGAGAACATGTACGGCGAAGCGGTCTTTTATGACGCTGCCTTCGACATCCTTTTCCCGGACGTCTACACGGAAGCTGTGGAAGCGGAAAAAGCCGATGTGGTGGATCAGCCCTCGGTGGACCTGAAGGAAATCGGCAGCGGCAAAGACCTGGTCTTTTCCGCCACCGTGTTTGTGTCCCCCGATGTGGAAGTTGGCAATTACAAAGGCTTGAAAGCCACCAAGTTCCTGCCCCCCATCACGGAAGAGCAGGTGGATGCCCGCGTCCAGCAGGATGTGCGCAAAGTGACCTCCACCCAGGATGTGTCCGGCCGCGCCGTGCAGGAAGGCGACACCGTCAACCTCAACTATTCCGGTTCTGTGGACGGGGTTAAGTTCCAGGGCGGCACCGCCGACCACCAGCAGCTGAAAATTGGTTCCAACACCTTTATCCCCGGATTTGAGGAGCAGATGGTAGGCATGGAAATCGGCGAGGAGAAGGACATTAACGTTACCTTCCCCACCGAGTACCATTCCGAGGAGCTGGCAGGCAAGGAAGCGGTGTTCCATGTGAAGGTCAACTCCCTGCAGGAAGAAGTCGTGCCGGAGTTGGATGACGACTTTGCCCAGGACGTGTCCGAGCACCAGACCTTTGAAGAATACAAGGCCGCTCTTCGCAAAGAACTGGAAGAGATGGCGGAAAAAGACGCTGAGACTACGGTGGAAAACAACCTCATCCAGCAGGCGGTGGACGCGTCCGACTGCGACATCCCCAGCGCCATGATCGAGCGGGAAATCGACAGCCAGGTGCGCAACATGAAGATGCGCATGGCCTACCAGGGTCTGCGCTATGAGGACTACCTCAAGTACACCGGCATGACCGAGGAATCCTTCCGCGACATGTACCGCATGGACGCTTCCAACAATGTCAAGACCCAATTGGTGATTGACGCCATCCGCAAGCAGGAAAAGGTGGAAGTAACCGAAGACGAGGTCAACGCCGAAGTGGACAAGCGGGCTGAGGAAATTGGCCGCGACAAGGACGAATACCGCGCCTCCCTCAGCGACAGCCAGAAGGAAAACTTCCAGGACATCGCCGCCATCCGCAAGGTGATAGACATCATCAAGGGCGCGGCGGAAATCGAAGTGAAGAACGAGGAGCCCAGCTCCCTCAACGCCGAGGAAATCATCGAGAAAACCGAGAAGGCCGCGGAAAAGGCGGAGAAGAAACCCGCCCGCAAGACAAGCAAGAAGGCGGAAGAGGACAAAGCGGCGGAGGAAGAAAAGCCCGCGCCCAAGAAGAAGGCCGCCCCCAAGAAAAAGGCGGAACCCAAGGAAAAAGCAAACGCTGAGGAAAAGACGGAAACCGCCGAAAAACCCAAAGCGAAAAGGACCAAGAAGACGGAGGAAGCCCCCGAGGCGTAATGCCTCCAATAAGGAGAAACCATGGCAGAATATTTGATTCCCTATGTTGTTGAGCGCAGCGGCAACGCCGAGCGTTCCTACGATATTTATTCCCGGCTGCTCAAGGACAGGATTATTTTCCTCTCCGGCCCCATTTCCGACGGCATGGCCAACGCCATCGTCGCTCAGCTGCTGTTTCTGGAAATGGACAACCCCAACGCCGATATTTCCCTGTATATCAATAGCCCTGGCGGCTCTGTCACCGCGGGCATGGCGATTTATGATACCATGCAGTACATCAAAGCCCCGGTGCGCACCGTGTGCGTCGGCATGGCTGCCTCCATGGGCGCCTTCCTGCTGATGGCGGGGGAAAAGGGCAAGCGCATGGCGCTGCCAAACAGCGAAGTGATGATTCACCAGCCCTCCGGCGGTGCCGAAGGCCAGGCGACGGATGTCACCATCCGGGCGGAATGGCTGCTGAAAACCAAGAAAAAGATGACGGATATGATGGCGGACATGACCGGCCAAAGCATCGAGCGCGTCGCCCATGATATCGAGCGCGACTACTTTATGAGTGCCAAGGAAGCGCTGGACTACGGCATCATCGACGAAATCTATCAACCCAGACCCAAACAGGAGAACAAGGATGCCTAAGGAACCCTACGAGCCGCGCAAGCTGCACCGCTGCAGCTTTTGCGGCAAGTCCCAGGCGGATGTGGAGCGGCTGATCGCCGGCCCCAACGCCTATATCTGCAACGAGTGCGTGGAACTGTGCAGCGATGTGCTCAGCGAAGGCAATTTCCAGCCCGGAAAGAAGCCTTCCCAGGGCGACGCGCTGCCTACTCCCAGGGAAATGAAAGCCTCGCTGGACGAATATGTCATCGGGCAGGACCGCGCCAAGCGCGCCCTGAGCGTGGCGGTTTACAACCACTATAAACGCATCCGTTCCACCAACCGCAACAAGGATGTGGAACTGAACAAATCCAACATTCTGCTGGTGGGCCGCACAGGTACCGGCAAAACCTACCTGGCCCAGACCCTGGCAGACATCCTGAACGTCCCCTTCGCCATCGCCGACGCTACCAGCCTGACCGAAGCCGGTTATGTGGGCGAGGATGTGGAGAATATCCTCCTTCGCCTGATTCAGGCGGCGGACGGGGACATCAAGGCGGCGGAACAGGGCATCATCTACCTGGACGAGGTGGACAAGATTGCCCGCAAGTCCGAGAACACCTCTATCACCCGGGATGTTTCCGGCGAAGGCGTGCAGCAGGCGCTGCTGAAAATACTGGAAGGCACCGTAGCCAATGTGCCGCCCCAGGGCGGCCGCAAGCACCCCCAGCAGGAGTTTTTGCACATTGACACCAGCAACATTCTCTTTATCTGCGGCGGCGCCTTTGATGGGCTGGAAAGCATCATCAAATCCCGCCTGGGCAGCCGCATTCTGGGCTTTGGCTCAGCCGCCAAGGATGACAACGCCCACCAGGAAAGCGAAACCCTCAAGCACGTGCAGCCCGAGGATCTGGTGCGCTACGGCATGATTCCCGAACTGGTAGGCCGTCTGCCCGTGGTGGTCTCCCTGGATTCCCTGGATCAGGAAGCCCTGGTGCGCATCCTGCAGGAGCCAAGGAACGCCCTTGTCAAGCAGTACCAGTATCTGTTCTCCCTGGACGGGGTGGAGCTGACTTTTACAGACGACGCGCTGGAAGCCGTCGCCCGTCAGGCGCTGGAGCGCAAGACAGGCGCCCGCGGTCTGCGCGCCATTCTGGAGAACGCTTTGCTGGACATCATGTTCGACCTGCCCTCCCATGTGGAGTATAAGAAGTGCATCGTTACCAAAGAAGTCATCGAGCAGGGCAAATCGCCTGAGCTGATTAAGAACGTGCCGGGGGGCGCCGCCAAAAAGCGCCTGAAGGCAGCGGAAAGCCCGTCTGTCGCGGGGGATGCCTCGTAAGAGGTTTTTTGCGGAACCAGGTGCCGGGTTTCCCGGCGTACCCTCTTCCCGCCCCTATGGCGAGAAGAGGATTTTTATCACAGGAGGAACCATGACAAAACAAACATTCGACCGTATGCCCCTTGTGCCGCTGCGGGGGATGATGATATTTCCGCACACCGTGCTGCATTTTGATGTAGGCCGCCCCCAGAGCGTGGCGGCGGTGGAGCGGGCGTTGCTGGAAGACCGCAAGGTCTTTATGGTAGCCCAGAAGGAAGTGGACGCCGAGGCGCCCGCCCTTTCTGATTTGTATGAAACGGGTACCATTTCGGAAATCCGCCAGGTGCTGCACCTGCCCGGCAACAACCTGCGGGTGTTGGTGGAAGGCATCAGCCGGGGCCGATTGAAGGACATAACCTCTCAGGAGGGCGGCTGGCTGGCCGAGTACGAGCCCATCCCCCCCTTCAACATGGGGGAGATGACCGAGGAAATCGCCGCCCTGGTGCGCCTGACCAAGGAATACTTTGAAAATTATTCCCAGAGCAGCGGCCGCATTTCAGCGGAATTGCTGCGCTCTGTCAAACGCATCGAGGATCCGGACAACCTGGTGGACACCATCGCCTCCAATGTCATCAACGATTTGGGCGAGCGCCAGGGCATGCTGGACGTGTTCAGCGCCGCGGAGCGGCTGGAAAAGCTGTGCATGTACCTGGCCAAGGAAACCCAGCTGGCAGGCATCGAAAAGATGGTGCAGCTGCGGGTCAAAATGCAGATAGACAAGAATCAGAAGGACTATTATCTGCGCGAGCAGCTGAAGGTTATCCAGGAGGAACTGGGCGAGGACGACCAGCAGGAACTGGACGACATGCGCGCCCGCATGGAAAAAACGCCCCTGAATGAGGAAGCCCGGGAAAAGGTGGAGAAGGAGCTGGAGCGGCTCAGCCGCATGGCGCCCGGCACACCGGAAATCTCCGTCAGCGAGAACTACATCCAGTGGATACTTGACCTGCCCTGGGGTAAGTACACCAAGGACCGCATGTCCCTGGACAGGGCGCGGCGCATCCTGGATGAGGATCATTTCGGCATGGACAAGGTGAAGGAGCGCATCATCGAGTTTCTCGCGGTGCGCGCCATGAAGATGAAGGACAATAAGGACCAGGCCATGAAAGGCTCCATCCTTTGCTTTGTGGGCCCTCCGGGCGTGGGCAAAACCAGCATCGTAAAGGCCATCGCCCGGGCGATGGACCGCAAGTTTGTCCAGATGTCCCTGGGCGGCGTTCGGGATGAGGCCGAAATCTACGGCCACCGCCGCACCTATATCGGCGCCATCCCCGGCCGCATCGTGGCTAACCTAAAGCGCGCCGGCACCATGAACCCTGTTTTCCTCTTTGATGAAATTGATAAAATGGGCCACGACTTTCGGGGCGACCCGGCCAGCGCCATGCTGGAGGTGCTCGACAGTGAGCAGAACAACCATTTCCGGGATCATTACCTGGAAGTGCCCATCGACCTGTCCCAGGTGATGTTTGTAACCACCGCCAACACCGCGGGGGAAATTCCCGCGCCGCTGCTGGACCGCATGGAAATCATCGAGGTTTCCAGCTATACCGAGGAAGAGAAGCGGGAAATCGCCAAGCGCCATCTGCTCAAGCGGCAGATTGCCGAAAACGGCCTGCCCCCCCGCAGCGTGCGCATGCAGGACGCGGCCTTCCGCATGGTAATCGAAGGCTACACCCGGGAGGCGGGGGTTCGCTCCCTGTCCCGTGCGTTGGCGAAAATCGTGCGCAAAGCGGCGGTGGAAATGCTGGACACCGGGGCGAAATACATCACCGTCGGCAAGGATAAAGCCCGCTCCTACTTAGGACCGGAACGTTTCCTGCGGGGCGAACTGCTTAAGTCCCCCGCGGTGGGCGTGGTTAACGGCCTTGCCTACACCGAGGTGGGCGGCGAAATGCTGCAGGTGGAATGCGTGGTGATGCCCGGCAGCGGCAAGTTCTCCCTGACGGGACACCTGGGCGATGTCATGAAGGAGAGCGGCCAGGCCGCCCTCAGCTGGGTGCGCGCCCACAGCAAGGAATACAATCTGGCGGAGGATTTTCCCCAGAAGTATGATATCCATATCCATGTACCCGAGGGCGCTACCCCCAAGGACGGCCCCTCCGCCGGCGTCACCATGGCCACCGCCATGGTATCGGCGCTGACAGGGCGCCTGGTCAAGCAGGATGTCGCCATGACGGGTGAAATCACCCTGGCAGGCCGCGTGCTGCCCATCGGCGGCATCAAGGAAAAGCTGCTGGCGGCGTTCCGCGCGGGGGTCAATACCCTGTGCCTGCCGGAGGAAAACAAGAAGGACGTGGAGGAACTGCCCGGCAATATCCAGGCCAAGTTCGATATCCACTATGTGGCCAACATCGAGCAGGTGATTGATGTGGCCCTTATGAAGGACAAGCGAGATGGAGATTAACAGTGCGGTATTTGTCACCAGCCTGCCAAAGTACTGCAGCTTTCCAGGCAAAGGCCTGCCCCAAATCGCGGTGGCGGGCAAGAGCAATGTGGGAAAAAGCTCCCTGATCAACGCCTTATGCCGCAGGAAAAACCTGGCGAAAACCAGCGGCACCCCCGGCAAGACCCGCCTGATCAATGTGTTCCTGCTCAATGAAACCCTGCATCTGATCGACCTGCCCGGCTACGGCTATGCCAAGGTCAGCAAGTCGGAAAAGGAACGCTGGGGCGCCATGATGGAGGAATACTTCTCCCAATCCCAGGATTTGAAGGTGATGCTGCAGTTGGTGGACATCCGCCACGAGCCCACCCGGGATGATGTGCAGATGGTGAACTTCCTTCGGGACAGCGGCATCCCCTTTGTGGTAGCCGCCACCAAGGCGGACAAATTGTCCAAAGCCCAGCGCCAGCGCGCCGTGCACCTGGTTGCCCGTACCCTGGCCGTGCAGCCCTGGGAAATCATCCCCTGGTCGTCGGAAACCGGGGAAGGCCGGGACCAGCTGCTCAAAGCACTGCAGGAGCATATCTGAGCGTTTGCAGTTGCTCCCTTGCCTGTGGTATAGTAGGAATGCATAATCATCCGGAAGGGGTGTTTATATGTTGCATGTAGAGATACTGCCCAGGACAGCCAAGGATTTGCAGCCCTTTATCCAGTTGCCCTTTGATTTGTACGCGGGGGACAGCAACTGGGTGCCGCCTGTGCGCAAAAAACTGCTGGATACCCTGCTCAGCGCGGAGAATGAGCTGCTTGCCCATTCCCAGCCCCGGTTTTTTCTTGCCTATAACGACGAGACTCCCATTGCCAGGGTGCTGGCTGGGGTGGATATCCATCCTGATCATCCTGAGGAGAAGCTCGGCTGGTTCAGCCTGTTTGAAAGTACAGACAACATGGACGGCGTGCGCGCCGTGATGGACGCCGCCTGTGCCTACCTGAAAGAAAAGGGAGCTAAACGTATGGTGGGCCCCATCGCCCCCATGTACGATTTATTAAACCGCGGCCTGCAGGTGGATGCCTTTGACGCGCCTCCTGTGCTGCAAAACCCGTACAACAAGGCGTATTATCCCGCTTTGCTGGAAGGGTATGGTTTTACAAAAGCAAGGGATTATCTGGCGTATGATATCCTTGTAGCCGACGTGCCGCTGGATAAGCTGGAGTCCCTGGCCGAAAAAGTGGAAAAACGCTTCGGCTTTCGGGTGGAGGAAATCCCAGCCAAGCGCATCGGCCTGCGCCTTGCCAGGGAAATCGCCGTGATTATCGCGCAAGGTGCCCGCGGGCATCAGATGGATGTACCCACGGCGGAGGAAATTCTCCTGCTGCTGGAAACCCTGAAGCCCGTGTACCGTGAAGGGCTGTGCGTAATGGCCTATGCCGGGGACAATCCCATCGGCGTGGTACTGGCGTTTCCTGACAACACCGCCTATCTGCAGGCTTTGGGCGGTTTTGAGACGCCCCTTCGGCAGCTGAAGGCGGCCATCGCTATGCGGGGGGTAACCACGGTGCGCTGCCCCATGCAGTCGGTGATTCCCGACTACCAGAACAAAGCGGTCAACCTGGCGATGATCCGCAAGGCCATCAGCAACGCCAAGCGCATGGGGTTTACCCGCATTGAAGGCTCCACCGTGCCGGAGGATGACGTATCCTCGGTGAACAACACCCTGCTGGCGGGAGGGGCGCCCTACCGTACCTACCGCGTGTATGCCAGGGCGTTGTAAAGCGGCGAAAAGATATGTTTTCTGTCAAGGCAATCTTGCGCTTTGCATGTTCCTATGGTATGATACCTTGCGTTGACTTGAAAGAGAGGGATTAGACTATGTCCGGTATTCAACTGGTGATGACCATTCTGCTGATGATTTCAGCCGTTGTGCTGATTGTATCTGTCCTGCTGCAAAAAGGGGATGCCGAAGGCATCGCCGCGCTGGGCGCTTCCACCGGGGAAAGCTACTTCGGCCGCAACAAGGATAAGTCCACTCAGGGCAAGCTGGCCCAATTAACCAAGGTTTCTGCCGGTGTGTTCGTTGTGCTGACGCTGGCTATGCTCTTCATCTGATTGACGGCAAACCTTTCAGGCTGGCGCGTTGCGTCAGCCTTTTTTTGGTGAAGGAGAGAACTTGAAGCGCTTATGAAAGGAGGGATAACATGATTGTCCTGAGTGCCCAGCATCTCAGCAAAGCTTTCGGCGTCAACCAGGTGCTGAGGGACGTCAGCTTTGTGCTGCAGACTGGCCAGCGTATGGGGCTGGTGGGTGTCAACGGTTCAGGCAAGAGCACCCTCCTGAGGCTGCTGACGGGGGAACTGCAGGCAGACTCGGGCAGCATCTCCCTCCAAAAGGGTATGCGCGTGGGGTATCTGGCGCAAAGCTGGCGGCCTCAGGCTGGCAGCACGGTGCTGGATGAGTTGGAAAAAGTGTTCGAGCCGGTTCATAAAATGGAGGAAAAGCTGCGCAGCCTGGAAAAGGAAATGGCGGACGCGGGGGATTCCGACGTGCTGGAGCGCCTGGGCAACGAGTACGCCCGCGTGCTGCACCAGTTTGAGGAAAGCGACGGCTACGCCAGCCATTCCCTGGTGCAGGGGGTGCTCAGCGGTCTTGGGTTTCTCAACCAGCAGCATCAGGAGGCCGCTAAGCTCAGCGGCGGGGAGCTGACCCGCCTCAGCCTTGGCCGGCTGCTGCTGCAGAAACCGGACATCCTGCTGCTGGACGAGCCCACCAACCACCTGGACCTGGACGCCCTCAAATGGCTGGAAGAATATCTCTCCGCCTACGCGGGCGCGGTGATGCTGGTCAGCCACGACCGGTATTTCCTCGACCATGTCTGCACCGACATGGTGGAACTGCTCATGGGGGAAAGCGAGCAGTACAAGGGCAACTACACCCGCTATATGGAGCAAAGGGTGGAGCGGTTCGAGTCGCGCCAGCGCGCCTATGACCAGCAGCAAAAAGAGATTGCCCGCCAGGAAGCCATCATCGAGCGCTTTCGCTCCTTCAACCGGGAAAAGTCCATCCGCGCCGCCGAAAGCCGGGTGAAGAAGCTGGATAAGCTGGAGCGCCTGAACAGGCCCATGGAGGAGAAGCAGATTCATTTCCGCTTTTCCGTCAAACGCCGCCTGGGGGATGATGCGCTGAAGGTGAAGGACATGAAAAAATCCTTCGGCACCCATGTGCTGTTCGATAACGCTTCCCTGTTTCTGGAATCCGGCGACCGGGCGGTGCTGATTGGCGCCAACGGCATCGGCAAAACCACCTTTCTGGAATGTATTTTAGGCCGGCAGCAGCCGGACAAGGGGCTGGTGGACTTTGGCGCCAATGCCGATATCGGCTACTATGACCAGAAACAGCAGCGGCTGCACGACAGCAAATCCGTCATTAATGAAGTCTGGGACGATTTTCCCCGCATGAACCAGACCGAGGTGCGCAATGCCCTGGGCTTGTTCCTCTTCAGCGGGGATGATGTGTTCGGACAGGTGTCCACCCTATCCGGCGGCGAGAAAGCCCGGGTCGCCCTCACTAAGCTGATGCTGCGCAAGGACAACTTTCTAATCCTGGACGAACCCACCAACCATTTGGACGCGGACAGCCGGGAAATGCTGGAGGAAGCGCTGGACGATTTTGACGGCACTATCCTGGCGGTTTCCCATGACCGCTACTTCATCAACCGCCTGGCCAACAAAGTGGTGGTGATGGAGCGGGACGGGCTAACCGTTTATGAGGGCAATTACGACGCGTACCTGGCCCAGAAGGAACGGGGCTTGCTGGGAGAGGACAGTCTTTCCGGCGGCATGACCCGCACGGAGATGGCCCGCCAGCGGCGCAAATCCCGGGAGGAGCAGAACCTGTACAACAGCCTGAAAAACGCTGTTCTGGAAGCGGAAAAAATAGTTACTCAGGCTGAGGAAGAAAAGCTGCTGCGGGAGCAGGCGATGGCGGATCCTTCCGTTTATACAAACCCCATCCTGGCGGCGGAAGCGGCCAAGGCTTATCAAACAGCCAGGCAGGACACCGAAAAGGCCTATGCCGCCTGGGAAAATGCCGAGCAGGCGCTGAGTGAATTTGAGGGCGATTGAGAAATTATTCAAAATCTGTGTAAAATTGGTTGACAAAGAATTGCCCATGGCTTATAATGCGCCCAAGACTGAAGAAGAAAGGAGGCTTCCACATGAAACAGACCATGATGATTCGAATGTCCATGATGATGTGCGAGGCTTCCCCGCGCTTCTTCTGTTGCGTCGCTTAATCTGGATTATTCAGCTGTTTAAGCCCGCTTCGCCGAAGTGCGACGCGGGCTTTTTATGTCCATCGAAGGGAGAAACCATTGGCTTTAGAGAAAAAAGTTCCCCTGATTGCCATCCGAAACCTGAGTAAAACCTACCAGGGCACCGACGGGGAAATCAAGGCGCTGGACGATGTCACCCTGGAAGTGCGGGAAAAGGAAATCTACGGCATTGTCGGCATGAGCGGGGCGGGCAAGTCCACCCTCATCCGGTGCATGAACCGCCTGGACACGCCAAGCGGGGGGGATGTGCTCTACAAGGGGCAAAGCATCCTGAACATGAACCAGAACGACCTGATAGCCACCCGCCGCAAGGTCAGCATGATTTTCCAGCAATTTAACCTCTTTATGCAGCGCACCGTGGGCAAGAATGTGCGCTATCCACTGGAACTCAGCGGCGTCCCCGCCAAGGAGGCGGAAGAGCGGGTTAGGGAACTGCTGAAGATTGTGGATTTGGAGGATAAGATCAACGCCTACCCCTCCCAGTTATCCGGCGGACAGAAGCAGCGCGTGGCCATCGCCAGAGCCCTGGCCAACAGCCCCGAAGTCTTGCTGTGCGACGAGGCCACCAGCGCCCTGGACCCCATGACTACCCAGTCCATCCTCTCCCTCTTGCAGGACATCAACCAGCGGCTGGGCATCACCATTGTCATCATTACCCACGAGATGGCGGTCATCCGCCAGATTTGCACCCGTGTCGCCATTCTGGATGGCGGCAGGGTGGCGGAGGAAGGGCCGGTGGATGAAGTGTTCATGCACACCCGCTCCGACGCGGGCAGACGGCTGTTCGGCATCCTGCCGGAAACCCCGGACGAGGATCCCGGCGTGCCCGCCCTTCGCATCGTGTTTGACGGAGCCGCTCGGGAAAAGCCCGTTATCGCCAACCTAATCAAGGAAAGCGGGGTCCTGGTCAACATCCTGTCCGCCAATATGAAGCACCTGGGCGGAAAAATGTACGGCCAGATGCTGATCGAAACCCCGGAGGATGAACAGGCTAAGTTGCTGGTTACCCAGTACCTGAGCAAGCAAGGCCTGACGGTGAAGGAGGTGAATGAGAAATGAGCATGGAAGACATGATTCCCCTGTTATGGCAAGGCCTGCTGGAAACCCTGCAGATGACCATCCCGGCGACAGCGTTTTCCTACCTCATTGGTATGCCCCTGGGCATCCTGCTGGTGGTCACCCGCAAGGATCACATCATGCCCAATCCAAGGCTGAACGCGGTGCTGGGCACCATCGTCAACTTCCTTCGTTCCATTCCCTTCATCATCCTGCTGGCCATGCTCTTTCCCGTTACCCGCATTGTGATGGGGCGCGCCATCGGTACCAGCGCCATCATCTTTCCCCTGATTATCAGCGCCTTTCCCTATGTAGCCCGCATGACTGAAGGCGCCCTGATCGAGGTGGACCGGGGCATCATCGAGGCGGCCCAGTCCATGGGATCCACCAACGGTCAGATTGTCTTCAAGGTGCTGATTCCCGAGGCCATGCCCTCCCTGATTAACGGCGCGGCCATCAGCATGGTCAACATCCTAGGCTACACAGCCATGGCCAGCGCGGCGGGGGGCGGGGGTCTGGGTTCCATCGCCATCATCAAAGGCATCAACATCCGCAAGCTGGATGTCATGTACGCCGCCAGCATCCTCCTGGTCTTCCTGGTGCAAACCATCACGGTTACCGGCACAGGTGTGTCGAAGAAGATAGATCACAGAAAACGTTAAATTTGAAAGGAGTACCCCATGAAAAAGTATATCGCATTGGTTCTGACCCTCATCCTGGCGCTGAGCGCCGTCACCGCCCTTGCCAACGAGAAAATCACCATTGGCGCCACCTCCAACCCCCACTACATCATCCTTGATTTTATCAAGGACGACCTGGCCGCCCTGGGCTACGACCTGGAACTGGTGGAGTTCTCCGACTATGTGCTGCCCAACCAAGCGACCGCCGCGGGCGAACTGGATGCCAACTACTTCCAGCACAAGCCCCACATGGTAGCCTTCAACCAGGAAGTTCCCGAGAACGAGCAGCTGGTGGAAGTCATCGGCGTGCACTACGAGCCCTTCGGCATCTACCCCGGCACCAAGAAATCCCTGGATGAAATCGCCAAAGGCGACAGCGTGCTGGTTCCCAACGATCCATCCAACGAAGCCCGCGCCCTGTTCCTGCTGCGCGACAAAGGCCTGATTACCCTGCCTGAGAACGCCCAGCTCACCGACAAACTAACCAAGCTGGACGTGGTGGATAACCCCTACGAACTGGAAATCGTCGAAGTCAACGCGGAACTGATTCCCTCTATGCTCGAGGACGCCAGCTTCGCTACCATCAACGGCAACTACGCCATCGCCGCGGGCTTCAGCCCCGCTAAGGACGCCCTGTTCCTGGAACCCTTGGACGGCACCAGCGGCCAGACCTATATCAACTATGTGGTCGTCCGCCAGGATAAGGTGAACGAGCCCTTCGTGGAAGCCCTGAAGAAAGCCCTGTTCACCCAGAAGGTGAAGGATTTCATCGACAACAGCCCCGACTTTGGCGGCGGCGTCATCCCCGTGTTCGAAGTGCCTGCCCAGTAAGCAGAATTCATATGGTATCATTGGCCCCTCCCTCGGGAGGGGCTTTTTGCGCAAAGAAAAATCAGCAGGGAAGAGGAAAACATGGTACAATACACACATCATACCAAGGAGGAATACCATGGAAGCGGGATTTACGCGGGAGGAAGGCCTGGCGCTTTTACTGAAATATAACCAGCAGCCCTTTCACATTCAGCATGGGCTGACATTGGAAGGCGTCATGCGGTGGTTTGCCGTGGATCAGGGCTTTGAACAGGAGCAGGATTTCTGGGGCATCGCGGGGCTGGTGCACGATGTGGATTTTGAGATGTGGCCCCAGGAGCATTGCAAGAAAGCATACGACTTGCTGAAGGACGCGGGCGCGACGGAAGAATTGATCCACGCGGTGCAGAGCCATGGCACCGGCATCTGCGTACATGTGCCCCCTGAGCACCATATGGAAAAAGTGATGTACGCCGTGGACGAATTGACCGGCCTGGCCGGGGCTGCTGCCCTGATGCGCCCCTCCAAATCCGTGCAGGACATGGAAGTGAAAAGCCTGAAAAAGAAGTTCAAGGACAAGGCCTTCGCCGCGGGCTGCTCCCGGGATGTCATCACCAAGGGAGCGGAGGAACTGGGCTGGGATCTGGACACCCTGTTTTCCAAGACACTGGATGCCATGCGCTCCTGCGAACAGCAGGTGTTCGAAGAACTCGGCAGGCTGACCCAGGCGTAAGGAGCGTATGCAATACAACCTGCTGAACATGGCCGCGATACTGGCTGGGGGTTTGCTCAGCCTGCTGCTGCGTAAAAAGCTGTCCATGCGCCTGGTGGACGCGGCCAGGGTGATGGCCAACCTGTGCATCCTGGTGGTGGGTATCCAGGGGGCGATTGCTACCAGGAACACCATGCTGATGCTGCTGAGCGCTGTGCTTGGCGGGGTAGCGGGGACAGCCCTGCAGATAGACGCCGCTTTTCAACGGCTGGGCGAAAGGCTCAAAGGCATGGTGAACAGCGGGGATTCCCGTTTCAGCCAGGGTTTTGTCACCGTGTTTATGATGCAGTGCATCGGTTCCATGGCCATCCTTGGCCCAATTAACGCGGCGCTCAAGGGGGACGGAAGCATTCTGATGCTCAAATCCGTGCTGGATTTTGTCTCCACCCTGGTCTACGGCGCCATCTATGGCAGCGGCGTGCTGCTGTCAGGCCCCTTCGTGTTTCTCTACCAGAGTGTCATTTTTCTTGCGGCCGGCTTGCTCTCGCCGCTGATGACGCCCGAGGCTGTCAACGAAATCAACGCGGTGGGCAGTTTGCTGATTTTGGCGCTGTCCCTGAATCTGCTGGACATCGTGAAGGTGAAAGTGGCGGACTATCTGCCCGCCATGCTGGGACCAGCCATCTACTACTTTGTCCTCAGCCTTTTTCGATAAGAAGTTGTATACAAACCGATTGATCATTAATTACAGGAGGTGATGAGTTGTCCGCACTGCGCAGCAAATTTAAAGAAGTTCTGGCTGCCGTTCTGCCGGTAATGATCATCGTGCTGCTATTGCATTTCACTATCGCGCCGCTGGGGGAAGGGCTGCTGCCCAAGTTCCTGGTGGGCGGTCTGCTGATTATTATCGGGCTGACCATTTTCTTGTTTGGTATCGATCAGAGCATCGATCCCATAGGTCAGGGCATCGGCAGCATGCTGGCTCATTCGGGCAAGATTGTGCTAGTCGTCGTTGTGGGGCTTGTGTTGGGCTTTTTTATCTCCTTCGCCGAGCCGGACCTGCACATACTGGCAGGGCAGGTGTCCGCCATCACCAACGGCCAGTTTCCGCATATGATGATGGTTGCGGTGGTGTCCGTGGGCATCGGGGTCATGATGACCATGGCCATGCTGAGGATACTAAAAAATGTACCGCTGAAAATCGCGTTTTTGCTGGCCTATGGGGTGATTCTGATTCTGTCGGTCTTTTCCTCCCAGGACTTTCTGGCCATCGCCTTTGACGCGTCCGGCGCCACCACCGGCGCGCTGACCACGCCCTTCATGTTGGCCCTGGCGGCAGGCGTGTCCGCTATGAAGAAGAACACCAAGTCCAGCGAAGTGGACAGCTTCGGCCTGGTGGGCATCTCCTCCACCGGCGCCATCATCGGCGTATTGGCGGCGGGGCTCATCATGGGCATTGACAAGCTGGAGGGCACCATGCCGGCCGCCCTGCCCGCGGCAAGCGGTCTGGCTGCAACCTATGGCAAGCTGTTGCTCAAGGAAGGCCAGTCCACCCTGCTGTCCCTGATGCCCGTTGTGCTGTCCTATGCTTTCTTTCAGGCGATTTTCATGAAACAGCATCGGGAAGTGGTTTCATCCATCATGAAAGGTCTGGTGATGACCTTTGTGGGGCTCGTCCTGTTCCTCACCGGGGTGAACGGCGGGTTTATGGATGTAGGCCGCGCGGTGGGCATCAGCCTGGCCGGCCTGGACAGCAAATTTCCTGTATTGGCCATCTCCTTTATTCTGGGGCTGGTTACCGTGCTGGCCGAGCCAGCCGTCATCGTGCTCACCCACCAGGTGGAGGATATCACCGGCGGCTATGTGAAACGCAGCCTGGTGCTGATTTTCCTGTCCATCGCCGTAGGCCTTGCCATTTTCCTGGCGACGCTGCGCATCCTGGTGCCGGGCATCCAATTGTGGATGTACCTGCTGCTGGGCTTTGGCGGCGCGGTGGCCATGGCCTTCTTTACCCCTGAATTGTTTGTGGGCATGGCCTTTGACGCGGGCGCTGTTGCCTCCGGACCCATGACTGCCACTTTCAGCCTTGCTTTTGTGCAGGGCATCGCCATACAGACCCCTACGGCGGACATCGTCACCGACGGCTTTGGTATGATCGCCATTGTCGCCATGATGCCCGTCATTGCCTTGCAGGTGCTGGGCTTGTTGTACAATTTGCGCACCCGCAAGAAAAAGAAATAAGGAGGCGCTATGCAGACCAACCATTCCCGCGTACAGGTGCTGAATATGATTCTGACCCACGAACAGGTTAACCTGCTGTCCAAGCAGGCAAGAAAGCATCACCTGAGCGCGACCAAAATCCTGGCAAGAGGCACGCTGGCCAGCGGTTTTTTCCAGATTCTGGGCATCACCAGCGACCGCAGAGAATTGGTCAGCATCCTGATGTCCGGCAAGGACGCAGGAGAGTTCATCGACCTGGTGTACGAAAAACTGCAAATGGATAAGCCGGGCCACGGCATCGCGTATTTAACCGATGTACTGGCTTGCATCGGCACCCATAATGGCACCAAAATTACGCTGGAGGAAACAGCCAGCCTGAATCCGGAGGGAAGCATGTACCATAAGATTACCGTGGTTGTAGAGCGTGGAAACGCGGAAGATGTTATGGACGCGGCGCGGGAAGCGGGCGCCCGGGGCGGCACCATCCTGCACGGACGCGGATCCACAGGCAAGGAAGCCCAGACCATCTTCGGCATAGAAATCGAGCCGGAGAAGGAGATTGTCCTCATTCTGACCCCTGTGGACATTACCCAGCGGGTGTTTGACGCCATCGCCCAGAAAATGGATATTGACGCCCCGGGCAACGGCATCATGTATGTGGAACCCATCGCGACAACCAGGGGATTGTTCGAAAGTACCCAACAATAAAAAATGGCTGTAACAGGGTATCTGTTACAGCCTTCTTATTTGTTTCGTTTGTTTATTCGGCTTCCTGGCTCAGCCCGCGGATCAGGGAAGCGGGTATGCGGGAAAAGAGCGCGGCGATTTCCTGGGGCGATTGCTGGAATTTTTTCTCCGCCCAGTGCTCCACCAGGCCGATGCTGCCGAGGATGCAGAAGTGATACACATATTCCAACTGCCACCTGGGCACATTGGGTACCGAACTGCTCCATTCCTCCATCAGCCGGTCGCCTTCAATAGTCATGACACGCCTGAGAAACTCCTTATTGCCGTTCTTGCCCAAAAGCACTTGGCAAAGCTCCTTGTTCTGGTAGATGACTTCAAAGACATTGCTCAGGCTGTCTTCGTCCGGTTCAAAGCAATTCGTAACACAGGCTTCAGCGTTGATGGCTTCATATAATTCGTTCTCAATGGTGCTCAGCAGATCATCCACGCTTTGGTAATGCAGATAGAAGGTGCTGCGGTTGATGTCCGCCTGCTCGCACAGAGCGGTCACCGTGATTCTTTCAACCGGGGTTTCATGCATCATGGAGAGCAGCGTGTTGCGCAGCAACAGCTTGGTCATCTTAATCCGTCGGTTTTCTTTTTTCATAAATCTCCTAAAACTCAATACAGTGTGTCTGTTATCCGATAAAATATTTGTAAATAATGGTTGAAATATTTGCACGAAGAGTATAATACATAGAAGAGAAGATGTCAAAGAGATTTCCGATTTATGAGATATTTATCATGGGAAGGAGCGTACATGGCGTTTTTTATCACCGGCGGCGCGGGGTATCTAGGCCAGCATATCATACAGAACCTCCGCGGCATGGGACAGCAGGTAACCGCGCTGGTTTTACCGGGGGATCAGGCGGCGGAGCATTTGCCCGAAGGTGTTCAAATTCTTTCGGGCGATTTGCTGAACCAGGCCGATGTTGAGCACTTTTTTATGGAAGCCGCCAAGCAGCAGGCCACCATCATCCATTGCGCTGCCATGATTTCCATTGCCTGGAAGGTAGAAGAGAAGGTACACCGTATCAATGTGGAAGGCACAAGGAATGTGGTGGAAGGCTGTTCGAAGCACCATCTGCGGCTGATTCATGTGGCCTCCGTCCATGCCATCCCGGAAAAGCCCAAGGGACAGGTGATGGAGGAGATTAGTGCCTTTGACCCCCGCCTTGTGGTGGGCGGCTACGCGAAAACAAAGGCGGAGGCGGCCGCCCTGGTGGTGGACGCGGTGTTTAATCGGGGGCTTGACGCCGCCATGGTGTTCCCCAGCGGCATCTTCGGCCCCGGCGCTTTCGCCGGCAACAGCCTGACCCAAATGATGCGGGAATACTTGCGGGGCAAATTGCCCGCCGGCATGCAGGGCGGCTATAACTTTGTGGATGTCCGGGACTGTGCCCAGGCCATCTCGTCCCTGGCCATGCGGCCGGATAAAAAGGGCGGTTATCTGTTGGGCGGGCACTACTTTACCATCCGCCAGTTTTTTGATGCCATCGCCCGCCACGCCGGGGCAGGGGTGAAACCGGTTCGCCTCATGGTGCCTTCCTGGCTCGCGTACCTTTCCGTTCCCTTTTTCACGCTGCGCTATAAACTAAAGGGGGAAACCCCTGTCTATACCCGCTATGCCATCTACACCCTGACACGAAACGCCGAGTTCTCCAACGAAAAAGCCCGCAAAGAACTGGGGTTCTCTCCCCGGCCGATGGATGATACGGTGCGGGATATGGTTATCTGGATGCGGGAAGCCAACATGGTATAATCTAAGAAGGATTTCTTGAGTTCCAACTAATTTGTAGGCTATAAGCCTGCTGGACACAGCGGACACAATCAGAAATTGATGTAAAAAGCATAGAAAACGGGCACCCTTTCGGGTGCCCGTTTGGTCTTTACCAGTGTTTGCCTTACTCGGCCAGCTTCTTGTAGCGGGCCCAGCGCTGTGCCGCTTCTTCCTCGGCGTCCTTGAAGAGCCTTTCGGCATCGTCCGGGAAGGTCTTCAGCAGGGAGGTGTAGCGTACTTCGCTGCGGATGAAGTCCTGATAGCTGGCGCTGGGATCCTTGCTGTCCAGCACCATGGGGTTCTTGCCTTCATCGGCCAGCAGCGGGTTGTAACGGAACAGGTTCCAGTACCCGGCTTCCACAGCCTTGCGGGTTGTGGCCTGGGAGAAGGACATGTTGATGCCATGGTTGATGCAGGGGGAGTAGGCGATGATGAGGGAGGGGCCGGGATAGGCTTCCGCCTCGTTCATGGCCTTGATGACCTGCGCGGGGTTGGCACTCATGGCAACCTGGGCGACATACACATAGCCGTAAGACATGGCCATCATGCCCAGATCCTTTTTCTTGGTGCGTTTGCCGGCAGAGGCGAACTTGGCCACGGAGCCGGTGGGGGTGGACTTGGAGGCCTGGCCGCCGGTGTTGGAGTACACTTCGGTGTCCAGCACCAGGATGTTGACGTCTTGGTTCTGGGCCAGCACATGGTCCAGTCCGCCGTACCCGATGTCGTATGCCCAGCCGTCGCCGCCGAAAATCCAGACGGACTTCTTGACGAGGATGTCGCTGTCTTCCAGCACAGCCTTGCACTCGGGACTGTCGCAGCCTTCCAGGGCCTTGAGCAGTTTGGCGCTGGCGGCCTTGGAGCCTTCCGCGTTGTGCATGTTCTGCAGCCACTCTTCACAGGCGGCGGCGTTTTCCGCGTTGTCTTTCCAAACTTCCTTCAAAGCTTCCACCTTGTCGGCCAGCTTGGCGCGGCGCTGGTTGAGGGCGAGGTTCATGCCGAATCCGAACTCCGCGTTATCCTCGAACAGGCTGTTGGCCCATGCGGGGCCATGGCCCTTGTCGTTTACGGTGTAGGGTACCGTGGGGCTGGAACCGCCATAGATGGAGGAGCAGCCGGTGGCGTTGGCAATGAGCATCCTGTCGCCAAAGAGCTGGGTTACCAGTTTGACGTAGGGGGTCTCGCCGCAGCCGGCGCAGGCGCCGGAGAATTCGAACAGGGGCTTGAGGAACTGGCTGCCCTTGACGGTGTTGCGGTTCACTTCGACGTCAACCTCAGGCAGCTTGGAGGCAAACTCCCAGTTGGGTTCCTGGTTGCGCTGGGTATCCAGGGGCTTCATGATCAGGGACTTTACCTTGGAGGGGCACACTTCGGCGCAGTTGCCGCAGCCTGTGCAGTCCAGGGGGCTGATCTGAATACGGAAATCATAGCCGGCGTATTCCTTGCCGATGGCCTTCTTCATCTCGAAGGACTCAGGCCGCTCGGTGCCTTCCTTCATCAGGAAAGGACGGATAACGGCATGGGGGCAAACCAGCGAGCACTGGTTGCACTGGATGCAGTTTTCAATCTGCCACTCGGGCACGTTGACGGCGATGCCGCGCTTTTCGTACTGGGTGGTGGCGGTGGGCACAAAGCCATCGGGGGAGAAGGCGGACACGGGCAGGTCCGTGCCTTCCTGCTGCAGGATGGGCTTGATCACATCATGGAAATATTCGGTGGCTTCGATATGCACGGGCTCGGCACCGGTGGTGGCGTTGGCCCAGTCGGCGGGCACCTCAACCTTTTTCAGGCCGGAGATGGCGATATCGATGGCGTCCCAGTTCTTTTTCACCACGGCGTCGCCCTTGCGGCCGTAGGTTTTCTGGGCATATTCCTTCATGTACTTGTCGGCTTCTTCGTAGGGGATAACATCGGCCAGTTTGAAGAAGGCGGCCTGCATGATGGTGTTGATGCGGTTGCCCATGCCCACCTTGGCGGCCAGGTCAATGGCGTCAATGATGTACAGACGGGCGTTCTTCTTGGCCAGCAGGCGCTTCATCCTGGCGGGCAGGCGCTCGGCCAGTTCTTCCTCGCTCCACTGGCAGTTCAGCAGGAACACGCCGTTTTGCTTTAGCGGCGCCACCATGTTGTACTGGGTGACATACGCGGGATTGTGGCAGGCGACAAAGTTGGCTGCGTCAATCTGGTAGGTGGAGCGGATGGGGTGCTTGCCAAAGCGCAGGTGAGATACCGTCAGGCCGCCGGACTTTTTGGAGTCGTAGGCGAAATAGCCCTGGGCATACATGTCGGTGTGGTCACCGATGATTTTGATGGAGTTTTTGTTGGCGCCCACGGTGCCGTCAGAGCCCAGACCGTAGAACATGCAGCTGACGGTGCCTTCGGGGGCGGCTTCGAACAGTTCGCCCAGCTCCAGGGAGGTGTGGGTCACGTCGTCCTTGATGCCGACGGTGAAATGGTTCTTGGCATCGGCCTTGTCGGCGTTGTCGTACACAGCCTTCACCATGGTGGGGGTGAATTCCTTGCTGCCAAGGCCGTAGCGGCCGCCCAGCACGCGGATATCCGTCCGGTTTTCCTCAACCAGCGCGGCGCGCACGTCCAGGTACAGCGGATCGCCGATGGCGCCGGTTTCCTTGGTGCGGTCCAGCACTGTCAGGGTCTTGACGGTGGCGGGCAGTTCGGCGATAAAATGCTTCACGCTGAAGGGGCGGTACAGGTGCACGTTCAGCACGCCGACCTTGCGGCCTTCCTTCAGAAGCGCGTCCACGGTTTCGGCAACGGCTTCAGCGCCGGAGCCCATCAGAATGACGACGCTCTCCGCGTCGGGCGCGCCGTAGTAGTTGAACAGCTTGTAGTGGCGGCCGGTCAACTCGCTCACCTTTTTCATCTGCTCTTCCACGATGCCGGGCACGGCTTCATAGTACTTGTTGGCGGCTTCGCGGTTCTGGAAGAACACGTCGGGGTTCTGGGCGGTGCCGGCCTGGTGGGGATGCTCGGGGTTCAGCGCGCGGGCGCGGAACGCCTTCACCTTGTCCCAGTTGACCAGTTTGGCCATGTCTTCGTAGGCGATTTCGTCAATCTTCTGTACTTCGTGGCTGGTTCTGAAACCATCAAAGAAATGCAGGAAGGGGACAGAAGATTCCAGGGTAGCCAGGTGGGAAACCAGGGCCATGTCTTCCGCTTCCTGGACGCTGGAGGATGCCAGCATGGCAAACCCTGTCTGGCGGCAGGCCATCACGTCGCTGTGGTCGCCGAAAATGGACAGGGCATGGGTGGCCAGGGTGCGCGCGCTGACGTGGAAGACCGTGGGCAAAAGCTCACCGGCGATCTTGTACATGTTGGGAATCATCAGCAGCAGGCCTTGGGAAGCGGTGTAGGTTGTGGTCATCGCGCCAGCAGCAAGTGAGCCGTGGACAGCGCCTGCGGCGCCGGCTTCGGACTGCATTTCCTGCACGAGAACGGTCTGACCAAACAGATTCTTGCGGCCATCCGCGGACCATTCGTCGATGTACTCTGCCATGGTCGATGAGGGCGTGATGGGGTAGATTGCCGCGACATCGCTAAAGGCGTACGCGACGTGGCTAACCGCACCGTTGCCGTCAATGGTGAACTTTTTTGCCATGATGGACCTCCTATGTGATATAATTGAGGCAGTTGCAGCCGAAAACCAGCATTGCCGGCTTGCGTTTGGTAGCTGCCTTACTATCTATTTAATTATAGCGTTGGAAACCATGTTCGTCAAGGCGGATGACAAGGATTCTTTCGCTGTTTTCCTATATTCCTGCTTCCAGCGGAAGGAGGCAATGGCCCGCCCGCTATAAGTTTCACGGCTGTCCCAGCGTATTACGCTCCGGAAGACAGCCGTTATTTTTACGCCATTTTTTCACCTGTAAACAATCCATATGGAAAGGTGTTTGATTCATGGTGAATTTTACCGAATTTTCATAAATCATTCCGCGGAAGCGTTGACATACAGGGAGTACTGTGGTTTAATATATGACGTTCGCATGTTTACTAACACTAAACTTTTTCGCCGGAAGGAGGTACTTGGATGGAGATGGGCAACAGGCTGCGCCGCTTGCGGCTGCAGCGGAATCTGACCCAGGAAGAGCTGGCTGACCGCTGCGAGCTCAGCAAGGGGTTTATTTCCCAGGTGGAGCGGGATTTGACTTCCCCATCCATCGCCACCCTCACCGACATGCTGGAAAGCCTGGGCACCAACCTGAAAAGCTTTTTCAGCGAGGAAACGGGTCAAAGCACGGTGTTTACCCGCAATGACATGTTTGAGAAGGAAGACGCGGACACCCTGAAGGGCTCCATCCTCTGGCTGGTGCCCAACGCCCAGAAGAACAGCATGGAACCCATTTTGGTTACCCTGGGCTCCGGCGGGCGCACCCAGTACATCCCCGCCCACGAGGGGGAAGAGTTCGGTTATGTCCTCAAGGGCGCCGTGGTGCTGGTGGAGGGCGAAAACCGCTCCCGTGTATCCTGCGGCAGCAGCTTTACCCTGCACCCCGGGGAGGAGCATTATATAGAAAACGTCGGGAAGACTACTGCCCAGTTTCTCTGGGTGTCCACCCCGCCGACATTCTGATATCGGAGGCTTTATGGAACAGAACAACCGACTGATCAACTTAGAAAACATTTCCAAGGAGTTTGACGGCACCGTGGTGCTGTCGGACATCAACCTCTATATCCGCAAGAATGAGTTTTTAACCTTGCTGGGCCCTTCGGGCTGCGGCAAAACCACCACGCTGCGCATCATCGGCGGCTTTGAGTACCCCACCACCGGCCGGGTGATATTTGACGGCAAGGACATCACCGCCGACCCGCCCTACAAGCGCCGGGTCAACACGGTGTTCCAGAAATACGCCCTGTTTCCCCACCTGAATGTGGCGGACAACATCGCCTTCGGCCTGAAAATCGCCAAGATGCCCAAGAAGGACATCACCCAGAAGGTGGGCAAGATGCTGGAGCTGGTGAACCTGCAGGGCTATGAGAAACGCTCGGTGGAATCCCTCTCGGGCGGTCAGCAGCAGCGCGTGGCCATCGCCCGGGCGCTGGTGAACGAGCCGGAGGTGCTTCTGCTGGACGAGCCCCTGGGCGCGCTGGATTTAAAACTGCGCAAGGGCATGCAGCTGGAGCTCAAGCGCATGCAGCAGGCGCTTGGCATTACCTTTGTTTTTGTCACCCACGATCAGGAAGAAGCCCTCACCATGTCCGACACCATCGTCATCATGAAGGACGGGCGCATCCGGCAGATCGGCACCCCCAAGCATATTTATGACGAGCCCAAGGACGCCTTCATCGCCAACTTCATCGGGGAAAGCAACATCATCCGCGGCACCATGCCCAAGGACGAAGTGGTGCACTTTTGCGGGATGGACTTTACCTGCGTGGACTTCGGCTTTGAAAAGGACGAGCCGGTGGACGTGCTGATCCGCCCCGAGGACATCCACATCGTGGGCACCGACGCCAGCCAGCTGACGGGCGTTGTGCGCAGCGTGCTGTTCAAGGGCGTGCATTACGAGATGATAATCGACGCCGGCGGCTTCAATTGGAAGGTGCATTCCACCGTCATGGCGCCCGAAGGCTCCCGGGTGGGATTGTCCATCGTGCCCTTCAACATCCATGTCATGCGCCTGCAAAAGGACGCGCTCCCTGAGGAGGCCGCGCCATGATGGGGATGAACATGCCGCAGTGGGGCGTGTGGGCCATGGCGCTGGGTCTGGGTGTTTTTCTGGTGATGCTTTTCTCCAGCGTCCGCCGCCATCACGGCGTGCACCGCTCCCTGTTTTCCTGGCCCTATTCCCTGTGGATGATAGTCTTTACCGTCATCCCGCTGTTTCTGGTAGCCTATTACGCTTTTACCAACAAAGCCGGGCAGTTTACCATGGAAAACTTCGCCAACTTCTGGGATTCCAACCGGGAGATGAAGATGCAGCTCTCCGGCATGGGCTTTGACCCCGCCGCCATGGGCATGGGGGCCCGGGGCACCGTCAATGTGGATACCCTGGTGTACTCCCTGTGGATGGCCTTCCTGTGCACCATCATCTGCTTTGCCGTCGGCTACCCTGCCGCGCTGTTCATGGCGGATAGAGATTTTAAGCTGGGCCCCATCCTCATCGTGCTGTTCATCATCCCCATGTGGATGAACTTCCTCCTGCGCACCATCGCCTGGATGTCCCTGCTGGAGGACAATGGCTTAATCAACACCCTGCTGCAGCAGTTCGGCTTTAAAAAGCTGAAGCTGATGTACAACTCGGAAGCTGTGCTGCTGGGCATGGTATACAACTATTTGCCCTTCATGGTGTTTCCCATCTATAACGCGTTAAGCCGGCAGGATAAAAAGCTGTCGGAAGCGGCGATGGATTTGGGCGCCAACAAGGTGCGCACCTTCGCCCGGGTTACCTTCCCCCTCAGTTTGCCGGGCATCGTCTCGGGCATCACCATGGTGTTCATGCCTTCAGTAACCACTTTCTTCATCCCCAGGGTGTTGGGCGGGGGCAACACGGAAATGTTTGGCGACTTGATTGAGCGCACCTTCCTGACCGCCGACAACTGGAACGTGGGCAGCGCCTTGTCGCTGATTATGATGCTGCTGATTCTGTTAAGCATTACCCTGCTGCGCAAGGTAGACCCTGAAGGGGAAGGAGGGAGCCTGCTGTGACCAAGTTTTTCAAGCGTTTCTACCTGGTGCTGGTGCTCCTGTTCCTGTACCTGCCCATCGCGGTGCTCATTGTCCAGTCCTTCAACGCGGGCATCAGCCGCGCCAAATGGGAGGGCTTCTCCTTCCGCTGGTACGAGGAGCTGTTCTCCAGCCCCACCATCATGCAGGCCCTGTATGTCACCCTCACCATCGCGCTGCTGGCGTCCATCATTTCCACCATCTTGGGAACCCTTGCCGCCATCGGCATCCACGCCATGAAAAAGCGCCCCCAGGCCGCCATGATGACGCTGACCAACATCCCCATGACCATGCCTGACATCGTGACAGGTATCTCCCTGATGCTGTTGTTTATCTTTACCCAGGTGGACAGGGGATACTTCACCATGCTGATTGCCCACATCACATTCGACACCCCCTATGTAATCCTGTCGGTACTGCCCAAACTGCGGGAGATGAACCGTTTCAGCTACGAAGCGGCGCTGGACTTGGGCGCGACCCCCGGCTACGCCCTGTGGCATGTCATCCTGCCCGCGGTGCGACCCGGCGTGGTTACCGGCGCGCTGCTGGCCTTCACCCTGTCCCTGGACGATTTCACCATCAGTTACTTCACGACCAGCCCCTTGGTGCAAAACCTATCGACACTCATTTATTCCGAAGCCCGCAAGGGCATCAAGCCCACCATGAACTCGCTGAGCGCGCTGATGTTTGTAACGCTGCTGGTTCTGCTGCTGGCGGTTAACTACCGCTCCAGCAAGGCGGAACAGGCAAAATAAGGAGGAAGCAAGAAATGAAAAAAATTCTGTCCCTGTTTCTGGTACTGCTGATGGCTGTTTCCCTTGTGCCCATGGCCGCCGCGGAAGGCGTGGTCAATGTGTTCAACTGGGAAGACTACATCAGCGAGGATGCCCTGAAAATGTTCGAGGAAGAAACGGGCATTAAAGTAAACTATATGCGTTTTACCACCAATGAGGATATGATGGTGCAGGTGCGTACCTCCACCGGCGCCTTTGACGTGGTATTCCCGTCGGACTATACCGTGGAGCGGATGATTGCCGAGGACTTGCTGGAGCCCATCAATTTTGACAATGTGCCCAACGCCCAGCACACCGCCCAGTGGCTGCAGAACCCGTCCTATGATCCCCAGAACCAGTACTCGGTTCCCTATATGTGGGGCACGGTGGGCATCCTGTACGACACAACCCGGGTAAATGGCTCCATCGACTCCTGGAGCGTGCTGTTTGGCGAGGAATATAAGGGCGAGGTGTTCATGCTGGATTCCATCCGCGATACCATGGGCCTGGCGCTCAAGTACCTGGGCTACTCCATGAACACCCGGGATCCCGCCGCCCTGCAGGCGGCCACCGACCTGCTGATCAAGCAAAAGCAGGACGGCATTGTCAAAGCCTATCAGGTGGATGAAACCAAGGATAAGATGATTGCCGGCGAAGCCATCCTGGGGGTGGTCTGGTCGGGGGATGCCCAGTATGCCATCAACCTCAATGAGAACCTGGCCTACGCCGTACCCAAGGAAGGCAGCAATGTGTGGGTGGATGCCATGGTTATCCCCAAAACCGCCCGCAACAAGGAAAACGCTGAGAAGTTCATCGACTTTATGAGCCGCCCCGACATCGCCCAGATGAACTGCGAGTATATCGAGTATTCCTCTCCAAATACCGCGGCCATCGAGCTGATGGGGGAAGAGTATACCAATAACCCCAACCTGAACCCGCCCCAGGAAGTCATAGACACCTGCGAGTTTTTCAACGACATCAACGATTTCCTCCCTATCTACAATACCCTGTGGGCACAGGTAAAAAACGCGAAATAAAGTTCGGAGGCAAGTATGAAAAGGAAACTCATGGTACTCCTTCTGTTGCTTACCATGGTGCATGGGTATGCCGCCGCGCAGCTGGCGGCATACCCTGATTTGACCATGGGCGACAGCGGCGTAAAGGTGGCGGCGCTGCGCCAGCGCCTGTATGATTTGGGCTATCTAGATTCCTATGTGAAGCACGACGATGTATATTCGGAAGATGTCGCCAATGCCGTGAGGGCGTTTGAGCGGCAGAACGGGCTGCAGGAAACAGGCGTCGCCTCCCCGCAGGTGCGCCAGTTGATGTTTTCTTCTAAAGCCCAGGGCGTTGAGACGGGGGAACAGCGGCTGTATGAGGACATATCCGCTTCCGCCGGCCCAACCAAATTGGTCACCCTACCCCAGCGGGACGAGCAGGGGTTCCTGCCGCCCGGCTCCCAGCCCTTTATCCATGCCGACCGGGAGGATGGGCGGTGGATTTATCTATCGGATGCTTTGCAGGTAGACATCTCCCGCTACTATCAGAAGGCCCATGAAATCGAGTGGTTCGAGGCATACATCCAGACCCGGGGAGAGGAAAAGCCCTATACGGTGTTGTCGGAAAAGAAGGGCAAAACCGTTCAGCCGCCTAAAAAACTGGCGCAGAAGTTCGGCAGCGTGTTCGCGATTACTGATGATTACTTCGGCTACCGGGTGCATAACGAGAAGTATACCGGCGTGATCCTGCGGGAGGGCGAGATCCTGTACGAGAGAACCCGCGAGGAAAACCGTAAAAACCTGCAGCCCATGGAAGTCATGGCGCTGTTTGAGGACGGCACCCTGCAGACATTCGCAAGCGATGTGTTCACGGGGGAAGAGTATCTGGGCATGGGCGTCACGGATACCTGGGCTTTTGGCCCCATACTGGTGCAGGGCGGCATCGTCCCGCGTTACTATTACTCCAAGGAGTATCACTCCTACAGGGAGCCGCGCTGCGCCTTCGGCATGATTGAGAAGGGCAAGTACGCCGCCCTGGTGGTTACCGGACGCAAGGACGACAGCCACGGCGCGTATTTCAAATGGCTGGCGGAAAAGATGCTGGACATGGGGTGCGTGGAAGCCCTCAACATGGACGGGGGCAATACAGCGGTGATGCTCTTTATGGGGGACATGATCAACCGCTCTGTAGCGGGGCAAAGAAAATCGGTGCGCAGCGTGTCCGGCCTGATCGGCTTTGGCCAAGGGGCGCAATTCGAATAAGGGAAATTAAAAACCGGCCTTCCATGATGGAGGGCCGGTTTGTTATGTCTTTGTTTATCCCATCCGGGAGTAGTTGGGCGCTTCCTTGGTGATATAAATATCGTGGGGATGGCTTTCCTGCAGGCCGGCATTGGTGATGCGGATAAACTCCCCATCGTTTTTCAGGGATTCGATGGTGGGGGTGCCGCAATACCCCATGGCCGAGCGCAGACCGCCCATCAGCTGGTAGACCGTGTCCGCCAGAGGGCCCTTGAAAGGCACGCGGCCTTCCACGCCTTCGGGCACCAACTTCTTGGCGTCATCCTGGAAATAGCGGTCGGATGAGCCATGGGCCTGCGACATGGCGGCCATGGAACCCATGCCGCGGTACACTTTGAAGGAACGGCCTTGATAGATTTCCATTTCGCCCGGGCTTTCCTCGGTGCCGGCAAACAGGCTGCCCAGCATCACGGCGGAAGCGCCGGCGGCAATGGCTTTGGCCACATCGCCGGAATACTTGACGCCGCCGTCAGCGATGATGGTGATGCCGTGCTTGGCGGCCTCATTGGCGCAGTCGGCCACCGCGGTAATCTGGGGTACGCCGATGCCGGCCACCACGCGGGTGGTGCAGATGGAACCGGGGCCGATGCCCACCTTTACGCAGTCCGCGCCCGCGAGAATCAGATCACGGGTGGCCGCGGCGGTGGCCACATTGCCGGCAAACAGGGTGATGTCGGGGAAGGCTTTGCGGATTTTCTCCACCATGCCGAGCACCCCCAGGCTGTGGCCGTGGGCGGTATCGATGGAAATGATGTCCACCTTGGCGTCCACCAGTGCCTGAACCCGCTCCATGGTATCCCCGGTAATGCCCACGGCGGCGGCGCACAACAGACGGCCTTTGCTGTCCTTGGCGCTGTTGGGGTATTTGTGGGCTTTCTCAATATCCTTGATGGTAATCAGGCCGCGCAGGTGGTAACCCGCGTCCACCAGGGGCAGCTTTTCAATGCGGTGAGCGGCGAGGATTTTTTTCGCTTCCTCCAGCACAATGCCTTCCGAGGCGGTCACCAGGTTTTTACTGGTCATCACATCGCCGATTTTCTTGCTGTCATCTGTCTCAAAGCGCAGGTCCCGGTTGGTCAGGATACCCACCAACACCTTGTTTTCATCGGTGATGGGCACACCGCTGATGCGGTAGCGGGCCATCAGCGCCTTGGCGTCTGCCACCAGGTGAGCGGGGGACAGGTAGAAGGGGTCGGTAATCACGCCGTGTTCGCTGCGCTTTACCTTGTCCACCTGGCTGGCCTGCTCCTCAATGGACATATTCTTGTGGATAATGCCCACGCCGCCTTCCCGGGCGATGGCAATGCCCATGCGCGCGTCGGTAACGGTGTCCATCGCCGCTGACATCAGCGGGATATTCAGCTTGACATGCTTTGTTAACTGTACAGACAAATCGACGTCCTTGGGCAGTACCTTGCTTTCATGCGGTACCAGCAGGACATCGTCAAAGGTTAGCCCTTCACGGATATTCTCACTCAGCATAGCATTTCCTCCCGGCAGTTTTGGCTATTTTATAGATATCTTCATGGATTGTCAATGATCTTTGGGCTTAGGCGGGAACAGTGCGTCCTTCAGATTCAAATCCATATAATAGAACAGCGACACAATGGCCAGCGCGACCCCCAGCCATAACAGGTAGAGGTGCAGCGGGAAACCCATGCGGTTGAAGTCCGCGTGGAAAAAGCAGAGCACCAGGGCGACAAACAGGGTAAACTGGGCAATCTTGCCAATGGGTTTGCTGTACACCACCTTGTTGCGCTTCAGCAGAAACAGCGTGCCCGCGCCCATGATGGCTTCCTTGACAATCAGGATGATAAAGGCGGGCAGGGGGATAATGTTCTTCACCGTTAAGCCAATCATCAGGCACAGCACCATCAGCTTGTCAGCCAACGGGTCCATCAGTTTGCCAAAGGCGGTAATTTCGTTCTGCTTTCTGGCCAGGTAGCCGTCCAGCAAATCCGTGGCCCCTGCCACCAGAAACACAACCAGGGAGGCTGTCATTTTGTCCTTAATCATCAATACGCAAAATACGGGAATCAAAAGAAGCCGCATAATGGTTAAGATATTGGGGGTATTCCAGACCATCTTTGATTGCCGAGCCATCCTTGCACCTCCCATAATTCCGACACATTATACCACAGTTGACGCGCGGCGTTCAATGCGGGCGCATGCGGAAATCATTTTTAGAAATATGAGAAAGCCGGACTTTCGTCCGGCTCGGGTTGTTACATAGTTTGTTTATTCCACCGTACCGCTGCCTGTCTGGCTGATAACATGGATGGTAAAGCCATCCCGGTCATCCGTGTCCACCTGCAGGGTATCCCCGGGGAACAGGTTGCCCTGTACGATGGTTCTGGATACCAGGGTTTCAATCTTGCTTTGCAACAGCCGTTTCATGGGCCGGGCGCCGTAGTTGGGGTCGTAGCCCTGGGCCATCATGCGGTCGATAGCAGCGTTGGTGAGCTGCAGCGTCAGTTCCTTTTCCTTTAGCCGTCCCTGCAGCCTTTGCAGCAGCAGGTCGATGATGCCGCGCACATTGTCCCGGGTCAGGGGAGTAAAGAACACGGTGTCGTCAATCCGGTTCAGGAATTCCGGCCGGAAGGTGCTGCGCAGCAGGGAGGTTACCCTATCCTTGGCGCTTTGCTTCAGCGCGCCGTCCGCCTCAATGCCTTCCAGAATCTGGGTGGAGCCCAGGTTGCTGGTCATAATCAGGATGGTGTTCTTAAAGTCAACCGTTCTGCCCTGGCTGTCGGTCGCCCGGCCATCGTCCAGGATTTGCAGCAGGATATTGAATACATCGGGGTGGGCTTTCTCCATCTCATCAAACAGGATGACGGAGTAGGGCTTGCGCCGCACGGCTTCGGTCAGCTGTCCGCCTTCCTCGTAACCCACATATCCTGGAGGCGCGCCAATCAGGCGGCTGACGGAGAATTTCTCCATGTACTCGGTCATGTCGATACGGATTAGCATTCGCTCATCATCAAACAGGCTTTCCGCCAGGGCTTTGGCCAACTCTGTCTTACCAACACCAGTTGGGCCCAGAAACAGGAAGCTGCCGATGGGGCGGCGCTCGTCGGCGATACCAGCGCGGGAGCGCAGGATGGCGTCGGAGACCACCTGGATGGCTTCATCCTGGCCGATGACCCGTTTGTGCAGTTCCTCCGGCAGGTGCAGCAGCTTTTCCCGGTCGCTCTCCACCAGCTTGCTGACGGGTATGCCCGTCCATCTCCCCACAATGCGGGCGATTTCTTCCTCTGTTACCTTGTCCCGCAGATAGGTGGCTTTTTCCTGGGAAGCGGCTTCCCCTTCCTGCTCCTTCAGTTGCTGCTGCAATTTTGGCAGCAGACCATATTTCAGCTCCGCGGCTTTGTTCAAGTCGTAGGTGCGCTCGGCGGTGGCGATGTCGGCGTTTACCTGCTCCAACTCTTCCCGCAGCTTCTGCACCCGGCCGATGGCGTTCTTTTCATTGTCCCATTTGGCGTTCATCTCGGCGAATTGCGCCCGCAGGTTGCCAAGTTCCTCCTGCAGTTCCGCGAGGCGGCCTTTGGACAGGGTATCCTGCTCCTTTTTCAGAGCGGCTTCCTCGATTTCCAGCTGCATGATTTTGCGGCGCACCTCGTCCAGTTCCGTGGGCATGGAGTCCATTTCCGTGCGAATCATGGCGCAGGCTTCGTCCACCAGGTCGATAGCCTTGTCCGGCAGGAAACGGTCGGTGATGTACCGGTGGGACAGGGTGGCGGCGGCAATCAGGGCATTGTCCTGTATTTTGACGCCGTGGAACACTTCATAGCGCTCCCGCAATCCCCGCAGGATGGAGATGGTATCCTCCACCGTGGGCTCATCCACCAGCACGGGCTGGAAGCGCCGTTCCAGGGCCGCGTCCTTCTCGATATACTTGCGGTATTCATCCAGGGTGGTGGCGCCGATACAGTGCAGTTCACCCCGGGCCAGCATGGGTTTGAGCAGATTGCCCGCGTCCATGCTGCCTTCCGTTTTGCCCGCGCCGACAATGGTGTGCAGTTCATCGATGAACAGCAGAATCTGCCCATCGCTTTGCTTCACTTCGGCCAGTACCGCTTTCAAACGCTCCTCAAACTCTCCGCGGAATTTAGCGCCGGCAATCAGCGCGCCCATATCCAAAGAGAAAATGGTGCGGTTTTTCAGATTGTCCGGCACGTCCCCCCGCACAATCCGCTGGGCCAAACCTTCGGCGATAGCGGTTTTACCGACGCCCGGCTCACCAATCAGCACTGGGTTGTTCTTGGTTTTACGGCTTAATATGCGGATTACGTCGCGGATTTCATTGTCCCGCCCGATGACGGGATCCAGCTTCTGCTGCCTAGCAAGCTGCGTTAAATCACTACCGTACTTGCTGAGGGCGTCATAGGTATCCTCCGGGTTGTCGCTGGTAACCCGTGCGGCGCCCCGCACTGAGGACAGGGCGTTTAAAAACTCGTCATAATTGACGGCAAACTGCTGAAAAATCCCTTTTACCGCGGAATCGCCTGTTTCCAGCAGCGCCAGCATCAGATGCTCCACCGAAATGTATTCATCCTTCATGCGGCCGGCGATGTTGGCGCTTTCCCGCAGGGCTTTGTCCATCTCCTGGGAGATGTAGGTTTTGCCCTGTTCCTGGGCGGCGCCGCGGATGCGCGGCAGCTTTTCCACCTGGACAATCGCCGCGGCGTGCATGCTTTTGGCGTCCTTGCCCATCTTGCCAAGGAGCTGGGCAATCAGCCCGTCCGGTGCCTCCAAAAGAGCGGCCAGCAGATGGGGCTGCTCCAGGGTCTGGTTGCTGTATTCTGCTGCCAGGGTTTGCGCCCGCTGTAGGGCTTCCTGGCTTTTTTGCGTGTATTGGTTTCCGTTCATACTCTCTCTTCCTCCTCCAGGGCAAAGATACATCTGACCCTCTTTGACCTACGATTTTATTATACCACTTATGGAATCGCTGTCAAGGAATTTTCGCCAATTTTCTTCAAGTTTTTCACCAGTACCCATGGCCCCCGCTCCCTTGTCACCAACAGGCGGATTTGGTATAATCCGGGCACCGGACAAGGAGGGCACAGGATGGCCACATGGTTCATGCAGAAAAGCAACAGGCGGGCAGTCATGCTGCTGATGCTGTTTGTTTTCGTCCTTTTCCGCTTTGAAGGCGTCATGGATGTCATCCATAAGATGATGGCCATCCTGTCGCCCTTTTTTATCGGCAGCGTCATCGCGCTGCTGGTGAATCTGCCCATGCGGTGGATGGAGCGAACCTTTGTTTTCTTCCATAAAACACCCCTGCTGCGCAAACTGAAGCGCCCGGTGTGCCTCACCCTGTCTGTGCTGCTGGTGGTGGCCTTGATTGTGGTGATGATGGTGGTCATCATCCCGGAAGTGCGGGTGGCGATTGAAAGCATGATTGTCGTCCTGCCCGACGCCATCCGCCAAGCCCTGGACTGGACTAATGAACTGGGCGTCCGGCTGCGGACCAACCTGGACTTGGCGGTGCCCGAGCAGGGGGATGTGAAGGAGCAGGTGGAGTCCATCCTGCAGTACCTGGTGGGGGGGATATCCAACTCCACCGGCATCCTGTCCTCAGCCGCCAGCATTGTCATGGATGCCATCATCGGCTTGGTGTTCGCCATTTATCTGCTTTCCGGCAAGGAAAAACTGTTGGCAAACTTCAAACTGTTCACCGCCTCCTACTTAAAACCGGAAACCGACAGAAAGCTGCACCATGTGCTGAAGCTATCGGTTAATACCTTTTCCGACTTCTTCGGCGGCCAGTGCATCCAGGCTTTTTCCTCCGCGCTGCTGACCTGGTTTTTCCTGATGATTTTCGGCATACCCTACGCCGTACTCATCGCCATGCTGGTGTTTATCACCGCTTTTATTCCCATCTTTGGTCCCTACATCTCCGGGGCTATCGGCATGCTGCTGGTGTTCTCCCAAAGCGCCGGGCTGGTCGGCTGGTTCCTCCTGATTTTCTTTGTGGTGCAGCAGATTTCAGGCTCGGTCATCTATCCGCGCATCATGGAAAAAGCCATCGATATGCCCTCCATCTGGGTGCTGCTGTCCGTTACCATCGGCGGCGGGCTGATGGGCTTGATGGGCATGATGTTTTTTATTCCCTTCACGGCCATTGTCTATAACCTGGTGAAGGATGATGTCATCAGACGGCAGGGCAGCAATCCGGAGCAAAACGGCGGTGTTGCCCATGTCTGATATTGTATTCAACAACATTACGGTAGAGCATGGGGAGGACAGCGGCCTGTTCCACCTAAGCTTCAGCGTCAGCCCGGGAGAATCCTACGCGGTGCTGGCGCCCACTGGCGCAGGCAAGAGCACCATCGCTTCCCTGCTGATGGGGCTGACTATACCGGACGAAGGCAGCTGCGCCGTCAGGGGTCACGATTGTTTTTCTGATCATGCCCAGGTGAAGTCCCTGGTGGGCTTTATGCCGGGCAATCCCTATTTGCCCCCAAAGGCGGACGGGGAAGCGTTCCTGAAGATGCTGTCCTCCTGGCACGGCGGCGCGTCGGAAGACAAAATCCGCCAGGTGATGGAAAAGCTGGACATCAATCCACTTGGAACCTTCGGCAGGATGACAGCATTGAACAAGAGCAAGATAGCCATCCTCTTCGGGCTGATGTACGATTCCCCCATTTTGGTGCTGGATGAGCCCTACATGGGGCTGGACGCCTTTGCCCGGGACGCGCTGACAGAACTGCTGCTCGAAGAAAAGGCCGAAGGCAAAACCATCCTGCTGCTGACCCATGTGCTGCAGCAGGCGCAGAAGCTGTGCGACCGCATCGCCATCATGCGCAAAGGCCGCCTGGTGGTGGAACAGCAGTCCGAGCAATTGCAGTTTTCCCGCCAGAAGGTGTACCACATCACCTTTGACACCGCCAAGGAAGCCAGCCGCTTCTCCCAGGAATGGGAAACGGCGGTGGAACTGATTGGCGAGCGCGCCATCGTCGCCGTGCCCGCCAGCCCCATGGCGCTGATTAAAACCCTTTCCAACTACGCCATCAAGGATTTTATCGGCGGCCGAGACGAGGGGGAGGAAGCCTTCCTGCGCTACTATGGGGACGATACGCTATGAAAAAATTTTTTCAATACCGATGGAAAAGCCAAAGGGGTCAATTGCTGTTGCTGCTGCTCATCACCCTGGGCATGGGGGTTGGGGCGGCGGCGCTGTTTGTCCCCCCCGGCGAGGGGGTGAAGGGCGGGCTGGAGCAAGTCCGCCTGCAGGCGCCTGCCCTGGCCAACCTGCTCAACATGCGGCTTTTTATCCTGCCGGGGGATCATCTGGTTTCCCTGCTCTTTGGTTTGCTCCTACCCCTCTCCTCCCTTTGGTATGTTAATTCGGCAGCCGCCAGACTGCAGGCGCGTCCCTTGTACACGGGTGAAATCATCTGGCTGGTCAATGCTCCCAGAGCCAAGGGTCTGGTCGTGTTGACACATTATGCGATTATCCTGGTGGGTGTGCTGGCGCAGTACGCCCTGCTTGCCTTCAGTGCTTGGGCTGGCCGGTTCCTTTTTCCCGCCTGGCGGGTGGACATGCTGCCCCTGCTGAGGGTGTGTCTGGGCGCTTTTCTGTTGATGGGGCTGCCTGCCGGCGCGGCGGTATTGGCTGCCGCCTTGTCCCGGGACGGCAGAATGCCCAGGCTGGTTCCGGTGCTGATGCTGTTATTCTTTATCCTGCGCATGGCTGCCAACCTGGGGGGCAGCGCGGCATGGCTGCAGTACCTGACCCCCTTTACTCTCTTTGATGTATGGGGCGTTCTGCGGGGGCAGCCTGGCTCTTTGCTATTGACCCTTGTGCCCTTCGCGGCAGGCGGTCTGCTGGCTGTCCTTGGCGCGGCGATTTTCGCCAGACGCGATCTATCCTGATTTTCACTTGTAGGAGGTACCATGAAGAACCGTTTTGCCATCCACCCCTTTCGCGTGGTGGAGACTTCTTTTTATCCTGAGGATATGCGCTTTGGCGAAAGCCTGATGTCCCTTGGCAACGGCGCCATGGGCCTGCGCGGCAATTTTGAGGAGGACTATTCCGGCGATACCCACCGGGGTACCTATATTGGCGGGGTCTGGTTCCCCGATAAAACCCGGGTGGGCTGGTGGAAGAACGGCTACCCCCAGTATTTTGGCAAGGTAATCAACGCGGTTAACCTGATTGGCCTGCATGTGACAATAAATGGCCACACCCTGGACGCCGCGAAATACCCTGTGGCTTCCTATCATAGGGAACTGGACATGCAGCGGGGCGTGTTAACGCGTAAAATGACGCTGCTGCTGCCCGAGGGGGAAGTGGAGATTACCACGGAACGCTTTGTTTCCATGGCGGACAAGCATGTCCTGGCGCTGCGCTATCAAGTAATCCCTGCTTTCCCGGCGGATATTGCCATCACCCAATACCTGGACGGCAATGTCCACAATGAGGATAGCAACTACGACGAGATCTTCTGGAATCAGCTGGAAGCGAAAGTACACAATGATACTGCCCTTGTGGTAAGCCAGACGAAGGAGAATCCCTTCGGCACCCCCCGCTTCATCGTGGGGGCAGCGGCAGTCGCCCAAACCCAGATGAAAAGGGAAGAGGAGAACGCTACCTCAGGGTATGCCGCTGTCACTTATCGTCAACAGGTGGAGGCCGGCCAGCCCTGCGTGCTGCACAAAATTGTCTGCGTGGCAACCGATCGGGACATGCCGGGCGAGGAAGTTTCCAAAGCAGTGCTGCGCTTTGCGCAGGAGGCAGCCCGCCAGGGCTACGCGCAGCTTCTTGCTCAGCATGAAGCCGCCTGGCTAAGCAAATGGGAAACGGCGGATGTGCAGATTGAGGGGGACGACGCAGCCCAGCAGGGCATCCGCTTCAACCTATTTCAGTTATTGTCCACCTACACGGGGGAAGACGCCCGCCTGAACATCGGCCCCAAGGGCTTTACCGGAGAAAAGTACGGCGGCGCCACCTACTGGGATACGGAGGCCTTCTGTTTCCCGGTGTATCTGGCCATTTCCGGCGAGGAGGTGGCCAAACAGCTGCTGCTCTACCGCCACCGCCAATTGCCCCAAGCCTTTGGCAACGCCAAGCAGCAGGGCCTGCCCGGCGCCCTCTATCCCATGGTGACCTTTACCGGCACCGAGTGCCATAACGAGTGGGAAATCACCTTCATGGAACTGCACCGCAACGGCGCCATTGCCCACGCCATCTTCAACTATGCAACCTATACCGAAGATTTTGACTATATAAAGAATGAGGGCTTAGATGTGCTGGTGGGCATCGCCCGCTTCTGGGCTGGCCGGGTGCACTGGAACGCCGGCAAGAAGGTCTATATGATGCACGGTGTCACCGGCCCCAACGAGTATGAGAACAATGTCAATAACAACTGGTATACCAACCGCATCGCGGCCTGGTGCCTGAACCTTTGCTGCCAGGCGGCGGGCCTTGCCGGCAGGGAACGCTGGGAACAGCTGAGCCTGACCGCCCAGGAACTGGACAGCTATCGGGACATATCGGAAAACATGTACTACCCCGTGGATGAGGAACTGGGCATCTTCGTGCAGCATGACACCTTCCTGGATAAGCTGATTCAGCCTGCCTCCGCCATCCCGCAACAGGAACGCCCCCTCAACCAGCACTGGTCGTGGGATCGGATACTGCGCTCCTGCTACATCAAGCAGGGAGATGTGCTGCAGGGTTTGTATACCTTGGGGCACCTGTACGATACAGAAACCAAGCGCCGCAACTTCGCCTTCTATGAACCCCTTACGGTGCATGAGAGCAGCCTGTCGCCCTGTGTCCACGCCATTCTGGCCGCGGAAATCGGGGACGAAGAGAAAGCGGTGGAAATGTATCAGCGCACCGCCCGGCTGGATTTGGACAATATCAACAACGATACCCAGGATGGTTTGCATATCACCAGCATGTCGGGCAGTTGGCTGGCTATTACCCAGGGCTTCGCCGGCATGCGCACCGTGGAAGGGCTGTCCTTTGCCCCCATGCTGCCGGCCGGCTGGCGCGGCTACAGCTTCCGTTTTATCTACAGGGGACGGGTGGTGCAGGTGCGGGTAGGGGAGGAGAAGATCACCTTCACCCTGGAAAAGGGCAAAGCTTTGACACTGAAACTCTATGGCAAAACCATTACCCTGGACGGCGCCTATGAGGCGGCAAGGAGAAAAGCATGAAAAAACTGTTCATCAGTGCGGACATTGAGGGTACCTGCGGCATCCTGCACTGGGATGAGACCCTGAAGGATAAAAAGGATCATGCGTATTTTGCCCGGCAGATGACGCTGGAAGTCGCTGCCGCCTGCGAGGGCGCCCACGCCTCCGGTGTGCAGGAGATACTCGTGCGGGACGCCCATGACAGCGCCCGCAATTTGATGCCCGACCTGCTGCCGCCCTACACGCGCGTGCTGCGCGGCTGGGCGCCCGACCCCTACTGCATGATGACAGGGCTGGACGCCAGCTACGACGGGGTGGTGTTTACCGGCTACCACAGCGCCGCTTTATGGGACGGCAACCCCCTGGCCCACAGCATGGATACAAACTGGGGCGGCATCCTCATCAACGGCGAAATTGCCAGCGAGCTGATGCTCAACAGCTACACCGCCGCTTATGAAAACGTGCCTGTGCTGGCGGTTACAGGGGATGAAATGCTGTGCCGGTGGATGAAGGACTTCTCTCCCGGCACCGCCGTGGTGCCTGTATCCCGCGGGGTGGGGGCGGCCTCCCTCTCCCTGCACCCGCAGGAGGCTATCCGCCGCATTAGGGAAACGGTGCAGGAAGCGGTGACATACAAGCGGGAAGACTGTTTGGTTCAGCTGCCCGAATATTTTGAGGTGTCCATCACCTTCAAGAAACATGGGGACGCCTACCGCAACAGCTTCTACCCCGGGGCTCGCCTGACAGCCCCTCACACCATCGCTTTTGAAACCGACGACTACTATGAGGTGCTGCGCCTCATCCACTTTATGTAAATGCTTCTTTCTTCAGATTCCTTCAGATGACAATAAACCGTCCGGATGCTATACTATCCTTTGGTGCCCTCCAACACGCCGAAAGGATGCATGCATGAAAACGTCCAACAAACAAACCCTGAAAAAGGTGCTGAACCTTTCTTTTATTGTTGGTACGTTTGCTATGGTGGTGTTCTTCGCCTTGCGCTCCGGGGATATCTCCCAGATTAAGAACGCCCTGGTATCCATGGACGCCATGTGGCTGCTGGGGGCTGTTGCCTGCTGGGCGCTGTACGCATTCCTGGAAGGGTTTATCGTGTATGTGTTTTTCCGCTTCCAGAAGGTGAAGGTGCGTGTGGGCACCAACCTGATGGTGGGGCTGATCGGCATGTACTATTCGTCTATAACCCCTGCCGCTACCGGCGGCCAGCCCATGCAGGTGTATTCCCTCAAGAAGCGGGGGGTGCCGCCGGGTGTTTCCACCTCCGCGCTGGCGGTAAAATTCTTCTGCTGGCAGTGCGCTTTGCTGCTGCTGGGGGCGGTGCTATGGCTGAGGGATCCCGCTTTTATCAAGGAAAACATGCGCGGGGGCGTCTGGTTTCTGCTGATTGGCTTCCTGGTCAACGGGCTAACGGTGCTTGGCGTTGTGCTGCTGGCTATCAGCCGCAACACCGTGCGCGCGCTGATTGTTTTCTTCGTCAACCTGGCGCATAAACTGCGTATCATCAAAGATAAGGCGAAAACCGCTTCCAAGTTTGACGCGGCGCTGAACGATTTTCACGCCAGCGTGAACCTGCTGACCCAGCACCCCTTCCAATTTCTGGTGCTGTTTTTACTGTCCTTGTTGGAAGTGCTGGCCATGATGAGCGCCATTTACTTTGTCTACCGGGGGCTGGGGCTGAATACCGCGAACTATGTCAGCCTGGTCACCATGCAAACCATGCTCTTTATTGCCGCGTCCTTTACGCCCCTGCCCGGCGCTTCCGGCGCTCAGGAAGGCGGCTTCTACCTGTTCTTCGGCAGCTTCTTTCCGGAGAACATCATCTTTGCCGCCATGTTTGTCTGGCGCTTTGTTACTTACTATATGTCCATCATCTGCGGGTTCGCAGCCGTGCTGTATGACGGCGCCCACGTGACGAAAGCTAAAAACGCTTCCGATGCTCGTGATGGAACTGACCAAATCAACGGAGGAAATCATGAAGAAATTGCTCTTGGTTCTGCTGTCCCTGCTGCTTCTGATACCGGCGGCGCCTTCTCAGGCGGCGAGCAAGAAGGAGCCTAAGCTCGTCCTGCTCCCCATGCAGATGGGTCAGGTAAGCCAGCCCATTGAGGGGGAGGGAACCTGGACAAGCGAACACCCCGACATTGCCACCGTATCCGCGGATGGTGTCATCACCGCGGCGCAGGAAGGGTATACCCTGGTGCTGTGCACCAACAAGAAGGGGGAGCCTGTTGTGCGCTGCGAGGTGAAGGTGGGCAGCAAACCGGTGCCCCAAGAGGTGCAGCGGGTGATTGATCTGGCTATCGCGGATTGGGCGGCCGCAGGAGGCTCCGCCTTTCCCAAATATAACAAGTACACCCAATGGTATAACCCCGCCGCGAAAAACGGCTTCGGCTGGTGCGGCGCTTTCGTGGGCTTTCACTACAACGAAGTGGGCGTTGAGATGGACAAGGAATACCGCGCCAAGAACGCCCCGCCCCTTGCGGACGGCAACCTGTTTGTGGTCCGCCAGGCATCCCAGACCAAGCTGTTCGAGGGTTTTCAAAGCCGCAACCGCCTATCTAACATCCCCCAGGCGGGCTACTACATTATCTATGGCCGCAAAGGCAGTACGCCCTACACCCATGTAGGCCTGATTACCAAGGTAACCGAGATGGGCAACGGCGTCTATATGCTGGAAACGGTGGAGGGCAACCTCAACGCCCGCATCAAGCGCTACTGCTACCTGTACGACAGCCTGGCGGAAAGGAAGGAGCGCAACATCAGCTCCATCCCCGAAAGCATGCAGAACCAGCGGGATATATTCAACTATACCTATGTGGATAACTTCTATATCAATGTTTTCGGGCAAACCTGGTACTGAGTATCCTTGATAAAAAAGACCGCGGCGTTATCTGCCGCGGTTTTATATTTTGCCGTCGATGCCGGCGTCCTGCAGTACCTTCTCCCGGTTGCGCAGATAGTAGTTCAAAAAGGACAGGCTGTCCAGCCGGTCATAGGTGGTTTCCTCCAGCCCGTGCCCTGTGACGGACAACAGCTGGGCACCGGGGAAGGAACTGAGCACGGGGGAGTGGGTAGCCATGATAATCTGGCTTTCATTCTTGATAGCAATGTCCATCAGCGCCATCAGGCTTAACTGGTTGGCGTAGGAAAGTGCGCCTTCCGGCTCATCCATCAGGTAGAGGCCTTTTTGCAGGATGCGGCTTTGGAAGAAGCTGAGAAATCCCTCCCCATGGGAGGATTCCTCCAGGCTGCGGCTGTACTGGCTGTCTATTTCCGCCAATGCTCGTTGATACGGCAGGCTTCCCTGGCTTCTCGCGTAGGCGCTGCGGCCCTTGTAATCCCGCTCCACCGCCGCCAATTCCTGGCGGGCTTCCTCCTTCATGCGGTGCAGATCATCCAGATATCGGGAAAAGTCCTCGGCAGAGAAATAAAAGCACCTGGTGTACTTGCCCCTCTGGGTTATCTTGCACAATCTGGCCGCCTGATGAAAGGCGGTCTGTTTTTCGCTTTGCGTCTGTTTGCCGATGCGCAGGGCTTTCAGCTTGGCGGCCAGCAGCTCCAGCAGGGTGGTTTTTCCGCTACCGTTTTCCCCGCACAGGATACAGACAGGCTTGGTAAATGCAACCCGCGGCGTGTTTTCAAACAGGGGAAGGGACAGGGGATAGCCTGCTTCTTTGCTGGCGCGTATGTCCAAAGAATCAAGGTAGATCATATGGGCGGCCTCATCAGGCGCCTGGCGTCGGCGATTTCCAAATCCCGCGACCCGGCCTGGGATTCCAGGTGATGGGTCAGCTCATGCTTAATCACTTTATCGATCTCCAGGGTCATTTCTTCTTCCGACAGGTAGGGAAACACTGCCATGAACGAACCGTAAAACAGCATGATGCCGCGCCCCATCTGATGGCTAACCCGGTATTCCCCCAATGTGTAGCGGGGTTCACCCGGCTTGGACGCGGCGTGGAAACGTGTTTCCTCGCTGACGCCAATGCCCAGATTAAGGCCGTCAAACACGGGGGTGGGCAAACGCTGGGTTAACTGGCCCAATATGTGGGTAAAACGGTCGATGTCCATGGGCACCTCCTGCCTGCATTGTATGGGGAAGGTGCTGCTCATGTCAACCTTTCCAAAGACAGGCGCCTGTGATATGATAATCCAGTATTGTAAAGAAAACGCAATTGTTTGGGAGGCAAGCATGACAAAGGTATTTGCCCATCGCGGTGCGTCCGGCTACGCGCCGGAGAATACGCTGGAAGCCTTTCAGTTGGCAGCGCAGCTGGGGGCGGACGGTGTGGAACTGGATGTCCATCTAACAAGGGACGGGCATCTCCTGGTCGCCCATGACGAACGGGTGGACCGCGTGTCCGACGGCATCGGCAGGATATGCGACATGCCGCTGAAGGATATTAAAAAGCTTTTTTTCAACGCCGTTCATCCTGAGTATGAGGAAGCGCGCGCCCCTACCCTGCAGGAAGTGTTCGAGCTGCTGCAGCCCACTAACCTGAAGATTAATGTGGAGCTGAAAAACAGCGTCCTTCCCTACCCGGGGATGGAGGAGAAGTGCCTCAAACTGGCTGCCCAGATGGGCATGGAGGAAAGGGTTCTGTATTCTTCCTTTAACCACCATAGCATGGTTCTGCTCAAGAAACTAAACCCCGCGGCGGTTTGCGGCATCCTGTATGACGGCTGTCTGATTAACCCCTGGAACTACGCGGTGAGCATCGGCATGGACGCCCTGCATCCCAATTATTCTGAACTGATCATGGTGCCCGACGAGTGCGAGAAGGCCCATGAAGCGGGTATCCGCGTCAATACATGGACGGTCAATGACGAGCGGACCATGCGCATGGTGATTGCCTGCGGCGCGGATATCATGATGACCAATTATCCCGACAGGGCAAAAGCCGTGGTGGATATGGTTTGACGCTGCATACAGCGGATGTTATAATTATCTGTATTCGTAACGTAACGGAGGAGGAATTTCATGTCTGGTCATTCCAAGTGGGCCAATATCAAGCATAAAAAGGGCAAGGCGGACGCCGCCAGAGGCGCGACTTTTACCAAAATCGGCCGTGAAATCGCCATCGCGGTCAAGGAAGGCGGCAGCGACCCCACCCAGAACAACAAGCTCAGGGACGTCATCGCCAAAGCCCGCTCCAACAACATGCCCAACGACAATATCGAGCGCAGCATCAAGAAAGCCGCGGGCGAACTGGGCAATGTCACCTATGAAGAGTTCATCTACGAAGGCTATGCCCCGGGCGGGATTGCCGTCATCGCCAGCGTGGTTACCGATAACCGCAACCGCACGGCGTCCGATGTCCGCCATATCTTTGATAAAAATGGCGGATCCCTGGGCCAAAGCGGCTCTGTCGGCTACATGTTCGACTACAAGGGCGTTATCGTGGTGGAGCGGGAAGCGGGCATGGATGAGGACGAAGTGATGATGAACGCCCTGGACGCCGGCGCCGAGGACGTGGATATTTCCGATGAGGCCTTCGAAATCATCACGGCGCCCAACGACTTTTCCGCCGTTCGCGAAGCCTTGGAGGGCAAAGGCTACTCCTTCCTCTCCGCCGAGCGCGGCTACCTCCCCCAGATGACCAACGCCATTCCTGATGAGGAAGTGCTGGCCAAGGTGCTCAAACTCTTGGATATGCTGGAGGAGAATGACGACATCGTAGAGGTCTACCACAACGCGGAACTGCCTGAGGAAGAGGAAGAAGACTGATTCATTCTCAAGTTTTTCCCTGATTTTCCGGAAAACCCCTTGACATCTTTGGCTGCATATGCTATTTTATTTCTCGCAGCCAATGCGGGAATGGCGGAATTGGCAGACGCGCTAGATTCAGGTTCTAGTGTTCGCAAGGACATGCAGGTTCAAGTCCTGTTTCCCGCACCAAAGCAAGAAGCGTTGAGTAATCAGCGCTTTTTACTTTTCCTTTATGTATCAACGGGAGTTGGGGTATCAATTGTGATTTAGGAGAATCAAATTTGATGTTGAAATATCACATGTGAGCATGTTGTCTGCACGCTTGTCTGCACGCTTGTCTGCACGCTTGTCTGCACTGTACTTGGAGATATTTATAGACTAATTGCATAGTATGAAAAAGTGCCCGCCTGATTCCTCATCATGCGGGCACTTCTCTTATTTACAACTATTTGCTTACTGCCTTTGTTACCCCATGCAAAGGATTGTCCTCAGCTGTTTCATAGGGAGAGGCTTCAGCGAAGGTTTTCACCGCTGTGCTGGCTCGAGGGATTTGGGACAGGGTGCCCGGACCGCCTACGCAGCCGCCAGGGCAGGCCATGCCTTCCAGCAGGCAGCCTTTTGCCTTGCCTGCTTTTGCCAAGGCCAGCATCTTCCTGCAGTCGTGCAGGGTATCCGCCTTCATCACGGGAACGTCTTTTTCTGGGTGCGCTGCTTTCACCACATTCACCACAGCCTGGGCGACTCCGCCCGCCACAGCGTAGTTGCGCCCATCACGGGAGGATTGGCTTTCCAGTTCCACTTCCTCCATCTCGCTCAATTCAATCTGTTTGGCGCTGAAAATACCCATCAGTTCCTCAAAGGTGATTACATAGTCTACATAGGGCCGTACCTCGTCGTCCAGCGCTTCGATTTTCTTGGCTACGCAGGGGCCGATAAATACCACCCGGGCGTTGGGGCGCTCCGCTTTAATGCGCTGGGCCGCCGCTACCATGGGGGTATGGGTGAGGGCGATATTGTCAGATAATTCCGGAAAGTTCTTTTTCGCGAACATCGCCCAGGAGGGGCAGCAGCTGGTGCCCAGAAAATCCTTATGTTCGGGCACCTGCTGCAAGAACTCCTCCGCTTCGTGGAGGGAGCCCACATCCGCGCCCCAGCCGACTTCAATCACGCGGCTGATGCCCAGCGCCTTGATGCCGGCCACAATGCGTCCCGGCGTTGCCAGAGGGCCAAACTGCCCCACAAAAGAAGGCGCGATGGCGGCGAATACTTCCTCCCCCTGGCGGATGGCGGTAATCAGCTGGAAAATCTCACTTTTGTCGGCGATGGCGGCAAAGGGGCAGCTGACGATGCAAAGACCGCAGGAAACGCATTTGTCCTGATCAATCACAGCCCGTCCCAAACCATCGCTTCCGATGGCCTTGGCGCCGCAGGCCTGGGCGCAGGGGCGCCCGAAACGCAGGATGGCCTGATAGGGGCAGGCTGTCACGCAGCGCCCGCACTTGATGCACTTGCTCTGGTCGATAATGGCTGCGTTTTTCCGATGGATACCGCGTTTACCGGGCAGACGGTGGTGCAGGGGTGGGCTAGGCATTTGCGGCAGTTGTTGGATACCTCAATGCGGTCGGTGGGACACGCCTCACAGGCAAAAGGAATGACATTGACCAGGGGCAGCGTCAGCTTTTTATCGCTGGTGGCGCAGCTTGCCATATCATCCGTCAGGCTTTTATGCATGCTGACAGGGCGCATTTCCAAGCCCATGGCCAGGCGCGTCCTTTCCCTTATGATGGCGCGCTCTTTAAACACGCTGTCCCGGTAGGTGGCGACCTCGCCAGGGATGATGCGATAAGAACTGTCATAAAAATAGGTAAAATCCTGGCTGTCCAATGGTCGCTCAAAGGCGAACTTGGCCACCTCTGTAAAAACCTGGCGGCGTATCTTGGTGATGGGGGTAAACAAGCCTCTCATTGTATGCTCCTTGCAAGTTCATGGAAAAACCCCACGCAGGCGGCTGCATCATGGGGAAGGAAAATCGAAAATGATTATTTGTTGGCCTTGGGACAGCGGGCGAGGATGGCGGCCATGACGCTTTCGCTTTCCGCCTCATGAAGAATCTGTCCATTCACCCGTACAATCGGGCCTTGAATGCCCTGACGGCACAAATCCATGCAGGGGATGGCGCGGACTTCCACCTCACAGAATTCACCGCCCATTTCCCGCTGAATTTCATCCAGGGAATGGATGGAGTCGATGATGTTCATCGCGCCCATCATGGTGCAATGGGTTCCGGCACATACTTCAACAATAATTTTATCCATGCTGGCCTCCCTTGAATATGTCTCTTTTATTTATTGTACCATAGGATCCTTCCTTAGTAAAAGCGAAAACCCGGAAATTGCGGAATTAATCTGCCGGCCGGTAAGCATTAGCATGTGCAAAAAATTCACGCCAGGTGTTTCACGAAACCTATGGGTGGTATATAAAAAGAGTAAGGTAAACCAAACGTGAATTGTTACTATGAAAGGAAATGTAAGAATGTTAAAGAAGTTTAGTATAATCGCTCTGTTGCTGGCCCTGGTATTGGTATTGGTTGGCTGTGCTCCCAAAGCCCCGCAGGCTACTGCTACGCCCGTTCCCGCTACGGAAGCCCCCGCAACTGCTGTTCCTGCCACTGACGCGCCTGCGGCAGCGGTACAGGAGCCTGCCGAAGCGGAAGCCCTGGAACTGACTGTGGAAGAGCTTGCCCAGTATAACGGCAAGGATGGCCAGAAAGCGTATATTGCCGTGGATGGTATTGTGTACGATGTAACAAACAGCGCGGCTTGGAAGAATGGCCAGCACAACGGCTTTGAAGCCGGCAAAGACCTGACGGCGGAAATCAAGGACAAGTCCCCCCATGGTGTTGCCAAGCTGGACAATGTTGTGGAAATCGGCAAGCTGGTTACCGAGTAATCTTTGCTTGATGCGCCGACAGCGTTCCAACGCCGCCGGCGCTTTCTTTTATAGAAAAGGAGAATCTATGGATTATCGACTGCTGGGGTATCTCACACTTTTTCTGCTGCTGGTTGTCACCGCGCCTTATTGGCTGCGCACAATGAATAACTGGACGGTGAAAACCAAGAGCAAATCATTCCTGAATCTCATCAAGTTTCTTCGCAAGCTGCACAAACCATTGGGTATTCTGCTGGCTGTGATGGCCGCCTGGCATGGATATGTAATTTTCAGGCTCAACCTGCATACCGGCCTGCTTGCCTTCGGGGCGTTTATCATCACCGCGCTGCTTGGCGTTTATCATTGGCGCAAGAAGGATAAGCATGTTTTCAAAGCCCATAAGACCATGGCGCTGCTCAGCGCGCTGCTTGTCGCCCTGCACTTGCTATGGCCAAGCGCCCTGCGCCAGCTGTTTGGCTTGTAAGAAGCACAACAATCGTCATTGGAGAATGGAAAACTCTTGCCCGAGGATTGCGGCAAAAGCCTAAGCCTGTTATAATACTGCTGTTGCCGAAGTGGCGGAATGGCAGACGCAGGGGACTTAAAATCCCCCGGCTTATGGCTGTACCGGTTCGAGTCCGGTCTTCGGCACCAGACAACGATAATCCGAACCAAATCTTCCTGATAGGAGATGGGTTCGGATTATTGGTATGCTTTGCTAAATATGAAGAGATTTACTTCCGTAATGGTGTAGATCGAAAGCTTAAAGCAAAGCTACGATGAGAAAACAATTTGCTTTGTTTGGAACATTATAGTTTCTAGAAGCTGGAATGTGGTGGCGAAGAGAGCTGTGCTTATTGTGCTATAATATATGGTGTAACAGCGTTCAACCTTATTACTAAATGTAAGCATGAAACAAAGGTGCATTATATGAAAATGCAAGAATTTTACCGATCCAAGTTGAGAGGGGTACTAAAGTGTCAAAAGGAAAAAGATTCAGGGTCAAAAATACATCGTATAATTTGGCAGGTCAGTTCAAGACCAAGAACAGAAATTGGTAGAAATGTCAAATAAACTTGGTATGAGGATAGATGGATTGGCAGATGAGTTTGCAGAGATTAAACGCGAAATAAAGGATGAAACACTTGATGCAGATAGCTTTGTTAAGATGACAGCCGATCTTGAACGCGTAAAGGAGAAGCTTAAACAGCTCCAAAATGAGGCGAATTCAAAAACCCAAATAGAAGAAGCATATCTGAAAGCTCAAAGGAAGAGAAATGATACTTTACTCAACGTGTTCAATGCTTACAAGACTGAAATTGAACGAATTAATAGAAGTCAAAGTGAACTAAGAATCGAGATTACCTTCAAGGGCGATAGAGAGGGCTTTAAATCGCAAATGAAGTCGGATTTCAGAGGTTCAGGCATATCAGATAGCAAGTATGATGTAATTAGTCAGCGTTTTCCAGATTATGTTGCATTGATTGAGGAATGGCTGCTTAGAGATGGAGAAGTGTTAAAATCGATCGTTTCTTCAACAGAATATAGTAAGTTAGAGGCTAAGCTTAGAGAACACTTCGATGAACTCCTATGTCAGCAAGTTCAGAATAAAGTAGAAGTATATTACCACAACAAGCTTTTGAGACAGCATTCTTTAGGGCAAAGAGCCTCGGCACTCATTTTGTTTCTTCTGACACAAGATAGTAGTGACATAATCATTATAGATCAACCTGAAGACGATCTTGATAACAAAGTGATATATGATGAAGTGATTTCTGCAATTGTTCAAAAGAAGTCGAAAATCCAGTTCATTTTTGCAACGCATAATGCCAATATACCAGTACTAGGTGATGCCGAACGTGTTCTAGTAGCTAGTTACCAAGATTCCAGAATAGAAATCTCACAGTGGTCTGCCCCCAATCTTTGTACCAACTTGTGAGTTAGTAAAGACCGTTCGTTGG
>CALCQO010000047.1 GCA_937894675.1 uncultured Clostridia bacterium
CCCGCAACCTGCTGATTACAAATCAGCTGCTCTGCCAATTGAGCTACACCAGCAAGGGCCCAACAGCAGGAATGGCGACCCGGAAGGGGCTCGAACCCTCGACCTCCAGCGTGACAGGCTGGCATTCTAACCAACTGAACTACCGGGCCATGTGGTGGGCCTTCAGGGACTTGAACCCCGGACCAACCGGTTATGAGCCGGCCGCTCTGACCAACTGAGCTAAAGGCCCAAACTCATTCCTAAATCAGGAGGAAAAGTGGTGACCCCGAGGGGACTCGAACCCCTGTTACCGCCGTGAAAGGGCGGTGTCTTGACCGCTTGACCACGGGGCCATACCGTTTTATCCCTAAAACCCAAAATGGTCGGGGTGAAGGGATTCGAACCCCCGGCCCCATGCTCCCAAAGCACGTGCGCTACCAGACTGCGCTACACCCCGAAGGTTGCGCCGCGTCATTGATTCAGCGGCGAATTGCATTCTACAGGAAACAGGCGCTTGTGTCAAGCAGAAATATTAAATTATTTCACGAATGGTTTTCACTTCGCTGATGCGGCTTTATTAAATGTGAATAAACTGCCAATTCTGCTTGCAAAGCCAATACTAATTGACAATTATCCTGTGTTTTATTATGATGAAATCAAACATTTTGGAGGTAAAGAATGATGTCTACCAATAATCCGCAGTTTGTCATCACCATGGAAAATGGAAGCCAGATGAAGGGCGAGCTCTATCCTGACATCGCGCCCGAATCGGTGGGTAATTTCATCTCATTGGCAAAAAGCGGCTTCTATAACGGCTTGATTTTTCACAGGGTTATTCCGGGGTTTATGATTCAGGGCGGATGCCCCGACGGCACAGGAATGGGCGGTCCCGGCTACTGCATCAAGGGCGAGTTCGCGTCCAACGGTTTCAGGAACGACTTAAAGCACACACAAGGCGTCCTCAGCATGGCCCGCAGCATGATGAAGGATTCTGCAGGCTCCCAGTTTTTCATCATGACCAGCACCTCCCCTCATCTGGATGGGGACTATGCTGCCTTTGGCAAGGTACTGGAGGGGCTTGATGCCGCCAACGCCATTGTGAATACACCTGCCAACAGACAGGACAAACCCCTGACCCCGCAGCGTATTCAATCCATCGAGATTATCATGGATGAAGGCGCCGCCTATCCCTTCACAAAACGACCCAGATAATGGAAGAAACGAATGGACGAAAGAAAAACTTACAACATTTCATTGATTGGCCGATCCTTCAAACTTTCTTCCTCTGAGAATGAGGAGCATGTGCAGCGCGTCGCCAAGATGGCGGAAAATAGTATGTCAGAAACCATGATGCTCGATAAACGTATCAGTTTTGAAACCGCCGCCGCCGTCACCGCTCTTCGATTCTCCGAGGAAATTATCCGTTTGCAGGACGATTTAACCAGGCTGCGGAGGGAACTGGCAGATGCCAGAAACAAAGATACCTGAGCTCCTTTCCCCTGCAGGCAGCATGGATTCTCTATGGGCTGCCATCAATAATGGCGCGGACGCTGTCTATTTAGGGGCGTCCTCTTTTGGCGCGCGCTCTTCCGCTGGTTTTGACGCGCAGGCATTACAGCAAGCGGTTCAGACAGCTCACCTGTATGGAAAGAGAGTATATGTAACCCTGAATACACTCATCAAGGAGAAAGAGTTCCCGGCTTTTACCCAGGCTCTATTGCAGGTTGTGGAGGCAGGGGCGGACGCGGTGCTGGTTCAGGACACCGGTGCGCTGCTGTATATCAAGAAGCATTTCCCCCATATCCCTGTCCACGCCAGCACGCAGATGACCATCCATACCCTGCATGGCGCGCAAGCAGCAAAGCATCTGGGAATTGACCGGGTTGTTTTTGCCAGGGAAACTTCTTTATCTACGCTGGAAAAGGCTGTGGACGCCGGTATCGAGGTGGAAGTGTTTGTTCACGGCGCCCTTTGTGTTTCCGTTAGCGGCCAATGCACCCTCTCGGCAATGAACGGCGGCCGCAGCGGGAACAGAGGCCGCTGCGCGCAGCCTTGCAGAATGATGTACACCTATCGTAATCAAGCCGGTGCTTGGCTGTCCCCCCGAGATATCCGGATGGCAGAGAATATCCAGGGCTTGAAGGAGGCTGGAATTGCCAGCCTCAAGATCGAAGGCAGGTTGAAAAGGCCGGAATATGTCGCGGTCGTCACAAAAATCTATCGGAAACTGCTGAATGAGGCTGATAACACATTCCAAATTAAAAACGCTGACCAACAGGCGCTTGAGCAAATTTTCAACAGGGGCGGATTCAGCAAAGGGTATGTCTTTGGTGACGAGGACGCGGATATTATCAATCCTCTCCATGTATCCCATGAAGGGATTCCCATCGGTGTCGTTACCGCATGCAGAAGAATCGGGGATAAGTACCTTGGTACTATTCGCCTCACCCTTTCGCTGCAGGATCAGGATGGGTTAGAGATTCGCGGAAAGAATCAGCAGGGGATGATTTATTCAGGGAAGGAAGCATTCCCATCGGAAACCGTTGATATTCGGCTACATAAGGCCGCTTCTCCTGGCGATGTGGTATATCGGCTGGACAGCGCTTGGCAATTAAGTGAAGCCCGGAAATCCATCGGCGTCCAGGGCGCTCCTCCCATTGAACTGGACGCGTCTCTTTTCCTTGAGCCGGGTGCTCCAGCCGCTTTCACCTTATCCGATGGGCAGGTTTCCGTAACCGCCAGAGGTTCAGACGCGCAGGCCGCCCAAAAAGCACCTCTTACTTTGGATAACACAAAAAACGCCATGACAAAAGCCGGGGCATTTCCAACAACGATAAAGAACTACCGCTTTAATAACACATCCCCTGCCTTTTTGCCGGTATCCTCGCTGAACCAACTTAGAAGGGGTGCTTTGGAACAATACTTTCAAACCCGTTTAGAAAGGTATGAACATCAAAAGGCACGGGAAAGCTATCAGCCCATCCCTCAGAACAAATCAAAGCAAAAAAGTCCGCATGGGTTGATTTTGCAAAGCGCGGATATCAACAATATCGCCGAATACAAAGCACTTGGAATCAACCATTTCTATTACGCCCCAACCGACTACCATCAAGAACTTCTTGAGGAGTCCCAGGCAAAGTTGTCCCCAACAGACGCTTTGGTTATTCCCAGGCAGACAAGCGATGATACCTTGTCCATGCTGATAAACCTGTCGCGGCAATACCAATTGCCTGTTGTAATCAACAACATCGGCCAGTTAAGCAAGGAATGGGCAAATACCGTCATCGCAGGTTACGGTATTCATGTCTGGAACAACAATACCATCAGCATGCTCCATGAACAGGGTATAGTCGTGGCAACTTTGTCGCGCGAGTTGACGTACCAGGAGAGTGATGATCTAACTGATGGCATCATGCCCCTAATTCAACCAGTGTATGGAAGAAACGCGCTGATGGTGCTGAACCACTGCCCGGAAAGGGTGTATCAGAAGCTGTCCAAGGGGCATGCTGGTTGCAGGCTTTGCCACCAAAACCAAGGTACCAGAGGACAGTTTTTAACGGACCGCCTGGGCGCCGCCTTTCCCCTGTACCCTTTGCACATGCCGGAAGGATGCGCTAACTACCTACTTGACGATAAACCATTGCACATTGGCGACAAAGCATCTGCACGCTATGCATGGATGATGAACATGACTTTGGAAACCCCAGAGGAAATAAAAGAAATCATTACATACTATGCTGCCCTTCGGAAAGGGGAGGCAAGCGCCATACCCCAAATGCCGTACTATCATGGCAGGTACCAGAAGGGTGTCCAATAGCAAAGCGAGGATCTATGAACGAGAGAGCAATCAGAGTCCTGGAGTTTCATAAAATCAAAGAACAGCTGGCTTCTCTGGCCATGACCCAGGCCGGCAGCGAGCAATGTCTGGGTTTGCTGCCATTTGCGCGCCTGGATCAGGTTGAGCGTGCTCAGCAGGAAACCGAAGAAGCCATGTATGTGCTTAATTACCGGGGAGACAGCCCCTTGGTGTACTTTTCCGATGTTCGCCCTTCCTTGGACAGAGCTTCCAAAGGAGCCGTGCTGTCCCCCCGCATGCTGCTGGATATCGGCATGTCCCTGCAGGCCGCCCGCACTGTACGCAGCGCCTTGCAGACAGATAATGAGTATATGGCGTTGTTGGCAACCATCGCGTCCCGCCTGCAGCCAATCCGCTCGTTGGAGAATGATATCAATGAGTCCTTTCTTGGGGACGACCAGATTGCGGACCAGGCTAGCAGTGAACTGGCATCCATCAGACGGCAAATCCGTTTATGCAATGAAAGGGTGCGTGATAAACTCAACGCCCTGATACACCAGCCGTCCTACGCGAAGTATCTGCAAGAGCCTTTGATCACCGTTCGAAACGGGCGCTATGTTATCCCCGTCCGTCAGGAATTCCGCCAGAACATCCCCGGCTTGGTGCACGACCAGTCCTCCAGCGGGGCAACCCTGTTTATTGAGCCCATGGCGTTGGTGGAACTGGGCAATGAATTAAAGCAGTGGACTGCGAAAGAAGAACAGGAAATCGAGCGGATCCTTGCCGCTTTTTCCGCTCAAGTGGGCGACAGCGCGGATGTGATTGAGAATAATATCGAAACCCTGGCAGATTTGGATTTTATTTTCGCCAAGGCGAAACTTGCGCGGGATATGGATGCCATCCGGCCCAAGATGAATGACAAACAGTACATCAAACTGATTAAAGTACGCCATCCCCTGATAGCCAGGGAAACCGTTGTGCCCTGTGACTTATGGCTTGGGCAGGATTTTACCACGCTAATTATTACCGGCCCCAACACGGGCGGAAAAACCGTTACGCTGAAAACCGTGGGGCTTATGACCTTGATGGCTCAATCCGGTTTGCATGTCCCGGGCGCTATCGGAACGGAGCTTTCCTTGTTTGACGAAGTATACGCGGATATCGGGGATGAGCAAAGCATCGAGCAGTCGCTGTCTACTTTTTCGTCTCACATGACAAACATCGTCCATATTCTGGAAGTCGTGGAAAACAATTGCCTTGTTCTCTTTGATGAACTGGGTGCGGGCACAGACCCGACAGAGGGCGCCGCCCTGGCGCAGGCCATTTTAACCCATTTGAAAAAGCGCTCCATATGTACCATCGCCACGACGCATTACAGCGAGTTGAAAGCCTACGCACTGACAACGCCTGGCGTGGAGAACGCGAGCGTTGAGTTTGATATCAGCACGTTGCGGCCCACTTTCCGCTTATCCATCGGCATTCCCGGCAAGTCCAACGCGTTTGAGATTTCCAAACGCCTCGGCCTCTCCCAGTCTTTGATTGACAGCGCGCAGGAATTGTTAAGCCATGAAAGCGTAAAGTTTGAGGATGTCATCGCCAATGCGGAGTATCACCGCCAGGTTGCTGAACGGGAAAGAGAACAATCCGCGCTGTTGTATGAAGAAGCAAATCAAGCCCGGCGCGCCGTGGATGCCATGCAGAAGGAGATCGAGGAAAAATATCGGTCCGCTGATAGAAAAGCGAAGGAAGAAGCCAAAAAGATAATCGACAAAGCCAAGCGTGAGAGCGCTGAAATAGTCGCTGAATTACGGCTGCTTAAAGAAAGCGGAGGCGCGCGCTCCCATGAGATGGACAGATTGAACAAACGTCTGCAGACAGCCCAGGAAGCCTTGCAGGAAGGTCTTGAGCGAAAGCAAAACAAGGATTCCCTGAAGGCTGGTGAGGTATCCGTTGGAGATGAAGTTATCTTTGTAGACCTTGGCACCCCCGCTACCGTATTAACCTTGCCCGACAGCAAGGAAGAACTGATGGTGCAGGCGGGCATCATCAAAATGAAAGTGCATATCAGCCAGCTGAAAGCCGCGAAAACCCCTAAAAAGGAAAACAAGACCAGTGTTCACACAAAGCGCGCTGGCGGCAGCACCGCTTCGCTTGAGTGTGACGTTCGTGGCCTGTCCCTTGACGAAGCACTGATGGAAGTAGATAATTATCTTGATATGGCTGTCATGAACGGTTTGATGGAGGTTTCAATCATCCATGGCAAAGGGACAGGCGTACTGCGTTCCGGCATACAGAAGCATCTGAAGCAGGTGCCGCAAGTGAAAAGTTACCGCCTTGGCATCTATGGGGAAGGCGAGAGCGGCGTAACCATTGTGACGTTGAAATAGGAAGGTGAAGGACATGAATGTAAACCAGCAGATTATGGTGGTTGATGATGATAAAAATATCGCGGAATTAATCCGCCTGTATCTGGAAAAGGAAGGGTATCAGGTTTCCTGTTATCACCGCGGCGATGAAGCGCTGGAGGCGTTCAAACGCAACCCGCCGGCCTTATTGCTGTTGGATATCATGCTGCCCGGCCTGGACGGCTGGCAGGTTTGCCGCGCGGTTAGGCAAATCAGCGCCATCCCCATCATCATGCTGTCCGCCAAAGATGAAACATTTGATAAAGTGCTGGGGTTGGAGCTTGGCGCAGACGATTACATTACCAAGCCCTTTGACTCCAAAGAACTCATTGCCCGCATTAAGGCGGTGCTTCGCAGGGGCACATCAGCGGATCTGGAAGAGGAGTCCCTTTCTTATCCCGGTCTCAGCCTGAGCATGGAAAAATATGAAGTCGTCTACCAGGGCAAACAGATCGACATGCCTCCCAAAGAATTGGAGCTGCTTTTCTTCTTAGCATCCCATCAGAACCATGTGTTCACTAGGGAACAGCTCCTCGAAAAAGTATGGGGGTTTGACTATTTCGGTGACAGCCGCACGGTTGATGTCCATGTGAAGCGTATCCGGGAAAAACTCGTGGATAGTGAAAAGCTGGGATGGCAGATTAAAACCGTGTGGAGCGTCGGCTACAAGTTCGAGGTCGTTTAATGCTCAAACACCGCAGCACCTTCTTTTATATGATGGGCGTCAATGTCATCATCATGCTGCTCTGCTTTGCCCTGCTGTTTGGCGCGGCATACTTTACCATCCGGGATATACAAATCAACAACCGAGTGGCAGCCCTGAAAGGTCAGGCATACGATATCGCGGAGCTGGCCGGATCTGTCATGTCCCAGCAGAACAACCTGCTGCTCAGCTTCGGTACATCACCTGTGAAAAGGCTGCTGGAACAAAAAACAAGACGTTTATATGAAGACTACTCTGCCTATTGCCTGGTTGTGGACAGGAGCGGGCAAGGGTCTTCCTATTTTTTATCTATTCTGGATGAACACCAGGAGCTGAAAACAACGTTTGACGCGGAAAGCATCGCTACCATGCTGCAAAAGGTGCTGGAAGGCAATGAGATTGTCACGCAAATGGAAAGCAGCAGCGGCCCCATGTTTACGGTTGCCGTTCCTTTGGTGTACGCCCAGCGGGTGATTGGCGGTGTCTACATCCAGACAGCTGCCCAGTCCGTTCACCAAGCGTACCGAGGCCTGGGGATTACCATAGGGTTAAGCGCGGTTGCCCTGTTTGTCCTGGCCGCGGTTATCAGTTGGCGGTTTAATAAAAAGCTGACGGAGCCTCTTCGCGAAATGGCGAAGGTATCCCGGGATGTGGCCGCCGGCCACTTTGGACAGACGGTTTCCATAGATGAATCCGGCGCGCGGGAGATGACAGACTTATCCGTCGCGTTTAACTTGATGTCCAACCAGTTGGCGGAAACCGAACAGGTTAGGCGGGATTTTATCGCGAATGTTTCCCACGAGTTAAGCTCCCCCATCACCAATATCCAGGGATTTATCGCGGGGGTGCTGGACGGCACCATAGCCAGCAACGATACAGAAAAGTATCTGGGTATCGCGCTGGATGAGACCAAGCGAATCAGCAAACTGGTTTCAGGTTTGCTGAACCTATCCAAAATGGAAAGCGGTCAGGCGTTATCCATTACAAGTTTTGATATTCACGAGTTAATCCGACTGGTATCCATCACCATGATGAGCGCGATGGAAGCGAAGAAACACGAATTGTTCCTGAACTTCCATGAAGAACCTTTGTATGTTTCCGCCGACAGGGACAAAATCGAACAAGTACTGATTAACCTATTGGATAACGCGGTGAAATACACCCCGGAATATGGGCAGATATCCGTATTGACGCGGGAAATTGACGATAGAACCGTAAGTGTTACCATCAAGGATAATGGCATCGGCATCCTTCCCGAGGATATCCCGCATGTGTTTGAACGTTTCTATATGGCTGAAAAAGCGCATACATCCGGCAAAGGAACAGGTCTGGGGCTGGCAATCTGCCGTCGGATTCTGGAAAATCACGGCCAGCAGATAACGGTAGCTTCCGCCGGAGAAGGAACCGCCTTTGAATTTACTTTGAATAAAGAAAAAGCATCCAGGAAGGATCGGGAAACAAACCATGCTGATTAAAGCCCACGCAAAAATCAACTGGTACTTGCGCGTCGCAGGGAAAAGAGAAGACGGATATCATCTTTTGGATATGTTGATGCAGCAGATCTCCCTGCATGATGACATTCAGCTTCTCCCCTCTGAGGAATTAACACTGCAAGTGCTCAATGCTTCCCCCGTCCCGGATAATACGGACAACCTGGCCTACCGCGCGGCAAAAACTTTGCAGGATTATGCCGGAACCAGTTCCGGTGCTGTCATCACCTTAAAGAAACGAATCCCCATCGGCGCGGGACTAGGAGGCGGCAGCGCGGACGCAGCTGCTGTACTGCATGGATTAAACAAGCTATGGGCATTAAACCTGAGCCTTCGCACGTTGTCGGAAATCGGGCTTTCCCTTGGCGCGGATATCCCCTACTGTCTCACCGGCGGCTTTGCCAGAGTACAGGGTATCGGCGAGATGGTGGAACCCCTTCCCGCCTTGCGGCAACATTGGCTGGTCGTCATCCAGCCATGCAAGGGATTAAGCACCAAGGAAGTATTTGGTTCCCTGGATGTTTCGCCTGCTAAAGCAGATGATACCAGCGGCATCATGAAGGTGCAGGATGCGATAGACCGCGGCGATTATCATACGCTGAATCAATTCAGCCGCAACGATTTGCAGCAAACAAGCGCACTGCTCCGCCCAGCTATCCAAGACGCGGTTCGTCTGTTGATGAGTACAGGCGCGAAACACGCTATGATGTCCGGATCCGGTTCCGCGGTATTTGGGGTATTTGGAACCTATCAGTTGGCCAACACAGCTTACAAGAGTATAAATAAAAAATATAGGTCATGCCATCTGACCTATACTTTGAAGGATAATCCCTATCAAGAATTCATTGTAAAAAACTAATTTCGCACCAACTCGTGCAAAGCTGTCAGGTGTGTCAGCAGGGTAGATCGAATCTCCAATGTGGAGGATGTACCCGTCTGCAGCAAGCGGTCGTAATTGTTCAAGTCCTCATACAGAACGCTCAGCGCTTCAGCGGGCACCAATTCTCCCCCGCCCCCGGACAGGGTGGTGCTGATCAGATTCAACCGGTCCATCAAGTACACATTCTGCCGTACGAGGGCAAGTTTGGCGGCGGAGTCGGATTGCACGCCGCTTGTCAGTCTGTTGACATTTTCAATCGCGTCCACCACAGCGCTGACAACATGACGTTTAAACTGCGTCTGGGCGTTGGTACGATAACTGGCGCTGCCGGCGTACAAAATGCCCAGGGCAACAACCGCTGCCACCAAAACGAGAATAATCAAGGTAACCGCAACCCGGCGGTTTCTTTGATTGCTGGTAAAGGATGTATCGGGGCTTCTGCGGGGTCTTGTGTACATGGATTCCCTCCTTGCTTGTTGGAACTGCCTTAGAATACCATAATCCTGCGGAAAGGTAAACGGATACCTTTACAGATTGTTCATCAAAGCGTTTTAGGCGCATGCTATAATCAAAACGCAATTCAGCGAAAGGTTTTATGAATGATCTGTGTAGACGGCATCTCAAAAAGCTTTGGAAACAACCTTGCTGTCAAGGATGTTTCTTTTTGCGTAAAAGAGAATCAGATTGTCGGTCTGCTTGGCGAGAATGGCGCTGGTAAAACGACTTTGATGAATATTATCACCGGCTATCTGGAGCCGGATCAAGGCAACGTTCAAGTTAATGGATGCCATATACAAAACCAACCGTATCAAGCCAAGAGGTCTGTCGGGTATCTGCCGGAGGAACCGCCCCTCTATCCGGAAATGACGGTTAAGGAATACCTCTCATTCTGTATTGAATTGAAAGAGGTAGTCAAGGATGACCGAAAAAAACATTTGAATGAAATACTGTCGGTTACCAATCTACATGAGGTACGCCATCGGAAAGTCGGCAATCTCAGCCACGGCTTTAAACAGCGGGTTGGTTTGGCGCAGGCTTTGTGCGGAAATCCGGATGTACTGCTGCTGGATGAGCCGACCAATGGGCTAGACCCTTCTCAGATTGTTGAATTTCGCAAAATGGTTCATAACCTATCGCGGCAACATACGATCGTCCTGTCATCCCATGTACTGGGTTTGGTGCAGTCCATGTGCCAGCGGGTGTTGATTCTGCATCGGGGCGAGCTTGTCGCAGACAGAACCATCGGCGAATGCGCAGAAGGTTGCTTTTCCCTCGTCCTGGCCGCACCACCAAAGAGCATTTTGCCTGGATTGCGAGAACTGCCAAGCGTAGAACGGGTTACCTTAACCCCGCCGCCAAACAGCAAAGAAAGCCATGTGTTGGTAGAGACAAAAGAACCGGAACGCTTTCCTTTTGAGTTGTCTTCCTTTGTTTCAGGGCATCAGGTTGCCATATTGGAACTGAAGCAACACGAAGACTCCCTTGAGGAGATTTACATGAAAGCCCTTCGTTCCCATGGAGATGATGTTTTATGAAAGCCATCTATAAGCGGGAATTGCATGGTTTTTTCCTAACCGGCATCGGCTATGTTTTTATTGGTGTGTTCATCACCTTGGCGGGGATGCTCTTCTACATCAACAATCTGATAACACGTTCCTCTGACTTAAGCGGCTTCTTCAACATGGTGGTTTATATCTGGATTTTGTTGGCTCCGGTTTTGGTGATGCGACTAATCGCTGGAGACAGAAAAATGGGGACAGACCAGCTGCTGCTGACAGCGCCCGTCTCCATCAGCCGTATCATCACCGCGAAATACCTGGCTTCCCTCACCATCCTCGCGATCGCCCTCGCCATAAGTTTTGTTTTTCCCATCCTGATTATGATTTTTGGCTATGTTCATCTTCCGGAAATCCTGACGGGGTATTTGGGACTATTCCTTTGCGGAGGCGCTTACTTGGCGTTTGATATGCTCGTTTCATCATTCTCCCACTCCCCCGCATCCGCGTTTATCCTAGCGTTTGGGGCGAATCTGCTGCTGCGCATGTCCGGGTTGCTGTCGGCGGCCTTCAATCTTCCTTCCCAATTGGATATTTCCCGCTTCTTTGATCTGGACGCGCGGTATCTGCCGTTCGTTTATGGACAAATGAGCTTTGCCAACATTTTGTTTTATGTACTGTTTACGGCCGCCTCACTGTTTGTTTCCGTGCAGATGATGAAAATCGGAAGGTGGACGCGGGCATGAGGAAGATTGCATATTCCCGCAGATGCAAAAGCATCACCAAAGGCATTCTTCTCATATTGGTGATGATGATCATTTGTGTTTTCTTGATTGACACAGCGGATTATTTTGAGAAGAAGTACGCGCTCAAAGCCGACTTATCCTTCAACAGCATAACCACCTATGGCTCCGTAACCAAAGAAGTGCTGGATAACCTGAAGTACCCTGTACATGTATACGCCTTGTTTACACCAGGCGAGGAAGACCAAAACCTAATCAGTCTATTGGAACGTTATCAAGCAGGCAGCCAGAATTTTTCTTTTTCAGTCGAAAACCTGGCCGCTAACCCCATGCTGGTGCATTCCATCTCCGACAGCATCGACGATGGTTCTGTCTCCACAGACAGTTTGATTGTCTATTGCGGGGAAAAAGACAGAACAAGGGTGCTGGATGCCGCCAACTATATCAGCAGTACCTACGACCCTGAAACAGGCACCTTTGCGGCAACAGGCGCGAAGTACGAGGACGCCATCACCGAAGCGATAGCCTATGTTACAAGCGACCGCTTGCCGTTGATACAGATGCTTGCTGGACACGAAGAACTGGACAGCAAGGAAGCCGCTTCCCTGATTCAGTTACTAAAAGAAAAAAACTATGAGATTTCCCATGTGAACCTGCAAGCGCAGGATACACTTTCCGCCGATGGCTTGCTGATGATTCTATCCCCCAGAAAAGACTTGATGGAGGATGAATTACAGCAGATAATGCGCTATATCTCACAGGGCGGCGCGCTGTTTATCACAACTGACTACAGCAACCCTGATGATATGCCCAACTTCAACGCGCTGCTTCGCTATTACGGCATTCAAATCATACCGGGTATTGTTGTCGCCAACCAGGATGACCAGGCATCGTACTATGAAACACCGCTGTACTTGATGCCCTACATGCAGGAAAGCGAGATTACCTCCGCCCTCATCGTGGCAGGCCAGGACCGGCTTATGCTGGCTGGTTCCCGCGCGTTCCAGATACCAGCAAACGCTCAGCAGGACTTGCAAGTCCTTTCTTTGTTGAAAAGCGGTGAATCCTATATCCGCGCTTTTGAGGAAAACAACGTGATTCTCGAAAAACAGGATGGGGATGCTGCGGGTCAGTTTGATCTGGCTGTGTACGCAGATAAGGCGGACACGCAGGGAACCCATTCAAGGGCATTTGTGATTGGAAACACCACTGTTTTCACCGATGAATGGTTGTATCAGAATACGTACAGCACAGAATTTCTCATGCGTATAATCCAGACAATCTACGCGCAGCACCCAACAGATATCGCCATTGAGCCCAAAATGGCCTTCCGGCCAAGCCTTGGCTTTGGCTCCATGGCGATACCCGCCACCGTCGTCATCAGTCTTCCCCTGCTGATTATCGCTATCGCGCTGCTTGTACTCATTCCCAGGAAAAAGTTGTAATGCACAAAGTAAAAAAACACGAAAAAAAGAAGTTTCCACGGTGGGGTTGGTTGATTATCATCATCAGCCTGACAATAACCACAACTTTTATCTATCTGTTGGAGCGCAAAGTCGAACCGCTGAAAATCGAAACCAAATCGGAAAGAATCGACCTTCTGCGTTTGCCTGTATCAGATATTGCGTCCTTAACTGTTTATCCAACCGGCGGAGAGAAATACACCATCGTGCAGGAAGAGCAGGGACAGTATTACTTGGAAAGCAACCCGGACTATCCTCTTCAAACGAAAACGCTGGACGAAATGTTCGACGCTGTTTCCTCCATGGTGGCTGATTCCATGGTCGTTGAAAATATACCGGAAACCCAGCTGCAGGAATTTGGTGTAACGGAGGAATCCCTGCGCTTTACCATCACGGATAAAAACAATGAATCGAGCACCTGGTTCTTCGGCTATGAGCTGAACACCGAAGTCCCCATGCACTACCTCTATCAGCAGGGCGGCAGCATGTACCTAACCGGTATCAACTACCCGGATATTTGCAATTTTACTGTGCAGGAACTGCACCCGGTTCCAAGCATCAATTTCACGCCAGATATTATCACGAGGATACAGGTTGATCAGGGAAATCATACACTGCGTCTGATAGATGAAAACGGCATGTGGTTTCTAACCGCTCCCTATAAGTATCCCGCGGACAAGCAAGCGGTGGATGGTCTGCTTCAAAAGATTGGGGATATGCGTCTGGCAGCCTATGTGGAGGATGCCTCTGCCCAGGCGATGACCCGATATGGCTTTGATGCGCCAAGGGCTACCATAACCCTAAACATTGCGGAGAGCACCATCAGCGTTATCAGCCCGGAACAACAGGTGGTGCAGCAGGATAGAATCGCTGCCCACAGCAACACGTTTATTATCGGCAATCCCATAGAGGGAATTGGGTTTTACTGCCTCTATGAGGATATGGTTTTTAAAGCGACAAATCTGTCCATGGGATTTTTTATGGACATGTACGCTGAGGATTATACACTGAAGAACCCATTCAACATTTCCCTGAACGTGATGAAAAGCATGAAACTGCAGCGGAATGGTGAAACTACAGTTTATCAGTTTATTTTTGTGGAGCAGATTCTGCAAAACAATGAAATCGCAACCGATGAATTTGGCAACACCTTATTTGATATGCATGTGGAGAAAAACGGCGCCCCGATTGAAACTGCCTCTTTTATCGCTGATTACACCAATCTGAACCGCATCAGGGTCGACGGCATCCTGGACGATAGCCAAAGAATTTACCGGGAGAATCCCTTATTGCTTGCGGAACTTGAGTATGAAAAAGGTAGCCGGACAATCGCTTTTTATCCCTATGATGCCCTGCATGCCGCGGTGTCTATTGATGGGATAATCTGCCACTATATGGAAATCGAAAAAATCAACAATATTCTTTTATGAGATAAGCTCAAGATTATTGGATTGCCTTGGTAATAATCCCGCCGCCAAGGCATTTTTCATTTTGATAGAAGACCGCACTCTGCCCTGGCGTGATGGCCCGCTGAGGTTTATCGAAAGTGACATAGCCTGTCAACCCATCACAGGTTAGGATAACATCCTGATCCGGCTGGCGGTACCTGAACTTCGCGGTTAGTTTGATTTTTTCATTTTGCATGCAAGGGTTTTGATCAATCCAAGTCATCTGTTCCAACTCGGCGGCGGAAGCGTACAGCAGCGGATGGTCTTCCCCCTGGGCAATAATCAGCTCATTGCGGCTCATATCCTTGGCCACCACGAAAAAACTGCGTCCGTCACCATGTCCGCCAATCCCTAGCCCTTTACGCTGCCCGATGGTATAGTACATCAAGCCGTCATGCTGCCCAATGGCTTCCCCTGTTACTAGGCGCATGACGCCGGACTGGGCGGGCAGGAATCCGGAAAGGAAAGACTTAAAGTGTCTTTCCCCGATGAAACAAATCCCTGTAGAATCTTTTTTATCTGACACGGGTAGATTTTCATCCCTCGCCAATTGCCGCACGGCTTGCTTTGTCAGCCCGCCAACAGGAAAGATGGCCTGCAACAGCTGCTGTTTTTTCAGCATATACAAGAAATAGCTCTGATCCTTATTGACATCCACGCCGCGCAAGAGTTCACCCTGTTCGTTGGTTTGCACGAAATGGCCTGTCGCTATTTTTTCAGCCCCTGTTTTCAGGGCAAAGTCAAGGAAAGCTTTAAACTTGATTTCTTTGTTGCACAGTACATCCGGGTTCGGGGTTCTACCCTTTTGGTATTCGGATAAAAAGACAGAAAAGACCCTGTCATAATACTCTTTGGTAAAATTCACCGCGTAATACGGTACATCAATCGCGTCGCAAACCGCCTGTACATCCCGCCAATCATTTTCGGATGTACAAACGCCATTTTCATCCTTTTCTTCCCAGTTCTTCATAAAAACGCCCAGGACATCATGTCCCTGGCGTTTCAGCAACATGGCGGTAACAGCGGAATCTACTCCGCCGGACATTCCTACAACGACGCGCATGGCACACCCATCCTGTCCATGATGCCGTAGAAAACCGTATCAGCGATTGTCTGGATATCCTGATTGGCATCAACCCGAAGATATCTGTCGGGATTCTCCGCGTTCAACCGTTTAAAAGATTGTTGCACCCTTTCATGAAACTGATCAGAAAACTGCTCAATCCTGTCCACTTCCGAGGCGCTCTCTCTTCTTTTCATGGCAATTTGATAGTCAATGTCCAGATACACCGTTGTGTCCGGATAACAACCATCAACCGCGGGAGCGTTAATCTGGGAAACCAGCTGTTCCCCAAGTTGTTGGCCTGCTCCCTGGTAGGCGACACTGGAATCAACAAATCGATCGGTAATAACCACCTGACCCCTTGATAACGCCGGACGTATGATTTCCCGCACATGTTGGGCACGGGCTGCTGCAAACAGCAGCGACTCTGTCATGCCGCACATAGAATCATTTTCTTTGTCCAGCAGGATGCCGCGGATTTTCTCAGACACGGGTGAACCGCCTGGTTCCCGTGTTTTCAACACATCGTATCCAAACTCATACAGGCGCTTAGCCAGCAGGTCCGCCTGGGTGGATTTTCCGCACCCATCATTTCCTTCAATGGAAATGAAGTACCCCTTGCGTTCTTCCTGTTCCACGCCCAGCAACGGATACAATCCCTGAACAGTTTGGGATATCTCATCGGGCTGGCATTGCGCAAACTCTTCCTGGCTTCCATACCCATAGGCCACGGCGATGGATGGGATGCCGTATACCCTGGCGCCATTGACATCCATGCTGCGGTCTCCCACCATAACGGCATCTTTTCTTCCCTGAAGCGCATCCGCGATAGCGTCGTCCTTCTTGGCGTAATACTGTGTCTCACATGGTCCGATGATACGCTCAAACAAATGGGAAAGGCAGAAGTAGTCCAGTACCTTTTTCGCGATGTTGAGAGGCTTCCCGGTAGCGACCGCCAAATAGTACCCCTGCCGTTTTAATTGTTCCAGCAGCGGACGGATGCCGGGATATACCGCATTCTTCTTCCAGTTAGTCTGGTTATAGACCTCTTTGTAAAAATGGGTCGCCTGAATTGCCTCCTCATGGGACATGCCGCAGAACTGCTGAAAGGATTCAGCCAGCGGCGGCCCGAGGAATTTTCTCAACACATTTTCCTCAAGCGGCGGGTAGTTCATCTTGTCCAGGGCATACCGAACCGACTGCATGATTCCCGGCGCGGAATCTGTCAACGTTCCGTCCAAATCCCAGACAACTGCTTGATACTTCATGGCGCAAACTCTTCCGTTTCCTGTATTGATCCGGCATATTCAATCAAACCCGCCAGAAACTTAATGACATTCTCATCATTGTTGTTGGCGTGTGTAATGGAAATATACATGTTGTCGATATCCAGGCCGAGGGAGTCCCGCAAACCTTCCAGTTTGTTGGTAGGGATACCGTATAGATGGCTTTGGGATACCACGATGTTCTTGTCATCGATAATCTGTGTTTCCCGGTAGGTGACGAACCCGCTTTTCAGATCCTCATCCTGCACCTTCAATACACCCTTTTCTACCAAATCTTCCAGCGGTAGAAAAGCGCCTTGGGCCGCGTATTTTTTATAATCCACACCCGACAGGATGTAGATATCCCCCTGCCGCGCCGCGAGATAGGTTGTCAGCTGCACATCCGTCATGTAGTTATCCTGGCTGGACGGAAGCACAATTACGCTTTCCACGGCTTCCATATCAGGAACATACTTTTCCCATACTGCTTTGAAATATGCGTCTGCCTGTTCGGAAGTCGCACTGGAACTTTGTATGTAAAGGTCAATCCGTTTCTCTTCCGGCGGACGGTATTGTGTCTGAAGATAAAACATGTTCCAGCCAAAAACACTCAACGCCGCTGCAAGCAGATATTTCCAGGCATTGTACGAAAAATGATCCCGGATTCTTTTCTTTGTCAGCGGCGTTGATAATTTCATTTAATTGATGGGCTTCATGGTGGGGAACAGGAGCACGTCGCGAATGGAAGCGCTGTCCGTAATCATCATAATCATACGGTCAACCCCGATGCCCATCCCTCCGGTAGGCGGCATGCCATATTCCAGGGCGTTGATGTAATCCTCATCCACCTTCGCGTTCTTACCGCCCAAAGCAAGGCGCTCTTTCACCTGTTTCTCAAAACGGTCGCGCTGATCAATGGGGTCATTCAACTCAGAGAACGCGTTGCCGCCTTCGTGTCCGCAGATAAAGAACTCGAAGCGTTCCGTCATACGGGGGTCGTCCACCTTGCGCTTTGCAAGGGGAGAAATCTCCACCGGGTAATCGATGATAAAGGTTGGCTGCACCAGCTTATCTTCCACATATTCATCAAACAACGCGGCCAGGCAATGTCCCCGGGTAGCTCCCTTTTCGTAGAAAATATTCCGATCGTCCAGGCACTTACGCGCTTCCTCGTCGGACTGCCACGCGTAGAAATCAATACCGGAATGCTGTTTGACCGCGTCCGCCATGGTGATGCGCGGCCAGGGAGCTTTTACATTGATTACCTGTCCCTGGTACGTTACATCCGTTGTGCCCAGCACTTCCATGGCTACATACTCGTACATTTCCTCGGCAATGCGCATCATCTCATGATAATCCACATAGGATTGATACAGCTCGATGGATGTGAACTCCGGATTGTGAAAACGATCCATTCCCTCGTTGCGGAAAATACGGCCGATTTCATAGACCTTCTCAATCCCGCCGACTATCAGCCGCTTCAGGTACAATTCTGTCTCAACCCGCAGGTACATGTCGATATCCAGCGTGTTATGATGCGTTACAAAGGGGCGGGCGGCGGCGCCGATTTCCAGGGTATGCAGGATTGGTGTATCAACCTCCAGAAAACCGCGTTGATCCATAAATGAACGGATCGCGGTGATAATGCGGCTTCGCTTGGTGAACACTTCCTTGATTTCCGGGTTGACAATCATATCCAGGTACCGCTGACGGTACCGCAAATCGGCATCCTGCAAGCCATGGAATTTTTCAGGCAGCGGCTTGAGGCATTTGCTTAATATCTCCACACTTTCGGCGTGCACGGATACTTCACCTGTACGTGTCTTAAAAACTTTTCCGCGGACACCCAGGATGTCTCCCAGGTCGTAGAGCTTAAACGCCTCATACGCTTCTTCCCCAAGATCATCCCGCTTCACATAAATCTGAATGGTTCCGCCCGCGTCAAGAATGTGCGCGAAAGAGGCTTTTCCCATAATTCTGCGCGATGTCATTCTGCCCGCTATGGAAACATCCGTTCCTTCCAGCGTGTCATAATCCAGCAGCACTTGATCGCTGTTGTGGGTTTTGTCGTACTTGGTAACATCATAGGGGCTGCTCTTCTCCTGGATCAGGATACTGAGCTTCTCCCTGCGTATCTGTTCCTGCTCGCTTAGCGAAATGTCCTGTATTCTTTCCTGCTCCTGCATATGCTCCTCCATTATTGACGGCGAATTTTTAAAATCTTCAGCTTTACTTCTCCGCCGGGTGTCTGCACGGTGATGACCTCGTTGCGTTTATGGCCAAGCAGGGCAGCACCAATGGGGGATTCATTGGATATCTTGTTGTTCATGGGGTCGCTCTCCCGGGCACCCACGATGGTGTAGTCAAACTCTTCCTGCAATTCCTCATCGAAAACCTTTACCGTAGTGCCCACGTTCACCTTATCAGTCTTAATATCGCTGTCTTCGATGACTACCGCGGTACGGATGGTGTTTTCCAAATCAAGAATCTGCGCTTCCAGTTTGGACTGGTCGTTCTTCGCTTCATCATACTCGGCGTTTTCACTTAAATCCCCAAAGCCGCGGGCGATGGCAATCTGTTCGGCAATTTCAGCGCGCCGGGTTGTTGTCAGGTACTGCAGCTGTTCTTCCAGCTTCTTTAGCCCTTCCGCTGATATAACATTCTTTTTCGTATTAACCTTGTCGCTCATGGTTATTCACCTCATCCATCTGATGTTTCAAGTACATCTGAAAAAAAATCACGTCCATGATGATTCATGGACTAACGGATTTTCCACAGGCATCCCTCACTGTTTCATTTCAGTGCAAAGAGATTATACGATAAATCACCTATGATTGCAAGATATCCATGGCTTTCGCGGCATGAAACCCTCAGGCTTCATATCATACCCTCAGTTGAATTACATGGATATTTCGTGTATACTTTACGAGGAGTGAATCCATAGTAGTGTGAAAAGGAGGCAATAATATGAAACTCATTATCGCTATCGTTCAGGATGAGGATGCCTCGCACCTGATTAGCAGTTTGATGAACGAAGGCTTTAGCGTCACAAAGCTGGCCACAACCGGCGGTTTTCTCAAGTCCGGCAACACAACCCTTCTGACAGGCGTAGAAGACAGCCAATACGAAGCCTGTTTAAAGATTATTGAGAAAGTCTGTAAAAGCCGCAAACAGATTGCTACTTCCCCTGTCACCATGGGCGGAGCGACCGGTATGTACGCCCCGTATCCCATCGAAGTAACTGTTGGGGGAGCGACCGTGTTTGTACTGAACATCGAAAGCTTCCTGAAAATCTAAACAGGTTTATGCCTGCTCTGCGTGATTTTAGAAAACTGCATCCCCATCTTGATACAGTTTTAACCAGTTATGAAAACCATACCATCCCCCATGCCTTGCTGATACAGGGGCAAAGCGGTGTTGGGAAACGCACATTGGCCCGACTGCTCAGCATGCTTGTTTTGTGTTCGTCTGATAGTTACAGGCCCTGCCAAACATGCGACACATGCAAGCGTGTGCTTGACGGGGTACACAGCAACATTCTCTCCCCCAAGGTGCAGCCCGGCGCAAACAGCATCAAAATTGATGACATGCGTGAACTGCTGGATATGCTCAGCCGCCATGGGCTTGAAGAAGGCGCCAGGGTTGTGATTATTGAAGAAGCGGGCAGGTTAACGCCCCAGGCGCAGAACGCGCTGCTCAAATCATTGGAAGAGCCTTTTGCCGATACGTATTTTATCCTGACAACATCCGCTGAGCGATCCCTGCTGCCCACCATACTTTCCCGGTGCAGCAGCCTGAGTATCCCCGCCTGGGACCGGGACAGCATGCTGAAGGTTCTGTCGCTGCATCAAGTTGACAGCAAGGATGCGGAAGAGTTAATTGCTTTAAGCGGCGGATCACCGGGACAGGCAATATCTTCTTTACAAAGCGAAAACTACTGGGATACGGTTAAGCTTGTGAAGGAAACTTTTTTATCCATTGCAAAGATCGAGCAAATTCCCACAGCTTCCAACAAACTGAAAAACAGCAGAGACCAGGCTGAGGAAATCCTGAATATTCTGGAAGCCCAGGTTTCCCTGCAGCTAACTCCCGATATTACCGCAGTGCGCGCCCGCGGCATCAACCATATGCTGCAGGCCATCTTGACAGCCAGACAATACCGTGCCAGCAACGTTTCCTGGCAAGCCATAACCGATCGTTTATTATTTCATTCTTTGGAGGATCTTTATCAATGCCAATGGTCGTAGGCGTTCGTTTTAAGAACGCGGGAAAATTATATTACTTCAGCCCAGGCAATTTGTGGCCAGCCGCGGGGGACGCCGTAATCGTCGAAACTTCCAGGGGGCTTGAGTATACTGAAGTCGTCATGGGTGTATGCGAGGTTCCGGATAATCAAATCGCATCCCCTTTAAAAAAGGTTGTCCGCATTGCCACTCCGGAGGATGCCAGGCAGCAGGAAGCGAATCTCGCCAGGGAAAAACAGGCTTTTTCCCTGTGCCAGCAAAAAATCGCCGAGCATAAGCTGGAGATGAAACTGGTGGATGTGGAGTACACATTTGACAATACCAAGCTCATCGCGTACTTTACGGCCAATGGGAGGGTAGACTTCCGCACGCTTGTCAAGGACTTGGCCTCCATCTTCAAAGTTCGTATCGAACTGAAACAGATTGGCGTCCGCGATGAGGCGAAAATGCTCGGCGGGCTCGGCCCATGCGGCAGACCTTTATGCTGCGCCCAGTTTCTGGGGGATTTCCAGCCAGTGTCCATAAAAATGGCTAAAGAACAGAATTTATCCCTGAATCCCACCAAAATATCCGGCATCTGCGGCCGCCTGATGTGCTGCCTAAAATACGAAGAAGAGTTTTATGAGCAGACACGCAAAAAAATGCCCCGCATCGGCAGGGAAGTGGATACGCCCAACGGCCGCGGAACTGTTCTCGACATCAATATTTTAAAGGAAACCGTCAAGGTACGTGTGGCGACTAACCATGATAACGGAGAAATTGCCGACTATCCCCTGGCGGATATACGCCGTATCCATCAAGCTGCCCCCGCTTCCAAGAGCAAACAACCTGTGCCGGCAGAAGATACCGTGCAGGAGGATACTGTTGTAGAGCAGGAGGAAATCCTCCTGGAAGATGAGATGAACGAAGAATTTCTTCAGGAAGAAGAGTAACTACTCCTTCACATGAACAAACCTTTCCATGACGTAGCCCTCGGCTGCGTCTGTTTTTACTTGCAGCCACCCATCTTCTGTCTTGCCCATCACCAATAGTTCCTGCCCATAGAACAGCTGCATGACAACATCGCCAGCCATGCCAGGCTGGTTGCGTAAGTTTAATGTAGAGTTGGTCGCGACACCGGTGACGGTTACCAAGTACTGTCCATCTTTTACTTCCATGCTCACAGGCATCAGCGTCGGCCTCGGTGTTGCTGTCGGAATAGGGCCCGGCGTACTCAGGTAATGAGCGGGAATCTCTGTCGCCAATGCTGAAACCGTGTCATATTGTTTTAGTTCCATTCCAGGATAATAAAAGGACAGGATCTGCTGATAGGTCCAGCCATGCGCCTGCGCCATCTGCTGCGCGCCCCGCTGGCTCATGCCGACACCATGCCCATACCTGCGCATGGTGATTTTGAACGAATCCTGCAGGTTCTCCACCTGCAGTATCTCATTCTGGTTTATGTTGATAGAAAGCTGTAAAGCACTCTCCGCGTCGGGAAACACAGGAATTCTTACCGAAAATGTTTCATGCAGTCTTTTAGCGGGAAGCCATTGTTCCTGCATATGCGCAATGAGGGCCGCAGTGGGCTCCGGGGTCGCAAACAGGCTTATCTCCTGATCAGCCTGTCCCCTGCTGCGCTGCTGCGCGCCAACATACAGAACAAACTCCATCTCAGTCATTACCTTGCTGTTGCCGCCAAAGCGCGGCGTAACAGCGTTGACAGCTTCGACCTCGTCAATGTAAAAACTATGGATATCAGGGTTGTAACCCTTTCTCTCAAGCAATGGCTGCAGCTGAAGCTTCAGCATTTCAGTCAATTGCTGATTTCCAACAAAATGCTCTGAATTCTTTTTCTCAATAATTGCTTCCCTGACAATGCTTTCTGGATTGGCCAGATCATAGGGGTCATCCTGGATGGGAAGGTAGCTGACATCTCCCCCGCCCCAAACGTTCTTAGGGGATTGGGTTTGCCCGCCGTTGCTGGCAGTGTAGTAACAATGGGCGAAGCTGCCTCCGAATACACCGCAGATTCCCTGGGTGTCCTGGATAGCCCGCGCCGCGTTCACGTTCTGTGAAAGATGACCGCGGTATACCTGGTCATTCGTGTTGTCCACCACATCATATGCCATGCTTGCATCCAGGTTGCGAAGAGCATAGGTACGCGCCGCGATAGCTTGCGCTTTCAAAGCCTCAAAAGGAAAGGATTCATTCATTTCATAGGGAACGACGCCTTTCAGGTAATCTTCCACCGCGATGTGTAAAACGGGCCGGATGCTATTATCCTGCAAGGTTAAATGTAAATCTCCTTCATACAACTGCAAACCATGCTGCAGGCGAAGGCCGTTTTCGACGCCCGCCGATTGATGCCGAATGAAGGAAAGTGATTTGCCGGCATGGTACGCCATGCCTTCATGGTATAGCATCATGGCGCCGTTCTCTACGGAAACAACAATTTCACTGGCACGCTGGAAGGACATTTTTCCGTCCGCGGAGTAACTGCCGTAAACACCAATATGCAAGCGCTGTTCCGCGTTGATATTGGTCAGCAATACTCTGACCGTTTGATAATTCTGCGCGAGTGTTTTATAAGGCACAGAAATAAGCAGAGTAAAATGAACAATGATACAGATAATTCTCTTTATACGCTCTTTCATAAGAGCTATGCGTTCCGCCGCGCGACAACCGTCGCGTAACCAAGTGATGAGAACCGGATGGAGGAATCATGAAAACCAAAGTGTTTTAAAATATCCAACAACTCCCTGTACTTAGAGACACCGAACATCAATCTGGGGCTTTCATTCCCGTTTTTCTTGGTATGGGGAGAAAACAGTGACAACATGGGCAGAGCAATCAACAGTTGACCATCCGGTCGAATGACACGTCTGATTTCTGACAACATCTCCTGATAGTTGCCCCGGCACTCCCAGGGGGTGGTTAAAAACGCTGTGTGAAAAGAATGATCACGCCATGGAATGTCGAACAGGTTTCCGTGCATGATTTCCGCTTCGCCCGTATCCTCATAATTGCGGTATTCCTGGTGGGAAAGGTCGCGCAATCCGCAGGTACGCACAGTATAGCGGTCAGAGAAATAATGCAGCAGACGCGTATCTGTGCACGATAGATCAAGCAGTGCTTGGTAGTCATCAACATAAGCCCAGCGGGCAACCGCCTTCTGTGCTTTGCTCAACTCTTTCCCCTTTGCCGATTCTGACAGAGATTTTCTATATGCTTGCGTCAGCGTCTGCATGGCTGCATTCCTTTCCGAATGATATCTGAAGGAATTATAACATATGCGTAAACAATTTGCACGCAATATTTAATATTTTCGTAACTTTCTCTATGTAAAAGAAAAAACGCCTGACAAGCAGGCGTTATTCCATAAGTTTATATTACTACTTAAACCAAACTTGCGTACAGAACAGCACAAAGACGATTAACAGCGCGGAAAAAAGACCTGCGACTAAGAGGGATGCTTTGATGGAACCTTTCAACACTTCCCGCATCTGATCCTTAGTTAGTTCTTCTTTCCTTGCAGTACCGCCATCGCTTTTCTTCTCTGTTCCCAGGAACAGGAAACGATCCGTATCCATGGAAGCGATGGTGCGGTCATCATCCTCAAACTTTTCTTTCATGTTACTTTCTGCTGGATTCCGTATACAGATGGCAGGCTACCATATGCCCGTCATAATCAATCACTGGGGGGGCCTGGGTAGTGCAAATGTCCATACAGCTGGCGCATCTTGTATGGAACTTGCAGCCAGTTGGCGGATTGGCCGGGGACGGGATGCTGCCTTCCAGGATGATACGGTCCATCTTGATGGTCGGGTCGGGAATCGGTATCGCGCTGAACAACGCTTTGGTGTAGGGATGCAGCGGATTCGCGAAGATTTCCTTCTTAGGGCCGTACTCGACCAGCGACCCCAGATACATAACGCCTACATAATCAGAAATATGCTCAACAACGGATAAATCATGGGAGATAAACAGATAGGTAAGCCCAAACTCATCCTGCAGGTCTTCCAATAAGTTGATAATCTGCGCCTGAATGGACACGTCCAGCGCGGAAACAGGCTCATCACACACGATGAAATCCGGGTTCAGGGCAATGGCGCGGGCAATGCAGATTCTCTGACGCTGTCCGCCGGAAAACTCGTGCGGGTAACGGTCCTTGTGATACTCCTGCAGACCGCATGCCTGCATGATTTTTGTGATGTAATCATCCTGCTTATCCTCGGGGACAATACCATGCTCCCTGACAGCCTCGCCAATAATCTCACCAACGGGCATACGGGGAGACAAACTGGAATAGGGATCCTGAAAGATAATCTGGATTCTGGGGCGAACATTGCGCATTTCTGCCTTGTCCAGCGCGAATATATCCGTACCGTTGAAGGTTACTGAGCCGTCTGTCTTATCATTCAAACGCAGGAGGGTTTTACCAACGGTTGTTTTTCCGCAGCCCGATTCGCCTACCAAGCCCATGGTGGTGCCGCGCTTGATGGTAAAGGAAATATCATCAACAGCTTTCACCTGACCGACTACCCGGCCAAAGAGTCCGGCTTTGATAGGAAAGTATTTCTTTAAGTTTTTTACTTCAAGCAGGTTATCAGTCGTTTTCTGCATGGGTGCCCTCCATATAGCGGTAACAGGCGACACTGTGGGTTTCACTTAGTTGGATGGACGGCGGATAATCGCCGTCACAGGGAGCGAAGCGTTTCTCACAGCGATCCCGGAAATAACAATAGTTCGGCATGTTGACAGGGTTGGGTACAGTACCGGGAATGCTGTAAAGGCGGTCGACGCTCTTATTCACAACAGGCTTGGAGGCCATCAGGCCCACCGTATACGGGTGACTGGGATGCAGGAAGACTTCTTCCGCGGTCCCCTTCTCCACCACGCGGCCGGCGTACATAACAACCACATAATCCGCCATTTCGGCGATGACACCCAGGTCATGCGTGATCAGCATAATGCTGGAGTTGATACGGTCCTTCAACTGACGCAGCAGGTCCAGTATCTGCGCCTGAATGGTAACATCCAGCGCTGTCGTGGGCTCATCAGCGATGATCAGCCGCGGACTGCATGCAAGCGCCATGGCAATCATAATGCGCTGCCGCATGCCGCCGGACAACTCATGCGGAAACATGTTATAGACGCCTTCCGCGTTGGCGATGCCCACCATGTCTATCATTTCCTTGGAGCGCTTCACCACTTCCTGATCGGACATCTCCGGAAAATGCAGTTTGATAACCTCATCAATCTGCGATCCTACGCGGAAAACAGGGTTCAGGCTGGTCATGGGCTCCTGAAAAATCATGGAAATCACATTCCCGCGGATTTTCTGCATGCCTTCCAGGGGGACTTTCGCGATATCTATCGCCTTGTCTCCCAGGTTTAGGCGCATTTCGCCTTTCACCGTTTGCCCGGTCGGACGCTGTACCAGCTGCATCAGGGACAGGCTGGTTACAGATTTACCGCATCCGCTTTCTCCAACCACGCCAACAGTTTTGCCCATGGGAATATCAAAGGAAACACCGTCAACTGCCTTTACCGTGCCGATATCCGTGAAGAAATAGGTGTGAAGATTATCAAACTCCACAATGTTGTTATCATCCTTCATCCGGGTCAGGTATTCTGACTCTGGTACATTCTTGCGAAGGCGCTTCTTCTCGATTTCATTGGTAATTTTTCGGTTGTTCTTACTGATTTTTCGGGATTCTCTGGCAGTGATATAGTTTGTATCCTTGCCATTCTTGCTTTTTATCGTCATGGACATTACCTCTTCATTTTCGGGTCAAACGCGTCCCGCAGACCGTCGCCGACAAAGTTGAAGCCAAGCACGGTAAACAGGATTAATAGACCTGCCGGAATCCAGATGAACCAGTAGTTCATTACAATGTAGGGCTGGCTGGCCGCGTTGATGATGCTGCCCCAGGAGGCGATGGGATACTTGACCCCCAGCCCCAGGAAAGACAGTGTCGCTTCCGTCAGGATAATGCTGCCAAGCGCCATGGTGCCCTGCACAATCAGCAAAGGCATGACATTGGGCACCAGATGCTTGAAGATTCGCCGGCTGACCCTGATGCCGGTGGCTTCAGTAGCTACCATGAAGTCCTGCTCGCGCAAAGCCAGGATTTGTCCGCGCACCACACGGGCAATCCCTGTCCAGCCCATCAAACCAAGGATAATCATCAGCAGAAGCACACGCGTATAGGGATCCACTTCCAGCCTGTCCATTACGGAGCCCACGATGATCATGATCGGCCAGTAGGGAATGGAGTTGAACAAATCCACGAAACGCATCAGCATGGTGTCTACCCAGCCGCCGAAGTATCCGGAGATACCGCCGACGAAAATGCCGATAATCATTTCAAGGAAGACAACGACAAAGCCTACCAGCAGGGAAATCCTGCCGCCATACATCAGCCTAGTCAGCATGTCCATACCGTTCTGGTCAGTGCCCAACAGATGCTGGCTGTCCGGGGTGTGGTACATATCGATTAACCGGGTAGGCGTATCGCGCTTGATGTTATAGGTGGCATGCACCAGTTCGATTTCGTACTTGATTTCTTCGCCCTGTTCATCCGGGTAGACAAAAGAGCGCTCGCCATTCAGAATCGCTTCCCGCGCTGCTGATTTATAATCAACCGTGAGGAACACGTCAGGAGATATGGCGTTAACGATGATATCTGAGATATTCGCGAAGGGTACTTCCTCGCCATTCAAGACTTTGGAAACAGTGATGTTCCGTCCATCCTCGACAACCGTGTAGTTCTGATTGTCCAGTGTAAAGGCTGTTTCATTCTTGCTGATGGCATTTTCAGCGGCCAGGCGGAAGGTATAGCTGTTTACAACGGATACATCCTCGGGGCTGTAGGCATCATAAATCCTTGGTGAAGCGACCGCGATATCTTTATCCTTGGAAATCATCAGTTTGGCTCCGTCGCGGACAATCTGATAGGTCTCACCCAAATAGGTGAAGTTATCCGCCTTTGCCTGATCTGCCTTTTCAAAAGCAGCTTTCATCTCGTTGTCCATTTCAAAGCCCGGCGCATTGTTGTACGCGTACAGCATTTTGCGTGCCATGACATCCGAAAGGACTTCCATCTGACTTACTTTGAAAAAGTCTTCATTCTCTACGGTAAAGGCATAGTACTGACCAGAATTTTCAAAGGTCGTGCCGCCATTGTTGTGGGCAAGAATCATTTTTCCAAATGATGAAGAAGCGAAGCTCTCGCCCGGTTTCACCGTATAGCGGAGTTCCGTATTGATGGTCGCCCCGGCATAGTCTTTTACCATGATATCCGTTTTATAGAACACCTGGGACTGGGAATAGGGCATGACCATACCGCCGATAAAGGAAAAAGTAAACATCAGAACCAGGATGATAAAACCCGTGATTGCCAGACGGTTGCGCACAAACCGCTTGAAAACCATCATCCCGGGGGACAATACTTTGACGCGCTTTTCGTCGTCCAATGTCCCCGAGCGATCCGGTTCATGCCCCAATGATTCCGACGAATAGATGGTGTCGGCAATGCTTCTTTGTTCCTGCTGCTCCTGAAGGTTGGCAGCTTTCTTTTCGTGATCCATTTCGCTGCCTCCTTAATTGATTCGTACGCGGGGATCAACCACGGCGTACATGATGTCAGCAAACAACAGGGATACCTGGGTTAGTATGATGATAAACACGGAGTAAAACATGGTAAATGGTATATCCCCCATCTTCATCGCGTCAAATGCGATATATCCGATACCGGGGATTTGATACAAGGTTTCCGTAATCATCGAGCCGCTGAACATGCTGGGAATCAGATAGCTCATATAGGATACCAGCGGTATCAGGGTGTTGCGGAACGCGTGCTTGTTGATTACCTTGCTTTCCGGCAGCCCTTTGGCGCGGGCGGTGCGGATATAATCGGAATTGAGCACTTCCAGCATGTTGGTGCGGGTAAAACGCATCAGGCCGCCGACCGACAGCATCGTCAAAGTGATGGTCGGTAAAATCAAATGTTTGGCCATATCCAGTATCTTGCCCATTGGCGATAGCTGTTCATAATAGCGGCCAACGATACCATAAAGGTCAAACCAGCCAAGCTGCATGGAGAATACATATTTCAACATCGTTGCCAGGAAGAAGGAAGGCAGTGAAATACCCATTAACGCGATAAAGGTAATGGTATAGTCCGTTCTGCTGTATTGCCTTCTTGCCGCTGTGATACCCAGAGGTATCGCGATGATAGTTTGCAAAACAAAAGTAATGATATTGAGCGCCACAGAATACCAGATAACATTGTTGAATTTTTCGGTAACCGGCATGTTGTACATCCAGGAATCACCGAAATTACCGCGGACGGCATCAGAGAGCCAACCTAAATAACCAGAGAAAACGTCCCTGTCAAGACGGAACAGTGTGTTCAATTGTGCAAGCCATTCGGCATAGCTTTTACTACCAGGCAATTGTGCGCGCTGGCGCGCGATTGTCTCCACATAGGAGGAGGGCAGAGCTCGGATAACTGCATATACAACGAAGGATCCAAACAGTATGATGATAACTGCCAGGAATAGCCTTCTGACAATGAATTTTGACACTTAATCCTCTTCCTTTACACAAAAGCCGGGGATAAGCCCCTGTAACAGGGGCTTATCCCGGTCTTTGTACAGGTTTATTTCGCGGTCAGTTCGAGATTCTCAATTTCACTCATCCAACCATAGAAGGTGGTGATGTCCTTGGGCAATGTTTCGATATTGACGCGCTCCGTGCTGAAGATGATGAAGTTCTTACGCTGATAGGTAGGTACTTCCACAGCCCAGTCAACGATGATGTCCAAGGCTTCCTTGTACACGGTCTTGCGGTAGCTCTGGTCATCGCTCTGGCGGGCCAGGATGATGTCTTCATCCAGTTTGGCGTCGGCGATATGATAGTGGTTGCTGTCAGAGCCGCCCAGGCCAACGATGTTGCTGGAATGATATACCTGATACATGTCCGGATCAATGGTGGAGCCCCAGGCAGCGGTCCACATTTCCTGTTTGCCGGAATCCAGGGCATTCCACAGGACGTTGGAGTCGGCGGGGTCATTGATCTTCAGTTCCATGCCGATGGTTTCCAGGGCAGCCTTGGCTTCGGTCAGAACGCCGATGCTGGGGTGATCGCCCTTGCCGTCGCCGGGGATGATGATTTCGTAGGAGAGCTTGGCGCCTTCGGGGGCGGCAGTGAATTTTCCGGTGGCCTCGTCAAAGGTGAAGCCGGCGGCAATCAGGAAGCCCTTGGCAGCCTCAACAGCCGCTTCGTACTTCTGCTCGTCGGTCATGTCGGAGGTGTAGATTGGCTCGCCTTCCACGTTCACGGAGAAAGCAACCTTGTAGTCAGGATCGGTCGGTTGGGGCGCTGCCCAGGAGGTGTTGGAGATGGGGTAGTTAATGACAGAAGCGGCATCGCCGTAGTAGCTGTCATACACCACATCGCGGTACACGGCCAGAACTGTCGCGTATGCGCGGCGCAGGTTCTTGGAAGCGTCGCTGGCGGGTTCGTCGCCAACCAGCATGGTGTCGGCATTCAGGCCGATGTAGCCGTAGCCAAGGTTGTCAACGCTGCTGGTGGTCACCTTGTCGCCAGTGATGTCGCCGTTGGAGTTGAAACCCTTGATGGTATTCACATTGGGCAGGTTGCCGCTCATCTCGCCAACATCAATGGCAGCGGTTTCCATGGCGTTGGGAACTTCGTTGGGTACGGTTTCCTTGAACTGTATGAACTTGATCTTCGGTTCGCCTCTGTAGTAATGCTCATTGGCTTCGAAGTAGACAACGCGGTTCTCGTACTTGACGAACTTGTAGGGGCCGGCGCCCATGGGATGGGTGCTCTTCTGTCCGGCAATGGTCAGATCGCCGAAGGGATGGCCGAACATGTTGTTCTCATAATCATACTGGGCTTTGTCGCCGTAGTAGTGCAGAGGAGACACGTTGATGCCGGCGATGCTGTAAACGGCGGGGGCTTCGTAGCCGGTGGTCTTCACCTCAACAGTGTAGTCATCCAGCTTTTTAATGCCCGAGACATTGGGCACGCCCTTGCCAGCCATGGTCTCGTCCTTGGGGCCCCATTCGCCGATGAAAGCGCTCTTGGTCAGCGCCCAGACATCACTGCCGTCGGAAGACTCGGGGGCATAAGCAACGGGATCGCCCTTGTAGGCTTCGACAGCTTCTTCATAATAGTTGTCACGGGTGGGATATTCTTCCTTATTCAGGTCATACACTTTGCCGGACTTGGTGGTCAGAACTTTGTTCTCAACGGTGCCAAAGCCCCAAAGCGCCATACCAAGAACAACCTTCAGTTCTTCTTTGGCGGTCACTTCTTCTTCAGTGTAGCCGGTTCTCTCCGGGGCATAGCCAAGGTAGTTGGCGAACACATAATCAACAATCTTGTTGACGTCATTCTTCCACTGGCCTTCCAGTTCCGCCCAGAAAGCTTCCTGCTGCTCTTTTGTCCAGCTGTCGGTGTCAGCCCAGACATGGTCGCGGCCGGCGGCAAAGATATCATCAGCCATTTTGTCGTACTTGGCATAGACTTCAGAGGAAGTCTGGGTCTGATAGTCTTTCAGACCGATGATGGGGTAGGAATTCAGGGTGGTGGAGCCTGTGTAAGCAGGATCCAGGAACACATAGTAGCTGAAGATCAGGTCATCAGCGGTGACGGGTTCGCCGTCGCTGAATTTCATCCCCTCGCGGAGCTTGATAACATAAGTGGTCTCGTTCTTTTCCTGATCGAAGTTGACGGACACATCAGAAGCACCGGTATAGAGATAATCGGTGCCGTTGTAGTTGACCGTTTCGCCCTCGATGGAGTTATAAACGATACCGCCCATGCGATCGGTCTTCAACGGCGCAATCTGCGTCATGTCTGCCACGTCGCGGTCATAGGCGGTATCAGCGAAGAACGGACTGAATTTCTCGCTAAAGGTGTTGTAGGCAACGACCAGGGGGGTTTCCGCTTCACCAGCGACAGCCAGCGGTACAACAGATACCAGCATCACAACTGCCATCAGCAAAGCGAACAATGATTTCCTGAGTTTCATGATGGAACCTCCTTTTTATTATGTACGGTAAGGTACGAATCAGTACAATATACCCGTATTATGATTTTATTACACTCCCCCTTGAATGTCAACTTGTTATTCATTTTACAAGGGTTTATGCAGGCTTCTCGACCTATGCCGCAGCGCAGGAATTCTCTTTTCTTTCACGGAGATTGGCCATGCTTACAATGCATGAAAGGATGGATAAACCCGCCGCCAAAGCATCCCGAGGCTGGTAAGTGTCAATTAATATATAGAGAACCTGGGCTATGAATAACAGTATAGAAAAAATAACTTGCAGGCGGCTGCTGTGCTCCAGACCATCGAAGGACTGCTCCTTCTGCCGCAGCGTCATTCTTTCCGGCGCTCTTTTGCAAAGAATCGAATACCAAAGGCTTTTTCCCGAGAAATACAGCAGAACAACAAAAGGGATTAAGCCATACAACTGCCGTAAACTGCCGGGATCAATCAGGCCTATAATGATACATGCAATCAAAGCCAGCATAGAGCGGATCAGGTTTCGGGTGCAATGACTGTTTTTCAGTCCGTCAGGCGTGGATAGCTGAAAGTACTCCCCTTGGTACTGATACTGCTTTTTCTTTTGATGAGGTTCTTCATTCACCTGAATGTAATTGTCCAGATCTTTTCTTTTCCGCATGTTTCCTCCGGTTGAAACCATTTACGGAAATATTGTATCATACAGATATTGACGGAACAAATCGAAAGGCAACGCGATGAAAACCCAAAAAGCAACAATCATTTGCAATCACCTGCAGCCATTCTATTTTTCACATCGCAAATCCGCGCTGATGCTTGCTTATGCCTGCACGTTGGATGAAGCCAGCGCATATGCCGCTGCCCATGCCGCATTCGTCACCATTGGGAAAAGAGCGGAAAAACACGGTATCCCAAACGGCAGTGAAATCGCTTTATATTCACATATTTACAATAGTACAAGGAAGTCAATGGTTTCAGAGGGTCATACACACCCTTCCCCTGCCGGTTTTCATACATTGAGCAAGGAAGCCCGGTGCGTCCTCGCGCTGCGGGCAGCATCCGGCATGGATAGGGAATCCATCAAGCAGATTCTTCATTTGGATGATTCTGCCTTGCAAGTCATTGACTTAAAAATTGAAGCCATGGATTCTGACGCCGCCGGATGGCTGCGTGAACATACCGGCAGAATGCACAATAAAAATGAAATATGGGACAGCATCTGTTTTTCTCTTGAAAAGCACTACAGACTTAACAGGTATGTCAAGCAGTCGCTGTTGGCTTTCATCGCTGTTTTGTGCTTGGTCTTTCTGCTCTTTGAAGGGGGAACCGCGCTGCAATTCTTTGATATTCAGCGGCAGGTAGAGCAGGATGTTCTTGCCGACAGGTATTTGGACGAATCCTATTATCTGCGCAAACCGACGCGTTTTTCGAGTGAACAACCAAATATCACAATAAACTTGTCACAAAGGTTAATCGCATTGGATGATCAAGACCAAATTCGCGCAGCATTCAGGTTTTATGACCCGCAGATTGTGTCCCGTGTAAAAATTGATAATCAATCGCTGATGGACCTGTATGTCGGGATGTATCATGCCGGGTACAACCGGGGTAGGCTGCATACCTTGATTGCCAGGGGAGTCGGTCAGTATTTCTCAAACTATGAAATCCCCTTCCTGCCAAAGGACAGAAAGGAGAACTTCGTTTCTCCTTATGAGAGTATCTATCAAAGTACTTTGGAATACGCTGAAACATCCTCTTTTCATACGCTTCATTCAATGTATCCAGACATCCTGGGAAGTCAGGAAGAGTTTGAAACGTATCTGTTTTCAGATCTATGCCTGCGGGAACTGTATCCGCTGAGGAGTTTGCTGTTCTTGAACCGCCAGTTGCTTTCTGCGGATAGTTTTTCTAATGAAGACATTGAAGCCTATGAAAAGGCGATTTTTGCTTTTCAAAACCCCGCTGGTTTGAACGGCTCCTATACGCCCGCTCCCTTTTCCTACTTTCAGCAGGAAACTGATGCCTTTTTTGCCCGCCGCCTGGAAATCAGCCGGTTGCTGCACCAAGCGCTCCAGGACGAATGCGTCAAAATATTGCCAAACAATAACCTCACCAATGATGTATTGGATGGCACGGACTGCTCCCTGTTCAGCGCAACTTTGAGTAAAAAAGAAACCCTCGCCTTAGCGGAGGGAGACAGCAGATTTACTTTTTTAGGTGTCGCGGCTCCTTATTCTTCCGGATACCCGGAGCATCTTGAGCATGCCCTGGCTGCGGAAGCTTTCAGCAACCCATTAAAAACCTTTGAAGTGTTTCAGGTGGATAACCGGGTGGAACAATACTCGCTTAATTACGCGGCTCCCCTGGACGTCCCCCAGGGTTTCATCGATCAGCTACGCGATACAGTTTCATGCGAAGACACTTTGTTCGAGCAGCTACTGGGGTATCACTTCGATATGCGTTACGCCCATCCCAGGAAAATGCCCGGTTATCTTATTCTTCGATCCCTCTTTCAGCAGCCATCAGCGGATAACGGTTTCTGCTTTCAGGTTTTCAAAAACTATCCTAAAATGGCGGCCAATTGACAACTACAGGTTATCCTCATCAAGGAATACCCGGCTGTCCATGCCGAGGTTTTCTTCCGTTTTGTCCAGTGTTTCCACGTTTCGCAGTTTCCGGACAATGGTTTTTGATTTTCTGCTCGCGCTTTCAATGCCTTCGCTGGCTTGGCGTAAACGCTGCTGTGTTTTATCCAGTATGTCAGCGAAAACACCGAACTCCGATTTAATGTCCCCTAGCAATTGCCATACTTCCCCGGAGCGCTGCTCGATAGCCAGCGTTCTAAAGCCCATCTGCAGCGAATTCAGCAATGCGCTGAAGGTTGAAGGCCCCGCCAATACAATGCGCTTTTCCCGCTGTATTTTTTCCGCCAGGTCTTCCATCTGCAGCGCCTGGGCATATAATCCTTCCAAGGGTAAATACATGATAGCGAAATCCGTGGTATGGGGCGGCGCGATATATTTCCCCGCGATGCGGATTGCCTCCCGGTTCAGGGAAGCCGCCAATTCCTGCTTCGCCGCTTCGGACGCTTTTTTATCACCGCTGTCTACGGCATCCTGCAGACGGATATAGGCTTCCACAGGAAACTTCGCGTCAACTGGTAAATAGAGGGCCTGTCCCTCCGTTTGCCCCGGCAGGCGGATGGCATATTCCACCCGTTCCTGGGTTCCGGGCTTTACCGCTGCGTTCTGCTCATACTGCCCGGGCGCTAAGATCTCTTCCAACAAAGCACCCAACTGCATTTCGCCCCAGACGCCTCTTGTCTTCACATTGGTCAGCACACGTTTTAAGTCGCCCACCCCATTAGCCAGCGTCTGCATTTCCCCCAGCCCTTTGTACACCTGCTCCAAGCGCTCATTAACCAACGAAAAACTCTCGCCAAGCCGTTTATTCAGCGTTTGGTGCAGGTTTTCATCCACCGTTTTTCGCATTTCATCCAGCTTGGCGGCATTTTCCTGGCGCATGCCACTCAGTCCCTGAAAAAGGGTTTCGCGCATCCGCTCAACTTTTTCATCGTTGGCGCTAAGGCGCTCCCCTAAAACATCACTCAGATGCCGGATACGCCCTTCCTGCCCCTGCATGGCGGAATCTATCCGCTGCCCAAGCGCCTCAGTGCGGGCTGTACCGCTCTGCTGTACATTGTGCAATAATCCTTGCAGCGTCAGCATATCCTGGGCGTAGCCGCTGCTTAGCCTATACTCCATATCCCGCAGCGCCTGCTCCGTATATTCCAACACAATTTCTTCGCTTTTTTCCTGCAAACGTGGCCATTCATTCTGCAGTTCCTGCAACTTCTTCTGCTGCTTCATGGAAAACACAACGAACAAAACTGCCAGCACTACAATAGCTGACAGTACGATAAGCAGCATTGTATTGCTGTCAGGCATGGGCTTTCCCCTGCCGCCAATGCTGATAGCACAGGCCGATATAACGGATTTTCTGCTGGTTATCAATCAGCACCTGTTCACCTTCCTTGATAACCTGGCCTTGTTCGTTGATGCGGGTATTCATCGTAGCTTTTTTTCCGCACCAGCACAGCCCTCCCGGAACCTCCTGGATATCTTCCGCCAGGCGGAACAGGGCTGAAGAACCGGGAAAGAAATTACTTTGGAAATCTGTTTTCAAACCATAACAGAATATCTCGAGATTTTCGGCCATATCAGCCAGTTCAATAACCTGATCCGGCGAAAGAAATTGAGCCTCATCCACCAGCACAAACTGGAAGTCATTGTGCGCGTTCTGTACCGCCAGCCACATCAGTTGTTCCCGCACGCTGTGATGGGGCTGCAAGACAACCTCCGCGTTTGCCTCCAGACCGGCGCGGGAGAAAACCACATCTACCCCGGCACGGGTATCGATGGCGGGTTTAACCAAAGCCACCTTGATGCCCAGCTGCTGCAGGTTATACCGCTGCATCAGCAGCTGCGCGGTCTTGCTGGATCCCATCACACCATAATAGAAGTGGAGCATCAGATTTCCCGTCTCCCTTCAAGGGCTTTGGACAAAGTTACTTCATCGGCATATTCCAAATCGCTGCCCACCGGCACGCCGTGGGCAATGCGGGTAACACGCACCTCCATGGGTTTTATCAGACGCGCCAGGTAGGAAGCGGTCGCTTCCCCTTCAATGTCAGGGTTGGTAGCGATAATAACCTCTTCCACTTCGCCGCTTGCCAAACGGGTAAGCAGCTCCCTGATATGGATATCATTGGGGCCGATGTTATCAAGGGGAGAAAGCACCCCATGCAATACATGATACAGCCCGCGGTAGTCGTGGATGCGCTCCATGGCCGCCACATCCCTGGGCTCGCGCACCACACAAATGATGCTTTTATCCCGGCTGTCATCCGCGCACACCGGGCAAAGATCATCCTGGGTGTAATTGCCGCAAACATCGCAAAACCGGATGGTCTGCCGACCTTCCCACAATGCTTCGGAAAGGCGGTGAACATCCTCTTTGGGCATCGATACGATATGATACGCCAGGCGTTGGGCGGATTTACGCCCGATGCCGGGCAGCTTGGCAAGCTCCGCCGCCATGACTTCAATAGGGTTTACACGGGAATGCATGTCAGAATAAACCGCCCATACCGCCGGGCGCCATCGCTCCCATGGTCTTTTCGCGGTCTTCATCGCTCATCCGCATGGCCTCGTTGATGGCTGCTGTCACCAAATCCTGCAGCATTTCAACATCATCAGGGTCTACTGCTTCGGGTTTGATGGTGATTTCCAGCACCTGATGCTTCCCATCTACCTTGCACAGCACCATGCCGCCGCCCGCGGACGCTTCATAGGTTTTGGTTTCCAATTCTTCCTGGGCTTTGGCCAGCTGTTCCTGCATTTTCTGCGCCTGTCGCATTAACTGCTGCATGTTCGCGCCACCGCCAAAACCGCCAAACTGTTTCTTTGCCATAGTTTCCTCCGTTACAAATATTTCTTGATAAAGTTATGCACCGTGTTGATATACTGCTGCCCGCCGACCGCCAGGGAGAGCGCGTGCCCCGCGTTCTCTACCGACAGCCGCTCCTTTGGGCCTGGATGAGCGGCGTATAAATCCGCCATCATGGCATAGGGAACAAAGGTATCCTCTTCACCATGGATAAAAAGCATGGGTACCTGACAACCAGGCAGAAGGCTGATGGGGGACGCGTCCTCCATCTGATAGCCCGCGCGCTTTTTAATCAACGGATTGGAAATCCAGGTCAGCAATGGGTACAGAAATGGCGGTACCCAGCGTACCCTGGTTCTTGTAAAGCTGCTCACCTCATCGCGCATGCTTGTAAAACCGCAATCCTCCACTGCGCAGGCAATGTCCTGGGGATATTTACAGGCAGTTATCATGGTGGTTGCGGCGCCCATGCTGCGGCCATACAGGACGATGCGGTGGAACCCCTTCTCCTTCAGCAGGTTAATCCATCCCATCGCGTCCATGGACTCGAAATAGCCAAAGGATGAGTATTCCCCCTCGCTGGTACCCTGAGACCGCTGGTCAGGTATCAGTACGCTAAGACCGGCGTCAAACATCAGCTTTACTTCCGCGTACAGGTATTCTTTCCGATCCGTCCAGCCTGGCAGTACAAGGGCGGCGTATCTGGCGCCGGGATGTAAAAAAAAGAGCCCTCGTAAAGTTAATCCGTCGTGAGTAACAGTTGAAACATCCTCGGGATGCTGCCCCACAACCCAATCGAATGCCTGCTTGTAGAAAGCGCTGTCCCCAAAATAGTCGAGCAGCTGATACTCAGGTTTCTCAAGGGATTCTGGCAGTATACCTTCCCGCATCTGAACGCCATAGTCCACCAAATTATTAGCGATGCTGACTACCAGCGCCGCCGCCGCGGCAATCATCAAACCCAGAACAATGAAAACGGTAACCACGCGTTTCCCCCTTTCGATCATGATGAAGTATACCATATGGTGCCTTGATTATCAACGGAAACCACATCATCTTGTGTCAGGTCTTCTTTGATGATTTCTTTTCATACAGCACATCCACAGCTAAAGCAGGGGTTTGCTGTCCAGCGGGAGTAAAGGTTAACTTGCCATCCTTCAATTGAACAAGTCCGGTAGATCCTTTTACTTCGCCTTTATCCAATAAGGACTTCACGATTCTCGCTGTCAGCATGGGGCCATTGCTTCTGCTGAGTGCGTTCTTCCATAGGGTAAACTTACATCCATCCCGCCAGGCGCTGCACCCAAAGGCTTTATCCGTTTCCTGCAGCGGCTTGCCGCAAACCGGACAGGACACGCCCAGGGAAGCCGGACCTTTCTTTCTACCCTTTGTTCCCCTGGTTTCGCGCTCAAACTCCACATTTACCTGGTTTTCCTTTGAATAGGTTACCAGATACTGGGTCAGCCTTCTGATTCCATCCATAAACCTTCCGACATCACGCTTGTTTTCAGCGATTTCGGACAATGCCTTCTCCCATTTTCCAGTCATCTCAGGAGAGGCGATGTCAGGGGGTACCGCGGCGATCAGCTTTTCCCCTTTGGGAGTAGCCTGCATGATCTTTCCCTTTCTTTGCACATACCCAACCTGAACCAAGCGGTCGATGATGGCAGCCCGGGTCGCAGGCGTACCCAGCCCCGACCCCTTCATCTGCTCCTTGAGATCCTCATCCTCAATCTCCCGCCCCGCGTTTTCCATTGCGCTCAACAGACTGGCATCCGTATGCCAGGGCGGCGCTTTGGTAGTTTCTTTCTTTACTTTGGCGTTTTGCAGCGTGCGTTTATCCCCTTGCGCTAAGGAGGGCAGGGACGATTCAGCTTCTTCCTTCTTGGGCGGATACAAAGCTTTCCACCCAAGCTGCGTCACGTTGCGCCCTGTAGTTTTAAACTTGTGCGTTTGACAGGAAGTAATAACACGGATGGCGTCATACTCATGGACAGGATAAAGCGCGGCGATCAGTCTGCGGGCAATCAGATCAAATAAAGCCTGCTCATCCTTGTCCAGTTTATCGGTGTCCGTTCTTTGGGGCGTTGGAATGATGGCATGGTGATCGCTTACCTTAGTATTGTCGTAGATTCTCTTGGAATGCGGCAGTTTTCCGCTGGGCTTTGGTATACCGTCTATAAAGGAGGCGTAGGCTTCCGGCAAGTTGCTGAGGGTTTTGGGAACGCGGGATGCCATATCATCCGGCAAGTACCTCGAGTCCGTTCTGGGATAGGTGATCGCCTTTCGGGTTTCATACAGGGACTGGGCTACCTTCAAAGTTTTGGACGCGGTAAACCCCAATGTCTTGTTGGCGTCGCGCTGCAAGGTGGTCAAATCATAAAGGGATGGCGGCAGTTCTCTTTTGCCTTCTCTGGATACACTAATGATTTTGGCTGATTTTTTCCGAACTTCTGACGCGATGCTTTGCGCCAGTTCCTGCGTTTTGATGCGGATATTCAGTTTTTCTTCCGGAATTGTTTCATCAAACCATAATCCGGTATAATCGCCGAAATCCGCAAGAAGGGTAAAGTATTCTTCAGGGACAAACTCCCTGATTTCCTTTTCCCTTTGGACCAGAATGGCCAATGTGGGGGTTTGAACGCGGCCAACGGACAGAAGGGCATTGTAGCGCAACGTAAAGGCACGGCTGGCATTCATCCCTACCAGCCAATCCGCCTGCGAACGGCTGGACGCGCTGCGGTACAAGCCATCATACACGCTGGCGGGCTTTAAGGTATCAAACCCTTCCTTGATGGCGATATCCGTCATGGAGCTGATCCACAACCTGTCGACTGGTTTCCCGCAGCCGCTTTTTTCGTAAATCAGCCGGAAAATCAATTCGCCTTCCCGTCCTGCGTCCGTCGCACAGACAATACGCTGGGTGTCTTTATCCAGCATGAGTTTGCGGATGACATTGTATTGAGATTTTGTTTTCGAAATTACTTTGGTAGGGATATCCTCAGGAAGGATGGGAAGATCTTCCATCCGCCATTTTTTATACTTCTCATCAATTTCCTGCGGCTCGCAGAGTGTCACCAGATGGCCTACTGCCCATGTAACAGTATACATGTCGCCTTGCAGAAATCCTTCGCCTTTACTGGTGCATTTCAGCACCCTGGCGATATCCCTTCCTACGCTGGGTTTCTCTGCAACTACAAGGATCATATTGTTTCTCCATTATGGTACATTTTTAATAGCTCCGGGGTATGCACGCCTTGTTTCTCGTAAATGGTAAGGGAAGGTTCTATCTTAACCCCCGGTTTCCCCTGGAGCATTCCCTCAAGCAGGCATAAGTATGGTTCCCTTTCCGCGAAGGAACGAACAAATCTTTGTCTCTTAATGTGTATATTCTGGTTTTGCAAGGCATAGGTCATATCAAACATACGCCTGGCAGGGCACATGGTAAGAAACCTGCCCCTGTTGCGCAGAACGCGGGATGCCGCGAAAGCAACATCGCTGTAGCTGCACCCCGTTTCAGACCGCGCATCACATTCCTGCGGCTTCATGAACAAAGCATGGCACTCCTCATGATACGGCGGATTGCATATAACCATATCATACTTGCTCTGCAAGAACCGGAACGCTTCGCGCATATCGCCTGTGTAAACGCTTATTGAATCTTCCAGCCCGTTTAACTGAACGCTGCGGCTCATCCTGTCCGCCGCTTCCCCGTCGATTTCTACCGCGTCTATCAGCACCCCCTCAGCGCGACCTGTAAGGAGAAAACTCAGAATACCGCTGCCTGCCCCCAAATCACAGACACGCATGTTCGTCTTGATGTTGGCAAAGTCCGCCAGGATAACAGCGTCCATACCGTAACGAAACGCATTGACCTGCTGGATGATTCTTAGATTGCGTAGCTGCAAATCCTCGATGCGTTCGCCGTCTTTCAAATCAATAATACTCATCAAACTGCAGAAATTTCGTCATGCAAAAGCCTTCCACTCCTTCGTGGGTGACTGCGCACCAGGTATCGCCCCGCATGGTGACATACAGTACATCGCCCGCGGGTATCTCCCGCAGCAGGGTGCTGTTGGTGCTGCACCCCTTTCTGAGATTCACAGAGCCGTAACCGCTCAGCACGCTTGCCACTACTGGAATATCCAGCTGAATCATGGTGCTGTCGCGCAGTAAATCCGCTTGCAGGTCGCCTGGCGCCGCGGTAGGCGCGGGGGTGGGACGGGGCGTTTGTAATACATTATAATCCAGATAACGGTTTAGGATATACCCTGTTGTCCCGTTGGATACAATCCTGCTCCACAGCTCCCCCTTTTGCAGAACGCTGGTGATATCGCCATGTGAAATGGCACCGATCGGTTCTTTTTCAGGGGCTGCATACAATAGTACCGACTGACTGGGAGAATTGATCCGCGCCCAGGATTCGTTTTGTCCGCTAGGGGCAGCGCTTGGAGTCATTGCTGGCGGAAATGTGGCATCAGCCGCGCCTGATAAAAAGGAACGCATCACAAACCCATTGTATCCGGCATATTGGGTCTTCGCCCATTGTGAATCCAGATAGGAGACAGCAAGCATTGTTCCCCTCGGAATGGTCGTTACAACCCTTGCGTCAAGCCTCGGCTTCTCCCGCAGGTTCAAGCTGCCTGAGGGTGTGCTGACCCGCGCGTTTACCATCATATCCGGAGGCGGAGTCGAAGTTGTCATTGGCTGCGGTGTCTCGGAAGCAGTTCCTGTCATGATTATCTGGTCGGAGGGTAGGAATCCAAGTAAACCAAGGTGCTCAACCTGCGCCCAGACATAATCCCGCTTGATGACGGTCACTAGCGAACCGTTGGATAACTGCGAAAGAAGATAACCATCCGTTGAAGGTGTAGACCGCAGCAGGGCAAAACCGATGGGCGACATGATTTGTCCGGTCATTTGGGAAGTCTCCCATACCTGTCCGGGATAAGAATCGCTGGGAGAGAGAAAACGGTACATGACATACCCCTGCTGCACACCGTACTGGGTGCGCGCCCAGCCGTTGCTTACGTCAAACAGTGGCAATATGGTTCCCTTCGGGATGGTTGTCAGAACCTGCGCGGTGGATACAGGCGCCATTCGAAGGTTCAGGTAATCTGTTCCAGTAACCAATGCATATCCGCTGATACCAGACCCAGTCGCTGTTTGCCCGGTTGGGGCCGCCGAAATGGAAAGATACGCGCTTTGCGCATATCCGGAAATGCCGCCGTACTGTATCAAACTCCAATTCCCGTCTGTCTTCAGCACAGTTACAGCGGTGCCATGGGGAAGCGTCCATATAACTTTGCTTCTCGCATCACCTGACATATGGACAGACAGCATGGACGCGGTATCCCGCAGCTGCACCACCGCGTAACCAGCGTCGCCGATTCCCACCTCTGCGGGCTGATTCTCGGATACAAGGTCCTGGCTGTCCACACCGGGAACATAGGGGCTGAGAATAGATTGGGTTAAACTGTACCGGGCACGGCTGCAGCCGGGAAAATAAAAGGCAATAATCTGGTCATAGGTATAACCCATGGCTCCCATCCGCATGGCGCCTCGCTGGCTCATGCCGATACCATGGCCAAAACGGCGGGCTTCCAGCGTAAAGGAATCGGCTTCTTTACGAACAGTCCACAGCTCATTTTTTAACGTACTGATGCTCATGGACAAGGCTGTTTCCAACTCCCCAAAGATATCAAAGCTCACAATGGATGTGCTGGCGTTTCCATCCACATCAAGCAGGACATAGAAATCCATTTTGGTATACTGCCTGCTTGGGGTAGCATATTTGGGCGTATGCGGAATGACAGATGTAATGCTTTGAATGGCTATGCTGCGCGCAGCCGGATACTGCGCTTTAACCTTTCTTTGCAGGATGCTCTGTAAGGGTTCCTGCAGCAAGGAACCCTGTTTGGCTACCCGGTATGTTTTCACGCTGGCAGCCGCGTTGGCAAAATCATAAGGGTCGTCCCGAACCTGTAAATAGGTGTAGGAAGAAGAGCCCCAGGCATTCGCGGGGGACTCTGTTTGCCCGCCATTGGACGCGGTATAGAAAGTAGCGGAGAACTGCCCGGCGTGCCGCATCACAATACCCGTGGTAGCGCTAACTGCCAACTTGCAGTTTTCATTCCCGGACGGAGTCCCATTGTATACCTGATCACTCGTTGTATCCACAACATCATAGGAGCGTCCCCCGGAAGAACTCATAGCCCGCATGGTGTAGGTACGGGCGGTAACAGCCTGGGCTTTCAGCGCCTCGATATGGGAAGCATTTCCCATTTCATAGGGAAGAACGCCATATAGGTAGTCTTCCATAAAGATGTGGGCAACAGCATTCAGGGAGAACGCCCCCGCAACCCCGCTGACAGATAGAGACAAATCGCCGGGGTACAGGTTCCCCGGACGTCTTGATTGCGCAATATATAACCCGCTTTGACCGGACGCGGTGTGACGGCGCAAACGCAATCCGTTGCCCATATTGTAGCTTTGGCCTCCATATTGCATGAAAAGCTGGCCAGAGAACTGATCAAATGTGATGGTTATCTGGCTTCCCTGGGGTAAAGAAAAGGCATGAATACCGGATACCGAGTAGCTGCCCTGCACACTGATTGACAACTGGGAGGGCTGCCCTAAGGAGGATAGCTTTACCCGTACCATTCCATTTGCTGTACCGGATTCGATAAGCGGTGCTGACCGAAGTGAAGTAGCATAGGCATCTGGGAAGAAAACCAAAAGCGAAAAAACGAGCGAAAGCAACCCAGTTATAAGCCTTGCCCTGCTCTGATTCGCGTACATTCCCCCGGCACCTTCCCTTATGAATATTCAGCAATTATCATGGATTATAGCATATCAGCACAGCACCGTCCATGTTTCAAGGCATAAAAAAAGCGCCGTTGCTGACGGCGCAATCGGGAAGATTACTCCTGCGCGGGAGCGCCCACCGGGCACACATCGGCACACGCGCCGCAATCAATGCATTTGTCCGCTTCGATTTCGAACTGGGTTTCGCCTTCGCTGATGCACTCCTGCGGGCATTCCGGTTCACAAGCACCACAATTGATGCACGCATCGGAAATCTTGTACGCCATTCTTCGCACCTCCTGATTTTCACGCTTGCTGCGTGTAATTGAATTATATATGAAGACGACCGTTCTGACAAGCGGAAACCGCAGAAACCCGATAATTTTAAAGAAATTTAGAAATCAGGAAGAAAAACCGCGGCTATTTCCGTATAATATCGTACCATCAAGAGATTATGTTCGTCTTTTCCGCAAAAATCCCCTTGACATCCCTGGTGCAATTTGATACCATTCCGCAGAAAGAAAGCCGACACGCGTTTCCTGCAAGCAGGATGTTCCAGGCAGAAAAGGGGTAACATGCGCTGTTTTTATGAGAACGTTCAGGTTTTTACTGAACAGGGTTTTGATCGGAAGCACCTCATGGTGCAGGGGGATACCGTTTCCCTTTGGGATGAGTCCTTTATCCCCTCTGGTGTTCCAGTATTTGACGGCCGTTCCTTCCATTTGTTTCCGGGTTTCACAGATGTTCATGTTCATCTGAGGGAACCCGGTTTTTCTTATAAGGAAACCATAAAAACCGGTACCCTGGCAGCGGCCCGTGGCGGATTTACCCATGTGTGCTCCATGCCCAACCTCTCCCCTGTACCCGATACTTTGGAACATGTAAAATCGCAGCTTGACATCATCCAACAGGACGCTTGTATCCGCGTCACCCCTTACGCCAGCATTACCATGGCGCAGCAGGGTAAAGCACTGGTGGATATGCGCGTCCTGTCCCCCTATGTCGCGGGTTTTTCTGATGACGGCAGAGGCGTGCAGCAGACAGAGATGATGAAATCAGCCATGAAAATGGCCAGATCAGTTGGCGCTCTTATCGCGGCGCACTGCGAAGTGGAATCTTTGCTCAAGGGCGGATATATCCATGATGGAGAATACGCCAAAGTTCATCACCATAAGGGCATCCCGTCAGAAAGCGAATGGGAAGAAATCAGGCGGGATATCGAACTAGCAAGGGAAACCGGCTGCAAGTTCCATGTATGCCATATCTCCTGCAAAGAAAGCGTAGATTTAATCAGACAGGCAAAAAAAGAAGGGGCCGACATTTCCTGCGAGACAGCGCCTCATTACCTGGCCTTGGATGACAGTCAGTTGCAGGAGGATGGGCGGTTTAAAATGAATCCGCCCATCAGAAGCCCGCGGGACAGAGAAGCACTAATTGAGGGTTTGCTGGACGGAACCATCGATATGATTGCTACCGATCACGCCCCCCACAGTGAGGAAGAAAAGAGCCGCGGCCTGGAAAAAAGCCTGAACGGTGTTGTAGGCCTGGAAACGTCCTTTGCTGTAATGTATACCACCTTGGTAAAACCCGGGGTGCTACCCCTGCACCGCCTTGTAGATCTGATGTCTGTTGCCCCCAACTCGCGCTTTGGTTTTCCGCAGGATTTTCTGCAGGAAACCTTTACCTTGTTTGATACGGATAGTCAATTCACCGTATGTCCGGCGGATTTTCTTTCCAAAGGGAAAAGCACCCCCTTTGCAGGCATGGAATTGAATGGAAGATGCCTTGCCACAGTGTACCAAGGCAAGACTGTCTGGATGGATCATAAAGCTTTTACCGGCAAGGAGAACCCATGAAAGAGCAACAATATACCGTTAAGACCAACGAACAGATTGCGTCTTCCGTCTATAAAATGGTTTGCGCCGGGGATGCTTCGGTTTTTACTGCCCCCGGGCAGTTCATCAACATCAAACTGGATAGCCTGTACCTTCGCCGGCCGATTTCCATCAGTGATTGGAATTCCGAGCGGGGCACCATTACCCTCGTCTACAAAGATGTGGGCACCGGCACCGCGCAAATGTCGCGCATGCTGCCAGGCGCGACCATGAACGTTCTGTCCCCCTTAGGCAATGGCTTCGATACTACCGTTGGCGGCCCGAAACCGCTGGTTATTGGCGGCGGTGTTGGTACCCCTCCCCTACTTGGTTTATGCAAACAGCTTGTCAAGGAGGGTAAGCATCCCCATGTGATCCTGGGTTTTAACACAAAAGATGATGTCTTTTACGAAAGCGAGTTCCTGGATCTTGGTTTGAAAACAACCATCGTTACCATGGACGGCTCCTATGGTTTGCGGGGAATGGTAACTGACGCGTGTTTGAATGTGCAGGCAGATTACTTCTTCGCCTGCGGCCCCTTCAAAATGCTGCAGGCATTGTGCTGTACTTTGCCCGCTGAAGGCCAGGTCAGCCTGGAAGAGCGCATGGGATGCGGGTTTGGCGCATGTATGGGTTGCTCTATCATGACCAGGAACGGTTCCATGCGCGTCTGCAAGGAAGGCCCTGTCTTTGAAAGGAGGCTACTGGATTGGTAAACACTAAAATATCGCTATGCGGAATAGAGCTTGACAACCCCATCATCCCGGCAAGCGGAACATTCGGCTTTGGCAAAGAGTTCGCTGAGCTTTATGATATCAATATCCTGGGCACCTTCTCTTTCAAAGGCACAACCCACCATGAACGCTTTGGCAATCCAACCCCGCGCATTGCCGAGACAGCCAGCGGCATGCTCAATGCGGTTGGTCTGCAAAACCCGGGGGTTGACGCGGTAATCAAAGATTATCTGCCGGATATGAAGACCTATTTTCATAAGCCCGTAATGGCCAATGTCAGCGGCTTTTCCATTGAGGAGTATGTGGATGTCTCCCGAAAGCTTGATCAGCAGGAACAGGTGGGTTGGCTGGAAATCAATATCTCCTGCCCCAATGTGCATGGAGGCGGAATGGCCTTTGGCACCTGCCCCACAGCGGCTGCAGAAGTGACCCGGGCAGTTCGCGGGGTAACAAAAAAACCGATTATCCTGAAACTCTCCCCCAACACAACGGATATCGCCGCGGTAGCCAAAGCCTGCGAGGATGAAGGGGCGGACGCTGTCAGCCTGATCAATACACTGCTTAGCATGCGTATCAGCCTTCAGACAAAAAAGCCGCTGCTTCACAATATAACCGGCGGTTTGTCAGGGCCCGCTATCTTCCCTGTCGCTCTGAGAATGGTGTATCAGGTATATCAGGCTGTCCGTATTCCGATTATCGGAATGGGCGGCATTTCCAGCGCAGAGGATGTGGTGGAGATGATGCTGGCGGGCGCTACCGCCATACAGATTGGCGCGGCCAACCTGGTTGATCCTTTCATCTGTCCGCAGATTATACAGAAACTCCCTGATGTCATGCGAAAGTATGGGATCAGTGATTTATCAACCATAATTGGAGGTGCACATCATGGGTAAGGATGTCATCATCGCTTGCGACTTCGCGAGCAGAGATCAAACGCTGCAGTTTCTCGACAGATTTCAAGACAAAAAGCCCTTTGTCAAAATCGGCATGGAGCTGTATTACGCTGAAGGCCCGCAGATTGTCAGGGACATCAAAGCCAGAGGACATCAGATTTTTCTGGATTTAAAGCTTCATGATATCCCCAACACTGTGGAAAAGGCCATGCGCGTGCTATCCAATTTGCAGGTTGATATGGTGAACCTTCACGCAACTGGCGGACGAATGATGATGGAGGCCGCGCTGCGCGGGCTAACAAAGCCTGATGGCACCAGGCCTTTGCTGATTGCCGTTACCCAATTGACCAGCACCACCCAGGAAGTAATGGAGCAGGAGTTGCTCATCCATGGGAAGTTGGAGGACGTGGTGCTCTCCTACGCGAAGAACGCCCGGGACGCGGGGCTGGACGGCGTGGTCTGCTCACCCTGGGAAGCGGGAATTGTGCATGAGCATGTTGGCGTTGGCTTTGTGACCGTTACCCCTGGGGTGCGTTTTGCCGATGGCGACGCTGGCGACCAAAAGCGTATCGCCACACCGGAAAAGGCAAATGAAATCGGTTCTGACTATATCGTGGTAGGCCGCCCCATCACCCAGGCATCCAATCCGGAAGAAGCATACAGGAGGTGTTTCCATGAGTTTTGCGGTTGAACAGGTGAAAGAACAGGTTGCCAAGGAGCTTCTGACAATCAAAGCGGTGTTTTTACGGCCTGATGAGCCCTTTACATGGGCCAGCGGCATTAAAAGCCCTGTCTACTGCGATAACAGATTAACCCTTTCCTTTCCCGCTTCACGCGATATCATTGAAACGGCTTTGGCTGCCCTAATTAAGGAAAAGTATCCGGACGCGGACGCGCTGATGGGTACAAGCACTGCCGGCATCCCCCACGCGGCAATCGCGGCGCACCTAATGCGCATTCCCATGGGCTATGTGCGTTCCGGCGCGAAGGATCATGGCCGGAAGAACCGCGTTGAAGGCAGGCTGGAAAAGGGCTGGAAGGTTGTCGTGGTGGAGGATTTAATTTCCACCGGCGGCAGCGTCCTGGATATCGTCGAAGCATTGCGGGAAGAAGACGCGCAGGTATTGGGCATCGTCAGCATTTTTACCTACAACATGGCAAAGAGCGTCCAACGCTTGCAGGATGCCCAGGTAGAGAATACCAGCCTGACTGATTTTGACACCATTGTACGCATCGCCGCCCAGGAAGGCTACATTGCCCATGAGGATATTGACCGCCTTATTGCTTTTAGAAACAATCCCTCGGACGAAAGCTGGATTGGAGAGAAGAAATGAGAAGCATCATCAACATATTGGACCTGACCAAAGAAGAAATCGATCAGCTGATACAAGTCGCCGAAGATATCATCGCCCATCCGCAGAACTATCTGGAAAAATGCAAGCACAAGAAACTGGCGACACTGTTTTACGAGCCCTCCACACGCACACGCTTAAGCTTTGAAGCAGCCATGTACGAACTGGGCGGCCATGTCATCGGCTTTTCTGAAGCCAATTCTTCCTCCGCTGCAAAGGGAGAGAGTGTGGCTGATACCGCGAAAACCATCAGCTGTTACGCGGACATTATCGCCATGCGCCACCCCAAGGAAGGCGCGCCTATGGTAGCCGCGGCCAATGCAACCATCCCGGTCATCAACGGCGGGGACGGCGGCCACAACCATCCGACCCAAACCCTCGCGGACCTTTTAACAATTCACCGGGAAAAAGGCACTTTCGAAGGGCTGACGGTAGGACTATGCGGCGACTTGAAGTTTGGCCGCACCGTCCATTCTCTGATCACCGCGATGGCGCGCTATGATAATGTGCGTTTTGTGCTGATTTCCCCGGAGGAACTGAAAGTACCCAGCTATGTGAAAATGCCGCTGAAGCAAAAGGGTATCTCGTATATTCAAACTACGGATATCGAGTCAGTTATCGCGGATTTGGATATTCTGTACATGACCAGGGTGCAAAAAGAGCGCTTCTTTAACGAGGATGACTATATCCGCTTGAAGGATAGTTATATCCTGACGCCTCAGAAGCTCGCCAAGGCAAAGGATACCCTGAGCATCATGCATCCCCTGCCCAGGGTGAATGAAATCGCTCTGGCGATTGACGACGATCCCCGGGCCGCCTACTTCAAACAGGTGTTGAACGGAAAATACATGCGGATGGCATTGATTATGATGCTGCTGGAGGTAAAGTAAATGAATATAGATTCCATCAATAACGGAATTGTCATCGATCATATCAAGGCTGGCCAGGGCATGAAAATTTACAACTTTCTGAACCTGGGCAACCTGAAATGCTCCGTGGCGCTGATTTCCCACGCCAACAGTCATTTAATGGGCAAAAAAGACATCATCAAAATCGATTCTGATTTGGAAGTGGATTTGAATGCCCTTGGGTACATTGATCCGGAGATTACCATCAATATCATCAAGGATGGGGTGCGCGTCAGCAAATATCACCCCGAGCCGCCGGAGAAACTGACGAATATTGTTTTCTGCAAGAACCCCCGCTGCATTACCAGCACGGAACAGGAATTGCCCCATGTGTTTGAACTGGTAGACCGGGTGAAGGACGAGTACCGCTGCATTTATTGCGAAAGCAAACCAAAGGAAATCGACTGAGTGACACCAAGATAAACCCCGCCGCATCGGCGGGTTTTCGCTTCAGTTATTCGAAAGGATAATTTCCGGCAAGTCCTCTGGTTTATCCGCGAAATAATTTGGACTTTCTTCAGCCAGCATGTCCCTTGTTTGAAAGCCCCAGGTTACCGCGATGCTGGCGGCACCGATATTTCTAGCGCACCGCATGTCTGTCGCGGTGTCGCCCACATACCACAATTCTTCCGGAGCAATTCCTAATTCTCCCAGCATTTTAAAGGCGAGCGCGGGGTCCGGCTTTACCGGCATGTTTTCTATCTTTCCCTGTACGTTGGTGAAAGGAATTTCGGGCAAGTAATACTTGACGACTTCCTTCGCGTCCGTATCATCCTTATTGCTGAGCACCAACAGCTTATACCCCTTTTCATGTAAAGCTTTCAGCGCGCTTACAATGCCGGGATAGGGCGCGGTATGGACGCGGGAGTTTTGTTCATAGGTTTCCCGATACAAGCGGTACACCTGCTCCAGCATATCCTGTCGGTCGCCGATGGAGCGTTTCGTCAGATTGACCGCGCCATCCCCGGTTAACAGTTTATACTTCTCCTCCTCATGCGCAGGCAAACCATAGGTCTTAAGCGCGTGATTCATGGATTCTGAGATATCCGTCAAGGTATTCAGCAAAGTACCGTCTAAATCAAATAGGATTGCGTTCTTCATTGTTTCACCCTCCGCATGGCATTGTACCACTGATGATTCAAGTCTTCAATGTTGACACCCGGTTGGTATAGTCGCTATACTTTGCCTGAGACCCAAGGAGGTTCTATGAAGAAAAACAATCCCGCCCTATTCAATACCATCCTGCTGGTTATTTCTGCCGCCATTTTCATAGCGAGCGTTGTACTGTTAATTTCCTCCTACCAAAGCAATCAAGAGTATGAAAAGGAGAGCAGGATTACCCCTTCTCCAACCATAGCCCCCCCTACGATTATGGCAAAACCAACCGAGGCATTGCTGCGCGTTGGCTCCATCAGCAAGGATGTCAAAACATTGCAGGGAAAACTCAAGGAGTTGGGTTATTACCAAGGAGAAATTGACGGACAGTTCGGCGGAGGCACCAAGGATGCTGTCACTCTCTTTCAGCAGCAGCACGGGCTCACCGCGGACGGCCTGGCGGGCGCCAGCACCCTGGACATGCTCTATGGCCCAGGCGCGCACACCATCCAGGTAACCCCTATCCCCTCCCCGCCTGCTATACAGGCAGCAGATATTCCCCTGCTGGTAAACCGGAGCCATCCTCTGAAGGATGGATACGTACCAATGTCTTTGGTAGCTCTGGCTGATACCTTGACGGAAGGCTTAGCGGTGCTGAAGGATCCCCAGGAGAAGGGAGTGGATGCCGCGGTACAAGCCCTGAACGACATGCTAAGCGCTGCCCATCAGGACGGCTTGACACTCTGGCAGGTTAGTGAGGGATACAGAACCTGGGACGAACAGCGCATGCTGTTCAACAACGAAAAGCAGAAACTCCTCACCGGGGAAGGAACACAACAGCTGTTGACGGAAAGCGCGGCTGAGATTGAGGCGGAAAAGAATGTCGCTCGCCCCGGAACCAGCGAGCATCAGGCTGGACTTGCCTTTGACATTACCGTACCGGAGCGTTCCTTTCCATCCACCGATCAGGCCAGATGGCTGCGTGAGCACTGCTGGGACTATGGGTTCATTCTTCGATATCCCGCGGGCAAAGAGGATGTTACAGGTTTTCAGGCGGAACCATGGCATATCCGTTATGTCGGCAAAGACATCAGCCGGTACCTGAAGCAAACAGGGCTAGTGCTGGAAGAATACCTGGAAACCCTCAATCCGTGATTATCTTTATAAAGGTAAGCCATCCAAATCGGATGGCTTATTCATTGATTACCCACATGTCTCTTTTCCGCTGTGCCATTTCATCTACACGCGTGATGTACTGGGAGACCTCCTTCACATTGGGGGCGCGTACAATTCTTTTTCGTCCAGGCCAAACGCGTTTGGAAATACCGCCCGCTCCCAGTGCCAGAACAGAACAGACATCCTCCATCATGTCGATGTTATACAAGCAGGCGTGGCCAGGCAAAGCGTAGCCGACATTTTCCAGGTTTCCCGCCTGATGCTTCTGACGATATAGATAGTAAGGCAGCATACCGCGCGTTTCCGCGCTCTTGCGTCCCATATCCACCATGGCAGATACCATGTTTCCATCCGGGAGCTCATCCTGATCCAGGTGCATTTTGCTGGACCGTTTCACGCTGAGGGTGTGGATGGTCAGTGATTCTGGCCGCAGGGTGTGGGACCACTCCAGGGTTTGGGCAAATTGTTCTTCTTTTTCTGTCGGCAGCCCCGCTATCAAATCCATATTGATATGGTGAAATCCCGCTCTCCGAGCCAAATCATACGCTTCTTCCGTTTGTTTTCTGGTATGGTTTCTGCCGATGATTCGAAGCGTTGTGTCATGCATGGTTTGCGGGTTGATGGAAATGCGAGACGCGCCGGCGTCCCGAATCACAGATAATTTGTCCATGTCCAGCGTATCAGGCCGCCCTGCCTCCACCGTTGCTTCTTTGGCCATGGTGATTAATCCTTTTGAAGCTTCCAATACCTTGCGAAAAAGCGGCAACGGCAGCGCGGTCGGCGTGCCGCCGCCCATATAGAAAGTACGGATGGAAAAACCCTTCTCCCGAATCAATACTGCAACCCTGTCCATTTCGGCTAATAAAGCCTGCACATAGGGTTCCAGCAGCTCCCCTTTGCCTACCTCACCGCTGAGAAAGCTGCAATAGTAACAGCGGGAAACACAGAAGGGAATGCCGATATAGATGTCCGTCTCATTGTCTTGTGGGGCTGGAAATCCTTGCTGCACCTGGATAATATCACGCAGCAGATCCATTTTTCCGCGCGAAACATCAAAGGTTTCTTCCACGCTTAGTAGGGCTTCCTCAAGAGGCAGCCCTTGCTGCATCTGCTCATACACCAGGCGGGTAGGACGAATCCCCGTCAGGGATCCCCAAGGCGGACGAATACCGGTACTCTGTACGAGCACATTGTAAACCGCCAATTTTACCTGACGCTTGTGCATACGCTTTTCAAGCAACGCGTCTTGATGGATTTTCTCTTGCAGTGATGTCTCGCCCAGGTAGAAACCGCTAAGGACGACAGAGCAAAAGCGCACATCGTTGTGTACGCTTTCCGTATGGATAAGTTGTATCTCAGCATCTTGTGACGGCATATTAATCAGATAGTTGATTCTGCCAAAGAACAGGGAGATTACATCGCCCACTTCTTTCGCGTATTCAACAGTAGGCGTTACAAACAGCACATTCATTTGATGGTGTCATCTTCCCCATGGCCAGGCCAGATACGGACACCATGCATGGAGAATAGGCGCCGCAGGGACTCCCGCATCATGGTCGCGCTGCCGCCCATTAAATCCGTGCGCCCGTAATCTCCTTTAAAGAGTGTGTCGCCTGTCAGCATCTGGTTCCCCTGCTTCAGGCATACGCTGCCCATGGTGTGGCCCGGCGTCTCCAGCACTTCCAGATGAAGGTTTGCAATGTGAAGGGTATCACCTTCCTGATAATATTCTGTCGCGGACGGCCGTGCTTTATCATCGCGCACCAGGAAACCGCCGTTCATCCTCGTATCCGACAGCATGAGCGCGTCTTTCTTATGAATATAAATCGGGGAGCCAGGGAATGAATCAAGGGCGCCCGTATGATCAAAATGCCCGTGGGTTAAAAGAACCGCCTTGATGCTCCTGCCGCCTACTTTTTCGAGGATTCTGTCAGCATCCGCGCCGGGATCGACAATCACCACATCCTGAGATTCTAAACCTGTTGAAAGAATATAACAATTCGTTTCCAGGCCGCCTACAACAACTTTTTCAACCAGCATGCTTACTCCTAAAACTGTTTCGCGCTGTCCAGCATAATCGTCACCGGACCATCATTGACCAATGCCACCTGCATATGCGCACGGAAAGTGCCTGTTTCGCAGGGAACACCGTTTTCCTGCACCCGCTGGCATGCGATTTGATACAGCCTGTCCGCTTCCTCGGGGGCTGCGGCATTGATAAAACTCGGACGGTTTTGCCCACGGGCATCTCCCAGTAAGGTAAACTGGCTCACCATCAATATCTGCCCGCCGACATCTTTGACGCTGAGGTTCATTTTCCCCTGCCCGTCCTCAAAGATGCGCAGCTTGCACACCTTATCCGCCAGATACAGGGCATCCTTCTGCGTATCCTGTTCCTGCACACCCAGCAGCACAAGCAGGCCAAGGCCAATCTGCCCGACGACCTGTCCATCCACTGTAACGCTGGCGCTGGTGACGCGCTGAACTACGCTTCTCATCTGTCCTCCTTAGCTCGCTGTGCGGTACGCGTCAATCACGTCCGAGCGTTTGCGCAGCCTGGTCAGCACCTGCTGCAGCTGATCCTTGCCGGCAACCTGGATAATCATATGAATCGTGCAGGTGCCGTTGCGGTTGATTTTCACGGACACAGCCGTCACCGGCGTGCCTACATCAGACACATAGACGGTAATCTCGCCCAGCAAACTGGGATGATCGTACGCGATGATGCGCAGGCTGGCATTAAAGGACGCTTTATCCTGCTCCGCCCAGGAAACCTGGACTTTGCGCTCACTCTCCGAGTTGAGGGCGTTGACACAATCTGCCTTATGCACCGTTACGCCGCGGCCGCGGGTAATGTACCCTGTGATGTCATCCCCCGGCACCGGGTTGCAGCAATGGGCAAAGCGAATCAGCATGCCCGCGCCGCCTTCCACATAGACGCCCTGGGTTGGTTTGCCCAGCTGCTTGACCATATCCTTAGGTTCAGGCAGCAAGGGTCCTTTCTTTGGCACATCCGGTTCGCTCAGCCGGCGCTGCTCCTCCATTAATTGGCCGATAACATAGATGGAGGGAACCACGCCATACCCAACCGCGCCGTAAATGGCTTCAAAATCCGGGAAAGCATACTTTTTCAGCAGCGGCTCATAATACTCCGGCTTGGTCAACTCGCCAAGCTTTACACCGCGCCGCTTCGCTTCATGTTCCAGCATATCCCTGCCCAGGGCAATGTTTTCCCCGCGCAGTTCCTTCTTAAAGAACTGCCTGATTTTCGCTTTCGCCTGCTGGGTTTTTACAATCTTCAGCCAGTCCATGCTGGGACCTTTGGAGGACTTGCTGGTAATAATCTCTACCCGGTCGCCTGTCTGCAGTTCCGTGTCCAGGGGAACAATCTTCCCATTCACCTTCGCGCCTGTGCATTTGTTGCCCACGCCCGAGTGGATGCGGTAAGCGAAGTCCAGAGGGGTCGCGCCCCTTTGCATGTTGACAATGTCCCCCTTGGGAGTAAACAGGAAAACCTCTTCACTGAACAGGTCTGTTTTCAGCCCGTCAATAAATTCCTTGGAGTCCTTTGTTTCACTCTGCCAGTCAAGAATCTGCCTAAGCCAATAGAGCTTCTTGTCCAGCGACTTGTCCGCGCCGCCGTCCTTGTATGTCCAGTGCGCCGCGATACCATATTCCGCCACCCGGTGCATATCATACGTGCGGATTTGCACTTCAAATGGGGTTGGAATGGTGCGCCCGCCCACCAGGGTGGTGTGCAGACTTTGGTACATGTTATTCTTCGGAACAGAAATATAATCTTTGAATCGTAATGGCATATGATTCCAAAGGGTATGTACCACGCCCAGCACGGTGTAGCAATCCGGAATGCTGTCCACCAGTACGCGAACGGCAATTAAATCATAAATCTGGTCAAAATGCCGGTTCTGGATGACCATCTTGCGATAGATGCTGTACAGATGCTTGGGGCGCCCCTCAATCTCAAAGTGCTTAATCCCCATTTGGTCAAGTTTTTCGGTGAGAATGGAGATAATCGTTTTAATCTGGTCTTCCCGCTCGACACGTTTTGCCCCTACCTTCAGCGCGACCTCCCGGTATCCCTCCGGGTCTATATAACTGAGGGATAAATCCTCCAGTTCCTGCTTGATGGTGTAGACACCCAAACGATGGGCGATAGGCGCGTAAATGTCCAGGGTTTCTCTGGCGATGGACACCTGCTTTTCTTTGGGTTGATAGCCCAGGGTCAGCATGTTGTGCAGCCTGTCCGCCAGCTTGATGAGAACCACACGGATATCCCGTCCCATGGCAAGAATCATTTTTCTCAGAGATTCCGCCTGCTGTTCTTCCCTGTCGTGGAAGTTGAGGCGTCCCAGCTTCGTTACACCGTCCACCAGCATGGCGACTTCCTGGCCAAACTCCTGCTGTATCTCATCAACCGTGATGCATTCGCAATCCTCCACCGTATCATGCAATAGGCCCGCCGCGATGGTTGGGGTGTCGAGCATAATCTCGGTTAGGATGCTGCCAACAAAAGCGGGATGCGTAAAATATGGCTCTCCGCTCTTACGGGCCTGCCCGTCATGGGCATTGGCGGCAAAGCGGTATGCCTTTTCTATCAGCGCGACATCTTCTTCAGGATGCGCCTTGCGGATGCGGGCTACCATTTCTTCCAGTGTCAATGCTTTAAATGCTGAATGAGCCATGTTACACCTCCTTTGCTTCGTGTAGTCGGACAAAAAGTCTGCTTTCCGACGGGTCAATTTTTTTCACAGGCAACATACTTATTGTACCCTGAAAACGATGAAATGTCAGCAACTTCAATTCCTGCAGAATCTGCAACGCCGCCTGCTGCTTGCTCTGCCGCCAGGGAAGGCTTTGCAGGGACTTCTCCTGCCGCGCCGCGATATATGCTTCCCGCAGTTCTTCCACGGATATCACCAGGTGCTCCAAATGCTTCTGAACAGATTCCGATCTGTGCAACGCGCAAATTTCCGCTTCCGGCAACAATTGCCTGATCAACCCCGCTTCCATTGGGTGCAATAGTCCGTCGCAAAGGATAACACGCCGGAACGGTGTTTTGATTTCAGATATCCGTGACGGATACAGGATGGTGTGAAACCCCTGGGGATCCTCGGTACCACCGCGGGCAATGTCCATCCATGGGTACTTGACCCGCAGCTTTTTCGCCGTCTCCCCTGTACGGCATAACAGCAGGGTTCCCCTGAATCCTTCCACTGTCATATCCTTTTCAGACAGCAAGGGAACTTCCGAGTTTGGAATATTCGGCATATCGCCTGATAAATCCTGCAATATGCTCTCCGCTTCCTCTGCCGCGTCTGTCTCAAAAGCGTCAGTCCCGGAAACAATCTGCCTGACCATGCATTCCGCGCTCATCCTGCCACGAAAGTCATTGATTTGCATTTTGAACAGAACATTGTGACTACCTTGAAGTTTTCCATCCAGATATCCCTTGCTGAAGGCAATACCCTGACGAATGTCTTCCCCATCCTGCAGGGTTACTTTCAGGTGCCTTCCCTCTGCCCCGACAGCAGTTGACTGAATAACCTTCGCGTCTTCCAATAAAAACATGGGAGAGGGATTGCCCACGCCAAAGGGCGCCAACTTTTCGATAGCGGCAACATTCTCCGGCGTCACAAGGGATAAACGCAAAGGCATGTCATATTCAGCGGTAGGAACAAGATCTCCCTCCGGTAATTGTCCGGCGACCGCGATATCAAAGCGCTCGCGGAACTCATCAAGTTTCTCAAAGGCGATGGTTAATCCGGCTGCCTGCTTGTGCCCGCCAAAGCGTACAAACAAATCCGCACAGGTTTTCAGTGCCGCGAACAAATCAATCTCCCCAGCGCTTCGGGCGCTGCCAACGCATGTATCACCATCCCTTGACAACACAACCGACGGATACCCAAACTTTTCTGCCAGCCTTCCCGCAGCCAGACCGATGACACCGCTGTTCCATCCTTCCCCCGCGACAACAATGCTTCGCTTGCTCATCAGATCAAGCGGTTGAATCTGGGCTTGCGCCGCCTCGATAACGTCTTTTTCCTCTGATTTCCTGCGTGTGTTCAACTTGTCCAGTTCTTCCGCCAAGGCTTCCGCACGCGCAGGGTGCTCGGTTTGCAGCAGCTCCAGGGCATCTGCCGCGGTAGAAAGCCTTCCGCCCGCGTTTAAACGCGGCGCCAGTTGAAATACTACCTGGTCGCTTGTCAGTTTGGTGTTTTGCGGGATGGACGCAATCTGTTTCAATGCCTGCAGACCCGCGCGCTTGGTGACGCCAAGAGCTGTTAGCCCGTAGGAAGCGATTACCCTGTTTTCCCCCGTCAAGGGCACCATATCCGCCATGGTGGCAAGCGCAGCTAAATCAATTTGGCTCTTCGCGAACTCCAGCCCTTTCAGGGCAGCAGATAGTTTCCATGCGACGCCAGCGCCGCAAAGGTATGGAAACGGATAGTTGCCAAGCAGCGGAGAAAGAATCGCGTCAGCATTCGGCAGTTTGTCCGGCGGGGTATGGTGATCAGTAAGAATCACCGTCATTCCCATCGACTTAGCAAAGCGTACCTCTTCCACGCTGGTAATGCCGCAATCAACGGAAATCAACAGTTCCGCCTGAGGCGCTAATTTTTCAATAGCCCCGCTGCTAAGCCCATACCCTTCCGAGTGCCTGTCCGGGATGTACACAATGGTTTTCAATCCCATAGATTTCAACGTTTCGCACAGCAATGCCGATGCGCACATACCATCCACATCATAATCACCATAGACAACAGCCCGCTGCTTTTTGCTGATGGCATCCTTAATCAAAGCGACCGCGCGCTCCATGTTCTGCATCAACATGGGATCATGAAGATGCTCATAGGAGGGACGCAGGTAGGCCTCCGCTTCTTCCCTGGTGCTTACACCGCGGGAATGAAGCAGCGACGCCATCCAATCCGGCACGCCTTCTATATGATATGGTTTAGAACGTTGTACGAAACGCAGCATACTACCTCACAAGGAATAAAATGGAGCGCGCCTCCGCACGCGGCGAAGACGCGCTCCCAAGTGTCAATCAGCGGTACGCTTTACGCACCTTCATCCGGGCAGCACAGGCTGCCCACACATAGGGAGTAATGTTCTCTGCGGAGTAATAGGATACTGCCATAGCCAGTAGCAAAGGCGCAACGACAGAAAGAACGCCCATCCCGCCGCCGACCGCTGCGGCAACCGCAAACAGCAGAGCCATCACCAGGCAGCGCAGGCGCAAGGGACGGGAGGATGCTACAGCGCCCTTCGCGGCGTCTTCATAGGACACGTCTTTGCGGGATGTGGTGCGCGCCGTCATTCTCGCGTCGCGCATTACAAGCATGGTTTGGCAATAGGTGCAAAGGACAGTCAGCATCAGCACCGCGGGCAGCGTGTTAGCCGCCGGCACCTGGGTTAATCCGGGCAACACCAAGCTAAGCAGCACGCTCAGCGCAAAGGTAAGCAATAGATCATGAAGAGTGGCCGCCGCCAAAGCCGTGGCATTTGCCCGGTCGAAGCGGACAAAACCATACAGCAGCCCAAAGATTACGGCCGCAAGCATGCACAGCCATAGCTGGGTGAGGTTCATTGACGCAGCCGAGGTTACATCGAACTTGAAACCAATTTTCAGCACAGCTAGCAGGATACCAAGGGCCGCCAGCGCCGCGGAAATCATAACAAATGACATAGACTTCTTGGTCATTTATGCCACCTCCTTCGCTTTTCCAGTTACATACAGCGCGCTATTCTCACCGGCAACTACAAATGTGTTGCTCAGCAGCACCCTGAGGATGATAAATACAGCGACTAAGGCGACAAGCAGACCAACGGCAAGGGATTGGAACACTTTTCCGATGACGCCCGAATCCATGATAATCATCACCAGGGAGAGAATCAGCATGGGTGTGTAGACATCCAGCGCCACATGTCCATAGGTAGCGTAAGATTGCTTTAATGCCTGTTTAGCGGATCGTCCGTGGCGGACATCCCCGGCCATTCCCTCGTAAACTACAATCAAGCCATACACTGTAAGCGCTGTAGACGCGCCGATGGCAAGCAATGTGGATACCGTAAAGCCGGACTTCATCAGAGCGGCAAACAGCCACATCAGACCAAAGGCCGCTACCAGAGTCCAGGCGCCAATCACACCGGCTAAGCGGTATTTTATCAGCAGGCATACGCATGCGATGGCGACAGCCGCCCAAAGACCAACAAGAACCCATTTTGCCGCAGCGGAACCCAGCATGGGCTCACCGGCTTGCGCTTGCGACTCGTTAACTTCTGCGGGAAGCATGTCGTTGCGCATCAAAACAGCGTTAATGAAGGCGTCTTCGTAGGTGAAGCCGGGCAGAGACGCTCCGCCTTCCACCAGAGGCTCGCCAATGTTGGCCTGCATCAGGGTAAGCCCATCCTTTTTCAGGAGCACATTCTGGCCAACCAACTCCGTCGTTTTATCCGCGAAGATTTGCTTGCCTTCCGCGTCCAGTTCAAAGGACAGGAACCAGTTTTGCATGGTTTGGTCAGCCGGCGCGATGTTTGCGTTTACAATATGCTTCCCGTCCAGGAAATCGACGCCCTGGCCATCAGCAAAGGAGTAGTGGCCCACGCTTGTCAGCTGTTCCACGGTGTTGGCGGAATAAACATCCTTAGGAAGGGTCAGCAACACCTGGTTGTTCTCTTTCTTGTCAAGCGCAGCATCCGTCATGCCAAGCTGAGCGAGGCGCTTGGACAGCACATTGATGGTTGCCTCAAACTCAGCATCATCCTTGGCTGCGGAAGTGAGCGTATAGGCTTGTGTTTCACCAAAGTCAGCGCCAGGAACAAGCACCTCACGCCATTCAAAGCGTGATGTGGGGGTAGGAATCCAGGGCAGCAGCTTATACAAGCCCTCAGAGTCCAGTTTTCTTCCGGTTATACCCAGGAACAGGAATACAACTGTTACAACCAATAATACAACCAACGTAATGGCAGATACAGCTTTGCTGTTGGTTTTCACCGGGGTTTTTGCAGGTTTTGCCATTTCATTTTCCTTTCAATCATTGTATTTTAAGGCTTGGCAGATGAGTTAACCTGCGCTTTCTGATAATCTGAACGCTATATAGAAGGTACGGTAATACCTGCTATCGGTAATTGGCATACCATTCGCGTCTGATTCCGGCATTGTTTCCGGTTTATGCACGCGGATAGATAACATCAACTGATCAGCGTCAAAATCTAATGCAACACTGCCCACTATTCCATCGCTGCAACACGCTTCATATGGTTGCTGCGGAGGCAATGCAAACACTTGCTGTGCTTGGTACAATTTTCGCTCGGGTATTGCTTCCGTTTCGGCGGAAACAACCATGGTGTTCATTAGGAGAAAAAGCGCAAAGACAAACATTGATAGTATAAAAACACGTTTAATCATTGGCTTCCCTCCTTTTCATGAGCGCTTTGCATATTATATCCCACGGTACGATGAATGTAAAGAAAAGGCATTGATGGCGTACCGCATGTTTAGGATGTATGAAACAAAGCATCTAATGAAAATCACAACGGTATATATTCCAAATTATTGTATTTTATTAACGCCATTGCGCGTCCATCTTTAAGATTTGTTCATATTTCGCACTAGCCTTCATGAATATATTCCCGTTGCGTTGAATGTTTGGATATCCACATTATCCACAGTGTTGTCCACAGAAATACCTTTGTTTCCACGATTTTACCGCGGAATGTAAGGTTTTTGTAAATTCGATGGAAGGTGAATAGAAAGTTATCCACAGGCCCTTAAGCGGAATTGTCCTCAGACCTTCCACATAGCCAACAATATTCTATACAGAATATGTGAATAAAAAAGCTTGAAAATAGAATAAAAACTGCCGCCCGAAAGCGGCAGTCTTGAATGATTAACGGATTAACGGGAAAGGATGGTGTTTTCCGTTTCCTTATCGAAGAAATGCAGGCGGGAAGTATCCATCACAACCCAGATATCATCACCGGTCTTGGTGCTGGTGCGGGGATCAACACGGGCGACAACATTGTCTTCCTTGCTGGAGGTGGTCAGGTACAGATAGGTTTCAGAGCCCATCAGTTCCGTCACATCCACATGCACTTTGAACTTGGCTTCGGGGTTGGCTTCGACTACTTCAGGAGAGTCGGAGATGTTCTCGGGACGAATGCCCATGATAACATCCTTGCCAACATAGCTTTCATCCACGAGCTTCTTGATTTTGCTGTCGGGAACAAGAATCTTGTTGTCGCCGAACACCGCGTACACCTTGCCGTTTTCAGGCTGCAGATGGACATCAAAGAAGTTCATCTGGGGGCTGCCAATAAAGCCGGCAACGAACTTGTTGTGGGGATAGTCATAGTTGTTCTGGGGGGTATCCACCTGCTGAATAAAGCCGTCCTTCATGATAACAATGCGGGAGCCCATGGTCATGGCTTCGGTCTGGTCATGGGTAACATAGATGAAGGTGGTCTGCAGGCGCTGGTGAAGCTTGGTGATTTCGGTACGCATGGCAACACGCAGCTTGGCGTCCAGGTTGGAAAGCGGTTCGTCCATCAGGAAGACCTTGGGTTCGCGGACGATGGCACGGCCGAGGGCGACGCGCTGGCGCTGGCCGCCGGAGAGCGCCTTGGGCTTGCGGTTGAGCAGATGCTCGATATCCAGGATGTGAGCGGCGGCTTCCACGCGGCGCTTGATTTCATCCTTGGGGGTTTTCCGCAGCTTCAGACCAAAGGCCATGTTGTCAAACACGGTCATGTGGGGGTACAGGGCGTAGTTCTGGAAAACCATGGCGATGTCGCGGTCCTTGGGGGCGACGTCGTTCACCAGTTTGTCGCCGATGTACAGCTCGCCGTCAGAAATCTCTTCCAGACCGGCTACCATGCGCAGCGTGGTGGATTTTCCGCAGCCGGAGGGGCCTACCAGAACGATAAACTCTTTGTCTTCAATTTCGAGGGTGAAGTCGCTGACAGCGGTAACGCCGCCGGGATAGATTTTGTAGATGTGACGAAGGGATAAACTTGCCATGGATGTGCCTCCTTGTAGATGTTGAATAGTTTACGATGCACTTATTATACGGTTGATTCCGGATATTGGGTAGTGATGAATCAGCCAAAGATTCCCCGGAAAGTTTGTGCAACTAGGTGATATACCTTGACCATTGGTACTGTTGTGCCTATCATAATCAAAAGGGAGGTCGTGTAAATGGAGCAGAATGTAAAGGAACTGGCATTGCTGATACAGCAAGCAAAGAGTATTGTGTTTTTCGGCGGCGCAGGCGTATCCACGGAAAGCGGCATCCCGGATTTCCGCAGTTCTGACGGCCTCTATCAATCCAAGTGGAAAGATCCGCCTGAAACGGTACTAAGCAGACGATATTTTAATCAGAAGCCCGCATTGTTCTTTGAGTTTTACAGGGAAAAAATCCTGTTTCCAAGCGCTATGCCCAACAACGCCCACCTGGCCCTGGCCGCGATGGAAAGGGCAGGTAAACTGCAAGCCGTGATTACCCAGAATATAGACGGCTTGCACCAAAAAGCCGGCAGTTTGAAGGTAATTGAACTGCACGGCACAACATTAAGCAATCACTGTATGAGCTGCGGGAATTCCTATCCATTGGAGTACATTATTAACAGCCATGATGTTCCCTCCTGTTCCTGCGGAGGGATTGTCAAGCCGGATGTGGTGCTCTATGAAGAAGCGCTTGATAATACTGTCATCGAGGAAGCGCTTGCGTACATCAGCAGCTGTGATTTGCTGCTCATCGGCGGTACTTCCCTAACAGTGTACCCTGCCGCAGGTTTTATTCGGTATGCCCAGGGCAAAATTGCTGTTATCAACCGTACACCGACACCGCTGGACCAAACAGCGGACCTTTTCATTCAGGGCAGTGTGGGTGAAACGCTTGATAAAGCTATGTCTCTGCTGGATTTATCCGGCAAAAATTAAGCCGGGATTTTCCTGCGCGGCGTCTTTCATCACCTGCAGGAGGGATTGGCCGTACGCCCCTAGGGAGTTCAGCATGGCTTCCTGATATCTGAACACAATCTTTACCCTGTGCAAGTCTGTCAGGCAATCGTACAAGGCATCCAGGTTGCTGCCGTAATATGCCGGTAAATCCAGCGCCTCTTTTAAGTATTGATGGGTCTGAGCCCGGGAATCCATTTTCCGTCCGTCCAACTCGATAATGGTCATTACTTCTTTCCTCCATACAGCTGTTCGAAGGATTCGTAGTGATTGCTTGTATAGAAAATCAGTCCGTCATTGGAGTATACGATGCGCTTTGGTCCTCTGCTGGAAGCGCCTAAGGTATCGATATCGCATTCGTAATACACCCGCCCGGACTTTTTGGGCAGCAGTCCTTCATAATTACCGAATCGATCTCCGCCGATGCACTTATCCGGGGCGTACGGCCTTAAATCTCCGCCCGGCCATCCAAGCGCGCGTGCTTGCGACTTGGTGATAAAGTTCGTGGGCAGCTCGCCATACTGGTGCAGGTACAGGGCTACATCATCCTTGGATGTGTAAATCCCCTGCGGATCAAGACCAGTTGGCGATTCCACTGCCTCCGGTGTTTGTTGCGGGGCTTTGGTAACATTAGTTGTTTGCGTCGTGACCAACACTGGTGCGCTGGTTTGTACGGGCGTATCAACTTTCGCGCAGGCGGTCAGTAGCAGAGCGATAGCAAGCAGCATCCATGCAAGAAAACGTCGGTTACGGGACGGGTATTGGTTCATGCGCGCCCTCCATTTTTATCTTTCTTATACTACCGCTATGATACTAAATGCATATCTGTTCGTCAATTCCTGACATTCAGTGCCATCATGCTGTCTCTCCTTGAAAACCATTCACCCCATATGATACACTGCCAAACAGGAGGGTTGCATGCCTGCACAATTATGGGGCGGTCAGTACCGCAAAAGTGAAAAAGAAAGGTGGAACGAGGCAATTGCGCTTCGTTACAGCTGCCGCCATTTTAAGCTGGATATATACCCGGCTACCTTAAGCGCACTGGAATACACCGCTGCACGGCTGCCTGTAAAGGGAACGCGCGTCGTGCTGGCTGAAATTCCGGAAAACGCGGATTTGCTGATTCCCATCCCCTTTATCTCCTCCTTTACCGGCGTTACCCGGTACGCGGCTGTAATCGCCGATACCGCTTTCCAGGATCCAAAGACATTGGCTGGAATCACCGGGGAAACCTTTGTACTTGAGGCAACATCCCTCGGGGTGGCAACCTGCTGGGTCGCGGGGAATTTCCGCAGAAGCGCATGTGAAATTCCCCTATATGAGGGAGAGCAAATTCTCGCTATCATCCCCTTCGGGCTGGCGGAAGACAATACATTCGCACGCAAACGCAAAGCGCTGCGCCAGTTGTGCCGGAACGACCCTGCCACCTGGCCGCTATGGGCATACAAAGCGGCGGAATCCGTGCGCGGCGCCCCTTCAGCCATTAACCGTCAACCCTGGCGTTTTGATTTTACCGGCTCTACATTGCGTGTATCCTTCCCTTCCCTCAACAGCCTGGACACAGGTATAGCGCTGCTGCATTTAACTTGCGCGCTGTTCCAGGGCAGTTACAGAGTAACCGTTCAGCAAAAGGAACACAGCCTGCTGATTTACCAGGGAGAAACCCATGACATTGTTTGATTTTTCCTCCGCCGAAACACCCAGCACCCGTCCCCTTGCGAACCGTATGCGGCCCAGGAATTTGGATGAGTTTTTCGGTCAGGAGCATATTATTGGAAAAGGCCGTTTGCTGCGGCGAGCCATTGAGGCGGACAGGCTAACCAGCAGCATCTTTTACGGGCCGCCCGGCTGCGGTAAAACCACCTTGGCGCATGTCATCGCTCAAATGACAAAATCCGCTTTTGTCAGGATGAACGCGGTAACTTCCGGCGTCGCGGATGTACGGGATGTTTTGAAAGAAGCCAAGGACAGGCAAAGCATGTATGGTAAAAGCACTTATCTGCTGCTGGATGAGTGCCACCGATGGAATAAAGCGCAGTCTGACAGCATTTTACCAGCGATCGAGGAAGGCATCATCCGGTTTATCGGTTCCACAACAGAGAACCCCATGATATCCATGACCCCCGCCATTGTCAGCAGATGCAGATTATTTGCTTTTGAACCCCTGAACAATACGGATGTAAAGAACGCGCTTCGCGCCGCGCTTTCCGATCAAGAGCGCGGGGTCGCTACCATGCATGTGGTAATGGATGACGATGCAATTGATCATATCGTTTCAGTAGCCAATGGAGACGCCCGCATGGCGCTGAACGCGCTGGAGCTGGCGGCATTAACAACCCCTACGGAAAATGGGCGTATCCATATCACCCTGCCCATCGCGGAGGAAAGCATCCAAAAGCCTGTTGTGCGCTGCGATGACACCTTGTTTTACGATATGCTTTCCGCCTTCTGCAAAAGCTTGCGCGGGTCAGACAGCGACGCGGCGCTGCTATGGTTTTCCCGCCTGCTGTATGCCGGTGCTGATCCTCGGCTGCTGGCCAGGCGAATCATTGCCCATGCCAGCGAAGATGTTGGGCTCGCCAACCCAGACGCTATGGTTCAGGCGGTTACCGCCGCCCAGGCATTGGAACTGATCGGCATGCCGGAAGCCAGGCTTAGCCTGACCCAGGCAATCATTGCTGTATGTGAAAGCCCAAAGTCCAACAGCGTTGTGCAGGCTATGGCCAGCGCCAAAGCGGACGCGGAAAAAGGCGACCTGGGCGCTGTTCCCCTTTATCTGCGGGATACCCATTATCAAGGCCATGAAAAGCTTGGCAATGGCGCGAGCTATCTGTATCCCCATGATTTTGACGGACATTGGGTGAAACAGAACTACATGCCGGATGGTTTTGAAAACACTGTATATTATGAGCCCGGCTCGCTCGGATTCGAACAGCAAATCCGTAAAAAGAAGGAGAATGTTTGATGGCTTTTCATTTTTTCGCTTATCTTTCCCGCATGAAATTTATTCAGCGCTGGGGATTGATGCGCAACACACTGCCCGAAAACGACATGGAGCATGCCATGCAATGCGCCATGATTGCCCATGCCATCGCAGTCATCGGCAATGAGCGGCATAACAAGCGCTATCATCCGGAGCATATTATGGCCTTGGCTCTCTACCATGACGCCAGCGAAGTGATCACCGGGGATTTGCCCACCCCCATCAAGCACAATAACGCCGCTATCAAGGCGGAGTACAACAAAATAACGGACATCGCCGCGCAGCGCTTACTAGGCATGCTGCCGGAGGATTTGCGGGAGCACTATGTCCCCCTCATCTCTCCTGACGAGACCACCGCTTCCTGGCGCATCGTGAAAGCGGCTGACCGAATCTGCGCGTATGTGAAGTGTTTGGAAGAAAGCAAGGCAGGCAACAGGGAGTTCGCGGAAGCCCAAGCCGGCATACTCAGCAGCATCAACGCCATTGAACTGCCTGAAGTGAAGGATTTTTTGGCGGAGTTTGTCCCCGGCTTTGCCATGACGCTGGATCAGATTTCAAGATAAAAAAGCACCTTGCGGTGCTTTATTATCATTTCAATCAAATTTTTCAATCTTTATTTACTTTTGCGCTTGCTGGCGGTTTTCTTCGCCTCATCTTTCACATCAGCCGCTGAGATATCGGTTTTTCCGGTCTTTTTTCCTTCCTGCATTAACCGGCTGAGTTCGTGCATGAAGGTGGGGATGTCCGTAAACTGTCTGTATACCGAAGCGAAGCGAATGTAGGCTACCTCATCCAGTCCCCGAAGGGCTTCCATCACCATCTCGCCAATCTGCTGGGTGGTGATTTCCTGTTTCATGCTATTGTAGGCAAACTGTTCCACACTGGTAACCAGCTGGTCAATTTCCGATGCCGCCACCGGACGTTTATGACACGCGTGGATGATGCCGCTGCGGATTTTCTGCGGATTGAACACTTCCCGCGTGTTGTCTTTTTTTACAACCAACAATTGAATGGTTTCTACCTTTTCGTAGGTAGTAAAACGTTTATTGCAGTTGATACATTCCCTTCGCCTGCGAATGCTGGTACCATCCTCCGTAGGACGGGAGTCGACAACACGGCTGTCCTCAGAGTTGCAAAACTGGCATTTCATTCCAAATCATTCCTTCTTTTTAGATAGAGGAATTATAACCGCAAAAATGCCAGTTGTCCAGCACGCGGGCTTAGGCGTGATTAAACCCATTGGGCGAGCATATCCTTCATCCATCCCCGCACATCCATGGAATACACCCGGCTTAAATTCGCGTCCGAAAAAACATCCTGTATTCTGCCGCCGGCAACCGCTTCGCCCTTGGACAGCAGCAACGCATGGCTGCCGTATTTTTTTGCCAGGCTCAAGTCATGTACGGCAGAGATAACGCAACGGTCCGGCATGGAGAGCCATTTTTGCACCAACTCAAACAATCGTTGCTGATGCTTTAAATCCAGAGAGCTGGACGGCTCATCAAGCAGCAAAATACTCGGATTCTGCGCGAACACTTGGGCAAGAAACGCCCGCTGTTTTTCTCCGCCGGACAGGGATAAAATGCTGCGGGACCGCAGGTCATTAAGGCCTGTCCATTCAAGAGCCTGGTTTACCATATCCTCGTCTTCCGCCAGGGGTTTGGAAAAAATGCCGTTGCTATGAGCATATCGGCCTAAACGAACGATTTCTTCCACGGTAAACGCGTAATTTACTGGATTGCTCTGCTGCAGCACCCCTACTACCCGGGCGAGTTTTCTGGGCGGAATGGTTTTAATATCCCTGTCGTTAATCTTGATTGTGCCTTCGTAAGCAATAGTCCGTGACAATGCTTTTATCAGCGTGGATTTGCCGGCACCGTTGGGACCAAGCAGCATCAGCCATTGCCCCTGCACCGCTTCCATATTGACATTAGAAAGCACAGGATTCCCTTCCGTATAGCAAACACGCAATTTTTCCGCTTTGATCTGCACGCTCAGCCCCCCTTCGCTTTGCGCCTGAATATACCGATAAATACCACCGCGCCGATCAAAGAAGTTACTACCCCAATGGGCAGTTCCAACGGGCTGACAACCGTCCGGGCAATCAAATCGCATAACAGCAGAAAAATGGCGCCAAAGTATGCGCTGGCCGGCAGCAGTTTCCGATGATTAGGCCCCACCAGCAAACGCACCATATGGGGAACAATCAAACCAACAAACCCAATGGTGCCGCCTATTGACACGCACACACCAATCAACGCGGATACCGCTACCATCACGGTAATCTTGACACGCCTGACCGCTACCCCGACATGCAGCGCGTTCTGTTCCCCCACGGCAAACGCGTTGAACTCCCGGGAGGAAAGGAGCAGAACGCCCCCAAACAGCGCAATAGCGGCAAGGAGTATCATCACATTCTCATAGGTGCTGCCAGCCAGGGATCCCATGGTCCAAAAGGTGATGCTCCGAAGCTTTTCCCCCGAAAAGGCCATCATCAGGCTGATGAGACTGCCGGTAAACATGCTGAATATCACACCCATTAGAATCAGGGTTTGGGTGGAGAAGGAACGGTCAAACTGATAGGACAGTCCTAGTATCAGCAGCATGGAAAGAAATGCGAACAGCATTGCCATTCCTGTGGTCGCGGCAAAGGGTAAACCTGGTATCGAAATCCCTAGCGCGATGGCTAGCACCGCTCCCAGGGACGCGCCGGAACTTACCCCCAGCGTGCCGCCATCAGCCAGTGGGTTTCTAAGCAATCCCTGCATAGCGCCGCCGCACAGGGATAATGATGCTCCCGTCAGCGCCGCGGCCAGCACCCGGGGGATCCGCACATGGACAAGGATTGCCGAAGATGAACTCGCTTGCTGCGCGCTGCCTGTCAGCATCCGCCAGACAATCCGCAGCGTTTCATCAAAGGGCAGAAGAACACTGCCGACAGAAACGCTGACGATTAGCGCAGCAAAGACAGCGGCAATCAGCAGGATATGGGTGGTAAGTGAAAAGCCTTCCCGTTTCATTACATGCATATATTCTATCGGGCAGGGCAGCAAGCTGCCCTGCCCTCATCCTTTACGCCGCGTTATCCCCGGCAGAATCATTTTCGTAAACAAACTTATACAGGTCCCGGATGGCATTGACAAGCCTGGGGCCAGGACGGGTGATTTCATCATTGTCAGCGTTCATCACCTGGTTGTTCTTCAGCGCCGCGATATCCTGCCACCCTTGGCGGGCAAGAATCTCCTCCACCGGTTTGGGTCCTTCACCAAAGTACATGGTCGTGGACACAATGAAGTCAGGATTCGCTTTGATTACCTGCTCTTCGGATACCTGCGGCCAGCCTTCCTGCTGGGCAAAAATATTCGTAAGTCCAATCATGCTGCCCAATTCATTCATGAAGGTGCCGCCGCCCGCAGCCCACAAGCCATACTGCAGGGGGGACGCCTCATAATATACCGTGCCGGCTGTGCGTCCATTCACTTCCTTGACAATTTCCGCGAAATCGTTCTGCATTTGCTGATTCAACTGCTCCGCTTTTTCTGCCTTGCCTGTCAATTGTCCCAGCAAAGTGATCGCTTTGTACACATCGCTCAGGTTTTGCGCGTCAATGATTACCGTTTTCACACCAGCGTTTTCCAATGCGTTGATTTGATCTTCCGAGTGGTTCATTTTGCTTGCGACCACAACATCGGGGGACAGCGCGATTATCTGCTCCAGGTTCATTTCCTGCCCCGATTTTACAACTTCTTTTTCCAGGATTGCTTCCGGATAATTGCAGTACTCCCCCCTACCGACAAGCAAATCCTCCGCTCCAAGAGCATACAGGATTTCGCAATCCGCGGGCATCAATGCCACAATGCGTTCAGCAGGCTTCGCAAGCGTTATTTCCCTCTCCACAAAGTCTGTCAGTTTTACCTCCATCGCTTGCGCAGCCGCTATCCCCATCATCAGGGACAGCACCAGTACCAGCAGCAACAGTTTCTTGGCCATATCAACAGCCTCCTTACATATTCAAACGACAGGCGGAAAGAACAAAAACTGCTCCTTCCATAGAGAGGAGCAGCGCATAGCAAGCATGCATCAGGCTTATTCCATCCCCAGGAAATACGTGCAGACAGGTCTCCCGACTTCGTTTCATCCTTGCGGATACCTTCCCGCTTGCGCAGTGGTTATCATCCGCTCGTCCACATCACGGTTACTGGGATAGTCCGGAAATTTCATCCGTGTTCCCTCAGCCCTCAGGCCGGCCGTTTGGCAAAAGCACGTGCCTATTCATTTGTTGCTTTATTATACGGCGCATATACCATGAAGTCAACATCGCCCTTGCTTGTGGGGATTGGGTGAACATGCTATACTCTGGTAAGGAGGATAGCATGCTGACATTAGCAAATCTGTCGAATGCGGACAGTGATTTACAGCGCTTTGCGGACGCTCAAGACGTCCGTACCTTTTTGTCTCATACAGGGATGGATGGTTTGGAGCTGCTGCTGTATGAAGAGCCGGATGCACCCCTCATCCCCAATGCCACAGTAAAGGGTGTACATCTTGGCTACTTTCCCAGTTGGCTCGCTTTCTGGCGGGGCGATGCTGATTGGCTGACAGCAGAATTCGGCTCTCTGAAAGAAGCTTACAACTATTACGGCGCTGAAAATCAGCAAGGTATGCTGGACAATCTCCGAAAGCAGCTGGATTACGCCGCGAAGATGCAAGCTAAGTATGTGGTTTTCCATGTGGCGGAAGTATCCCTTCAGGAAACGGTGGACTACCGTTTTCATTTTACCGATGAAGAGGTGATTGACAGCGCCGCTGTATTGATCAACGAGCTGCTTGAAGGAAGACATGATTCCTTCGATTTTCTTGTTGAGAATCTTTGGTGGCCGGGCTTTCGTTTTACATCGCCGGCGTTGACCCAGCGCCTGATGGAGCAGATAAAAGCTCCAAACAAAGGCATCATGCTGGATACCGGCCATCTGCTGCACACAAACCAGAGTCTTCGCTCCTTAGAGGACGCTTGTGATTATATCAGCCAAACACTGGATGCCCATGGCGAACTTTGTCGATACATCCGCGGTGTTCATCTGCACCAGAGCTTAAGCGGTGAGTATGCGCAAGCCATGATTCGGAAGGGTATCCGCCTGAAGGGTACCTATATGGAACGGCTGATGGCTTCCTACCAGCACATCATGCACATTGATACCCACCGGCCTTTCCTTTCCCTCGGAATTCGCGGAATCATTAAAAAACTCAACCCTGAATACCTTGTATACGAACTGATAACCATGAGCCTGGAAGATCATGAAACATGCTTGGTTCAACAGCATGCTATCTTTCATCAGAAGGAGAAATAATATGTTTTCCACCCAACATAAAGCTGCATGCAAAGCACATTGGGACGCCGTCGGTAAGCCCCTCAACAGCCTGGGTACGCTCGAAAACCTTGTGTCGCAGATAGGCGGCATCCAGCATACCAATAATGTCCGTTTGGATAAGCGGGCTGTCATCGTGCTATGCGCGGATAATGGGGTGGTGAAAGAAGGAGTAACCCAGACGGACAGCAGCATTACCGCCTTGAACGCGAAAAGCATCGCCAATGGAACTGCCTGCATCAACGCCTTTGCCAGGGGTGCCCATGCAGATGTCATCGCGGTGGATGTGGGTATCAACACAGATGAAGATTGCCCTAAGCTTCTGCGCAGGAAAGCGGCGAATGGCACCAAAAACATCGCGGAAGTACCCGCGATGACAAGGGATGAGGCACAACAAACCATCCAGACAGGCATGGAGCTTGTGCGTGAGTTGAAGGAGCAAGGATATCATATCCTCTGCACGGGTGAAATGGGCATTGGCAACACAACCACTTCCAGCGCGATGGCCAGCGCGCTTCTGAAGCAAAGTGTGGAAAGCGTAACCGGACGGGGCGCCGGGCTATCCGATCAGGGGCTTGAAAAAAAGATTCAGGTTATCAAACAGGCGATTCAACTTCACAAACCGCATCCGGAGGACGCCTTGGACGTGCTGACAAAACTGGGCGGATTTGATATCGCAGCCATGTGCGGCATCTTTCTTGGGGGAGAAAAATATCAGATGCCCATTGTCATTGACGGATTTATCTCCTGTGTCGCGGCGCTTACCGCCATCCGGCTGTCTCCCGGCGCTCGGGATTTCATGCTGGCCTCCCATGTGGGGCGGGAACCAGCCTGCAGGACAATCCTTGAGGAACTGGGGCTTTCTGCCTGCATTACTGCGGATTTGGCCTTGGGCGAAGGAACCGGCGCCGTGGCATTGCTGCCGCTGATGGACTTGGCGTTGAATGTCTACCATCAAAGCAGCACGTTTGAGACATTGAATATGACCGCGTACTCCCATTTTCCGGAGTCAACGGTATGAAAATCCTCGTCACTGGCGGAAGCAAATGTGGGAAAAGCACCTTTGCCGAGAACCTAGCTCAAAGGATGGCAAACGGCAGCCCCGTTACCTATATCGCCACCATGCAGGTAGTAGACGCGGAAGATCTGGCTGTGGTAGCGAGACATAAGAAGCAGCGAGAAGGCCAGAATTATCAGGTTATTGAACAGCAGAAGAACTTGTCTGCCTTGACGCTTGAAAAAGACGCGACGGTGCTGCTGGAGGATATTCCCAACCTTCTGGCCAACGAAATGTTTCTGGATGGCTGTCCGGACAAAGTGGAGGAAAGCCTAATGGCTTTATCTGAGACGGCGCGGCATATTGTGTTTGTCACCAATGAAGTAGGTTCTGACGGTTTCCCATATGATGAGGATACCCTGCGCTATCTTTCCCGAATAAGCCAGGTTAACCGCGCCATCGCCCAGCATTGCGAGCATGTTGTGGAAGTCGTTTGCGGCATACCCCTGTATATCAAAGGAGCACCTGTATGAACCCCATCCGAGCCATCACGGCGGCCTTCTCCATTTATTCCCACATCCCCATGCCCCAGCAAAACTGGGATGATGTGGACAGCAGGCAAACCCTTGTCTACCTGCCGCTGGTAGGGTGCGCAGTAGGAGCGGCCTTTGTTCTGTGGAGTTGGGCTTTCGCTTCTTTTAACCCGGTATTTGTCGCTGCGGGATGCGTAATTCTTCCTCTTCTGATGACTGGCGGCATTCATATGGATGGCTTTCTAGATACCTGCGACGCACTGGCCAGCCTGCAGAATAGAGAAGGTAAACTCTCTATCCTCAAGGATGTGCACATCGGCGCATTCGCTTTAATCAAAGGCATGATGTATATGATTGCCATGCTGGGTTTGTACAGCGAAGGAGCGGTGCAACTTGCATTGCCGATAGCCCTGGGATTTGTTCTATCCAGATGCTGCGCCATGCTGATGCTGCTGGCATTGGACAACGCCAGGGGTGATGGTATGCTGCACCATGTGCAGGAGGGAATGGACAGACGCAGCGTACTTGCTTCCGCATTGATATTTACTGCCCTATCCTGCGCTATAACCCTGGTCGCTTTTCCCCTGCCTGCCCTGGCTGCCATGGCGGCTGTCATGGTGAGCACCCTTCGGTTCCAGCGGTTAGCCATGAAAGAATTTGGCGGCATAACCGGCGATTTAGCCGGCTATTGCATCCAGCACGCGGAATTGTGGTGGACATTGGGGCTTATCATCACCTGGAGGCTGTTATGAAATTAATTATCGGCGGCCGCAACTGCGGCCAAATAGAATACGCGCGGGGCGTGATGGGACTGTCCCCAGCATGCTGCTCCGTGGAGGAGTCGTATCACGCATCCTGCATCGCAGACTTTCATGATACACTGAAATCCCTCTTGTCAGAAGGCGTGCTTTCACTGGATGAGTATCTTGGTAATCTATTCCAGAAAAACCCAAACGCCATGATTTTATGTGATGAGGTAGGCATGGGCATAATCCCGCTGCACAGGGAAGACAGAGTATGGCGCGAGATGGTCGGCAGAGCCTGCTGCGCCATCGCCCTCCAGGCGGACGAAGTGATCCGCCTTGTTTGCGGAGTTCCGCAGGTTATCAAGAAAACGGAGAAGAATATCAATGGATAAAAAGACCTATCAAATCGTTCTCATCCGCCATGGGAAAACCAGGGGCAACACCGAAAAACTATACAGCGGCAGCACGGATATCCCGTTGCTGGACATCGGCCGGCAGGATATCATGGAATGCAAGGAAAAAGGTTACTATCCGCCCCTTGATGGGTATCATCTTTATACTACAGGGCTTAAACGTACGGTAGAAACAAAGGATATTGTCTATCCTGACGCGCCGTTTACCGCCTTGGATGAAATGAATGAAATGGACTTTGGGGATTTTGAGATGCGTACCCATGCTGATATGCAGCATCTCCCCGAGTATCAGGCATTTATCCAGGATACAACCGGCAAGGTTAGGTGCCCAAACGGCGAAAGCCTGCAGGATTTTCAGCAAAGATGCACCCAAGGTTTTTTACAGATTATGAAAAAGAGGGAGAACGCAATCCTCTTTGCCCATTCCGGAACCATCGCGCGCGTCATGATGAATCTTTTCCCCCGGGAAAAGTCCCATTTCATGTATTGGCAGCCCAATAATGGCCGCGGGTTCACCGTCACATTTGTAGACGACACTGCTATAGCATATATACCATTATCAGATGATACATACTTAAACAAGGAGGAAATAATCTTATGAAAAATCTGCTGCACGTCTATACTGGAGACGGAAAAGGCAAATCTACCGCTGCCATGGGATTGGCTGCGCGTATGCTGGGATATGAAAAACCTGTCCTGGTGATTCAGTTTATGAAACAAGGCAACTCCGGGGAATTGATTTCCCTGAAAAAGCTTGGCGCTACCATCTATCCCGCCCCGGCTATGATGAAGTTTACCTATCAGATGGATGAGGTAGAAATCGAACAGACAGCCAAGGACATGCGCCTTGCTATCGACACCATGATTGACAAAGTAAACGAGCTAAAGCCAGCTTTGGTCGTTCTGGATGAAATAGCTGTTGCCATGGCATATCATCTGCTGCCTACAGAAGACGGCTTCCGGCTGATTGATGCCGGTTTGCAATACGGCGATGTGGTGGTTACCGGCAGAGGCGCGACTGATCAGTTAAAAGAAAAAGCCAATTACGTCAGCGTCATTATGCCGGAAAAACACCCCTACGAAGAGGGCATACCTGCCCGCAAGGGAATTGAATGGTAATTACTCCACAGTAAACAGATCGCTGAAGGCAACGGATGTCCTGTTGTCCGAAACAATCTGAACCTGCACGGTGTATTCACCCATGAGCACCGTTTCTCCCATGTCATCCCTGCCATCCCAGTAAACAACACTGGCGGAGGGCTGCAAATGCTGCGGTCTGCTTGCCTGGTCGAGTATCGGTGTGGCCACCAAATCACCCTGCGCGTTTCGTATCATCACTGTATACGTGCAGGGTTTTTCATGCGTAAACAGTATGGGCAGCTCTTCCCCTTTTTCCGGCGAAAATGTTTTTCCGGTCGATACTGATAACGATTGCTCTACTCCTGATTGTACACTCAGTAAAGAGGTGTATAGCGGAATCGCCCGATCCTCATCAATGGCCATGATGAAGAACAAAACATGCCCATACGCTTCCTCGCTGCTTTGCTGCAGTGTCAATGAGCGTTGTTTCCGGCCAGGGAGGGTCATGCCGGTTGATGTCTCATTCTCGCCAATTAACTGCGGCTGATCAAATTGCCATGCTCCGCTGTGTTCATACACCAGTTGGTAAGCTAACCGGGCTCTTCGGTTTAAAGTGTAAGCGAATGATATTTCACTTTCGCCTCCTGATAAAGTGGTGTTTTCAAAATGCACATCAGTAATCAATCTGCGGTTTGATGAGATGATATTTGAACTGTACTGAATCAAAACAAATTGATCCTGCTGAGGATATACCTGCGGCGTGGAAGGCCCGTAATTACCAAGCAAATATTGATACGTTTCATTCATGGTAATGGAGCCGTCATGGTTGGCATCAGCTGCAAAATTCCCCTGATAACCCAAACCACCCGCAAGGGAAAGCAGAAAGTAACTGCCTCCAAAGCGGGCATCCTGCCTGCTTGACCAATTGTAGCTAAGCTCTTTTCCCCCGGAGCTTGTCAGAACCTTAAACCCGTCTTCAATGAAGGGGGAAACAAAATAGTCCAGTTCCGCCCCTTTGCCCAGCAGCATACCGCTGTTGCAGGCATCGATAATGAGTACCTTTGTGCCCTGAATGGGTTTCAACGTTTCATATAGCGTTTTCATTGTCAGCACATATTCCTGCTGTCCATCGCTTAGCAGCAGACGGAAGAAACCTTCCACCTCGTCGCTGTAATCGCCATGGGTGCTGATATAAAACAGGGAAATATCATTCCCCTTGCTGCCCTGGAAAGCTTTTTTTACCAAATCTTTGAAGGATTCTTCGTCCAGCGGTTCATTTACGCTGGTCACCACATGCTCATAGCTCCGTTCATCCGAAAACAATAGCTGTCTCATTGTCCGGACATTGTTGATGGCAGATGGCTCCAGGCTTTCCTGTGTTACAAACCGGTCGCTCCCAATTAATAAAGCGCGCAGCACGGAAGGCGATACCGTCCGTTGCTGAGCGGACGCCGGTACACAAAGGAAGAGCGCCAACAGCCACAGTACCGCTTTTTTCACCGCGCGCTCCTCCTTGAAAAATATACAAATATCCTATCAGTTTGATAAGTAAGAGTCAATTAAATATCATAGTTTTGTATTCTTTTTGTAACATTTTACAGAATGTTCTTGTAACACAGAAAAACCCTTGATTCATTTGTGAATCAAGGGTTTTGGCGGAGAAGGAGGGATTTGAACCCTCGCTACGCGTTAACGTACTACTCCCTTAGCAGGGGAGCCCCTTCGGCCACTTGGGTACTTCTCCATTAAGCCGGATGGCGGAGAGAGAGGGATTCGAACCCCCGGTGCCTTTCGGCATCACTGGTTTTCAAGACCAGCGCCATCAACCGCTCGGCCATCTCTCCATGACAGCGTTGTTCGCCAGTCAAAACGCTAACGTAGTATAGCAAAGAACACATCGCCTGTCAAACGAATTTAACAGGCGATGTGAAGATTCATCAGTTGCCGTTATCTTCGTTGGAAAACATCTGCAGAGAACCGATGTTTTGTTTCATGATGCGCAAATCCTCCAGCTTGGCGGAGATACTGCCGTCCACCTGCTCAAGCATATTGCTCAAATCATGCTGGGTTTGCTGCCGAAGGGCATTCACATGCTGATTCGCGTTTTCCAGCAGCTCTGCTGCCTGGGCTTCCGCGCGTGCCAATACCGTCGTTTTGCTTACCAATTCATCCGCATGGGCTTTGGCATCCTCAATCATCTGCTGGGCGCGCGCCTGGGCATCCGCCGAAATCGCCCTGGCACGGTCATCCGCCTGCCGGGAGGTCTCCGCCGCGTAAGCGTCCGCGTTTGCCTTGCTGGTCTGGGCGTAGTTATTCGCCTCATTCACCATTCCCTGGGCTTGAGCCTGGGCTTCGGACAGCGAGGTATCCGCGTGGTTCTTTGCTTCCTGGATAATCTTCTCTTCATTGGCGATAATCTTGACAGACTGCTCCAAGGAAGGGTCATAGCTGGACACAATGCGTTTGAGCATGCTGATGGTTTCGTCCTGGTTCACCAGGACGGAGTTGGAGAAGGGAACCTTCTTAGCGTTTTGCACTTGCAGCGTCAACTCGTCGATTAAAGCGAATACTTCATTTCTTGGCATATGTTTTTCCTCCTTTATCCATGTTCAGCGTTCGCGCAGCCTGCACGCAACGCATGCTGGTACATATTCATCCACATTCCCGTGGAAAGCGGCGATTTCCCGCACCAGAGTGGAGGAGATATGCTCCACTTTGCTGCTGGAAGGCAGGAGCAGTGTTTCCAGCCCGCCGCCCAATTGTTTGTTAGCCCTGGCCATGGTGGTCTCGTTCTCCAAATCAATCACGCCCCGGACACCTTTGATGATGGCCTGCACCTGCTCGCGCCGGGCTAGGTCCGCCAGAAGACCGGTAAACATGATTACCTTGACATTCTGTATCTCCGCGCACGCTTCCTGCAGCATTTCAACCCGTTCCTGGGGTGGAAACATACCGGTTTTGTTCGGGTTAATCAGCACCGCAACCAGCAAGCGGTCCGCCAAAGAGGAAGCGCGCTGAATAATATCCATATGCCCTAATGTGACCGGGTCAAAGCTGCCCGGATACAGGATGGTTTTCATCTTCGCCTTCCTTTTTCAAGAATGTGATGGCAGTGTCTTTATAGGTGCGCTGATGATGCACCTGCAAGCCATCCGGTATATCGATTGTCTGGTTGACATCATGTTCCAGTATGATTATACCATGCTTTGACAAAGTCTGACAAACAATTAGTTCTTTCAGAACAGGATTTGGATCCATTTTATACGGCGGGTCGACAAAAATCAGATCAAAGCGCATATTGTCCTGCCGCAGGCGGCTAAGCGCCTGCGTCCAATCTCCCGCGATTACACTGGTTTCATCCTCAATTTTCAGCATGGCAATATTTTTTTTAATCGCTTTGATAGCAGGTTTCGCTTTATCACAGAAAACCGCATATTCCGCTCCCCGGCTCAGGGCTTCGATACCCAGCGCGCCGGTTCCAGCGAACAAATCCAACACCTTTGCCTCTTCAAAGGCGCCGTACAGCATGCTGAACAGGGATTCCCGGGTGCGTCCAAGGGTCGGGCGTGTATCCATCCCAAGCGGAGTATGCAGTTGGCGCTGCTTAAAGCGTCCGGCGATGATTCGCATCAAATGATGCGTTTGCCCTGCTGGGCACGCTGTTTGCGGGCTTTCTTCTCGCGCTTGTTGACTTTCTGAATGCCGGCGGCGATATCCCCGTGCACCAGGGCACGGCGATGGGAGCCTGTTTGATACCCTACACCATAAAACATTGGCGCGATGATTAAAAGCAGCGGGCTTAATCGCTCCATCATCAGCATATTCGCGGCAAGATCAGCGCCAAACAGGCTGACATACGGAAAAAGGAGCAAACGGATGACGATGCGCAGCACACTCTCCAGGCTTGTCTGTACCGGCTCATGATAGTACGCAAGCGCGAGACCGATATCCCGGTTACGTTCAAAGGATGACAGCCAGCTGGGCAGACTGCCCAGTTGATACACCTGCAGCTTGGTTATCAAGGCAAAAATGATAGCGGCGATCAGCAGGGGTGCCAGCCCCAACAGCACGATGACATAGCCCTTCAGCGGATGAAAGCTTCGATTCAAGTCATCCTTGGAAACCGCGGTGCCATTTTGCGCCCGCTGATAGACAATTTCTCCATAGGCCGCGTCATCCTCCCCCAGCCTGGCGCCTTCCGCGTACATGAACATCGCGAAAAGCCCAATGGTGCATAAATTGATGATGACGCGCAGCACACCGCTTGTGATTACCAGGATTTGGCCTACAAATAAAAACAGGACAGCCGAAACCAGGGTCAGCATAAAAACGCGCATCCCCTGCTTAACAGCATAAGAACTAAACACATTCCCTTGTTGATACGGCTTGTAAACTTTTATCCGTTCTTTCCTTTTTTTGTTAATCAGAATCATCCTCCTCACAAAGACCTGCATACCTGACAGGTACACGGCTGGATGGAAGCAGCAATACTTCGTAGGAAATGGTATGGAGCAAATCCGCTATGTCCTGGGCTGTGATGGAGTTCACTCCGCTTCCTCCCATTAAAATAGCCTGATCTCCCACTTCCACATGGGGAATTTTGGTTATATCCACCATCAACTGATCCATACACACCCGCCCGACGATGGGGCATTTCTCACCATGGATGATCACCGAACCCAGATTCGATAAAGCGCGCGGAACGCCATCGCCGTATCCGGCTGCCAGCGTTGCGATTCTGTGTGGTTTATCCGCTTTATAAGTACGCCCGTAACTGACAGTATCGCCTTTCTCAATCGTGCGGGTTGCTGTGATTTCGGTAAGAAATGACATGGCTGGCTGAAAAGCCAGGTTTGTCGGATAGGGCGGGTAACCATACAGCACAATGCCGGGGCGCACCATATTGAACATCATATCAGGATAATGCAGCATAGGGGCGCTTGAGGAGGTATGAAGAACAATCCCCTTGGGCAGCATGGCAACGCAATCCATGAATCGTTCCTGCTGCTGGCGGGAGAAGCTTTCATCTTCATTCTCGCCGTCAGCGTAGTGTGTAAAGGCACCAGTAACACGAATAGACGGGTTGTTCTCCAACACATCAACTGCTTGCCGCCACTCGGCCATGGTATGGAAACCGTCCCTGTTTAAGCCCGTATCTACAGCCACATGGACATCCAATGCTCCATACTTCTGCGCCGCCACGACAGCGTCATGAACATTGCGCAGACTATGCAGGGAAGCCGTCAGGCTGTATTGCGCCGCGGCAAGAAAACCAGCCGCGTTCAGGGGGGTCAGCACCAATATAGGCGCGGTGATACCCGCATCCCGAAGGACAACCCCCTCCTCGGCCAAAGCGACCGCCAGCCAATCAGCGCCCGCGCGCAAAAAAGCGCGGGATGCCTGAACCGCGCCATGCCCATAAGCATTTGCTTTTACAACGGCCATCATCAGCACGTCTTTAGGCAGGCTTTCTCGCAGTATCCGCGCGTTTTGATAAAGAGTATCCAGGTCGACTTCCAGGTATGTTTGGCGGAAAGAGGTCACAGTGCGCAGACCTCTTCCTGGCTTAACAGCCGGACATGGTTATGCTTGAGGGTTTCGTAGGCTTTGTCAATCTGCTCTGTGCGCAGAATGATGAACGCTTCCTTTCCTCCATCACGCAGGAAGGAATACAGGTATTCGATGCTGACGCCGCTTTCGCTTAAAATACCTAGCACTTTGGCCAAGGCTCCCGGCACATCGGGAACCTCGATCGTCAGAACATCCGTCAGGCACGCTGTGTACCCCGCCTGGTTGATGACATCCACGGCGCGGTCATAGTCTTTGACGATTCCCCGAAGGATACCAAAGGTGGTTGTGTCGGCTATGGAGAGGGAAATCAAATCAATCTGGTGGTCACCCAGCAGACGGGTGAAATCAGCCAGGCGGCCGGGGGTATTCTCAATGAATACAGAAATCTGTTTGACGTACATATTCATCTCTCCCTTCTTGACAAATTATAGCATAGCAAATCATCGTTTGCTACAGGAATTTTCCCCTTCATCCCTGCGGCGGTCGATGACGCGCTTGGCTTTCCCATCCGTTCTTGGCAGGCTGCCCGGCTGCACAAGTTTGACTTCCGCCCGAATCAGCAGGTTGGCTGCCAGTTCATGGCTGATATGGGTCTTTAACTGCTCTATCTCACGCACCGTGTCGCTGATCAGGCGGCTATCCAGTTCCACCTGCACCTCCATGGTATCCATATTCTGTTTTCTATCGACAATAATCTGGTAGTACGGCATGACACCCTTGATTTGCATCAGCACATGCTCCACCTGGGAGGGGAATACATTCACGCCGCGGATAATGAGCATGTCATCTGTACGCAGGCGCACACGCTTCATGCGAACATGGGTCCTGCCGCACGCGCAAGGCGCGTCATCCAGGGTGGTTACATCATGGGTGCGGTAGCGCAGCAGGGGCATACCTTCCTTCAGGATGGTGGTAAAAACAATCTCGCCTTCCTGTCCGTTGGGCAGCTGCTTTCCATTTTCATCAATGATTTCCGGGTAAAAACAGTCCTCCCAGATGTGCAGCCCCTGATTGTTGACACATTCCATGGATACACCGGGACCCATAATCTCCGTAAGTCCGTATACGTCCAGGGCTTTGATGCCCAGCATTTCCTCGATTTTGCACCGCATCCCGTCTGTCCAGGGCTCCGCGCCAAAGACGCCGGAGGCAAGATGCAGCCTGTCCAGGGTAATCCCCTGCTTTTGCATGGCCTCCGCGATGTTCAAAGCATAGGACGGCGTGCAGCACAGGGTTGTCGCCTTGAAATCTTCCAGCAAGGTCAGCTGCCTTTCCGTATTGCCGCCGCTAACTGGAATAACGGACGCACCAATACGCTCCACCCCATAATGGGCGCCAAGCCCCCCTGTAAACAAACCGTACCCATAAGAAACATGAACAACGGATTTTTTTGTCACCCCGGCGCAGGTCAGGGAGCGGGCCATTAAATCAGCCCAAACCTGGATATCCCCCGCTGTATAGCCGGCGACAGTTGGTTTCCCCGTTGTCCCCGAGGAAGCATGAACGCGCACGATATCCTCCTGCGGCACGGCGAACAGACCGAAGGGATAATTATCCCGAAGGTCCTGTTTTTCCGTAAAGGGCAGCAGATGAATCTGCTCCACGCCATGGATGTCCTCCGGCTCCACGCCAAGATCATCCATTTTTTTCCGGTAAAAAGGCACATGTTCATATACTCTTTTCACCAGGGAACGCAGGCGTTTATCCTGCAGATGCCGCAGTTCATCACGGGATGCTTTTTCAATGTCCGGCGCCCAAATCGGTGTTTCTATCATACATTCGCTCCCTGTTTGTGTGCGATATCTCTGCCCGCGCGGAACGCGCGGTAGTTTGTGTCCAGTGTTTTGGGCGGTACAATCTTCTCAATGGTTTCTTCCCAGACTTCCTGTTCAAAAGGCAGGAACTTGGACAGTACCCCCAACAGCACCATGTTTACGCTTCTGGCTGAACCAGCTTCACATGCCATATGGTAGGCATCCATGCACAAACACTTAACTGCGGCTTCCTGTTCCGGGTAGGGGGCATCCCCCAGAATCACCGGCATGGGCATGATTCGCTGGGTGTTGGCAATCAGCAAGCCGTCTTCCTTCAGAAAATACTCTGAACGCAGCGCTTCCAGCCATTCAAAAGCCAGGATATAATCCGCCTCTCCCGGGGAAACAAGGGGCGCGAATACTTCGTCCCCCATGCGCACATGGGTAATCACACTGCCGCCGCGCTGCGCCATGCCGTGTATTTCGCTAACCTTTACATCCAGCCCCTGGGACAAGGCAATCCCGCCCAGAATCTTACTTGCCAACAACGTACCCTGACCGCCAACCCCGACGATGACAATATTGTACTTCATACCATTTCCTCCTTCGCCGGGGCGTCAATCAGCGCGTGGTGCGGGCAAAGCTGGCTGCATACCCCGCAGCCCGTGCACAACGAATCATCGATTTCAATACCGCCCTCTGCTTTCAGGATAGCTGGGCAGCCAATTTGGAGGCAGATACCGCAGTTGCGGCAGCCTTCGACCCTGACCGGATCATGTTTGGGAATAATCAGCGCGCAGGGAGATTTCGCGACAATCACCGAAACGCCCTCATACGCCAGCTCTTCCTTAAGGGCTGTTGTCATGGCGCGCACATTCATGGGGTCTACTTCACGCGCCCTTGCGCCTAGGGTTTCACACAGCTGCACAAAGTCCACTTCTTTGGTTTGGTGGCTGTAGATATCAAACCCCATGCCGGCATTCTGCTGATGGCCTGTCATGGCGGTAATCCGATTATCAAGCAGCACTACGGTAATGGTACCGCCATTGTAAATGGCGTTGATTAAGGATGGGATGCCGCTGTGCAGGAAGGTGGAGTCGCCAATCACCGCGACAGCGCTTCTAGAAAAGTCTTTTCCCTTGGTTTTCTCCGCACCAAAGGCCATGCCGATGCTGGCGCCCATGCACAGGGAAGCGTCAAGGCCGTTGAGCGGTTTCAGCGCGCCTAACGTGTAGCAGCCGATATCGCCGAATACTGTCAGCTTCAGCTTCTTCATGGCGTAGAAGGAAGCGCGGTGCGGGCAACCCGGGCATAGCACAGGCGGGCGGGCAGGCAAATCAGCTGTATTTATCGTTTTTCCCAAGCCAAAGAGAGAACGTATGCGCTCTACCGATAGTTCCCCCTGCAATCCTGTCAGGTCTTTTCCCCGCACAGAGATGCCCATGGCCGCGATGTCCCTTTCGATAACTCCTTCCAATTCCTCAATCACATACAGAGAATCAACCTGCCCTGCGAAATCACGAATCATTTTTTCCGGCAGCGGATAGGTAAGGCCCAGTTTCAGCACGCTGGCGTTGGGAAGTGCTTCCCGCACATAATGGTAGACAACGCCGCCGCACACAACGCCCATGCTTTTATCCCGCATTTCCACGCGGTTTTCAGGCATGCTGTCGGCATCCAGCCGCAGCCTGTTCTCCCTTTCCTCCACCATGACATGCCGCTTTCTGGCCATGCCGGGCATCATGACATACTTGCTGATATCCTTCTTATACTCCTTTGGGACAACCTGCAGCCGTTCCCCCAATTCCACGGGGGAGCGCTGGTGGGCAAGCCTTGTCGTGATACGGACAAAAACAGGCGTATCATAGGATTCCGAAATCTGGTAAGCAAGAATCATCATGTCCTTGGCTTCCTGACTGTCAGCAGGCTCCAGCATGGGGATATGGGACGCCCGGGCAATCTGCCGAGTGTCCTGTTCATTCTGGCTGGAATGCATGGCGGGATCATCCGCGCACACAATAACCAGACCGCCGTTTACACCGGTGTAAGCCGCGGTAAAAAGAGGGTCCGCGGCGACATTCACCCCTACATGCTTCATGCAGCTCATCGCCCTGGCGCCCATCATGCTGGCGCCATAAGCGGTTTCTACAGCCACTTTTTCGTTGGTTGCCCATTCGCATAGCATTTCGGGGTAGGTTGCGGCGGCTTCCGTTATTTCTGTACTGGGTGTGCCCGGGTAGCTGGAAACAACAGTTACCCCGGCTTCATAAGCGCCTCTGGCAATGGCCTCATTGCCTAGCATAATTTTCTTCATCTCAGGTGCTCCTTTTGTCCTGCTGTGCAAAAGTCATCCTTTGAATGGATGACTTAGTAAGTATATCAGATTTGATAACGCCGACAAAGGCTGACGTGTTTTTTCTTCGTATCTTCAGAATAATGCTTCAATAAATTCCTTCGCGTCAAAAGCCTGCAGATCATCAATTCCTTCCCCAACGCCGATGTACCAAACCGGGACATTCAGTTCACTTCGGATTGCCAGCGCGATTCCGCCTTTGGCAGTGCCATCGAGTTTGGTGAGAATGATGCCGTTAATCTCCGCCGACTCTTTAAACTGCTTTGCCTGATTCAAGCCATTCTGGCCTGTGGTAGCGTCCAGAATCAGCATGCTGCGCATGGTTGCCTGGGGATACTCCCTGTCGATAACGCGGCGGATTTTATTCAGTTCGTCCATTAAATTTTTCTTGTTGTGCAGCCGCCCCGCGGTATCCACAATCAGAAGGTCCGTATTTCGGGCTTTGGCGGATTGCACCGCGTCATAAACAACCGCCGCAGGGTCCCCCCCTTCCTGATGCTTAATCAGCGGGACATCCGCCCGTTTCGCCCAAACCGCCAATTGGTCATCCGCTGCTGCGCGGAAAGTATCCGCCGCGGCCAGCACCACAGAGCGGCCTACTTCTTTGAAGCGCAGCGCCAATTTGCCTACTGTTGTCGTTTTGCCAACGCCGTTGACCCCCACCACCAGCATCACCATAGGCCACTGGAGGGTAGGACGGGGGATGTTCATATGCTCTACCAGAATCTGTTTGAAAAGCACTCTCGCCTGGGCAGCGTCGCGGACTTTGTTTTTCTTTACTTCCTCCCGCAGTTTATCAACCAATTCTTCAGCGGTTCGCACGCCGGTGTCCGCCATCACCAGGATATCCGTCAATTCTTCAAAAAAATCCTCATCAACCACGGTTGAGGACGCCACCAGGTTATCCACCTTGTCCGTGAGGTTTCCCCTTGTTTTGCTTAATCCATCTATCAGCCGTTGAAAAAAACCTGCCATGTTATGTTCCTCCTGTTCCTAAGCGTAGTTTTCCAGGTTCACAGACACCATGCCGGAAACGCCTTTTTCCTGCATTGCCACGCCGTACAATGCGTCGCAGCGCTCCATGGTTCCCTTCCTGTGGGTGACAACAATAAATTGGGTTGTTTGAGCATACTCCGCCAGGTAGTCGGCAAAGTAGCCGATGTTGGCGTCATCAAGAGCCGCCTCAATTTCATCAAGCACACAGAAAGGGGTCGGTTTCAACTTCAGCATCGCAAAAAGGATGGCGATGGCTGTCAGTGCCCTTTCTCCGCCCGACAGCAAACTGAGCAGCTGCAGTTTCTTTCCCGGCGGCTGCGCGACGATATCAATACCGCATGTTAACGGCTGCTGAGGATCGGTCAGTTTCAGTTCCGCCTGGCCTCCGCCAAAGAGCCGCTCGAAGGTTTCCCCAAAGAATACATTGAGTTTCTCAAACTCCGCGACAAATTGCTTTTCCATTTCACCAAGCAGCTGCCGTATCAATTCCACCAGGTCATTTTCCGCTTTCTGCGCGTCATCGCGCTGGGTCACCATGCTGTCAAAGCGGGATTTTGTCTGGGCATACTCTTCCACAGCGTGGATATTGATGGGTCCCATGTCCCGAATATCACTTTTAATGCGGTTTGCCTCCCGCTCGCCTGCGGGCAGCTCAAACTTGGTTTCAAACCGGTAAGCTTCCGCCCCCGAGTAGGTCAGCTCATAGGTATTCCAGATATGGTCCGTCATGGTCTGCAGTTCATCCTGGGTACGGGCATGCACCATTTCAGACTTATGGTACTTACTGCTTAAGTCATTCAGGGATGCATGCAGCTGATCCGTCTCATCGCTCAATTCTCTCTGCCGCTTGGTCAGATTTCTGCGCTCGGTATCGACCTGCTGCACATTCTCATCCGCTTGCTGCCTGACATGAACAAGTTTTTCAATATTCGTTTCCTGCTGCGATGCACGCTCTTTGTCAATGACAAACTCATCAAATAAGGTTATACGTTTTGTTTGGTTGCGCTGCAATCTGTCCCCAAGGGCGGACATTTCTTCCTGCCAGCGCTTCCGATCCCGGTGCAGCATATCCACCGCATGCATAAAGGAGGTATATTCCTCCTGGTGCCTGGATACCTTGTCCCGCTGGTCATCCGATTCATTACGAAGGGCGGTTAGTGCTTCCTGCAGTTCAAGGGTCTTCCGCTCCATCGCTTCCCGATCGATGTCTACATCGCGGCTCTGGTTCAACGCCTTTTCCAGATCCTGCTCAATTTCGATAATCGATTGCTCCAGCTGATTCTGCGCGTCCAGGGTATCCCGCAAACGTTTTTGATTCGTGTCCAGGTCGCCGCGCGCGTTCTGCGCCCGTTCCTGATCCCTGGCTACAACGATTTCCTCATCATGCAAGCGGTCAAAGGCTTCCGAGCGCAAACGTTTTGTTTCTTCTCTCTGCTTAGCGATCTGTGCCTTTTGTTTTTCGAGTTCCATCAATACTTGCTGCTGCTGGCTGATTGCTTCCCGCAGTTCCTTGATTTCCCTCTCACGCCCCAGCAGACTGATGCTTTGGTTCTGAGATGTGCCGCCTGTCATGGCGCCGCCAGCGCGCATAACATCCCCTTCCAGGGTTACCACATTGAATCCATGCTTGCCCGCCCGCATGATGCCAATAGCTGCGTCTAAATCCCTGGCAATCACGGTTCGGCCAAGGATGTTCTCCACCACTGGTCTGAATTTTTCATCAAACCCAATCATTTCACTGGCTACGCCCACGCAGCCCGGCATTTCCAAAGCACGCCGCTCGTTTATTTGCAACAAGCGTGGTTTAATAGCCGTCAGCGGTAAAAAGGTGGTTCTGCCCAGTCGGTTAGTCCGCAGATAATCAATCAGCCGCTTGGCCGTTTCCTCGTCTTCCGTCACGATATGCTGCAGCGTCCCCCCAAGTATCATGTCAATCGCGGTTTCATAAACTTTGGGGACACGTATCAGCCGGGCGACAACACCATGCACTTTGGGATTATCCTTGGCGTACTCGATGGCTTTGCGGACAGCGCCGTAATACCCCTCATACCCTTTGGACATCTCCTCCATCAGATTCATGCGGCTTGCTTCGGACTGCAGCTTGCTTGTTAACGCGCGCATTTCTTCATCAATCTCAGAAAGCTGCTTTGTCTTGCCGGCAAGGTCATCTTCCAAAGCCGCAACATCTTCCTGAAGAACCTTCAGCTGCTGCTGCGCGATGACAACCTGCTGCTGCGCCTTGTGATGGACAGTTTCCAGCGCCTCTTCCTCGCGCTGTAAGTCTTCAATCCCAAGCACAACTTCGCCCAGCCTTTTACGCATCTGGGTCAGCATGGTTTGCTGGCGCGCTTCCAGACTTTTCACATCTGTCATGCGGTTCACCGCCTGCAAGAGACGGTCTTTATGCAGATTCAGTTTTTCTTCCGCATCGTCGGCTGCAGTGAGCAGCTGCTCAAGCTTGCCGCTTTCTTCAGCCAGCGCTGCCTGTGCCAGCTTCAGCTTTTTATCCGTTTCTTCCTTATCCGCATCTCCGCGGGTAGATAAAATGGTTAGTTCTTCTATGCGCTGAGCGTTCTCTTGGTTCATCTCGTCAAGGCGCGCTATCTCTGTTTCCTGGGCGGAGAGCTTGGCCAGTTTCTTTTCCCGTTCGCTTCTAGCCGCATTGACTTCTTCGCTTTTCTCCTCCAATATGGCCCGCGCCTGCTGGAGGGAATTTTCCAGTTTTTCCTGTTCCTGCTCCAGCTGACTGCGCAGGGCAGCATTCTCCGCTAATTCCTGGTTCGTATCGTTTATCAATTTTTCCTGCTCCAGCATGGTTTGGCTCATGGACTCAATGCGTTCCTTGAGCTTGCCGTGCCGAACCAGATAAATATTTAGTTCCAGGTCTTTTAACCTGTTTGTCAGGTCGATGTATTCCCTGGCGGCTTCCGCCTGTTCTTTCAGGGGATCCAGGCGCAGACCGATTTCCTCAATCAAGTCATTGACCCGCAGCAAGTTGTCCCGGGTTTTCTGCAGGCTGCGCTCCGCTTCCTCCTTGCGGACCCTGTAGGTAACGATGCCCGCGGCTTCCTCGAATACCTGACGGCGCTCCTCCCCGCGGGCGGACAGAATATCATCAATCCGCCCCTGGCCGATGATGGAATATCCTTCCCGTCCAATGCCTGTATCGCGGAACAGTTCGATAATATCTTTCAGGCGGCAAGCGGTTTTGTTCAGGTAATACTCTCCCTCCCCGCTTCGGTACACCCGCCTGGTTACCATAACCTCTGAAAACTTTGTATTCAGCGCCCCGTCCTCATTGTCGAAAATCAGGGATACTTCGCAATAGGGCATGGCTTTGCGCTTTTGGGTGCCATTGAAAATGACATCCTCCATTTTTGCGCCGCGGAGGGCTTTGGCGCTTTGTTCGCCTAAAACCCAGCGCACCGCGTCGCTGATATTGCTTTTGCCTGAACCATTTGGGCCGACAATGCCGGTAATCCCCTGGTTGAAGGTAATATCCGTTCGCTGGGCGAAAGATTTAAATCCAAATATCTCCAGCCGTTTAAGCTTCATCGCTGCGATCCTGCCTGGAGATTTTTTGAAGAGCTATATGCGCCGCTTCCATCTCCGCCTTCTTTTTGGTTGTTGCTACCGCCCTTGCCTCTTCCTTGCCCTCAACAAGAACCGCCATTTCAAAGCTGCGTTTATGGGCGGGGCCTTCCGCTGAAATCTGCACATATTTAGGCGGCTCAAGCATTCCTTTGCTTTGCAAATATGCCTGCAAAGCACCCTTGCTGTCCAAATCAGATTGCGCGGCCAGCAGGCGCGGCTGCCAGAGAGCATGAATCACCGCTTCTGCGGCGTCCATACCCCCATCCAGATAAACCGCCGCCAGCAACGCTTCCATGGCGTCCGCAAGAACCGCGCGGTTCTTCTTGCCCCCGCCTGCTTCAAAATCCTTGCTGAGGCGCAAATAGTTCCCCAGATTGATTTGGTTGGCTAAATCAGCCAAGGTGTCCTCGCACACCATCAGAGCGCGCTTGCGCGTCATGGCGCCTTCCTGCATCTTAGGTGCTATGTCATAGAGCATCTGGCTGACGGTTAGTTCCAAAACCGCGTCGCCTAAAAACTCCAGGCGCTGGTTATGCTTCAAGCTAAAGCTTGGATGCGTCAAAGCCCGCTGAAGAAGCGATTCTTTCTTAAATTGATATCCAATTGTCTGCTGCAGAGTAAGCGTTCCTGCCCATTCCTTTCCGCAAAAAAACGGCTGCTGCTCTATAGCGCAGCAGCCTGACTTGATGTTCGTTACTTACTGGTCGCTTTTTCGATATAGGTAACGATGTCGCCCACAGTTTTCAGTTCTGTAATGGCGCTGTCCTCAACCTGAAGCTGGTACTCATCCTCCAGGTCCATAATCAATACCATGATGTTGGCGCTGTCGGCACCCAAATCTTCCACCAAGCGAGCTTCCGGAACCACCTTGTCAGCAGACACCTTCAATTGATCGGCAATCAGCTTAGAAACAGTCTCAAATACCATGTAAATTCCTCCCAATTATTTTTCTATTAATTGATCAGCAATAGCCTGGGCAACATCGCCCTGAACCATGTTGAAGCACTGTTGTATGGCGCAGGCAAAAGCATGCGCGTTGCAGGAGCCGTGGGCTTTTACTACAGCACCCTGAACCCCCAGCAAAGGCGCCCCGCCGATTTCGGTGTAATCCATGCGCATTTTCACACGCTTGAAGGCAGGTTTCGCGAGCAGCGCGCCCATTTTGCTGCGGGTATCTGCTACCAACTCCTGTTTGATAATCCCCATGATGGTGCCAACGACACCCTCCATGAATTTCAAAATCAGGTTGCCGTCAAAGCCGTCGCAGACCACCACGTCCGCTTTGTCCGCTGTGATATACCGGGCTTCGACATTGCCGACAAAATGGAAAGGCGCCTGTTCCATCAAGGGATAGGTAGCCTTGGTAAGGGCATTGCCCTTCTCGGACTCCTCACCATTGTTGATTAAACCAATGCGGGGCTTGTCCATGCCAAAGACAACGCGCATGTACGCGTCCCCCATGATGCCGAACTGCACCAGCCATTCCGGTTTGCAATCGATATTCGCACCGCAGTCAATCAGCAGGAACTGACTTTTCCCATTGGGCAAAAGGGGCGCGAGCGCCGGGCGCTCAATGCCGGGTATACGGCCCAAACGCAGCATGCCGCCCGTTAACACAGCACCGGTAGAGCCCGAGGAAACAAAGCCGTCCGCCGCTTTCTCCCGTACAGCCAGCATGCCTTTCACAATGGAAGAGTTTTTTTTCTGACGGATTGCCATGGCAGGCGCGTCGTGATTGGTGATGGTGTCAGGCGCGTCAACCAGGCTAATGCGCGCACTGACATCGCCTGCGTCAGCCAGGTATGGTTCGATCAGCCGCAAATCGCCGCCTATGGAAACCTTCAGTTCCGGCAGCGCGCGCAATGCTTCAATTGTGCCAAGCACCGTTGACTCGGGTGCGTGGTCTCCCCCCATCGCGTCAATAAAAATATGTGCCATGCAATCTTCCTAACTCTTGTCCAATGTGTATGGCAAGCGCCATAGCAGCGTCAGTTTACCACACAAAGGAATAAATAACAAGATTTACGCAGCCTCAGCGCCAGGTGCCATGGGCATCAAAATCAGCCGCGCGGGAGCGCGCTTTGCTGATTACTTCCGCCTCAAACCCCATCTGTTCAAGCAGGCTGATTGCATTTCGCGAAGTGGCAGGTCCGTCATGCAGGGTGAAGGTAAAGCTGATTCTGCCATCCTCCATTTCTTCCCTGAAATGCCAGTTATGATAAAAGGCCTCTAAGATTTTGGTCAGCTCGATATCATGTGTTGCCGCCATACAAAGCAGGCGTTGTTCCGCAAGGTTTTCCAACAAAGCAGAAGAGGCTGCAATACGTTCCTGGGTATTGGTACCTCTGAGTATTTCATCAATAAAGCATAGTAAAAAGCCCTCCTCCCGCGAGGCGTCCGCGATGCGTTTGAGGCTTTTCAGTTCTTTGATGAAATAGCTGTCTCCCGCCTGTACATCATCCCGTATCGCCATGGATGTCATAACCCGGGCACGGGGCATGATAAACGTATGAGCGAAGCAGATGCCCAGGGTCTGCGCGAGAATAGCGTTGAGCGCCACAGCCTTGATAAAGGTGGATTTTCCGGAGGCGTTAGAGCCTGTCAGCAGAATATTTTCATCCCAGGTAAAGCGATTGGGCACGCAGTTCTTTACCAAGGGATGCAGCATATGCTCTGCTTGAACTGTGTGTTGTATATGGAAGCGGGGCTTACAGATATCCTCATTTCTTTGCATCATTTGCGCAAGGGCGAGACAGCTGTCAATCTCTCCCACTGTTTCGAAAACAAGCCGTATTTCCGCTTGTCTGTTGATGAGATGCCGAATAATGCGGCAATACGCGAACACGTCAAACAGAAAGAAAATTTTTAGATAATCAATCAGCAATTCATCCAGGGTTGTCCCATTGACAGAAAAAACAGGCACCCAGCGCAAAACCGGTTTCAGCAAATTGTTCGCTTGGTATATATCATCCAGATACGCGCGTATCGCCGGTGCCTGAATCTTTTCCATCGCGTTGGCCGCGCCAATAACACTGGAAAGATACTTCAGCGCCACTTCTTCTTTGCGCCATGACGGGCTGAACTTGTAGTAAACAACAGCGTTAACCGCCATCATGATAATAACCAGGGTGAACAGCCTGGGTACGAAAATGGACAAAGCAATGGAAAGAAGAAGCAGGATGCCCAGCAGCAAATACACATGCCGATTTGATGGATACATGAATTCCACATTCCATAAATAACGCTGCGCGCCATGAAAATGCCCCCTGGTTATACGGCGAAGGGCTTTCTGGACCTGTATGCGCGTTCCCTCATCCTGCTGCAATAGCTGGGCGGCTTTCCTCCGCCGCTCGAGCCTTTCTTCCTGTGTGCCGGTATGGCGCAGCATAGCATACAGCACTTCACTCCCCGTGATAGATTGCGTGGCATCAATGCCGCGGAACACATCATCCATGCTCAGATCATTCCAGGTGATGTCATCCACCTGAGAACCGCCTGGAACAGATACCTTTTTCTTTTGCCAATACTCCGCAGCATCCTGCAGAAGTTCCGGCTCCAGCATTTTCAATGCTTCATCCGTACCCCATTGAGTCGTCAATTTGCGGGCTTCCGTCTTTTTATCCCAGCTCATTTTCGCCAGCAAACTGCCCGCCAGCATCAGCAACACCAATACGACACCTTGCGGCATGAAATCCTCCTGTTATCCATATTTCTTACATAAACATCATGATATCATACCCTTACTTGCTTGACAACGCAAAGCAGTTTGATTATAATGCTCCCGTTATCCAAAGGGGCATGGTGTAATGGTAACACGTGGGTCTCCAAAACCTTTGTTGAGGGTTCGAGTCCTTCTGCCCCTGCCAAATAGCGAGTACCCCTGGAACTCACGTTCCAGGGGTATTTTCATGCGGTTTCATATCATAAAGAGAAGACTAATTATTTTCAATTGGTACAGCTTGATCCTTCAAGGCCGCCGCTGCCCGCTGCTGTCTGCGAACTTCCGCGTCGCTTTCCAGCACAACTTTGCAGATATTCGCGATTACAGGGCCCAGAATCAATCCCAGGAAGCCCAGCAGCCTCAGCCCTACATACATACTCACCATGCTGATCAGCGGATACAGTCCGAGTTTTTGCCCCACGATACGGGGTTCAATCACCTGCCGGATAACAACCACCACAAGATACATCACGGCAAGGCGCAGCCCCAGCGAGATGTTGCCCGCGAACAGGTTAAACAGCGCCCAGGGAATCAGAAAAGTACCCGCCCCTATGATGGGCAGCACATCCAGGAAGCCTATCACGATGCCCAATATTAAAGCGTAGTCGATTTTAAACAGCGCGAAACCGATAACCAGCGCTACCATGATGGTGATGGAGATGAGGATTTGCGCCTGTATCTGCTTGAACACGGCGGAAAAAATGCTTTTTCTCAGAATTTCTCCCCGGTTGATGACGGGCTCGGGCAGCACACGGATGAGGTAATCGCGGATTCTGGTCTTGTCGCTGACGAAATAAAAGGAGGACATCATGGTCATCACCACAAAGAGGATGGCATGGGGGATGCCCGTGACGGTGGACCATGCGCCAGAGGCAACGGCGGGGGTTACGCGGGATACAAAGTTGCGTATGGTGTCGGAAAGGGAGGCGATAATCTGGTCCAGCCGGGCTGCCAGAACCTCCTGTTCCGGTTCCAGAGAATCCGGCGCGAACCGGTCAATCCATCCCTGCAGGGTATCCTGCACCCAGGTAATGATGCCGGGTATGTTGTTGACCAGCTTTTCCCCTTCAATAATTACCTGGCGCACCAGCATCAGCAATAAGATGATAATGACCCCATATACAATCAGCATGGAGATCATAGTGGCGATTTTCTGTGCGCCTTTTTTTTTCTTCAGCAAGCCTGATAAAAGCTTTACCAGCGGATTCATCAAAGCCGCGAAAAGCAAGCCAAGCACAAACGGCCAGGTGAACGGCAGGATATTCAGTATCACAAAAGCGCTGACGATAATAAGAACGATTAAGAATACTTTCCGGGGCAGATCATTGTACATATCATCCCATTCCTGGATGCGTTGTCTGAAACCTGACATAAACCCTCCCCACAGGATCAATTTTGCTTACTTATAAAATGCTGTTTTTTCGCTACTTACCCACACAGAAGTTTGAGAACACCGCGTCCAGCAGCGCTTCATCCACATGGTCGCCGGTAATTCTGCCCAGAATGCGCAGCGCGTCCTGCAAATGAACGGCGCATAAGTCGATGCTTTCACCTTTTTGGAACGACTCCCTCGCTTCTTCCAGGGTTTGGGCTGCTTGTCTGGCCAGCTGGATATGCCTCTCCAATGTCAACTGGCTGTCCAGGGGTTCGCCAGCGGCTTTTACAATCGCCTCTTTTACCTTGTCCATGCCTTCCCCCGTATGGGCGGAAAACAGAATGATGTTATCCAAATACGGTGAGCCGCACAGATCGCTCTTGCTTTGCAAAAGCACCCGCGGCCTTCCCTCCGTCTGCATGATGAGCGCGTGTTCCTCCCTGGTTAAAGGGCTGCTGCCGTCTACCACGACAAGCAGCAAATCAGCGGTGTGCATCGCGCCAAGCGCCCGTTCCACGCCGATTTTTTCGATATTTTCGGTGGATTCGTGGATGCCTGCCGTGTCGCTGAGATTGACGCGCAAACCGCCGATTAAAATGCTGCCGTATACAATATCCCTGGTGGTTCCCGGGATATCGGTTACAATCGCCCTCTCCTCCATCATCAGCGCGTTGAAGAGGGATGATTTTCCTACATTGGGCGGGCCGAAGATGGTGACTTCCATACCGGAATCCAAGAACCGGGCGCTCCGTTCATTGCATGCGCCTGCCAAACGCTCCGCTAATTCGCCTGCTTTTACCGCCAGTTTTTCCGATGTTTCCGTTTCATCCACTTCGTCTGGAAAATCAAGCACCGCTTCCACACCGGACAGCATGTCCACCAGTTCCTTTTGAATGCCATGGATAAAGGTAAACGCGCCGCCTTCCAGTTGGCGCATCGCCGCTCTGGACGCCTTCTCGCCCTGAGCGGAGATCAGGCTCATCACCGCTTCGGCTCGACTTAAGTCTAAGCGGCCGTTGAGAAACGCGCGGCGCGTAAACTCGCCCGGCTCCGCCGGCGCGGCGCCATGGTCGTATAAAAGCTTTAAAACCCGCTGGGCTACATAGTCGCCGCCATGCAGCTGCAGCTCGGCCACATCTTCCCTGGTATAACTGCGGGGAGCGCGCATCAGAACAGCCATGCACTCATCAACCGCTTCACGCCCATCGAAGATTTTTCCATACATCATTCGGTGACTCTCTACATCATCAACACTACCCTCCGGGCGAAACACCAGTTTGAGCAGTTCCTCCGCCTTTCTCCCGCTGACACGCACAATGGCAATGCCTCCTCTGCCCGGCGGCGTAGCAAGAGCCGCGATGGTTAACTCCTGTCTGTCCATGCTCTCACCTCCCTCCACGGTATTATACTGAAAAGTACCCTTGCAATGCAAGGAAGGGCTTTGCGGCGGCGTTGCGTAAACCAGAGGGATACCTTATAATAAGCAGGTATCTGAAGGAGGATCTCTGATGGCTTTTACCCACCTGCATCTGCATACGGCATACAGCCTGCTCGATGGCGCGTGCCGCATCAAGCCGTTGATGAAACGGCTGAAAAGCCTGGGCATGGACGCCTGCGCCATGACGGATCACGGGGTCATGTACGGCGCGATTGATTTTTATCAGGCATGCAGGGACGAAGGGATCCACCCGGTCATCGGTTGCGAGGTCTACGTGTGCCCCAACATGGAAGAAAAAGGGGTGTACGCGCGGGAATACAGCCACCTGATTCTGTTGTGTGAAAACAATACCGGATACCGCAACCTGACCAAGCTGGTCAGCGAGGGATTCACCCGGGGATTCTATTATAAGCCAAGAATCGACTATGCTTTGCTCAAAGAACACAGCGAGGGATTGATTGCCTTAACCGCCTGCCTGTCCGGGGATTTACCGCGGCTTTTATTGGAAGGTCGTTATGAGGACGCAAAGAAGTATGTCCTGGAAATGCGGGATATCTTTGGCGAGAACAATTTTTTTATCGAAATCATGGACCACGGCATCCGCGAGGAAAAGGAAATATTGCCGAAACTGGTGCAGTTATCCCGGGAAACGGGTGTGCCTCTGGCAGCCACCAACGACTGCCATTACCTGGAAAGGGAGGACGCCGCCGCCCAGGAGGTGCTGATGTGCATCCAGACCGGCAAAACACTGGATGATGAGTACCGGATGCGCATGGATACCCAGGAATTGTATGTAAAAAGCGAAGAAGAAATGCTGCGCCTGTTCCCCGGGCTGGACGATGCAGTTCATGTCACGGGAGAAATTGCTAAACGATGCAATGTTTCCTTCGATTTTCACACCATTCACCTGCCCTCCTTCCCCATCCCCGAAGGCGACAGCAGCGAAAACATGCTGCGCCGTCTGTGCGAGGAAGGCTTTTCTATCCGCTATCCCGGCAACCCATCAGAAGCGCGCGCCAGGCTGGAATATGAACTGCAAACAATCTCTGCCATGGGGTATGTAGACTATTTCCTGATTGTGTGGGATTTTATCAAATACGCCAAGGACAACGCCATCATGGTAGGCCCAGGCCGCGGCAGCAGCGCCGGCAGCATCGTGGCTTATTGTCTGGATATCACCATGGCAGATCCCCTTAAGTACAACCTGCTGTTTGAGCGCTTCCTTAACCCGGAGCGCATCACCATGCCGGATATCGACGTTGACTTTTGCTTTGAAAGACGGCAGGAAGTTATTGATTATGTTGCCGCCAAGTATGGCGCCGACCATGTGTCCCAGATTATTACCTTTGGCACCATGGCAGCCAGGGGCGTTATCCGGGATGTGGGGCGTGTGCTTGGTTACAGCTATCAGGAAGTGGACACTGTCGCCAAAATGGTGCCCATGGAACTGGGGATTACCCTGGACAGGGCATTGACGGTTAACCCGGAGTTCCGTTCCACCAATGAGAACGACCCCAGAATGAATAAGCTGATTTCCACCGCCCTGCTGCTGGAGGGGATGCCCCGCCACGCGGGAACCCACGCCGCCGGGGTGCTGATAACCAAAGAACCCGTACTGCATTATGTTCCGCTGCAGAAAAACGATGATGTCATCACCACCCAGTTCCCCATGGGGGACATTGAAAAGCTGGGGCTGCTGAAAGTGGACTTTCTGGGGCTGCGCACCCTGACGGTCATTCGTGATACCCTGGATTTAATAGCCAGGCAGGGTGTGGTGATGAAGCCTGAGGACATCCCCATGGATGACCCATTGGTATATGACATGATCTCCTCCGGCGATACCGACGGCGTGTTCCAGTTGGAAGGCACCGGCATGCGCTCCTTCCTGACGGCCATGAAACCCCAGGTGTTTGAGGACATCATCGCCGCTATCTCCCTGTACCGGCCTGGCCCCATGGAATCCATACCCCGCTATATCGCCGGAAAGCATGACCCCGCCAGCATCCGCTACATTACCCCGGAATTGGCACCCATTTTGGATGTTACCTACGGCTGCATTGTGTACCAGGAGCAGGTGATGCAGATTGTCCGGGAGCTTGCCGGGTATTCCTACGGCCGCAGCGACCTGGTGCGCCGTGCGATGTCCAAGAAAAAGCATGATGTCATGGCAAGGGAAAGACACAACTTTGTGTACGGCTTGCCGGAGGAAGATGTTCTCGGGGCTGTCGCCAGGGGCATAAGGCCGGAGGCCGCGGAACAGATTTTTGACGAGATGACTTCCTTTGCCAGCTATGCCTTCAACAAATCCCACGCGGCTGCCTATGGCATCGTAAGCGTTCAGACCGCATGGCTGAAGAAGCACTACCCCGCTGAGTACATGGCCGCCGTTATGAGCAGCATGATCGGCAACGCGCCAAAGATTGCCGGATACATCCATTACTGCCGCAAGGCAGGTATTCCCCTGCTTCCCCCCAGCATCAATCAATCCATCGGAAAATTTACGGTCAGCATCGAAAACGGCGCCAAATGCATCCGCTTTGGTCTGTCCGCGGTGAAAGGCATTGGGGAGAAAGCCGTGGAAAGCATCGTGCGGGAGCGGGAAGAGCATGGAGCGTTTACCAGCATTTTTGATTTCTGCAGCCGCCTTAATTCAGAGTTCGTCAACAAACGCTGTGTGGAAAGCTTAATCAAGTCCGGTTCCTTCGACGGCCTGGGCGGAAACCGCAACCAGTGCTTCCAGGTGTACGAGCAGGTGATGGACGCCAACGCCCAGCGCAAACGCAACAACATCAAGGGGCAGGTCTCCTTGTTTGAGACAGCCACCCCCCTACGGCAGCAGAGCGTGCGGGAATCGTACCCCCCTCTTGATGAATACCCCTGGCATCAGTTATTATCAATGGAGAAGGAGATGACGGGCGTTTACATTTCCGGTCATCCCCTGAACGAGTACGCGGACGCTTTGGACGGTATGTCATGCAATACCGCATATATTGACGAACTGAACGAGCGGGAAGACAAAGGACTGTCGGAAGACGGAAAGAACGTGCAGATGGGCGGTTTGGTGGTTGCTCTGCGCCCCAAAGCCACCCGCAAGGGCGGCATGATGGCCTTCCTCACGTTGGAGGATCTAACCGGGCAAATCGAGTGCCTCCTGTTTCCGCAAGTGTATGAGCGTTTTGCCCACACCCTCAAACAGGACAGCGCGGTAAAGCTGACAGGCAAACTGTCCGTCAGGGAAGATGAGGACACGAAGCTGCTGATCGATAATATCGAGCCCCTTAATAACCAGAAAGCCGCGGAGCCTCCCCTTAGCGATACGGAACGGGCCAGAATTGCCGACACCAAAGTCTATGTGCGCCTGTGCCGGGATGATATGCCAGAGTGTGAGCGCATATTAAAGAAAATGCCGGGTAATATCCCAGTGTATCTGAATTTGCCCGAGGAAGGCATCACCCTATTGTCCCCCAGGGACTGGTGGTGCGACGACGGGGACGACGCCCGGGCAAACCTATTGGATATCGTCCCCCTTGAAAATATAAAGGTGGTTAATAAGAAATGAACGAATTGAACCTGACCATTCCCGCAGACAGCCGCTGGCTGTTGGCGCTGCGCTCTTCCCTGAGCGCTGTGGGCGCGATTGCCGGCTTATCCCTGGATACCATTGAGGACATGCGCATCGCGGTTGACGAAGCCTTCGACCTGCTGGCCCACCAGCCTAGGAGCCTGGAGGCCATTATGCTCATCTGCAACATCGAGGAAGACAAGCTGAATGTCCGCCTGGAAGGCAAGCGCAGCTTTTCTCCCCAGCAATGCGTCCCCGCGGACGCTGAAACAGCCCGACTGGTCATTGGAACCCTGGTAGCCGACATCCACCTGGAAGGTGATTCCTGCGGCATCCACAGCGTGTGCATGTCGCTGCCCGTTAGTGGATTAAGCCATGAATGCTGATCTAATCCATGACACAGCAATGGAATATGCACTGAACCGCACAGACGAGACCCTGGAAGCCGCTGTGCGGGCCGCTCTGCCTTTGACCCAGGCGATTGCCGCGCGCTTCGCGGGCCGCGGCGTAGAACTGGAGGATTTAAAACAGGTAGCCGCCCTCGCCCTGGTGGAAGCGCTGCAGCGTTTTGAGCCTGACAGGGGACTGCGCTTTACCACATTTGTCACCCCCACCATCACCGGCAAGGTGCGCAACTATATCCGCGACAGGGCGCAGCTGCTGCGCTCCCCCCGGGGGCTAAGGGAACAGGGCATCAAGATGGACCGGGCCAACGAGCAGCTGACCCAGTCCCTCCGCCGGGAACCTTCTGTGCAGGAATTGGCGGAAGCCCTGGGCTGGAACATTCAGCAGGTACTGGACGTGCAGACCATGCGCGACAAAACCACTGTGTCCTCCCTGGACACGCCGGATGAGGACGGCCTGCTGCTCTTTGACCGGGTGGGCGAGGATGACAGCAGCTTTGACGCCTTTGAATTGCGTGAAGATTTACGCAAGGCATTGAACGTGCTGTCGGATACCGAAAAACAATTGTTGACCCTGCGTTTTTCCAAACGGCTGTCCCAAAGCGTCACTGCCAAGCATTTGGGCTTGACACAAATGCAGGTTTCCCGTATGGAAAGGCGGATGCTGGCCACCCTCAAGCAGGAAATGATGGCGGAATAACCATATTTCGAAAGGAATCCATGTTTCAACGCGATGATCAATGCCGCATATTCGGCGTGACAACCATAGAAAACCTGTTTCTCACCGAGTACCTTCCTGGTGCGGAAGGTGATTTTGTCAAGGTGTATTTAAGCTGTCTGTTTCACAGTCAGCTGCAGGATGATGGTTTCGGCGTCAAAGAAATGGCGGTAGAACTCAGCATGGACGAAGGCCGGGTTGAAGCCGCCCTGCGCTATTGGGAGAGGCGCCGTTTGCTGACGCGTTTCAGCGATAACCCGCCCCGCTACCGCTTGCATCATTTGGGGCAGCGCATGCTGACCGGGCAGGACGGTGTGGGCGGAGACCGCGCCTATATCGCATTTTCTGAAGCGGTATACGCTTTATTTTCCGAGCGCCGCAAAATCCGCCCCAACGAAATCGCCAGCGCTTACGAATGGGTGCAGGATCTTGGCATTCCGCAGAGCATCGTGTTAATGCTGCTCAGCCACTGCATCGCTACCCGGGGTATTGGTTTCACCTTCAAACATGCCGAAAAAATTGCGGTTTCGCTAAAAGAGGAGGGAATCACCACGGAAGAGGAAGCTGAAGCGTTTTTCAACCGCACCAAGCAGGTGCGGGATGGCGCCACCGCAGTGATGCGCCGTTTTGGTTTACGCCGCTCCCCTACCGAGGATGAACTGAACCTGTATCAAAATTGGATCGAAACACTTGGCTTTTCCCCCGCCGATATTCTGGACGCGTGCGCTGAAACCGTTAAAGCCAGCAACCCCACCTTCGCGTATCTCAACGGGATTCTGGAAGGACTGCACCAAAGACGGGGCAAAACCAGTGTAAAAACACAGCTGCAAAACGAAAGCAACCTGCTAGACGCCACCAAGGAAGTCTTATCTTCTCTTGGGCTGCGGATAAATCCCGTGGCGGTCCAGCAGGCGTACCAATCATTAAACACAAAATTTTCTCACGGCATGATTCTGCTTGCCGCGAAGACGGTCCGCCAGAAAAACGGAAAGTTTGAGGATTTGCATGCCATTCTATCTTCCTGGCAGCAAATGGGGCTAACCGATGAAACCCTTGCGGCGAAGCATTTGGCGAAACGCGAAGCGCTGCTGCCGACAGCCAAGCGCATTTTGGACGCCTGCGGTCAGGAAGGCAGCCCGAGCGAGCGGGATTTGGCCGCCATGGAGACATGGCTGCAGCATCATAGCGCGGATTTGATTGAGCTGGCAGCCGCCCAGGCACGAAACGCCAAGCAGAAAATACCCTACATTGATAAAGTGCTTACCGCCTGGAAACAGAAAGGAATTACTACTGTGGACAAGGCGCAGGCTGAAAACCCAGCCGGCAGCGCAGCCAGACCCTCACGGGAAGTCGGCGCGCACCGCTACGGCCAGCGGGAGTATACAGAGGAGCAGCTGGAAGTAGGGACTGATGATTTGATTCAGGAGGCGAGAAATAACCGTGCAACGTGACAGTTTGCTGCAAGCACTGCAGGAATGCCGCGCGCGGCAGCCTCTGAACCGTCAGCAGGAACTGGCCAATGAGCGCCAGGCAGTGGAAAAATGCCCTGAAATCGGTACCTTGCTTGAACAAAGGAAAAACGCGATTCTGCAGGGGCTGCAAAGCGCGATTCATGGCATCGAAATAACCAGTTTACCTGATGAAACCCTTAGACGCAGCCAGCGAATCCAGACGCTGCTGGCACAACACGGTTTCCCTTCTGATTTTCTTGACCCGGTATACACCTGCGTACTATGCAAGGATACAGGATACACAGGCGAGCATCGAAAAGAATTCTGCAGCTGTGTCCTCAGACGCAGCCAGGAAATGATCAGCGAACAATTTGCCATGGCAGACACTGACGAGTCATTTGAGACCTTTGATGATTCTGTGTTTTCAGACGAAAGCATGCCCGGATTGGATATTTCCCAGCGGGAGTATGCCCAGGTTCTGCGCGGCAGGTGCGAGCAATACGCGAACCAGCTGCCCGACAGCAAGCCAAAGAATCTATTATTTTACGGCAGAAGCGGGCTGGGGAAAACCTTTCTTTTGCGAGCCATCGCTAAAAAAGCGCAGCAGCAGGGGGTCGCGGCGCTGAGTGTCACCGCCAATACATTGCTGAACGCTATGCGTAAAGCGTACTTCTCACATGAAGAAGATGGTATGCGCATGTTTTATGAAACGCAACTGCTACTTATCGACGACCTGGGTACGGAACCCATGTGGGAAAACATTACGGTGGAGCAGTTGTTCGCGCTGATTGATGCCCGTTTCACTAGCAGGCTGAACACTGTGATCAGCACAAACCTGTCGCTTTCAGAACTGCAGGCCAGGTATACCGAACGCATAACCTCCAGGCTGACAGATGTTCGGGTATGCCAGCCCCTGCGGTTTCTGGGGAATGATATCAGAAAGAGGAGAGAGACATGATTCAGCATTTGGTACTTTTCAAACTCAAGGATGAGGCACAGGGTCATTCGAAAAAGGAAAACATTGAAAAAGCACGGGAAATCGCCAGCCGCTTTACCTCTGAGATTTCCACGTGCCGCAGCGCGTGTATTGTGGAGAATATGCCAGGAACACCGGAGAGCAATGAGGATATCATGCTCATCTGCACCTTCGACGATTTGGCGGGACTTCGGTATTACAAAGACCACCCCACCCATGTGGAGTTCGGCAACTTCATCACTTCGGTGCGGGAAAAGCGCACCTGCATCGACTACGAAGCGGAGTAATCCTTATTAAAGAATCAGCCCCGGCAAGTATTTGCCGGGGCTTTCGTGTTTAGTGTTTTCCGTATTTCCTCTGGAAGAACTTGACAATTTCCACGATGGGAATCACCAATACTGCAAGCCCCATGGAGACAGCGTATTCCACCAGGCTGATGCTCTCAAACCCAAAGGCGTTGCTCAGGAAGGGAACGAAGATGACAGCGGCCGTCAGCAGCATGGACAGCAGCATCGCTCCATAAAGATACTTGTTGTGGGTTTTCAGGGAGAAGACGCTGCCCCGCTGGGAACGCATATTGAAGGAATGGAATACTTCCGCCATGCTCATTGTCAGGAATGCCATGGTCATACCGTCGGCGGAGTTGACAAACTCCCAGGTTCCAGCTTCCATGTAGTGACCGATATAGTAGGCCGTCAAAGTCAAGATGGCCACCATGACGCCCTGATAGATGGCGTCCACGCCCAGGCCGCCGGCAAAGATGCCCTCGCCCTTTTGCCTGGGGGGACGGTTCATTACATTCTTGTCCGGCGGCTCCATGCCCAGAGCTAAGGCCGGGAAAGTATCGGTAATCAGGTTAATCCACAAAAGATGCGCGGGTTTGAGGATAATAAACCCAATCATGGTCGCCACAAAGATGGAAATTACTTCGCTCAGATTGGAGGACAGCAGGAACTGTATGGCTTTGCGGATATTGTCATAAATCCGTCGGCCTTCCTCCACAGCCGATACAATGGTAGCGAAGTTGTCGTCCGCCAGCACCATGTCAGCGACATTCTTGGTAACATCAGTGCCAGTGATGCCCATGCCTACGCCGATGTCCGCCCGCTTGATGGAGGGAGCGTCATTCACGCCGTCGCCCGTCATAGCTGTGACCCGGCCGTCGCCCTGCCAGGCGGAAACAATACGTACCTTGTGCTCGGGCTGCACCCGGGCGTACACGGAATACTGCTCAATGGTTTTCGCGAGCTGCTCATCGCTGATGTCATCCAGTTGGGCACCGGTAATCGCCTCATCCGAGGAGGTAATCATTCCCAATTGCTTGGCGATAGCGGCGGCGGTATCCTTATGGTCGCCTGTAATCATGATGGGCCGGATGCCGGCGCTCTTGCATTCCTCAATGGCGGGCAGCACTTCGGGGCGAACCGGATCCAGCATGCCAACCAAGCCAATATAGGTTAAATTCTTTTCCAGGTTGTCCGGGGACAAATCCTCGGGCATGGCATCCCATTTGCGGTACGCGCCGCACAGAACACGCAGCGCCTCCTCCGCCATGGCTTTGTTGCTGTCTTCAATCTGCTTACGCTTCTCATCGGTCATCGGCTTAACGCTTTGTCCATCCCAGAAATGGGTGCAGCGCTTGAGCAATACATCCGGCGCTCCCTTTGTGTACTGATAAATCTCGTCGTTTTCTTTGCATAGGGTGGACATCATCTTACGCATGGAGTCAAAAGGCGCTTCGCCAACCCGGGGGCTTTCAGCTTTCAGCTCGTCCTTGGGCATGCCCAGTTTAGCTGCATAGGCAACCAACGCGTTTTCGGTCGGTTCACCAACGGCGACACCGTCTTCCCATTCAGAGTCGCTGCACAGGGCAAGGGCCTTGGCAAGGAAGCGCTCGTCCTCGCCGGCATGCTCCACAACCGTCATTTTATTCTGGGTCAGCGTACCCGTTTTATCCGAGCAAATGATCTGGGTGGAACCAAGGGTTTCCACAGCGGTCAATCTGCGGATTACCGCGTTGCGCTTGGACATGTTGGTGACACCAATGGAAAGCACAATCGTTACCACCGTAGCCAGACCTTCCGGAATGGCGGCAACCGCGAGGCTGACGGCGATTAAAAAGGTATCCAGCACGGTATCCAGTTCGAAGCTGCCGCTCCTGACCAGACTGAAGATGAAAATAAACACACAGATGCCCAGCACCATGTAGGTCAGGGTTTTGCTGAGCTGATTCAGTTTAATTTGCAGCGGGGTTTCCTGCTCGATGGTCTTGGTGATGGCATCGGCTATTTTACCCATTTCCGTGTCCATGCCGGTAGCAACCACCACCGCGGTGCCGCGGCCGTACACAATGGTAGACCCCATGTATACCATGTTTTTCCGGTCGCCCAGCGGCACATCCTTAGCGCCATCCCCAATCTGCAGTGCGTCAGCCACCTTATACACGGGCAAGGATTCCCCCGTCAGCGCCGCTTCTTCGCTTTGCAGGGAAGCCTGCTCGATAATCCGGCAGTCGGCAGGCACAGCGGCGCCGGCTTCCAGCAGCACAATGTCGCCCACCACCAGGTCTTCTGATTTTACCTGGGCGGAGCGGCCGTCCCGCAATACATGGGTGGTCGCTGCGGACATTTCCTGCAATGCCTCAATGGCCTTCTCTGCCTTGCTTTCCTGATACACACCCAGCACGGCATTGAGCATGACAACAATCATGATAATGATGGCATCCGTGGGTGTTTCCTTTTCAATCACAGCGGTCACAGCGGAAATGGCCGCCGCCACCATCAGGATAATCAGCATCGGATCCTTCAGTTCATTTAAGAACCGCTGGAAATTGCTGATTTTCTCGGCTTCTTTCAGTTTATTCTTTCCGTTCTTCTGAAGCCTGTCCGCGGCTTCCTGGCTGCTCAGGCCATTGGCGGTGGTGCCAAGCTGCTGCAGCGTGTCATCCACAGGTGTCAGGTACGCTTTCATCTCTGCCCTCATCTTTCATAAAAAAACCCATGCACAGAAACTGCACATGAGTCTCGTTCTTACAGAAATGCCAAGGCTCGCGCCCGTGTTGTTGACATTTCTACGCACAGCGTGAACTACTCCCTCATAAGGGTAGATAAAGTTTATCACCGCGCTATGTAAAAGTCAACGCCATTCCCCCCACCTTGTAACAGATTTAGCGATTTGGTATACTTACTGTACCTAATAATGGAGGACGTTTTTTTTGAATCTGAAACAGATGGTGGACAGCCTGAAAACAGACGCGCAGTTCATGGATGGGGTTACCTCCTGGCACACCGACGCGCCAAGACCGGCTACTTACGCACCCTATCCCGAATGGGTCGATCAGCGGATACGTGATGTGCTTGCCCAGCGGGGCGTCCGCCAATTGTATACCCACCAGGCGGAAAGCATAGAGTATGTCCATCAAAAGCAGGATGTGGTGGTTGTTACCCCTACCGCCTCGGGCAAAACCATGTGCTACAACATACCCATCCTCAGCGAGATATTGCGAAACCCGGACGCCCGCGCGCTGTACCTGTTTCCCACTAAGAGTCTTTCCGCGGATCAGGTGTCTGAATTGTACGAAATTGTCTCCCAGCTTGGGGAAGATATTAAAACATATACCTACGATGGGGATACCCCCGCTTCAGCGCGCCGCGCCATCCGGCAGGCAGGCCATGTCGTGGTAACCAACCCGGACATGCTGCATTCCGGCATACTGCCTCACCATACCAAATGGGTGAAACTGTTTGAAAATCTGAAATATATTGTGATTGATGAGATTCATACCTACCGAGGTATTTTCGGCAGCAACCTGGCCAATGTGCTGCGCCGTCTGATGCGTCTTTGCCACTTTTACGGCAGTGATCCCCAGTTTATCCTTTGCTCAGCGACCATCCAAAACCCAGGCGAGCTGGCTCAACTGCTTATCGGGCGGGAGGTAAAAGTTGTTGACCGTAACGGAGCGCCGCTTGGCGAAAGGCATGTTGTGTTCTATAACCCGCCTGTAGTCAACGCCCAATTGGGGATTCGCAAAAGTGCGCTCCATGAGACAAGGGCAATTGCCGGAAAGTTTTTAAAGAATAAGATTCCCTCCATCATTTTCGCGAAAAGCCGGGTGCAGGTGGAGGTGCTGACCAAATCCCTCAAAGATATGGCCCGTGATCCGCTGGGCAATTCCCCCAGGGTGCATGGATATAGAGGCGGATACCTGCCCAACGAACGGCGCGCCATCGAGCGAGGTCTGCGCGCTGGTCAGGTGGACGCTGTCATCTCCACCAACGCGCTGGAACTGGGGGTGGATATCGGCTCATTGGACGTCTGCATCCTATGCGGCTACCCCGGCACCATTGCCAGTACATGGCAGCAGGCCGGCCGGGCAGGCAGGCGGCAGGGTACATCCCTGATTATCATGGTTGCCTCCAGCGCCGCCATTGATCAATACATCATCACCCATCCGGAATACTTTTTCAGCCAGTCTCCGGAGAATGCCCTGCTCAATCCAAACAACCTGTATATCCTGCTGAGTCATTTCAAATGCGCGGCCTATGAACTGCCCTTTAAAGATGATGAAACCTTCGGCAACGCGCCGGGCACTGACCAGTTCCTTCATTACCTGCAGGAAGCGCAGATTCTGCGCCATGTGGGTGATACCTGGCACTGGGCGACGGAGGATTTTCCCGCGAGCGAAATCAGCCTGCGCACAGCCATGACGGAAAACTTCCTGATTATGGACACGACAGACCCAGCCCATGTGCGGGTGATAGGCGAAATGGACCGCTTTACCGTTCCCATGCTGCTGCACGAAAACGCCATCTATATGCATGAAGGCACACAATACCAGGTAGACTCGCTGGACTTTGACAATTGCAGGGCATTCATCCGGCGCGTCGATGTGGACTATTATACCGACACGGATTTGAATGTGTCGCTGAGCCTGCTGGATGTTGAGCAGCAGGAAGGCAAGGCCGGACAAGGCGAGGTAAAAGTAACCGCCCTGGTGAAGATTTTCAAAAAGATGAAACTGGATACCGGGGAAAGCCTGGGCTACGGCCCCGTGCGTCTGCCTGAGACTGATATGCACACCACCGCCATGTGGTGGACACTGGAACAGGAAACAAGCGAGCGTTATGAAAAGGATACGCTGCAAAACGGCATGCTGGCCATCAGCAATGTGCTGCGCATTGTTGCCCCCCTGTACCTCATGTGCTCCCCCCGGGACCTTGCTGTCAGCTATCAGGTAAAATCCCCTTTTACGGACAAACCCACCCTGATTCTGTACGACAATTGCCCGGGCGGTGTAGGCCTGTCAGAAAAGGCTTTCCATATGCGGGATACCTTGCTGCAGCACGCGGATATGCTGATACGCGCGTGCGGGTGTGAGAATGGATGCCCCTCCTGTGTAGGTCCCGTCGGTGAAATCGGCCGGGATGGCAAGGCAACCGCGCTTAGCCTGCTGTCCGCGCTGCGGGAGGAGAGAAGCTAACATGCCGCCGCTGCAAGCCTATCATCGAAATTTGGATTATACCTACGCGCCCGGTCTGTTTCCCACCCTGGAGGCCCTTACAAAACAATCCCATCTTGTCCGCAGGGTGCTGATTTCCTCTTCTATAAATAACAGCGAGGGTCTAAGGCAAATCCAAAAACTATGTGAAGAGAACCGAATCCGCATGGAAACCGCGGATAAAATGCTGGGCAAAATATCCGGGAAAGAAAACTGCTTCGCGGCCGCGGTTGTCAGCAAACATAGCCAGCCATTGTATGGAAACACAAGGCATCTAGTTCTTCACCAGCCGTCAGATAAAGGCAACATGGGCACCATTCTGCGCTCCGCTTTGGGCTTTTCCTTTCAGGATATCGCCATTGTTACCCCCAGCGCTGATGTGTATGACCCCCATGTAATCCGCGCATGCATGGGCGCCATGTTCTCCTTGCGCATACAGGAATTTGACAGTTTCGAGCAGTACCATAAGGCATTCCCCGGCCACCATCTATATCCTTTCATGCTGGACGGTTCTGTTCCTCTGGCGGAAGCTGTCAATTCGGTCCTTCATCCCCATAGTTTGATCATGGGCAATGAAGGCGCCGGTCTGCCAGCTGATTTCAAAGAAAAAGGCACCCCTGTTCGAATCCCGCACAGTGATGCCATTGACTCCCTCAACCTGGCAGTGGCTGCCTCCATTGGTATGTACGCCTTTTCCCAAGCAGAGAAATAGTCAGCCCAAGGGCTTTCTTGCCGGTGTCCCCGCTTTGCGGGGATATTCTTTTGGTGTATGGGCTATTTTTTCAAACACCTGAATGTAATGCTCCCGCCCGGGCAGGGGCAGGGACAACAGCTCCCCCATCTGCCCGCCCAGTACACGGCTGGCCACTTTCGCGGCTTCCAGTTCCTGGGCAACTGACGGCCCTTTCCAGCACAGCACCTTTCCCCCGATTTTTGAGACAGGCAGCAAGTACTCGCACAATACATTCAAAGGCGCGACTGCTCTGGCCGTCACCACGTCGTAGCGTTCCTGCCATACTCCCCGCCCAGCGTCTTCCACCCTTACATGCACAACAGCAACGTTGGGCAATTTCAATTCCTTTACCACCTGTTCCAGAAAAGCGCATCTTTTCTGCAGGGAATCCAGCAGGGTAACCCGCATATCCCCTCTGGCAATGGCCAGAGGCAGCCCGGGAAAACCAGCGCCTGTACCCACATCCATTAAAGTTGCGCCAAAGGGAAACAAATGGGCGTACGCAAGCGGTACCAGCGAATCGGCATAATGCAGCAGCGGCATCTCCTCCTCGGGTACATTGGTTAAATCAATCCGAGTATTCCAGTCCATCAGCATCTCATGAAATCCTTGTAATTTTCCATAAGCTGCCTCAGACAAGCGGACGCCTGAGGGTTCTACAATCCGTTGAATGTCATTAATCATGCTCATTTTCTTTGTTTCAGCAGATAATATACAACCTGCTCCAGGGCTCCTTCCTCCGCCATTTGTCCGCTTTTTACAAAAAATTCCATGTCCACACAATAATCATAACAATCCTTCAATTGTTTGATGGAAAAGCGTTTTGTCATTCCCTGCATTTTTTTAGCGACAAACGGCGGGATACTGAGTTGTTGAGCGATTGCCGCGGATTGCACGCCTTTGTGCGTGAGAATGGAAGCGAACAGCAACTGCCGGTATTGGCGCTGCAGCAGAGCCAGCAGCATGAAGCGCTGCTCCCCTTCCCGAATCAGATTGTTCATCAGAGAGATTGCTTTGGGCGCGTTGCCCTCCGCCACATTATCCGCCAGGTCGAACACCTTATACTCCACAGTAGGGGTCACCACAGCTGCGATATCCTCCCGCTCCACCACATCCCTTTCTCCCGCGTGGGCGGCTGCCTTCCCCAGCTCATTCTTTAATGTCCCCAAGTCTCTACCCGCCGTAAATATCAGCTGCTCTGCGGTGTGTTGGGCAATTTGTTTGCCCTGCGCTTTCAATTCCCGGGCAATCCATTTTACAAGACCGTCATTGCTCAGCTGTTCAAAGCTGACCAGACCGCCCAATTTGTTGATTTCCTTATAGAGTTTCCTGACGCCGTTGGCTTTTCCCCGGGTAAAGAAAACAAGGCAGGTGGTGGGCGGAAGCTTGGCGATGTAAGCGCTGACGCTGTCCCCGTCCGTGTCTTTCTTCTTTCCTGTTTTGGCACCCTCCCGGCTGGCGAAGAGCAGAGAACTGTCGCGGATAACAACCAGTCTCTTGTCTGCCATCATGGGCAATGTCTCTGAGACTGTAATCAGCGTTTCCGCGTCCGGGTCATTCAGAACGGTTTCATTCATGTCCCCAAAAGGCGGCAGGAGCACCTTTTGACGCAGCTGCTGCAAAGCGCTTTCCTTGAGATACTCCTCCTCCCCCTCAAATAAATAGCAGGAAAGGATGTTACCCGTTTTCATGGAATGAAAGAATTCGTCTGCCTTCATGGAAACCACCTTTCCGGTATATGATAGTTGACAAGAACCTGTTGATTGTCCACCCGCAGAGTCACCGCGCCCCGATGATGGGTGGAAACGATCCGGCAATCGATACGATGCAGCCTGTCAATTACATCCTGCGCGCCAGCCATGCCGTTTTCCGCGATGGGGATGATGGCAATTTGGGGAGCAACATGTTCCAGAAAATCCTCTTTTGTCGCGGTTTTCGACGCGTGATGCGATACCTTTAAAACCTGGGCAGGATACGCAGCGTACTTTTCATACTCGCCGGACAAGTCACCCGTAGTCAACATACTTACGCCATCCAGATTCCACAGCAGCGACATGGACATATCATTTGCCTGCAGACCAGGATAGGTTTTACCAGGTATAGGCCAGACAACCCGGGCAGTGACTCTGCCGGAGGAAAGCGTTTCCTGCGCTCCCGCGAACCGAATGGGAATGCCCAATGCTTCCGCTTGTTCAATCAATTGATAGGCGTCCCCAATATCCGTCGCGTTCCGGGCATTCTGGGCAAGCAAGATTGATTTGATGGGCACCTTCATAGCCAGCAGCTCACGCAAGCCTCCCGCGTGGTCTGTATGCAGATGCGTGATGATCAATGTGTCTACATGCCTGCCTTTGCTGAGCAGGTAATGCGCCAAATCGCCGCCAAACTCTCCCGCGTCAATGACATAGGTTGTCTTGCCATCCTCCACCACCGCGGCATCCGCGCTGCCCAGGCTGAACTGGGTGTAGGAAACCTGCGGCTGTATTAAAAGAAAGGAAAACGCGGCAGCTGATAAGATGCTCATGAACATCAGCGGAACTCTCCGCCGCCAGGCAAGCAAAGTATACCGGCTTAGGAGCAGAAGGACAAGGTACATAGCGATAGCCCAGAACCAGGGGATCGCCGGCAACTGGACAACCGCGTGCGGTAATCCGGCGAAATAGGCCGTTGCGTCAACAAAGAACGCTGTCATATGGTTTATCGGTATCGCCAGTATGTGCGCCGCGGGCATCCAAACCGCCGCTATCAGAATAGCAGCCAGATACGCAGGCATCAATACACCGATGTAAGCAATCGCCAGAGGGCCGACCACCAATGAAATCAATGAAAACTGATGGAACACATTCACAACAGGAACCATGGTAAACAAAGTAGCGGATATCGTTGTGCCATAGGCCAAGGCAAGCAACCTGACGAGTCTGTACTTAGCAAACGGCGTCTTGCGAATCAGAGAAGAAATCTGATCTCCGGTGATAATGATGCCAAGCACCGCGAGAAACGACAGCTGAAAACCAACATTGAATAAATCCAGGGGACGGAAAACAAGTATGATAATGAATGCCGCCGCCAGGCTGGTCAGCGTGTCCCTCTGCCTGCGAATCATGCGTCCATACAGAAGGATCAATGTCATCACAGCCGCCCGCATAACGGATGCGGTAAAGTTCAAAAAGCGGCAATACACAAGCAAAACCGTCAAAATAATCCAGAACCGTGTTTTTGGCTTGACACCGATACGAAGCAGAATGGCGTGGAATATTCCCATCAGCAAACTGACATGCAAGCCGGAAATCGCCAGAATGTGCGCGATGCCCGCGTCCCGGAAATCAGCGGTTACTTCCTCCTTGATATCTGCCCTGTCGCCAATCAGCAGGGCTTTGGGTAAAGCGCTGTTTTGACCAAAAAGATAATCCAGTTGTTCTGATGCCCAAATTTTCGCGCGCAGCCAGCCGGAATCATGCTCAGTTTGCATTGGAATTTCTTTATCCTTATCTCGAAGCCCTGATATGCCGACATTTATCCCCTTTTGCCGCAAATACATGCGGAAGTCAAACCCATAGGGATTTACCTGAGCTTCCGGATGATAAACCCTCCCTGTAAAACGGACATGCTGTCCGTCCATGGGGACAAAGGAATCCTGCCCTGGGTAGAATGTCCAGTATGCCCTGGGTATTTGATGTACAGTTCCATGCTCATCCTTCGCCTTGACATCTCTGAGGACTGTCCGGACTCTTCCGTCCTCCAAACGGACATCCGCTTCGCCAGCGGCAACACATTCCATCCTCATGCTGCCTTCCGGAATAAGGGCAGGATGGTTAGCCAACGCGCCATGCAGCATACCCAGAAACAAAACCATGGAGCAAACGCCCAATACGATAAGTTGTCTTTGTTTGCGTAGGAAGATGAGAAAAAGAATAGAAAGCAGGATTCCTGACGCGACCAATACATAGTTGGGCTCCAGCCATACCGCGCCAAGCCAGATACCGCCGCCGAAGAAAAGGGCAGCGCATACCAGCGGGCGTTGCACGAGCATGGAGCGGTTGTTCATATGTCTATCTGCATGCCTGGTTGTGTAGCTTGGGTGTTTGGATAGATGTCACGCGCTTCCCTGAGCAGGGTAGCCACGTCCTGCGCGGGGGGAAAATGCGTTAACAGCAGCTTCGCGTGAGCCGTTGTTTCCGCCAGTTTCGCTGCCATTTCCGCGCTCATATGGGGTAGACCTTCATGCCAAATCGCCTTACTGAACGCCGCGTCGCACAGCAGAACATCCGCGTCCCGGCAGAACGCTTCCAGACTCTGCCCCTCTGCCGCGTCCCCAGTGTACACCAGGGTTCTGCCAGACATACCAACCTTGACCGCGAAGGACGGCATGGGATGTTTCGTGCGTATTGCTGACAAAGAGAACACGCCCGCTTGGTCTGCTTCTTCCAGGCCATGCAGCGAAAACTCCGGGCAGTCGCACAGTTTGCGCAAGGGCGCGTTTTCTGTGGGGGCATAAATGGGCAGCGTTTTCTTTCGCGCCTGCAAATAATACTGCAGCGGAAGCAAATCAGAACCATGATCAAAATGCCAATGCGTAATGACAATGCCTTCCAACTCGCATGGATCCATCAAGGCAAAAAGCCTGCTAAGCACACCGCTGCCGCAATCCAACAGCAGCGCCTTCTCCCCCTCATGCGCCAGATATCCCGAGCAAGCCCCGTTGGCAGCGGGATATCCGCCGCTATTCCCTAATACGGTTAATTTCATGTTCTTTCCTTATCCTCCCCACGCAGCCAAACCCTAACTGTTATCGTAAAGATTGCTGTGCTCAGCATCATGATGGTGATAGAGGGCACTGTTTCGCTCGCATTGATGGTGACGGCCGCCATGTTGTAAACCATATGGAAGAGCATTGGCAGCATCAAGTTCTGATACCGCACCGCTGCCCACCCCAGTACAATACCGATTACAAACAACGCGGGAAAACCTTCCAGGGAAAAGTGGAGCAGCGCGAACAGAAAGGCAGAGCCATACACCGCCATTCTATCACCCCGCGCCTTTTGCAGAAGCCGCAGCAGTACGCCCCGAAACAGCAGTTCTTCACTAACCGCTGGAATCAAAGCCGCAAGAAGAAATGCCAATACATACTGTATGGGAGTCTGGGGCGAGATAAACGTAGGGATAGAGGGTACAAACCCAAAGGATGTAAGAAAAGCCAGCCAGAAGGCGACCAATAGGGATCCGGCCATGGTAAAGGATACCGCGCTGAGCATGGCAAGCCCCGCAGAATAGGAATCAGGCAGCGCCATGCGGCTGCGCAAATCTTCCTTGCCATAAATGGATAAATACAGAATCAATGCAGGCACGCCCAGCATCAGTACTTCCTGAAACGCGCTCAGGCTGTACTGAAGGGAAAAAGCACGTTCCTCCACCTGGTTTTTTGAGAACAATCCCAATATATAAGGAGGCGCTAAATAACCCGCGGCAAAAGCGAGAGCGCAAGAAACCAGAATCTTCCATCGGCCATTATTCAATGGTATATGTCCCGCCTATCCTGTCCCGCCAGGTCATATCAAGTGCGATATCACGTCCAACCGCCACGCCATGGGCATGGAGGGAAGCGCATACCGTGTCCATTGCCAGCTGAGGGGTATTGTTGTCCCGGCTCAAGTGGCCAAGCAGCGCATGCCGAACCCCCGTCTCCCCCAATTTCAGCAAGGTTAAGGCACAGTCTTCATTGCTCAGATGCCCCTTGTTGCCAAGAATCCGCTGTTTCAGTCGGTAGGGATAGCAGGTGTTGTTCATCACCATCAGCGGGTCATGGTTGCTTTCCAGCAGCACCAGATCAGCGCCTTCCAGGTTCCGAATCACCTTTTTCGTCGCGGTTCCCATATCCGTTGCTACCGCGACGCTTCTGCCGCCGTAGAACAGCCGGAACGCCACAGGCTCTACCGTATCATGGGAGATGCCAAAGGGCATAACAGCCAAATCATCCACATAAAAATCTTCCTCAGTGTTGAAAACACGCCTCTGCCAGGGAGCCACTTCCCAAACCTGTCGGTACATGGCCTCCCAGGTTTTTTCATTAGCGTAAACAGGAATGCGGTACTTGCGCGCCAAAACGCCGACACCGCGCACATGGTCCACATGTTCATGAGTTACAAGAATACCATTGAGCATTTCTGGCAAAACGCCTATCTGCCCCAATAATTCAGTTATTCTTTTTCCTGTTAAGCCCGCGTCTACTAAAAGCCGGGTTTTTCCCGCAGCGATATAGGTTACATTCCCGCTGGATCCGCTGGATAAAGAGCATAAAGAAAGATTCATTCCATACTGTCCTTTGTTGCCTGATGTATTCATCAGTACAGGTATTATACCCAATGGGCATTTTTCCTTCAAGTGCGTAAAAGTATAGGCACAACCGAAATAAAACAAATCCCACCGCCGCTAAACAGCTGTGGGATGAACTGGTAGCGGCGGTGGGACTTGAACCTACGACACTCCGGGTATGAACCGAATGCTCTAGCCACTGAGCTACGCCGCCAAAATGGTTGCGGGGGGGGGACTTGAACCCCCGACCTCCGGGTTATGAGCCCGACGAGCTACCGAACTGCTCTACCCCGCGTCATGGCGTCTTGCGACGCAAGAATGATAATACCATGGGGTTCCAGGATTGTCAAGCCATTTCAGAAATTCTTTTAATCCCCCCATATCATTAGTCAAACAAGGTGACATTGAAAATATAACGGTCGATGGTGAACTTGTTGGCCAGGTACAGCCCCTCATCCTGATAGATTTTTCGAAACGCGTGGTACAACTGCCGCTTGATGCGAATGTTGCGGGGCAGTTTGAACAAGGTGCGCCATGTCTGGCCGGAGGTTGACCAGAAATAGTTATAGAGGACCTCCGGAATGAAACGTACAGCCTGAACTTTGCTGTAATACTTCATGTTGAACTCAAAGTCCTCCCCCCAGGCGAGGCGGTCGTGAAAGCGTAGATTGTGCTGTTTCATCAATGCGCTGGAATACAGTTTATTCCATAGCGCGCTGTAGAAAAAGCTGCCGGGGTACTTCATCAGGGCTCTGAGAAATTCATCTCTTTGCATCTGGACATCCTCTTTGATGAGGCCTTTATCCACCTGCTTGTTCTGCATGCATAGATGATAATGCCCGATGACCATATCACTGCCCGGCATCGCGCGCACCAGGCTTTCTGTAGCGCCAGGGAGCAATATATCATCCGCGTCCACAAACTGGATGTATTCTCCGCTGGCCTGGGATAGCCCCGCGTTCCGCGCGTCTCCCGGGCCGCCGTTTTTCTTGTCAATGATGAGGATACGGGGGTCTTTTTCCGCATACGCCCTGCACACAGCAAGGCTGTTATCCCCGCTTCCGTCATTGACCAGGATAATCTCCAGCTGCTTATAGCTTTGACCGCAAACGCATTCAAGACATCTGCCAAGCCTGTCTTCCGCGTTGTAAACAGGAATGATGACACTGACAGTTGAAGGCACTTCGGATCTCCTTTAAGGTTATAGATGTATAGTACCATATCGGTATGCAATACTCAATCGGCAAATACCAGGACATTCTGGCGCCAGATTGCGCCAAACCCCGAAATATAGTATGATAATCATGCGAATGTATCGCAATGATTTGACTGTAAGGAGAGCAATTATTCTTTGATAATTTCCATAGGCACCATGGATCAATACATGGCTCTGTTTGGTTTGAATGACCGCAATATCCGTCTGATAGAAGAAGAACTGTCCGTGCGTGTTCACCTTAGGGAAAACACATTGCATGTTGATGGGGACAAAATCAACGCGGAGGCCGCCACCCAGGTAATTAACCGGCTCCTTCTCGCCTATGAGCAGGGCGAGTTGATTGACCTGGCCAGCGTAAAATACTATATCGACATGGCTTACAAGGGCGAACTGTCAAGTCTGGACGACCCCATGAGCGACACGGTGGCCTTTAACTTCAAAGGCAAGCGCATCATCAATAAAACCGCCGGGCAGCGGGAGTATACCAACGCCATTAAAAACAACCCGTTGACCATCGCGGTAGGTCCCGCCGGGACAGGAAAAACCTTTCTTGCTGTGGCCCTTGCCGTCATTGCCCTGAAAAACAAGGAAGTGGACCGGCTGATTCTGACAAGGCCCGCTGTGGAAGCAGGCGAAAAACTGGGCTTTCTGCCCGGTGATATGTCCCAGAAGGTAGACCCCTATCTGCGGCCTTTGTACGACGCGCTTTTCGAAATGATGGGCGCTGAAGGATACCAGCGCCTGGTGGAACGAGGCATGATAGAAGTTGCCCCTCTCGCGTTCATGCGCGGGCGTACACTGAACAACGCATTTATCATTCTAGATGAAGCCCAGAATACCACCCCGGAGCAGATGAAAATGTTTCTGACGCGCATGGGGAAATACTCCCGCTGTGTGGTTACCGGCGATCTGACCCAGATTGACCTGCCCACGGCGCGGCGCTCTGGTTTAAGTGATGCCATCGATGTCCTCAAAGGGATTGATGATATTAAAATCGTCTATTTAACCCAACGGGACGTTGTCCGCAATGACCTGGTACAGCAAATCGTACAGGCCTACGAAAAGCGCACCCTGTGAAAGAGGCTGCATGGTAAGTATTCCATCCAAAAAAGAAAAAGTCGCTCTTGGTGCCAAAATCGGCACCATGCTGCATTCCGCAAAGTTTCAGCTGATTCTTATGGCTGTGCTGTGTTCCGCCGTACTGTTGATGTTTTTTCTCGCCGCCATTACCCCCATCCGTTATGATCTGTCCATCGGCATGGTGCCCACCCACACCATCCCCGCCAGCAAGGATGTGGTGGATGAAATTACCACCCAGCGCAACCGCCTGGCAGCCTCTGACGCTGTGCCCCCAACCTATAAATACCAGGACGGCGTAACGGAGCAGGTTTTAACAAAACTGGAACATGTTAAAACAGAGTTTTCCGCTGTAACACAGTACGCAAGGACCCTGGAAGACTACACCGCCAATAAAAAGTATACCGATGATGAACTGCAGTACGCTTCCACCATGCTGTCCACCATCAGCATGCGCGATTATCAGCTGCAATCGCTGCTGAATACAAGCCAGGAAGATTTGGACGCTTTGTTTGAATCCCTTACCGATACCATCCTCAACACCATGCAGGGCAATGTCACCCAGGGACAGGAATCAACGGCTATCAACAGCATCATGCAGATTATCGGCTACCGCACTGACATCAATATTCTGCAGAATATTGCGTCCCCTGTCCTGCGGGCTGTTATCATGCCCAACATGGTGGTGGACCAGGCGGCGACAGAGGAAGCGAAAAAAGCGGCCATGGCTGCCATCGATCCCGTTATTTACAAACAGGGGCAGAACATCGTTGTGCGCGGGGAAGGGCGTATCCGGGAAAGTCAGATCCGCATGCTCAACAGCCTGGGGCTATTGAGCAACGACGAAGCGGATTATTCCACCAACATCGGCGCTATTCTGTTAATGGTTGTTACCCTGCTTGTGTTCCATATGGTTCTTTACGGTGTTTGCCGTAGTATCGCCACTGACATGAAGCGGCTTTTCATCATTTATATTGTGATGTTTTTATCCATGCTGCTGTGCATCGCTGCCAAGCTGATAGATATTATCTACCTGGCGCCGCTGCTGCTTGCGTCCATGCTGCTCTCGGTTACATTAGGCCACCTGCCGGCGCTGATTACCAATGCCGCGCTTTCCATCCTGCTGCCGTTCCTGCTGACCACCGGCGGCCACAGCACAGCGGTTGATTTGGTGCACCTGGTGCCTGCCATGCTGGTGGGCGGATCCATCGCGGCGCTGCTGCTGCGCAACAACCTGCAGCGCGGCCATATTCTCATCGGCGGTCTGCTGGCCAGCGCGGCTGGATTCCTGGTTATCCTTGGCACCGGCATCATGGTCAGCAACGACACCCAGCAAGTATTGCGCAACGCTGCCTGGGCTGTGGTGGGGGGCATTCTTTCCTCTTTGCTCAGCCTCGGCTTTCAGCCCATGCTGGAGTTCCTGTTCAACCTGCCCACCCAAAGCCGGCTGCTGGATTTAAGCAACCCTACCCAGCCGCTGCTGCACCGGCTGCTGACGGAAGCCCCCGGCACCTACCACCACAGCATCATCATCGCCAACCTGGCGGAGGCCTCCGCCGAGGCGGTCGGCGCCAATCCCCTGCTGGCCAGGGTGGGCGGGTACTACCATGATATCGGCAAGCTGAAACGCCCTCATTACTTCAAAGAAAACCAGTTTGGCCAAGCGAATATCCATGACGAGACGGACACAAAGGTGTCTGCCGCCATCATCACCTCCCACATCCGGGATGGACTGTCCATGGCGCGCCAGTACCGGCTGCCGCCGGAGGTGCAGTCCATCATCTCTGAACACCATGGCAATTCCCTGGTGATGTACTTTTACTCCAAGGCGATGCAGCATGCCCCCGGCAGCGAAATTGACCAGCAGGATTATCGGTATGACGGCATTCCCCCCACCTCCGCCGAAGGAGCCATCGTCATGCTGTGCGATACCATTGAGGCGGCCATCCGCTCGCTGAGCAATCCCACACGCCAGGAAATCAACGATTTTATTACCCGGCTGATTCAGAAAAAACTGGAGGATGGGCAACTGGCCAACGCTCCATTAACCATGCGGGATCTGGATAAAATTGCTCAAGCCTGCGCCACCGTACTGTATGGGGTGTTCCATGAGCGGATTGAGTATCCCGACGTGGAAAAAAGCAGGAAGAAGTTTTGGGCGGATCCGAGGGGACAGAAGAAGAACTACACGTATTCCATCAACAGCACTTTAAGCAGCATGAAGGAGAATCAGATTCCGGATGTAACAATCAAGCGGAGCAGCATCCCTGATTATCTGAGTACATCCTCTGCAATTCCAACCATGCAAAGTGTGAAGCCCGAAATCAGCTCGGCAAAGGATGCTTCCTCCGATGAACAATAGATCTCCGCTTGTAATCCAGGATGAGGAGCATCCTCTCCCCCCAGCATTGGCTGCGCTGCTTCGAAAAGCCGCTCAGGCATGCCTTGAGAGTGAAACAGTACCCCTCCCCTGCAACGCCATGCTGGCAATCGTTGATGACCAGGAAATCCGCCGGATTAACCATACGCAGCGGCAAATGGACAAGGCAACCGATGTATTGAGTTTTCCAAGTATAACCTATGCACCAAACCAGACAGCCCGACAGGCTGTTGAGCAATTGCGGGCTGAGTATATGCCCGAAACAAATGCCTGTTTTTTAGGCGACATCCTTATCTCCCGGGATCATGTACAGGCCCAGGCTAAGGAATACGGCCACTCCATGGAGAGGGAGTTTTGCTACCTGCTGGTGCATGGTATGATGCATTTGATGGGTTATGACCATATGAATGAAAAGGACAAAATGAAAATGCGAGAAATGGAAGAAAAAGCCCTGGGAAGTATCGGCATGTCCCGGATCCCTCACGAAAAGCTGCTGGAACAGGCGGAAAAAGCGATGCAGAACGCCTATGTTCCCTATTCCCATTATAAAGTCGGGGCCTGCATCCTGACGGAAGACGGCACCATGTACACCGGATGCAATGTGGAAAACGCGTCCTATGGGCTGACCAACTGCGGGGAAAGGACAGCCATCTTCAAGGCTGTCAGTGAAGGGCACAGGAAATTTCAGGCCATTGCCATCGCCGGCGAAAAAGCGCCCCCATGGCCATGCGGCGCCTGCCGCCAGGTGATGTCAGAGTTCTGCGCGGATATCCCCGTATATATCACCTGGGATGGCAAAACTGATCAGTCTACCCTGGCGGAGCTTCTCCCCCACAGTTTTTCTCCCTCCAGCGGGGTGCAGGAAGTCCTGGGAAAGGAGTCCCTATGACAAATCCAGCAGCAGCCCCCTTTCATTCAGGCTTTGTCGCTGTCATCGGCCGCCCCAATGTGGGCAAGTCTACTTTGGTAAACCTGCTGGTAGGCGAGAAAATCGCCATCGTTTCGCCCCGCCCGCAGACCACCCGCAACCGCATCATGGGGGTAGTGAATCAGCAGGACGCGCAGATTGTCCTGCTGGACACGCCCGGCATACACAAACCCAAGACCCGCCTTGGCGACTATATGAGCAAGTCCATCAATGACGCCATGCAGGGAATTGACGGCTTGCTGGTGATGGTGGACGCCTCGGATATCAGGCAGGCTGACCACAGCATCGCGCAAACCTACGCGAAGAGCGATTTGCCAAATTTCCTTGTCATAAACAAAATTGACCTGGTGCATCCCCAGGATTTGCTGGCAATTATCCAAGGCTTTTCTCAATATCCCTTCCAGGCCATCCTGCCAATCAGCGCGCGTAAAGCGGATGGCACGGATACCCTGCTTAGGGAACTGACAGCCATCCTGCCGGAAGGTCCCAAGTATTTCCCGGATGACATGATGACCGATCAGCCCGAGAGGGTGCTGTGCGCGGAAATCATCAGGGAAAAAGCGCTGATGTACCTGAATGAGGAAGTACCCCATGGCATCGGTGTTGAGATCCTATCGATAAAAAGTCCCAATGAAAATTTTACGGAGATTCATGCCAGCATCTATTGCGAGCGGGAGTCCCACAAGCGCATCATCATCGGCAAGCACGGCAGCATGATACAGAAAATCGGCTCAGCCGCCAGAAAAGATATCGAGGGTTTACTCGGCGTGCATGTTCATCTGGATGTATGGGTCAAGGTTCGTCCAGGCTGGCGGGATTCTCTGGCAGATTTACGTACACTTGGTTATTCTGAGAATTAAGGGGTATTCCATGAAAAAGATTTCCATTCTGTTCCTCTGTCTGATTCTGCTCTGCGCTCCTGGCTTTGCGGGGCAAGGCGAGTATCAAAAGTACAGCTACAGTTTTTTCAATACCTTTGATACCGTCATCACCATCATTGGCTACACGAAAAACAAAGCGCAGTTTGACGCGGTCGCCGCCATAGCAGAGGAACAATTCATCTACTATCATCAGTTGTTTGACCAATATCACGAGTACCCTGGGATTACCAACATCTATACCGTCAATCAGAACGCCGCGAAGGAACCGGTCGTCGTGCCCGAAGAGTTGTTCAATCTGATTGCGCTGTGCGTGGAAAAGCAGCCCTTGCTGCACAACACCGTCAACATTGCCATGGGCGGTGTTCTCACCCTGTGGCATGACGCGCGGGACATCGCTGAGTCAAACCCCGCTTCCGCCGCGCTGCCGGATATGGAAGCCCTGCAGCAGGCCGCGCAGCATATGGACATCAACAATGTTCTGTTGAACATGGAAGAATCCAGTATCTTCTTCGCTGATCCGGAAATCACATTGAACCTGGGCGCGATCGCCAAGGGATATGCCGCTGAACTGGTTGCCCAAACGCTGCTAGAATCCGACATGCCCAATTTCATCATCAACGCCGGCGGCAATGTACGCACCGGCCACCCGCCCCTGGATGGGCGCAAAGCCTGGGGCGTGGCGCTGCAGGATCCAAACGCTGCTGTGGGCAGTGTAGAGACAGCGCCTGACACATTGTTTCTGCATGATTTATCCGTCGTCACCAGCGGCGATTATCAGCGGTATTTCATTCTGGACGGTGTGCGGTACCACCATATAGTTTCCCCTGTCACCCTGATGCCAAGCAACAACATGCGTTCCGTCACCGTGGTAACCCAGGATTCGGGATTGGCGGATTTGCTGTCCACCACCCTATTCCTGATGACCTACGAGGAAGGAATGGCGTTTTTACAGGACTATCCGGATGTAGGGGCAGTCTGGGTGCTCAACGATATGAGCGTACGCATGACTGAAAACATGCATCAGTACGCAGCTTCCCATGGCGCGACCGCCAGATAAGTCAACGCAGGTGCAATGCCCCTTCATATCGTGTAGTTGATAATTATTCTATTGACAGCGCCCCTGAGAATCAACATACTTCAGGGGCGCTGCTTTATTTCATTGTATCATATTACGGCTATCGCCATGCTGCGGACCATCAGCGGTTATGCATCAATTCTCCCACCAGAGATATTTGCTCTATGATCAAATCGCTGATTTGGTCATTGGTCGCAAGGCTTTGACTTTCTGAAAGCAAGCAATCTCTGGTACGCCATCCAGCGCTCAGCACATTGTCCGCGGCTACCCGCAGACAGTCCGCCTCCTGCTGCAGCTTCAGCCCGAATTGCAGGGTAGACGCCAAAGCGTAGTACATGCCAAACGGGCTCACAGAATGGGGATCCTCCGGGCGGTCAGCTACATGGGCATACCGCAGGGTACCCTGATTGCCGATCAATGTATCAAAACAATAATAATTTCCACCTGACAACAGCGTCGCCGCCTGTCTGGCGATTTGTCCCGCAGTAAAATCACAAATCAATTCCCCCATCCTGGAGGGGGTCTGCATCAAACGAAGCAGCGCAGGCGTCAACCCGTCATCAGCCTTCAAGGTTTTTGGCACAGCGCTGGTTACAGATTTTTGCTGCGCCTGCAAATACCCCGTCATCGCGGCCAGGGTCGCTTGTTTATCATCCGTTGGGGAAAACACGCTGCCCAAAAAAGATTCCTCTGATTTTAAAAGGGAAGCCTCCTGTACGCCGTGGTTAAATACCCGTTCCTGAGCAAACATACGCAGGGCCTCCGCAGTGGTTGCCCTGCTGTTTTCATCCCCCAGTACATGGAAATATGCTCCTTCCTCCTTGAAAAGAAGGAGCGTTTCCTCCAACGTGGTATTTTTCATCAGAAAGGAATGCCCGAAAGCGATGGCAATTTCGGACAGGGACTGCTCCAGATAGGCAGACAGCCGTTCCGCCTGACGATTCAGGGTGATGGTGTAAAACCTGGCGCGCATGTTACTCCCACTCTGTCGGGTAGTTTTCGACCGCGTACTCCAAACTCTTTCCGTTGGATTTTAACACTTTGATAACCGTGTCGATATGTGATTGCTCCGTGAAAGGTGTCGGCGCAAAATCATTAAAGTCCGCCTTGGAGGAGATACGGGCGGGAATGATGCGGAAACCCGCTGTCGTGGTCTCCCCATCCTTTACGTTGAATTTAACCTGGAGAATAAAGGTACTCATGTCCTGAGGCTTGGTGTTGCCAGCAAAGCTGAAATTCGCGACGGAATACGCGATGTACCTGTCTTTATACTTCTCGATGGGGTTGATGCGGTGGCTGTGGTGGCCCACCACCAGATCCGCGCCTGCGTCGATGGTTAGTCTGCCTAGTTTTACCTGATTGTTGTTGGGGGCATAGTCCAGCTCATCCCCCCAGTGAAAGCTGACAATCACAATATCGTACAAGCCCTTGGCTTCCTGAACCTGGGCGGGCACCTTGGTAAACAAATCAGGATAACGGCCATTGAATGTCTGGTAGGACAGCATGCCGATGCTTACCCCGTTTGTCTCGTAAACCCCGATGTGGTCCTCCGCGCTCCACACAATACCGGCCTTTTCCAGGACGGATGTGGTTTCGTTGAAGCCTTCCTCGCCATGGTCCATGACGTGGTTGTTCTCGAAGGATACTGCCTCAAAGCTTCCATCGTTGAGGATGCTGACATACTCTGGCGGGGCGGAGAATAAAAAACTGTTTCCCTTCTTGTTGCTGGGGATGCCGGCTGTGGTCAAAGTGCCTTCAAAATTGCCAATGGTTAAATGATCCTGGGACAGCAAATCCCGCACATTGCGCATGACAAAGGACAGGTCGCCGCCCTGCTTTTCCTTTTCCTTATCAAAAATGGATAAGCCGGATTTACGGACATCGCCGCCGATGGTAATATCCCCCACCGCGCTGACGATAATGCTCGTGCTGCCATCGGGCAGCGTTTCCGCGGGAAAAACCTCTACAACTTCCGCAGTCTCTTCATCTGTCCCGCTGGTTTCCAGGGTTTGGACAGTTTCCGGTGGCGGTGTATACCCCTGCAGAGTCTGCGAGAGGGAGATTTCCCCTTCACTGGCCCAGGCAGGCACCATAAAAATCATCATCAGGGAAAGCAGCAGCAAAATATAACCGGATTTCTTCACCTTATTCCTCCCGAAGTGTAGCTAAAAAAGCGCGCATCCGCTTGAAGGCTTCCAGCATCTTCTCTTGATCCGTCGCGTAGCAGCAGCGGATAAAGCCCTCCCCGCTTTCGCCAAATGCGTTGCCGGGTATGCAGACAACCGCCTGTTCATTGAGCAGGCGCGCGCAGAATGTTTCACTGTCCAGACCGGTATATTGGATACATGGGAACGCGTAGAACGCGCCCCTTGGCTCAAAACAGGTTAACCCCATATCGTTAAAAGCATGATGCATCAGCCTGCGTCGGCGGTTATAGCTCTCCCGCATCTGGATGACATCCTCATAACCGTTTTCACGGCCGGTTTTCAAAGCATGGATGGCAGCTGCCTGCGCGGATCGCCCGGCGCAGAGGATGGTATATTGGTGAATCTTCAGCGCGGCGTCCGCGATGGGCTGGGGAGCGCAGAAGTAGCCAATCCGATGCCCTGTCATGGCAAAAGCCTTGCTGAAACCGTTGATGGTCACCGTTCTTTCCCACATGCCCTGTAAAGAAGCCAGGGATGTCTGACGAAGACCGTCATAAACCAACTCGTTGTAGATTTCATCGCAGATAACCAGCAAATCATGCCGGATGGCGACATCCGCCACCTGCCGAAGGTATTCGTCCTCCAAAATGGCGCCGGTGGGATTATTGGGGTAGGAAAGAATCAGCGCCCGGGTTCTTGGGGTAATCTTCTCTTCCAGCGCTTGACCGGTAATCTGGAAGGCATCCTCCGCGTAGGTTTTGACAGGTATCCCGACGCCGCCGCACATTTCCACACAGGGCTTGTAGCTGACATAGCCAGGGTCGGGAAGCAGCACCTCATCCCCCTCCCGGAGGGTGGCGCGCAGCACAATGTCAATGGCTTCGCTAGCGCCAATTGTAACAACGATATCCGTTTCCGGATTGTACTTAACATTGTGCCTGTCTTCCAGGTAGCGGGCAATTTCCTTGCGGAGGCTCAGCATGCCGCGGTTCTCTGTGTATTGCGTTTCTCCGTTCAGCAAGCTGTCAATCATGGTTTCCCGGATATGATACGGAGTAACAAAGTCTGGCTCGCCTATGCCAAGGGAGATGGCGTTCTTGATGGTGCCCGCCAGGTTAAAAAACTTCCGGATGCCGCTGGGCGGTATCGCAGCGATACGTGGGTTGACAAAGCGTTCGCTCACGGGCTGACCACCAGCCTTTGATCCTCGGAGGGTGTGTCGAATATCACGCCGTCCTGTTTGTAGCGTTTCAGCACAAAACTGGTGGAGGTGCCCGTCACGGTTTCCATCACGCTCAGCTTCTCGCTGACAAACAGCGCCAGTTCCTTTAGGGTGGGCGCCTCCGCCAGGATAAGTAGGTCGTAGGTGCCGCTCATAAGGAACACGCTTTTTACTTCGTTGTACTGATAAATTCGCTTGGCAATCGCGTCAAAGCCCTTTTCTTTCTGGGGCGTAACCTTTACTTCGATCATCGCTTCCACGAACTGGCGGTCCGTCTTATCCCAATTGACAACAGGGCTGTAGCGGAGAATGATTTGCTCCTTCTCCATCTCATCCACCATGCTGGCAATATTCTGGGTGCTGACCCCCAGCATAACCGCCATATCTTCCAAAGAAGTCCGGCAGTCGTTCTTGAGCATTTCCAGAACCTGGTATTTCAGATGATCCATCGTCATGGCGTTACTCCCTTTCCTTCGAGCTCTTCGGCTTGGTTTTTCCGGCGCGCACCACATTCAGGCAGGTTTCCTTGCTTTCATCCAAGTGGTGCTGCATCAAGGCGCACAATCCCTGCAAATCCTTCTGTTTGAGCAGCTGAATCATCTGGTGATGCTCCTGATGGGCGTTTGACCTGCGCACAATGCTGGAAATGGATAACGCGGAAAAACGTTTGATATACTCTTCCTGGCTGTCGATGACGCGCAAAATGCGCAGTTTATTGGATATATGTTCGATCGTCCGATGGAAATCCCGGTTCAGTACAGCCAGCGCGTCCGCGTCCTCATTATCTTGGCTGACATCCATCTTTTCCAGGATACCCGTCAGCGTCTGGATGTCCTTGGGGGTTACATTTTCGATGACAGAGGGCATAATCAGCATCATCAGCGCGTTGCGGATTGTAAAAATCTCTTCAATATCATCAATGGTAAAGGCGGAAACAATGACGCCTTTGCGCTCCTTATACTCCACCAGCCCGTCTAGTTCCAACTGCCGCAAGGCTTCCCTGAGCGGCGTCCTGCTGATGTGAAGCTTGTCCGCGTAATATGTTTCAATAATGCGGGTGCCCGCAGGTATTTCCCCCATGATGATGGCATGTTTGAGCGTTTCATACGCGATATCGCGTATGGGCTTATTCTCCGTGCTGCTCATCAAGTCATTCTTCAATCAAGACGCCTCCCTTTTCCAATAGGTAAATAATACCGTTAACCCCTCACACTGTCAAGGACACTGGGTTTTGTACATGGTGCTGACAGCCAGCATCCCATTCTTCACCTGGCTGATGCAGATGAATTCATCCTGCAGGTACATGCGCAGAAAACTGCCCTCAGGGTGTTGCGTATTTCCTGGCAATTCCTCCCGGCTGATGGAAACACCGTTTATCAGTTTTTTTTCTATACTGGAAGGTACATCAATACGCGGGATGTGTTCCAGATATTTATCCGGTGGCTGCAGCCAGGCTTTTTCCGGCGATTCGGTAGTGACAAAGCGGCTCAACTCCTCCATGGTGACACCTTCCTGCATGCGGAAAGCGCCCACCTGCTCACGCAGCAAAAAGCGCATATGGGCTTTGCTGTTCAGCCTTTCCCCGATATCATTGCATAAGGTGCGGATGTAGGTGCCCTTGCCGCAGTGAATACGCAGCAGATGGCTGTCCTCCTGCGTTTGGCGGATATACGCAATGCTGTGAACTCTCACCGGTCGGGGGGCTATCTCCACCGTTTTGCCTTCGCGGGCAAGGGCATACAGGCGTTTGCCATCCTGCTGGAGGGCGGAATACATAGGCGGCACCTGCAGGATGTCTCCTTCAAAGTGTCCCAGAACAGCCTTGATTTCCTCTTCCGTTGGAATACTGGCGCTCTTTTCCAGTATCCGTCCCTGGGCGTCCTGTGTATCCGTGCTGGCGCCGAAGGTGATTTCTGCCAGGTATACCTTTAGATCATCGGTGATATAGTCAAACAGCTTGGTGCCGCGACCGACCATGATGGGCAGAATGCCTGCCGCCTCCGGGTCTAAAGTGCCGGCGTGACCTGCCTTTTGCCCAATCAACTTTTTCACAAAGAAAACCGCCTGCGCTGATGACATGCCGGGCGGTTTGATGAAATTGATGAATCCGTTCAACGATGCAGTTCCTCAGCCATGGCTTGGGATACCTGGCGCAGCGCTTCATCCAGAGGGGCATGCACAGTGCAGCCCGCTGCCTGGTCATGCCCGCCGCCGCCAAACTTCACTGCCACACGGGACACCTTGTGAGGCTCTACGCTTCGCAAACTGAACTTGATGCCCTCCGGTGTTTCGGTGGCAAGAAACGCCATCTCCACCCCAAGAATGTACAGGCCATGGTTGACAATGCCGTCTGATTCTTCCCTGGTCGCGTCCAAATCTGAAAAATCCTGCTGTTTCAGTGCCATCTGGGCTAATCTTCCATCCTCTGACAATTGCAGAGAGGTTAACGCTGCCCCGAACAAACGCATATGGCCAAGGGTTTCCACCAGGTGCAGTCTCCGCGCGTCCTGGGCTAAAGGAAGACCCGCGTCCATAATGACACGCATTTGCTCAAATGTTTCAGCGGACACACTGCTGAAGCTGAAGTTGCCCGTATCGCTGCTGATGGCGGCATACAGGCAGGAAGCCATATCCCGGCTGAGCGCGACGCCCATGTCGTTGATTAACCGCATGATAAGCATGCCGGTGGCCGCTGCGGCGCTGTCCACTTCGTTATGCTGTGCAAACTGGGTGTTGGTCGCGTGATGGTCTATCTGCGCCGTGGTCTTTCCCAGTTTCAGAAGCTCCGCGCACAGACCGAGACGTTCCTGATCGGACGCGTCCACCGACAGCACCAGGTCAAAGGTACCGCTGATTTGGGAGGGCGGAAGCACTCGTTCCCAACCGCTTAAATAGCGCAGATATCCGGGTACCGGATCCTGGCAGGATACCTGAACACGTTTTCCCAGTGTTTCCAGCAGGTGCATAACAGCCAGGGCTGAGCCGATGGCATCCCCATCCGGCTGGATGTGGGTGCACACAAGGACGCTTTGCGCCTGTTTGACGGCTTCTATCAGGGAAACATTACTGATTTTCTTCATCGTCTTCCGCTGCCGTTTGATTCTCCGGCAAAACCTGTTTCAATACATTGGCAATGTGAATGCCGTACTCGATATTTTTGTCCTGTACAAAGGTAAGTTCCGGCGTGTAGCGCAGCTGCAGGGACTTACCCAGCTCGTTGCGGATAAACCCCGCCGCGCTTTTAAGGGCTTTGAGCATGGGCGCCGCGTATTCATCCTCCAGGATGCTGATGTAGACTTTGCCATGACGCATATCCCTGGTGACATCCGCGCGGGTTACCGCATAGGTGCCGCGAATCCGCGGGTCATTAAGCATTTCCCTGATGATACGGTCAACTTCTTTTTTTGTTTCTTCTGAAATTTTATCTATCCGGTAGCCGGCCATGCTGCCTCCTTACGCTTCGATTTCTTCCTCGGTGAAGCACTCGATGACGTCGTCCACCTTGATATCATTGTAATTTTCAAGGCCGACGCCACACTCATAACCCTCAGCCACTTCGCGCACGTCATCCTTAAAGCGGCGCAGGGAGGATAGTTTGCCTTCGAAGATAACCACATTGTCACGCAGCAGTCGAACGGAACTGTTGCGCTGCAGCTTGCCGTCGGTCACATAGCAGCCTGCGATGGTGCCTGAGCCTGTAACCTTGAACACGTTGCGCACCTGCGCGTGGCCCAAAAGGATTTCCTTGAAGACAGGCTCTAGCAAGCCCTTCATGGCCTTTTCCACATCCTCGATTGCCTGGTAGATTACGCGGTAGAGGCGGATATCCACTTCTTCCTTCTCGGCAATCGCCCTGGCGTTGGCATCCGGACGGATGTTAAAGCCAATGATGATGGCATTGAAGGCTGTGGCCAGGTTGACGTCATCCTTGGTGATGGCGCCTACGCCGCTGTGCAGGATTTTAATACGCACTTTATCGTTGGACAGCTTTTCCAGCGCCTGGCGCACCGCTTCGGTAGAGCCCTGCACGTCCGCTTTGATGATGATGTTCAGGGTTTCCATTTTGCCTTCATTGATGCTAGCAAACAGATTGTCAAGGGAAACCTTGGAGGATGCCTGGAGGCGCTCGGTACGGATTTTTTCCTTGCGTTCCTCGGCAACCTGGCGGGTCAGCTTCTCGTCATCCACCGCGTACATTTCATCGCCGGCGTCGGGCACATCGGTAAAGCCGGCGATCTCCACAGGCATGGCGGGACCGGCGGATTCTACCCGCTCGCCCCTGTCATTCTGCATGGCGCGCACACGGCCGGAGGCATGACCGGCAACCACATAGTCGCCGATGCTCAGCGTGCCGTTCTGCAGCAGAACGGTGGCCAGGGGGCCGCGGTTCTTGTCCAGCTTGGCTTCGATGATGATACCCTTGGCCAGCCTGTCGGGGTTAGCCTTAAGCTGCAGCACTTCCGCCTGCAGAAGAATCATCTCCAGCAGCTGATCCACGCCTTCGCCGGTTTTGGCGCTGACGGGCACCATGATGGTGTCGCCGCCCCACTCTTCAGGCACCAGCTCGTAAGCGGTTAAATCCTGCTTGATGCGCTCGGGGTTGGCGGTCTCCTTGTCCATCTTGTTGATAGCCACAATAATCGGCACATTGGCTGCCTTGGCATGGTTGATGGCCTCCACGGTCTGGGGCATGACGCCGTCATCAGCCGCCACCACCAGGATGGCAATATCCGTCGCCTGGGCGCCGCGGGCGCGCATGGCGGTGAATGCCTCATGGCCGGGGGTATCCAGGAAGGTAATCTTGTGTTTGTTGAGTTTAACAGAATAAGCGCCGATATGCTGGGTGATGCCGCCCGCTTCCGTCGCCGTTACATGGGCGCGGCGGATATAGTCCAGCAGGGAGGTCTTACCATGGTCAACGTGGCCCATGATGGTGATAACCGGGGGACGATCCTGCAAATCCTCCTCGCTCTCATCCTCGGAATAGCCTTCGGTCAGCACTTCCTCGGCGGTCTTGTCCAGCTTCATCTCCAGCTCGATGCCAAACTCAGAGCAGACAAGGGAAGCGGTATCAAAATCCAACTCGCTGTTGATGTTAGCAACGATGCCCAGCATGAGCAGTTTTTTCAGAATATCGCCGGCAGGCTTGCCGATGCGCTCCGTCAAATCCTTGACGGTGACGGTTTCAGCGGTCATGTAGGCTTTATCAATCTTGATGGGCGCCATCAGCTGCTGGGCGGAGGGTTTCTTCATCTTGCCGCGCTTGCCGCCGCGCACCACATCATCATCATAGGTACCCGTAAAGGTGTTCTTGTTCTTGATGGTCTGGCGCTTGTTCTTGCTTACGCGCTCCGGATCATAGTTGCGGACATAGTTTTTCTTGTTCGGATCATAGTTGCTAACCCGGTCCTTCTCCATGGGGACGAGGGTTTCATCCTTGCGCGGCGCGGGACGCCCGCCGGGCATACCGGGGCGGCCCATGGGACGGCTTGGCCCATCCCCGCTTTTAAAGGGCATGCCTTGGCCGCCCGCAGGTCTTGCACCCATGGGGCGCGGCTGATTGCCGTAAGCGGGTCTGCCATACTGCTGCGTACCGCCAGCAGGCGCGCCTGCCTGAGGGGCTGGGCGGCCAAAGGGACGCTGGGGATTCGCGGGTCTTCCATAAGGCATTTGGCCTCTGGGAGCCTGCCCCTGATCCGGGCGGAAAGGCCGTGCCTGAGGCGCTCCCTGGGGAGCGGGCCGAGGCGCGGGCGTACGGGCCGGAGGCACCGCTGCCGCTGCCGCAGGACGCTGAGGCTGAACGGCGGGTGTCGCAACCTCCGCCTTTGATGCGGCGGGCTGGGTTTCCGGACTCTTTTGCGCGGGCACCTGTGTTTCGGCTTCCACTACAGGAGGCTGGACAGCCGCCGGCTGCACGCTGACGGCTTCAGCAGGCGCTTCGGCTTTAGCCGGCGCCGCCTCAACAGGTTTCGCGGCAGGCACTTCCACAGCGTCCTTCATCTGCACGTCATCATCCGGCATGGTCCAAGCCTTTGGCTGCTGTCGGATCATTTCCTGCTGCTGCCGGCTGCGCTCGCGGTTCCTTTCTTCTTCTTCCATGCGCACAAACAGCATCTCCTGCTGCCGGAGCATTTGAAGCATTACATCGGCGTTGCGTTTGACTCGCTCCACCTCCGTCAGAATCGCGCCGGAGCGCTGATTTAATTCCTTTGTCGCTTCTTTCATTTTAAGCTTTGCCATTCGTTGCTAGTACCCCCGCTTTATTTCCCATTTGCTCGTCTTCCTGGACGGCTGTAAGTCTGATAATTTCCTTTGTTATGTCGCTATGGAGAAGAGCGGCTGCTTTTCTTCCTTGTTTTCCCGTTGCCTTGTCTAAAAAACCGGCGCTTGTTTCTATCAACAGTACCTGATGATGCTGGCAGCTGTCCCGTAAGCGCTTGATGGTGTTTTCTGAAGCACCCGGGTCCATCAGTACCGCTGCGGCTTTCCCGTGCCGCACCGCGTCCACCGCCTGCTGCGCTCCCAGCGACACCTTGCCGCTGCGCAGCGCCAGCCCCAGCATACCCGCGACCTTCTGTTCGTTCATCATGCGCCTCCCGAGGTCTCTATGCTGAGGGTAAGAGACTCCGCGATTTCCGGCGTGATGGTAACCTCCAGGGCGCGGTCCAGCTGTTTTTGCTTCAGTGCCCGTTTCAGGCACTGCACATCGTAGCATATATACGCGCCGCGTCCGGATTTCTTGCCCTTCAAGTCGATGCTGACCTCCCCTTCGGGCGAACGGACTACCCGGATCATTTCCTTCTTCGCTTTCATCTCGCGGCATCCCACGCACATGCGCATGGGGATTTTTTTCGGCATCAGGACACTCCTTGATTAGTTGTTTTCAGGCTGGTAAGCCCATTCCTCAGGATACTCGCCGTCGTACTCATCTTCCAGCGGAATCGCGTTGGGGTCAATCCCCTGCTCTTCCATCAGGGCGTTTATCTGGGACTCAGATTTGATGTCAATCTTCCACCCGGTCAATTTGGCCGCCAGGCGGGCGTTCTGGCCTTCCTTGCCGATGGCTAGGGACAACTGCATGTCCGGCACGACAACGCGGCAAATCTTTTCGCTCTCTGAAATAAAGACGCTGACTACATGGGCAGGGTTCAGCGCGTTGGCGACAAACTCCGCCGGGTCGGGTGACCACTTGATGATGTCAATCTTCTCGTTTTTCAGCTCGTTGACAACTTTTTCCACACGGCTGCCCCGGGGGCCCACGCAGGCGCCGACGGGGTCAATCATCGGTTCGTTGGAGAATACGGCAATTTTGGTCCGGCTGCCCGCTTCCCGGGCGATGGATTTAATCTGCACCACGCCCGTGGCAATCTCCGGCACTTCCATTTCGAACAGACGCTTCACCAGTCCGGGATGGATGCGGCTGACAAAAACCTGCGGGCTGCGGGAAGACTCCGCCTTGCTGCCCTGAACCTTCAGCACATACACCTTGATGTGGTCATTCTCCCGATACTCTTCGCCGGGCATGAACTGGTTGCTTTCCATAATGCCTTCGCTGCGGCCAAGTTCGACATAAACTGCCTTGGGCTCCACACGCTGAACGATGGCGGTTAGGATTTCCTGCTCTTTTTCAATGTACTCATCGTAAATTTTGCCCCGCTCCGCTTCACGGATACGTTGCACGAGCATCTGCTTGGCTGTCTGGGCGGCGACGCGGCCAAAGTCGTCAGGGGTAACCTCTATTTCCACTATATCATCCAAATGGAAGTCGTTGCGGATATGCTTGGCTTCTTCCAGAGTAATCTGCGTCTCCGGATCTTCCACTTCCTCCACCACCACTTTGCGGGCAAACACCTGCGCGCCGTTCTTCCTGGAAAGGCGGACGGTCAGGTTCTGGTGCGCCTGGGCAGTGGTTTTGTTGTTGCGCCTGTAGGCAGCCTTCAGCGCTTCCTCTATGGTATCAATCAAGATGGATTCATCGATATCCTTTTCCCTGGCGAGCAGGGAAATTGCGTCCAGCAGATCCGGTTTCTGATTCTTCATTCCTGTTCCTCCCCTGTTTCCATATCAGCTGCCAGTGCTTCCATATCCGGAACGCAACGCGCGACAGCCGCGTCTTTCTGCGCAATGACCATTTCTTTGCCTAATACATTCAGCCGGTATCCCTCTTCGTCCAGCCCGAGGAAATTGCCTGTGATGGTCTTCATTCCATCGATTGGCTTGTACAGGCGAACCTCCACAGTTTTCCCAAGGGCTTTCTGGGCGTCCCTGGGGGTCTTGATCGGCCTGTCCACCCCGGGAGAGCAAACTTCCAGAAAATCATAGTCGTACTTTTCCAGTCTGCCCATCACAGCCATGTGGTACTTTTCACAGTCGTCCAGGGTGATGCCTCTGTCCACATCCAGGTAGATGCGCAGATAATTGCCGGCAGGCTCCTTTTCAAAGGCCGCTTCAACCAGTTCGTATCCCAGATCATCCGCCAGTTTCTGGGCAATCCGGGTAATCTCTTCAATGGGTCTTTTCTTGTCCAATTTCATCCTTTTTTTAAACATACAAAAAGTGGGCATATGCCGCGGAACAAAGGAAACGCAAAGAAACATTCCCTCCGTTCATTGCAGCTCCCACTCTTCAGTAAACCCTTCTTCCTTTAAGTGTAATACAAAAAGATTATATCACAGTAAAACCTATTAAACAAGGCGGTTTATGGGAAATATTTAGATAGAATGCTTAAAAGAAGGACAATTGGTTGGTATCGGACAAATCTTCCATGGTGCCGCATTTGCGCAGCATCTCGATTCCGGTGTTGGTAATCCTGGTACGCTTCTTTAAATCCTCGGTGGATAGGAAGGGCTGTTTTCTTTCCTCCACAATGCTTATCGCGGCCTGCTCGCCAAAGCCCTTCAGGGAAGTAAAGGGGCAGCGCAGGGCATTGCCTTCGATGGTAAACTCCTTCACCTGGCTACGGTACAAATCCACCGGCAGGAAGGTAAAGCCTCTTGCCAGCATTTCCAGCACCACTTCCAGGGCGACGATTTCATCCTTATCCGAACCCGTCTGCTCCTTGATGTCGCTTTCCTGCAGATCCTCCAGCAGTTTCCGGACATACTGGGGCGGGCACAGCATGGTTTCCGCGTCAAAGCCCTTGGCTCTGATGGTAAAATACGCCGCGTAATATTCCAGAGGATGATACACCTTGAACCAGGCGATGCGAAGTGCCATGGTGACATAAGCGACCGCGTGGCCTTTGGGGAACAAATAGCCGATTTTTTTGCAGCTTTCTATGAACCAACCGGGCACATTATGCTCCTTCATGGCATTTTCCATGTCCTGCCCTGGCGCCAGTTTCTTTCCTTTGCGCACATTCTCCATGATGTCAAAAGCCGCTTTGGCCGGCATGCCCATAGAAATCAAATAGTTCATGATATCGTCCCGGATGCAGATACATTCCTTGAGCACAGCGGTGCCATTGAGTATCAAATCCTTGGCGTTGCCAAGCCATACGTCCGTTCCATGGGACAAGCCTGATATACGCACCAGCTCCGCCATGGTGGTGGGTTTGGTGTCCATCAGCATTTGCCGCACAAAGGGCGTGCCAAACTCCGGCACCCCCAGGGTGCCCGTCTCGCAGCCGATTTCCCTGGCTGTGACACCCAACGCTTCAGGGGACACAAACAAAGACATCACCTTGGGGTCATCCAAAGGAATATCCGCATAATGGACGCCAGTCAGCCTTTCCAGCATGTGAATAATCGTCGGGTCGTCATGGCCCAGGATATCCAGTTTAACCAGGATATCGTGCATGGAGTTAAAATCGTAATGGGTGGTGATAATGCCCTTGGCGTCTTTGTCCGCCGGGTGCTGCACCGCGGTAAACTGGGCAATGTCATATTCCTTGGGCAGAATCACCATACCCCCTGGGTGCTGCCCCGTTGTGCGTTTTACCCCCACACATCCCTGCACCAGGCGGTCAACCTCGGTGTTGGAGACTTCTTTTTCGTTTTCCCGCAGGTATGTCATTACATGCCCGTAGGCGGTTTTGCTTTGCAGGGTACCGATTGTTCCGGCACGGAACACATACCCGGCCCCGAACAGTTCTTCCACATAAGCGTGAGCCTGCGCCTGGTAATCACCGGAAAAGTTCAGGTCGATATCCGGTACCTTGTCCCCCTTGAAGCCTAAAAACACCTCAAAGGGGATATCAAAGCCGTCCTTTACCAGTTGCCCGCCGCATGTGTCACAGGCTTTCTCCGGCAGGTCCACCCCTGTCTTGTACTCTGAGGGCACATCAAACCAAGCTTTCCTGCAGCCGGGGCATCTATAGTGGGGCGGCAAGGGGTTGACTTCCGTGATGCCGCACATGGTCGCCACGAAGGAAGAACCAACAGAGCCGCGGCTGCCTACCACATATCCGTTGGTCAGGGAGTTCTGCACCAGTTTGTTGGCGATGCTGTACAGCGTCGCGTAGCCGTAGCCTATGATGGCGTCCAGTTCCTTTTTCAGCCTGTCCTGAATGATCTGTGGCAGGGTGTCGCCATAGAGCGCGTGGGCTTTGCCCATAGCCATCGATCGGATATCCTCCTCCGCGGTATCCCAGACGGGGGCAAAGGTTGTTTTGTTCTCGGGGTGCTTGGGGTACAGGGATATGTCGCCAATTCGGCTGAGGATGATCGCGGGATTGTCGATGACAATCTCTTCCGCCTTTTCCTTGCCGAGGTAAGCAAACTCCTCCAGCATTTCATCGGTTGTCTTGAAGTACAAATCGGGTTGGACATCGTGGTTGCGCACATTCTGGCTAAACTGCAGGATGGAGCGGAAAATGCTGTCCTCCGGTTCCAGGAAGTGCACATCTCCCGTTGCCACCACTGGTTTTTTCAACTTTTCCCCCAGGCTGATTATCCGGTTGTTGATGGCGCGCAGTTCTTCATCATCCCGCACCAGTCCCTGTGTTTTCAGCAGTATGTGGTTATTAAGAGGCTGCACTTCCAGATAATCGTAAAAAGAAATGATTTTTTCAAGCTTCGCGTCGCTCTCTTTTTCCAGTACGGCCTGGAAGACTTCCCCTTCTTCACAGGCGGAACCAATGAGCAGGCCTTCCCGGTGCTTCTCGATCATATCCCTGGGGATTGCCGGAACCCGGTTGAAATACTCTAAATGGGACATGGTAACCAGTTTGTTCAGGTTGAACATGCCCTGTTGGGAGCATGCCAGCAGCACAACATGGCGCCGGTTTGTTTTGACATACCCTGTCAGTATTGTGTCGATTTCCTGAAGGGTGGTAGCTCCCTTATCCTTTAGTTCCCGCAGCATGATGTTGAGGCATTTGGCCGTGGCGGTGGCGTCGTGAACCGCCCGGTGGGCATTTTTCAGCGATACGCCCAGGTGCTTGCACACAGAAGCCAGCCGGAAACTCTTCAGTTCCGGGAACATTTTCTGCGCCATGGACAGGGTATCCAGTTGGGGAACATCATGGGTAAGACGGATGCGCTTTAACTCGTTGGCGAGGAACGCGCAGTCGAACTTGGCGTTATGGGCGGCGATGGTATGGCTGCCCATAAAGGTCATTAATTCCGGCAGAATCTGTTCCGCTGTGGGAGCGTCCATCACCATCTGATCCGTGATGCCTGTGATGCGGACAATCTCTGAAGGCAGCGGCCTGCCAGGGTTTACCATGGAGGAAAAAGTATCCACAATGGCGCCATTCTCGATTTTCACCGCGCCAATCTCGATAATCCGGTCATCCCGGCTGTTGAGGCCTGTGGTTTCAAAATCCACCACGATAATAGGCGCCTCCAAGTCCTGATTGTCCGGGTTGTTCACGATGCCGCCGCCGTCTATCATGTAGCCTTCCAGGCCGGGAATCAGCTTGATTTTATTCTTCTGGGCAGCCATAAAGGCTTCCGGAAAGGCCTGCACAACGCCGCTGTCCGTTACCGCGATGGCGGGATGCCCCCATCTGGCCGCCTGTTTGATTAAATCCGACGCGGAGACAGTCGCGTCCATGTTGCTCATATGGGTATGGGCATGCAGCTCAATCCGCTTTCTCTCGGAATGATCCGCGCGTTTTTCGATGGTATAGTGCATCATGTCCTTCGCCATCAGTACAATATCTTTCTCGAAGGAATCCCGTTCGCAATTGCCGCGCACCTTGATTCCCTCGTTTTCCTTGACAGCGTTGATGACCTTCTCCACCGCGTCAATCTCTTCCCGGGTCAGAGGCACCGCTTCTTCATCCTTGCGCTTGCTCCATCCCCTGTAGCGTAGAAAAATTTTGCACTTGATGCTGCCGGAGGCGTCATTGACGACAAATGTCAGCAGCACCATCTCTTTACCCGGCAAGTCCTTGCGTTCTTTGCTGACAACCTTGCCCTGTATGGTAACCGTTCCGGACAGTTCGTTCAGCGTGCCGATGCCAACCGGGCTATCCTTGATGACGCTGCCTTTGATACGCAGGCTGGATGATCCCTTCTTCCCTTCCGGCTGTGCCTGCTGCATCTGGTCCTGCTTCATCAGGCGTTCCTTCTTGCGTTCCTCTTCCTTCGCCCTGCTTTTTTCGATGCGTTCCAGCCGCTGCTGCGCATCATTCCTTAAGCCAAAGCTCACCGCCGGCCGAATTCTGAAAATATCGTAAATAGCTGTTTCCGTGATTTTCTGCAGGCCGTTTTCCTTCATGTAGCCCATGGAAAACTCATCAGGCATTTCCAGTATGATATCTCCTTTGTCCGGCAGCCAGTGGATCTCATTCACCCAGGAAAGCATGGCTGGAAAGTTGCGGGCGAACAGGCTGCCGAAGATACCGCTGTATTTCGCGGGTTCCGCGAGAAAGCCCTCCGCCGCTGTCGGCGCGGCGGTGCGCAAAGAAATGCGAAGACCTGGAAGAATGCTGGAAATATGCCGCTTAATATCCAGAAAATCCTTTTCCCCCATGGGCTCTTTGGACAGCAGCATAATCAGCACCGCGCGGTTTTGCTTGTTATAATAAATCTTCTCCACCGAAAGCTGCCCGCTTAATGCGGGCAGCTGCTGGTAGATGGTGTCAAGAAGGATGCTCTCTTTCATTGGTTTCCTATCCTAATACTGGTCGTAATTCTTCACCGCTTCGATAATTTCCGACGCGAAGTCCATGGTGATTTTCCTGATAAACTTGCCCTTGATGTACAGCGCGCCGCTGTCCTTTCCGCCGCAGATGGCGATGTCCGCTTCCTGGGCTTCCCCCGGGCCGTTGACTACACAGCCCATGACCGCAACCTTTAGGGGACGCACCAGATGCCGTGTCTGCTGTTCCACCTGGCGGGCAATCCCTTCCACATCAATCTGGGTGCGGCCGCAGGTGGGGCAGGAAATCAATTGAATGCCCGGGCGCAGATGAAGCGCTTTGAGTATGTTGATGGCCGCTTCCGCTTCCGGCAAGGGAGAGCCGGAGAGGGAGATTCGGATGGTGTTGCCGATGCCATCCAGCAAAAGTGCGCCGACGCCGATGGCCGACTTGATGGTGCCCTGCCCTGGCAAGCCTGCTTCCGTTACCCCAAGGTGCAAAGGATAATCAAAAGTTTTATCCGCGATGCGGCAGGCGTCCACCATGGTCTTGATATCGCTTGACTTGATGGAGATTACAATATCATCAAAGCCCTGCTGCTCAAGCAGCCGCACATGACGGGCGGCGCTGTCTACCAGTCCCTGGGCGGTAACCCCGCCATCTCTTGCCAATATATCCTTGGGAACAGAGCCGGAATTAACGCCAATACGGATGGGGGTATGGTGCCGCTTGGCGCAATCCGCCACCAGGCTGACTTTCTCCTGCTGGGTGATGTTGCCGGGGTTGAGACGCAGTTTGGCTATGCCCCCCTCCATGGAGTCGATGGCCAACTTGTAATCAAAATGAATGTCCGCCACAAGAGGTACGGGGCTCGCGCTTACCAAAGCCGGCACCGCGTCGGCACACGCCTGGTTATAGACAGATACCCGCACCAAATCGCACCCGGCGTCCGCAAGTTCCTGTATCTGCCGGCTGGTTGACGCGGCATCCGCTGTGTCGGTATTGGTCATGGACTGGATGCTGACAGGAGCGTCTCCGCCAATGACAAGATTGCCTACTTGAATCGCTTTTTTCATACTGCCTCCGGTTAAAACAGGCGGAGGATATCCCGCAGGGTAATGAATAGCATAAACCCAAGCAACAGCACCATGCCCGCCGCGTGGACGTACGCTTCCTTCTTGATGGGCTTGCCCCGCACTGCTTCCACGAGCAGAAAAAGCAGCCGGCTGCCATCCAGGCCTGGAAAAGGAAACAGGTTGACCAAACCCAGGTTGATGGAGATAAAGATCAGCATGGACAGATACCCCTGCAGCTGGGAACGCTGGGTTTCCTGGACAATCATTTGGGTGACGCCGACTACCCCTGTCATATCCCCCATGCCTTCACCCTTGAACAATAGATTCCTGAATGCGTCGATGATGCTGCGGCTGGCGGAAACGCATAGCTGCACAGCGGCTTTGAAACTGTCCCACAGGCCGCTTTTTACCATTTCCACAGGGGCGGAAACATCAACAATGATGCCCAGCATATACCGGTTGGTTTCCTGGTTTTTCAGGGGTGTCGCCTGCAGGACGGTTTCTGTCTGCGCGCTGCCATATCCGCGCTGAACGGTAATGGCAACGGGAGCGTTCTCATTTTGGGCCTGTGCGTCAAATAGTTCAGACAGGTTGCTGGAAACCGCTTCCCCATTGACAGCGATAATGGTGTCGCCCACCAGCATACCGGCCATCTCCGCCGGGCTGCCCTGGTTGACGCTTTGAATTTTTGTTGTGTAAGGCCCAGTTGTGGTGGGAACACCGGAGAAGGCGTAATAACCAAAGGCAACCACCAGCGCCAGCACAACATTCATCACTGGGCCCATGAGGATGGTCAGCAAACGGCTGAACACGCTGTACTTACCAAAGGCGCGCGGGTCATCGATTTCCTTGCCCTCGACATCGTCCTCCCCATAGAACATGCAATAACCCCCCACAGGGATGGAACGCAGATGAAACTTGGTTTCGTATTTTTTACTTTTCCACTGAATGATGGAAGGCCCAAAGCCTATGGCAAATTCCTTGACAGGAATACGGGTTAAGCGGGCGGCGAAAAAGTGTCCTGCTTCGTGCACCGTAATCATGATGCCAAACATGAGAAGCGCCAGGATAATATAGAGTAGGGTCATGATACCTCCGTTAACGTAAAGATTGCAGATACAGTTGCGCTGTTTCCCGGGCTCTTTGGTCTGCCCGCAGCACATCGTCCACCGTGTCCCCAGGCATGCTGAGCCTGTCCAGTGTATGGCGGACTGTGTCGAAAATGGCGTGGAAGGAAATCTCATTCCGTAAGAAGAATGCGACCGCTACCTCATTGGCAGCGTTTAAAATACAGGGCGCCGCGCCGCCTGACGCCATGGCTTCATAGGCCATGAGCAGCGCCGGAAAGCGGTCTGTATCAGGTTTCTCAAAGGTAAGGCTGCCTATGCCGCACAGGTCCAGCTTTTCTTTGATGGCGGGAAGCCTGCGGGGATACATCATCGCGTACATGATGGGCGTGCGCATATCGGGGGTACCCAACTGGGCCAGCTGCGTTCCATCCTGAAAAGCGACCAGGGAATGCACGATGCTTTGGGGGTGGATGACAACCTGTATTTGGTGTGGGTCCGCGCTGAAAAGCCATTTGGCTTCGATGATTTCCAGCGCCTTGTTGAACATGCTGGCGGAATCCACCGTAATTTTCTGCCCCATCTGCCAATTGGGATGCTGGAGCGCCTGGGCGGCGGTCGCCTCCATGATTCTACCCTTTTCCCAGGTTCTGAACGGTCCGCCGGAGGCGGTGAGGATGATGCTTTCAAATGGATTGCCCTGAGCGGCCTGCAAACATTGGTATATCGCGGAATGCTCGCTATCCACAGGAATCAACGTGGGATTTTCCCCAAGCACCTCGCAGTGGGGCATAATCATCTGGCCGCCGGCTACCAGGGTTTCCTTGTTGGCCAGAAGCACCCGGCGTTCCATACGCCGCGCTTCCAGCACGCATTCCAGGGACGCCATGCCGACAACCGCCACCAGGACGTCATCGCAGGGAATATCGCGGACAATTTCCTTTAACGCGTCCGCGCCAAAATACCACTGGCAAAAGGACACATCCTCCGGAAGGGGCACCTCGCCGCTGGTCAGCGCCGCTGCCGCCGGGCGGTAATGCCGCACCTGCTCAAAGAGTTTTTCAGCGTTCCCATGGGCAGACAGCGCTGTAATCCGGACATCTTCTGGGTACGCGTCGGCTATTTCCAGCGCCTGTGTGCCGATGGAGCCGGTGGAGCCCAGTACGATAAGTTTTCTCATCTCCAAACCGCCTGATACAGATAAACAAGCACCGCGACAAAAAGAATGCTGTCCAACCTATCCATCATGCCGCCATGCCCCGGAAAGATTTTTCCAAAGTCCTTCACCTGGCAATGACGCTTAATCAGGGAGGCGAACAAATCCCCCAATTGGCCGACAATGCCGCCGGCCAGTCCCAGCAGAATAAAGTGCCAAACGGGGGGCAGCGCGGCGGAAGCCATGCTGCCTGCAGCATACACACCAAGAGCGCCCAAAGTGCTGAACAGCAAACCGCCGGCAGCGCCTTCCACTGTTTTCTTCGGGCTAACGGCAGGTATCAACTTGGTTTTGCCAAATTTAACCCCGATAAAGTAAGCACCCGCGTCGCCCAGAATCGGGATAAGAAATACGAATGCCATCAGCATCTGCTGCTTGAGCACCGGATCCACCCGGAGGATTCCCAGCATGCTGAGGCCAGGGATAACGATATAGGTAACCGGCATCAGAGAAATGAGCAGGTCTTCCAGCCTGGGCTCCCGCCTGAACATGACGATGCCCGCCACCGCAAGAAAAGTAATGCAGAAGGTAACAACCAGGAGAAACAGGCTCTCTGTCTGCTGCATCAGCATAAAGGATGGGATGCTGACAATCAGGCAAGCCCAGCTGGGCCAGGTGACAGGGCGGTGTCCAGCCTGGGCAAAGGCATGGTACAGTTCATACATGGCAAGGCAGAGGGCGGCTATCCATAGAACCGAGAATACCCAGCCCCCGAAATGCAGCGCCGATAGAAGAATCACCAGAAGCAGCGCGCCGGTAACAATCCTCGTCATCATCCTTCGCGCCCTCCAAAACGCCGTTCCCGCTTGCCAAATTTTTGCAAATCCTGCCGGTACATTTCTACTGTGTAATCCGGCCAGAGCACCTGCGGAAACAGCATTTCCGCGTATGCGCACTGGTAAAGAAGGAAGTTGCTGATGCGCATTTCTCCGCTGGTTCGTATCAGCAGGTCCACCATGGGCTGATCATGGGTATACAGTTCCTTCTGAAAAGCCTGTTCATCAATGTCTTCCAGTTGGATTTCGCCGCGCATCGCCTTATTGGATAGGGATTTCACCGCGCGGATTATTTCTGCCTGCCCGCCATAGTTCAGCGCGATGTTCAGCTGTAGTCCTATATTATTGCGGGTCGTATCCTCCGCGGAGCGGACGGTGCGCATCTGTTTTTCTGGCAGGCCTTCCACATCCCCAAGGATGCGGATGCGCACGCCTTTTTGATGGAGTTCCTCAATTTCGGATTTGAAAAAGTCGAGAATCAACCCCATCAGCGCGTCTACTTCTTCCCTGGACCGTTTCCAGTTTTCAGTGGAAAAAGCGTACAGCGACAGCACCCCTATCCCTGTATCACTGGAATAGCGGATGATTTCCCGCAGGGCTTCAACCCCCTTGCGGTGCCCCAATGCTGTAGCGATTTTATGCTGTTTCGCCCATCTACCGTTGCCATCCATGATGATGGCAACGTGCTTTGGCAGTTGGCTCACTCCTGTTTCTCCATCTCCCGGGGCATACCGTCCCGAAAACAAGCGACATACAGTACATGGTCTTTTGCCATGATGATGCGCTTGGTTCGGCCGGAATCTTCCATATGCTCCGGGCGGCTTACTGTATAGCGAATCTCATACCGCTGTCGCTCCCGCGGGGGCATCGTTTCCTCAAACAAGCGAAGCGGCCAGCCGATGTAGTCGTCAATCAAACGGACATGATCTCTTTTTCTTTTTCATCCGCCATGCGGTCGATGTCCTTTACCGCGGCATCAGTAATCTTCTGCATCTCATCCTCTGCCTTGCGCTGGTCATCCTCGGTAATGACGGAATCCTTCTTCAGCTTTTTAATCTGCTCAATGGCGTCCCTGCGGATGGAGCGGAGAGCAATCTTGGCATCTTCCGCGCTTTTACGCACGAGTTTGTTCAGTTCTTTGCGGCGCTCCTCGTTCAGCTCCGGTATCACCAGGCGGATGATTTTGCCGTCATTGGCGGGGTTCAGGCCCAGATCGCTTTTCTGGATGGCTTTTTCCACCATGGAGATGGCTTTGACATCCCAGAGAGAGATGGTCAGCAGCCGGGGTTCGGGGGCGGAAATATTGGCCATCTGATTGATGGGTGTCATGGTTCCGTAGTAATCCACCATAATGCGGTCTAAAAGCTGCGGATTTGCCCTGCCGGCGCGCAAGGACTGCAGTTCACGCTTATAAACATCCTTGGTTTTTTCCATTTTTTCTTTGGCGGTATCAATAGCTACGTTATACATAAAGAAAACCTCCTTTGTCATTGGTCATATTCTACCCGTTTTGCACCGTTATGGCAAGTGACGGCATCAGGGCGTTCCCAGAAACTCCTGTATGGCTTTCTGGTTCTTTTCCAGGTTTGGAATCACAAAATATGCCTTATTCAGCACTGTGTTCCGGCTGCTTTTTGCCACCGGTATCCGTAAGTATCTGGTATCGATGGTTCCCATCCCCACCACATCATTCATCAGCGACAATGCCGTTTGCAGGGTGATGTCGGTAGCTACGGAATCGATCTGATTCATCATAATATCCAGCAGTTGATCAGTATTTGAGCTTTTCAGCTTATTGAATATGGCCATCATAACGCGCTGCTGCCGCCCAATTCTCTCATAATCGCTGTCAATTTTTCGGATTCTGGCATAGGACATGGCCTGCAGCCCAGTTAAACGCTGAAGCCCCGCAGACAGCAGCCGCCCTTCTTCCTCCGGCTTTTCATTCTGATAATTGTAATATTCCAGTATCCCGTTTAACGGCTTGAGTTCTTCCTCTTCCACCTGGATATCAATGCCGCCAATCGCGTCCACAAGCGCGATCATCATGGAAAAGTTAACCGCGAGGTATCCGTCCACTTGTACCTGAAAGTTTTTATTGAGAGTGGATACAAGGGCCTCAGGACCGCCGTACACATATGCGGCGTTCAGTCGGTTATGGCCATGCCCGGGTATTTGCACATACATGTCCCGCATAAAGGAAATCAGTTTCAGCTGATGGTTTCTTTTATCCAGAACAGCCAGCATCATGGTATCCGACCGTCCCCGGATCCGCGGGTCATCGGTGTCCACACCTACAATCAGCAGTCTGAATAATCCGTCCAAACCAGTCGCCGGTTCGGTGTAGCCTTCCGGCAGCACCAGGTATTCCCCTTCGCCGTTTTCCTCCTGGGACATGCGGTACAGAATCGCCGCGATCTCATCATCGCTCAGGGTTTCCTCCTGCGCCAAAGAAATGGGTGATGCCATCATCAGGCATGAAAAGAAGAGAAGAAAACAAACGATTCGTTTCATGTTTGCCTCCTTATAGCCAAAGTAGCTATAAACGAAATGAAAGCGCGTTAAACAAACGCGCTTTCATGTGGAACAAAGAATAGGTCAGGACGCGACAACCGTAATGCAGTCACAGGGGCATACCGCGACACAGGCTTCGCACAGGGTGCATTTCTCCGGGTCAATCTTGGCAAAGCCGTTGTTGACATGAATCGCGTCGAACTCACAGGCTTTTTCGCAGCGTTTGCAGGCGATGCAGCCCTTGGAGCAGCTTTCCCTGGCTTCCTTGGCGCTGGCTTGATTCTGGCAGCGCACGGTGACCGTTGCCTTTCTCGGCAGCATTTCAATGATGCCGCGGGGACAGGCTTTCACGCACATGCCGCAAGCGGTGCATTTTTCTTCGTCAATGACCGCCAGGGTGTCCACCATACGGATGGCGTCAAACTTGCAGACGTCAAAACAATCACCCAGACCCATGCAGGCATACTGGCACATTTTGGGGCCGCCCGCCAACTGGTTGGCAAGGGCGCAGCTTTCAAAGCCATCATAGGTAACACGCTCTTTGGCGATACCGGTAGCGCCCTGGCACAGCACCCGGGCTACCTTGGGATCCCCCGCCTCGGCTTCCACACCCATGATTTCGGCCAGCGCAGTAAGGGTCTTCGCGCCGCCGGGGGTGCAGCCGTCTACCGGCGCGTCACCGCGCGCGACTGCCTCGGCAAACCCATCGCATCCGGGGAAACCGCAGGCACCGCAGTTGGCACCGGCGACCGCTTCACGGATCAGGGCAACCTTTTCATCCACAGGAACGGCAAACATCTTATCAGCAAAGCTGAGTACCACGCCAAACACAACGCCCAAAGCGCCTAAAGCGAGGATGGCATATACAATCGGCATACTCTCTCCTCCTTACTTGACCAGGCCTTTGAAGCCCAGGAACGCAACCGCCATCATGCCGGCGATTACCAGGCTGATGGAGAAACCGCGGAAAGGCTTGGGAATATCGGATGTTTCCAGCCGTTCACGCACGCCTGCCATCATGACAATCGCAAGCAGGAAACCAAGGGCGCCGAACACACCGTTGAGCACGGATTCCAACAGACCGTAGTTGCTGTTGATGTTCAGCAGGGCAACACCCAGCACCGCGCAGTTGGTGGTAATCAAGGGCAGGTAGATGCCCAGCGCGCTGTAGAGGGCAGGCAGGGATTTCTTCATAAACATTTCGACGAACTGCACAAGCGCCGCGATAATGAAGATGAAGGCAATGGTGCTCAAGTATTCGAGCTTCAGCGGAATCAGCAGGAACTCGTATACTGTCCAGGTAAACAGGGACGCAAGGCCCATGACGAAGGTAACAGCCAACCCCATGCCGATGGAGGTTTCCACCTTGGAGGAAACGCCAAGGAAGGGACAGCACCCCAGAAAACGGGAGAAAATGTAGTTGTTTGTGAGGATGCAATCAATCATAAATAGGAAAAAACCGACTTCGCTTAATCTCATGCTGCCGCAACCTCCTTATCTTCTTTGCCGGCTTTGCGTTTTTCGCCAATGGCATTGATGATGCCAAGAAGCAGGCCAAACACGATGAACCCGCCGGGGGCAAGCACCATCAGCAGCATGGGCTCAAAGGAAGCGCCCAACAGGTTGATGCCAAACACAGTGCCGTTGCCCAGCAGTTCGCGGATGGAACTGATGAGAATCAGCGCCAGGGTAAAGCCAAGGCCCATACTGACACCGTCCATAGCGGAGCGGACAACATTGTTCTTGCTGGCGAAGGCTTCCGCGCGGGCGAGGATGATGCAGTTCACAACGATCAGCGGGATAAAAATGCCAAGCGCGTCATACAGCGGCGGTACAAAAGCCTGCATGAGCATCTGAATCATGGTAACAAAGGTGCAGATAACCACGACGAAGGCTGGAATACGAACTTTGTTGGGGATGAAGTTGCGCAGCAGTGAAATAACAGCGTTGGATCCAATCAGCACGAAGGTCGCCGCAAGCCCCATGCCCAAACCGTTGATAGCGCTGGTGGTAACCGCCAGCGTGGGGCAAGTGCCCAGAACAAGGCGGAATGTCGGGTTTTCAGTAAGTAAACCGTTGATAAACACACCGCGAAGGTCGTTCCCTTTCTTAGGCATGCTGTTTCACCTCCCCATAAACTTTACGCTTGGAATACCGGTCAATCAGCGGCGTGATGCAGTTCATGAACAGGATGGCGAAGGTAACCCCCTCGGGATAACCGCCGTACATCCTGATGACCACAACAATCACACCGCACATCACGCCAAAGATGCACTGCCCGACACGAAGCATCGGGTTGGTCACATAATCCGTCGCCATGAACACCGCGCCAAAGAGCACACCGCCCGTCAAAACCGCGGTTAATGGATTGCCGCCCAGCACCCAGGTCAGCAAGGCAACGGTACCCACAAAGAATGTCGGTACATGCCAGGTGATGGTGCCGCGAAGCAGAAGGTAGGCAAAGCCGACCAGGATGGCTGCTTTGCTCACTTCCCCAATGGTTCCGGGAATATTGCCGATAAACAAATCCATGGTGGACCACTGGCTCGTGGAGAGCAGCGGAGTAGCGGAAGCTACCACATCCACACCTGAAGGCGCGGCTGAGCCTAACAGCAGGCGCTGGGGCAGCACATAGCTGGTCATATGCACAGGCCAGGATGCCAGCAGCACCGCGCGCGCGAAAATGGCAGGGTTCAGGAAGTTATGGCCAATGCCGCCAAAGAGCTGTTTCACCAGCAGGATGGCAATCGCGCTTCCCAGAGCGGCCATCCACAGCGGCGCGTTAGCAGGCAGGTTCAGCCCCAGAATCAGCCCCGTGACAACCGCGGAGAAATCCGTGATACGCACTGGCTTTTTCATCAGAACCTGCCAGATAAGTTCGCTTAATACCGCGGTAACTATGCAGACCAGGAGCACAAGCGCCGCGCTGACGCCAAAGAAATACACACCCAGTGCCGTTGCGGGAATCAGCGCAATCAGCACATCCAGCATCAGCGACTGCGTCGTATCCTTGTCCAGCAGATGCGGCCCGGTAGACATGCGTAGGTTCATCGTCAATTCCTCCTTGCAGCGATCAGATCTTTCGCTTCCTTGAAGGAAGCTACCAACCAGCGCTTTGCCGGGCAAACATACGAGCAGCTGCCGCAAAGTATGCAGTCGGTCAGGTTCTTCTTCTCCGCTTCTTCCATTTTATCTGTATCCAGAAGATTGCGCAGTTCCATCGGGTTCAGCTTTGTAGGGCAGGCTTCCACACAGCGGCCGCAGCGGATACAGGGGTTTTCCACATGGGATTTGCCCTGTTTCTCATTGAGAACCACAATGCCGTTGTTTGCCTTGGTCATAGGCACCTGATCATCAGGAATGCACAGACCCGTCATGCTGCCGCCAAAGAAAATCTTGCCCGGCTCTTCCGAATAGCCGCCGCAGGCACCTACCGCGTCGCTGACGCTGGTACCTATGCGCAGCAGCAGATTGGATGGTTTCTTCACGCAGCCGGTGACAGTGGTAATCCTGCTGACAAGAGGTTTGCCTTCTTTCACCGCGTCCGCGATGGCTGCGGCTGTCGCCACATTCAGAACAACTACCTGCACATGCATGGGCAGGCCGCCTGAGGGAACCTGTTTGCCGGTAATCGCTTCGATCAGCTGTTTTTCACCGCCCTGGGGGTACTTTGTCTTCAGCGTCGCAACTTCAACCCCAGTGCGCCCTGCAGCCGCTTGCTGCATGGCGGTGATGGCCTCCGGTTTGTTATCCTCGATGGCGATAACGCCGCGGGACACCTTCATCGCCCGCATGGCGGCGCGCAAGCCGTCCACAACACGCTGGGACTGCTCTACCATCAAGCGGTAGTCCGCGGTTAAAAAGGTCTCGCACTCCGCGCCGTTGAGAATGATGGTATCAACCGTCTGCCCCTCGGGCAGCGTCATCTTCGCGTGGGTGGGAAAGCATGCTCCGCCCATACCGCAGATGCCGGCAGCCTGAATCGCGGGGATAATCTTTTCCGCCGCGGCCTGTTCCACATCGCCCAGGGGCGTCAGTTCCACCCACTCATCCTGTTCATCATTTTCAATGAAAATGCAGGGAGAAGGCAGTTTGCCCATCATTTGCATCTTGCCCACGGCCGTTACAGTACCGCTGACACTGGCGTGAACAGGAATCCCTCTGGGGCCGGCTGCTTCCGCAATCACCTGTCCAATCAGAACCCTATCCCCTTTTTTCACCACAGGAACACTGGGAGCGCCCAGATGCGTATCCACAGGAATGCAGACGGTTTTCGCGACAAATTCTTTCACCGGCTTGTCCCGTGTTTCCGATTTCCCTTCGTGGCGATCCTTTAAAGGATGGATGCCTCCCCGAAATGTAAAAATACTCAATCTATATCCCGCCTTTCAAGCATTCATTCCCACTATTTGCCTTCATACGCCGCATTGATCGCTTCAATCACCGCTTGATGGGTGACGGTCGCGAAGGATGCCGCGTCAACCGCGTCTACCTTTAAAGGAGCTTTCTGGCCGACGAACTGCTCCAGATAGGCTTTGTCCAAAGCAGCCGCACCAAAGCTCTTGCCGTCGGAAAAATCATTCTCGTCAATCCCGACACTTTCAATGGTGCCATCCGCGGCGAAACTGACATTAACGGTTACTGTGCCCGCATAACCTTTGGCTGAAGCGCTGGCGGAACGGGCTTCCCCGGCGCTTGGTACTTCATCGGTACCTGCCGCGCCAGCTGTCTGGGCTTCATTGATGGCTTCCAGCACCGCTTCCGTGGTGATTGTCGCGCCGCTGATAGCCTCGATGTCGCCGATGGCCAACGGGGCTTTCTTGCCGATGAACTGGTCGATGAAGGCAGCGTCCTTGGCTGCCTCGCCAAAGCCGGGAGTCTCTGTGAACTGATCGTCGCCGATGGCCAGGGTTTTAATGGTGGCGCCGTCTTCCTCGAAGGAAACCGTCACAGCTACAGGACCGGCGAAGCCTTCCTTGGATACGGTGACCGCGCCTTCAAAGGCAGCGGGTTCTTCTTCTTTTACTTCCTCGGCAGGCTGTTCTTCTACTGTACCACCTTGGGCTTCATTGATGGCTTCTAGCACCGCTTCCGTGGTAATGGTCGCGCCGCTGATGGCCTCGATGTCGTCAATGGCCAGGGGGGCTTTCTTGCCGATAAACTGGTCGATGAAGGTAGCGTCCTTTGCCGCCTCGCCAAAGCCGGGGGTCTCGGCAAACTGGTCGTCGCCAATGGTAAGTGTCTTGATGGTGGCGCCGTCTTCCTCGAAGGAAACCGTCACAGCCACAGGACCAGCGAAACCTTCCTTGGATACAGTAACCGCGCCTTCCACGGCGGCGGGTTCTTCTTCTTTTACTTCCTCGGCAGGCTGTTCTTCTACCTTGCTGCCCTGAGCTTCATTGATGGCTTCCAGCACTGCTTCCGTGGTGATGGTCGCGCCGCTGATAGCCTCGATGTCGCCGATGGCCAGGGGGGCTTTCTTGCCGATAAACTGATCAATGAAGGCAGCGTCCTTGGCCGCCTCGCCAAAGCCGGGGGTCTCAGCAAACTGGTCGTCACCAATAGCCAGGGACTTGATGGTGGCGCCGTCTTCCTCGAAGGAAACCGTCACAGCTACAGGACCGGCGAAGCCTTCCTTGGATACGGTGACCGCGCCTTCAAAGGCAGCGGGTTCTTCTTCTTTTACTTCCTCGGCAGGCTGTTCTTCTACTGTACCGCCTTGGGCTTCATTGATGGCTTCCAGCACCGCTTCCGTGGTGATGGTCGCGCCGCTGATGGCCTCGATGTCGCCGATGGCTAAGGGTGCTTTCTTACCGATGAACTGGTCGATGAAAGCCGCGTCCTTGGCTGCCTCGCCAAAGCCGGGAGTCTCTGCGAACTGATCGTCGCCGATGGCCAGGGTTTTAATGGTGGCGCCGTCTTCCTCGAAGGAAACCGTCACAGCTACAGGACCGGCGAAGCCTTCCTTGGATACGGTGACCGCGCCTTCAAAGGCAGCGGGTTCTTCTTCTTTTACTTCCTCGGCAGGCTGTTCTTCTACTGTACCGCCTTGGGCTTCATTGATGGCTTCCAGCACCGCTTCCGTGGTGATGGTCGCGCCGCTGATGGCCTCGATGTCGCCGATGGCCAGGGGGGCTTTCTTGCCGATGAACTGGTCGATGAAAGCCGCGTCCTTAGCAGCAGCGCCAAAACCGGGGGTCTCAGCGAACTGTTCGTCGCCAATGGCCAGGGTTTTGATGGTGGCGCCGTCTTCCTCGAAGGAAACCGTCACAGCCACAGGACCGGCGAAACCTTCCTTGGATACGGTGACCGCGCCTTCCACAGGTGCAGGTACTTCTGTCGGCTCAACTGTTTCAACAACTTCTTCACCCGCCTCAGCCGGTTCAGAGGATAGCAGCTGTTGATAAGCTGCGTTGATTGCGTCCACAACCGCGGTGCTGGTTACTGTCGCGCCGCTGATGGCTTCGATATCGCTCAGCTGGAGGGGCGCTTGTTTGCCAACAAACTGTTCCGCAAAAGCAGGTTCCAAGGCAGCGGCACCGTAGCCTGCGGTTTCTGCAAACTGATCATCGCCGATTTTAATCGACTCAATCTTGGCGTCTCCGTCAAAGGTTACTTCCACGGCTACAGGTCCTGCGAAGCCTTCCGCGGATGAAGCCGCTGTACCCGCGCTGAACTGGGCGGCAGGAGCCGCGAGCTGCTGCATCGCATGGTTGATTGCGTCCACTACCGCGGTGCTGGTTACAGTCGCTCCGCTGATGGCTTCAATATCGCCTAACTGGAGAGGCGCTTGTTTGCCAACAAACTGCTCCGCAAAGGCGGGCTCCAGAGCGGCCGCGCCGTATCCGGGGGTCTCCGCAAAATTGTCGTCCCCGATTACGATTTTTTCTATCTTTGCGTCCGCGTCAAATGTCACCTCAACAGCGACAGGCCCCGCAAAACCATCTGCCTCTCCCTTGGCGGTGCCAGCGGTAAACCCGCCGGACAAGTCCCCAATGGGATGCAGATAACCATCAACAAATTTCGCGATATCATTAACGCCGCGCGCAACCGCCTTGGTGGTGATGGTTGCCGCGGTAATGGCATCGACGGTGGTGTTGTCCTTAGGTTCCCCTTCGACAACAACCTTGATGGGAGATTGCTTGCCTGCGAATTGATCAATAAAATTGGCGTCTTTGGCTTTGGAACCAAGGCCCGCTGTTTCCGCGAAGGCTGATCCGCCCACATTGATGCCGGTAATCGTGCCGTCTTCACGCACGCCCGCAATAATCTCAATGGGACCGCCATACCCTTGCACGGTGGTTGAGCCGACATATCCAGCCGCCTCTTCGCCGTTCTTACCGATGTACAGGCTGCTGACAGGCGCCGCGGGGTCTACCTCCACCATTTCAAAAGCGTCCGCGTCTGACAGAACAGCTTTCCGCGCGTTTTCCGCGTTGACAACGGCTTGATCCGCAATGATTCCCTCGGTTATCATGTTGGTACCCGCCAAACTAAAGGCAGCCACCAGCATGATAATCCCCAAAACCATCCATGCAGGAATCTGTTTCTTCATCGTTCTATCTCCCTCCATCAATTAAATATCGCCTTGGGTTACCCGCTTGATCATTTGTTCGTCCGGTTCTCTGCCGAGCATCTCACTTGCTGTCATGATTTCACCCCGTTGAATCGCTTCCCTAATGGCGGTGCTGGATACCGCCATACCATTTTCCAGGGTAACCGCCGGGACCACCGATAATTGGATGCCGCGCGCATTGCATAAACTCTCCAACTCCTTGGGTCCCGTTTTTCCATGGTATCCAAAGCGGTGATCATAGCCTGTTATTATATGGGTAACACGCATCGCTTTGAGCAGCACCTGATCCAGAAAATCATCGCCGGACATTTCCATCATCTGCTTGTCGAAATGGCTGACAGCAACTGTGTCAACACCAAGGGAGAACAGAAGAGATACTTTTTCCTTAAACGGCGTAAGTTCCAGGTCAGCTTTTCCTGCGCGAATAATATGTACAGGCGATTCGTCATAGGTATGGACACAAACCAACGCGCCGGTTTGGGCCTTTGCTTGCAGCGCTGTTTGAATCAGCTTCTGATGCCCTTTGTGTACTCCATCAAAAAAACCCAGGCACACGATTACATCCTGATTGTCCTGTGGTTTCTGACCTACCCATTGAATCAAACTGTACATCCACCTATTCATGCATTATTCCATTGATACCACGCAGAATGGTATCACGCAATAGGATTGATGTCAAGACGATGCTATGCAGAATCCATGAATGAATAATCATATTTGGGTAGTAGAGTATTGCTTTTTACCATATAAAAATCCCCCGCGGAGCGCTCCGCGGGGGATGAAGAAAACTCGGTTCTTACTTGACTTTCAGATAGTCCTTGTTGATGACAGGATAATCGGTATTCACTACCACCTGCTGACCATCCGTTGTGGTAATCTTAACAGCCTTCGCATAGCCGGATTTGAGCTCCGCGGGCAACTCATAAGCGCCTTCCGCGCCAATCATGCGCTCCGTTACACCATCCATATCCAATTCCAGGGAACCCGCCAGCGGACGCCGCACATTGGTGAAATACCAAGCGTAGTTTGTGCCGTCCATCGAGGAGTAGGAAAGATTCTCCGGTCTTCCAAAGAGATTGGTAAATGTATAGGTGCCCGTGCCCGATCCCTTTGTGAAGCCCTGCGGCAGCGCGGAGGCATCCAGGTCCGCTCCCTTGTAAGCGGCGAACACCTTGGCGTCTGTCATGTTATTCTCAGAGATAATCTTGGTGTCGTAAGGCTTCGCCAAATCACCGGTAGCTGACTTGGTAACGCTAAGGCCATAGAAACCACGGGTTTTTCCGATAATCCGGCCGTACACCCTGAATTGAGTAACCCCATTGGTATCCGTGAAAGCATAGATTGTGGGCTCAAAGCCTTCCAGTTTGATGGGCGTATAATACTGAATCACAGACTTCTGAGGGGCTTTGGCGAACTCGAAATCAACGTTCATCTTGGGGCCAAGGATGACAACCGCGCTGGCATCGCCCTGATTGGCTTCGGAAATCTTATCAATGTCTTCCTTTTCCGGGGGATTCAGCCTGGCGTTCTTTTTCGCTTCCTCAAAGAAGGCTTTGATGTCACCAATTTCGCCGTCAATGGATATCTGCGACTTGTCATCTGTCAGGATAATCCAGGTTTTGCCGCGCTGCAGTTTGATTTCGTTTCCTTCAGAATCATAGAATACCGTACGGCTGTTCAGGGATCCGCGGGTCCATGCACCGGGAATGTAGCGGCCGCCCATAAAGATTTCCGCAGCGCCATGGCCAACTACGTCAGGCAGCAAGGGGTTTAATGAACTGTTATTAAAGGTTAGGCGCGTGCGCTGCACAATAATGTTGCTGTATGGAATGGCTACGCCCGGATTCAATAAATCCTCATACACACCCTTCTCTGTATATCGGGTGTAGGTGTTGGTAGCTGCGTCATAGGCGAAGGAAGAACTGGTATCCGCGTTCCCTTTATGAATCACATTCATCCTATTTGCGACTACACCCATGGTGGGCAATTCATCACTGAACAGGAAGGGGCGCACAGGGAAAGGATAGTTCAAGGAAGCAAGCACTTCTGTATACAGTTTTTGCACAAATACGGATACGTTATGCGGCGCGCGATGATACTTTACCCTGGCAAAGTAGTCCATATACCTGTTGCCAATGCCATCGATTGCCAATTGCTTATCGTTGACACCATATTTACGCAAAGCTTCACGCAGGTCACTGCCTGCGGCTTCCTGTTTTCCAAAGAACAGAAACGCGCCGTCCCATTCTTCGCGAAGATCAGCGTGCAGAACACGGCCGGAACGGACAGGACCCGCTTCAGCAGGATACTGATCCGAGAAAACAGCCGTAAAACGTGTCCACCCTTGTCCCTGGATCGGTGCTTCATACATGATGTCAGCTGAACCAATACCCCACTGAGGCAATGCGGCCAGGTTATTATCAATCTGTACAAGAATAGGCGCATATGTCTCGCTGGCTTTCGGCAAACCGGTAGTCGGGCTTTCCCCGGGGATTACCGGATTGTTGCCAATAGAGGGAACAACACCTACATTGCGATTCATAACAACCGGCAGGATTTCAGACGAGCCAACCGCTGCAGGAAGGAGCAATGCGGCCATCAGGAGAATTAACAGGATCTTTTTCATTTTTACCTCTTTCATCAGGTTTATTAGCATTATTTAGCGGGGGAAAATGTCAGAGTCGGCGTGGCTTCATCATATGACAAAGTGATGTTCATATCATTCTGACACCAGGTAATGGTTCTATTCTCATCAATCCCTATAGGATCAAAGTAGCGGATGTAAAGGGATACAAAGATTGAGTAATAACGCTGTAAGCCATCAAATGTGTAGGTTATAGACTCCAAACCGCTTTCGCCAAACTGATAAGACGACTTAGCAGGTACTCTGTATAACTGATCTTTTTCGAGGACAATTTCGTCCTCATTCGCCTGCGCTTTTAGAAGCGTGGAGGCCTGTTGGCTGCTCATCCCCCAGGCTGTACCGCGCAAAGCTTCGAAGTTCGTATCCGCAACCAGCGCAGGATCTGTCCCTTCAAAACCATGAATATACTTGGAACGCTGGCTGTACTCATCACTGTACTCTTTGGCGATTCGGATGAGTTTCCATTCTCCCTCTACCTGTATAAAGTGAAATCTTTCGTTGTAGTACTCATACCAGTCCTCCTCTTCAAAGAAGAACATCATGATTCGGTAAGGATACTGAACGCCATTAATCCGGACAAAATAATCCTGGTGGCTTTCTACCATATTGGAGACATCCGTGTTCTCAAAGCCTGGCAGATTTTTTAAATCCTGAAACCCTTGAGCTCCATCCATCCCGCTGAGGATTCGAAGCGCTTTGATTTGATCCGCTCGGTCGAGTGCTTTCAACTGTTTTTCAAACTGCAGAGCATAACCGGTGTAGTTGAAGCTGACAATGGGAGGATACCCTTCCATTTTTCCGTCTACGCAATCAAGCAATTTTTCCATTGCGACTTCAAACGATGCGTTTTTCTCGTTAATCAGCTCTGGGGCGTTGACATTCAGGCCGCGATAGGGTTCTTCATAAGGAATAAGCCGATAATAGGTGAAACCATAAATCTCAAAGTCAGCAAGATGGTTGTCGACATGAATGGTCATAAACTCGCCAACTTCCGGGTGAGTAAATGCCCCTGCTTCATCTGTTGCTAATGCGTTGATGCTAAATGTAAAGAGTAAGGTGAAACAAATCAGCCATAGTGAAATTTTTTTTACTTTCATAATGTCTCCTCTCATCATTAACACATTCACTCAAATAGAAACGCGTGAACAGCAGAAATCTCTTCCTCCATATTGTCAGCGACGACAACCTGGTGGAAACCTGCTCGCTGACGGGAAAACGGTGTGATTGGCGAACGCTTGTAAATAAACTTCTCAGCGTCATTCGCTTGCACATCCTGCGTTAATGTGATTATTTCCCCCATCGTAATGTTAGTCTTTACATGGGGGAGCACTTTGTCAATTACATCCAAAGCTTCATCAAGCGATATTTCAGCAAGTTTGGCCAATCCCGCCTTAACAGCCCGCTGTTGGCGATTGTTCCGTTGCGTGTTTGACTCAATATTATCTATATCATTGTTTCTTACGCCAATGAAAGCCCAGGTTTCAGGTCCGTTTAAAAGGTTCATGCCTGCTTTAACATGCTTGAGGCCGTAGTAACTGAGGATTCCATCAATAAAAGAATTGACTTCCTCAACCTCTTCCTCAAAGACTTCGACTTCTAGGCCGCCAATCGCGTCCACAGCCTCAATCAGCCTCGTTATATCAATCTGAATATATTTGTCAATTTTCAGATTGAGTAATTCATTTACTTCGCTCATGCAAAGCTCAGGTCCGCCAAAATAGGTAGCTGTCGCCAGTTTGTTCTCTCCGTTTCCATCAGGTAATGTTACCAGGTAGTCACGTTCGACACTGAGCAGTTTCACAGCACCGGTATCAGGGTGAAGATTCAGTACGTAAATAGCATCTGCACGGCTCATTTCTTCCTCGCCCGAGATTTCGTACCCCAAATCATCCGTACCCAGCAGCAGAATGTTGATAACACTTTTTTCTTCAGCAAGAGCTAGTTGATTGACACCAAGCAGAAGCATACAAACCATCAGAAACACAATAAATCGCTTCATCATCACACCTCACAAATTCACAAGATACATTATAATTCTTAATACAGCTTTGTCAAGATACGTCAGAATTGTTACAATTGATTGTAGGTTTCATGGCGGATGCTTGCGCTGGTTTGTAAAACCTAAGAAAGAAAAGGCTTCCTATCCCTTGATTAACCTGCATTCTTCCGATATGATGTATCCATTACCGACTTACCGGAGGATGGAACGATTGTCGCGAAAAGAGGTTACCCCATTCCGGATTGAAACCAACTACGCGGGGGTCCAGATTACCTTCTGGCTCAGCAACCTGGCTTATGCCGGCTTTACAGCCGTTTTCCTTTCCTCCAAAGGATTTTCAGATACACAGATTGGATTTACCAGTTCCCTTCTTTCCTCCCTGGCCATTGCCATCCAGCTTTTTACATCGAACTACTCGGACTTGCACCAGCATGTTCCTATTAAAAAGATTATGACAGCCCTAATTCTGTTGGCGATGGTCTGCGGCGCTGTCATCATGTCCCTTCCCCTGCCCATCGCCATGATGACCCTTGTGTTTTCTCTGGGCGGGGCGGTGCAAAGCGCGAATGTTGGCTTAATGAACGCCCAGTTCATGCAGTACGCGAACGCGGGCATCCCCGTCAATTTCGGCTGGCCAAGGGGCATCGGATCCTTGATATATGCCATTGCCGCTTATTTTCTGGGCATCATGCTGGAGAAGCACTCCCCGTCATTCCTGATGCCACTTTTCCTCGTCCTGGCCGCCATCACCATCGGGGTTATCCTGATAATGCCCAATGTGCAGGAAGTAGGGCGCAGGAGCGCTTCGCTGTATGTTCAGGAAAAACACAGCGACCGTACCACCTATGGCCAGATGCTGAAAAGCAATCATGTACTGGTGCTGTTTCTGCTGGCCAGCGTCCTGCTGTATTTCGGACAGGGGCCTGTGATGCTCTTTTTAATCCGCGTTGTGCAGGGCGCGGGCGGCGGCGGCAGAGAACTAGGCATCAGCATGCTGCTGCAATCTGGCATCGAAATGCCCGCCATGCTGCTGACCCCGTGGCTGATGAAAAAAATCAAGGCACGTTATCTGCTGCTGTTCTCCTTTTTTATGTATGTCATCAAAATGATTCTGCTTTACCGCGCCCAAAGCATGTCGGTAGTCTATATCGCGATGGTGCTCAGCATTTTCTGCTATGGTCTGTACGGAGTGTGTTCCGCGTATTTTGTCAACAACATCGTACGCAGCGGCGAGAAAGTACGGGCGCAGGGGCTGGTGATCCTTTGCAGCAGCCTGGGCGGCATCCTGGGCAACCTGCTGGGCGGATACATCATGGATACCGCAGGTTTGAAACCACTGCTGAACATCAGCTGGATGATTGTTCTTCTTTCTGCCCTTATGATGCTGTCCTGCGCAATCGCGCAGAACATGGTGGAAAGAAAAGCGGCGGGCTTGCCTAAAAACTAACTGGTATGCTATAATCCCAATGTTGTGATGAGGAAGAGAGTATGCCTGACAACCGTGCCCAAGAGAGATGCGTCCATCGGCTGAAAGACGCGTTGGCAGCGATACGGCAGAAGTTCACTTCTGAGCACCGCGGGTGAAAGCAGTAGTCCGCGGCGGGAAGGACCGATATATCCTGTGAGAGGCGGCTTTGCCGCAACTTGGGTGGTACCGCGATGACTCGTCCCATGCACAGCATGGGCGATTTTTTATGGAGGGAAACATGCGTGAATCTTTGGACAACATGAAAAGCAAGGCGCTTCAGGACATTTTAAGTGTCCAGACATCCGGCGAACTGCAGCAGGTCCGGCAAAACTATCTGGGTAAAAAAGGTGAGTTGACCGTCATCCTAAAGGAGCTGTCGAAGCTGGAACCGGACGAAAGGCGGACCATCGGCGCTTTGGCCAACGAGGTAAAGGACGCGCTGAACGAAGCCATCCAGCTGCGGGAAGAAGCTTTGCTGGACGAGGCTTCCGCCATCGAGGGCAGCATCGACCTGACCTTGCCGGGCATCATGCCTCCTTCAGGCGGTCTGCATCCCATCACCCAAATGAGCTACGACTTGAATGACGCCTTTTTATCCCTTGGGTTTGAGGTGTTTACCGAGGATGATATTACCAGCGAAAAGTACGGTTTTGATAACCTAAACTTCCCGCCCGAGCATCCCGCCCGGGACAGCATGGATACCTACTGGCTCAAAGGCTGTGAGAATGAAACCGGGGCAAAGCGCCTTTGCCTACGCCCCCATCTGACAGGCGCCAGCGTACGGTATCTGCAAAAGCACGGCGCGCCTGCCCGTTTTGTTTACCCCGGCCGGGTCTACCGCAATGAAAATACCGACGCCCGGCACGAGCGGGCCTTCTTCCAGTATGAGGCGCTGATTGTCGAAAAGGATTTCTCCTTCGCTTCCGGGCAGCTCTTGATGAACACCATACTGGAAAAAGTATTCGGCCAGCATGTGGATGTACGCATGCGCGCGGGCTTCTTCCCCTTTGTTGAGCCCGGCTTTGAAATCGACATGAAATGCCTGGTATGCGGCGGAAAGGGCTGCAAAGTTTGCAAGCATGTGGGATGGATTGAGGTTATGCCTGGCGGAACCCCCCACCCCAATGTGCTGAAAGCCGCGGGGCTGGATCCGTCCGTATGGTCGGGGTTCTATATCAATATCGGGCTGGACCGTCTGGTGATGATGCGCTACGGGGTTGATGATGTGCGCCTATTCCATAGCGCGGATCTCCGATTCCTGAGCCAGTTCAAATAAGAGGGAGGGACAAACAATGAAAGTATCACTCAACTGGATTCGTCAATACGTTGACCTTCCCCAGGATCTCACCATGGAGAAGCTGTCCTATGACTTAACCATGCGCACGGTGGAGGTGGAAGGCACGGAAAACCCGGCCGACAGCCTGCGCGGTGTGGTGGTTGGAAAGATTCTGGATGTGCAGCCTCATCCCCAGGCGGATAAGCTGCGCGTCTGCATGGTGGATGTTGGAAAAGAAGAACCCAGCACCATCGTATGCGGCGGCAGCAACCTGCAAAAAGATATGCTGGTGGTTGTCGCCGTCCCCGGCGCCATGGTCCGCTGGCATGGCGAGGGAGAGCCGGTGGAGATAAAGCCCGCCAAGCTGCGCGGCGTTCTTAGCGAAGGCATGATTTGCGCATCGGGCGAATTGGATTTGCAGGATTTGTTTCCCGCTGAGGACGACCATGAAATCATGGACATCTCCACCTTTGAATGCACCCCGGGTGATTTGGCAGCCGATGTTTTGCAATTGAACGATGTTTTGCTGGAGATTGACAACAAATCCATGACCAACCGCCCTGACCTGTGGGGGCATTACGGTCTGGCAAGGGAGCTGGCAGCGATTTACCGCAAGGAATTAAAGCCGCTGCCGCCCGTCGTTATCCCGGAGGGAACGCCCGCCTATCCCATCAGCATTGAGGATTCTGCCAGATGCCACCGGTATATGGGCATCGTGTATGACGGCGTCCGCAATGTTCCCTCCCCCTACTGGCTGCAGCTGATGCTCTGGAAAACCGGCATCCGGCCAATCAACGCGCTGGTGGATATTACCAACTATGTGATGCTGGCGGTGGGGCAGCCCACCCACGGCTTTGACAAGAACCATGTGCAGAAAGAAATCATCGTCAGGACAGCCTGCCCAGGGGAAACGCTGACTTTGCTGGACGGCCAGAAGCTTCTTCTAACCCAGGAAGACTTGATGATATGCGATGAGAAGGAACCCATGGCCTTGGGCGGCATCATGGGCGGCATCAAGAACTCTATTCTGCCGGATACAACGGGCATGCTGCTGGAAATCGCCACCTTTGATCCCATCGGAATCCGCCGCTCGGCAACGCGCTTTCAGGTGCATACCGACTCCGCCATCCGCAACGAGAAAGGTTTGGATACCCAGCGGGTGGTACAGGCTCAGTCTGTCGCGCATGAATTGATTGGCCAATTGTTTCCTGACGCCAGCATTACCAGCTACGGGGACTGCTACCCAGTTGCAACACCGGATGTGGAAATACCGGTTTCCTTATCCTGGCTTGGCACGCGCCTTGGCAGAAGCCTCTCCAGGGAGCAGGCGGCGCAGGCGCTTTTCCCGCTGGGATTCCAGGTTGCCGGTTCCGGAGACAGCCTGGTGGTGAGGGTTCCCTCCTGGCGGGCTACCGGGGATGTCTCCCTCGCGGACGATATCCTGGAAGAAATCGCCAGAATGATTGGCTATGAAAACTTTGATTTCATTCCCCCTGCTATTTCCCTCGAGAAAGCGGTGAACCAGAAAAATGTCCGTACCGAGCGCGCGCTCAAAGAATATCTTGCCTTTCACGCGGGGATGCAGGAAGTATTCACCTATCCTTGGGTGGATCAAAAGTTCATAACCGCCGCAGGAATCCCGCTGGAAAGCTGTCTGGAACTCGCCGCCCCGCCCTCACCCGAGACCGCGCATCTGCGCTCCTCCCTGGTGCCTGGCATGTTGGCGTCGATTGTTCAAAACATCAAGTATCACGATTCTTTCCGTATCTTTGAGATGGCGCAGGTATTTGAGCAAGGCGCTACCCATCCCAGCGAAGAGGAAGAGACCCTTCCTCTTCAGCAGCGCAGCCTGGCCGCCGCTTTTGTTGGGCAGGACGCCCGTGTTCTGCTGCGGGAAGCCAAGGGTGTGTTGGAAAACATGCCCCGCCTTACCATGACCCAGCCAATCCGCTTTGACCAGGTGGAAAAACCCGCCTGGGCGGACCGGAAAGCCTGGCTGAATGCTTTGGTTGGGGATAGCGTCATCGGTTCCTTGGGAGTAGTGTCCATCAAAGCTTCCCGCCTTGCCGGCATCAAACGCGCGCAGGCTGCTTTGTTTGAAGTAAATGTCGAAAAAATCGTTCCTCTCGCTTCCCGAACCAATGTGTATCATCCCCTGCCCCAGTTTCCGCTGGTGGAACAGGATTTCTCCATCCTGATTGACGAAGACACCCCCTGGCAGCGAATTGAGGCCTTGGTAAAAAACAATGTTCAGAAAATCCAGTTCATTGAGGAGTACCGGGGCGCTCAAGTACCGGAGGGTAAAAAGTCCGTCATGTTCCGGGTGTGGTTCGGCTCTGATACATCGACATTAACATCGGAACAGATTGAAGAAAAAATGAATGGCATTATCCAGAAGATCAGCAAAAAACTGGGCGGCGAAATCCGCGCCTGACGCAAAAAAGTCCTTTGCAGTACTGCAAAGGACTTTTTTCATGGAAACAATCAGGGAAGAGCTGCTACAATGGCATCCATCAGTTTGGTAAAGGACTCCTTCACCTGTTTGCCTGTCTGCATCACTTCCTCATGGCTGATTGCCCCGCCGGTCATGCCGGCTGCCATGTTGGTAATGGCGCTGATCCCCAGCACCTTCATGCCGCAGTGATGGGCCACAATGGTTTCGGGCACCGTTGACATGCCCACCGCGTCCGCGCCCAGGGTGCGGGCCATACGGATTTCCGCCGGTGTCTCATAGGTGGGGCCGTTGAACCAGCAGTACACCCCGCTTTGCAGCGGTATCTGCAGCCTCTCCGCCTGGGCGAGGGCCACTTCCCGCAGCTTTTCATTAAAAGCCTGGCTCATGTCGGGGAACCTGGGGCCGAACTGCTCCAGATTGGGGCCTCTGAGGGGGTTGCGCCCTGTCAGGTTCAGATAGTCGGTAATCAGCATCAAATCCCCAGGATGGAATGTTTCATTAACACCTCCCGCGGCATTGGTCAGAATCAGAGTTTTTACGCCAAGCAGATGCATTACCCTGACCGCCATGGTGACCTCATCCAGAGAATAGCCTTCATAACTGTGAAAGCGCCCCGCCATCAGCATAACCCTGCGGCCATTGAGGCTGCCAAAGGCAAATCGCCCGGCATGCCCTGGTACCGTTGAAACAGGAAAATCCGGTATGTCCGCATAGTCTACATATTTCGCGTCCACAAGAGATTCTTCATATCCGCCCAGACCGCTGCCAAGAACAATGGCGATATCCGCCTGCCCACCATGCTTCTGCAGGTAGGCGGCCGCTTTCTTGTATTGCTTCATGGTAATCATTGCGCTTCCTCCAATTCCGACAGAAAGGATTCCGCATGGAATCTCTCCTGCAGTCCAAAGTAGTCGCTGATGGTCGCCGCCACATCCGCGAAGCTTGCCCTGGTGCCAAGATTCACCAGCTTTTTCTGGCCGTTCTTTACAGCGACCAGCGGCACATACTCCCTGGTATGGTCTGTGCCATGATGGGTGGGGTCGCATCCATGATCCGCTGTGATTAGCAGCAAATCCCCTTCATTAAGCAGTTTCAGGATATCCGGCAGCGCCTGGTCAAAGGCCATCAGCGCGTCTGCGTACCCCTGCACATTTCTGCGGTGGCCGTACACCATGTCAAAGTCTACCAGGTTAACGAAGCACAAGCCGTTGAAAGGTTCTTCCAGATAGGCTTTCATGGCCTCGATGCAGGCGGGGTTTCCCGCGGCGTGGTTGCTTTGGGTAATTCCCTGATGGGCAAAGATGTCCTCAATTTTGCCCACCGCCAGCACATCATGCCCGCTGTCCTTTAAAACATCCAGAATATTGGGCTGGGTGGGAACCAGGGAAAAATCCCTCCTGCCGCCGGTGCGTTTAAACGCGCCTTTCCCGGTGCCCACAAACGGCCGGGCGATGACTCTGCCGACAGCATATTTCCCGGTCAGCTGTTCCCGGGCTATCTCGCACATCTCGTACAGACGCTCAAGGGGGATGATATCCTCATGGCATGCAATCTGGAACACACTGTCGGCAGAGGTATACACAATAGGATACCCGGTGCGCATATGCTCTTCGCCCAGTTCATCCAGAATGGCGGTGCCGCTGGCCACTACATTGCCCAATGTCTTTGTACCAATGGCCTCTTCAAAGCGACCCATAACTTCTTCGGGAAAACCATCGGGAAATGTTGGGAAAGGCTGAGTCAGGCGCATGCCTGCCAGCTCCCAGTGCCCGGTGGTTGTATCCTTGCCAGGGGACTTTTCCGCCATCCGTCCGTATCCGCCCACTGCTTCAGCATCCGGGGTCAGGTTCGTACCCTGGATATGACCAAAGCCAAGCTTGCTTAGGTTAGGCAGATGCAGCGGTACCGCCTTGGCGATGTTCCCCACGGTATTGGCGCCTTCATCCCCATAGTTCGCGGCGTCCGGCAAAGCACCGACACCCACGCTGTCCAATATAATCAATAAAGCTCTTTTATTCATATCGATTCCTCCTGATGGGATTATACCCTAATTTATACCCGAAGCATAGAGCATTCGTGACCTCCTTCATGTTCCTTGCGGCAGGACAGCATGCTTTGGTATAATGCTGTTCATTGGAGGGATACGTATGCACACATGGTTGGCTACCGCGGCCTTTGGGCTGGAAGGTTTAGTGAAACAGGAATTGCAGGCGCTTGGCTTGGACGCCAAGGCGGAAAACGGCGGTGCCCGGTTTGAGGGCACCCTGGAGGACGCCTTCAAAGCCAACCTGCATTTGCGCACAGCGGACAGGGTGCTTTGGGTATTAAAGGAAGAAAAAGCGGCGACATTTGAAGCGCTGTTCCAGGTTGTATCGTCTATTCCCTGGGAGGACATCCTGCCCAGAAATGCCCGTTTCCCTGTCAGCGGCCATTGCGCCCGCAGCCAGCTGATGAGCATCAGCGATTGCCAGGCCATCACAAAAAAGGCGATTGTGGAGAGGCTCAAGAAAAAATACGACACCAAGTGGTTCTCTGAGGATGGGGAGGAGTACGCCGTCCAAATCACCCTGCATGCAGACATCGCCCGCGTAACGCTGAACACAAGCGGTGAAGCGCTGAACCGTCGGGGCTACCGTACTTGGAATGGCGAGGCGCCCCTGCGCGAGACCCTGGCAGCCGCCATGGTGATGCTCTCCCCCTGGCGCATGGATACGCCGCTGCACGACCCCTGCTGCGGTACGGGAACCTTGCTGATTGAGGCGGCAATGATTCAATCCCGCAAGGCGCCGGGTTTAAACCGGGGTTTTGCCATGGAAAAATGGCAGATGAGCCCCAAAGCAAGCATGCAGGCATTGCGAAGCGAAGCGCAGGCACAGTTTGACCCGTCCCGCATCGCCGGCATTTCCGGCAGCGATAAGGATCCCGGCGCGATCGCTTTATGCCGCAAGCACATCAAACAAGCTGGTTTTGAGAGATACATCCAGGTTGAAGAAAAAGACCTGCGGGAACTTTCCATCCCCCAGCAGAAAATCCAGTTTCTAACTAACCCTCCCTATGGCGAGCGCCTGGGGGACAAAAAAATCGCCGAAAAAGTGTACCGTGATCTGGGAGAACTGGTGCGCCGCCATCCTGGCAGCCGCATTAGTTTGATAACCGCGCACCATGGGTTTGAGCGTTTCTTTGGAAAAAAAGCGCAGAAAAAAAGACGGCTGTACAACGGCCGCCTGGAATGCGAGTTTCTCACTTACTAATTAAATAGTGATCGTTTCCGCCTCCGAAAAATCATCCTGGGCAGGGGGCAGCTGATCAAACACCATCAGATACGCATCCTCCCCATTATCCTCATAATATTTTTTCCGCACATGGACCTTGATAAAGCCCTTGTTTGCGTACATCTTCAGCGCCGCTTCATTGCTGACGCGCACCTCAAGGGTGGCGTACACCACACCCAGGTTCGCCGCGTATTGCAGAAGTGCTGTAAGCAGCATGGTACCAATACCCTTCCCCCGTTTGTTCCGGCTGACGGCGATATTGGTGATATGCCCTTCATCCAGAATGATGTGAATGCCCGCGTACCCGATGAGGATGCCGTCTTCCAGGGCGACCAGATACCTGGCTACCGGGTTCTCCCGCATTTCACTCATCAAGGCGGCTTTGGACCAAGGCAGGCTGAAAGCCTCGCACTCGATAGCGTACACCGCTTCCACATCCTCCGCGGTCATCCTGCGGATGATTATCTCAGACATTTGTTTCCTTCCGCTGCCTTTCCCGTTCCGCCTGCGGGGCGCGCAGATAGAGGGGAAGCAAATCATGATGGCCATGCGCTTTTTGCTGGTCGCGCAGCGCCAGCAGCCCGGCAGCACCAGCCTTGAGTTCGTTCAGGTGGGCAGGGGCGAGCAGCGCCCTTTCCCCCAGCCGCAATCGGATCGCTTCCTGATAGGCTTTCACACCGTCCCCGACAAACAGGAACCGCTCCCCATACTGGCTGATCGCGTCAAGGTACTCGTCCAGCTTCATGATGCTGTCTTCCATTATCCTACCGCCTTGATGAAACACGGCGCCATACACCTGCTGTACCCTGGCATCCCGGATGGGACAGATGATTTCCTCCGCCATCAGCCCTGCAGCCAGGGCTTCCAGCGCGTCGACGCCGATGCAGGGCTTATCCATCGCCATGGCCATCCCTTTCACCGCGGCCACACCAATGCGCACCCCGGTAAAGGAACCAGGGCCGACAACCGCCACGAACAGATCGATATCATCGATGGCGCAGCCGCCCTTGCGGAAGGCTTCCTCCACCATGGGCATCATGTTGACAGAGTGGGTCATACGGTTGTTGGCGACAGCTTCATAACGCAGCAATTCATCCTCCAGCAGCGCGACAGAGCAGCTGGGCCCGGATGTATCAACGGCAAGTATCAGCATGGGTACTCCTTATTCTTGATCAGGGCAAAGCTCATCCAGATTGATTTTTCTGAATTCTCCATGAGAATGCAGGGTTACACTTCTAGCCTCCGATGGCAGCTGGGTTATCTGGATTTCTAGGCAGTCTATCGGAATCAGCTCGGGCGCTTTTTCATGCCATTCAATCAGCGTCAGACCATCGTGGCCAATATACTCATCCAAACCGGATTCATACAGTTCTTCCGGGCTGTCGATTCGGTACCAGTCGAAATGATACAAGGGCATCCGCCCCTCCTCGTATTGGTTGAGGATGGTAAAGGACGGGCTGGGCACCGAGCCTTTGATGCCAAGGCCACGGGCGATGCCCCGGGCCAGCTCGCTTTTGCCATTGCCCATCACCCCCGTCAGCAGCACGACATCCCGGCTGCGAAGCGCGTGGGAAAGGCAGACCCCCAAGGCCTGCATGTTTTCACTTGTTTGGACTAGTCGCGACATTGCACTCTTTCTCGGCATCCTTCAGCACTTTCGACAGGCGTTTATACAGCACGAAGGTAATCAGGCCGTTGATGCTGCCCTTGAGCAGGTTGAAAGGGATGATGGCGGTCAGCAGGTACCCGGTCATGTCAAAGGTGGCAACCTTGTCCCCCAGCAGAGCGGGAACCAGAATATACTTGTTGGCCAGCACACCGGCGATTGTCATTAAAACAATGCCGATTACTGTGCCGATGATGGAAGTTTTATAGGTGCGGTTGCGGGCATACATCACCGTAGGCGGCATCAGAAAGCACAGCCCGATGATGATATTGGCAAGTTGGCCTACCCCGAAGGTTGTGGTGCCCAGCAGATGCACCAGGTTGGTAATAATCAGCGCGATGACGCTGGCAACCGGCCCCAGGGAGAAACCAATCAGCAGCATGGGCACGAAGGAAAAGTCCAGCTTCAGCCAGGGGGCGAAGAACGTCAGAGGAATCTCCGGGAAGTAGTTGAGGATGATTGCCAGGGCAATCATCAGGGCCAGGTAGGTCATGTAAGCGGTGCTCATGCGTTTTTTCATGGTTTTCCTCCTAAAAATCGTCCCCGCATAACATCAGGGACGACCCATGCATAACGCATAGCCACTCTTCTTCCATCCAGACTATACTGTCGGCCATGGAATCTCACCATGTCAACCTTTCGGCTCGCGGGCTTTACCGCCGGTGGGGACTTTCACCCCGCCCTGAAGATGCTGGTATTCACTTCGTATGGATTGTAGCACCATGATGGGGCGCTGTCAACCTCAGGTAACTTTCGGGTCTCCCGCTTCCATCAGGCGGCTGTATTCATCCCGGGTCAGCAATGTTTTGCGCGGCTTGGTTCCCTCATTGCCGCTGATAATGCCCCGCCGGTCCATTTCGTCTATGAGTCGGCCAGCCCGACCATACCCCACCCTGAGCACCCTTTGCAGCATGCTGATGGAGGTTTGCCCGGCTTCCACCGCCATTTCAATAGCTTCGGGCAGCAGGTCGTCAAACACTTCCCCCTCATCGGCAAAGCTGTCGGATACGCGCTGCTGATCCGCGTTTTCCGCTTTATCAATATACTCCATAATATCCATGTTGTAGTTCAGCTGGTTGCGGGACTTGACGTACTCCGTCACCGCCTCCACATCCTTGTCGCTGATAAAGCAGCCCTGCACACGGGCGGGGGCGGGATAATTCCTGGGCATGTACAGCATATCGCCATAGCCAAGGAGTTTTTCAGCGCCCACCATGTCCAGAATGGTGCGGCTGTCCACCTGGGAGCTAACCTGGAAAGCGATGCGGCTGGGGATATTGGCTTTGATAACGCCTGTAATGACGTTAACGGAGGGGCGCTGGGTCGCCAGCACCAGGCAGATGCC
>CALCQO010000048.1 GCA_937894675.1 uncultured Clostridia bacterium
TGATTATATCTCAACTAACTCTCGGACTGGTACAAGGATTGGGGGGCAGGTCAAAGTAACGGTCAGTTCGGATCCCGAAAAGCCCGCCGCCATCACCATTACCAACACCATGGCCGGGCAGGATATCAAAGCCACCAAGAACTGGGTAGGCGGCGCCCTGGCGGGCGAGCATCCCCAGCCGGTGTTCAGTCTCTGGCAGATGACCAACAATGGCTTGGTGGAACTGAAAGACGCCGTGGCTACCTACGAAAAGACTGCGGCCGCGCCGGGCGGCGTCACCACCCAGTGGGTGTGCACCTTCACAAACATCGCCCGCTACGATGCGGCAGGCCGCGCCTTCACCTACTATATCTTCGAGGAGAAGGTGGACAACTACACCCAAACCTTCACCTCCCCGGGCATTGTCAGCAGCAAAACCTACGCCAAGCCCGATTCTACAATTACCAACACCTACGCTTCTCCCTCCGCTGCCGTAACGGCAACCAAGGCGTGGGACTTCTCCTAGATGGACGCGTCCCTCTATCCCAACCTGGAAACTACCGCCAAAGTGGATGTCTGGTTCAAACTGCAGCGCAAAATCGCCGCGGAGACTGGCTTCACCGATGTAGTGGGCGCGGAAATCAAAAAGGTACCCGCGGGCACAGCCAGCGTAACCTGGCCGAATATGCCGGAAACCGATGGCGACGGACAGACCTACATCTACGCCGTGCAGGAAGTAGATGAGGCTGGTGCGGACTTCACGCCGCCAGAGTTCACCAAGTCCGGCGGTGAGGGTACGGTAACTTCGCCCCGCGATGTGACGCTGACCAACATCATGCAAAAGGGCACCGCCTCCCTGACGGTGGAGAAGGCCCTGCTGGACAATGCAGCCATGAACGGCGGAAATGTGTCCAGCGGCACAGCGGCGGGCACTCCCATCGCCTTTACCTTCGAGGTAATCGGCCCCTACGGCTATAAACAGACCTTTACCCTCACCCCCGGCGCGAGTAAGACTTTACCCGGTCTGTCCGCTGGCCAGTACAAAGTGACGGAAACCAACGCCCAGGGGTATGTGCCAGCCTACGCCCCCGCCCAAACGGCGGAGGTGGCAGCGGGTACCACCGCCAATACGGTGACGGTAACCAACAGCCATGCCCCGACAAATGACCCCAACGCCAAAAAGGAAAATGCCACAAAGGTATGGTCCGGCGGCGCGTCTGCCGACCGCACCCCTGTCACCTTGATCCTCTCCCGCACCGTAAACGGGGCAGATTATGTGGATGTAACGGACGCGGACTACACAGTTACCCCGGAAACGAATGGCAGCAGCAGCTATGGGTATACCTGGAGCAATCTGCCCAGGCACAGCCCCGAAGGCTTCCCCTATACCTATGCGGTTCGGGAAGACGGCACCGAAGTGCTGGAGGGAAAAACCATCCTGCGGGTGCGGGACAATATCTACGATGTGACGCAAACTGGCAATACCGTCACCAATACCTTCCGGGTGCAGTATCAGCAGATAACCGCCAGCAAAGCTTGGGATGTGACCAATGCCGTGGGGCTGACCCCTGAGGCTGTGGATGTCTGGTTCCATCTGTACCGCAAATTGCCGGCTGGTTTGCCTGAACGGATGACTACAACCGCACCGGTTAAACTTGCCGCCAACTTGTCGGGAACCTCCTACACCTGGCCGGAGGAGATGCCCCTAACCGACGGCTTCGGAAATGTGTATGACTACTATGTGGTGGAAGTGGACGCATCCGGCAATCCCTGGACGCCGCTGAACTACACCGCCGATACCACCAATGACCTGGTTGTTACCAACACCTTCAACGCTGAAGACGACCGCCAGGGCAAGCTCACCATTCGCAAGGCGCTGATTGACAATTCCGCCCTGCCCGGCGGCAACCCAAGCGTTTCCGGGGTGGTGGGGGATGACCCGCTGGAATTCACCTTCCTGGTGAAAGGCCCCTATGGGTACGAGGAGCCGGTCACATTGACAGCGGGTACTGAGGTAACCCTGGAGAACCTGCTCTACGGTGAGTATACCGTGGAAGAAACCGTTACCCATGACTATGTTCTCCAGTATATCCCCGCTGGGGGCAAAGCGAATGTCGCCCCCGGCCAGCTGCAGCCGCCGGTAGTGGAAGTAAAGAACAACCACGACGCCGAGGATGATCAGAATGTAGTCGCGGTCAGGGCCTTCAAACAATGGGAAGGCAGCGAAGGGGAGAAACCCGCGCCGCTGACCCTCTACCGCGCGCCTGGCGTACCCACCGATACCATGCCGCTGCTGGCTGTCAATGCCGCCCCTGTGATTCAGGATTTGGGCAACGGCCTCTACCAGTACGACTGGACCAACCTGCCCGAACATAACCCCTACGGCAGCACCTACCAGTACACTGTGAAGGAAAGCACCTTCAAGCTGGTCGCGGATGACCCGGCCAGCCCCGACATCTTCATGGTGGAAGGCCGCTACTTCGCGGTGACCCACGAAACCGACGCAGATGGCATAGTCACCGTAACCAACACCTTCATGCAGCCTGAAAGCGCCACCCTGGAAGTAACAGCCATCAAGACCCTCAGCGGCGCGGCCCTCAAGAATGAGCAGTTCACCTTCGCCCTGTCGGTGGCGGACAGCGACGTCAACCTGAATGCCAAAAATGATGAGACAGGCGCGGTGGTCTTTGAGCCAATCTCCTTCAACAAGCAGGGGGATTACCTGATTACCGTGCGCGAGGTGGATGAAAAGGCCCGCAACTATATCTATGACGGCACCACCTACACCATTCTGGTGAAGGTTACCACCGACAAAAACAATGTGCTGCAGCTGGAAACCACTTATGAGCGGGACGGCCAGCCCCATGAAGGCGAGCTGCAGTTCACCAACACCTATGAGAAGGAGCCCTCCGCCATCACCAGCAGCCCCATCGCCGCGCGGGTCGAGCTGATTGGCAGAACCCTTAAGGATCGGGAGTTCGAGTTCCAGCTGCGCGACGGCGCCGACAATGTGATGGACACCGTGCGCAACGGCCCGGATGGCCGCTTCAGCTTCGGCACCCAGCGCTTCAGCAGGGAAGGCACCTATGTGTATACCATCCAGCAGGTGAAGGGCACCGAGGAAGGCATGTTCTACGATATGGAGCCCATCCGCGTGCGCATCACCGTACGGGAGGGACGCAGCGGCATGCTGGAAGTGTTCATGGAGTTCCTGCTGCCTACTGCCCATGCTACCGATACCGGCCGCGTCCTGACCTCGGGCACCACCTACACCAAGGCAGGGGTGGATGTCACCAGCGACCCGCTGCTCACCAACCGCGTCGGCATTCCGCCCACAGGCGACAATGCCCTGACCATGCCCCTGGTGATGATGGCGCTGTCCCTGATGGGCCTGGGCCTGTGGCTGTTCTCAAAAATGAGAAGAACCGATACCGTGTAACCAATCAAATCGTAAAACCAACCAAACAAAGAGCCTGCCGCGAAAGCTGCAGGCTCTTTTTAGTTGACAGCTAAATCTGCATTAGGAGGCGAAGCGCTTCAGGCAGGCAGCAGGAAATAACTGATCCCAGCGGGTTGTTTGCGGTATTTGCCTTGCTGCACCAGGCCATCTATCCAGGCTTCCGCCTGCTGGCGGCTGTCAAAGTCGAAAGCCTGGTAGATTTCCTCGGGGGTCTGGTTGCCGTAGCGGCTCAGTAGCCAGTCCAGAATGTCGCTGTCCGGCGGCGAGGGCAGGGGGGAGAGGCCGCCGTCGGTCAGCTGGGCGAACACCCGCTCAAAATCCTGCAGGGTGTTGAAGCCCCGCATCCACACCTGCCGGGCGGTGCCCGACTTTACCTGGAAGGTGGGAAACACATCCGCACCCAAGGCCTGGGTCAGCCCCAAATCCGTCTGGAATGCTTTCTGGGCGGCGCCGCTGCTCAAAGCGTCGGCAAAGGGCAGGATATCGATATCCGCTTCCCGGGCGATGTCCAGCAGCACCTCGCTGCGCCCGGTTGGCCGGGCTTGGGCGATGGAGGCGGCGCGCAGGGCGCGCAGGTACCGGTCCGCCTTGTCGGGGGAGGCAATCTGCGCCGCTTTGTAGGCGATGCTCTGGGGGTAGGAGGAGGGGGTTTCCTTGGTAAACAGCTGGAACCCTTCGGGTTCTACCGGCATGTGGTGGCGGGGGAAGGTCTGCAGCCAATGCTCCATAATCTGGGGGTTCAAATCCCCGTCCCGGCTGGAAATGTGGTTGCCCGGATCTTCAAAATCCGACAAATCCCGCACCAGGCCGCCCATTACATAGCGCACCTGCACCGAGGGATAACGGGTTTCTATGGCGCGGAAAACGGGCTCTGTCGCCCAGCACCATACGCAGACGGGATCGGTGAAATTGGTGATGATGATTTTTTCCATGCTGACTCCTTGCCGAATCGAGTGAGTACAAAAGAGAAGGGCCTTGGGAAGGCTCCAAGGAAGTATACCCAGGGGAATGAGGCGCCAACCCGTTTCGAAAAAGATTGATGGAAATCAACAAAGGAAGGGGACACCTGTGGTATACTGCAGACAGCAACAAGGAGGAGAAGCGTGATGATTCGTACCATTATTCACATTGATGAGGAAAAGTGCAACGGCTGCGGCGCCTGCGCCACCGCCTGCGCCGAAGGCGCCATCCAGATGGTGGACGGCAAGGCGAAATTGATTCGGGACGATTACTGCGACGGCCTGGGCGCCTGCCTGCCCCATTGCCCCACCGACGCGCTGAGCTTTGTGGAGCGGGAAGCCGCCGCCTTTGACGAAGCCGCCGTGGAAGCCCACCTGGAAAGACAGCGCCAGCAGGAGAACGCCCAGCCCGATTTGCCCTGCGGCTGCCCGGGCAGCGAATCCAGGCGCTTAAGCCGCCAGGAGGAAGCCCCCGCCAAAACCAGCGAAGCCGTGCCCAGCCGCCTGAACCAGTGGCCGGTGCAGATCAAGCTTGCGCCTGTCAACGCCCCCTATTTCAGCGGCGCTAACCTGCTGGTAGCGGCGGACTGCGCCGCCTACGCCCACGGGGATTTCCACAACCGTTTCATGAAGAACCGCATCACGCTGATTGGCTGCCCCAAGCTGGACGGGGTTGACTACGGCGAGAAGCTGACGGAAATCCTTCGGGTGAACGACGTCCGCAGCCTGACAGTGGTGCGCATGGAAGTACCCTGCTGCGGCGGGCTGGAGCGCGCGGCAGTGAACGCCCTGAAAAACAGCGGCAAGTTCATCCCCTGGCAGGTAGTCACCCTGACCACCGACGGACGGGTTATCGAATAAACAGCACCATCCTTTTACCCCCGGAGTTTCCGGGGGGCAGCGTGTCGAAAAAGCCAGCAACCGCATATTTCGATACCGAAACATGCTTGCGTTGTCACATCATCTGCCAGAATCGGTCACTTACGAACCGTGTAAGCTTCCTCTTCTGGCAGATTCGTTTCTAGCCTTGCAGACTTTTTGGACACGCTGCACTTCTTTGATGGGCTGGCCCCCGGAGTTTTCGGGGGCATTTTACTGTTTCATCAAACCCTCGTTTGACCCGGGTATGCGGACATGCTATATATAGTATATCAATCAAATATTCTCTCCGGAGAAAATCGAAAGAGGAGGACCTATGAAAAAAACATGGCTTCGTATCCCCGCTCTCTTCCTGTGCCTGGTGATGCTCTCGGGCATTGCTGTGGCGCAGGAACCCCAGGGTGTCATCGACTTGGAAAAAATCAAAAGTGAGTACAAGTACGGCGATGTCCTGACCTTTGACACCTACGGCCAGCTGACCGAGGAAAACCGCGCGGTGGAAGGCAAGGACGGCGTGGTGTCCTCCCAGCGGTATGAGGCGTCCCGCATCGGCGCCGACATCATCGCTAAGGGCGGCAACGCGGTGGACGCCGCGGTGGCAGCCGCTTTCGCCCTGGGCGTATGCGAGCCCAACGCTTCCGGCATGGGCGGCGGCGGGTTTATGACCTACCGCAACGGCGAGACGGGCGAAATCATTTTCATCGACTTTCGCGAGGTTGCCCCCGGCGCGGCCACCGAGGACATGTATCCCCAGGATGAGAACGGCAATGTCATCGGCAACATCATGGCCCGCGGCGGTAAGGCTGTGGCGGTGCCCGGCGAAGTGGCCGGCCTTATGTACATCCTGGACAACTACGGCACCATGAGCCGACAGGAAGTGCTGCAGCCCGCCATCGATTTGGCCAATGAAGGCTATCTGGTGACAGCCAAAACCAACACCACCATCACCGACGCCTACCAGCTGATGACCGATTACCCCGAACTGGGCAAGATTTTCCTGGGCGACGACGGCCTGCCGCCCGAAGCGGGCACCTACATTAAAAACCCGGATCTGGCCAAGACCCTTGGCATCATCGCCGAAAAGGGCGCGGCCGGCTTCTATGAGGGCGAAGTCGCCCAGGCTCTGGTGGACGCGGCGGCCAAGTACGGCGGCATCATCACCCTGGAAGACCTGAAGAACTACCAGATTACCGTGAAGGAGCCGGTGGAAGGCACCTACCGCGGCTACAAAATCTACTCCGCCCCGCCTCCCTCTTCCGGCGGCACCCACCTGATTCAGATCCTCAACATCCTGGAGAACTTCGACGTGGGCTCCTTGAAGTTCTACGGCGCCGAGCATATGCACCTACTCAGCGAAGCCTTCAAGATGGTGTACCTGGACAGGTCCACCTACATGGGCGACCCGGACTATGTGAAGGTTCCCCTCAAGGGCCTGGTGGACAAGGAGTATGCCAAACTCCTGGCGGAAAAAATTGAGGAAGACAAGTCCAAATCCTACGAGGTGGAAGATCCTTGGCTGTACGAGGGCACCGATACCTCCCACCTGTCTGTGTCGGACAAGGCGGGCAATATGATTGGCATTACCAAGACCATCAACTACTACTACGGCAGCGGCGTGGCGGTGGATGGGTACGGCTTCATTCTCAACAACGAGATGGACGACTTTTCCTCCAAGCCCGGCGGCCCCAACTCGGTGCAGCCCGGCAAGAAGCCCCTGAGTTCCATGAGCCCCACCATCGTACTGCGCGAGGATGGCAGCCCCTACATGGTGCTGGGCGCCCCCGGCGGCTACACCATCTTCGCCCAGGTGGCGCAGGTGATCAGCGATGTCATCGACTTCCAGCTGCCCTTGAAGGATGCCATCAAAGCCCCGCGCATCTTCAACTGGGTGGACAACACCCTGGAATACCAGGACGGCTTCGGCATTCCTATCGAGAAGGCCGAGGTGGACAAGCTGACCGCCATCGGCCATGATATGTCCCACTATATGGATGGCGCCTTTGGCTTTATCCAGGGCACCCTCTATAACGAAGACGGCACCATCGACGGCGGCGCCGATTACTACGCCGACGGCGTGGCGGTCGGGTACTAAGCCGGATTTTCCATGTTCCTCGAATAGTATCCAGTAGGCAGCATCGCCTCCCCGCTTCGGCGGGGAGGTTTTATGCATTTTGGGCATGTTTATACATATCCTTGACCGAGCGCTCAAGGAATGTTCTGGATTGGTACTTTTTAAGGTTTGGATTCTATCGGCCATTGACAGGGTGAATAATATGCGATTAAGATGAAATATCTTTCTATCCCATGGGGAAGAAAGTAAGAAGGAAAAGGAGGATGTGCCATGAGCAGAGTGTACAATTTCGCGCCGGGGCCTGCCTGCCTGCCCGAAGAGGTGCTGAAGGAAGCCGCCCAGGAGATGCTGGATTATAACGGCAGCGGCATGAGCGTGATGGAGATGAGCCACCGTTCCCAGGCCTTCGAGGGGATCCTCGCTGAGGCCCAGGAAACACTGGGGGAACTGATGGGCATCCCGGACAACTACCAGGTGCTCTTCCTTCAGGGAGGCGCCTCCACCCAGTTTGCCATGGTGCCCATGAACCTGTCGCGCATCGGCAAGGCGGACTATCTGGTGACAGGCAGCTTCGCCAAGAAGGCCATGCAGGAAGCGAAGAAGTATCTGGATGTCAGCGTAGTAGCTTCCAGCGAGGCGGATAACTTTACCTATGTTCCTGATGTGAAGGGGCTCTCCTTCCGCCAGGACGCCGACTATGTGCATATCTGCGAAAACAACACTATCTACGGCACCCGGTATACTGCGCTGCCCGATACAGGCAGCATCCCCTTGGCGGCGGATTTGTCTTCCTGCATACTGTCCGGGCCTATTGATGTGCAGAAGTACGGCCTTATCTATGCCGGGGCGCAGAAGAACATCGGCCCCGCCGGGGTTACCCTGGTCATCATCCGCAAGGATCTGATTCAGGAAGAACTGCCCGCCTTCGTGCCCACCATGCTGCAGTACAAAACCCACGCCAAGGAAAACTCCCTGTACAATACGCCCCCCAGCTACGCCATCTACATCTGCGGCAAGGTGTTCCAGTGGCTCAAAAAGCAGGGCGGCCTCAAAGCCATGGGCGAAATAAACCAGCGGAAGGCCGGCATCCTGTATGATGTGCTGGACAGCAGTTCCCTGTTCAAGGGCACAGCCCGGGCGGACAGCCGCTCGCTGATGAATGTAACCTTTGTTACCGGGGATGAGCAGCTGGACGCGGATTTTGTGTCCGGCGCCAAAAAGCAGGGGCTGGTCAACATTAAGGGACACCGCTCGGTGGGAGGCATGCGCGCCAGCATCTACAACGCCATGCCCATCGAAGGGGTGCAGAAGCTGGCGGCCTACATGCAGGCCTTTGAAAAGGAGCACGCCAAATGAAGGAACGTAATGTAGTCTGCATCAACCCCATTTCCCCAAAGGGATTGGAGCGCTTCGGCGCCAACTATACCATCACCAAGGACGCGTGCGACGCGGACTGCTGGCTGGTGCGCTCGGCAGATTTGCTCACCTCGGAGCTGCCGCCCCGCCTGCGCGCCATCGGCCGCGCGGGGGCGGGGGTGAACAACATCCCCCTGGACCGCTGCACCCAGCAGGGTATCGTGGTGTTCAACACTCCCGGCGCCAACGCCAACGCGGTTGCAGAAATGGTGATTGCCGGTATGCTGATGGCCTCCCGCGACATCGTGGGCGGCGTCAACTGGCTGCGCACCCTGGAAGCCTCCGGCATCGCCGCGGCGGTGGAAAAGGGCAAGAAAAATTTTGCCGGCACCGAGCTGCGGGGCAAGAAACTGGGCGTCATCGGCCTGGGCGCCATCGGGCATCTGGTGGCCAATGTGGCTGTCAGCCTAGGGATGGAAGTGTACGGGTACGACCCCTACATCTCCGTCAACTACGCCTGGCGCCTGTCCCGTGCCGTGCGTCATGTGGAAAGCCTAGCAGATTTGTTGACCCAGTGCGACTACATCACCATCCATGTCCCGCTCATCGACGCAACCCGCAACATGATCGGCGCCGAGCAGATTGCCATGATGAAGGACGGCGTCATCCTGTTGAACTTCTCCCGCGACACCCTGATGGATGAGGACGCGGTGGGGCAGGCCCTGCAAAGCGGCAAGGTGCGCAAATTTGTCACCGAGTTTGCCAACGAGAAAAACATCCTCTTCCCCAACACCATCATTACCCCCCATCTGGGCGCTTCCACCGAGGAGTCGGAGGAGAACTGCGCGGTCATGGCGGTGGATGAGGTGCAGGATTATCTGAACAACGGCAACATCGCCAATTCCGTCAACTTCCCCGCCATTTCCCTGGGCGCCATCAGAACGCCCACCCGGGTGGTGGTGCTGCACAACAATGTGCCGGGCATCATTTCCAAAATCACCACGCTGTTCAGCAACTTTGGCTTCAATATCGAGCAGATGATTTCCGCCAGCCGCGGCCATGCCGCCTGCGCCTTGTTTGATGTAGGCCAGGCCATGCAGCGGGAGTTCGCCATGCAGCTGAGCACCCGGGAGGACATCCTGAAGGTGCGGGTCATCCAGAAGGATTGAGTATGGAAACAACCAAAAAACTGCGCTTTGGCGCGACCTACCTGCTGGAAAACCCGTCCATCGAGGACGCGGTGGCTTTGTGCGTTAAAGAAGGGCTGCACTTTGTGGAGCTGAACAGCAATTTCCCCCAATGCCTACTACACCTGATGAAGCCGGACAAGCTGAGACAATTGGCGCGGGACAATGGCATCTTCTTTACTCTGCACCTGGACGACCGCTTTGATCCCTTCGACTTCAACCCCCATGTGGGCAAAGCCTACCGGCAGACCATGCTGGAAGGGCTGGCATTGGCTGGAGAAGCGGACATTCCCGTCATCAACATGCACATTCCCCGGGGCAATATTGTGACCCTGCCCTCGGGCAGGCATTATATCTACCAGGAATACCCGAAAGAGTTTGAGGAAAGCTTGCTGTCATTCCGCGAATTGTGCGGACAAAACGCGGGGGATACAGTGCGTATCGCCATCGAGAATACCGACGGCTGGGAAGGGTACGAGAAAGCGGCCATTGAGACGCTGCTGGTAAGCCCCATATTCGGGCTGACGCTGGATGTGGGCCACGACCATGCCACCGGCAACCAGGATTTGCCCTTTATCCAAGCCCATCACCGAAAACTTTGCCACATGCACCTGCACGACGGGTGGGAGCAGACCAATCATCAGGCGCTGGGCACCGGTGTCATCCCCCTGGGGGAACGCCTTGCCATGGCGGCGGCAACCAACGCCACCGTGGTGCTGGAAACCAAGACAAAGGAAGCGCTGCGCCAATCGGTGCAATACTTAAAGGACAAAGGATATCTATAAGCGAATAGGGGAATTCTTGCAAGGCTGAAAGGCCTTGTTTTTATGTGTCAAAAGATATTGACAAGGTGCCGGGTCAGCCGTATGATAAGTACAGAAAAAATACAGAGTGTCGGATTACAAAAGCCTGGCTGAAAAGCCTTGCAATATAAGGAGGTGTCGTATCGTGAAGAAACGGGTTTCTCTACTGTTGGGTATCCTCATGTTGTTCCTCCTCATCCTTCCTGCCCAGGCGCAGGTACCGGAACAGCATGCCGCAGGCCAAGCCTTCGGCGCCATGTACGCCCAGGACATCCGCGGAAACATCCAGGCGCTGTACCAGGCAGCCGAGGAAAAAGCGGTGGACAAGGCGGCGCTTACAGAACATGCCCTGGGCAGCGCCGAGGCCTGCGCTGAGCTGCTGCCTGGCAAAATCGACTGGATGCGGGGCGTCGCCGATGGCGCCGGCATTCCCTACGCGGACATCGCTGTGTTCAACTTCTCCGACAAACTGGTGGGCGGCCTGTACGGCGAGTGCACCACCTTCATGGCCAACGGCAAGTACGTGGCAGGGGGCGGCACCATCATCGCCAAAAACCGCGACCAGTCCATCCAGACCCTGTCGGAAGTGACGCTGGAGGAAGCGGCCCGCTACACCAAGGACGATTTGTACCAGGCAGCCTACATACAGATCCCCCAGATGGAGGAAACCTACCGGTTCACCGGTTCCAGAACCGCCGGGCGATGGGGCTACGGCATGGGGGTCAACGAACATGGCGTATCCGCCTCGGATAACGACGCCAACTCCCGCGACTACCTGCAGTTTGACAAGAGCCTGCACGATAACGACGTTATCCGCCTGATTCTGGAACGCGCCAAGACCGCCCGGGAAGGGGTGGACGTGGTGGCGTCCCTGGTGGAGGAATACGGCCAGGCGTGGAACGGCATCATGTTTGAAATTGGCGACAAGGACGAACTGTGGATTGTGGAAGTCACCGGCAAGCGTTGGGCGGCCAAACTGTACAAGGATGCCTATACCGCCCGCTCCAACCAGTTCCAACTGCGGGATGATTATGATTTGGCCTCCCCCGATCTGATTTCCTTCGCCGCCGAAATGGGCTGGGAGGAAGCCGGCGCCGAGAAAATCGACTTCACCGCGGCCTATTCCTCCCGGGAGCTGTACCCTTCCAGCAATGACGATATCGCTACCCGGGAATCCTGCGCGTCTCTGTACAACACCCAGGTGCGCTACGACCGGGCGATGGAACTGCTGGAGGAAGCCCTGGCCATCGACGGCACCATCTCCCCCCGGGATATGACCGCCTTTGTCCGCGATCACTTTGATACCTACACCCTGCCCAGCGGCAAGGTGGTGGACATGCAGCAGATTCCTTTCTACTCGTCCGATCTGTGCGACTGGTACGGCAGGGAATGGTATGTGGACACCCCCGGGAAGGATACCATCGAGGTCTCCATCTATCTGCGCGCTCCCTGCAGCCATGATTTGGGCTGGGGCGCTACCAGCGCCACGGGCATTCTGGTTACCCAGCCGGATGTTCCCGGCATGATGCTGCACAGCTACATGCCTCCCTGCATGGGCACCTTCGTTCCCTTCTTCCCCCTGCAGACTCAGGTGGACGAGCGCTATTCCACCCCCGAAGCAGCCAGCGTGTACAACACCATCGCCACCAAGTCCTTCGGGTTTTACTCCCTGTTCTATGACGGGGTGCGCGAAGCCTTTGATCCCTATGAGAACAGCATGTTCCAGTCCCTGGAGAATGTGACAAATCAGTACCAGGCGCTGGTGAAAGCCGGGGAAAAGGAAGCGGCTGCCCAGCTGCTGACCGCCTTCTCCATGGCCCAGCAGGCCGCCGCCTATGAAGCGTCCCAGCAGGCGCTGCAGAATATGCAGGACGCGGCTGTGGAAAACTCTTCCTGGTAATCCTTCACAAAACAATGGTTCCGGCAGCCGGGGGTTTTCCCCCGGCTGTCGCCTTGAAGAACGCGCCGAATCATGGTATCGTAGGCTTAGCAAAACCTTCTGATGATGGGAGGGCGTATGAACAAAGCCAAGGTATTGATACGCGGCGCGAGCGGCTCGGGTAAATCCAGCCTGCTTAATCAGGCGCTGGCGGAATGCGGCATACAGCCGCGGGGCTTGCGCACCCTGCGCAGTTTCCAGGATGGGAAGGAGCAGGGGTTTGATATGCTGGCGCTGTCTACCGGCACCTGGGTCCCCCTTGTGCGGGGGCTGCCCCGGCAGCCCAAACGCCCTGACCACGCCTTTTTTGACGCCTTCGCCCTGCCCATGCTGCGGGGGGAGCTGGCAGGGGACGGGCTGATTCTGGTGGACGAAATCGGCCGGTTTGAAAAGCACGAGGACAACTATCTCAAAGCCCTGCTGGAAGTGTGGCACGACAGCGCCCGTCCCTCCCTCTTTGTGTTGAAAAAGGAGCATCTGCCCTTCAACGACATGCTGTGGGACAGCGCTGTAGAGCAGGCGCTTACCATCGATTTGGAGGAGAGCACTCCCTTGGAGGCGGGGCAAAGCCTGTGCGGCGCGCTGATGGATGCACCTGCTCCCCGCGTATTCCTGCGGGTTATTCTGGACACCTCCGGCATGGAAAGCGCCGAGGCTCTGCGCCTTTTAGACAGGGTCTGCCAGTGGCTGAACAGCCATCCCGGCAAGGGGCTGGGCATCCTGTGCGATGAACGGGCTGAAATGCTGCACACCGCGGCGGGCAGGGGACTGGTGCCGGTGCATGCAAACAATTGCGAGGACGGATTAAGTCTGCCGCTGTTCCGGCAGTATCAGGAGGTACGGGATCTGGTGCTCACCGCCCGCTCCCTGCAATTGCGGGACGCGCAGTGGCAAGCCTTGCTGGCGGACGCGCTGCGGCAAAAAGAGCAACCCTCATCTGCGGACAGTTGAAAATATCAGGAAAGTCGGTGGATCATCATAGGCAAGCGAATACTTATTTCCCTGGGCGGCAATGCCCTGGGGACGGATTTTACCAGCCTGATGGCAACCTCCGCCACGGTGGCAAAGCCTGTGGCGGGACTCATCCGCAAGGGGTACGAGGTGCTGATTTGCCATGGCAACGGGCCTCAGGTGGGCATCATCAAAACCTCCATGGACATCGGCAACCGGGAAACGGGACAGCCGGTGATGCCCATGTCCGACTGCGTGGCGGCCAGCCAGGCGTTTATCGGGTACCATCTGCAGAACGCCCTGCAGAATGCCCTGACACAATCAGGCATTGACAAATGCGTGGCCACCCTGATTACCCGGGTGGTGGTGGACAGGCAGGACAAGGGTTTTCAGAACCCCACCAAGCCTGTGGGCGCCTTTGTAACCAGGGAAGAGGCGGAAATCATGGAAAAGAGCGGCATCACCATGGTGGAGGATGCCGGCAGGGGCTACCGGGAGGTTGTGCCTTCCCCGATGCCCCAACGCATAGTGGAAAAGGACGCGGTCCGGCAGCTGCTGGATATGGGCCAGGTAGTCATCGCCGGCGGCGGCGGGGGCATCCCTGTCACCTACGAACAGGGGCAATACCACGCCATCGACGCGGTGATCGACAAGGACTGGGTGTCTATCATGCTGGCGGGGGATACAGGCTGCGACGAGCTGGTCATGCTGACCGGGGTGGAAAAGGTGGCCATCGCCTTCAATCAGCCCGGGCAGCGCTGGCTGGACAGCATAACGGTGTCCCAGGCGCGCCAATACATCAAGGATGGGGAATTCCCCGCCGGGTCCATGCTGCCCAAGGTGGAAGCGGCTATCCGCTTTGCTTCCTCTGCCCCGGGCAAGCGCGCGCTGATTACTTCCCTTAACAAGCTGGAGGAAGGCTTGGAGGGGGAAACAGGCACCTGGATTGTGCGGGATGACGAATAATGAATGGGAGGGTATCATGCGGGAAGGATTTTTCTGGGCGGACATGCCCACAGCGCCTTACGGCGAAGGGGCCGCGTTTTTAACGGCGGCGGGGGGGCAGGATGTGCTGCGGTATCACCAGTCCTTTCCCCAGTATACGCAGACGCCTCTGGCGAAACTGGACGGTCTGGCGGCGCGGCTTGGCATCAAGGGTCTGTATATCAAGGATGAAAGCTACCGTTTCGGCCTAAACGCCTTCAAGGTGCTGGGCGGCAGCTACGCCATGGGGCGCTGGATTGCCGGGCGGCTGGGCATCGCGCCTGAGGAGATGACCTATGACCATCTTACAAGCGAGGAAGTGCGCGGCAAACTGGGGGAAGTAACCTTTATTTCCGCTACAGACGGCAACCATGGCCGGGGCGTCGCCTGGACAGCCAAGGCGCTGGGGCAAAAATCGGTTATCTACATGCCCTCCGGCACCGCCAGGGAAAGGCTGGAGAATATCCGCAAATTGGGGGCGGACGCCTCCATTCTGGACACGAACTATGACGACTGTGTGCGCCTGGCCGCCCAGCACGCCAGGGAGCGTGGCTGGGTGATGGTGCAGGACACCGCCTGGGAAGGGTATGAGGAAATCCCCCGGTGGATTATGCAGGGCTATGCCTCCATGGCGCTGGAAGCTTCCGGGCAATTGGAGGGCGTCACCCCCACCCATGTGTTTTTGCAGGCGGGCGTGGGCTCCCTGGCGGGGGCGGTAGCCGGGCTGCTGCGGGATGTGTACAAGAAACAGCCGCCCCGTGTCTTCATTGTGGAGCCCAACAAGGCGGACTGCCTGTACCAAACAGCCCGTCAGAACGACGGCCGGCTGCACGCGGTGGCGGGCAGCTTGGATACCATTATGGCGGGGCTGGCCTGCGGGGAAGTGTGCACCATCGCCTGGGATGTACTGAAGGAAACTGCCCAAGCCGTCATCAGCTGCCCCGACTGGGTGGCAGCCCATGGCATGCGGGTGCTGGGCAACCCGGAAAAGGGGGATGAGCGGGTCATCAGCGGCGAAAGCGGCGCGGTAACCACCGGCCTCGCGGCGGCTGCCATGCAAAGGGAAGACCTGGCTTGGCTGCGGGATGCCCTGGGGCTGGACGAAAAGTCTGTGGTGCTGTGCTTCTCCACCGAGGGGGACACGGATCAGCAGAACTACCGGGATGTGGTGTGGCAGGGCAAGTACCCAAGCGACCCAAAGCATACCGGCGAATACAATCAACAGAAAGGGAGAGAAGTATGAAAACCATCGAAACCAACAAAGCGCCGGGGGCCATCGGCCCCTATTCCCAGGCCAAGGTCGCGGGCGGCCTGCTGTTTACCTCCGGCCAGATTCCGGTGAACCCTGAGACCGGCATGGTGCCCGAGGGCATCGCCGCCCAGACGGAGCAAAGCTGCAAGAATGTGCAGGCGCTGGTGGAGGCGGCGGGCAGCAGCATGGACCATGTGGTGAAAACCCTGTGCTTCCTGCACGACATGGCAGACTTTGCCGCCTTTAACGAGGTGTATGCCAGGTATTTCCCCGGCAAGCCCGCCCGCAGCTGCGTGGCGGTGAAGGATATCCCCAAGGGCTGCCTGGTGGAAATTGAGGCCATCGCTGAATTGTGAGAACATGATGGATCCCGCCCCGGCTGAGCAAGCCGGGGCTTTTTGCCGGGAACATGTTTCCTTATCCGTAAAGAGTGGTATAATCATACACAGGACGAGGAAGTCCGGAAGAAAGGGAGGAATACCTGATGAAAAAATTGATCGCATTATTATTGGCTGTACTGCTGATGGTGCCCGCTTTTGCCATGGCCGCGTCGGTGGATGTGGCTGCCCTTAGCGACGCGGAACTGGCCGAACTGGCGGAAAAAATCGCTGTGGAGCAGCGCGACCGCCTGAAGGCCAACACCCAGTACCTGGCGTCGGGCAACCTGGGGGTTCACTTTATCGGCATCAAATCCGTGGAAATGGTAAAGGACATCATGGGCAACGACGCCCTTAACATCACCATCAACTACTATCATGATGATCCGGCCAATACCTATATGCCTGTTATCGCCTACGGCGAGGAAGTCACCCAGGACGACTAGCCCATGGAGAGAACCTATGTGGTGGGCGACAATCGCGCCAACAACAGCGACGCCATGCGCAGCCTGAAAGTAGGCGAAATGGTGGAGCTCTCCAGCGCCTATGCCCTGAAAGACGCAACCAAGCCTGTGGTCATCACCTACCGCCAGCCCGGCATCTTTGTCGGCCCCGTGGAGGATGAGCAGCTCATTACCTACACCTGGCAGCCCTGAAACAACCACAGCTCAAAAACCGCCCGACGGGCGGTTTTTGTTTTCTTGACAGGGGAGAAGGGCAAACCTATACTGAAATCACGCAATGAACCCATCAGGAGGCTCCATGAGAACTCGATTAATACTGGCCGTAATCCTATGCATGCTTCTGCCCATCTCCGCCCTGGCGGCCTTGGGACAGAATGAGACGATTTTTCCGCCCCTGCCCGGGGAAGCGCCGGACATTACATCGGAATGCGCAATCGAGGTTTCCAGCCAGAGTTCCGCTGTGCCCGCGCTGACGGACAGGGATATGCACACCTATTGGGAGGGCAGGGCGAACAGCAAAAGGCTTACCATCACCAGCCCGCAAAAGATGTACGGGCTGTACATCTGCTGGGCGCAAACGCCCAAAGACTGGCGGCTTTCCCAGGCTGCGGACGGGGAAGTGATAGATACCAGCCTGGACGCGGTTGGAATCCAGCACCAGTATGTGCCCCTGCAGGGAGCGACCAAGGTGCAGCTGATGCCCGGGGAGGGAAGAAACAATTGGTTTGGCGTCAGGGAACTGTATGTCTTTGGAGAAGGCGATGTGCCCCGATTTGTCCAGCGCTGGCAGATGCCCGACGAAACATGCGACCTGATGCTCTTTACCGCCCATCCTGATGACGAGGCCCTCTTTTTCGGCGGCTTGCTGCCCACCTACGCCGGGGAAATGAAGAAGGATGTGGTGGTCAGCCTGTTTTCACCTGTGGGCAACATACGCACCAGCGAACTGCTCAATGCCCTGTGGCTCGCGGGGGTGACCAACTATCCGGTGCTCGGCCCCTTCCGGGATTTCAACTCCAGAAGTCTGGAAAGGGCGTACCAGCAGTTTGACAAAGCGACGGTATACTCCTATGTAACGGGCATGCTGCGCAGATACAAGCCAAATGTCCTGATTACCCATGACAGGGCCGGCGAATACGGCCACGGCATGCACAGCATCTGCGCCGACAGCGCCATGAAGGCTTTCGATTTTGCCGCCGACCCCAAGCGGTACCCTTCCAGCGCCAAGCAGTACGGCGCTTTCCAGGTGCAAAAACTCTACCTGCACCTGCTTGCCGACAACCCCCTGATTATGGACTGGGACAGGCCGCTGCCCAGCTTTGGCGGCATGACAGGCTTTGAGGCGGCCCAGGCTGCCTATGGCGAGCATCAGTCCCAGCACCGCTACACCCAGTTTCAGGTGGAGCCCTTCCTCAGCGACTATTCCAGCTACCATTTCGGTCTGTATAAAACCATGGTAGGCCCTGATGTATACAAGAATGATTTTCTGGAGAACACCGCTTCCGCGCTGAATCCCTGATGCCTTCTGGGTTTGGGGCATATTAGCCGGGTGCATAAACAGGCTGGATTGTCTTGTCATCCGGCCTGCTTTTTGATATAATGGACGCGAAACAAACAAGGGTTTCAATACTAATTACAGGGAGGATTATTCCATGAAGAAACTTCTGGCACTCGTTCTGGTGCTGATGCTGGCGCTGCCCTTTGCGGCCCTGGCTGCGGAAGGCACCTATGAAATCGCAATGGTTACCGACATTGGCACCATCGACGACAAGTCCTTTAACCAGGGCACCTGGGAAGGCGTTGTCGAGTACGCCGAAGCCAACGGCAAAACCTACAACTACTTTATGCCCAACGGGCAGTCCACCGAAATCTATCTGGACTTCATCGAGCAGGCTGTCAAAGCCGGCGCGAAAGTCATCGTCACCCCGGGCTTCCTGTTTGAAGAGCCCATCTACATCGCTCAGGATATGTATCCCGAAGTCAACTTCATCCTGATCGACGGCAACCCCCATAACGCTGATTACTCCGAGTACCGCACCGAGAAGAACGCCGTGGGCATCGTGTTTGCCGAAGAGCAGGCGGGCTTCCTGGCCGGCTACGCGGCTGTGAAGGATGGCTACACCAAGCTGGGCTTCATGGGCGGCATGGCTGTGCCCGCGGTTATCCGCTTCGGCTACGGCTTTGTGCAGGGCGCCGAGTACGCCGCCAAGGAAATGGGCGTTACCGGCCTGCAGCTGAACTACCACTACACCGGCGGCTTTGCCGCTACCCCCGAAGCCCAGAGCCTGGCCGCCGCCTGGTATGCTGACGGCATCGAAGTGATCTTTGCTTGCGGCGGCGCCGTGGGCGACAGCGTCATGGCCGCCGCGGAAGCTGCCGATGCCAAGGTTATCGGCGTGGACGTCGACCAGTCCGCCCAGTCCCCCACCGTTATCACCTCTGCCACCAAGGGCCTGGCTCCCTCTGTTGTGCAGACCCTGACCGCCATGTACGAAGGCAAATTCCCCGGCGGCGAAGCGCTGGTGCTGGACGCGGCCTCCCAGGGCGTCTCTCTGCCCATGGCCACTTCCCAGTTCAAGACCTTCACCCAGGCTGACTACGACGCCATCTTCGCAAAACTCGTTGCCGGCGAAGTCGCGCTGCTCAAGGATGTTGACGTTGCTGATGTGACCGCCATCCCTGTCACCGCCGTCACCGTTACCCCCATCCAGTAATTCATACCGTCGGGCTGTCTCCTGCGGGGGACAGCCCGATTTTTCATACCTGCGCAGAATAAGGGAGCGACATGAGCGATTACATCATCCAGATGCTGCATATCACCAAGGACTTTCCGGGCATCCGCGCCAATGACGATGTCACCCTGGAGCTGAAAAAGGGCGAAATCCACGCCCTGCTGGGGGAGAACGGCGCCGGAAAATCCACGCTGATGAGCATTCTGTTCGGTTTGTACCAGGCGGATGGCGGCGAAATCCACAAGGACGGGAAAAAGGTGGAGATCCGCAACCCCAACGACGCCAACGCCCAAGGCATCGGCATGGTGCACCAGCATTTTAAGCTGGTACACAATTTTACGGTGCTGGAGAACATTGTGCTGGGCGTGGAAACCACGCAGAATGGTCTGCTGAAAATGGATCAGGCGCGCAAAAAGGTCATGGATCTGTCCGAGCGCTACGGCCTGCGGATAGACCCGGACGCCTACATTTCCGACATCACCGTGGGCATGCAGCAGCGTGTGGAAATTTTAAAGATGCTCTACCGGGACAATGACATCCTGATTTTTGACGAGCCCACCGCCGTTTTAACCCCTCAGGAGATTGAGGAACTGATGAACATCATGCAGGGTCTGGCCAAGGAAGGTAAGAGCATTCTGTTCATCACCCATAAGCTCAACGAAATCAAGCAGGTAGCCGACCGCTGCACCGTTCTGCGCAAGGGCGCCTATGTAGGCACCGTGCAGGTGCAGGATACCTCTGTGGAGGAAATGGCGGAAATGATGGTGGGGCGAAAAATCAGCTTCACCATCGACAAGCAGGAAGCCCGCCCTGGCGATACCGCGCTGAAGGTGCAGGGGCTGACGGTGGACGGCCGCCATGGCAAGAAAGCCGTCAACAATGTGTCCTTTGACGTGCGCCAGGGGGAAATCGTCTGCATTGCCGGCATTGACGGCAACGGGCAGAGCGAGCTGGTCTACGCCCTGACGGGGCTGATGCCCATCAGCGCCGGCACCATTTCTTTGATGGGGCAGGATATTACCTCCACCACCATCCGCCAGCGCAATGACAAGGGTTTGGCCCATATCCCGGAAGATCGTCACCAGTACGGCCTGGTGCTGGATTATGATTTGCAGCAGAACCTGGCGCTGAAAAATTACTACTCCGACCAGATGCAGAGTCACGGCTTCATCCGCTTTGGCCAGGTGCGTGATCAGGCGGAAGCGCTGATTGAGCGCTTCGACGTGCGCTCCGGCCGGGGGCCGGAGACGGTGGTGCGCTCCATGTCGGGGGGCAACCAGCAGAAGGCCATCATCGCCCGGGAAATCAACGAGGATCCCCAGGTGCTCATCGCCGTGCAGCCCACCCGCGGGCTGGACGTGGGCGCCACCATATACATCCACGAGCAGCTGGTGAAGGAGCGGGACAACGGCAAGGGCATCCTGCTGATCTCCCTGGAACTGGACGAGGTGTTCCAGCTGGCTGACCGGATTCTGGTCATTTACGAAGGCGCCATCGTCGCGGAACTCAACGGCAAGGAAGCCACCGCCCAGGAACTGGGCTTGTACATGGCGGGCTCGCGCAGGGAGGAAACACATGCATAAGATTAAAAAGGGTTTATCCGCCGCCTCCCCGTCCATCATGGCCATTGTCGCGGGCTTGCTGGCAGGCTTTATCATCCTGCTCATCAGCAACCCGGTCAGCGCCATGCGCGGCTTGGCTACCATTTTGCTGGGCGGCTGGAACAACGGCATGAAGGGGCTGGGCCAGGTGCTCTACTATGCCACCTCCATCATCCTCACCGGCTTGTCGGTGGGCTTTGCCTTTAAGACCGGCATGTTCAACATCGGCGCGTCCGGCCAGTTGATGGTGGGCGGCTTTGTGTCCGTCTATGTGGGCGCGATGTGGACCTTCCTGCCCGGGCATCTGCATTGGATGGTCGCTCTATTGATGGGCATGCTGGCGGGCATGTGCTGGGGCATGCTGGTGGGCATTCTCAAGGCACTGCTGAATGTCAACGAAGTTATCACCGCCATCATGCTCAACTACATCGCCATGTACGGCATCAACTTCATCATCAAGAACTCGCCCCTGCACGACAGGCTGCGCAACCAGACCATCAACGTGGCGGCCAACGCGGTCATCCCCAAAGCGGGGCTGGACAATATCTTCTATGTATTGAAAGGCCGCTTCCATGACGCTTCCAGCGTCAACGGCGGCATCCTCATCGCGGTGCTTTTCGCCGTGCTTGTGTATATCCTCATCAATAAAACCACCTTTGGCTACGAGCTGAAGGCCTGCGGCTACAACCAGCACGCCAGCCGGTACGCGGGCATCAACGAAAAGAAGGCCATCATTTCTTCCATGGCCATCGCCGGCGCCCTCAGCGGCGTCGCCGGGGCGCTGATGTACCTGGCGCCGCCTACCGGTATGCACATCCATGTGGCGGAGGTGCTGGCGCCCGAGGGCTTCAACGGCATCGCCGTCGCCCTGCTGGGCATGTCCAACCCCATCGGCATCGTGTTCACCGGGCTGTTCATCGCCCATATCACCGTGGGCGGCGGCTACTTGCAGAGCCTGAAGTACATGAAGGAAGTTATCGATGTAATCATCGGCCTAATCATTTACTTCAGCGCGTTCTCGCTGCTGATGCGCGATGTCATGCGCAGCATAGGCAAGAGGCGCAGCAAGAAAGCCCTGGAAGGGGAAGGAAAGGGGGCGAAGCGCTGATGGATACCATTTATTTCCTTGTACAGCAGATGATGTTCTTCTCCATCCCGCTGCTGATTGTGGCGCTGGGCGGCATGTTCTCCGAGCGCAGCGGCGTGGTGAACATTGCCCTGGAGGGCATCATGGTGGCGGGCGCGTTCAGCTCCATCATGTTCATTTCCAAAATGCAGGATGTGATGAGCGGTCAATGGCTGCTGATACTTGCCATTCTGGTGGCCGTTGTCTCCGGCATGCTGTTTTCGTTATTGCACGCCTACGCGGCCATCAACCTGCGCTCTGACCAGACTATTTCCGGCACCGCGCTGAACCTGATCGCCCCCGCATCCGCTGTCTACCTGGCCCGCGTTATGCAGCCCAACGGCGTGCAGCAGATTCAGTTTACCAACACCTTCCGCATCGCCAAGGTGCCCGTGTTGGGGGATATCCCGGTGCTGGGGCCGTTGCTGTTCCAGAACTCCTACATCACCACGTATATTGGTTTTGCCATCTTCATCGTATCGGCTATCGTGCTGTATAAAACCCGCTTCGGCCTGCGCCTGCGCGCCTGCGGCGAGCATCCCCAGGCGGCGGACTCGGTGGGTATCAATGTCTACCGCATGCGCTACGCCGGCGTGCTGATTTCCGGCGCGTTGGCCGGGCTGGGCGGCCTGGTGTATGTGATTCCTACTTCCACCAACTTCAACGCAACGGTGGCGGGCTACGGCTTCCTGGCGCTGGCGGTGCTGATATTTGGGCAATGGAAGCCCCTACGCATCCTGATGGCGGCGTTCTTCTTCGGGCTGATGAAAACCATCGCCTCCTCCTACTCGGGGGTGTCCTGGCTGCAGAATCTGGGTATTCCCAGTGATATCTATAAAATGGTGCCCTTTATCGCCACCTTGGTGGTGCTGGCGTTTACCAGTAAGAAGTCTCAGGCGCCCAAGGCCAGCGGCGTGCCCTACGATAAAGGAGCCAGATAAAAACAAACAAAGCAAAACCCGCGCGGCAGTGCGAGCCGCGCGGGTTTTATTGTGGGTTCCAAGGGAAATCATTTCCCTTGGTGGGGTGCGGGGCAAAGCCCCGCATATTACTGTGAGCAAAACAGCGAAGCGCTTTTTGCGGTTGACAAGGTACCGAAATAAATAACAGATTAGGATGGAGGCGCAGGGTATTTCTAACGGGTAGAATTAGACGAAAAATTCGCTGCGCTGTTTTTCTTACTATTTCATGTGGGGTTTCACCCCACACCCCACCAAGGGGGATGATCCCCCTTGGAACCCGCAATTTACAGCGCGTTCACCATGTTGAACATACGGCGGTTGAAGTGGGACTTGGACTTCAGCGCGGTATCAATGGGCATATGGAATGTGCGGCCATTGCGCACGCCGATTACCTGGTTGGATATGCTATGCTTCAGCAAGTTCACCGCCATGGCGCCGGCTTCAAAGGCAAAGGCGCCGTCCCTGGCGGTGGGGGCGGTGCCGCGCTGGGTATAGCCTACCACCGTGGCGCGCACCTGCACCTCTGGGTTATTCACCTTGGCCTGCAGAACCCTGGCAAAGTTTACCGCGTCCATGCGCTGCCCGGGGAAGGAGCCCTTGGCTCCCTGGCTTTCCAGATAGGTATGGAAGTCAAACTCGCCCATGGTGCGCCAGGCGCCCTCGGCCACCACCACGGTGGCGCGGGTATTACCCCTGTCAAACAGGCTGTTCAGCCGCCGGGCGACATCCTCGATATCCCAACCTTTTACCTCGGGCACCACCACAATTTCGCAGCCTGTAGACTGGGCGGCGGTCAGGGCGATGTCGCCGCAGTTGCGGCCCATCACCTCCACCACGTGGGGGCGGTCGTGGGAGCGGCTGGTGGCGCGTATGGCGCGGATGGCGTCCACGCAAACGTTCACAGCGCTGTCAAAACCCAGGGACATTTCCGTATACCCCAGGTCGTTATCAATGGTGCCGGGGATGCCGATGCAGGCGATGCCCTGGTTGGCCAGCGCCTGGGCGCCCTGGAAGGAGCCGTCGCCGCCGATAACCACCAAGCCCGTTACGTCCAATTCCCTCAGGAACTGGGCGCCCTTCTGCTGGTACTCCAGCTCCTTAAACTCCACGCACCGGGCTGTGCGCAAGTAGGTGCCGGGCAAATCGGCGATGTCCAGCAGCTGATCCATGGACAGCTCCACAAAGTTGTCCTCGGGCTTTGGGTACTTGCCAATCAGGCCGTTGAATCCGCGCTTGATGCCAATCAGGGGCATATCCAGCAGCGCCGCGCTGCGGGCAATGCTCATCACGGCGGCGTTCATGCCGGGGCTGTCGCCGCCGCTGGTCAATACTGCAATCCTTGACATAGATCCTCCTATGGACAGGCGGGCGAGCCGCCGGAAAATGACCGATGGGGGAAGGAACATGTCCAACTCTCCACATATATAGTATACCAAAAAAGAAGCGCCAATACCATGAAATTTCCGCTGGATCCTGTTGATTTTCGCTATCCGCGCGCCAGGACAGCAGCAATCACTGCCGCCAACGCTTGTTTTCGCTAATCAACCACATAGAAAAGCACCTCCCAAACGGGAGGTGCCTGCGTATCATTGGCAATGCTTCAACACATTCTGCTGCCCGGGCGCTCAGTACCCATTTTATCCTCAGCGGATTTTTTCCGCCTTGGGGGCGCGCAGGTGGCTGGCTTCGGGCATGTTGGTGCCCAGCAGCGGCTGCAGATAATACTTGAAGGCGTCGGTCACATTGTTGCCGCTGGCGTTGATGAACTCGTCGGGCATCAGCTTGGTCTTGGCGGCGATGTCCGCCAGGGGGTGAATCTGATAGTCCACCGAGTAGAAGCCGGTGCGGTTGATGGTGATGCTGCCGTCGGTATCATGCCAGATGGCGAACTGGGCGGCTTTCTCGCCCACCTCGCGGGCTTCCCGCTGGTCCACATCGCTGACGCAGCCCATGAAGGAGCGCTGCAGGTACCCTAAGGTATCGCTGCGCACCCGGTGGATGTTCAGCTTTTCCCGCACCTGGTTGAGCAGCAGCTCGCCCAGGGCGCCGGTGCCGCTGAGCTGCACATTGCCGTGGGCGTCGGTGCCCGTGTCCATCATGGTGGACAGAATGGGGGTGCCATGCTCGTCCTGGATGCCCTCGGACACGGCAACCACACAGCGGCCCAGGCGGTTGTACACCTCGTTTACATCGTGCAGGAACTTGTCCATGTGGAAGGCACGCTCGGGCAAGTACACAAGGTGAGGCCCGTCATCGGGGTACTTCTGGGCAATGGCGCTGGCGGCGGTTAAAAAGCCCGCGTGCCGGCCCATCACAACGCCCACGTGCACGCCGGGCAGGGCGCGGTTGTCCAGGTTCAGCCCGATAAAGCTCTGGGCCACAAACCGGGCCGCGCTGGGGTAGCCGGGGGTGTGGTCGTTGAGCATCAGGTCGTTGTCGATGGTCTTGGGGATATGGATGGCGCGGAACTCGTAGTGGGATTTCTCCGCCTGCTCGTTGACGATGCGCACCGTGTCGGCGGAGTCGTTGCCGCCGATGTAGAAAAAGTAGCGCACATTGTGCATGCGGAACACATCGAAGATTTCCTCGCAGTATTTTTCGTCCGGCTTGTCCCGGGTGGAGCCCAGAGCGCTGGAGGGGGTCATGGCGACGCGCTCTAAGTTGTTGGTGGTTTCCTGGGTCAAATCCAGGAAGTTCTCGTTGATGATGCCGTTCACCCCGTTGATGGCGCCGTACACCTTGGTAATCTGCGGAAATTTGCGCGATTCCAGCACCACGCCGACCAGCGACTGGTTGATGACCGCGGTGGGGCCGCCGCCCTGGGCAACGACGACTTTGCCTTGAAGTTCCATGGTAATCCTCCTAAAAAGGGGGCAGTGCAAGCGCGCTGCCCCGTTGATTGCGGGTAATCTTAGCCCTTGCCGTTGCAGCCCAGCACATGGACGATTTTGTGGCGTACCATGTCTTTGAGGGCGGTACGGGCTTCGCTCAGGTACTGGCGGGGGTCGAAATGGTCGGGATGCTCGGCGAAGTGCTTGCGGATGACGCCGGTAAAGGCCAGGCGCAGGTCGCTGTCGATGTTGATTTTGCACACCGCCATGGAAGCAGCCTTACGCAGCATTTCCTCGGGCACGCCGCGGGCATTGTCCATCTTGCCGCCGTACTTGTTGATCATGTCCACATACTCGGGGATGACGCTGCTGGCGCCGTGGAGCACGATGGGGAACTGGGGCAGCCTGCGCTCCACTTCCTCCAGGATGTCAAAGCGAAGTTTGGGCTCGCCCTTGAATTTGAAAGCGCCGTGGCTGGTGCCAATGGCGATGGCCAGGCTGTCCACGCCCGTCTTGGTGACAAACTCTTCCACTTCCTCGGGGCGGGTGTAGCTGGAGTCTTCCTGGGACACCTTGATGTCGTCCTCCACGCCGGCCAGACGGCCCAGTTCGCCCTCAACCGTGACGCCCTTGTCGTGGGCATACTCCACCACCCGGCGGGTCAGCTTGATGTTTTCTTCAAAGGGCAGGTGGCTGCCGTCAATCATCACGGAGGTGAAGCCGCCGTCGATGCAGTTCTTGCAGGTCTCAAAATCGGGGCCGTGGTCCAGATGCACCACGATATCCAGGCCGCTGGTTTCCACCGCCGCCTCAATCAGCTTCATCAGGTAGGTGTGGTTGGCATACTTGCGGGCACCGGCAGACACCTGCAGAATCAGGGGGGCCTTTTCTTCCTGGGCGCCTTCCACAATCCCCTGGATAATTTCCATATTGTTCACGTTGAACGCGCCGATGGCGTACCCGCCTTCATACGCTTTGCGGAACATCTCCTTGCTGTTGACTAATGCCATGGTATGCCTCCTATAATTAGATTGAATAAATCGCCTTATATACTATACTGTTTTTATCCATATGTGTCAAACAGAAAACAAGTCGTTCAGCCCCTCCGCCATGGTGGGGTGGGTGAAGACAAAATCGCGGATTACAGTGTAGGGCGCGTCCAGATCCATCGCCAGTTTGATGATGTTGATGATTTCCTCCGCCCGCTCGCACAGCAGCATGGCGCCCAGGATTTTTTTACTGTTTTTGTCGATGACGGCTTTCAGCAGCCCCTGGGGCTTACCCAGCACATGGGCGTTGGGAACAGCTCCCGCCGGCAGCTTGGACACGGTAATATCAAAGCCCTCTTCCCGCGCCTGGGTCTCGGACAGACCTACCCGGGCATAGGAGGGGTTCAAGAAGGTGCAGGTGGGTATATTGCGCCTGTCCTTCAGGCTGTACCTGCCGTTTTCGTATAGGTGGCTGTACACAATGCGGAAATCATCCAGGGAGGTATAGGTAAACTGCATTTTGCTGCACACGTCCCCCAGGGCCCAGATGCCCTTCGCCGCGGTCTGCAGGTGGTCGTCCACCTCGATCAGGCCCCGGTCCGTCAGACGTACATCGGTGTTCTCCAGCCCCAGGCCTTGGGTGTTGGCTTTTCTGCCCACCGCCACCAGTATGGCGGTATCCTGCAGTTTGTTCTCCTTGCCGTCCTGGCTGTAGTGCAGGGTATCGCCCTCCGCCTTTTCCGCTTTGGCGTTGATGTACAGGGTGATGCCCGCGGCTTCCATCTGTTTTAGGATGGATTCCGCCATATCCCGGTCTTCCCGGGGCAGGAAGGTGCCGCCCGCTTCCAGCACCGTTACCTTGCTGCCAAAGCCCGCGTATAGGAAGGCAAACTCCAGCCCGATGTACCCGCCGCCGATGATGGCCAGGTTTTCAGGCAGGGTGTCCAGGGCCATCAGGCTCTTGCTGTCATGCACATGGGGGTTGTCCATCACCCCTGGGATGGGGGGCATCACCGTCATGGAGCCTGTGTTGATGAAGATTTTGTCAGCGGACAGCTGCGTTGTGCCTTCGCTGCCCCGCACCTGAACCTGGTGGTTGCTTACAAAGGAAGCCTTGCCGTCCAGGACGGTGATGTTGGGGTTGTCCGCCTGCTTCTGGTAGTTTTTCTGGCGCAGCATGGCGGTCAGCTCGTTCTTGCCGCCGATGGCTTTTGCGTACGCTTCCTGCTTGCTCTGAAAGCTGACTTCGCCTAGTTTCAGGGTTTGCCGGGAGGCGTGCACCAGACGCTTGGAGGGGATGCAGCCCACATTGATGCAGGTGCCCCCGTACATCATGGCGTCCTGCTCGATCAGGGCGACCTTCTGTCCCTTGTTGGCCAGGGCGGTCGCCAGGGTTTTGCCGCCTTTGCCAAAGCCGATGATGATGGCGTCATATGTCATGTTTGCCTCCTCTGGGCGCGTCCAGCGCCCGCAGCATGTCCTGATAGGAAGAAAAGCGGTATGGCGTTTCGTAATGGTCGTAGAAATGGTCCGGGTCAAACAGGACGGGGGTGATGCCCGCGTTTTTAGCGGCGTCCAGATCGATGTCCCGATCGCCCACCATGCAGCACTCGGCGGGATCCAAACCGTGGGTATCCAACAGATGCAGCAGGGCATCGGGCCTGGGCTTATGGGGGAACCCGTCCTCCTTTGTCACCTGGCCGGAAAACGCCGTCCAAAGCTGGTCATGCTTCAGCGCTTCCACGGCGCTCAGGTCCCGGTGGGTGTACAGGTAGTTGCGTCCGCCCCTTTGGGTGACAGCCCGCAGCATTTCCCCCGCCAGGGGATAGGGGCGCAGCTCCTCGTTGGTACGCATGCCGGCGTAGTGTTGGTAGCGATCCAGCAAGCTCTCCGCCAACACCTCATCGCCTTTCGCGTAGGTACGCGCCGCGCCGTAGAGGGTAATTTTCACCTGGGCCAACAGACGGCTTTCATCGGCAAAAAGCCCTGCGTCCTGCAGGGCTTTTGCGAAATCCTCTACCACAAGAGGATAGGTGTCATACAGGGTGCCGTCAAAATCCCAGAACCAGTGCTGGAAAAACATCAAGCCTTGGCTTCAGACAGCTGGCTGGTGCAATGGGGGCAGCGGGTGGCGTCCTTGGCCACTTCGCTCTTGCAGAAGGGGCACAGGCGGGCCGGCTCGGCGGGTACTTCGGGGGTCTTCTTCTTCAGGCTGTTGACGACTTTGACAAACAGGAACACGCACAGGGCGATGAGGACAAAGTCGATGATGTTCTGGATGAACATGCCGTAGTTGAAGGTGGCGACGCCGGCTTCCTTGGCCGCGTCGATGGAGGCGAACTTGGTGTCGCCGCTGAGCTGTACAAACAGGCCGGACACGTTGACGCCGCCGGTCAGCAGGCTGATCAGGGGCATAAAGATGTCATTGACCAGGCTGGTGACGATTTTGCCAAAGGCGCCGCCGATGATCACACCGACAGCCATGTCGATTACATTGCCTTTTACCGCAAAGGCCTTGAATTCGTCGATAAACTTTTTCATAGATACCCTCCTCAGATTGATTCAGCGGAATTGTAGCATATATTTCTTTAGGAAACAACGCATTTACAGCGAAATTTCTCAGCGGATGAAATTTGTGCTCACTTTCTCGCCGTATTCGGGGTTGGAAAGCCCATTCGCCCTTGCCATTTGAAAGGCTTTCAGCATAAAAGCCATGTTTTTGCCCAGCACCCGCATGGTGTGCAGCCCTTCCAGATCCTGCCGCGCTTCTTCCGGGGTGTTGCCGTGCACCTGGTTCCAGTAACGGCTGGGGGCAAGGGGCATGTTGTTCATCAGGAAGTACTGGTTCAGCTGCTCAAAGGCGGCGGTGGCGCCGCCCCTGCGGCAGGACACCACGCTGGCGCCCGCCTTCATGGCCATGGTGCGTCCGGCCGCGTAGAACAGCCTGTCCAGAAAGGATACCAGCTGCCCCGCGGGCGCGCTGTAATAGACGGGGCTGCCCACGATGATGCCGTCGATCTGGGGCAATTGCTCCACCACCTGGTTCACCTGGTCGTCCACAAAACAGCGCCCTGTGCTCTTGCACGAGCCGCAGGCGATGCAACCGGCGACGGGCAGCACCCCCAGCCAGAGGATTTCCGTCTGGATGCCCTCCTGCTTTAGGCTGTCAGCGCACTCCTTTAGCGCGGTGTAGGTGCAGCTCGCCTGGTGGGGGCTGCCGTTGATCAGCAATACTTTCATACAATCCTCCTAATGGTGGCGCGTGCTGCGCCTGCGGCGCACAGGCTGGGGCTGCTGCTTCTCCAGGGGCTTTTCGCCTTTCAAAGAGAAAAGCTGGTCGCGCAGCTTGGCGGCTTTTTCAAAATTCAGCTCGCCCGCCGCCGACAGCATCTGATCCTCCAACTGCCGGATCAGGGCATCCCTGTCCTCTGGGCTCATGCTGTCTTTTGTTAGCTGCTCGGTATCCTGGGCGATGGCAATCAGCTCCCGGATGGCGGAATTGATGCTCTCGGGGGTGATGTTATTGTCCTTGTTGTACTGCTCCTGCAGCGCCCGGCGGCGGTTGGTCTCGGTGATGGCCGCCATCATGGAATTGGTGGGGCTGTCCGCGTACATGATGACATGGCCTTCCGTGTTGCGCGCGGCGCGCCCCACCGTCTGCACCAGGCTGGTTTCCGAGCGCAGAAAACCTTCCTTGTCGGCGTCCAGGATGGCCACCAGGGATACCTCCGGCAAGTCCAGCCCCTCTCGCAGCAGGTTGATGCCCACCAGCACGTCGTAGGCGCCGGTGCGCAAATCCCGAATCAGCCCCATACGCTCCAGGGTCTTGATGTCCGAGTGCAGATAGCGCACCCGCACCCCGCTTTCCCGCAGGAAGTCCGTCAGCATCTCCGCCATTTTCTTGGTCAGGGTGGTCACCAGCACCCGGTAGCCCTTGCCCACTTCCTTGCGGATCTCGCCGATTAAATCATCCACCTGGCCGGTGGCGGGGCGCACGTCGATGCGGGGGTCCAATAGGCCGGTGGGCCGGATAATCTGCTCCACCACCTGGGTGGAGTGTTCCTTCTCGTAGGGGCCTGGGGTGGCGGACACATAGATGGTCTGACGGATTCGTTCCTCAAACTCAGGAAAGGTCAGCGGCCGGTTGTCAAAGGCGCTGGGCAAACGGAACCCGTACTTAACCAATTCCTCCTTGCGGGCGCGGTCGCCCGCGTACATGGCGCGTATCTGGGGCACCGTCACATGGCTTTCGTCGATGATGGTCAGAAAATCCTTGGGAAAGTAATCCAGCAGGGAATAGGGGGGATCCCCCGGCGCGCGCCCGTCAAAGTAGCGGCTGTAATTCTCTATGCCGGTGCAGAAGCCGATTTCCCGCAGCATGTCGATGTCGTACCGGGTGCGCTGCCGGATGCGCTGGGCTTCCAGCAGCATGTTTTCGCTTTCAAACCATTGGGCCCGCTCTTCCATGTCCAGTTCAATCTGGCGGATGCGGTCTTCCCGCCCTTCCACCTGGGATACATAGTGGGAGGCGGGGAACACGGCGATGTGGTTCAGCGCCCGCAGGCTCTGACCGGTGGTCAGGTTAAACTCGGACACCCTGTCAATCTCGTCGCCGAAAAACTCCGCCCGCACGCCGTTTTCTTTGCTGCCGGCTGGGATAATGTCCACCACGTCGCCCCGCACCCGGAACATGCCCCGGTCCACGCTGATGTCGTTGCGCTCGTACTGGATGCCCACCAGCTGCCGGGCCAGATCCTCCGGGCTCATGCGCATGCCGGGGCGCAGGGAAATCATCTGACCTTCGTACTCGGTGGGGTCGCCCATGGAGTAGATGCAGCTGACGGAGGCCACGATGATGACATCCTCCCGCTCCCTCAGGGCGGCGGTGGCGCTGTGGCGCAGCCGGTCGATTTCGTCATTCACCGAGGAGTCCTTTTCAATGAAGGTATCCGAGGACGCGATGTAAGCTTCCGGCTGATAGTAATCGTAATAGCTGACAAAGTATTCCACCGCGCTGTCGGGAAAGAAGGCGCGGAACTCGCTGCACAATTGGGCAGCCAGGGTCTTGTTGTGGGCGATCACCAAGGTGGGCTTTTGCACCTTTTCAATCACCGAGGCCATGGTGAATGTTTTGCCAGAGCCCGTAACCCCAAGCAGGGTCTGGTGGCGCTGTCCCTCCATCACACCCTTGGCTAAGGCCTGGATGGCCTGGGGCTGGTCTCCCCTGGGGGTATAGGGGGCTTTCAGTTCAAAAGGCATACTTTACTTCCTTATGATGTCATCCCGCAGGCGGTAGAGGGTAGCGCCGCGGCCGGGCTGGCAGAAGGCGTCCACGAACCACTCAATCTTTTTCTGGGCATCGTATTGGGGCAGGCCGTAGCGGATGCCGCCGCGTTTCTCCCCCTTCATGTTGGAGTCGGTCCACAATACGCTGTCCGTCTCTGGGTTGTAATCGGCGGTAAAAATCAGGCTGTGGGCGCCCACGCCGTAGTAATACTTGGCGGACATCTGGAAGAAATCGCCCCGCTTCACTTCCCGCATGAAAGCCATGGCCTTCTCCACATTTTCTTTCTTGCTCAGTTCCTTGTCATACTTGAACTGGTGGGCGGCATAGAAGGGGTTGCCCTCCTCGGGCTTGATGTCCAGCCATTCAATGCCGTACTGGTAGGGCTTGCTTTCCTCCCGGGGCAGGTTGTCGGGGATAACCAGTTTAACCTCAGGGAACTCGGCCATACGGAAATCATCGCTGTCGGCTTTGAACACCGCCACGGTAAAATTCTTGCACAGGTATACATCCCCCGCGTAGTGGGCTTTCTGCAGGCGGCCGTTGGCATCGTCGTAAAGCTTCTTGGCTTCGGCCAGGATGCTGTCTATCAATTCGTCCCGGGGGGTGGCCTCGGCCATCGCCGGCAGGATGGAAAGCGCTACCAGGGCGCAAAGCAAAAGCAGAATGAATCGTTTCATGAAGAACTCCTTCCAAAGTGGTTCTTCTATTATACACGCCATTTCCCTCCCCCACAACCAAAGAAGGGCCTAAGCGGCGGATAGACCCATGTTTTACAACCCCGAAAGGTCGTGGTATACTTTGCTTGCCCTATGGGGCAGGAGGTACACATGGCATCATTTGTTGACCGGGCACCGGTCAAAATGAAGGCGGGGGACGGCGGCAACGGCAGCACGTCCTTTCACCGGGAAAAATACGTACAAAACGGCGGCCCAGACGGGGGAGACGGCGGCAACGGCGGCGATATTATCTTGCTGGCGGACACCAACCTGCATACCCTGCTGGATTTCCGCTTTCACACCAGGTTTTTCGCGGAGAACGGCGAGGCCGGCTCCGCCCGCAACTGCACCGGCAAATCGGGCAGCCCCCTGGTGGTTCGGGTGCCCGTTGGCACCGTGGTGCGCGATAAAGAAACGGGCGATTTGGTGGCCGACATGTCCACCCCTGGCAGGGAGAAGGTGCTGCTCCACGGCGGGCGGGGCGGCTGGGGCAACACACGCTTTAAATCCCCCACCCGGCAGGCGCCCAATTTCTCCAAGCCCGGCATCAAGACCCAGGAGCGGGAGTTTGTGCTGGAGCTGAAAACCATCGCCGATGTGGGGCTGGTGGGTTTCCCCAATGTGGGTAAAAGCACCATCCTGTCTGTGGTTACCCGGGCCAAGCCCAAGATTGCCGATTATCATTTCACCACCTTAACCCCCAATTTGGGCATCGTGTCCCACAAAGGGGAAAGCTTCGCCATGGCGGATATCCCCGGGTTGATTGAGGACGCCAGCCAGGGCGCGGGGCTAGGCTTTAACTTTCTACGCCATGTGGAGCGTACCCGGCTGCTGATCCATGTGGTGGACGTGTCCGGCTCCGAAGGCCGCGACCCGGTGGAGGATTACCGCATCATCAACAACGAGCTGGCGCGCTACGGCGGGCTGGATAAGCGCCCCATGGTGGTGGCCGCCAACAAGATGGATTTGCCGGGCGCTCAGAAGAATCTGCAAAGCCTAAGGGATGCCGCGGGGGATATCCCCGTGTTCCCTGTCAGCGCGGCGACCCGCCAGGGGTTTGACGCGCTATTGGACTATCTGGCGGCTACCCTGCCCGCCCTGCCCCCCACCCATGTGTTTGAGGAGGTGGAGGTGGATGAGGCCCCCGTTGTGCGCGGCTACGAGATTACCAAGGACGGGGAGGTCTATGTACTCTCCGGCGCTTCCATCGACAGCCTGACAGGCAGCGTCAACTTTGAGGATTATGAGAGCCTCTCCTGGTTCCACCGCACCATGCGCCGCTCGGGCATCATCGACGCCCTGCGGGAAAAGGGCTGCCAGGAAGGCGACACCGTGCGCATGGGGGATATGGAGTTCGACTTTGTGGAGTAAGATTCTTCCAGACATTGCGCTGGTAGAACCGGATTTATCCTACGCTGACCGCATTCTGGACTACCGCTCCGCCTGCCTGGGGGAACCCTTTGGCGTGCATGGCGCTGCCCGGTTGGATTTGTACGAGGATGTGGAGGCGTGGCTGGCCCATGTCGCCTCCCTTGCCCACCCGACTGAAGAAACAGGCGTGGTGCCCTCCAGCCAGTTCCTCGCGGTAAGAAGCAGCGACGGTCGCCTGGTGGGCACGGTCAATATCCGTTACGCCCTGAATGATTTTTGGCTAAACTTCGGCGGCCATATCGGCTACATGGTGCGTCCGGATGAGCGCCGCAAGGGCTACGCCGCCTGCATCACGCAGCTTGCTTTAGACAAGCTGCGGGCCCAAGGCGTCAAGCGTGCGCTGATTACCTGCGTTGACACAAACGAAGCGTCCCGCCGCACCATCCTGAAAGCAGGCGGTATCTATGAAGATACCAGAACGAGGGAGGACGGCAGCAGGATGGAACGATACTGGATAGAAGTCCCCCCGAACTGGGAGGAAGAAAGAAGGACAAATGGAACTAACCAATAAACAGCGCGCGGCGCTGCGTGCCATGGCCAACACCCTGCCGGTGATTTTGTACATCGGCAAGGAAGGGGTTACGGACGCTACCGTAAAGGAAGGCTACGACGCTCTGAAGGCGCGGGAACTCATCAAATGCTCCGTGCAGCAGAATGCTCCCGTATCCCCTCGGGAAGCCAGCGACATCCTGTGCGAAAAGCTGGGCGCGTCCCCCGTGCAGGTTATCGGCAGCAAGTTCGTGCTGTACCGCCGCAACGACAAGAACCCCAAAATCGAGATTTAAAGCGTTTCAAGCGCTACAAACGGCTGTTTCCCTATGGGAGACAGCCGTTTTCCGTTGAATAGATAGATTGATAGATTCCACAACATGTTGTGGGTGAAGTATCGAAAAAATACAATAAATAGTAGGAAAAGGGATTGACAGCCTTCTCTTGCCTGCCTATAATACAAAAACACGACTGAATAATGGGAGGTTTCATCATGATTACCATGATTACCAAGCGCGACGGCCGCCTGATGCCCTTTGATCAAGAGAAAATCGAGAAGGCGATTTTACGCGCCTTCGCCGCTTCTCAAAGCCAGAAAGGGGAGGAAAGCGCCCGGGAGCTGGCCGCCATGGTGGTCCACGCCCTGGAAAGCAACGAGAATATTTCCGCCACCCCCACCGTGGAAGAAGTACAGGACACGGTGGAGCGTATTTTGATTGAGAAAGGCTTTGTGCGCACCGCCAAGGCGTACATTCTCTACCGGGCGGAGCGCAGCAGGGTGCGGGAAATGAATACCCGCCTGATGAAAACCTACGAGGATATCGCCTTTAAGGACGCGGTGGATTCCGATGTCAAACGGGAGAACGCCAACATCAACGGCGACAGCGCCATGGGCGCCATGCTGAAGTTCGGCTCCGAAGGCGCCAAGCAGTTCTATGACATTTATGTTCTCAACCCCAAGCACGCTCAGGCGCACCGGGACGGGGATATCCACATCCACGATTTGGACTTTTATACCCTCACCACCACCTGCTGCCAGATTGACCTGCTGGAGCTGTTCAGGAACGGTTTTTCCACCGGCCACGGCGTGCTGCGCGAGCCCAAGGACATCGCCAGCTATTCCGCCCTGGCCTGTATCGCCATTCAAGCCAATCAGAACGACCAGCACGGTGGGCAGAGCATCGTATCCTTCGACTACGGCATGGCGCCGGGGGTGAAGAAAACCTATAAGAAGCAGTTCCGCGACAACATCGCCCGTTTACTGGACGCCCTGGTCGGGGTGGAGGACAGCGAGGACGCCGCCCGCCAGATCCTCAGCAAGGTGGAGGAAGAGACCGGCCTGGTGCCCGAAATGGCTGTCAACGAAGCGTTCCAGAAGTCTTTAAAAGCCCATCTCGCCGAGCATATGGACGAAGCCAGGGCAGAGCAGCTGATGACGGAAGCCCGCAAGTTCTCCGACAAGGAAATCGTGCGCGCCACCTACCAGGCCATGGAAGCGCTGGTGCATAACCTGAACACCATGAACAGCCGCGCCGGCGCCCAGGTGCCCTTTTCCTCCATCAACTACGGCACCGATACCTCCCCCGAGGGGCGTCTGGTGATGGAGCAGCTGCTGCTGGCCACCGAGTCGGGCCTGGGCAGGGGGGAGACGCCCATCTTCCCCATCCAGATTTTCCGCGTGAAGGAAGGCATCAACTTTAACCCCGGCGATCCCAACTACGATTTGTTCCGTTTAGCCATCCGGGTCAGCGCCAAGCGCTTGTTCCCCAACTTTTCCTTCATCGACGCGCCTTACAACCTCAAGTACTACAAGCCCGGTCAGCCGGAGACGGAAGTCAGCTACATGGGCTGCCGCACCAGGGTGCTGGCCAACGCCCACGACCCTGAGCGCCAGACCGCGCCCCGCCGGGGCAACCTGTCCTTCACCTCCATCAACCTGCCCCGCATCGCCATCAAGGCCCACGGCAATGTCCAGTGGTTCTTTGAGGAGCTGGAGCGCATGATGGACCTGGTGTACGACCAATTGAACGAGCGTTTTGAAATCATCGCCCGCAAAAAGGTGTACAACTTCCCCTTCCTGATGGGCCAGGGGGTGTGGCTGGATTCTGAAAAGTTAAAGTGGGATGATGAGGTCAGGGAAGTGCTCAAGCACGGTACCTTCACCATGGGCTTTATCGGCCTGGCCGAAGCGCTGGTGGCGCTGCGCGGGCAGCACCACGGGGAAAGCGAGGAGAGCCAGAACCTGGGCCTGGAAATCATCGGCTTCATGCGCAGCTATCTGGATAAAAAGACAGAGGAAACCAGGCTGAACTACACCCTGATCGCCACCCCGGCCGAGGGGCTCTCCGGCAGGTTCGTGCGCATCGACCGACAGCAGTTTGGCGAAATCAAGGGGGTAACGGATAGGGACTACTACACCAACTCCTTCCATATCCCGGTGCATTATCCCATCAGCGCTTTCCAGAAAATCGCCCTGGAAGCCCCCTACCATGCCATGACCAACGCCGGCCACATCACCTATGTGGAGATGGACGGCGACCCTACCAAAAACCTGGAAGCCTTCGAGAAAATTGTGCGCCACATGCACGATACCGGGGTGGGCTACGGCTCCATCAACCACCCGGTGGATCGGGACCCGGTGTGCGGCTACAACGGCATCATCGGTGACAGCTGCCCCAACTGCGGCCGCAGCGAGGAAGAGCATCAGTTCGAGCGCATCCGCCGCATCACCGGCTACCTGGTGGGCACCCTGGACCGCTTCAACAACGGCAAACGGGCGGAAGAGAACGAGCGGGTCAAGCATACGGTGGACAAGGAATAATCTTTGCCAATCAAAAACAACGCCTGCCCTTGCGGGCAGGCGTTGCTGCAGATTCCGTTTGTTACTGCTGTTGGGTTTCCCCTTCAAGCTTTGGGGCGTTGATGGCGATTTTCCGCGCGCCCTTCACGGGCTCGGGCTGGCTCTTGGGCAATGTCACGGTCAGCAGGCCGTTGACATACGCAGCGGTAATCTGATCCTGCTGGATGCCTTCAAGGCTGAAGCTGCGCTCCACGTGGCCAAAGCTGCGCTCGCAGTAGTAGCTGCGTTCCTTCTCCTGCTTTACTTCGCTGCTGCTGTCGGCGCTGATGGTCAGCATGTCGTTGTTGACGGACAGCTCAATCTGTTCTTCCTTCATGCCGGGCAACTCAGCCTGCAGGGTGTAGCCGGTTTCATTCTCCCGGATGTCCACCCGGAAACTGGCGCTGGCCGGGGCGGAGGGGAAGGACTGATCGAAAAAGCGGCTCATTAAATCGTTCTGTGTTTTCAGAAGCCGACGGTAAGGGACCAATGTATACATGGATAAATCCTCCTTCTGTTCTCTCTTCTTGAGGGCATCCGGTTCCCATGGAACCCTGATGCCATGGTTATCATAACACGAAGGTCAAAGAAGGACAAACTACATGTTTTCGGTTTTTCGCTAAAATATGCCGAAACGGGCGTAAATTCAGCTTTATCCCGTGTAATCTCAAAATATCTCGATTTAACTCAAATTCTGGAGGTACAGGATGGACATACGGATTGCCGGCACGGTCAATGACAGCATTGTAGACGGACCCGGCTTGCGCTACGCGGTATTCACCCAGGGCTGCCCCCACGCCTGCCCTGGCTGCCATAATCCCGAGACCCATGATTACCATGGGGGAAAGACCGCTGATACCCAGCGGCTGATTGATGCCATGAAGGCAAACCCCCTGCTGGACGGGCTGACCCTCTCGGGCGGCGAGCCCTTTGAGCAGCCGCTTCCCTGCGCCCTGCTGGCCGAAAGCGCCCGGGAGGCAGGCTTGAATGTGTGGGCGTATTCGGGGTATACTTTTGAGGAACTCACCGCCCGCCAGGACGCGGAAACCCAGCGCTTGCTGAAGGCCCTGGACGTGCTGGTGGACGGCCGCTTTGAAATGGGCCAGCGGTCTTTGGATTTAGCCTATTGCGGCAGCCGCAACCAACGGCTGATTGATGTGAAAAAAAGCCTGGAAACCGAGGCGGTTCATCTCTGGACACCCCCGAAATGGTAAGGAGAAACAATGAAAAAGACCAGCGTTCGCCTGGAATTCACCAACGACTTTGTAGGCACCGTCCATGCGGAGCATGGCGATATCCATATCAACCGGGAAGGGCAGGCTATCATGCCCTACGACATGCTGCTGGGGGCGCTGGGCAGCTGCTTCTATTCCACCTTTCTGGACATCGCCCGCAAAATGCGCCTGGAATATGAGAAAGCGGACATTGACATCGTGGGTGTCAAGCGGGAAGAGACCCCCACCCACCTGGTCACGGTGGACATGCTCTTTACCCTCTACGGGGTCAAGGACGATAAGGGGTTTCAGCGCGCCGCGGAGTTGGCGGCCAAGTACTGCTCCATCCACCATACCCTGTCTCAGGTGGCGGATATCCAGCTTCTGGTGCAGTTCAAGGACTGACGCGTCCAAGGTAAAGGAGATAGGCATGACAAAGAAAAGGCTGCTGTATCTGCTGATGTTTGTGCCGCTGGCAGCCGCCGTCGCGGCGCTGTTCTTTTTGCCTGCCCGCATCCCCGCCAAGATGGACAGCCAGGGTCAGGTAACCCAGTGGTACGCCAACTTTATGCTGCTGTTGGTGCCGGGCCTGGGGGTTGGCATGGGGCTGTTCACCCTGGATATGATGAAGCGGGCGTCCGCTCTGGGCCAGAGCGGCCCGCGCCTTGGCCGCATGGCGTTTATCAGCGGCATCCTGTCCCTGGTGGTGTTCGCCTTTGTCACCTTCTACAGCATCTACGCCGCCTTTGTCCAGGCGGGGTACGCGCCGTAAACACTGCGCTACACAAAAAAACGGGAGCCTGCGTGGCTCCCGTTTTTTTTATGCTTTATCGGGTTTGTCCATTGCCCTCGATCAGGTAGCGGTAGGTGGTCAACTCACTCAGGCCGACCGGGCCTCGGGCATGCAGCTTCTGGGTAGAGATGCCGATTTCCGCGCCGAAGCCGAACTCGCCCCCGTCGGTGAACCGGGTGGAGGCGTTGTGGTACACGCAAGCCGAGTCCACATTGCCAAGGAAATAGGCGGCGGCGGCTTCATCGGAGGTGATAATGGAATCCGAGTGCTGGGTGCCGTAGGTACGGATGTGCTCCACCGCTTCCTCCACATTGGAAACAGCTTTCACCGCCAGAATCAGGCTGTTGAACTCCTGCCCGTAATCCTCCGGCGCCGCGGCAGTCATACCCTCGGTGATGGCGCGGCAGAAGGCGTCGCCCCGCAGTTCCACCCCGGCGCTTAACAGCCTTGGCGCGATGACGGGCAGCGCCAGGTGGGCGATGTCCTGATGGATCAATAAACATTCCGCCGCGTTGCACACCGAGGGGCGGGACACTTTGGCGTTGTGGATGATATCCGCCGCCATGTGGATGTCGGCTTCCTTATCCACATAGATATGGCAGACGCCTTCCCCTGTCTGCAGCACAGGCACCTTGGCGTTTTCCACGGTGGATTGGATCAGCCCCCGGCCTCCCCGGGGAATCAGCAGATCCACATAGCCCTTCAGGGTCATCAGCGCCTGGGCGCTGGCCCGGCTGGTGTCCTCCACCAACTGCACCGCGTCCTCGGGCAGCTGGGCATCCCGCAGGGCAGCCCGCATCACGCGGACGATGGCGGTGTTGGAGCGGATGGCTTCCTTGCCGCCCCGCAGAATGACGGAACTGCCGGCCTTCAGGCTCAGCCCTGCCGAGTCCGCCGCCACATTGGGGCGGGATTCAAAGATGACCGCGATAACCCCCATGGGGGAGGATACCCTGCGGATGTAGAGGCCATTTGGCCGCATGGTTTCCCACAAAAGCCGGTTGAGGGGGTCGGGCATGTCGGCCACGGAGCGCAGCCCGTCGGCCATGCCCTTCACCCGGCTTTCCGTCAGCAGCAGGCGGTCAAGAAAGGCGGACGCCATGCCCGATTCCCTGCCGCTGTCCATGTCTTTTTTATTTTCGGATAGAATCAGCTCCTGGCTGTCCTCCAGCGCCTTGGCCATGCCGTATAAGGCGCCGCTGCGCTGGGCATCCTCCATCTTCATCAGCTGATAGGCAGATGCCCGGGCTTTCTTGCCCATCGCTTCCAGCATATTAGCCATGGCGCACCGCCTTGAAATGGGTGCCGATGGGGGTGCCGTCCAACAAAATGTTGATGTTTTCGGCGGGTTTGCCGGCGATCACATAGGTGTCTATCCCCTGGGCGCAGGCGATTTCCGCAGCCTTGATCTTGGTTTCCATGCCGCCCGTTCCCAGGCTGCTGCCCGCGCCCTGGGCCAGCGCCTTGATGTCCGGTGTGATGGTTTCCACCACCGGCAGCAGCTTCGCATCGGGATATTTGCTGGGGTTCTTGTCGTACAGCCCGTCGATATCGGTGAGGATGATCAGCTTGTCGGCGTGCACCAGTACCGCCACGATGGCGGACAGGCTGTCGTTGTCGCCGTATACGATTTCCTCCACCGCCACGGCGTCGTTTTCGTTGATGACGGGGATGACCCCCCACTCAAACAGCTTTTCAAAGGTGGCGCACAGGTTGCCGTGGCGCTCCTCGTCCTCCACGTCCTGCTTGGTAATCAGCAGCTGGCCCACATTGTGGCCGTACTCGGAGAACATTTTATCGTACATGAACATCAACTCGCACTGGCCGATGGTGGCGGCGGCTTGCTTACCGGGGGTGTCCCTGGGCTTTTCGAAAAGGCCCATTTTGCCAACCCCGATGCCGATGGCGCCGCTGGTAACCAGCACCACCTGGATGCCTCGGTTCATCAAATCCGCCAGCACCCGCACCAGCTGCTCCATTTCCCGCAGGTTGGCGCGGCCGTTGGGGTGGGCGAGGGTAGAGGTACCCACCTTAACCACTACGCGCATGTTATCTGTCTGCAAACAAACACCTCCCGTCCCTGCCTGGGCAGGTATGGATGATTATACCATAACCGCCCCGCCCCGGGGAGGGGCAGACGAGAAGGTAATGTATAAAGAATGTTTAAAATAAAAGCCCCAATAGGGGCTTGATTTTGCCAATGGAAAGCGCGCTTTACTCCTTGCGGGGGCTGAGGAAATAGACGGCCAGCGCGCCCAGGGTATTGCCGATGATGGCGCTGATCATAAAGGGAACAAGCCGCGCGTCCAGGATGGCGCCCTTGCTGAAGGCGGCGGCGAAGTAGAAGGCGTCGGCGATGCAATGCTCAAACCCGGCCAGGATGAAAACGGGCACCGCCAGCAGCACGCCCAGCGCCCGCTCCGCGCCGGCCAGGCGCTTCCAGCTGTCCACGGCGATAAACATCATCATGCCGCACCCAATGCCCCGCAGCAGCGTTTCCAGGAAAGGCTGGGACAATTTGCTAAGGGCCATGGCAGCCGCATCCTTGGCGCCAGCGCCCATGGGGCCAAAGGCCAGGCCGACCAGGGCGGCGCCGGCCAGGTTGCCAAGGAGCATCAGGGCATATCCGCCGATGGAAGGGCTGCCCTTCTGAAAGGCGTACCCGCAGCGGCCCGTATACAGGGGCACCCCCAGCACCAGAACGCCGTAGAGCCCCACGCAGAACAGCAGTGCGCCGATTTCCCGGCTCTGCACCCCTAAAAATCCATAGCCGCCCATGCCGATGAGCATGCCCGCCAGCAAGGTGTGATGAAATGTTTTCATCCAATCCTCCGATAACTTTTCAGTCCATCCGAGTATAGCATATGATGAATAAAAGGTACAGGGGAGGGGATGAAGCGCGTGAAATGCGGAAAGCGCATTGACATTTTGTCGACTTGGACGTACAATAAAATATGGAAAAAAGAAAAAGGAGATCCTGTTATGAAAAAACTTCTGTCCGTGGTTCTTGTTGTGATGCTGCTGCTGAGCATCAGCGCCGCCGCCCTGGCTGACACCTATGGCCTGGGCATCTCCACCAGCATTGGCAGCTCCAAGCCCGCCGCCGATGGCAAAAACGGCACCGCCCAGGTAGACAGCACCATCTGCGCCCTGGTTCTGGATGAAGAAGGCAAAATCAAGTCCGTCAAGTTCGACGTGGCCCAGACTAAGGTTGCCATCACCGAGAAGGGCGAAATCGCCGCTGACATGACCGCTGAAATCAAGTCCAAGACCGAGCTGGGCGACGATTACGGCATGCAGAAAGCCTCTCCCCTGGAGAAGGGCGAATGGTTCGAGCAGGCCGCCGCGTTTGAAGCCTACTGCCTGGGCAAGACCCCCGAAGAAGTGCTGGGCATGAAGACCAAGGTGAAGGATGACCATCACCAGTCCGTGCCGGACGAAGCCGACGTGGTTTCCACCGTCACCATGGACGTTGGCGCCATGCTGGCCGCCCTGAAGAAGGCCGCCGACAGCGCGAAATAATCTATCAGGAACCTTATGGGAAGGCACCGCGTCACGCGGTGCCTTCTTCCTATGCAGCGCTTTTACCCATACCAATTCCTGCATCACCGTATTGTTTGACATCAATCCGCAGGAAAGTGTATAATCACCGCGAGCGATTGACCGCTTTTGAAAGGTGTGGTTGTATGTTTGGACGGCGCAGTGACGGATGGCTGATCAAGAAGATTGATCCCATCGTCGCCTTAACCCCGTATCTGATGCCCATGCGCTGCGACGCGCAGGTAATGCTGAAATATAATGTGGATTACGAGCGCCTAGCGCGCTATATCGTACAAAAGAACGGTGAAGGCTACAAGATTTCCTTCATGGACATCGTCATCGCCGCCTATGTGCGCACCGTGTCCCAATTGCCCGAGGTAAACCGCTTTATCGCCAACAAGCGCATCTATGCCCGCAAGGAGATTGCCGTTTCCTTCGCGGTGCTCAAGAATACCAGCGACGGCTCGGTGCAGGAGAACACGGTGAAAACCAAGTTCGACCCCCACGACACCATCTTTGACGTGGCGGCCCGCATCGAGAAGGACATCAGCGTCAGCCGCCAGGAGAACGCTGACAACAGCACCATGAAGCTGGCGGAGTTCCTCCTGCGACCCATCCTGGCCAACACCGTGGTGATGGCAGCCAGGATTCTGGACCGCTACGGCATCATGCCTAAGGCCATCATCGAGGCCAGCCCCTTCCATACCGGCATGTTCATCACCAACATGGCCTCCATCGGCATGCCGGCGGTTAATCATCACATCTACAACTTCGGCACCACCTCCCAGTTTGTGTCCATCGGCGTCAACGAGCGCGCCGTGGAAGTGGACAGGGACGGCGCGGTGCGCAAGGTGCGCAACATGCCCCTTGGCGTGGTGGCGGATGAGCGGGTTTGCGCGGGCATGATCTACAGCAAGTTTGTGTCCAAGTTTATGGGGTATATCAAAGCGCCGGAAGAATTGGAAATCCCCCCCGAGCAGGTATTCTTCGACGAGGGGCACGAGTTCTCCCTGCCGGCTATCAAGGTAAAGAAGCGCCGCTTCCGTTTCCGCCGTAAAAAGCACGACATGGCAGAAGCGCTCAAGGACGCGGTATAAGCACAATTTATTACTCGTTGCATAACCCGGTTTAACCGGTTATGGATACAGGCGAAAGCCAAAGAAGAGAAGGAGAAACCTATGAGAAAGAACCGTTTGATGATTCTGGCCGTTTTGCTGCTGAGCATGGCCCTGCTGCTCACCGCCTGCGGCGGCAGCAAAGCCACCATCGTTGGCAAGTGGACTTCCCCCGCTTTGCAGGAGAACGCCGCTGCCCAGTTGTTTGAGGGCATGGGCGTGAAAATCGGCAACATCGAGTATGAGTTTACCGCCGATGGCAAAATGAATACCCTGATGGACGGCCAGCCCATGATGGAAGCCCTGACCAAAGGCCTGCAGGAGAATTCCGACCTGCCGGATGAAATCAAAGCTTCCCTGGGCGCCCAGGCCGACATGGACGTCACCTACAAGCTGGAAGGCGAAAAGCTGACCGTCACCACCAAGTACCAGGGCGTGGAAACCACCGCGGAAGGCACCGCCAAGCTTAACGGCGACAAGCTGAGCCTCACCGTGGAAGGCCAGTCCGCGATGGAGCTGACCCGCGTAAAATAACCCCCAGAGGATTTGGGAGCCGGATATCCTACGGCTCCCTTTTTTGTGCCAAATTTTAGCCACTTTCCCATTGCCCAGGGATGGAAGATATGGTATGCTGTTACCGCTTCGCCGCCCCGCGGCAGGATTACGGAGGTTTTCGTTTGCTGAAACATCGTTTGTTCCATCTTTTTATCGGAGACCGGGCTTTTTATAAAAAAGTACTGCATATTCTGGTACCCGGCGTCATTCACATGAGCGTCGCCAACTTTGTCAATCTGCTGGACAACATCATGGTTGGGTCCCTTGGCACGGCGGAGGTGTCCGGCGTCGCCATCACCAACCAACTGATGTTCGTGTTCAACATGATTGTCTTTGGCGTGCTGGGGGCGGCCGGGATTTTCAGCGCCCAGTACTTTGGCGCTAAGGATTTAAAAGGCGTGCGCAATGTGTTCCGCGCCAAAATCTGGATGTCCATGGGCACCACCCTCATCGCGCTCGTCCTGCTGCTTGCCGCTGAAACCCAGCTGATTTCCCTCTACCTCAAAGGGGAAGGGGAAGCGGCGCTGGCGGCTCAGATTATGATGGAAGCCCAGCACTATCTGCACATCATGCTCTGGGGCCTGGTGCCCTTCGCCCTGTCCCAGTGCTACTCGTCCACCATGCGCGAAGCGGGGGAACTGCATGTTCCCATGCGGGCCGGCGTGGTGGCGCTGACCGTCAACCTGGTGGGCAACTGGCTGCTGATTTACGGCAACTTGGGCTTTCCCCGCCTGGGGGTGCAGGGCGCCGCCATCGCCACGGTGCTCAGCCGCTTTGTGGAGCTGGGTGTCATCGCCTACGCCGCCCACAGAAGCGAAATGTTCCGCTTCTTCCGGGGGGTGTACCGCACCCTGCGGGTGCCCGGGGAGGTAATCCGGGACATCCTGAAAAAGGGCTCCCCCCTGATTGTCAACGAGATATTCTGGTCCGTCGGCATGGCGACCCTGATGCAGATTTATACCCTGCGCGGCTTGCCCGTTCTGGCCGCCACCAACATTTCCAGCACCATCTCCAACCTGTTTAACGCCGTGCTGATTTCCACCGGCTCCACCGTGGGCGTTATCATCGGCCAGCAGCTGGGGGCGGGGGAGGTAGAGCAGGCCAGGAAGGACATCTGGAAGCTGATTTTCTTCGGCTTTGTGGGCTGCGCCATGGTCAGCACGGTGATGATTATCCTGGCGCCCGTGTTCCCCACCTTCTACAACACCGAGGATATCGTGCGCAAGCTGGCGGCCAGCTTTATTGTCTCCTCCGCCATCCTGATGCCCTTCCATTCCATCTCCAACTGCAGTTACTTTGCCCTGCGCGCCGGCGGAAGCACCATCATCACCTTCCTGTTTGACGCCGCGTTCAACTGGGTCATCGTCATTCCCTTCACCCTCTTCCTGGTGCACGGCACCGATCTGCACATCACCACGCTGTACTTTTTCAGCCAGGCGGTGAACCTCATCAAGAGCGTTCTGGGGGTCTGGCTGGTGAAACGCGGCGTGTGGGCGCGCAACCTGGTCAGGAATCAGGCAGTCTGAGGGCTTTCTCCCCGGGTTTTCTTTGCCGCTTAGCATTGTAAATAACGGGGCTATCATGTATAATTGTTTCGCGTGCCCGGGAAGAGATTCCCTGCATATACCACAAGACCAACCGAAGGAGGACTATTCATGCCAAAGTATGTGTACCTGTTCAAAGAAGGCGACGCGTCCATGCGCAATCTGCTGGGCGGCAAAGGCGCCAACCTCGCTGAAATGACCAATATCGGGATGCCGGTGCCCCAGGGTTTTACCGTCACCACCGAAGCCTGCACCCGTTATTATGCCGATGGCAAGACCATCGCCCCCGAAATTGAGGAAGAAATTTACCAGGCGCTGGCCGCTACCGAAAAAGAGTACGGCAAAAAGTTTGGCGACCTGGAGAACCCTTTCCTGGTGTCCGTGCGCTCCGGTTCCCGCGCTTCCATGCCCGGCATGATGGATACCATCCTCAACCTGGGCCTCAATGATGTGGCCGTGGAAGGCATGGCGCGTTTAACCAACAACGAGCGCTTCGCCTACGACAGCTACCGCCGTTTTATCCAGATGTTCTCCGACGTTGTTATGGAAGTGGACAAGGGCCTGTTCCACAACGCCCTGGAAGATGTCAAGCGCGAGAAGGGCACCACCCAGGATACCGATCTGGACGCTCAGGACCTGAAGGAAGTGGTCCGCCGCTACAAGGAAATCTACCGCAACGCCAAGGGCGAGGAGTTCCCCCAGGATCCCAAGATGCAGCTGATGGAAGCCATCAAAGCCGTGTTCCGCTCCTGGGACAATCCCCGCGCCATCTACTACCGCCGCATGAACGACATCCCCGGCGATTGGGGCACTGCCGTCAACGTGCAGGGCATGGTCTTTGGCAACATGGGCGATGACTGCGGCACCGGCGTTGCCTTTACCCGCAACCCCTCCACCGGCGAAAACAAGCTCTACGGCGAATACTTGATGAACGCCCAGGGCGAAGACGTGGTGGCCGGCATCCGCACCCCCCATCCCATGGCGGACATGGAAACCGATATGCCTGAACTCTACAAGCAGTTCATGGAATATGCCAACACCCTGGAGAAGCACTACCGCGACATGCAGGACATGGAGTTCACCATCGAGCGCGGCAAGCTGTACATGCTGCAGACCCGCAACGGTAAGCGCACCGCCGCCGCCGCTGTGAAGATCGCCGTGGACCTGGTTGGCGAAGGCATGCTCTCCGAGGAAGAAGCCGTCCTGAAGGTGGAGCCCAAGCAGCTGGAAACCCTGCTGCACCCCAACTTTGACACTGCCGAGCTCAAGAAGGCCACTTCCTTTGCTACCGGCCTTCCCGCTTCCCCCGGCGCCGGCGCTGGCGGCCTGTATTTCACCGCCCACGAAGCCGCCGCCGCTGGCAAACAAGGCAAGGATGTCATCCTGGTGCGTGAGGAAACCACCCCTGAGGACATCGAAGGCATGGACTATGCCAAGGCCATCCTCACCGCCCGCGGCGGGATGACCAGCCACGCTGCCGTTGTCGCCCGCGGCATGGGCCGCCCCGCCGTTGTCGGCTGCGGCGCCCTGCACATTGACGAAGTGAAGAAGACCCTCACCGTCAACGGCCAGGTGTTCCACGAAGGCGACCCCGTCTCTGTGGACGGCACCACCGGCCATGTGTACTCCGGCCTCATCCCCACTGTGGAAGCCTCCGTGTCCGGCGACTTTGGCCGCCTGATGGCGTGGGCGGACGCCGCCCGCACCCTCAAAGTGCGCACCAACGCCGACACCCCCCGGGATACCGCCCAGGCTGTGGAATTCGGCGCCGAAGGCATCGGCCTTTGCCGCACCGAGCACATGTTCTTTGAGGCCGACCGCGTAAAAGCCATGCGCGAGATGATCCTGTCCGACTCCGCCGAGCAGCGCCGCGCCGCTCTGGCCAAAATCCTCCCCTTCCAGCAGAAGGACTTTGAGGAAATGTACAAGGCCCTGGAAGGCCGGCCCATGACCGTGCGCTACCTGGATCCGCCGCTGCATGAGTTCCTGCCCCAGAAATCCATGGTGAACGAAATCGCCGAGATCGCTTCCGAGCTGGGCACCACCTCCGAGAAGATTGTCCAGAAGATTGACGAGCTCCACGAGTTCAACCCCATGATGGGCCACCGCGGCTGCCGCCTGTCCGTCACCTACCCCGAAATCGCCGAGATGCAGACCCGCGCGGTGCTGCAGGCGGCGCTGAAGGTGCGCAAGGAAACCGGCATGGCCGTTGTTCCCGAAATCATGATTCCCCTGGTAGGCTCCAAGAAGGAACTGAAGTACGTCAAGGACATCGTCATGGAAACCGCCGAGAAGATTTTCGCCGAACAGGGTGAAAAGATCGACTTCCTCGTGGGCACCATGATTGAGATCCCCCGCGCCTGCGTCACCGCCGATGAGATCGCCGAGGAAGCCGAGTTCTTCTCCTTTGGCACCAACGACCTGACCCAGATGGGCTTTGGCTTCAGCCGCGACGACGCCGGCAAGTTCCTGGATTCCTACTACACCAGCAAGATCCTGGAGAGCGATCCCTTCGCCCGCCTGGATGTGGACGGCATCGGCAAGCTGGTGGAAACCGCCGTTACCCTGGGCAAGAAGGGCCGCCCCAACATCAAGCTTGGCATCTGCGGCGAGCATGGCGGAGACCCCTCCACCATCGAGTTCTGCCACAAAGTTGGCCTCAACTACGTCTCCTGCTCTCCCTACCGCGTGCCGATTGCCCGTCTGGCAGCCGCCCACGCCGCCATCAAGGAAAAGCAGGCCAAGTAAGATAAGCTTACGCTGAAAGTTACGAATCAATAAAATGGCGCCTCGCGTATACGCGGGGCGCTGTTTTTTTTGGTGCTTTTACTTATTGGCCTGGCGAGATTTTGCCGCGAAAGGCGCTGCGCTGTTTCGCTGGCGGGTTATTGCGGGGCTCTGCCCCGCGCCCCGCCAAGGGGAATGACTCCCCTTGGAACCCCCGGCAGGGCTGCGCCTTTATTTTTTTCTGAACACGACGAAGCGGCTGGCAAAGTAGTTAAAGATGACCACCAGCACATTCATCAGCAGCTTGACAACCGCGTGGTCAATCCCCAGGGCAAACACGCTGATATTATACAGCAGCAGGTCGAACAGCAGGTAGCTCATCACCCGGGCGGACAGGAACAGGAAAAACTCCCGCACCGCGCCCAGCTTTTTTTCTTCGCTGCGGAACACATACCGTTTATTGGTTATAAAAGCAAACAGCACGCTCAGCACCCAGGCGGTGATGTTGGCGCTGTTAAGAATCAGCGCCCGCTGAGCGCTGCCGTCGGGGTAGGCGTCCGGGCCCAGCGCCGAGGTCATCGCGAAATACACAGCCCAGTTTACCAGCGTGGTCAGCGCGCCGAAAATGACATAGACAACCATTTCCCGTATCTTCTCATTGGCCCACAGGGCTTTGATTTTACTCACCATTTACTTGTTTTCCTGTTCCTTTTCCATATTTTTTAGCGTGTCCCCGCTGTCTCCCCTGGCGTAGCAGCAGGACAGCAGGTCCTGAATGGGCAGTTCCAGCGGGGTCTTTTTATTCCTGGCGGACAGGTAGAAGAAACTGTCCTGGCCTATCTCCACCACCGTCAGGTTGCGGCTGACGATGTCCTCCCCCTGGGTCCATACCGCTTTAATGGGGCGCTGGTGGCGCAAAGAATACTGCAGAAACCGGCGGATCATGGCAATTTCTCCCGGGCGGCGTACATGATAATTTCCTCCGCCCCGTCAGCATACACCCTGTCAAACGCCGCGTCCAGCGTTTGGGCGGTGGCGCCGTAGCTCATCTTCTCGTTGGAGGTAAGCAATATGTATTGCGCGCCGTATTTTTCCAGCACATCCCGGCTCTCCCCAGGGCTTGCGTAAAATCTGCGGATGTCCTGTTCCCGCTCGGCAAGGGTAAAGCCATGGAAATGCAGCCAGAGGGCAGGGCCGCACACAACGCGCCTGCCCGCCAAAGCGGAAACGGGGTTGATATGCTGCGTCCCCGTCACAAACAGGGCGTCCCTGGGGGTATTCTCCTCCACCCACTGGGCGGCTTGCACATCACTTTGAGAGAACATCTGGTAATCGCTCTTCACTTCCCGGGCCAGGGACAGGCTTCCGGAGAGAAAGAAAACAACGCAGGCAAGCACAGCGATGAGTTTTCTGGCGCGCAGCCCCTGCAAGCGCTCATAGAGGTTCAGGGCGTACTCCGCGATGGGCACGCAGCACAGGGCATACCACACATACAGCAGCTTGTTGTTATCGTACTCATTGGGCTGGAAGCGGATCAGCTCCGCCGGGACAAAGATAAAAAACGCGCCCAGATAGAGAAAGCGGTTTTTGCCGTCCTTTTCAAACAGCGACAGGATCAGCAACAAAAAGGGCAGGCCGATATTCTTCAGATAGAACCAAAGATACCCGTCCTTCATGCCCCCCGCGCCGTTGACCCAGTTGAACTGCAAGCTTAAAAAATGTCCGCTGCCCGACGCCTGCCGGAAGGTAAAAGCCACCAGCTGGGGCAGCGACAGCAGCGCCGCCGCCAGGACATAGACAAGCCATCCCTGCCAATTTCTGGTCTTAACCAGATCCCAAACCAGCCAGCCTGCGCTCAGCAGCGCCAGCGCCAGGAAGGAGTGGGTGTGCACCAAAGGCAGCGCCCCCGCCATCACCCCCAGCAGGGCAAACTGCCGCAGGCTCCTCTCCTTCTGCTGCAGCGCGTCATATAACAGATAGATACATGGCAGCAGGATGGTCCACCCGCCCAAAAAGGTGCGCTGGGGGACGAACATGTCGGCGATGATGTTGCTCCACCTAAGGTTATAGGTGGTAAACTCCGCGTGGTTGACGGGGGTCTGGTACCAGCCGTTCAATATGGTGCTGAGCCGCTGCAGCCATGTGCCGCTCTGCAGCTCGTTGCTGCCCGATGAGCCCAGGCTGACCCCCGCCATATCAAAGGAATACAGGAAACCAAGGCCGCCGTTGATAAACAGCAGCAGCGCTGCCAGCGCCGCCGCCTTGCGGGAAACGGCCATGCGGCTGGCCATCAGCACAAAGCCGGAAAATACCAGCCCCATCATCAAGCTGCCGGGCAGCACCAGCGCCAGGCGCAGTCCCATCCCCAGCACCATCATGCTGGTGGACAGGCTGTCCGCTAGGAAGGGATAGGACAGCCTCTCCCCGGGGAAAATGCTGTAGTCGGCAGGGAAACGCGCGTCCCTTAGGGAGGTGATGATGCCAAGGTGCATGGGCAAATCCCCATAGGTGGACTGCCCTACATGCAGCGTTCCCGCCGCAGGGCGCAGATTATGGGTGTATTGCAGATAGATGCCCAGCAGCGTGAGAGGCAGGGCGATGAACAGCAGCAGCCGCGCGTCCTTAGTGTCCTCCTGCTGCCAGGGACGCAGGGGGGCTTTCTCCCTGAAAGCGTAGCATAGCGCTGTCAGCGCCAGCAGCAGCGCCAGGGCAATCAGATGCCCCTGCAGAGAGAAGGCATCGAGAAAAGCGATGAGGGCGGGCAGCCACATCATCAGCAGCACCCCCAGGGACAGCCCCAGCCAGAGGCGCGGCATCATGCGCAGGCGGGGCAGCAAAAACCCCGCGCACAGGACGCCGCAGGCCAGGTAGATACTCAGATACAGGATGGCGGCCATCTTATTCCTCCTGGGGCAGGTTGGCGACCCGCAGCATTTCTTCCCTCAGGTACGCGCAGATGCGCTCTTTCTCCGCGTTGGGCTCGTTTTCCGGGTCGTAGGCGGTCACTTCCCCAAAGGTCAGGGTATGCTTTTTCTTATCAGCGTACACAGGCACAAACACGCACCTTTTGCCCGTTTTTTTATAGTAAATGGGGGCGACCATGGTAAAACCGGTAAAGAACTCGCCCACCCCTTCGCGCAGATAGAAATTGCTTTCGCTGCGGCTGTCATGAGGGTTCTCCGGGAAAATCAGGATATTGTCCCCCGCCTCCATGGCGGCGGCGGTCACGCGGAAGGTGTTGATCAATTCCCGCGGGTTGTTTCTGAACACCGGGATGCCCTCCACCCCTTCCATGGCCCAGTTGATGATGGGGGTCACCAGCTTGGCCGCGGGGTAGCGCAGCTTGGCGGGGATCCACTTCTGGCGCTTGAAGGTGCCTTCATACACATAGTTGGTGGTTTCCTCGGGCACAATCATCTCGCTGGTCACCCAGGGGCGCAGGGGGAAGGGGATATACAGGTTGGTCACGATGGGGCCGTACACCTCACCATGGTTGCACACAAACACCAGGCTGGTGCCCTTGGGCGCCTTGACCTTCTCCTTGCCGATAACCTTGTTGTAGATGAAGATGCGCAGGAAGAACATCAGCACCCGGATGCCGTAATGGCGCTTGCGCACCTTGATGATGACATCCTCTAGTTGTTTCTGCAGCGGCACGTTGGTTTCCCCGTTTTCTTTGAGCATTAAAAAGGCGTGCAGCTTGTCCATATGCCGCTTGTGCAGGGGGAAGCGCAGCGCCGCCAGCACGGCGAAAAACACCAGCGCCACAGCGGGCAGCACCAGCAGGGGCTGCAGGGGAACGCCCGACTCAAAGGCCAGGGGTCTTTCCCCAAAGAACACAATCAGGCTAAGCCCTATCAAAGCAATCATCTGCCCCAGCAGCTGGGCGTACTCCAGGGACAACTGCAATGTGCGCTCCAGCCGTTCCCTGGGGCGCTTGCCGGTGGCGAAGAACACCACTTCCCGCATGCTGTTGTCCAGCCGCCAGAAGGCGGTTACCGTGGCGGCGGTGCCCGCGCTGCAGGTAGCCAGCGCCATGTAGCTCCACACATCCGTTCCCGTGCCCGCGTGCAGACCGAAGGAAACCAGCCCCCACAGCCATAAAAACAGGCCGGCCAGCATCACATTGCCCGGGTCGCGCCCCGGCTTGCGCCTTGCGACCCAGTTGGCCAGGTAGCTGACACTCACGGTGCAGACAAAGGCGATGGCCATGGAGATGAACATTTCCCCGGCGGTCGTGCCGATGTAGGTATAGATCATGATCATGGTAACCTGCAGGGCGGTGACGGCCAGGGTCAGCACCTTGCGGAAAGTTTTATAAGCGTTTACATGGTCCAGGTTTTCCGGGGTGTCGCTATCGCCGGGCGCAGGTTCCTCCCGGGCCGGTAAAACTTTACCGCGGTAGTTGAGGGCTTCCAGCAGGGTGGTAAGCACATAGCCGCCCAGCAGATACCAGGCTGTCTGCGCGGGCAGGGAGAAAAACAGGATGACGGCGGCCAGGGCAACCAACAGCAAAGCGCCTTCTGCCATGCGCAGCCCGGCCTGCACCCCGGTCATCCTGCGTTTGAGCACGCTCTGGTGCAGATAGCCCAGCAGCACAGCCCGCAGCGCCGTCAGCATCACCAGGCTGAACAGCAGCCACATCCCCTCCAGTTTGGCGCTTCTTGGGTAAACCAGCAGCAGCCCCAAGGTCATCAGGCCGCACAGCAGGGTCAGGGCAATCAAAACCGCCCGTTTGCTTTTTGACAGGTACTTCAGATCGCTCCCCGGCAGCAGCATGCGGGTGGCCAGGTCGGCTACCTGGCCGGACACAAACAATGCCCCGCCCAGCACCGGGCGCTGCATGAGGACGGTGGAGGCCATCATGCAGTACAGATAGTTATATAAGGTATAAAATGTGGGGAGGCTCCTGTTCACGCCCCTTGGCGGCGTTCCGATGGTCAACAACATCCCTCCCTCTTTCTTGCATGGGGTATTATACCATAGTTTTTCTACCCCCTCAACGCGCCTAAGGTTGGTGTTCTTGTCAAGAAAGCCCTGAACATGTATAATACAGAATGCTGTGAAAGGGGGTGCTGTATGAAAACGCGGCTTGTCGCGCTGGTTGTTCTGCTGTGCATGGTGTTTTCCGCGGCGCCCGCTGCCCAGGCGGAGCAGATTCCGCCTGCCTATCCGGTGCCCGAGTATGTTACCTGGCTGCTGACCATCGCGCGAAGCGAGCTGGGCTATACCGAAAAACCCGACGGCACCACCAAGTACGGCGAGTGGGTTAACAATCCCCAAGCCCAGTGGTGCGCCGAGTTCCTATGCTGGTCTGTCGACCAGGTGGATCAAGCCTACCAAACCAATTTGCTCAAAAACATCTATCCTCTCTACGGCGCCACCAACATTGGCCTGAACTGGTTCCTCAGGGAGGGGCGGTATCTGGCGCGCTCCGGCTTTGTCAACGCCTGGGGCTCCCAGTGGTACCTAGCCGACGGCGAGCCCATCGCCGCCAACAGCTATGTTCCCCAGCCGGGGGATTGGGTCTTTTTCTCCTACACCCCCTCGGGGGACACCACCCATGTCGCCATGGTGGAGTTCTGCACCCGGGAAGCGGATGGCCTGGTCAAAGTGCATGTGCTGGAAGGCAACAACCCGGACAAGGTGCAGCAGGCGGTGTATGACATCACCGATTGGCGCATCCTGGGCTACGGCACGGTGCATGATGTGGCGGGCATTGTCCTGCGCGGCGGCAACGAGGGCACCCAGGTGAAAAGGCTGCAGGAGAAGTTGGTTATCCTGAACCTGCTGACAGACGCGGACGTGACGGGCACCTACTCCCAGCGGACCAGCGATGCTGTCCGCGCTTTCCAGAGCCGGGAAAACCAGACGGCCACAGGCATTGCCAACAGGCAGACACAGCTCGCCATCAACGCGGCTGTGGACAAGCAGCTGAATGAACGCAACCAGTATTGGGTTGTGGACAACAGCCGCTAAACGGAGGGATTCCATGCAGGATATGCTGCTGATATTGAACTTTGACGATCGATACGCTTCCGCCGCCGCTATCAAGCTGCGGGGGGAGGGGATCTATTGCCGCATCCTCCCGGGGGACGCGCTGCCCGGCGAAATCCTGGCGCTGTCGCCCCTTGGCATTGTGCTGGCGGGGGGCGTGGTGGGCAAGGTGCCCATGTCCCTGGACGGCAGGCTGCTGCACGCGGGCATTCCCATCCTGGCGCTGGGCAACACAGCCGCCTCGGTGGCCATGCTGCTCAACGGTAAGTCGCTGCCGCCCCAGGAGCGGGAAACGGTGGACACTGTCCGCTTCGAGCCATCCCCCCTTACGGAGGAACTCTCCGAGAGCGAGCGCATGCTGCATACCGTCTATCCCCTTGAATTGACGGAGGAAATCGCACCCATCGCCTACATTGGCGAAGAAATCATCGGCTTTCGTCATGACGCCCTGTCCATCTACGGCCTGGGCTTTCAAATCGAGTCCAACGACCCGGATGGCTTTGGCATTCTGCTGCGCTTTGCCCGGGAAGTATGCGGCTGCACCTCATGGTGGAACGAGAGCGCCTTCATTTCCGCTTCCCGCAGCGACATCGCCGCCGCGGTAGGGGAAGGCACCGCCATCTGCGCCATGACCGGCGGGCTGGACAGCGGCGTCAGCGCCACCCTGGCCCACCGCGCCTTGGGGGACAGGCTGCGCTGCTTCTTTGTGGATACCGGCCTTCTTCGGGAGAATGAGGCGGAGGATTTCCTTACCTACTACCGGGAGAAGGAGAACCTGCACATCACCCGCACCAACGCCCAGGAACGTTTCCTGGAAGCCCTGCAGGGCAAAACCAGCCAGGAAGAAAAGCGCGCCGCCATCGACGGCTGTTTGCGCCAGGTGCTGCATGAGGCGGTGGCCGGGGTGGACTATACGGCCATCATCCGCGGCATCACCTGCAGCGAGGTGATGCGCTTTGGTTATGGCCAGACGCTGCTGCCCAGCGAGGGAAAAACCGTGATAGCGCCGCTGAGGGAGCTTTTTAAAGAAGAGGTCCGCTATGTAGGGGAGAAACTGGGCATGCCCCCGGAAATCACCGCCGCCCAGCCCTTCCCCGGAAGCGGGCTGGCGCTGCGCATCCATGGGGAAGCCACGCCGGAGCGCCTGAATACCCTGCGCAAGGCGGACGACATGTTCTGCGAAGCCATCGTCGCGGCGGGGCTGCACAAGAAGCTGTGGAAGTATTACGCCAAGCTCTACCGGGACGACGCGGACCAGGGCGGGATCATCTCCCTGCGCGCGGTGGGCAGGGTGGACGTGCAGTCAGGCGGGGCGGCCACCATCCCGGCGCGCTTGCCCTATGATCTGCTGGAGCGCTATGTTCAATCCGTGCGGGAGAGATGCCCGGAAATCCGCAAGGTGGTCTACGATGTAACCCCCGGCGGCGGCTCCCTGGATGCCATGTGGCTCGATTAATACCATCAAGAATAGAGGGAAACCATGCATTTATCGCACCCGGCAGCGCCCTTCCAGGGAATCCCGAGGGAGGATGTTTTCTTCGTTGCCAACGATCAGTTTGTCCAGCTGGGCTACGGCTATATCATCCTCTCCATGCAGATGGAGGTTTACCCGGAAAGACCCATGCAGATTTATATCAACATTGAGGCGCAGCCGTCGGCGCGCAATCTGCTGCTGGGGGCGCTGCTGGCCAGGGCCGAGCAAATCCGCGCCCAGTACCCCCATTTAAAGGGGCGCATCTACACCCAGCTGGCTCCCAACCAGTTTGATTTGATTACCTTCTATAATCAGAACGGCTTTGCCTCCAACGACGCGGAGGAGGAGCATATCTTTACCCTGCCTAATGTTCCCGCGCCCACCCCGCCCATGAGCTGCCAGTTCGCTTCCGTGCCCCTGCAGACCGCGGAGCAGACCCAGGCCTTTTTAGCCCGGATGAACATGTACCGCATGACCCCCATCACCATGGACTATATGACCCTGCAGATGCAGCAGCCTTACTTCATGGCGCTGGGCTTTTACCGGGGCGGCCAGCCCATCGCGGAAATCATGATGTCCGGCTACCGGCCGGATATGGCGGCATTGGTGATGGTGTATGTGCGCAACGAGCACCGCCGCCACGGCGTGGGCAGCGCTTTGGTGCGCTCCGCCAGCGCCCTGCTGCGGGAGCGGGGGGTCACCCACTGCATCACCCAGGTGTATTCCCGCAACGAGCCGCAGATGAAATTGATGAAGTCCCTGGGCGCTTCCCGGCGCCGCATCGTGGGCATTCTGCCCTCTATGGATATCGGGTAAACGAGCATTAATAACTGCCGCGGCTGATGCAAAGCCGCGGCAGTTTTACTATATGCGGTTAATTATCCTGCAGGGCTGCCCGGGAACGCTCCAATTCCTCCAGGGGCTCCTTGGCGCGCCAGAGGATGATGAAGCCCACCAGGAACAGAATCAGCAGGCACAGGGTGCCCAGGGAGGAGCGCCCCGTCAGCCCGCTGATGAAGGCGTACAGGAAGGGGCCCACCACGGAAGCGAACTTGCCGAAGATGTCGAAGAAGCCGAAGTATTCGTTGGAACGCTTTTTTGGGATAAGCTTGCCAAAGTAGGAGCGGGAGGTGGCCTGGATGCCGCCCTGCACCGTGCCCACCAGCACCGCCATGGCCCAGAAGAGGGTGGAGGAGAACTTGATGGCGCTGCGGAAATTGTCCGCCGCCTCCCGGTTTCCGGCGATAAAGCCCGCGTTGCTTTCGCTCAGCAGCGTCTGGGCCTGAAGGGCCAGGGCTTTGTCACCCTCGGTCATGTTGTTCCAGGATAAGGCCAGGTTGTTCAGGCTTTCCGTGTTCTCGTCGCGCATCAAGTCCCGGCTCTTCATCAGGTAGGCGTCGATGGCTTTGTCGGCCTCCTCCTGCCCTTCAAAGGTCAGCCCCAAATTGCCAGCCGCCTGCTGCTTGTAGCTGTCAAAGGCGTTGTTGTACTTGTCCTGATGGGGTTCCAGGGTAAAGCCCATATAAAAGCCCACCAGGCAGATGAGCATATAGACCGAAATAGCGAAGAGCAGCGCCTTGCGGGTGCTGATCTTTTTTGCCATTTTGGCAAAGAGGATGGAGCAGGGCATGGCGACAATCTGGGTAATCAACAGGGCGATGATCATGCCCATGGCGCCAAGGCCCAGCGCCGTGCCGTAGGCGGTGGAGATGTTGATGATGGTGCCCACGCCGTCGATGTAGAAGAAGTACGCGATGACGAACAGGAACATGCCCTTTTCCGACATGATGTCCTTGGCGGTGCGGCCGATGTTGGCAAAAGCGGCGCCGATGGTGGGCCTGTCCCCATCCAGGTAGTGCTCCTGCTCCACGTTCTTCATGAAGGGGATGGTGAACACCAGCCACCAAACGCTGGTGATGAGCACGGCGAATTTCTGGGCCAGGACGCTGTCAAAGCCCTGCCAGAGCAGCACGCCGATGGAAATGATGAAGGGGATGGTGCTGCCGCCGATGTAGCCCATGGCGTAGCCCCAGGAGGATACCTTGTCCATGCGCTCGTTGGTGGTGACATCGGTTAAAAAGCTGTCATAAAATAAATTGGAGCCGGAAAAGCCGATGCGGGAGAGGACATAGCATACCAGCATTACCCGCCAGTCATTGGTGAAGGCGATCAGCGCGGTAAACACGATGCCCAGCCCCACGAACACGCTGAACAGCTTCTTTTTCATTCCCTTGTAATCGGCAACCGCCCCCAGCAGAGGCGCCAGCAGGGCGATGATTAACGTGGCAAAACCGGTGCCGTAGCTCCACCACATGTCGCCCGCATCGCCGGCGATGGAGACAAAGATGGGGGGAAAAATAGCCGCCATGATGTTGGTGGCGTAAACGGAGTTGGCCCAATCGTACAGGATCCAGCTGCGTTCCTTTAAAGTGAAACGGTCCTTTGAACGGTTCATGCAAGCGCCTCCTCATGTTGATACCTGATTATAACGAATTGCCGGCGGATGAACAACATTATTATCTAGTTCCGACAAATGCGTGTCGTAAAATTAATATTCGCCCCAAATCAGTATTTTCTGTTACGAAATCAAATATTTATACATAGGATATTCAGGAAATTGTGCCCCGTTCATCCTTTGGACACAACCTGTGGCATAGAAGAGTTATCAACAGATAAAAGCCGTGAATAATTTGGTTGTCCACAGCTTGCTTGCGTTCGGGAGGCGCTTATGATAGGATAACCCCGTGAGTTGAGGCGTGTGGCGGAAGGTTATCCACAGCCGTGTCGGCCTTACACCGATCCATACGAGACGGTGTATTTTTTACACGCCGGTGCCTTACCTAATGTATAAATGATGTATTATTTGGGGGAATATCTTTGGACACCAATGCTGTTTGGATGAACGCCTGCACCCTGCTGCGCAATGAAATGACGGAAGTCACCTACAACACCTGGATCTCCGCCGCCTTAAAGCCCCTGGCTCTGGCGGGGGAGCAGTTTCTGGTGGAAGCGGCGACGGATTATTACCATCAGTTTGTTTCCTCCCGCTACGCCACGACCATCACCACGGCCGTATCCAAGGCCGCCGGCCGCAGCATGAAGGTGGACATCCTGACCCCCAAACAGGCCAATGACTACCGGGACGGCACGCTGAACACCCAGCCCAAGGCCGCCCAGAAGCTGAATTTAAAATACACCTTCGATTCCTTCGTGGTGGGCAGCGGCAACCGCTTTGCCCACGCCGCCTCCCTGGCGGTGGCGGAAGCCCCGGCGGACGCGTACAACCCCCTGTTCCTCTACGGCGGGGTGGGCCTTGGCAAAACCCATCTGATGCATGCCATCGGCCACTACATCCTGTCCCAAAAGCCGGATACCCGTCTTGAATATGTCACCAGCGAGCAATTTACCACCGAATTGGTCAACGCCATTCAAACCAACCGCAACGCCCAGTTCCGGGATAAGTACCGCAATGTGGACGTGCTGCTGATTGACGATATCCAGTTTATCGCCGGGCGGGACTCCACCCAGGAAGAGTTTTTCCACACCTTCAACGCCCTGCACAACGCGGGCAAGCAGATCATCATTTCCAGCGACCGGCCGCCCAAGGAAATCGCCAAGCTGGAGGAGCGTCTGCGCAGCCGCTTCGAGTGGGGCCTGATTGCCGACATCCAGAAACCGGATATGGATACAAGGGTCGCCATCCTGCGCAAAAAAGCCCATGAAACCAACATGCGCATCACCGACGATGTGCTGCAGATGATCGCCAGCCGGGTGGACAGCAACATCCGGGAGCTGGAGGGCACCCTGACCCGCTTAAGCGCCTACGCGTCCCTGATGGGCACTTTGGACATCACCCCCCAACTGGCCGAGGAAGCGCTGAAGGAAGTGTTCATCGAGCAGGCGCCCCGCAGCGTTACCTGCGAGGACATCATGACGGCGGTATCCGAGTACTACGCCGTCTCCCGGGAGGATATCTGCAGCCCCCGCCGCAGCCGCAACATCACCATCCCCCGGCAGATGATTATGTATCTGTGCCGTCAGCTGACGGATGCCTCCCTGCCCCGTATCGGGCAGATGCTGGGCGGACGGGACCATACCACCGTGCTGCATGGCTGCGGCAAGGTGGAGGAAATGACCAGGACCACCCCCACCATCCGCGCGGCGGTGGAGGATTTAAGCAAGCAGCTGCGCAAAAACTAAGCAAAAAGCCGAAAATAAGCATAAGAAAACCGCCGGAAGCTGCTGCCTCCGGCGGTTCTTTGCGCAGTTTAATCTGCGGTGTAGGGCATCAGGGCGATGGCGCGGGCGCGCTTGATGGCGACGGCCAGCTGACGCTGATGCTTGGCGCAGGTGCCGCTCATGCGGCGGGGCGAAATCTTGCCGCGCTCGGTGATGTATCGACGCAGACGGTTAACGTCCTTATAGTCGATGTAGGCCACCTTGCCGGCGCAGAAATCGCATACCTTGCGGCGGGGCCGCCGTCCCCGGGGGCGCGGCCTTCTCTCGTTGCGATCTTCAGACATGTTATCCTCCTATATGATGGCCCTTAGAAGGGCAGGTCGTCCTCGTCTACCTGCACAAAGCCGTTGCTCTGCTGCATGGGGGAAGACGACTGCATGGGGCGCGCGTCGCCCTGCTCGGAACGGGGGGTGAGGAATTCCACCTCATCCGCCTGCACCTCCAGGCTGGCGCGCTGCTGGCCGTCATTGCCGGTGTAGTTCTGGAGGGTCAGGGTGCCCACCACGCCTACTTTGCGGCCTTTGGCCAGGAATCGGTTGCAGTTTTCGCCAAGCTGACGCCAGGCGGATACGCGGAAGAAATCCGCTTCCGTCTGTCCCGCCTCGGCGTTGGACGCGCGGCGGCGGTTGACAGCTACCGTGAAGGTGCATACGGAAACACCGCTCTGCGTGGTACGCATTTCGGGGTCCCGTGTCAGGTTGCCGATAATGAAGATTTTGTTCACAATAGGCCTCCTTTACTCTTCAACAGGTTCAGCGGGGGTTTCCACCGGCGTGGCTGCCGCTTCTTCGCCTGCACGCTGTGCGGGGAATGTGCGGGCCGGCTGGACTGCGCGCGGCTTGACATTGCTGCGCTTCTCTTCTACACGGGTCACCAGATAGCGGATGATATCCTCGGAAATTTCCAGGTTACGCTCCAGCTCTCTGGGAAGGGTGGACTCGGCCGTAAAGGTTACCAGCACATAGTAGCCCTCGGTCTTGTAGTCGATGGTATAGGCCAGGTGGCGCTTGCCCCATTCGTCTACTTTCTCCACCTCGCCGCCGTTGGATTGGATCAGGTCGCTGAAGCGCTGAATCAGCGCTTTGCGGGCTTCCTCCTCAACAGTGGTATCGATGATGTAGATCAGCTCGTACTTCATTCATTTCACCTCCTCACGGACATATGGCGTCGTGACCCTGCACGACGCAAGGATGTGCCAAGTACATATTCTACATTCATATCAAGGAAATTGCAAGTGATTTCGAAAATAAACAGGGCAATCCCGCGGATATTTCCCTCTCGGATAGCATTGTCTTCCTTGCTGCCGCGCTGTCTCGCGCGGAAAATGCAGGAAACATACATCAGGGGAGGGGCTGCCGGGGAACGAAGGCGCAGCGGTGCGGCAATCTCAGCTGCCTGCATTGCTTTGCATAGCGGTAAACGGTGCGGCTGCATGCCCAATTCATCCATTGAACAGACAGGATACCTGTGCTATACTGTAGCCAAAGAAAGAGTGCGGATAGGTATGCGGGACGGTTCCGGCATTTCGCATACTTTATCAGTATAAATATTAGGGAGGCTGCCATGTTCTATCGCCCGCCGACACATCAGGAACGCGAGGAGTTTCATCAGGGGACAAGCCGCCATGCGTATACCATGCTGGGGGCGCACCCGGCCGTCAACAATGAAATACCTGTCTGGAACTTCTCTGTCTGGGCGCCCAATGCCCAGGCTGTTTCCGTCACGGGCGAGTTTTGCCAGTGGCGGGTCGAGCCCTATCCCATGGTCAAACAGTTCGACGGTACCTGGGAACTGCAGTTGGAGCGGCGGCTTTTCGACCCCCAGAGCGACCCGGATAAATACAACTACCCCGACGCGGCGGAAAAGCTATTGTCGTATAAGTATGCCGTCAAAGGCGCCGACGGCCAGTGGCACCTGAAGGCCGATCCCTACGCCTTCCGAAGCCAGCTGCGCCCCAACACCGCCAGCATGCTCACAGACATCGACGGCTACCAGTGGGGCGACGAGAAATGGATGAACATCCGTGCCAAGTGGAACCCCTACCGCAGCCCCATCAACATTTACGAAATGCACCTGGGCTCCTGGCGCAGGGGGGAAGACAACCGCATGCTCAGCTACACCGAAATTGCCGAGCAGCTGATTCCCTACATCAAGGAGATGGGCTACACCCATGTGGAACTGCTGCCTGTGATGGAGCATCCCCTGGATATGTCCTGGGGCTACCAGGTAACGGGGTATTACGCACCCACCGCCCGCCACGGCAAGCCCAAGGAGTTCATGCGCTTTGTGGACATGATGCACCAGGCGAATATCGGCGTCATCCTGGACTGGGTGCCCGCCCATTTCCCCAGGGACGAAATCGGCCTTCGCATGTTTGACGGCTCCCCCTGCTATGAGCACGCCGACTGGCGCCGCGCCGAAATGAAGCAGTGGGGCACCATGCTGTTTGACTATGGGAGGGGCGAAGCCTGCAGCTTCCTGCTGTCCAACGCCTGTTTCTGGCTGGAGTACTACCATGTGGACGGCCTAAGGTGCGACGCGGTCAGCAGCATGCTCTATCACGATTTCTGCCGGGAGGAGGGGGAGTGGCTGCCCAACCAGTACGGCAACAATGTCAACATCGAGGCGCTGGCCTTCCTGCGCCGTCTGAATGAAACCATCTACCATGATTTCCCCGGGGTGATGACCATCGCCGAGGAATCCTCCGCCTACCCCATGGTAACCAAGCCAACCTACATGGGCGGCCTGGGCTTTGGCTTCAAGTGGAACATGGGCTGGATGAACGACATGCTCTCCTACATCAAAGTTGATCCCGTGTACCGCAAGTGGCATCACGACAAGCTCACCTTCTCTTTGTTCTACGCTTTTACGGAAAACTATATCCTGCCCTTCTCCCATGATGAGGTGGTGCACGGCAAGCACTCCATGCTGGACAAGCAGCCGGGGGATCTGTGGCGCAAGTTCGCGGGGCTCCGCGCCTTGTACGGCTACACCATGGCTCACCCGGGCAAGAAGCTGCTGTTCATGGGCGGCGAGTTCGGCCATTTCATCGAGTGGAACGAGGACGACCAGCTGGATTGGTTCCTGCTGGTGTACGACAACCACCCCGAAATGCAGAAGTGCGTTAAGCACCTCAACGCTTTCTATAAGAAATACAGCGAAATGTGGGAGGTGGAGGATTCCTGGGACGGCTTTGAGTGGCTGGTGCCCAATGACACCGACAACTCGGTGGTCATCTTTACAAGAAGCAACCTCCACGGCGAGTCCGTGCTGTGCGTTACCAACTTCACCCCCCAGTTCATCCCCCAGTACCGGGTGGGCATGCCCCTGATGGGCACCATCGAGGAAGCCCTCAACACCGACCGGGCGGAGTACGGCGGATCCAACCAGTTCAACGCCGCCCCCCTGGAGGTGGAGAATATCCCCTTCAACGGCCAGCCCTACTCGGTGGAAATCTGCATCCCGCCCCTTTCCACCATGTATTTTACCTACGACAAAATCCCCGAGCCGGAAGTCAAGGAAGCGCTTCCTGAAGAAACAGCCTCCGAAAAGGATGCGAAGGAGGAGTAACCCGCGGTTTTTGCGGATGTAATCCGCTTTGATAGATTGCCAACCCAAGCAAACATAAAGGAGGACAGCCCCATGCTCCAGAAAAAACAGTGCGTCGCCATGCTCCTGGCCGGCGGGCAGGGCAGCAGGCTGGGTATTCTCACCCGCCGCACAGCCAAACCCGCCATCCCCTTTGGCGGCAAATACCGCATCATCGATTTTCCAGTCAGCAACTGCACCAACTCCGGCATTGATGTCGTTGGCGTGCTGACCCAGTACCGCCCCCTGGAACTGAACGCCTATATCGGTTCCGGCGCGCCCTGGGATCTGGATCTGAACAACGGCGGTATTTTTGTCCTGCCGCCCTACTCCACCGGCAAGGATGGCGAGTGGTACAAGGGCACGGCCAACTCCATCTATCAGAATATGGAATTTATCGAGCAGTACAACCCGGACTATGTCCTGGTGCTCTCGGGCGACCATATATATAAGATGGACTATGCCGCCATGCTCAACCACCATATCAAGGAAGAAGCGGCTGTCACCATCGCTGTGCGCCAGGTGCCCTGGGAAGAGACCAACCGTTTTGGCATCATGAACACCGATGAAAACGGCAACATCACCGAGTTTGAGGAGAAGCCCGCCAACGCCAAATCCAATAACGCCAGCATGGGCGTGTATGTGTTTACCTGGGATAAGATGCGCGCCTACCTCATCGAGGACGAGAACAATCCCAAGTCCTCCAACGACTTTGGCAAGAACATCATCCCCAATATGCTAAACGCCAACGAAAAGCTGGTGGCCTACAATTTCAATGGCTACTGGAAGGACGTGGGCACCATCGAAAGCCTGTGGGAAGCCAACATGGATCTGCTGGAGGATCCCGCTCCCATCGATCTGCATGACCGCCGCTGGCGCATCTATGCCCGCAATGTGGGCCTGCCGCCGCACTTCATCGGCAAAAAGGGTGAGGTCATCAACAGCCTGATTACCGAGGGCGGCGTCATCAACGGCAAGGTCACCAACTCGGTGCTTTCCGGCGGCGTGGTGGTGGAAGAAGGCGCTGAGGTCATCGACAGCGTGGTGATGCCAAGCGCGGTGATTAAAAAGGGCGCTGTGGTGCGCCGCGCCATCATTGGCGAGAACGCCGTGGTGACGGAAGACGCCATTGTGGGTGAAAAAACCGGCGACATCGCGGTCGTCGGCAACAATACCGTGCTGTCTGCGGGGCAAAAGGTTGCTTCCGGCGAGCAGGCGGGCGAATAAGGAGGCGAGCGCATGAAATCTGATATTGTTGGATTGATTTATACAGGGGAAAACAGCGAGCGGCTGCGGGACTTGACCCGAATCCGCTCTGTGGCCGCGCTGCCGATCTTAGGGCGCTACCGCATCATCGACTTTATGCTGTCCAACATGGTCAACTCGGGCATCCATAATGTCGGCATCATTCTGCAGCAAAACTACCAGAGCCTGCTGGACCAGCTGGGCTCCGGCCGGGAGTGGGACCTGCACGGCAAGCGTGCGGGGCTGACCCTGCTGCCGCCCTTTGCCGCGTCCGAGCATTCCTACTATACTGGGCTGCTGGACGCCCTCAAGAGCAACCTGTCCTTCCTGCGCCGCAGCAAGGAGCGCTACATCGCGGTGACGGATTCGGGCATCCTCTATTCCATCCGCTTTGAAGAGCTCTTGGCGGAGCATTTAAAGAACGAAGCGGACATCACCTTGGTCTACACAAAGGACAGGGATGCCCGCCGCAACGGGGTGGGCCGCTATCTGGGCATCGACGAAAACTGTGTGGTGAAGCACCTGGAAGTGGATCCCTCCATTCCCCGGTATGAGAACACCTACATCGGCGTGTTCCTGGTGCGCAGGGAAATGCTCATCGACATGGTGGACCGTGCCACCTCCCAGGGGTTCCATCACTTTACCCGGGAGATGCTGGCCCGCTTCCTGCAGGAAGGCACCTACAAGGTGTGCGGTTATCAGCTGCCGCTCAAGCCCTGGGTCATCGACTCGGTGCAGGCATACTACCACGCCAACATGGACGCGCTGGATCCCACGGTGCGGGAAATGTTCTTTGACAAGGACCGCCCCATCTGGACCAAGCTGCGCGATGAAATGCCCACCCGCTACGCCACCGGCGCCCGGGTGTCCAACTCCCTGGTGGCTGACGGCTGCGTCATTGAAGGCACAGTGGAAAACAGCATCATCTTCCGCGGCGTCACCATCCGCCCGGGGGCGGTGGTCAAGGGCTGTATTATCATGCAGGATGCCTTGATCAGCCGCAATGTGGAAATTGAGAACTGCATCATGGACAAACAGACCACCATCCGCGAGGGCGGCCGTCTTGTGTCCACCGCCGCCTATCCCACGGTCGTGCCCAAGAACTTGACAATCTGACGCCATACATGATAGATTCAAACGGTTTGCTTTCTAAACCCATGAAGAAAGGAGTGTTGTTCCAATGAAAATATTACTTGCGGCTTCAGAATGCGTACCGTTTATCAAAACCGGCGGCCTGGCTGATGTGGTGGGCGCCCTGGCGCCTGTCCTGGCCGGCAAAGGGCACGACGTGCGCGTCATCCTGCCTAAATATGCATCCATCCCGGAAGAATATGTCCACCAGATGCAGCATGTGACTGATTTTGAAGTCGAGCTGGGCTGGCGGAAACAATACTGCGGCATCGAGAAGCTGGAGATTGACAACGTCACCTACTATTTTGTGGACAACCGGTATTATTTCGGCCGTAACTACACCTATGGCATGGGCGGGGACGAGTATGAGCGCTTCGCCTTCTTCAGCCGCGGCGTACTCAACGCGCTGCCGCTGATTGGCTTTAAGCCCGATGTCCTGCATGTGCACGACTGGCAGGCGGGCATGATTCCCGTGCTGCTCAGCGTACAGTATGCCCACCTGCCCGACTTTACCGGCATCAAGACGGTGATGACCATCCACAACCTGCAGTATCAGGGCGTGTTCGGCATCAAAGAGGTGCAGGATGTGCTGGGCCTGGGCGACAGCCTGTTCACCAACGATAAGATCGAGTGCTACGGCGCCGCCAACTTCTTAAAAGCCGGCATCGTGTACGCCGACGAAGTCACCACCGTCAGCCCCTCCTACGCCGAGGAAATCCAGACCGCTTACTACGGCGAGCGCCTGGACGGTCTGCTGCGCGCCAAGAAGGAGCATCTGACCGGCGTGCTCAACGGCATCGACGTCAAAACCTACGACCCCGCCAACGACAACAACATCGCCGCCAAGTATTCGGTGGAAGATATGTCCGGCAAGGATGTCTGTAAGCGGGCTATGCAGGAGCAATTGGGCCTGCAGGTGCGCCCCGAAGTGCCCGTCATCGGCATGGTCGGCCGCCTCAGCAACCAAAAGGGCCTGGATCTGGTAGACTATGTCATCGCCGACATCATGCGCGAGGATGTGCAGCTGGTCTGCCTTGGCATGGGGGATTCCCGGTATGTCAATCTCTTCAGCTGGGCAGAGCAGAACTACCCCGGCCGGGTGGCCGCCCGCTTTGTGATGGACCATGCCCTGGCGCACCAGATTTACGCCGGGTGCGACATCTTCCTGATGCCCAGCCAGTTCGAGCCCTGCGGCCTTAGCCAGATGATCGCCATGCGCTACGGCACGGTGCCCGTGGTGCGCGAAACCGGCGGCCTGCGCGACACGGTGCTCTCCTACAACGAGTACACTGGCGCCGGCAATGGCTTTACCTTCTTCAACTACAACGCCCATGACATGCTGCATACCATCCAGCGCGCGCTGCACTATTACTGGAACAAAAAGGATGTCTGGAACATGCTGCGCGAGCGCGGCATGAACGGCGACTACTCCTGGACCCATTCAGCGGAAATGTACATGTCCATCTATCAAAACCTGCTGAACCCGCCCAAGGCGGAGGAGGAGAGGAAGCCCGTGCGCAAAGCGGCTTCCGCCCGTCCCGCAGCGGCGAAAACGGAGAAAGCGGCTGAGAAGAAACCCGCGGCCAAGAAACCAGCGGCTAAAGCCGAAAAGGCGGAGGAAAAACCCGCGGTGAAAAAGCCTGCTGCCAAGAAGCCCGCAGCCAAGGCGGAAGCGGAAGTAAAACCCGCGGCCAAAAAGCCCGTAGCCAAGAAGCCCGCGGCCAAGGCGGAAGCGGAAACCAAGCCCGCCGCCAAAAAGCCCGCGGCGAAGAAACCCGCCGCCAAGAAAACCGAGGAATAACGGATTACACAACCAAAAGCCCGCCGGAAACGGCGGTCTTTTCCATGGATTTCATATGGATTTTACATGCCTGGCTGTTATGGCCTGCCTGGATGGTTATACTCCAAATAAGAGGAAAACCACTCGGGAGGATTCATGCGCAGCGACAAGCCGTACCAACTTTTAACAAAGGAAGAGAAGCGCTACCGCCTTCGGGAAATCGCGGGCGTTTTCCTGCGCCTTGGCACCGTTGCCTTCGGCGGCCCCGCCGCCCATGTGTCCCTGATGGAGGAAGAGGTGGTCCGCAAGCGGGGCTGGCTCAGCCGGGATAAGTTTATGGATCTCTACAGCCTGACCAACCTGATTCCCGGCCCCAACTCCACGGAGCTTGCCATCCACCTGGGGCTGGAGCGGGGCGGCCTGGCGGGGCTGGTGCTGGCGGGCAGCCTGTTTATCCTGCCGGCCATGGCCATTGTGCTGCTGTTTGCCATGCTTTACACGGCCTATGGCCAGCTG
>CALCQO010000049.1 GCA_937894675.1 uncultured Clostridia bacterium
TGATTATATCTCAACTAACTCTCGGACTGGTACAAGGATTGGGGGGCAGGTCAGTGTTGTGCGGATGTCCTTGTGTGTCATGATGCGCTGGAGTTGATAGACATCTCCGCCATTCTCTGCCCACATTGCACCGAATGTATGACGGAGAAGGTGGATAGATGTTTGCTGCACGCCGCGACTTCTGTTGTAGCTTGCAATGCTCTGTCTGAGCCCATTGACTGTCATCCGCGCTCCAGTGATACTTGGAAACAAAAATTCAGTGTTGAATATATTGTGTTTGAGATATGTCACTATTGCTCTTTTTAGTTGCGGCACAAGCGTGATGACGTTTTGTCCGCCATCCTTGCTATGCCTCAGATAAATCGTATTGTTTGCAAAATCCATGTCTTCCTTGAGCATGTTAACAATGGTCATTGCCCTGACGCCACATCCCATCACCATGTTGATGACTCCCCAGCTTCTCCATTCAGCGAACCCATCATTGATGGACGGCTTTCTTAGCATGACTTTAGCTTCTTCCTTTGTGTATGGCATCTTTTTTGGCGTTGTGTCCTTTATACATTTCACTTTGAACGGAGGAATATACTCATCTTCCATACACCAGTATAAAAAGGCACGGATGTCCCTTAAGTAGTGGTTTATGGATGCAACGGATAACGATGTGTCGGATAGCTTCTTCGTGAATTCAACAATTAAAGACTTGCCAATGCTCCCGATGGGACGCTTCTCAATCCCGTCGAAGTGTTTGCATAGTACATTAAAGCTTATCTCGTAATTGCTGATGGTCGATTCTGATTTTTGATACAATCTGCATTCTTGAATAAATGAATCGAATAGGTTCTGCGTTGTGTTCGATAATTTTCTCTTCGACATAAAAGCACACACCCCTTGATTGTTTTTGCTCTTTGGGAGCAATCAAGTGGTGTGTCCATCCTGTGTTTTGCTATATAAATCAATAGGAATATGCTTGGTGGTGACCCATCCGCGACTCGAACGCGGGACACCTTGATTAAAAGTCAAGTGCTCTGCCGACTGAGCTAATGGGTCATGGGAGCCCAGTGTGGGCACAACCGTTGATACGGCAAGGGATATATTATCATAGAATGAAGCCAAGGTCAAGCTTTCACGGAAATTTTTCACCTGTGCCCGGGTTCAGCCCTTTTCATCCCCGCTTGGTTTTTATCTGTATTTCATCGCCCATAATATCCCGCCAGTCTAGGGACTAGGAACAAGCACAAACACGCTTTACAACGCTTTGGCCAGAATACCGCGGTGCTTAGCCATCAGTTGGCGTTGTTTGCGCTTCCAAAGGGAGATTAAACACCTGACTGCAGCTTCTTCCTTCTCCCTCACCCCGGTTGACAATTCCAAGCGAAATCGGGCATAATTCATCCATTCCCCTGTGTTTCCGTATAATCATGCACGGGAATACAGGCAGCAGGAGGAGTTATGGACAAGTACAGCATAGAAACCAGGTGTCTGCAGGCGGGGTACAAGCCCGGCAATGGAGAGCCGCGGCAGGTGCCCATCATCCAGAGCACCACCTTTAAGTATGATACCAGCGAGGACATGGGCCGGCTGTTTGATCTGGAGACCAGCGGATATTTTTACACCCGCCTTGCCAACCCCACCAACGACCATGTGGCCGCCAAGATTGCCGATTTGGAGGGGGGCACCGCCGCCATCCTGACATCTTCCGGCCAGGCCGCCACCTTTTACAGCATTTTCAACATCGCTTCCTGCGGGGATCATGTGGTGTGCTCGGCCACGGTGTACGGGGGCACCTACAACCTGTTCGCCGTTACCATGAAGCGCATGGGCATTGATTTTACCTTTATCGCCCCCGACTGCACCGATGAGGAATTAGAGGACGCCTTTAAGCCCAATACCAAGGCGGTTTTCGGCGAAACCATCGCCAACCCCGCCCTGGTGGTGTTTGATATTGAGCGCTTCGCCAAGGCCGCCCACGCCCACGGCGTGCCCCTGATTGTGGACAACACCTTCGCCACCCCCATCCTCTGCCGGCCATTTGAGTTTGGCGCCGACATCGTTACCCATTCCACCACCAAGTACATGGACGGCCACGCCGCCACGGTGGGCGGCTGTGTGGTGGACAGCGGCAGGTTTGACTGGACAAAATACCCGGACAAGTTCCCCGGGCTGTGCACCCCTGATGACAGCTACCACGGCGTTACCTACACCCAGCGCTTCGGCCTGGAGGGCGCCTACATCACCAAGATGACCGCCCAGCTGATGCGGGACTTCGGCGCCATCCAGTCCCCCCAGAACGCTTTTTACATCAACCTGGGGCTGGAAAGCCTGCACCTGCGCATGAAGCGCCACAGCGAGACGGGGCTGCGGGTCGCAAATTTCCTTTCCAGCCATGAAAAGGTGGCCTGGGTGAAATACCCCTCCCTGCCCCAGGATCCCTGCTATCACAAGACGAAAAAGTACCTGCCTAAGGGCTGCTGCGGGGTGGTCAGCTTCGGCATCAAGGGCGGGCGCAAGGCGGCGGAGGCCTTCATGAAGGGGCTGAAGCTGGCCGGCATCGCCACCCATGTGGCGGACGCCAAGACCTGCTGCCTGCACCCGGCCAGCAGCACCCACCGCCAGATGAGCGACGACGAGCTGCGCGCCGCCGGGGTTTCCCCCGATTTGGTGCGCCTGTCCATCGGGCTGGAAGACGCCGATGACATCATCAGCGACATCCGCCAGGCATTGGAGCAAGCCCAGGCATAACGATTATAGAAACGGAAAGCAAATATCATGCCCATTAAAATACCCAACAAACTGCCCGCCACCGAGACCCTGCAGAACGAAAACATCTTCGTGATGACGGAAACCCGTGCCCTGAGCCAGGACATCCGTCCCCTGCGCATCCTGCTATTGAATTTGATGCCCACCAAGGTGCAGACGGAAACCCAGCTGGCGCGCCTGCTGGGCAACACCCCCCTGCAGGTGGAACTGGATTTGATGCACACCAGCACCCACCAGGCGAAAAACATTTCCCAGGAGCACCTGCTCTCCTTCTATAAAACCTTTGATGAGGTGAAGCACCAGAAGTATGACGGCATGGTGATCACCGGCGCCCCTGTGGAGCTAATGCCCTTTGAGGAGGTGGAATACTGGCAGGAGCTGTGCGACATCATGGAGTGGAGCAAGAGCCATGTATTCAGCACCTTCCATATCTGCTGGGGCGCCCAGGCGGCGCTGTACTACCACTACGGCATCCCCAAATACCAGCTGGACAGCAAGCTTTTCGGGGTGTTCCCCCACACGGTGGAATACAAGAACCCCATCTTGTTCCGGGGCTTTGACGATGTGTTTATGGTGCCCCATTCCCGGCACACCACGGTATTAAGGCAGGATATCGAGAAGGTGCCGGAGCTGAAAATCCTGTCCGCGTCTGATGAGGCGGGGATCTACGCCCTGATGACCGACCGGGGGCAGCAGGTGTTCATCACCGGGCATTCGGAGTACGACCCGGACACGCTGAACAACGAGTACCTGCGCGACAAAAACGCCGGGCTGCCCATCCAGGTGCCCAAGAACTACTTCCCAGGGGATGACGACACCCAACCGCCCCTGGTATCCTGGCGTTCCCACGCCAACCTGCTGTACATGAACTGGCTGAACTACTTCGTGTACCAGATAACGCCCTTCAACATCAGCGAGCTGTAAGCCCCTGCAAGCCGCATGCTTCCCTCCGCCTAGGCGGGGGGGACTTTTATCAGCCCTGTTCAATTTTGCGCGCATGGGTATATTCTACCAGGAAATCTTGTACGAGGAGTATGCCATGAACCCTGATAAAGTATTGTGTCCCTGCAAAAAAGTCACCAAGGGCGATGTGCTCAAAGCCATGGACAAAGGCGCGAAAAAGTTCAAGGATGTCAAGGAGATGACCGGCGCGGGCGACAAATGCGGCAAGTGCAAGGAGGACATCAAGGCTTTTATGAAGAAGCAGAAAAAGGAAGAGTAGCGTAAACCCTGCGGTTTCCGCCGCGGCTTTCCTGGGTTATCCCACGGCATCAAGCCTGCCGCGAAGCCAGTAAGCCAAAAGACACACAGCCTGCGCCCCGGAATACCGGAGCGCAGGCTGTTTCTATTTTTCCAGCGAAGGGTTATTCTCCCGCGGCACCCTGGGGATCAATCTGGCGCACCACGTCCAGCACGGTGCCGTCCCTGGCTTCCATGATGGCGACAATGCGCTCCTTGAAGGGCAGGGGGTCGGGGGTGCCCACCATGGCATAGGCTTCCTGCTGCAGTTCCTCAATGGTTCGCAGCGGCAGGTTGGTTTTTTGCAGCGCCTCCAGCAAGTCGGGACGCTTCGGATTGACGGCGATGCCGTAATCGGTCACCAGCACATCCACATTTTCGCCCGGGGTGGTAATGGTAACCACTTCCTCGCAGATGGTGGCCATGCGGCCGCGCACCAGGGGGGTGACGATGATGCAGCACCGGGCGCCCGCCGCCGTGTCCGGGTGCCCGCCGGGGGCGCCCCGCAGCACGCCGTCAGAGCCGGTGATGACATTGACATTGAAGTTCACGTCCACTTCCAGGGCGGCCAGGATGACATAGTCCAGCTTGTTCACAAAGGCGCTCTTGTTGCCGGGGTTGGCGTACTGGGAGGTGGACATCTCGTAATGCCGGGGGTGGGAATGGACGCTCTCTATGCCGGCGATGTCAAAGTCCTGGGTGTCGATGATGCATTCCACCAGGCCTTTGTTCAGCAGGTCCACCGCGGGTCTGGAGATGCCGCCGATAATCCAGCCCATTTTAATGCCGTGCTTTACCAGCAGGGGCTCCAGGAACCGGTTGGCAGCCAGGCTGGGTCCGCCCGCCCCTGTCTGGAAGGAAAAACCATCCTTGAAATAAGGGGTATGCTCAATCACCTTGGCGCAGTATTCCGCCATCAGCAAATCCCTGGGGTCGGTGGAATAGCGGGCGGCGGAGGAGGCGATCTTCTTGGGGTTGCCGATTTCGTCCACCACCACCACATAGTCCACATCCACCGCCTCGATGGAGGGGGGAAAGTTGGGGAAGTCCACCAGACAGTCGGTGATGACAACCACATTGTCGGCGTACCTGGAATCCACCACCGCGTAGCCCAGCACGCCGCAGTCGCTCTTGCCGCCCTTGCCCCGGGCGTTGCCCATGCAGTCGCTGGTGGGGGCGCCGACAAAGGCCACGTCGATATGCACTTCGCCGGACTCTATCGCCCTAACCCGGCCGCCGTGGCTGCGCAGGATGGCGGGGGTCTTTAATTTGCCGTGGGAAACCACCTCGCCCATCTTGCCGCGGATGCCGCTGGTCTGGATGCCCGTCACGATGCCCTGCTCGATGTACTGCGCCACCGGGTCGTGGGCCTGACCCAGGGAGGAGGCGGCGATGGTGATGTCCTTAAAGCCCATGTCCACGATTTCCTTCATCACCAGGTTAACCACATAGTCCCCCTCGCGGAAGTGATGGTGGAAGGAGACGGTCATGCCGTCTCGGAAGTTGACAGCCTTCAGCGCTTCCCGGATGGAGCCAAGAAGCTTGGTGTCCTGCTGCTTGGGGCGCATGCGCACGGTGGGCGCCGCCTTTTTGTACTGATGGGCTTCCTTGTAGTTGCTGCCCTGGAAGGGCTCGTACCCCATGTCCAGCACCTGCTGGGGGATGTCCCTGTTCACTGCGTTTTTCATCTTACAAATCCCCCTCATACACGCCGGAAGCCTTGGCCAATTCGATGGTGCGCTCGGCACCGGGCACAAAGGCGATGTCCAGCATCTTGCCGTCCAGGGTGAACACGCCGATGCCCTGGGCAGCCTGCTCCCGCACGGCGCGCACAATGCGCTCGGCTGTGCGGATTTCCTTTTCGCTGGGTGTGAAAATCTCGTGGACAATGGCAATCTGCTTGGGGCTGATGAGGGACTTGCCGTCAAAGCCCATCTGCTTGTTCTGGATGACCTCCTGGCGGAAGCCTTCCTCGTCGTCCACGTCGGTAAAGACGGTATCAAAGCACTGCACGCCGGCCGCCCTCGCGGCAATGAGCATGTTGGCGCGGCCTCCCAGCATCTCGATGCCGCCGGGGTTGTAGCTGGCCTGCATGGATTTGCGGTAGTCGCCGCCGGAGATAGCCACCCCCAGCATGCGCTCGGGGCAGGCTTTGCAGATATCAAAGGCGTTGAGTATGCCCAGGGGCGATTCCAGCGCCGCCATCACCAGGGTGAAGCCCTTTTCCGCGCCGAACTCTTCCTCGGCCATCTCGATATGCTTCACCACGGTTTGCACATCCTGGGCGGTTTCGCATTTGGCGATGCGGATGCCGTCCGCCCCGCCGGCCACCGCCACCCGGATGTCCTCCTGCCAGTGGGGGGTGTCCAGACCGTTGATGCGCACAATCCTCTCCACCCCGCGGTAGTCCACCGTTTTCAGGGCGTTATAGAGGGAAAAGCGGGCGGCGTCCTTCTGGTTTTCGGCGACAGCGTCCTCCAAATCCAGCAGCAGGCTGTCAGGCTTGTAGATATAGGCGTCCTTCAGCAGCGCGGGGCGCTGGGCGTTGAGGAACATCATGGAGCGCCTAAGGCGGCGCAGTCTCTTTTCCTGTGTCATTTGATGGCACCTCCCCAGGGGTAGCCCGATTCCACCCCAGCCGCGCGGTAGGCGGCGCACTGCACCCGGGCTTTGATGGTGCATTCCAGGGCGCCCTTGTCTACTACGGTTACCTTGACACCATTCACGTCCAGGCTGCTCAGGGTATCGTTGACGCAGTCCTTGATCTGGCGGCCGTACTGGGCCAGCACGCTGGACTGTACTTCCACCTGGTTCTCCCCCTCATGGGGCTCCAGGGTTACCTGGACATCGGACGATTCCAGGGTGCCTGCCATGGCGGCTTTGAGTATCTGCATGGTTACCTCCTTTACATGGTCAGCGCCAGCCCCGTATACGGGGCTGGCGCTCAGGATTACTTATACAGCGGGACAGAGCCGGTTATGGCCGCGATGGCCACGAAGATGATGAAGATGCCCAGGGCCCATTTGCCCGCCTTGCGCTGCCACTCGCCCAGGTCCTGCTCTGTCATTTCCAACAGCAGGTAGATGAAGGCTACCAGGGGGCTGAGCAGATGGAAGGCCTGGCCCAGGAGGGAAGCGACGCCCAGTTCCAGCGTGGTGTATCCGTACTGCATGCCCGCCTGGCTCAGCACGGGCAGCACGCCGTAGTAGAAGGCGTCATTGCTCAGGAAGAATGTGCCGGGGGCGGAGATGACGGCGGTAATCAGTCCCCACCAGTTGCCCAGGCTTGCCGGGATGATGTTGGCAAGGCTGGTGGCAAGGGCGGTGGACATGCCGCTGTTTTCAAACAGGCCGGTGAAGGCGCCGGCGCCAAAGACCAGGATGACCACCTGCAGGGCATCCCCCGCGTTGTCCTGGATGCGGTTCTTCTGCTCCTTCAGTTTGGGGTAGTTAATCAGCAGCGCCAGCACCGTGCCCACCAGGAACAGCGTCAGCGACGGGAAGGTCTGCATCATCAGCATGGCGACCAGCGCCAGGGTCATCACCAGGTTTACCCAGAACAGGTGGGGGCGCTTGAGCTTGGTTTCTTCCTCGCTGGCGGGCGCCATCATCTGCTCAATCTGGGCGTCGGTAAGGGTGGTGATGCCCAACTTCCTGCGCTCTTTCCAGCCCATGTAGAAGGCCACGCCCATCATATACACAAAGGCCGCGATCATGCCGGGGGCCAGGGCGTTGAGAACCGCCGCGTCGCTGAGTTCCGGGAATACGGAGATGACCCGGGCGGAGGGGCCGCCCCAGGGCAGCAGGTTCATGATGGTGTTCATCAGCACCGTGGTAATGGCCAGGTTCATCAGGCTCATTTTCAGGGTTTTATAGATGGGCACAAAGGCTGTGCAGACAATTAAGGTGGTGGTGGTGCCGTCGCCATTGAGGGACACTGCCGCCGCTACCAGGGCCGCCGCCATCTGGATTTTCAGCGGGTCGCCCTTGGCAAAACCAATCAGCTTGCGGATGATGGGGTCGAACATGCCGGCGTTGAGCATGAGGGAGAAGTACAGGATGGCGAACAGCAGCATGACACCCGTGGGCGCTACCTTGACCGTGCCCTGGCGGATCCAGTCGCCCAGGATTTTTATCTGCGCGCCAATCCCGCTGTTGCCGTAGGCTTCCATCGCCTGGGTCTGGTAGAGGCCCAGCAGGGACCCGATCAGCGCGAAAACCAGGGGAACAAAGATCAACGCGGTGAAGGGGCTCATTTTCTTTGTCATAATCAGGGTCATGAATACGATAATCATTACCCAGGCCAGAATGGTGAGTGTCATACGTTTTTACCTCTTTTCCTTATTATAAGCACTTATTGGGTTCTTAGGGAGTCAAGAGATGGGAGACAGCCTGCAGGATGGAGGGGAAGATGGAGATGACCACCACCAGCCGCATCACCTGCAGCAGCACCAGGCGCACATCGTATACGCCAAGGTCGGCGGATATCAGCGCCATGTCGCTGGCGCCCGCGGGGGTCGCCGCCAGGTAGGACTCCCGCTTGTCAAAGAGCTTTAGTTTCTGCAGCAGCTTGCCCAGCAGCACGCAAACCAGGGAATAGGAGGAGAGCAGCACCAGCACAGGCAGCGCCAGATCTTTCAGGGCGATCAGCTGCGCCATGCCCACCCCCGCCCCCACAAAGGCACCCGACAGCCACTGGGCTGCCCGGCGCACAGGGCGCAGCATGCAGGCTTTGGGGTAGGAGAGTTTGAACACGATGGTACCCACGGTGGCAAAGGCCATGGTGCCGCCGGGCACCCCGGACGCCCTGCCCAGGAAACCGCACACGCCCGCTGCCAGCAGGGTAAGCATGGTGTGGGGCCAATCCCCCTGGGAAAGGAGGTTCCCGCGGACTTCCTCCTGCCCTTGCGTCCTGGGCAGACGGGCCACCACCGAAGGAATCAGGGCGATGCCCAGCACAAACCGGGCAAACTGCAGCACCACCACCTGGCTGGCATCCGCCCCCATGTCGGCGGCAATCATGGGGATATCCGACAAACCGCCGGGCGCGCTGGCCATCAGCGAGGTTATCAGGTCCATGGGGCCCAGCGCGTGCAGCGCAAGGCCGGTTGCCACATTCACCACCAGCAGGGCGGAGATAATCAGCAGCGATACCTTCAGAAGGGAACGCATCTGGCCGATGTCCTCCCGCCTGACCCCCACGCCGATGAACGCCCCCGCGGCAATCTGCGCCGCTGTTTTGGCAAGGGGATGCATATACCCCTGACCGGTCAGGATGTTGAAGGCGCTGGCGCCAATCACCGCGCCTACCATCATGCCCCCTGGCACCTTGAGCTTTTGCAATGTCCAGCCGCCTGCCAGAGCAAACAGCAGCGTCGCCAGCATGTCCAATGAAAGTCCTTTCAGAAACAGAAATCGCAGCAGAGACGTGGTACCCCTTTAGCTACCCTGGAAGATTCCGCGCCCGCCCCGGACGCGCCTGTTCAGGGAACCGTTGGAAAAGCATGGCGCTATTTCATTGGAAAACCCCCTTCAACCTCTTCGGACCGGCCATATGCCGCGAACCCTTCAGCCTGGTGCGTTTGCCTGTTGTTCCTTGGATAACGGTTGGTTTGTTTTGTTGACGAGATGATATATTGGTTACCTGGGTTCATCATAGTGCATTTTTATAAATAAGACAATTTCATATATTATAATGACTATTATAAGATATTGCTTATAACATATTCGGAACAGATTTTTCAGGCTGATTCCCTCTTGCAAAGCCTGCCCGCTTCGCCCCCATCCCGCCTTGCCAGCCCCGCGGAGGCTGTGCTACAATGGGTTTACCATTAAGAAACAGTGAACAGATGTCAGGCATTCATTCATCCGCGCTTATGGAAGGAAACGCCATGAACCCACAGATCGCCAAGGATATCCTTGCCATCATTCGGGCGGGCAGCATTACGGGGGCCGCCAAGTCCCTGTTTATCTCCCAGTCCGCCCTCAGCCAGCGCATCAAGCGGGAGGAGGACGAGCTGGGCACCGCCCTGCTGGACCGCTCAGGGCAGCCCGTCACCCTGACCTACGCCGGGGAAAAGTATATGGAAGCCATGCACCAGATCGCCAGCATTTCCGCCGGGCTGCGCAACGAGCTGCACGAAATTCAGGATGAGGCCCAGGGCCGCATCAACCTGGGCATCTCCCTGCAGCGGGGCATGCAGCTGCTGCCCCTGGTCATCCCCGAGTTTGCCCGGCTCTACCCCCGGGTGCGCTTTGAATTGATGGAGTACGGCTCCGCCACCCTGGAAAAGATGCTCCACGACAAATTGTGCGATGTGGCGCTGATTACCACCGAGCCCCGCTACGCGGATCTGGAGTATGACTTGCTGGAAACCGAGGAAATCATCCTCATCGCCGCCCGGGGCAGCGACTTTGCCAAGGCTTATGCTGACAGGGAGGAAATCCCCATCCATGCCGCCCGCAGCGAGACATTCGTCGCCCTCACCAGCGGCCACAGCGTGCGCGCCTTCCAGGACGACCTGTTCCGCCACCACCACATGGAGCCCAACATCCTGTTGGAAACCAACAGCCTGGAGGCGGCCAAGCGCATCGCCGCCGAGGGAGCCGCGCTGATGCTGTGCCCCCAGGTGTTTATCACCCAATCCCCCGAGGTGAAGGACAAGGTGCGCTGCTTCCGCATCCAGGGAAACCATTACAAACGCCATTTTTATCTGAGCTACCGCAAGGATTTGTTCCTGCCCCGCTTTATGGTGGATTTCCGCCGCATCGTCAAAAGCAAGCTGACCCATTTTGAGGCTTAGGTTTTTCCGTTGGAAAGAACCCCTGCAGAGAAAGGAATTGTATGGAAATCAGGCGCATCTACCCCGCGGACAAGCGGGCCATCGCGGAAGTAATCGCCCTGCTCAAGCAGGAGGGCATCACCCTGGACGACAACCTGGACTATACCCTGGGGCTGTACGGCGACAATGGCGAATTGACCGCCACCGGCTCCTTCTACCGCAACACCCTGCGGTGTCTGGCGGTGGACCATGCCCACCAGGGGGAGGGGCTGATGGCGGTGGTGGTGTCCCGCCTGGTGGAAGAGCTGTTCGCCCGGGGGCAGCAGCACCTGTTTGTGTACACCAAGCGCACAGCCGCCCAGAGCATCGCCGCCCTTGGCTTTTACGAGATAGCCGCCACCAACGAGGTGGTGTTTCTGGAAAACCGGCGCACCGCCTTCCGGGAGTATCTCAAAGGGCTGAAAAGGCCCGCCGTTACCCCCAAAAAGGTAGGCGCCATTGTGATGAACGCCAACCCCTTTTCCCTGGGGCACCAGTACCTGGCGGAAACGGCGGCGGCCCAGTGCGACGCGCTGCACCTGTTCATGGTATCCGAGGATATCTCCGTTTTCCCCTACAAGGTGCGGGAAAAGCTGATTATTGAAGGCACCCGGCACCTCCCCCATGTGTACCACCACCCCACGGGGCCCTACCTGGTGTCCTCCGCCACCTTCCCCAGCTACTTCATCAAGGAATCCGACGCCCTTACCCTGGCCCAGGCGCGGGTGGACGCCCGGGTGTTCGGCCGCATCGCCCGGGAACTGGGCATCACCGACCGCTTTGTGGGGGAGGAACCCCTGTCCCCCGCCACCAACCTGTACAACCAGGCCATGTCGGAGGAACTGCCCCGGGAGGGGGTGGAGCTGACCATCCTGAAGCGCAAGTCGGACAACGGGGTGGACCCCATCAGCGCCACCCGCATCCGCGCGCTGTTCAAGGAAGGCAAACTGGATGCCCTGCGCCCCCTGGTGCCCGCCACCACCTATGAGTTTCTCCTGAGTGAAGAAGGCCAGGAAATCGCCAGGAAGATGCGGGAAAAGAAATAACAACAGCCTACAGCACATAAAAGCGGCGGCTCCTTGAGAAATCTCAAAGAGCCGCCGCGTTTCCGTAACCGCCTCTCACGTGGAGAATGGCTGGGGTGGCAGGATTCGAACCTACGAATACAAGAGTCAAAGTCTTGTGCCTTACCGCTTGGCCACACCCCAATACAGGCGGTGCCGGAAGAAAGAATGGGGTGGGTGATGGGAGTCGAACCCACGATATCCAGAGCCACAATCTGGCGCTCTAACCACTGAACTACACCCACCATACTGGCGCGCCTGAAGGGATTCGAACCCCTGACCCACGGCTTAGAAGGCCGTTGCTCTATCCGACTGAGCTACAGGCGCATGGTGCCGCCGGGCAACGGACAGGTTACCCCTCCCTGCTGACGATTTTAGATGGTATCATAAAGATTCGTTGGTGTCAACGGTTTTTTGCCCCTTTGCGGGCGCGGCAAAGGCTGCCCGTCACTTCCCCTTGTACTTTCAGCGTTTCACCGATATAATAGGAAAAGATTATGTTTGGGGGAATTTTGAATGGATATGGAAACGCCGCGCACCAATTTTATATGGGACTTTATTGACGAGGATCTGGCCCAAGGCCGGTGCGAAAAGGTGCACACCCGCTTCCCGCCGGAGCCCAACGGCTACCTGCACATCGGCCACTGCAAGGCGCTGGTGACCAACTTTGGCACCGCCGCCAAGTACGAGGGCCTGTGCAACCTGCGTTTTGACGATACCAACCCCGCCAAGGAAGACACCGAGTATGTGGACGGCATCATGGAGGATATCCACTGGCTAGGGTTTGACTGGAACGGCGGGCTGTATTACGCCAGCGATTATTACCAGCGCTGCTACGACATCGCCGAGGATTTTATCAAGCGGGATTTGGCCTATGTGGACGAACTGACCCAGGAGGAAATCCGCGAGTACCGGGGCACCCTGACCCAGCCGGGCAAGAACAGCCCGTACCGGGACAGGCCGGTGGAGGAATCCCTGGACCTGTTCCGCCGGATGAAGGCGGGAGAGTTCCCCGAGGGCAAGTATGTGCTGCGCGCCAAGATCGACATGGCCTCCCCCAACATGAACATGCGCGACCCCGCCATGTACCGCATTTTGTATTTAGAGCATCACCGCACCGGCAACGACTGGTGCATCTACCCCATGTACGACTACGCCCATCCCCTGGGCGACGCCTTTGAGGGCATCACCCACAGCCTGTGCTCCCTGGAGTTTGAGGATCACCGCCCCCTGTACGACTGGGTGGTGGAGAAAGCCGGTTTCCGCGAGCCCCATAAGGACAAATTCGGCCATACTTCCACCGGCCCCCGGCAGATTGAGTTTGCCCGGCTGAATTTAACCCGCACCGTGATGAGCAAGCGCTACCTGCGCCGCCTGGTGGAAGAAGGCTATGTAACCGGATGGGACGACCCCCGCATGCCCACCCTGCGCGCCATGCGCCGCCGGGGCTACACCCCCGAGGCCATCCGCGACTTTATCGAGCGGGTGGGTCTTAGCAAGGCCGACTCCATTGTGGACTTTGCCCTGCTGGAATACTGCGTGCGCAACGATCTGGGCGCCAAAGCCCCCCGCATGATGGCGGTGCTGCACCCCCTGCGGGTGGTGCTGACCAACTGGCCGGAGAATAAAACGGACTACCTGCCCATGGAAAACCACCCCGACCACCCCGAGTTTGGCGAGCGCCAGGTGGCCCTGGGCAAGGAAATCTGGATCGACGCCGACGATTTCATGGAGGATCCGCCCAAGAAGTTCTTCCGCTTAAAGCCCGGCGGCGAGGTGCGCCTGAAGGGCGCCTACATCATCCGCTGCGACGAAGTGGTAAAGAACGCCGATGGCTCCATCAGCCACCTGAACTGCACGGTAGATCTGGACAGCCGCTCGGGCAGCCCCGGGGCGGAGCGCAAAGTAAAGGGCACCCTGCAATGGGTGAACGCCGCCGACGCCGTGCCCTTTGAGGCAAGGCTGTACGAGCAGCTGCTGAGTGAGGAAGCCCCCGACGAGGAAGCGGACAAGAAGGATTTCATCGCCCGGCTGAACCCCAACTCCCTGCGGGTGGAAAACGGCTTTGCCGAGCCCGCCCTGAAGGAAGCCCAGGCGGGGAATACTTTCCAGTTCCTGCGCATCGGCTATTTCTGCAAGGACCAGGACTCCACCCCGGACAAGGCGGTTTTCAACCAGGTGGTTGGCCTGAAGGACAGCTATAAACCATAAAAGGAAGGGATTTGTATGCAACCAGTACGCACACGCTTTGCCCCCAGCCCCACGGGCTATTTGCACCTGGGAGGCCTGCGCACCGCGCTTTATACCTACCTTCTGGCCCGCAAGTATAACGGCAGCTTTATCCTGCGCATTGAGGATACCGACCAGGAGCGGGAAGTGCCCGGCGCCATTGATTTGATCTACCAGTCCATGCACCTGGCGGGGCTCACCTATGATGAAGGCCCGGATATCGGCGGAAACTTCGGCCCCTATATCCAATCCCAGCGCAAGGATACCTACCTGCCCTACGCTTTGCAGTTGGTGGAGTCGGGCCACGCCTACCCCTGCTTCTGCACCAAGGAAGAGCTGGACGCCCGCCGGGAAGCGGCCACCCAGAAGGGGGAAACCTGGAAGTACGACAAGAAGTGTCTGCACCTGGATAAGGAGGAGGCCAAAAAACGCATGGCGGCGGGGGAAAGTTATGTCATCCGCCAGAACATCCCCGCCACCGGTGTCGCCGGGTTTGACGATGTGCTCTACGGCCATGTGGAAGTGCCCTGCGACACCCTGGACGATAATGTGCTGATAAAGGCGGACGGCCTGCCCACCTATAATTTTGCCAACGTGATTGACGACCACCTGATGCAGATTTCCCATGTGACAAGGGGCACGGAATATTTGAGCAGCGCGCCCAAGTATAACCTGCTGTACACCGCCCTGGGCTGGACGCCGCCCACCTATATCCACCTGCCGGTGGTGATGAAGGACGCGACGCGCAAGCTCAGCAAGCGCTATGGCGACCCCTCTTTTGAGGACCTGCTGGCCATGGGGTATTTGAAGGACGCGGTCATCAACTTCATCGCCCTGCTGGGGTGGAGCCCGGGCAATGACCGGGAGTTTTTCACCCTGGATGAACTGGTGGAAGCCTTTGACGAGAATAATCTGAACAAGTCGCCCGCCATCTTCAACATGGATAAGCTGACCTGGTTTAACTTTGAGTACATCCGCCAGCTGCCCTTTGAGGAATATTTAAAACTCGCTACCCCCTGGTTTGACAAGGCGCTGGGCGGGCTGAACATCGACTACCGCCGCCTGGGCGAACTGATGCAGGGGCGCACGGAGGTGTTCAACCGCGTGCCGGACATGGTGGCGTTTTTAAAGGAAATGCCCGAGTACGATCTGGAACTGTACACCCATAAGAAAATGAAGACGACCCCGGAAACCAGCCTGGAAGCGCTGCGGTTTATCAAGCCCACCCTGGAAGGGATTGGGGATTGGCAGGAGACCGCCATTCATGACGCGCTGATGGGCGCCATTGCGGAAGCCGGGCGTAAGAACGGCGCCGTGCTCTGGCCGCTGCGCATCGCCCTGTCGGGCCTTGCCTCCACCCCCGGCGGCGCGGTGGAAATCGCCTACCTGCTGGGTAAGGAAGAAACCCTAAAACGGGTGGATGCGGCCATTGCACGGCTGCAAGCCTAATGCTGGGATTCCAAAGGGATGAAATCCCTTTGGTGGGTCTGGGTGAAACCCAGCCGTTCCCCAAAGTGCAGCGTAAAAACCTAAGCAAAACAGCGCAGCGCATTTTGCGGCTTGATTGACAGATGAATAAGGAAAGATTTACGGGGAAGGAGCTTTTTGAAAAAAGCCCCTTCCCCGTACCCCATCCCGAAAAACTTTACTTCGGTTGAGGAGAGTTTTCCCCCTCCTCCACCCCCAGCTGGGTCTGGTACAGCCGCTCGTACAAACCGCCCTGGGCCAGCAGCTGGGCATGGGTGCCCCGCTGGACTATCCGGCCGGCTTCCACCACCAGGATTTCGTCGGCGGACAGCACGGTGGACAGGCGGTGGGCGATGACGATGCTGGTGCGCTGCGCCAGCATGGGGGCGACAGCGTCCTGAATCAGGCTTTCGGCGATGGAGTCCAGGGCGCTGGTGGCTTCGTCAAACACTACCACGGCGGGGTCCTTCAGCAGCACCCGGGCAATGGACAGGCGCTGCTTTTCGCCGCCGGACAGTTTCAGCCCCCGGTTGCCCACCTGGGTGTCGTAACCCTCAGGCAATTGGGCGATAAAATCGTGAATATTGGCCTTTTTACAGGCGGCAATCAAGTCCTCTTCGGCAGCGTCCGGCGCCGCGTAGAGCAGGTTGTCCCGGATGCTGGCGTTGAACAGGTAGGTATCCTGGGTGACCAGGCCGATGCTGCGCCTGAGGAAGGCCAAGTCCAGCTGGCGGATGTCCGTCCCGTCCAGGTGGATGCCGCCGCCGGACACATCGTACAGGCGCAGCAGCAGGTTGATGATGGTGCTCTTGCCCGAGCCCGAGGGCCCCACGATGGCGGTTGTCTTGCCCTGCCCGACCCTAAATGACACATCGTGGAGAATCTGCCTGTCCTTTTCGTAGGCAAAGTCCACCGAGTCAAAGACAATCTCGCCGCGGATGGCATCGGGCGTCACGGCGTCGGGGGCGTTCTGCACCTCCTGGGGCAGGTCGAAATACTCAAAGATCCGGGCGAACAGCGCCATGGATCGGATCCAGTCTACCTGCATGTTCAGCAGGGAGTTAACAGGGCCATACATCCGCCCCAGCAGGGCTACCAGCACGGTGATGTCGCCCACGCTTAGCGCCGCGTCGTAGCGCATCATCAGGATGCCGCCAATCAGGTACACCAGCATGGGGCCCATGCTGGAAAAGGTGCCCAGCAGCACACGAAACCACCGGCCCGCCATGCTCTGGCGGATGTTCAGCTTGACCATCTGGCTGTTGGCTTCCTCATACCGGCTGGCCTCGTAGTTTTCCCGGCCGAAGAGCTTGACCAGCAGCTGCCCGCTGACGGATAGCGTTTCGTTGAGGATGCCGTTGATCTCGTCCTGCCGCTCCTGGGCTTCCCGGGTCAGCGTCCAGCGGGTCTTGCCCGCCCTGCGGGTGGGCAGGGCGAACAGGGGCACAATCACAATGCCCACCGTGGCCAGCACCCAGTTCTTCTGGTACATGGCTACAGCCGCCACCACCAGGGTAAGCAGGTTGGAGATGATGCTGGTAAAGGTGCCGGCGATAATCTGCTGCACGCCGGAGATGTCGCTGGTCATGCGGGTAATCAGGTCGCCCTGGTGGTTGCTGGTAAAAAAGCGCTGGCTCATCCCCTGCAGGTGGCGGAACATCCGGTTGCGCATGTTAAAGGTAATATGCTGGGACACCCAGGTGTTCAGGTAGCTTTCCAGCATTCCCACAAGGTTGGACAGCAGCGTCACCCCCAGGGACAGGCCGATCAGCGTAACCAGCGCGCCCAGATCCCGGCCGATTAAGCCCTCGTCTATTATGCGCCCGGTTAATATAGCAGGCAACATGCGCAGCACCGTAGCCATTAAAATAGCCAGCAGCACCAGCAGCAGCTGCTTCCAGAAAGGCACCAGGTAGGACAGCACCCGCTTTAAAAACGCCCCGGTAATCCGCGGCCTGTCCGCCTTTTCTTCCTCGGTCAAAAAACCGCTTCGTCCCCGGCCAAATCCCTGCATGCTGTAAGCCCCCTTTTCCCTACTATACCACGGCATCAGCCCTTCAGCGCTTCCTAACCGCCCCAGCGTGAAAAAACGCCGCCAATTCTTAATTTCTCTGAATTTGCAGCAATTCCCCTCTTCCGTGCGTATAATAAATAGACAGCGAAAGAAACCTGGGAGGTGCTTTATGAAACAAAAATCAATCCAGCGGCTGCTCAGCGTCCTATGCCTGATGGTGATGCTGCTGAGCCTGACTCCCGCGCAGGCCGCCTACAGCACCCTGCGCCCGGGCACCAAGGGCGGCAGCGTTACCGCCATGCAGCAGGCATTGCACAAGCTGGGCTACACCCTGAAGGCCGACGGTACCTACGGCCCCGCCACCGCCCGGATGGTGCGGGCCTTCCAGTCGCGCAACAGCCTGAAGGTGGACGGCATCGCCGGCAACCAGACCCTCACCCGCCTATACTCGGGCAGCGCCCTGGCCTACGCGCCCGACCCCGCCGCCCACGATACCAGCGCCAAGGTGGCCACCCAGCGCAACCGCATCCTCTACCTGCGCTCCACCCCCTCCAGCCGCAGCAAGGACAACATCATCGCCCTGATGCCCGCGGGCGCCAGCATCGGCATCCTGGAAAAGGGCGGCACCTGGAGCAAGGTAACCTACAACGGCAAGACCGGCTACGCCATGACCGCCTTCCTGCAGTTCGCCTCCACCGTGCTGCCCCCCGCCCCCAAGCTGACCCCTGGAGACACCACCAAGGCGGTGGTCACCACCCAGCCCGGCCGCAGCCTGAACCTGCGCTCCAGCCAGGACAACACCACGAAAAAGAACATCATCGCCTACATCCCCTCCAATGCCGTGGTGGACCTGCTCTCCCGCGGCCCCACCTGGTGCCAGGTACGCTACAACGGCAAAACCGGCTATGTGATGAGCGGGTTCCTCAGGTTTCCGTGAGGGTAATGGAATAAAGGGTTTTATGGGGAAGGCGCTTTTTTGAAAAAAAGCCCCTTCCCCATGCCCATCCTTAAAAACATTATCAGGCAAGAGCCCAA
>CALCQO010000050.1 GCA_937894675.1 uncultured Clostridia bacterium
AACAAGCGGTTTATCCAGTGTTTTCAACGTGTTGCGGGTTTTTCAGCAAGCCCTAGATAGGCATATTGCTCATACTCTTTCCATGTAGCGGATTGTATGATATCCGCACCTGATTTCTGGATCTTCTCCAGCAAGGGAGGAAGTGTTTTAAGCTCCACCCACCATTTGTTGAACCCTTCAGTTACCAGAATAAATTTCTCTTTGCCATCATCCCTTTGGGCTGCGAACATGGAGTTTCGCATAATATAAGTGGTGATAAACTGAATTTCATTATCCAACCAACGCAGAAAATCTGTGTCATAGCCCCAGTTTTCACTAAGCGCTCTGACCGCGGCATGCAGTAATTGAGCGTTGGAGCGAATATTCTCGCAGCAAACAACCTTCATTCCGCTGTATCCTATCCGATAACGCTGGTGTAAAAAGGACGCAACCCACCCTGCCAAAGAACGTGGGTTTTCTGGATTATCCCCTTTGGAGGGAGCCGCCGGCATATTGCTGACATCAGTAAAAATCCATTCAAGAGCAGGCTCATTTGCCATCAGAAGCACCTCTTCCCAGTTTGCCGAATCAATGGTTCGTCTGATGGAGGTCACCTCTCTCTCCTCCGGGGAATGAAGGCTTTTCCTAGATCCCGTTGAATACGTGGCGTATCGCCCATCTCCCTGGACATACAAAAGTCTTGCCCGGCTATCTACTGGCACAACGGCGACGCCGATTATACTTTTGTCTTGCGCCGCGTTGATACGGTCAATGAATACGTCAAGGAAACCCCGTAACGCTGGCCCATCGCCTAACTGTAGAAAGGTTATATCCATCTTGTTATTGTGAATCATGTTTTCCATTTATCGTCTTTATCCTTCGTTTTTACAAACTCTTCCGCATTTTTCCAATTCGAGTGAAAATAATGCTTGCAATTTATTAACTCTTCTTGTATAATCCATTGTGCTGCGCTGATGTAGCTCAGTCGGTAGAGCGCATCCTTGGTAAGGATGAGGTCCCCGGTTCGAATCCGGGCATCAGCTCCAGTAAGAGAACCTGATTGGTTCTCTTTTTTTTATCCCATTTTCTGAAATCAGGATACACAGTGTAGAACCATACTCAACATAGCATAAGCGTATAGTGCTGTAAAGCCGGCCACTAAATGAGAGTATGGATGAATTTGGTATAAAATAGTATGTTTTTCGGTTGTAACATGCTCTTTACCTGTCTATAATAGTTAGGAGAATACCTACCTATGGAAAGGACAAGTGTATGACAAAAGCAATCATCAATGGCATCATTGTTACCCAGAACGCAGAATTGAAAGACAAGGTGCTGCTTTTTAATGAAAAGATTCTCGGCATCGTGGATGCCGATCACTACACCGCAGACGAAGTAATCGACGCGAAGGGCAACTATGTATGCCCCGGCTTGGTGGATGTGCATATCCATGGTTACCTCGGAGAAGATACATCGGACGGTTCAGAGGAAGGCATCCGGACAATCGCGAAGGGTTTGCTGGCCAATGGCGTCACCTCCTTTTTACCCACCACCATGACCGTTTCATGGGAAGAGATCGTAACGGCGCTGGACAACATCCGCGCTTTAAAGCCTGAGAGCCAGAAGGCCGCGTTCCAGGGCAGTGAAATCCTCGGCTGTCACGCGGAAGGCCCCTTTATCAACCCCAAGAGAAAAGGCGCGCAGGCCGAGAAGAGTATTCTGCCGCCCGACGCGCAGCGGATACTGCCTTTCCAGGACATCATCAAAATCATCACCGTCGCTCCTGAAATGCCGGGCGGTATGGAGTTTATTAAAAAGGTTACCAAAGAAAGCGATATACTGGTGTCCATTGGGCATACCAACGCCACCTATGAACAAGCCATGGAAGCGATTGACGCCGGCGCGGCGCACATCACCCATCTTTTTAACGCGATGACACCCATGAATCACAGAAACCCAGGTGTTGTCGGGGCGGCTTTATCCAGCGACGTTTCCTGCGAACTGATTGCCGATACCTTCCATATCCATCCCGGTCTGTTCTCACTGCTTCATTCCGTGAAAAAGGATAAACTGATTCTGATAACCGACTGCACCCGCGCCGGAGGTCTCGCGGATGGGGAGTATACCCTTGGCGGTCAGCCTATCTATGTCAATGGCATTGAATGCCGCCTGGCAGACGGCACCATAGCCGGCAGTGTTCTGAAACTGAATAACGCGGTGAAAAACTATCGCGACCACGCCAAGATTCCCATGTGGGAAGCGGTGCGAGCCGCTTCCCTCCACGCGGCAATGGCCATTGGGGAGGATCAAACAAAAGGCTCCCTTGCCGAAGGGAAGGACGCTGATATTGTACTGATGGACAACAATTGCACCGCGCTGCAAACGTATGTGCGGGGCGAACTGAAATACACCAAAGGAGATAACCAATGAAACTGAAAGTGCCCGCAGTGTTGGATCCCAAATTCATGCCTTTGTCCCTGGTTTTCCGAGCATATCAGGAAGATGTCAGCCGTGCGGATAAAAAGAACCGCTTCGTTTGTGCCATCGAGCGCAGCAATGGTCATATCACGCCTTGGGAAACCGAAGTATTCCCGGATGGTGTCCAGGAAGAGCGGACAGTTCAGTTGTTCGACCGGATTGTGAAAAGCCTGCTGTGGATCCACGGAGGGTTTAAAATCAAAATCTCCGGTTCAAAAGCGGTATACGAGCATTTAAAGGATGCCTATACCCGCAATGGTGCCCGTTCCTTTGATACAGGCTTTATGGAAAATGTATACGAGAAGGATTTTGTTGTTGAATACCATGAAAATCCTGAAGAGATTTCTACTCCCCACGAGAATGCCAGGAGCATTGGCCGCCATTTGGACGGATGCCGCATAGGTTTTGATGCCGGCGGAAGCGACCGCAAAGTCAGCGCGGTTATTGATGGGGAAGCGGTATTCTCTGAAGAGGTAGTATGGCACCCCAAAATTACTGCCGACCCTGCCTATCATTACGAAGGCATTCTCTCCGCCATGAAGTCCGCCGCGCAGCATATGCCCAGGGTGGATGCCATCGGCGTCAGCAGCGCGGGGGTTTACATCGACAATAAAATCAAGGCGGCCTCCCTGTTTCTGAAGGTGCCTACCAAGGATTTTGAAGCCAAAGTAAAGAACATGTACATCGATATCGCTAAGGAAATCGGCGATGTACCTCTGGAAGTCGCCAATGACGGGGATGTTACGGCGCTTGCCGGCGCCATGAACCTTGGGGATGGCAACGTGCTAGGCATCGCCATGGGAACCAGCGAAGCCGGCGGTTATGTCGATAAAAAAATGAATATCATGGGCTGGCTTAATGAATTGGCTTTTGTTCCGGTTGATTATAATACGGAATCCATGGTGGATGAGTGGTCCGGCGACTATGGCTGCGGCGTTAAGTATTTTTCTCAGGATGGCGTAATCAAATTAGCGCCTGCCGCGAACATTGAACTTGAACCCACCCTTTCCCCTGCCGAAAAATTAAAAGTTGTTCAGAAGGAAATGGAGAAGGGTAACCCGGAAGCGACAAAACTATACGAGACCATCGGTGTATACTTCGGGTACGCCATCGCGTACTATGCCCTTTTCTATGATATTGAGCATGTTCTGATTATGGGGCGCGTTACCTCCGGTCAGGGCGGTACCCTGCTGCTGAAAAAGACTCAGGAAGTTCTGGATGTTGAGTTCCCAGAGCTTGCCGCGAAAATACAACTGAACATTCCGGACGAAAAGAGCCGCAGGGTTGGTCAGTCCGTCGCCGCAGCCAGCCTTCCCGAATTTAAATAAACTGCGAGGCATTTGATGACTGATACAAATTGCAGCAATGATTGTTCTTCCTGCGCTCAGGAATGCGCTTCCAGAAAAACGGAAATCACCCACGCCCCCCTTCACACTTCCAGCCGCGTAAAGAAAGTGTACGCCGTCATGAGCGGCAAAGGCGGCGTAGGCAAATCTCTTGTTACGGGTCTGCTGGCAACCTTGTCACAGCGCATGGGGTACCAGGCGGCTATTCTTGACGCGGATGTTATCGGGCCATCCATCCCCAGGATGTTTGGCGTTGATGACAAGGCAATGGGCACCCAGGATGGTATCCTGCCAGCCGCCAGCAAAACAGGCGTCAAAATGATGTCCATGAATCTTTTGCTGGAGAACGACTCGGATCCTGTGGTTTGGCGGGGACCCGTCATCGCCGGCGCAATCAAGCAATTCTGGTCGGAAGTACTGTGGGGCGATGTGGATATCATGTTTATCGATATGCCGCCCGGCACCAGCGATGTCGCCTTAACCGTGTTTCAGTCTTTGCCCGTGAACGGCGTTATTTTGGTGACAACGCCCCAGGAACTTGTCGGAATGATTGTTGAAAAAGCAGTAAAAATGGCAGGGATTATGAATATTCCAGTAACGGCATTGGTTGAAAACATGAGCTATGCCGTATGCCCGGATTGCGGGAATCAATACAGTGTGTTCGGCAAAAGCGATCCCGATGCCATGGCCAGGGAGTATCATCTCCCCCTGGTTGCCAGAATTCCGATTGATAACAAGCTGACGGCCGCCTGCGACAAAGGCATGATTGAAGTGTTTGACGGCAATTGGCTGGATGAGATTATCCGTTCTTTATTGAAGGAGAACACCAGATGACACGCGCTGAACAGGCGGAGCAGCATTTCGAAGCAGGATGCAATTGCTGTCAGGCAGTATTCCTTGCGTTTCAGGATTTGCATCAGCTGCCTGAAGATGTTTCCTTGAAGCTTACCTCCGGTATGGGCGGCGGCATTGCCAGATTGCGGGAAGTTTGCGGCGCCTTCACCGGGATGGTGTTGGCGGCGGGCATTTTGAAAGGGCCGGAAAATCCTAACCAGGCTGAACAAAAAGCCGAACACTATGCCTTCATCCAAAGCCTAGCGAAGGAGTTTGAGGCATTCAGCGGCTCTCTCCTCTGCAGGGATTTGCTGAAACTTCAGGAAACACACTCCATCCCCATACCAGACAACAGAGACGCCCAATACTACCAGGAACGGCCTTGTGCGGCGCTTGTCTATCAAGCGGCGGCCATTCTGGAGCAGCATCTTTAGAAAAAGTAAAAAACAGGCCAACGGCCTGTTTTTTGATTGGTTACTGGGTTAAACGGGAACGGTTACCTGTCGCTTTTGCGGTTGGAATTTGACATGCCCATTTTCCATGGTCACATGGATGGCATCGCCATCTTCCACTTTACCAGCTATTAGCGCATCGCTTAAAGCGTCTTCAAGCTTGCGCTGAATCGCTCTGCGCAGCGGCCTGGCGCCGTACTTGGGGTCATACCCTTCATCGGCGATATATTGCAGCAATTCGTCGCTGTAGGTAAGCCGAATACCCTGTTCTGCTAGCCTGTCCACCACCTTATCAAGCATCAATTTTGCGATTGCGTTGATTTCCTTGGTGGTCAGCGAATGGAACACGATGATTTCATCCAGCCTGTTAATGAACTCAGGCTTAAAGAAGCGCTTTGTTTCTTCCAGTACCCTGTCTTTCATCACTTCATACTCCAGTGCGCTCGCCTTGTCTGTACCAAATCCCATGGAGCGGCCTTCCGCGATTGCCTGAGCACCGGCGTTGCTGGTCATCACAATGATGGTGTTGCGGAAACTGGTTACCTTCCCCACATTGTCTGTCAGCCTGCCGTCTTCCAGAATCTGCAGCAGCATGTTGAATACATCAGGGTGGGCTTTTTCGATTTCGTCAAACAGTACAACACTGTATGGTTTGCGCCGCACGGCTTCGGTCAGTTGTCCGCCCTCATCATACCCTACGTATCCGGGAGGAGAACCTACCATGCGGGAAACAGTATGCTTTTCCATGTATTCGCTCATATCAAGACGTATGACCGCGTCATCGTCCCCAAACATAACCTGTCCCAGTGCGCGGCATAATTCTGTTTTCCCTACCCCGGTAGGTCCAAGGAAAATGAAGGAACCGGTTGGGCGTTTGGGATCCTGCAGCCCGGCGCGGGCTCTGCGGATCGCTCGGCTTACAGCGGATACCGCTTCTACCTGACCAATCACACGGCGGTGCAGTTCTTCCTCCAGGTTCAGCAGTCTCTCGCCTTCCGCGGCGGTCATCTGATGAACGGGAACACCGGTCCAGTTTGATACCACCCGCGCGATATCGTCCTGCGTAATGATTGCTTTATTTTCTTCACGGTCTTTGCGCCACGAGGATTTCGCATCGTAGATTTCCTGGCGGTACTGCCGCTCCGCGTCCCGCAGGGAGGCGGCTTTCTCATAGTCCTGCACTTCAATCGCTTTTCTCTTGTCAGTCAGCAGCAGTTCAAGTTTGTTTTCAATTTCAGATATATCCAATGGCATTTTCAAGGTGCTGATGCGTTTGCCGGAGGCCGCTTCATCCATTAAATCAACCGCCTTGTCTGGCAGGAACCTGTCGTTGATGTAACGGGCGGATAGCTGAACCGCAGCCTTGATGGCGTCATCAGTTATCAACACATGATGATGGTCCTCATATCGCTGACGCAAGCCCTTGAGAATCTCAATGCTTTCTTCTTCCGTCGGCTCATCTACCGTAACAGGCTGAAAACGGCGGGATAAAGCGCTGTCTTTCTCGATATTTTTACGGTAGTCATTCAAGGTGGTAGCGCCTATGCACTGCAATTCCCCCCTGGCCAGCGCCGGTTTGAGTATGCCGGCCGCGTCAATACTGCCTTCCGCGCGTCCGGCGCCGACGATCATTTGAATCTCGTCGATGAACAGAACGATGTCATCGCGGCTGCGCACCTCGTCCAGGATTCCCTTCATGCGCTCCTCAAACTCGCCCCTGTATTTGGTGCCGGCAACAATGCTGCCTACATCCAATGAAATGATTCTTTTACCTTTCAGCGTTTCGGGAATGGTACCGTTGGCCACCATCTGCGCCAGTCCTTCGATGACGGCGCTTTTGCCGACACCAGGCTCGCCAACCAGAACAGGGTTGTTCTTTGTTCTGCGGGAAAGAATCTGCACAATGCGGTCCACTTCTTTTTTTCTGCCGATAACCGGGTCAAGGGCATTGTCCATGGCCATCTGCGTCAAATCCCTGCCAAATCGTGCTAAAAGGGATTGTTCTTCTTCGTTCTGGGTAGGATTCTCCTTCTCCTTTTGCAGGGTGGCTTCCGCGCTCTCCCTGAGTTGGTCAATATCACAACCATAGACAGACAGAATCCGCACGGCGACACTGGTTTGCTCTTCCAGCAGCATATACCAAAGAAGGGATGTGGTAACCGCCGGCATTTTATTCTTGTTCATGTAAACGACAGCGTTTTCCATCAGGTTCTTCATTTTGGGGGTCAAATCAAGGGACTTGGGCTGTTCCTGCTCGGCGACATATAACTGCATAACCGCTTCCCGCACATTGTTGGATGTAATATGGTCAGGCAGGCTGGTTACATCATTCCTCGCTTCCTTTAATAGACCCAACAATAGATGCTCGGTTCCCAAATATTTATGCTTCATGCCCATCGCAGTTTGCTGTGCGTTTTCCAGCACTCGCTGCGATTTTTCGTTAAATTTTCCGTACAACGGCATTTTCTTCCTCCCTGAGGCGCGTTCTGATGTACTCAGCGCGCTGATAGTTGTTCATGTCGGATTGTTTTGATGCATCAGCGGTTTCCCGCAGCAGGCCATCTACAAATGGCAAGGAACAATCCAGGATCCTGTTTTCCGCGCCCATCCGCAGGCTTGACCAGAGGGACAAAAACTCCCTTTCATTCAGCCGCATGGCATGCTTCAAAATGCCATACGCCCTGTGAGCCTGATCGTGCAGAATGGATTGGGGATTGGTAAACATTTTCTCAGCCAACAGTTTTTCTTTATTCGTCAATTTTTGTACCGCGCGGTACACATGGCTGATGAGTTCGTGGGTGTCAGAATAGTTGGTTTTCATATTGACAACATGGTAGAGATTAGATGGATTCTTCCCGTCATTTCTGCTAAGGGGCAGAACGAGGCAGCTGTCACTGCCCTCAATTTCCCGCGCGCTCGCGGCAATTTGCTTCAGGGAGGTTATCACAGGCAGGTGAACCAGAACATGCATCTGCATCCCGCTGCCGGCCTGCAGTGGTTTTGCGGTCAGGTACCCGAACTCCTCCCTATAGGATGCTGGATAGTTTTCAAACACAGCGTCTTCAGCTTTTGTCAGAACACCAATCGCTTCCTGCTCATTTTGCGGTGTAGCTTGGATTCCGAGTACAACACTGTCTAATCCGTTCACAAGGGCGCAAATTGATTTTTCCTCTTGCTGATAATGAAACCATATACCTGCTTCATGGGGTTTCTGCCGCATGGCTGAGACTATCGCTGCCGGGCAGTTGCCTTCACCTTGCCGCAGGTGTTGCTCATCCTGTTTGAACGCCGCGGCGACACGCCGGACACTCTCCTCCTTTTGCTGGGGTGTCATTTTGGAGGGAAACGGTAAGTCGGCGAAATTTCGACGCAAGGTAACGACGCTTCCAAGAACCAGGTTATTCATGGGGACATTCACCGCTTGCAGCCTCCCTGATTCTGTCGCGCAGCGCGGCGGCCTGCTCGTAATCTTCGGATACGATGGCTTCCCTTAGTTGATGCGCCATATAGGCTACATCCGAAGCTTTAACTTCCTCAGTCGCGGGTTGTTTTTCGTCCGCTTCCTCCGTATTATCCGCCGGATGATGTCGGAGCATGTCCCGAACATGGCTGATGCCTGCCTCATAACAGTCCGCGCAGCCGAAAGTGCCATCTTCCTGTATGTTGGAAACAGGCGTTCCGCAGCTGGGGCAGAACTGATCAGGTATATCGACAGACCTCCCCTTTTCCTCCTGCTGCGCGCCTTCCTCGTTATGCATTCCAAGGCTGCGGAGCGTGCGGAAAAAGTCACTCTGCGCTTTCATGGCGCATTGCCCGCATATGGTACGGGTTGTCAGGCGGCCGTTGTTAAATATCTGAAACACAATATTGGCTTCGTTCTTGTGGCATACTTCACAAATCATCGATTGTCCTCCTTCCCCCTGTTCATGGCGATACTCAGTAGCATATGTCTGAGCATGCTGGCACGAAGGGCATCCTTTAGTTGAATGGGAATGGGAATGGAAAAAGCCTGGGGACTAAGGGCCGCGTTCATGAGCCAATAGTCACTTTGAGCAATGGTTCTGCTTTCCAGAAGCTGCCGCGTTAGGATTTGGGCAGACTTGGCGTCGATGGTATCCCCGATACGCTCCTTCAATAGATAATCCAGATACTCTCCGTTCTTCCTTTGCAGACGGGTAATCCGGATGAAACCGCCGCCGCCCCGCTGGCTTTCTATAACATACCCATGATCGGGTGTAAAACGCGTTGAAAGCACGTAATTAATCTGTGAGGGCGAACAGCTGAAGTATTCAGCCAGTTCATTGCGCTGCAGCTCCACTTCCCTCTGGTCCTGCGCCATCATCTCTTTAATGAAGCGCTCAATCGTATCACTAAGCCGCATGCATTCACCTTCTTTCGGTTAGTTCAAAGACTCTGACTATCTCTGACTATTAGAGTTTACCATACAATCCCATGGGATGCAATATCCCAGAGGCCATGGCTGTCCTGCTGTTGGAACAATTTACAAAGGCTTTCATTTCATGTATGATAAGCAAGAGTTACATTCATCCTTGAGATGCAATAGTAGTGCCTTAATGCAGGGAAAGGAGCAATGCATGGCAACATTAACGTATAAATGTCCGTCCTGCGGCAGTCCCCTGGTGTTTGACGGCCGCAGCCAGGATATGACTTGCGGCAGCTGCGGCAATTCCTTCGAGACGGAAACCGTTCAGCAGGTCAATGCCATCGAACAAAAGACAGAAAAAGAACCAAACAGCACCAACTGGCAAGTGGAGGAAAGACCTTTTTCACCGGAAGAGGCAGCGCGCACACGCTCCTACTCCTGCTCTTCCTGCGGCGCGGAGCTGTTAACCGACGAAACAACTGTGGCCACCAATTGCGCTTTTTGCGGCAGCCCATCGATTCTGCCCACCCAATTTACGCAGGATACCCGTCCATCTGTCATCATCCCTTTTACTGTATCCAAAGAACAGGCGACGGCCATGTTCCACAATTACTTTAAGGGAAAAAAGCTGATCCCCAACCTGTTCTTGCGCAACAATACAATCGATGAAATCAGACAATTGTATGTACCCTATTGGCTTTTTACCTGTCAGGCTGACGCGCAGATAACTTATAACGCGACCCAGGTGCGCAGTTACAGGAGCGGACAATATCGGGTAACGCAGACACGCCACTTTGTGGTTAACCGGTCGGGAACCCTTGATTTCAGAGATCTTCCGGTTGATGCCAGCAGCAAGATGGATAATGAGATAACTGAGTCCATCGAGCCCTATAACATGTCGGGGGCAATCAACTTTTCTCCGGAAACGCTGTCCGGCGCGCTGGCGAACCGTGCGGATGTCAATTCAGAGGAATCCAAGCGCAGAGCTGACCAGCGTATACGTACAACCACTGAAAACACTTTCCGCTCGACCGTGATGGGGTACGATTCGGTTATTCCCCGCGCATCCAATATTCAGATTCCTGACGGCACCAGCATGCCCGCTTTGTACCCGCTTTGGCACATCACCACAAAGAAGGAAGGCAAAACATATACCTTTGCCATCAACGGCCAAACCGGGGAACTAACCTGCAACATTCCCTTCTCCATGGCCAAGCTGATTTCATGGGTAGTGGGGATAACCGGCGGCATCACAGCGGTTGGTTTTCTTATCCTGTTTCTGATCGCCTATCTGGGGGTGCTGACATGAAGAAAGCATTTGTAGGCCTGGTCATGCTGTTGGTTATCTTGCTTTTCCTACCGGCACAGGCGCAGGAACAGAATCTGCAGCATGTATACGACCAGGCGGGAACCTTCACATCCAGTGAGATCAGCAGTCTTGAGAAGGAAATGTCCGCAATCTATCAGGAGTTTGGTGTGGACACCATGATTGTAACCACCAACAATTCCCGGGGAATGGCGCCCGACTACTATGCCGCATACTTTTATGAGCAAGTGCGCCCCTACCAGGATTTCACGGATTATGTTATCTTCGCGTTTTGCTTTGATATTGGGCCAAGGGGTCAGTATGGGGAAGCAGCCCATGGGAAGATGCAGCGGCTGCTGACATCCCGCGGGGATGATGAACTGTACAATATTCTTGCCCCCTATCTGCCCAGCAGGAATTACGCGCCTGCCATGCAGGATTATCTCCAGTATGTGCGTAAGGCGCTTACGCCCAGAACGCCCATGGAAATAGCAAGCGGTTATCTACTGTTTGTGGTTATTTTCGCGGTGGTCGTGGCAGGAATTGTCATCGCTTCCTTCCTAAGCAAAATGAAAACTGCAAAGCGAAAATCAAACGCAACCATGTACGCGGTTTCCAATAGTCTGCGGCTGCGGCAAAGCAATGACATATTCCTGTACCAGACGGAACGAAGGACGAAAATCGAAACAAACAACTCCAGCCGCGGCGGTGGCGGAGGCGGACGCAGTTTTACCAGCAGCGGAAGCGGCCGCTCCTACGGCGGCAGAAGCGGCAGTTTATAATCAGAGATATTACGTTATGAAAGCAGCTTCGGCTGCTTTTTTACTTTGCCGTTAAGGGGGATCCGGTAATGGCGCTGAATATCTTTCCCGCAATGGGCGCCGCGACAGCGCCGCCTCCGCCCGCGTCCATCACCACAACGCATACAGCATACGGAAACTGAGGCTCGTCGATGAAACCAACAAACCACGCGTTGTTCTCTTTCTGGCTATCCACTTCAGCGGTACCGGTCTTTCCGCAGATTCTATGCCCCGCCACATTGGCCCGGGTGCCTGTGCCCGATTTGACTACCTGATTCATATAGTCAGCGATGGTGTCCGCATCCGCCTTGGAAAGAGGGTGCAGGTACTGTTTGGGAACCAGCTGCGCTTTGATTTCATTGTTGATGGAAACCGCTTTCAGCAGCAGCTTGGGCTCCATCATCACGCCGTCATTGGCCACTGCGGAAGCAATCATGCACATATGCAGCGGCGTTAACTGAAGAGCGCTTTGCCCCACCCCAGTCCATGCGATTTCTTTATCCGTTCTGTTTTTCTGGGGGTATACGGAGTTTTCCACGACAAAGTCCTGGAATAGGAAATAATCACCAATCCCAAAATCCTTGGATGTGCTGGCCAGCGCCGCGTCCCCCATCTGCTGGGCGAGCTTGCCGAAGGTGATATTGCAGCTGAGAGTAAAAGCCTTACTGAGGGACAGTTTGTTGTGGATGGCGTTGCCGGCGTCCCGCATTACACTGTCCGCGAAGGGAAGTTCTCCAGTGCAGACATACTCCTGCACCGCCGCGCCGGGAATATTCTTCAATGACGCGGCCAGGGTTATCAATTTGAAGGTAGATCCAGGCGCGCTGTTCCATCTGGTTGCGTTGTTCCAGAAAGGCTGAAGCGGATCCGTTTTGACGCTCTCTGTGATGTTGTCCGGATCAAATGTCGGAAAGCTTTGCAGGGAGAGCACTTCACCGGTACGGTAGTTCATCACGATGACGGCGCCCTTTTTATCAGTAGGAAATATGGAAGATACATATCTGGATAAATTACTGTCGATGGAAAGGGTCAGGTTGTTTCCATGCAGTTTCTCGCCTTTAAGCGCGTGGGCAAGCCGCTGGAAGTAGGAAACATTGAACCCATACAGATAATTGGACATAAACGACTCGACGCCGTAGCCAACATTGTTGGTTCTGTCTCCAAGAACATGCACCACTGCGTTGCGGACTGAGCCGTCCTGGTGATACAAGCGTTTTCCCTGAGCGTCCGTTGTGGCAAGAACGGTGCCGTTGCGGTCCATGATGTTGCCGGGGATGGCGTTAGTCTTCATTTCCCGCAGATACGTGTTTGCGCTGGAGGAAAACCACCTGTTCCCCTGCGTCAGCACACTGTAGGCGCCAAAAACAATCAGGCTGATTAACAGCACAACCATGCCGGTGGCAATGATTTTGATATGACTTTTCAATAGTTTCATGGCAGCTCATCCCCCATGGTAGCCATCTTGGCGTCCTGCGCAATGTGGTCCTCGTTAATGCTCTCAATCCCCTGCAGGAGCCCAATGAGGCACAGGCTTGATAATAAGGATGTTCCGCCATAACTGATAAAGGGCAGCGTGACGCCTGTGATGGGGATCAGATTGATGTTGCCGCCAATGATAACAAAGGTTTGAAACGCAATAAACAAAGAGCATCCCATCGCCAGCAGGCTGTGAAACCGATGGTTGCAGCGGGAGCTGATTCCAATGCCGCGGATAAAGATGATGATGTACAGAATAATCAGACAGATGCCCAATATAATACCAAACTCGTTGACAATAAAAGGGAAGATGGAGTCGGTTTCCCTGACAGGAATTTTGGAAGCGTTGCCCGCTCCCAACCCCAAGCCAAATAGCCCGCCGTTGACGATCGCCAGTAGGGATTGCACGGTTTGGAAACCTTCATTCTCATAGTTTCCCCAGGGATTGGTCCAAGCCGTAATCCTGCGGTCTATATGCGCAAAACCCATGCTTTTAAGCCAGCTGTAGCCCAGGATACCAGCTGCGGCCGCGCCGCCGAACCCCGCGCCCAGCAGCGCGAAACTGCCTGTGGACACGTACATCATCAGCAGGGAAACGATAAAGTATAAAAGGGCTGTTCCCAGGTCTTTCTGCAGCAAAAGGAAAACCAGACAGATACCCGTAAAAATTATGGATAAAAGCACCTTTCGTTTTGACAATAGATACGCGTTCACAACAACCAAGACCACTTTCACAAGCTCGCTCGGTTGGAAATTCAGCCCTCCCAAAGCAATCCATGCTTTGGCGCCGCCAACTTCCCTACCGATGACGACAGGCAGCGCCATGAGGACCAGCGCTCCGCCTGCGGCGATAACCAGCAGCGGTTTGAAACGGCTTAAATGACGGATGGCCAGCATGCATAGAATCATGGCCAAAACACCGGCACCGTAATTAATTGCCTGGTTGATTCCCTTTTCCGGGCTGATGCGGTACAGCACCAATACGCCCAGAGAGCACAACAGGTTCACCAGGGATAGAAGCAAACTGTCAGCACGAAAGACTTTGGGAATCAATGCTGATGAAGCAAGGAAGATCAGCGGAACAACAAAAGCCATAATAAGGCTTTGAATGTCCATGTTTTTTAACGCCAACAGAAAGAAACCGCTCGCTACAAACAAAGCGATGGCGCCAATCATTTTCTTTCCGGGGTTATGCTTAGCCGTCGCCATTGGTTGTGCTCCTATACGAATGGGATTGTGACGTTTCCGGGGGAATCAAGGGCGATAGGGAAGGTTCTCCGTCCTCCTCTTGCTGCACAGGCCATGGCGCTCCCTGTGCATCCGCCATATAAGGCCAGGCATAGTTTTGACTTGTGTAAGCATAACCACCTTCACCTGGCAACGCAAAGCCGGGATACTCCTGGGATTGTTCCTGCCACTCTTCCTGGCGTCTGAGAGGAATGTTTAGCCCAGAAAACAGCCGGAAGCGCAGCTGGCAGCCAGGCGAGAACAAAAGAGAACCATGCAGCGCATAGCCATCCCCTTCCAACTGATATCCATCCAGAAATACTTCCTTATTCCTTCGGGAGGTATGAAGGTGAATACCCTTGCCCTCTTCCAACTGAAAGATGACTTTGATATGCTTCAAGCCCCGCAGGCGGATATCCGCTGATTGCCGGCTGCCGATAACACCTTCCCTTGGCATGGGATAACTGTCACCAGTATTGATGTCCACCAATTCCCCAATTAGCCCGGCGTCCGGCAGGGAACGCAATGTTTTGCGGTACGCGCGCCGCTCATCCATCAGCCACTTGACGGCTCGGAATGTGATGATAACAATCAGAAACACAAACCAATAGCGCATAAACATGGCTATCAGTTCATAGGTTTCTTTTTGCATCGCTATCACCTCCGCACTCAGAGGCTATTATAGCATAGGATTGCTTCTGAGAAAATGAAAAAGCACCCGATCAGGTGCTGATTGTTGGAGGCGCCATCCAGATTCGAACTGGAGAATAAAGGTTTTGCAGACCTTCGCCTTACCACTTGGCTATGGCGCCATTTTGGAGCGGTAGACGAGACTCGGACTCGCGACCTCCACCTTGGCAAGGTGGCGCTCTACCAACTGAGCTACTACCGCATGTGGTGCCTTGGGGCGGAATCGAACCACCGACACGCAGATTTTCAGTCTGCTGCTCTACCGACTGAGCTACCAAGGCATAATGGCGACCCGGAAGGGGCTCGAACCCTCGACCTCCAGCGTGACAGGCTGGCATTCTAACCAACTGAACTACCGGGCCACTATGGTGGGAACAACAGGGCTCGAACCTGTGACCCTCTGCTTGTAAGGCAGATGCTCTCCCAGCT
>CALCQO010000051.1 GCA_937894675.1 uncultured Clostridia bacterium
GGAAACGGTCTTTACTAACTCACTGGTTGGTACAAAGACTGGGGGCAGACCAATGGTAGTGGAACTTGTGATAAAGTAAAAATCGACTCTGGCAATCTGAACAGTGTACTAATAATTACTTATCATATTGATAATGAGGAGTGGTCATATGGTTTGAGGTTTAACTGGCGAAATCAACCAGACCATCTGATAGTGCAAGATGAAGATGGGTTTGAATATAGCTTTTATCCGACAGATTTAGAAGATGCATTAGAGATTAAAAATGGTTTGCGTATTGTTGACTACTAAATCCTATGATTTGGACAAGGGTAGTTAACGAATGAGCAACAAGAATTTTTATCTTGTTTATAATTGACAAAATTGATTCAGTGCAACTCGTCGCATGTCCCTATAAAATTTCGCATATAACTATAATAAACTGATTCTTCTATAATAAATACTTACTATTATGGTGGTGTATCATGGGCGGGGCATTATTAATGCCTCGCTCATTATTATGGACATAAAACAGACACCCTGACGCGCTGTATTCATTCCGCCCATGCCTTGCCCATGACCACAAGATGATGTATAATGCTGCCTACACGCACCCAAGGGGCGGGGGTATTATGAACAAGGGGATATACAAATGGATACAAGCAATTGGACGGTGGAGCAGTGGCTGGGGCAGGATCATGTGATTGGCGTGGATATCTTCAAGCGCAAATATTTGCGCCCGGGGGAAACGCTGGACATGTGGTTCGACCGGGTGTCGGGCGGAGACCAGGAGGTGCGGGATCTGATCGCGGCGCGGAAGTTTTTGTTCGGCGGCCGCGTGCTGGCCAACCGGGGCACCAACACCACCGGCAGCCTGAGCAACTGCTATTCCATCGGCTATTGCCCGGATGATTACGCCGGCATCATGGATGTGGCCAAAAAACTGGGGCTCACCTATAAAGGCCAGGGCGGCCAGGGCGTGTCCATGACCCAGCTGCGCCCCAAGGGCGCCCCCATCGGGCGGGACTATACTTCCGACGGCATCATCCCCTTTATGAAGATATTCAACGAGGTCACCGACTCAACCTCCCAGGGCGGGGCGCGCAAGGGCGCGCTGATGATCAGCCTGGACGCGCGGCACAAGGAAGCGATGGACTTTATCACCGTCAAGTCCGGCCAGGGCATCATTGAGAAAGCCAACCTGTCGCTGGAAATCGACGATCAGTTCATGCGCGCGGTGGAGCAGTGGTATGAGACGGGGGAGGAAGTGGTGCTGCACGAAAAGCGGCAGTACGGCGCCCATACGGTGGAGTACGACGTAACCCCCATCCAGGTGTTCCGGGCGCTGGTGGACAACGCCTGGGACTGGGGCGACCCCGCCTGCCTGTTTGTGGACGAGTTCCGCAACCGCAACATCATGGAGTTTATGGAAGGCTACCGGGTGGAAACCTCCAACCCCTGCGGCGAGCAGCCCCTGGCCAAGCACGCGGCGTGCTGCCTGGGCTCCATCAACCTGGCGGAGTTTGTGATGAATCCCTACACCCAGGAAGCCTCCTTTGATTATGAAGGCTTCCATGCCGCTGTGAAGGCGGCGGTGCGGGCGCTGGATGACATCGTGGAGGAAAACCTGGACCGCCACCCCCTGCCCGAGCAGCAGGAGATGGCCCGCAGCTACCGCAACATCGGCCTGGGGGTACTGGGCTACGCCAATATGCTGATGATGATGGGCTTAAACTATGGCGGCAAGAAGGCGCTGGAAATGACCGATGAGCTGTTTGACGGCATGTTCAAAACCGCCGTGCGCGCCAGCGCAGATTTGGCGGTCGAGCGGGGCAAGTTCCCTGCCTACAGCCACAAGGTATGGCTTTCCCGCATCATGAAGGAGCATTTTGACGCCAAGGAAATCAAGCTGCTCAAGGAAAAGGGGCTGCGCAACTGCTCGCTGCTGTCGGTGGCGCCCACGGGCAGCCTGAGCACCTTCCTGGGCCGCAGCGGCGGCGTAGAGCCCGAGTACGCCATCAAGTACACCAGGCGCACCGTAGGCGCCACCGAGGGGCAGGACACCTATTATGACATCTTCTGCAAGACCGCCCAGGAATATCTGGAGCAGACCGGCAGCGCGGAGCTGCCCGGGTACTTCATCACCAGCGTGGACATCCCCAGCGACCAACGCATCGCCGTGCAGGCGGTGATGCAGAAGCATGTGGACACAGCCATCTCCTCCACCGTCAACCTGCCCGAAAGCGCCACCCGGGAGGAAGTCGCCCAGATTTTCCTGCAGGCTTGGCGCAGCAAGCTTAAGGGCATCACCATTTTCCGTGATGGCTGCAAGAAGGTGGGCATTCTAACCACCGGCGGCAAGCAGGACAACCAGACCGGCGAGGAGGGGGACCAGACCCTGCGCCGGGGGCATGTGCTGCGCCACAGCGACAGCAACACGATCCGCATCCGCACCATCCAGAGCGGCTGCGGCAAGGTCTACGTCCACGCCCATTTCGACCCGGAGACGGGAGATTTGATCGAGCTGTTCCTGGACAGGGGCGGCTCGGGCGGGTGCGAGCGGTACATGAACGGCCTCTCCCGTATGACCAGCCTGGCTGCCCGGGGCGGCGTAGGCACTGAGGACATCATCGACCAGATGCTGTCGGTGGGCCAGTGCGCCGCCTATATCCGCCGCCGGGTCAAGGAGGGGGACGCCTCCAAGGGCGCTTGCTGCCCCAACGCCATCGGCTTTGCCCTGCAGGAGATGTGGGACGATGTGCGCGAGAGCATCCCCAACGGCAAGAACGGCGACAGCCACAGCGCCGGCAACGGCACCGCCCTGGCGCTGGCGGAGCGCGTGAAAAAAGAGGAAGCCATCACCAACTACGCCCACTGCCCGGAATGCAAGCAGAAAACCCTCACTCAGGAGGGGGGCTGCAATGTGTGCAAGGCCTGCGGCTATTCAAGGTGTGACTGACGCGGGGAAAGCGGCGAAAAGGGTTGCTGACTGAGAATTTTAATGGATAATCCCGCGGGCAAGGCAGACCCTAGGCTTGCCGATAACAAGCACAACATGAAATTGAAAAAGCAAGGAAAAGAAAAGAGGCGCCAATGCCTCTTTTCCTTATGTGTTCCGTTCCTGATTTCATGGGCTGCCCTCACATGATGAAACTGTTGTCTTTGCGGGCAAGGAAAGTTATGCGGCATCCTGGATGCAAAATCCTTACTTTTTTGCGTTTTTCAATTGACAAACCTCCATGAGGTGGATATAATAGCAAAGCGGTTTCGGAAATCCCATGGCAAAATCATCGCAGGGAAAGAAGCGGAAACCAGCGGCACGCGCCTTTAGCTCAGTTGGTAGAGCACCTGACTCTTAATCAGGGTGTCCCGGGTTCGAGTCCCTGAAGGCGCACCACCTAAAAACCGTTGAAGCATAACGCTTTAGCGGCTTTTTTTGTTTCTGTCCGCTCTACTGAAAATTAACGTAATTAGCGCTATTTTGTGCAATGTTGGTTGTACCTTTGGTTGTACTGTTTGTAACAAAAAAATAATTTGAAAAAAATCAAAAAAGTTGCATCTGTGTTGCATGGTTAAATAACACGGCATTATAGCCTGCTTGTTGCATTTCGTGTTGCACATATCAAAACACACACGTCACCCACACCCGACACAACCCGCCCCGGCCCCGATTCTGTCAGATACAACACAAAAAACCGCCCCCAAGCGGGAGCGGCGAAGTTTTTGAAGCGCAAGTCAGAAAACTCTGCGTTCTGTGAAGTTTTTGAAGCGCAAGTCGAAATAAGCGCCCTGTGCGGTATGCCTTATATCAAGGTGCCGCGTCAGAACCTGTCAGCCGATGTGGGCGAATTGAGCACGCCAAACGCCACAAGCATCTGGAGCACAGCGGCCACAACCTGGTTAATCGTCTCGCTTTGAGTAGGTGCAACCACATCCAGCAGCACCAGGATGCTCAGGATTTGAGCGACAAGAGCCGACCACAATACCGGGGATTTGATTCTGTTTTGTTCCATGCTTTTCTCCTTCATCTTTTCGACAGATAATCGTTGAATTTGTCCCTCGCGCGTGAAATATTGCACCCCTCGTCATTGAGCGCAATCATCACAGCCTGCAACGCGCCGAGCACAGCCGCCATGTCGTGCCCCTGACGGTCGACGCCGTCTTTAATATCGGATATGTCCTCTTTGATGGTGCTGATTTCGCCCTTGAGCGCATCAATGGATTCTTTATTCGTTGCCACCTGCGACAGGGCCTCCTTGCTCTTATTGGTCTGGATTGCCAACCGCCACAAGGCGGCAAGTATCGCTACAATGACCCCCAGCAGCGCCTTGACAGGCGCTATCCACTCCACATCACACCACCCCTCTCAAAGCGGCGATAATGACGGCCTGGCGCTTATTTAGCCCCTCCAGTTCGGCCCACAGCGCCGCCTTGTCCACATCAACCACATCAGGGGGGTCGGAATCCCCGGGATACGCTTCCCCGTCAACCCTTAAATATTGCTCCATCATCCAGCCGATTTTCCCGTTGTACTTAATTTGATACCACCCATCTTCTCCACGCCGTATGCCTTGGACATAGACACCATCACGGATGTTTGAAAGTATCAGCGCATTGATATCGGGTTTTTTCCGCATCCGAGCGGTTCCGCCGCCAGTAACGGTAACAACAAGCGGCTCCGTCTCAACCGTTCCGTCTGGAGAAGTATAAACCGTTAAATCTTGCACGGGTTCCTCCTCATTGGCGCTGTCTTGATATGGCATGTCGGGCGGTATAGGGTCAGGCTGGGCGTCTGTGGTGATGAATTTGCTCATCACATACCCGTCATGGCCGCCGTATCTGACGCGCGTCCACTCGGCACCGATCGACACGATCTCAACCTTCTCGCCGCCGTTGATGCGGCCATACCACTGGCTGTCTGTGGACGGACTGATGCGGAATTTAACGTTACTGTCTTTGGGGAGGTTGATATAACCAACCATAGCGTCTCCTTCTGGCACGTCGTATACCATGCCTGTATAGTCCACATCCTCAAACTCAGCGATGATGTCCCAGCTGTTCGGCCCGATTTTCGCCGTTGATACCCCCGGCCCGTCCCGCCCCGATGCCGTCCGGGTGCTGTCCAGTATCTCGCCCTCGTCCGTCCCGATGCCTATATGGTTATAGTCAATCGGGTCAGCGTCGCTCTTGTATCGGTCAGGTAACGCATACCCGGATTGATTCGGCAGCACGGTCTTGAGCACAGCGCACCCGTCGTACAGCTGCGATTTATCCGTCAGCGGGCGCATGTTGCGTAATTCATGCCTGGCGAACCAGTTCGAGCCGACCAACTGCGTTTTTGCCCCGTATCGCTCTAATATCTTCCATATCGACCCGATGCAGTCCCGTTGAGCGTAGGTGTATTTGCCGATGGTCTTTTTGTATTCATCAACCAGCTGCTTGCCTGTTATCATTTAACTTCCTCCCACCCATACGCCCCCGGCACCCATGTGTTTGCGTCCGCTGTGGATATCCATCTCTTGCCGTCATGCGTCACTTTATCCCCCACAGCATACGCATTGTGCGCCCCTGTTGGCTGTATCCATTCCGGCCATTCCTCGGCTGGATTTGCGGCCAGCGAAAACAAAGAAGCAGCCTTGTCAGGCGACCAACCGGCCTGTATCGTGTGCCCCTGCCCCACGTTGACCCGGTACAGTTTGTCCGCATGCCGCCAGTAGCTCCCCGCCTCGGCCTGTTGCCCGATGTTGTCAGACCACAGCGGGAACATAGCGGCGTTGTCCAGCGCGTCATCAGCCGTAACAACGTCCGTCTGCGCCAGCGCCCGGAACATGACCGTTGCGGCTTTTTGCGTCACTTGGAGCGGGTCGGGCGGGGGCGGCGGGATAGCGTCAATGTCTGCCTGTATTTCTTCGGCGGTGCGCTCCGTAACCTTCCCATCTGCCAGCTTATAGCGTGGCACTCCTTCATCGGTATAAAGAGGTTTCGGCAAATAATTCCCCTGAGCGTGGTGAAATTTGTCGCCTTCGCCCTTATCAATTTCCGTCCATCCGCTCGTGTCGGGCAGGAAAGCGTCTGAATTTATAGCCGCGATGCAGCCCGCTTCATCTGTCTTGACGTAAACTTTATACATTTCCCCTCCTTATAAATCGGCCGACAAATCCATGATGTAGCTAGAGGAGGCTACAATATTGAAAAACTGTCCAACACTGAAGCCCGTATAACCTGCTCTGTAAAACTTTACCGAAGACGACGCATTCTCATCATTCGGAACCTGGAGTATAGAATCTACCGCCTGCTGACTTGCGCCCTGAAATGCCCTTAGAAGCATATTTCCAACCGTGGCATTGTGCGTGATTGTCGGCTGTATTCTCATCCCAACTGGGTGAGTAATTAGAACGTTAAAATCCCCCTTGTTACTGCCACTCATAGACATCCCAAAACTCCTGCCACCACTCAAAGCAGCTATCCGATAATAAAATCTCTGACACTTCGGTAACTCCACCGCATGGTCAACAGGCGGGTCAAGGTGAAGGGTGGATACGGTGCCGAGTTCGAGTTTGACAACATCAACGTTCTGGCCCCCCGATGCCGCAAAGCGCACAAACATGTAGCCTGCGTTATAGCCAAGCGTTGCAGTTCCAAAGCCCGTCAGCGTGATGTCCACCGTTCCCGCCGCTGTTGGGAATACGCCCGTCCCGCTGATGATTTCGACGTCCGTCTGCACGGATACGGTCGCGGTTTCCCCTGCCAGATACAGACCCTCTATGCGCTGCTCAACCACAGCACCGCTCGCCAGCGTCAGGTATCCCTCCGCAACGGTCACCGTGCCGCTGTTACGTATCCATCGGTCGTAGAAATATGTGCCTGTGCTGATTGCACCAGTAACTCCTCGCTGGTTGACGGGGTTGCGGAAGTCCCAGTTGTGCAGGATGTTACCGCGTGTCGCTTTAATATCAGCAATAGTGATATCACCCCAATCAGCAGCAGTCGCGGTCTTTTTCAGTATCTGTCCTTCCACACCGCCCGGAGGCAATCCGCTCCCACCGCCGCCTCCGACATCAATGCCGCCGTTATCAATCAGCTCCATCAGTTTCGCTTTAGTCAGCGCCATTTCGTCACCTCACAATAACTTCACGGCGGCCCGAATCTGTTCCATTACGTCAGCACGCGGCCTGCCTGTGGAAATCGGAATCCATGCGGGAAGAACAATCCGAAGCGCTGCGCTCGTGTCCCAACCGTTTACAAGCGTCACAATATCGCCTATGGCGTTCCGCATTTCTTCGATATGAGCCGCCCAGTTTCTGGTGGAGGTTGTGCCCGCTTCGATGGTTTCATTCCACACGATTGGTGCCAGCCCGTAGTATTGCCGCGTGTCGTTTATCATCGTGCGCAGCTCGTTCATGTGCGCGGCCTTGATTCGGGTGGCGTTTTCTTGGATGGGGTTGTCGGTAAAAGTGGGGGCCTCGTATGTGTACCCACGCGATGCAGCAGTTGACGTGTTAGAATACTGCGTCTGCGTCTGCACAGATATCGTATTGTTTCCCACAGTTGCATCATCAGTTTTTTGCAGTCTGATTTTTTGTCCGTTTTGCCCGGTCGCTTTTGCCGGGATATAGCCCGCCGAAATCAGCGTCTGTGTCAGGCCAGACGCGGATGCTGCATTTAGCGTGATGAGCACGCGCGGGCGTTTATTGTATGATTTTTCACCAGACACCGGATAATTAATAGTCGGTGCTGTTGGAGGATTTTCAACAAGGATAAAAGCGCCTGTAGTGTACGGTGACGGCATAACCATGATTGTGCCGGGAAGGTTGCACATGGGGCGGATGTAATTAAAGCCATGAGCGTGGCCACCAGTAAACTCCGCCTCATATATTTTTCTTTGGTCAAGACACCACGCATACCCTTCCGTTCTGGCAGAGCGTGTATAAGTGTTTACAAAGCCAGACGCGCCCGTTTCCGGTATCGGATAAGCGCGGCGTTCGTTCGTGTTGAAGTAACTCAAAAGAGTACCGTCTGCGGTCGTCATATATGGTGCATACCCCATTTCGGAAATAGAAGGCAAGAACATTTTACCCGAAAGCGAATCTGTACCGCCGCCATCAACATCAGGCCGCGCAGCCACCAAAGATGTGGTAATTAAAGACAGGACAAATTGCTCATTTAACATGTTCAAAAAGCCCGGCCATGAAGCATAGGGATTTACACCATTTACAATATTTTCAGCAATCGGCGGCGCGTCATAGGTGTGTTTCGCAGAGTACCACGCGCTTGCGGCGTTGCTATTTAGCCATTGATGAATGTTAGAATGAATATAACGAGAATTACCCCGATTACGTATATTTGTGTTGGGGTTTGTCGGTTCCTTTGCGTCATATGCAGAAGTAAAAAGCGCTTTCTCGGTCATAAGCGAAATAGCACCTGACGGATAGCCTGCGTGGTTTTTATCCACAACTATATAGGTTATCCGTGCGCCAAACTTATACTGCCATTCGCTTTTAACCTGTATTTCAAGTTTCGTGCCCAGCGCTAAGGTGCTAAGTGCCTGTGCCATCGTGTCCCCCTTTTAAGCGTAGAATCCGCCAATATACGGCGCGATGCGTTCAATATTCACACCCAGCGATGTGCCGGATATTCTCAGCCTGAAAAGCGGCTCTTGTCGCTTGTTTCCGGCGCTGCCAGTAATCAGGCTATCCTGTGTCAATGCCGGGTCGGTCGCGCCCGCCTCGCTTGCGTTTTGCGTGCCTTTAATCACTTTCAAAACGTGCGTGTCGCTCGTTAGCCCGCCGCCAATCGTGTACTCGGCAACAACTAAATCACGGCGGAAATACCCGGCCTGCCCCATATCCACAGATAGGTTGATAGGCGCGTCCACGCGAAGCATATAGCCCTGGTTGCTGAAAACTCCTGTATCAACTGATATAGTCGTATCGTTCACGCGCGTACACACTAAGCGGTTGTCAGCGTCAGTTATGCCAGAATTGCTACCGAACACGGCGCGGTATATCGCCGCGTCATCTCCAGCTGCAATATGCGGCGCGTCACCCGTAGCGGTGTATAGTGTTATTCCTTTTTGTGCCATCAGCCTACCCTCGTTTCCACACGGATGCCCGTGCTGTCCATTGTTAATATCTTGCCAATTACGGTAACCACGCCCTGCATTCCCACCAGGCGGTCACGGGCGCCGACTTTATCACCCAGGCTTAGTTCCAGACCGGCTACATTCGGATCCATTTCCACCGTGCTGAGCGGCGCGTATCCCACCAGCATTTCAGCGGCGCCTTCCTGCAACTTTTCCAGGCTTTCGGGGTTTGTATAATCATATGTTTTGGCGTGGTCTTTCGCTGTACCAACCCATGCCGGTGCGGTTGTGGTGATTGTCCCCTCGTCCAGCCGGTACACATGCAAGATGTCCCTATCTTCCAGTTCACCGGCACCCAGCGCGATGATATGGTTGTAGCGGTCAAACCCACCCAGTGTGGTAATCATATCCACACCGTAGTCCTGGGACAGGTCAATTCGCGCGGAATAGTCTTCAATCGCCCGTGCGGAAACCATCACCTGGCGGGTTACCTGGTTGAATGTCATTTCCAACGCGGCACCGTGCAGTGACAGCATCTCTTCAATCCCTGTCAGCATGTTTGCGTATCGGAATGAATGGCTGCCGATGGTGATGCCTGATACCACTGCTGATACCACAAAAGCATTACCCATGGCATTACCGATAATGGCTGCCATGGCTGCATTGGCGTCCATCCCGGCGATGGTCAAGTGATTCTGCCCGGCGGGCGGCTCAATTACTTTTCGAAACAGCATACCGCGCCAGGTAACGCCGGATAGCGTCACCTGCTTTGATGCGGTGCTGTGTTTGACTAACTCCACCTGCCCGCCCCATTCCGTGTTGGGGATATAGATGTAATGCCCTTCTGTGATGGGCGATGATTTCCACACTTCATCGGGCAGCATCAAGGCGAAGGAATTGTTTTCAATCGTGGCTTTCAGTTCCTGGGACAGTTCAGCATCATAGCGGTTGATTTCGGTTATGTACCCGATTTCCTCCAGCATGGCGTTGGCGTGGATTAAATCCATGAAGGCTCACTCCTCTGCTCGATGACGGTGATATCAAAACCAAATGTCCCCGTATAGATAACATGCTGTGTCCCGGCTTCCAGATAAGCGAAGATATCATTTTCCTTGTCGCGGTAATCAAACAGGTTGGTTTCCTGCCCGTCTGGATTTTTCGCGACAATCGTTTTACGCAACTGATCAATGATAATGCGCTGATTCGCTATGATACTGGCGGTTATCTTGTATTCCTTCCCGCCAATCACAATCCGGGGGTTTTCCACAGGCCCATAGATAGTGATGACCATGGGGGATGTGGTGTAGTGGTTGCTATGCAACGCTGACCTGCCCCCCAATCCTTGTACCAGTCCGAGAGTTAGTTGAGATATAATCAA